>NZ_JBNJMN010000002.1:0-1401653 GCF_050936535.1 Nonomuraea sp. CA-218870 | reverse complement strand
TACATCCCGGCAAGATCCACAGCGGGCCCCTGCCGAAGAGGCGTTCATTCGTTTCGTACCCTTATTTTACCAGATCCGGATGATTCTTGTCAAACCACCCGATTCCGGTAGAATCCGGACGCCCCTTCCGGGGCAACCCTGCTAACTTACCCGAACTTTTCGCCTGTGTCCAATGACGCGCATGGACCCAGACCGGAAGCTCGGACTTGTCGCCAGGGGTGTCGGGGCGAGAACCGCCCCGCGCAGGAAACTGTAGCAGCCTGCGAACGGTCGGAAGGCCCGTTCCCGGTAACGAATGAGCCTTCCCTCGTCCGTACGGCTCAAACCTTCAGGGCGGCGAGCTGTGCTTCGAGGCGCGTGATGTCGGCCGCGGCCTGGTCGGCGCGTGCCCGCACCTTGGTCACGACCTCGGCGGGGGCCTTGGCCATGAACTGCTCGTTGCCGAGCTTGCCTGCGGCCTGGGCGGCCTCCTTGCGGGCGGCGGCGAGGTCCTTCTCCAGGCGCTTACGCTCGGCCTCGACGTCGATGGCGCCGGCCGTGTCGATCTCCACGGTCACGCCGCCGACGGTGAGGCGGGCCGTCGCCGAGAAGGTTTCCGCCGGCTCGGTGAGGCGCAGCAGCGCGCGGATGGCCCGCTCCTGACTCTCCACCGGGCTGCCCGCCAGGCCCAGCCTGGCCGCCACCTTCTGGCCCGGCTTGAGCCCCTGGTCGGAGCGGAACCTGCGGACCTCCGTGACGACCTCCTGCAGGGCGGCGATCTCGGCCTCCGCCGCCGCGTCACGGTAGCGGGGGTCGGCCTCGGGCCAGGGGGCGACGACGATGGACTCGGCGCCGGTCAGGGCGCGCCACAACTCCTCACTGACGAACGGCACCAGCGGGTGGAGCAGGCGCAGCAGGGCGTCGAGCACCTGACCCAGCACCAGCCGGGTGTGGTCGAGACCCTCACCCAGCTGGATCTTGGCCAGCTCCAGGTACCAGTCGCAGACCTCGTCCCAGGCGAAGTGGTAGAGCAGCTCGGAGGCCTTGGCGAACTCGTAGCCGTCCAGGGCCGCGTCGGCCGCCGTGATGACGCTCTGCAGCCGGGAGAGGATCCACCGGTCGGCGGCCGTGAGGTCGGCGCCGTCGAGCGAGCCCACGGCGGCGCCGTTCATCAGCGCGAACCGGGTCGCGTTCCAGATCTTGTTGCAGAAGTTGCGCGAGCCGGCCGCCCACTCCTCGCTGATGGCCACGTCGGCGCCGGGGTTGGCGCCGCGCAGCAGCGTGAAGCGGGTGGCGTCGGCGCCGAAGCGCTCGATCCAGTCGAGCGGGTCGACGACGTTGCCGAACGACTTCGACATCTTCTTGCCGTACTGGTCGCGGACCATGCCGTGCAGGGCCACGACGCGGAACGGCGGCTCGCCGTCCATCGCGTACAGACCGAACATCATCATCCGGGCGACCCAGAAGAACAGGATGTCGTAGCCCGTCACCAGGACGGAGGTCGGGTAGAAGCGCTCCAGCTCGGGCGTGCGCTCGGGCCAGCCCAGGGTGGAGAACGGCCACAGCCCGGAGGAGAACCACGTGTCGAGCACGTCGGGGTCCTGGACGTAGCCCTCCGGCGGCGTCTCGTCGGGACCGACGCAGACGACCTCGCCGTTGGGGCCGTACCAGACCGGGATGCGGTGGCCCCACCAGAGCTGGCGGGAAATGCACCAGTCGTGCATGTCGTCCACCCAGTCGAAGTAGCGCTTGGCCATCTCCGGCGGGTGGATGCTGGTGCGGCCGTCGCGGACCGCGTCGCCGGCCTCCTTGGCGAGCGGGCCCACGTTCACGAACCACTGCAGGGACAGCCGCGGCTCGACGACGGTCTTGCAGCGCGAGCAGTGGCCGACCGAGTGGAGGTACGGGCGCTTCTCCTCGACGATGAGACCCTCGGCGCGCAGCGCGGCCACCACGGCCGGGCGCGCCTCGAACCGGTCGAGCCCCTCGAACGGCCCGTGAGCGGTGATGACGCCGCGCTCGTCCATGACCGTCATGGACGGCAGCGAGTGGCGCCGGCCGATCTCGAAGTCGTTGGGGTCGTGGGCCGGGGTCACCTTGACCGCGCCGGTGCCGAACGCCGGGTCGACGTGCTCGTCGGCCACGACCGGGATGCGGCGGCCGGTCAGCGGCAGCTCGACGGTGGTGCCGATGAGGTGCGCGTAGCGCTCGTCGGAGGGGTGGACGGCCACGGCCGTGTCGCCGAGCATGGTCTCGGCCCGGGTGGTGGCCACCACGATCTCGTCGGAGTAGCGGATCGAGACGAGCTCGCCCTCGTCCTCGCTGTGCTCGACCTCGATGTCGGACAGCGCGGTGAGGCAGCGCGGGCACCAGTTGATGATGCGCTCCGCGCGGTAGACGAGCCCGTCGTCGTAGAGCTTCTTGAACATGGTGAGGACGGCCCGCGACAGGCCCTCGTCCATGGTGAAACGCTCGCGCGCCCAGTCGACGCCGTCGCCGAGCTTGCGCATCTGGCCGAGGATCTTGCCGCCGGACTCTTCCTTCCACTCCCAGACTCGCTCGACGAACGCCTCGCGGCCCAGGTCATGACGGGATCTGCCCTGCTTGGCGAGCTCCCGTTCGACCACGTTCTGAGTGGCGATGCCGGCGTGGTCCATGCCTGGCAGCCAGAGCGTCTCGTGGCCGAGCATCCGGGCGCGTCGGGTCAGCGCGTCCTGGATCGAGTGGTCGAGCGCGTGGCCGATGTGGAGCGAGCCGGTCACGTTGGGCGGCGGCAGGACGATGGTGTAAGGCGTGCGCGGGCTGCCCGGGTCGGCGTGGAAATAGCCCTCGGCTACCCACCGCTCGTAGCTGCGGGTCTCGACGTCGGCCGGGGTGTACTGGGTGGGCAGCTCTGGCGTTGTCACGGTGACCAATTCTAGGGAGACGGGAAAGGGAAACGCCCCATGGAGGGTGTCCACGGGGCGCTGGCCTTGCCGGAGAGGCTCAGGCCGACTTCTCTCGTGGAGTCCGCTGCTGCTTGGCGGCGAGCTGGTCTCGGGGTACGAGAGTCGGGATCGCGTGTTCCAGCACCGACTCGCGGGTGATGACGACGCGGGCCACGTCCTGCCGGGAGGGCACCTCGTACATCACGGACAGGAGCACCTCCTCCAGGATCGCGCGCAGGCCGCGGGCGCCGGTGCCGCGCAGGATGGCCTGGTCGGCGATGGCCTCCAGGGCGTCGTCGGTGAACTCCAGCTCCACGCCGTCGAGCTCGAACAGCTTGCGGTACTGCTTGACGAGCGCGTTGCGCGGCTCGGTGAGGATCTGGATGAGGGCCTCACGGTCGAGGTTGTGCACCGAGGTGATGACCGGCAACCGGCCGACGAACTCGGGGATCATGCCGAACTTCAGCAGGTCCTCTGGCATCACGTCGGCGAAGATGTCGGCCGTGTCGACCTCTTCCTTGGACCGGATGATGGCGTTGAAGCCGATGCCCTTCTTGCCGATCCGCGACTCGATGATCTTTTCGAGGCCGGCGAACGCACCACCGCAGATGAACAGCACGTTGGTGGTGTCGATCTGGATGAACTCCTGATGCGGATGCTTGCGGCCGCCCTGCGGCGGCACCGAGGCCGTGGTGCCTTCGAGGATCTTCAGCAGCGCCTGCTGGACGCCCTCGCCGGAGACGTCGCGCGTGATCGACGGGTTCTCGCTCTTGCGGGCGATCTTGTCGACCTCGTCGATGTAGATGATGCCGGTCTCGGCCTTCTTGACGTCGTAGTCGGCGGCCTGGATGAGCTTGAGCAGGATGTTCTCGACATCCTCGCCGACGTAGCCGGCCTCGGTGAGGGCCGTCGCGTCCGCGATGGCGAAGGGCACGTTGAGCATCTTCGCCAGGGTCTGCGCGAGCAACGTCTTGCCCGAGCCCGTCGGGCCGAGCAGCAGGATGTTGCTCTTGGACAGCTCAAGACCGTCGTCTCTGCCCCGGTCACCGGACTGCACCCGCTTGTAGTGGTTGTAGACCGCCACCGAGAGCGCCTTCTTCGCCTTGTCCTGACCGATGACGTAGGCGTCGAGGAACTCGAAGATCTCCCTCGGCTTGGGCAGGTTGTCCCACTTGAGCTCGGAGGACTCGGAGAGCTCCTCCTCGATGATCTCGTTGCAGAGATCGATGCACTCATCGCAGATGTAGACGCCTGGACCGGCGATGAGCTTCTTGACTTGCTTCTGGCTCTTTCCACAGAACGAGCACTTCAGCAGGTCTCCCCCGTCGCCGATGCGTGCCACCCCAGATACTCCTTTGCGTGGGACCGCCCTGCTCTCCGCGATCCGTATCCTCCGGACCCGGTCCGAACCGCTCAGGTTTCGACGTTACCGTCTTCTGGGCCCTCAGTGAGCCCCCTAGCGGCGAGTCGCACCGGAACGTGCCCTCTTGGGCAGCGCTCCGGTGCCTCACGTCTCGTCTAGGAAGCGACGGGCTGAGCTCGCTTCTTCCTGGACGGGATAATGTCATCGATCAGACCATACGCCTTCGCCTCGTCGGCGTTGAGAATTTTGTCGCGTTCGATGTCCTTCCGGACCTCGGCGGCGGACCGTCCGGCATGCCGCGCCACGATCTCCTCGAGGAGCGAGCGCATGCGGAGGATCTCTCTGGCCTGGATCTCGATGTCGCTGCCCTGGCCGCCGCCCTCGGTGGACGGCTGGTGGATCAGCATCCGCGCGTTGGGCAGCGCGAACCGCTTGCCCGGGGTGCCGCCGGCCAGCAGCACGGCCGCGGCCGAGGCGGCCTGGCCGAGGCAGACGGTCTGGATCTCGGGCCGGACGAACTGCATCGTGTCGTAGATCGCCGTCATGGCCGTGAACGACCCGCCGGGCGAGTTGATGTAGATGCTGATGTCACGGTCGGGATCGAGCGACTCCAGCGTCAGCAGCTGGGCCATCACGTCGTTGGCCGAGGCGTCGTCGATCTGCACCCCGAGGAAGATGATGCGGTCCTCGAAGAGCTTGTTGTACGGGTTCATCTCCTTCACGCCGTAGGACGTGCGTTCGACGAAGGAGGGGAGAACGTAGCGGCTTTCGATGTTCAACTTTCAGCTCCCCTAGGAGACCGGGCCCTGCGAGGGCACCTGCCGAGCGCTGCGCACGACGTGGTCGATGAAGCCGTAGTCCTTGGCCTCGTCGGCCGTGAACCAGCGGTCGCGATCGGAGTCGCGCTCGATGACCTCCAGCGGCTGCCCCGTGTGGGCGGCGATACGCTCGGCCAGCGTCTTCTTCACGTAGAGCATCTGCTCGGCCTGGATGGCGATGTCCGCCGCGGTGCCGCCGATGCCGCCGGAGGGCTGGTGCATCATGACGCGGGCGTGCGGCAGCGCGTAGCGCTTGCCTCTGGCGCCCGCCGACAGCAGGAACTGCCCCATCGAGGCGGCCATGCCCATGACGACCGTGGAGACGTCGTTGGGCACGTATTCCATCATGTCGTAGATCGCCATGCCGGCGCTGACGGAGCCGCCCGGCGAGTTGATGTAGAGAGTGATGTCGCGATCCGGGTCGTCGGCGGCCAGGAGCAGCAGCTCGGCGCAGATCCGGTTGGCGATCTCGTCGTTGACCTCCTGGCCGAGCACGATGATCCGCTCACGCAGCAGGCGCTGGTAAAGCTGGTCCTCAAGCCGGAAGGCCGAGCCGTTTTCACGGCCTCGCGACTCAGGCTGGAAGAAGGTCGGCGGGCTGCTCACAGCTTCACCTTCCGATGCGTCGTAATCGATGGGCTTTGCTTGTGACCCTAACGCGCGCCGCACACAGGTCATGCCCGGTCCACGGGCTGTTCGCTGACGGCGCATGCCTTCAGGCATGGTCGAAGCCCCCGGCAGGCCCGCTGCATTCGGGCCGGACGGGGGCTTCGGACGGTGACGGGGCGTGGTTACGCCTCGGCCTTCCGCTCTTCGGCCTCCTCGGCCGGCTCCTCGGTGACCTCTTCACCGTTGATCTCGGTGTAGATGGCCTTGAGGTCGACCTCGGCGCCCTCGGTGTCGACGACCTTGGCGGCGTCGCCCAGAACGGCCTTGGCCTTGTCGCGGACGATCTCGACCATGGCCAGCGTCAGCTGGTCGTTGTCGGCGAGGTGCTGGGCCAGCTGGTTGGGCTGGACGCCCATCTCCATGGCCCGGCGGACCACGAAGTTGGTCAGCTCCTGCTCGCTGACGCCGAGCTCCTCGGCCTTGACGATCTTGTCGAGCACGAAGCCGACCTTGATGGCGCGGGCCGAGGCGGTCTCGAACTCGGCGAAGCGCTCCTCCTCCGTCGTCTGGTAGAGACGGAAGTAGGCGTCGCGGCTCAGGCCGCTCTCGGCGATCTGGTGCTCGAGGTTGTGCTTGCGGGCGTCGATCTCGGCCTTGAGCGCGCTCTCCGGGATCGGGATGTCGATCTTCTCCAGGAGGGCTTCGAGCGCCTTGTCGCGGGCCTGCACGACCTGGTCGATGAGCTTGGTGCGGCGGACCTGCTCGCGGATGCTCTCCTTGAGCTCGTCGAGCGTGTCGAACTCGCTGGCGAGCTGCGCGAACTCGTCGTCGAGCTCCGGCAGCACCTTCTCCTTGACCGACTTGACGGTGATGATGACGTCGGCCTCGTCGCCGGCGTTCTCGCCGCCGACGAGCTCGGTGCGGAAGCTCTTCTCCTCGTCCGCGGACATGCCCACGAGCGCGTCGTCGAGGCCCTGGAGCACGGAGCCGGCGCCGACCTCGTAGGAGACCTCGCTGGCCTGCTGCTCCTCGATGTTCTCGCCGTCGATCTCGGCCCGCAGGTCCATCACGACGTAGTCGCCGGTGGCGGCCGGGCGCTCGACGCCGGTCAGCGTCGCGAACCGCTGGCGCAGCGCGTCGAGCTGGGCCTCGATGTCGGCGTCGGCGACCTCGGCGGAGTCGACGGTGATCTCGGCGCCCTGGTAGTCGGGCACGTCGAAGCTGGGACGGACGTCGACCTCGGCGGTGAACTCGATCTGCTCACCGTCGTCGATCTTCGTGACCTCGATGTCCGGCTGGCTGACCGGGAACACGTCGACCTCGTCGACGGCCTGGCCGTAGAGCTTGGGCACCGCGTCGTTGAGGGTCTCCTCCAGCACGACCGCCCGGCCGAAGCGCTGCTCGATGATGCGCGCAGGGACCTTGCCAGGGCGGAACCCGGGGACCCGCACCTGCTGCGCGACCTTCTTGTACGCCGCATCCATGCTCGGGCGCAGCTCTTCGAACGGCACCTCGACAGTGAGCTTCACCCGGGTCGGGCTGAGCTCCTCGACAGCGGTCTTCACGGGGTGGTCTCCTTGATCAAGCTTCGAGTGATCGCGGGCGCGTCCATTCGGTACGGCTCGCGCGCCGCGCCCACATAATCGGCGTTGGGGCACGCTCCGCAACGGCGGCATCCAAGCGCCACGGTCAGTCTAGGGCAGACCTGGCGACTCTCAGAACTCATCCGCGATGGCGCGCAGCAGCTCCACCGTCTCGTCCGGCGTGGTACTGACGGCGCACAGCCGCTCCATGACCTCGCTGTAGCGGTCGACGTCCTCGCGCTTGTCCAGGTAGAGGGCGCTGGCGAGCTGCTCGACGTAGACGACGTCGGGCAGGTCGTTGTCCGGGAAGCGCAGGATGGCGAACGCGCCGCCCTCGGCGCTGTGACCGCCGAAGCTGAACGGCATGACCTGGATCGTGATGCTCGGCTGCCGCATCAGGTCGATCAGGTGCTCGATCTGCGCGCGCATGACCTCGGCGCCGCCGATGGGCCGGCGCAGGGCGGCCTCGTCGATGACCGCCCAGAAGATCGGGCCGTCGGGCTTGTCGAACAGCCGCTGGCGTTCGAGCCGCAGGTCGACGCGCCGGGAGATCTCGTCGGGGCTGAGCCCCGCCGATCCGGCGGTGACGACCGCGCGCGCGTACTCCTTGGTCTGCAGCAGGCCCGGGACGAACTGGACCTCGTACGTCCTGATCCGGGTGGCGGCCTCCTCGAGGCCCACGTACGCCTGGAACCAGGTGGGCAGGATGTCGTTGAACCGGTGCCACCAGCCGGGTTCGTTGGCGGTGGCCACCAGATCGAGCACGGCGTCGCGCGCCTTGTCGTCGGTCACCCCGTACAGGGTCAGCAGGTCGGCGACGTCACGCTCCTTGAAGCCGACCCGGCCGAGCTCCATCCGGCTGATCTTGGATTCGGAGCCTCTGATGAGGTGCCCCGCCTCCTCGCGGGTGACGCCCTTGCTCTCCCTGAGCTTGCGGAGTTGAGATCCCAGAAGGATGCGCAGCGCCGTAGGGCCGGAACCCGGCTGGTTCTGCGTCACTCTGCCTCCTATCAAGGTCCGCACCACACAGTGACACCACATCGCCGGGTATGACAAGGTCTCAGCCTGGTGTCCGATTCGGATCCGGCATCGAATGACCGCAGCCCCTCGTACCTTGCACATGCACGTGCATTCGGGTCTTGCAGCGACACCCCGTCGTGACCCATGATGGCTTAGTGCATTCTGGGCTAAACATGCACTAACCATGGCGGGAAACCGGGAGGTAGTGGCGGGATGGTGGAGGACCCTCTGGCCACTGCCGGCTGCCTCCAGATCACCCGTGAGGTGGGCTTCGACCAGTTGCTCACCTCGGCCAAGCCCTACACCACGGCGTGCCCCCTGCCCTTCCAGGCCGACTCGGTCAAGACGGCAAGAGACGTCACCCGCTCCACCCTCGCCCGCTGGGGCCTGTCCGAGCTGGGCGACGACGCCGCCCTCGTGGTCTCCGAACTCGTCACGAACGCCGTGCGGTACGGCATGTACGCGCGAGGCCGACGCGAGATCACCCTGCTGCTGATGCGGGTGGCACCGCACGTGCTGCTGGCGGTCGCCGACCCCAGCGACGACGTGCCGCGCCCCAAGGAGCCCGACTTCATCTCCGAGAACGGCCGCGGGCTCTACATCGTGGAGACGTACAGCCAGTGCTGGGGCTGGGACCCGCTGGCGCGCGGCGGCAAGGCCGTCTGGGCGCTCTTCCGCGCCGACTCCTGACCCTCCCGCGCGTCTCAGGACCCGCGGCGGTCCAGGAAGAACCAGGCGCCCAGGCAGAGCAGCGCCATCACGCAGAAGAACGCCACCAGCCCCCGCCCGTCGAAGACGAAGGCGGCCAGCACGAACACCGCGGCTGCGCCGGCGGCCAAGGAGGAAGTGCGTATCACACGGGCATTCTGCCGCACGCGGCGAACCGCACGCGTCCGGCCTGTGACCCGGACGACGGCCGGAGGTGACGCCACCGGCCGGAGGCAGGGCACGCGATGCGAACCTTTCGGGAAGGCCGCACATCTAATGACTCATGATCAAACGGACGATGACCGTGGCGTTGGCGATCGGCTCGGTTCTGGCAGGAGCGAGCGTGGTCGCCCATGCCGCCACCGCCCCCAGGATTCCCAAGAACTTCCTGCTGACCGAGCGCGCGGCCGTCAAGGGACCCGTCGCCGGGGACGAGGAGTGGTGGACGATCAGCGACAGCCTGTCTCAGCAGCTCCACGTCAACCCCTGCCGCTCAAAAGGGAAGCCCCGCGACGGCCGGGTGGCGATGCGCACCATCACCTACCTGAGCAGCGCGCCCTCGAGCGCCGGCGAACAACTGGTCCTGTACAGCAACGCCGGATCCGCCCAGGCCGCCTTCCGTAAGCTCCGTGCCGACCTGGCCACGTGCTCGAAGCCGGCCGTGGTGAAGCGCGACCGGTTCGGCTACGTGAGCAAGCCGTTGCGCGTCGGGGACGAGGCTCTGTCGGTGGAGGGTCACGACTACGACGCGGCCGGCAGGCGTCTGTCCCAGTTCGACGACCTGGCGGTGGTCGGCCGTCGAGGCGCCGCCCTGTTCCTCTACTCCAGCAACGGCAGAGACCCGGAAGCGAAGAAAGAGATCACCGGTCAGGCCGGAAAGATGGCGAAGAAGGTCTGCGGCCTTCCCGGCGTGTGCGACGAGAAGACCGGCCCAGGCTGGCCGGGCGAGAGCGAAGGCCGCGTGCTGATCGGGCCCGCGTCTCCGAGCGGCCCAGACCTCGACCAGAAGGCCACTCCCCATCCGGGTGAGTGGCTTCCTGCTGGTCGACCAAGTCGGGGCGACAGGATTTGAACCTGCGACTTCTTGCTCCCAAAGCAAGCGCGCTGCCAAGCTGCGCCACGCCCCGCCGCGCCGGGTACGCGCGCGCTCCGGGACTCCGGTACGCTTACGCCCTGACGACCGGATGCAGTCTAGACCAGACTTCGACCGGTTCGCGCGGACGTAGCTCAATGGTAGAGCCCTAGTCTTCCAAACTAGCTACGCGGGTTCGATTCCCGTCGTCCGCTCCACCAGCGAAGGCCCAGGCCGGGGAGACTCTCCCGAACCCGGGCCTTCCTCGTACCTGTTCCGCCGCTGCGGCGGACCCCGTCCGGATGGTCAACACCGGTTCGCCGCCGCCCGGTCGCGGTGCGGCTCGTAGGCTCGGGGGATGCGGGTACGACCGATCTCCGTCGAGGCGCTGGCCGAGGAGCTCGCCGACAGGATCGCCGGCCGGCCGCGCGAGGCGTGGGTGCGGGTGGCGGTCGACGGGGCGGCGGCGGCCCTGCCGGGTGAGCTGGCCGATCGGCTGGTGGCGCCGCTGCGGGTGCGCGGCCGGGAGGTGCTGCGGGTGTCCGCCGGCGACTTCCTGCGTCCCGCGTCGCTGCGGCTGGAGTTCGGGCGGACGGATCCGGACGTGTTCTACGACGAGTGGCTCGACACCGGGGCGCTGCTGCGCGAGGTGCTGGAGCCGCTGGGTCCTGGGCGGTCGGGGAAGGTGCTGCCCGCGCTGTGGGACAGCGGGGCCGACCGGGCCTACCGGGTGCCGTACCGGACGCTGCCTGCGGGCGGGGTGCTGCTGCTCGACGGCACGCTGCTGCTGGGCCGGGGACTGCCGGTCGAGCTGGCCGTGCACGTGTGGCTCTCGCCGGGCGCGCTGGAGCGCCGCACGCCCGTGGAGGAGCGCTGGCGGTTGCCGGCGTACGAGCGGTACGAGCGCGAGGCCCGGCCGCAGGAGGTCGCCGACGTGGTGGTGAGGGCGGATCACCCGGCCCGGCTCGCGGTGAAGGTCGCGTACTGAGCGGATCGCGGGTAGATGTCCGGTCATGAGGGATTACGGGCGCCCGCTGGAGTTCGGCTACTTCCTGGTGCCGAACGCCGACGATCCGCTGGTCGAGTACGCGCGACTGGCCGACCGGCTGGGGCTGGAGCTGATCGGCGTGCAGGATCACCCCTATCAGCGGCGTTACGTCGAGACGTGGACGCTGCTGAGTGTGATCGCCACCGCGACCGAGCGGGTGCGGGTGTTCCCCGACGTGGCGAGCCTGCCGATGCGCCGGCCGGCGGTGCTCGCCAAGGCGGCGGCCAGCCTCGACCTGCTCAGCGGCGGCCGGGTGGAGCTGGGGCTGGGCGCCGGGACGTTCTGGGACGCGATCGAGGCGTACGGGGAGACGCGGCGCACGCCGGGGCAGGCGATCGGCGCGCTGGAGGAGGCCGTCTCGGTCGTCAGGGAGATCTGGAGCGGCGAGCGCAACCGGCGCTTCGACGGCGAGCACTACCGGCTGGCGGGCGCGCAGGCCGGGCCCAGGCCGGCGCACCCGATGGAGATCTGGCTCGGCGTCGGCGGGCCGCGGGCGCTGGCGCTCACCGGCAGGGTGGCCGACGGCTGGCTGCCGTCCTCGTCGTGGGCACCGCCAGAGCGGCTGCCGGAGCTGCAGGCGCGGGTCGACGAGGGCGCGGAGAAGGCCGGGCGGCGGCCGCGGGACGTGCGCAGGCTCTACAACGTCAACGGCACCATCACCGACGGCCCGAGCGAGGGCTTCCTCAAGGGGCCGGCCGGGCAGTGGGTGGACGAGCTGACGGACCTGGCGGTGGGGTACGGGATGGACACGTTCATCCTGTGGCCTGAGGGCGATCAGCGGGAGCAGCTGGCCAGGTTCGCCGAGGAGATCGTGCCGGAGGTGCGCCGCCAGGTGGCGGCCGAGCGCGGCGCCTGACGGTGCTGGATTCCTGACCGGCGGCGGGAGCAGACTGGAGCAATGATCCCGAGCAACTGGTACAACATCGTTCCCGATCTGCCCGTCCCGCCGCCTCCGCCGCTGCACCCGGCGACGAGGGAGCCGATCGGTCCCGATGACCTGGCGCCGCTGTTCCCGATGGAGCTCATCCGTCAGGAGGTCAGCCAGGAGCGGTTCGTCCCCATCCCGCAGGAGGTGCTGGACGTCTACCGGCTGTGGCGTCCGACCCCGCTGATGCGCGCCCGCAACCTGGAGAGGTCGCTGGGCACCCCGGCGCGCATCTACTACAAGTACGAGGGCGTCTCCCCGGCCGGCTCCCACAAGCCGAACACCGCCGTCCCGCAGGCGTACTACAACGCCCGGGAGGGCGTGCGCAGGCTCACCACCGAGACGGGCGCCGGGCAGTGGGGCAGCTCGCTGGCCTTCGCCTGCGCCCAGTTCGGCCTGGAGTGCGAGATCTGGATGGTCCGCGCCTCCTACGACCAGAAGCCGTACCGTTCGGCGCTGATGCGCGTCTACGGGGCGAGCGTGCACGCGAGCCCGTCCACCGTTACGCAGTCGGGCAGCAAGGTGCTGGCCGAGCACCCCGACTCCCCCGGCAGCCTGGGCATCGCGATCAGCGAGGCGGTGGAGGCCGCCGCGTCGGCAGGCGACACCCGGTACGCGCTCGGGTCCGTGCTCAACCACGTGCTCATGCACCAGACGGTGATCGGCGAGGAGGCGCTGGCGCAGCTGGAGGAGATGCCGGACGTCATCGTCGGCTGCACCGGCGGCGGCTCGAACTTCGCGGGCCTGGTCTTCCCGTTCCTGCGCCTGAAGCTGGCCGGGGAGATCGACCCGGTCATCAGGGCCGTCGAGCCGGCCGCGTGCCCGTCCTTCACCCGGGGCCGCTACGCCTACGACTTCGGCGACACGGCGGGCCTGACGCCGCTGATGAAGATGCACACCCTGGGCCACGACTTCGTGCCGGACCCGATCCACGCGGGCGGGCTGCGCTATCACGGCATGTCGCCGCTGCTGTCGCACATGTACGAGCTGGGCATGTTCGAGGCGGTCACCCGCTCGCAGACGGAGTGCTTCGAGGCGGGGGTGCGTTTCGCCAGGACCGAGGGCATTCTGCCCGCCCCCGAGCCGACGCACGCGCTGGCCGAGACGATCGCGGAGGCGCTGCGCTGCAAGGAGAGCGGGGAGGAGAAGGTGATCCTGACCGCGCTGTGCGGGCACGGCCACTTCGACCTGGCGGCCTACGAGCGCTACCTGTCGGGTGAGATGGAGGACTTCACGCTGCCGCAGGAGCGCATCGACGAGGCGCTGAGCGGCCTGCCGGCGTGACGGGTGGCCCGCCGCGGCGGGTCGTCAGCGTGCGGCGGGTCATCCACCAATCTCACAATCCCCAACATATTCGTGTCATAATTTGGTGGAATCTGTTGGAAGGAGCGGGGGCGTGCTCGCACAGCAGCGCCAGCAGGCGATCCTCGAACGCGTGCGCAGCAAGGGCGGGGTCCGGGTGGCCGACCTCGTGCGCGAGCTCGGCGTCTCCGACATGACCATCCGCCGGGACCTGGAGGTGCTCGCCGAGCGCGGGCTGCTGGAGAAGGTCCACGGCGGCGCGACCGCCATCGGCCCCGGTTCCACCGAGGAGCCGGGCTTCACCGCCAAGTCGGCCCGCCAGCAGCAGGAGAAGGAGGCCATCGCGCGCCGCGCCGCCCGGCTCGTGCGCCCCGGCACCGCGGTGGCCCTGTCCGCCGGCACCACCACGTGGGCGCTGGCCCATCATCTCATCGGCGTGCCCGAGCTGACCGTGATCACCAATTCGGTCCCCGTCGCCGACGTCTTCCACCGCAACGCCCGCGCCGACCGCACGGTCGTGCTCACCGGCGGCGTGCGGACCCCCTCCGACGCGCTCGTCGGCCCCGTCGCGGTGGCGGCGATCCGGCACCTGCACGTCGACACGCTCTTCCTGGGCGTGCACGGCATGAGCGTGCGCGCCGGGTTCACCACGCCCAACCTGCTGGAGTCCGAGACGGACCGCGAGCTCATCGGCGCCGCGCACCGGCTCGTGGTGCCGGCCGACCACACCAAGTGGAACACCGTCGGCATCAGCACCATCGCCGAGCTGTCGGAGGCCGACGTGGTCATCAGCGACGCGGGGCTGCCGGAGGAGGCGCGCAGGGAACTGGCCGACAGGGCCGGGGAGTTGATCATCGCGGAGGGGGCGGCGTGAAGCGCACCATCACCCATCTGGCCGACGGCCGGGAGCTCATCTACTTCGACCGGGGCGACGGGGCCGACCGCGGCGCCGTCGACCGGCGGCCGCTCGACCCGCGGCCGGTGGCGTCGGAGCTGCGCTACGACCCGCTGACCGAGGAGTGGATCGCGATGGCGGGCCACCGGCAGACCCGGACGTTCCTGCCGCCTGCCCACGAGTGCCCGCTCTGCCCGTCGTCCGAGACGCGGGCGTCGGAGATCCCGGCGTACGACTACGACGTGGTCGTGTTCGAGAACCGCTTCCCCTCCTTCTCCGGAAATTTTGGGACATATCAGGATGCCGGAGGGCTGAGCGAGGTCCGGCCCGGCGTGGGGCGGTGCGAGGTGATGTGTTTCACCTCCCAGCACGACTCCTCGTTCTCCCAGCTCTCCGACGACCGGGTGGAGCTGGTGATGGAGGCCTGGGCCGACCGTACGGCCGAGCTGTCCGCCCTGGAGGGCGTGGAGCAGGTCTTCTGCTTCGAGAACCGGGGCGAGGAGATCGGCATCACGCTGTTCCACCCCCATGGGCAGATCTACGCGTACCCGTACGTGACGCCCCGCACCAGGCTGCAGCTCGGCGCGGCCCGGCGCTACGCGGAGCGGCGGCCCGGACGCAACCTCTTCGCCGACGTGCTGGCGGCCGAGCGGGAGGCCGGGGTCCGGGTGGTCGCGGCCAACGAGCTGTGGACGGCGTTCGTGCCGGCGGCCGCGCGCTGGCCCTTCGAGGTGCACCTCTACCCGCACCGGCAGGCGGCCGACCTGGCCGCGCTCACCGGGGACGAGCGGGCGGCCTTCGCGCCGCTCTACACCTCGGTGCTGCGGGCCCTGGACGGGCTGTTCGGGGTGCCGATGCCGTACATCTCGGCCTGGCACCAGGCGCCGGTCCGGCAGGACCGCGAGCTGGCCTACCTGCATCTGGAGCTGTTCAGCATCCGGCGGGCGCCCGGGAAGCTGAAGTATCTGGCGGGGTCGGAGTCCGCCATGGGCGCGTTCGTCAACGACGTGCTCCCCGAGGAGGCGGCACTCATGCTTCGATCACAAGTAGATCACTAAGAGATTTCCGTTTGGCTCGCATTACTCGTGATCTACCATTAATATGCCTTCGAGCACGGCCGTAACGCCGTGTGAACGCCTAATCCCGGGCGAGCGCCCGGGAGCCGGGGACCCAACGCACCTGGGGTGAATCCACTTCGGTGGTAGGGCAACGCTCCCGTGCCCGAACCCGTCAGCTAACCCGGTAGGCAAGAGGGAGAGGACCCAGTACGTGGCGGCAGCGTCCCCCGCGCACCAAGCCATCGGTTTCGTCACCGCCGCGGCGGTGGCCTTCGCTCCTGTCCTGACCACGGTGACGCTGGCCTCGCTCACGGCCGCGCCCGCGGCGGCGGACCCCAAGCCGACGGAGCAGGAGCTGCGCAAGGAGTTGAAGCAGCTCAACGCGAAGGTCGACGGCCTGATCGAGCGCTACAACCTCAAGCGCGTCGAGCTGGCCGACGCCCGCAAGGCGGCCAAGGCCGCCGAGAAGCGGCTGGCCACGGCCGAGGCGGAGCTGTCGGAGGCCGAGCAGCGGGTCGCCGAGCTGGCTCTGCTGCAGTACCAGAATGGCGGCATGCAGCTGCCCACCCTGCTGACGCTGCCCGACGGCCGCGGCGCGGCCCTGCTGGAGCAGCTCACGGCCGAGCAGCAGGCGCTGGTCGACAAGGTGGCCGGAGCCCGCGACGAGAAGAAGAAGGCGGTCGACGACGCCGCCAAGCTGGCCGCGAAGATCGAGGCCGACGCCGCCGACGTGGTGGACCAGCGCGAGGAGGCCGAGGGCGTCATCGAGGACATCCAGAAGAGACTGGAAGATCTGGTGCCGTTCGCCACCGGCCGCCGTTCCGACGGCAGCTGGGCGCCGCAGCTCCCGTCGGGCTCCGACAACATCACGCCGCGCACCCGCCTGATGAAGACGGAGATCGCGAAGAACTTCGCGCTGCCGTTCAGCGTGGGCTGCTTCCGCGCCGGATCGAGCGGCGAGCATCCGCTGGGGCGGGCCTGCGACTTCATGATGAGCACGGGCGGCTCGATGCCGACGGCCACCCATGCGACGCTGGGCGACCGCATCGCCGAGTGGGCCATCACCAACCGGGCCAAGCTGGGCGTGAAGTACGTCATCTGGAAACAGCGCATCAACCACGGCTCGGGCTGGAGCGGCATGTCCAACCGCGGCAGCATCACCGAGAACCACTTCGACCACGTCCACATCTCGATGCACTGATAGGGGGACGAATAGCATCTGATGAGCTATTCGCCCCCTTGAAGAAGGCGTTTGAGCTGGTCGTCGCCCTGTGAAGGTGGCGTCCGTCGAGGTCGTCCTGTGTTTTGGTGCGTGGCCACCTGCCTGCCACTTTCTCGGTTCGCCGGACGGGATCTCGCATCAGATGCGAGCATGTCGCATCTGATGTATCAGGCACCCGGGGTGTCCTGCGCGATCTGTGGTCGGCGCGACCGTGGTCGGCACACCGGCATCGGTGATGCTCCGGCGTGCTTCGGTTGCATGCTCGCCGATCACGTGGACGCCCTGCTCACGGGGCCTGACGGGAGCATCGCAGGGACACTGATGCCGCTGCGAGAGGCCATTCTCGCGACGAACAACGCCCAGGCTGCCCTCTCCAACTTAGGCCGCAGCCGAGCCCATGACGTCCTAGCGGAGATCGCCGCCGGACGCGCCTCGCTCACCCATGCCACCCTGGACCAGCACGGCTCCAGCCGATCGATCGATCACCTGCGCGCGCTGCTCGTCGCCGCCCATGCCCTCCCCGCCCGCGACGAGCACCTAGTCCGGCTGGAAGCCTTCGCCCGCACTATTGCGGCCTCTGCTCACCCTGACGACAGGACGATCGTTGCTCTGTTCGCGCGCACCCATCTGCTGCGACGCCTCCGCAGACACCTCAGCGGCTCCGCACTCCAGCCTGGAGCGGCCTACCGGGCACGCGCCGAACTCGCCGCCAGCAGTCGCCTCCTCGCCCACTTGCGCCGCCGAGGCCGCACCCTGGCCACCTGTCGACAGATCGACCTGGACGCCTGGCTTGCCAGTCCTCGGCTCGCGAACAGCACTCGCAGTTTCTGGTCTTGGGCCATCAAGACCAGAAACCTGCCGCCCCTGGACATCCCCATCAGGATCAACACCGAGCCGTCCCAGTTCACCCCGGACGACCACCGATGGGCGCAAGCACGACGCCTGCTGACCGAAGACACTCTCCCGACCGCCGACCGGGTCGCCGGCCTCTGGTCCTGCTGCTCGCTCAGCAGGTTAGCCGGATCGCCCGACTCACCCGCAGCCATATCCACCATCGCGACGACGGACGGACCGAGCTCAGCCTCGGTGCCACGAACGTCGTTCTTCCCGGTCCGCTCGCCGACCTGATCAACCAACTTCCCACACCGCGCAGCGATGGCACCGCTCGCCACCTCCACGACGGAACCTGGCTATTCCCCGGCCGTCGCCCCGGCCAGCCCCTCCACCCCACCAACTTGTCCCGCCGCCTAACCCAGCTCGGCCGGCTCCTGTCGTGAACAGCCAGGCCGTCGAGAGCCCAGGATCTGAATTACCCCAGCTCGTGGACATGGGTGCCTTGACTCCTGCAGGATTCAAACCCGATCACTCGAGGAGGTAACCCTCATGCGTGAAGAGATCATCAAGACAGGCGACCTCGATGGCGCCCTGTCGATGCTGGCTGACGAAGCTCCTCACGCCGAGTTCTTGGAGGCGATGACGCAGGTCCTAGGCGATGACTATGAGGTTCAGCTGGATGAGAAGGCCGCCTTGGCCTATATCGCAGGCCCTGCCTGGTGGGAGTCCTACACCCAGCCAGATGAGGGAGAGTGTGACACCTACACAGTCGAGCGCATGCTTCCCAAGCGATCTGCTGGCCACAAAACTCATCGCCGACGCGATCAGTCACGCGTCCATGCGGCTTGATCTGCACGGCGCTCTGCTTCAAGAGGTAGCCCGAGTCCAGACGGCCGCCGCACGAGAAGGGTCATAGGGCCATCATCAGTTGAGGCGTGCCGGCTGCGGCATATGGGCTGATCAGGACTGAGTAGGGGTGGATGACGTGGCCGAAGTGCCTGAGATGCTGCTGTCTGTCTTTGAAAGCCAGTTACGAGGCCTAGTTCCGCAGGACGTGCCATGGGGAGCCGTCGTCGAGCGGGACGGGTCGCTGGTTCGCACTCACTATGGCACCCACGGAACCGTCGACCACACCGATCCGGCCGGCGACGACCTGGCGGAGGTGATCCGTCGGCAGCAGGACCTCTTCGCGGCGCGCCACGAGCCGATCGAGTGGAAGGTTTACGCTCACGATTCCCCGCTGCTCGGCGAGTCGCTGCGGGCCGCGGGTTTCATCCCGGGGCCGGAGCGCTCCCTTCTCGTGGCTGACATCGCGGACGTCCCGTCGCCCGAAGTCCTCCGGCCGGGCATGCGGGTACGGCACCGTCTCTCCGGAGAACGTGAGCGACTGCTCAGTAGGGCCGCGGACGCACCTGAACAACGACGGCCGCTCTCCGAGATGGAGGCCGACGGAATGGCCCGCGGGACGGGATCGGAGATGGAGATCCTGGTGCTGGAGCACGACGGGCGGATCCTGGACGCGCTCTGGATCGAACGCGTGGGCGGCACCGACTTCGCAGCCATCGGAGGCATCACCGGCCCCCGCCGTGAACTGCTCCAAGCCGCGGCCGCCTGGGCCGAATGGCGTGGTCTACGCGTGTTCCGGCCCCGTACGCCGCGATATCTCGTAGCCGAAGCGCCCGACTCGCTGGTGCCCGCTTATGTCGCCACGGGCTTCCATGAGATCGCCCAGGTGAGCACCTACCGCTGGGCGCCCGCAGGCGAGCCGGCCACTGACCGTGCCACGAAGCAACTCCTGTCCGACCCCGAGCACGACGAGATCTGGAAGCGGTTCGAGACCCGGTTCGAGGTGACCTATGAGACCGCCGATCGCGGCATCATCGAACCTCCAGACTCCGCCACCTGGCATCTCGCCACCGTTGAGCGCTCGAACGATCCCTTGCTGACCCAGGTGGAGGAGGTCATCAAGCGTGGCATACGCGCCAGCGCTCAACCTGGGGATCGGCTCTACCGTCTCAAGTGGCACATCAGCGGGTCCCGCACAGATCCGCTCCGTGCCGGTGGGCTAGGTGAGCCGCGCTGGGCAAGTTACGCCTACCTCGTCGATGAACACGTCATTCAGGTCACCGAGGACCTCAGGATGGGCACATTCGGCAACTGGCGCGAAGCCTCCCTGTGCGTGTTCGGCGAGGAACTCCTGGCGCACGTGGACGAAGAACTGACCGCGCTGCTCGGCACTGTCCTGCGACGCGGCGGGCGCCCGATCGGCAACGTCTGGAGCTTCGGTCCCTGACGACATGCCGCCCGGGCGGATTCAACCCGACATGAGCTGATCGGGACAGTTGCCATTCACACACTCTGAAAAGACTCTCCGCCACTAGAACGGGACGCCCGTTCAGGACTGGCCGGGGGTTCGGGGGACGAGCAGCCCTCGGTGGAACGCCTCCGTGACGGCCGCGGCGCGGTCCCCCACGCCGAGCTTGGCGTAGATGTTCAGCAGGTGGCTCTTGACCGTGGCCTCGGTGATGAACAGCCGGGCGGCGGCCTCACGGTTGGTGTTGCCGGCCGCCACGAGTTCGAGGACCTCCAGCTCCCGCGGCTGAGCGGCTGCGGCGCGGGTGTCCTGACCCGGTTCAGCAGCCGCGCCGCCACCGAAGGGGACAGCACACTCTCGCCCTTGGCGGCGGCCCGGGCGCCTCGCAGCAGTTCCTCCCGGGGAGAGTCCTTGAGCAGGTAGCCGGTCGCGCCCGCCTCGATCGCCGGAAGGACGTGGCTGTCGGTGTCGTAGGTCGTCAGAACCAGCACGCGCGCGGTGACGCCGAGCCTGGCCAGCTCGGTGATCGCGGTCAGCCCGTCCATGCCCGGCATGCGCAGGTCCATGAGGATCACATCGGGCCGGAGCTCCTGGGCGAGTCGTACGGCTGTGGCGCCGTCCGCGGCCTCGCCCAGGACCTCGAATCCGGGCGCGGAGGCGAACATGCTGCTCAGCCCGTCTCTGACGACGGGATGGTCGTCCGCGATCACCAATCGGATCGGGTGGTCGGTCATGGGTGGCTCCCGGACGGCAGGGTGGGAAGGCAGGCCGAGATCCCGGTGCCGGCGCCGGGATCGGACTCGATCCGCAGAGATCCGGACAGTGCTTCAACCCGCTGACGCATGATGGTCAGGCCTAATCCGCCGCCGCGGGACGCCGCCTGTGACCCGCCGGTCGTGGCCGGGCCGGCGTCGAGACCGGCGGGATCGAAGCCCACGCCGTCGTCACGTACGTCCAACGCGACCTCGTGCTCCAGGTAGGACAGCGTCACTCCCACCCTGGTCGCGTGCGCGTGCCTGGCCACGTTCGCCAGGGCCTCCTGTGCCGTGCGCAGCAGCGTGAACTCGGCCTCCGGGGTCATCGGCCGCACCGTACCGGTCGTCGTGACCTGAACGGCGAGCCCGTGCAGCTTCGACCACCGGTCGGCGACGTCGGCGAGCGCGTCGCTCAGGCGCGCGGTCCGCAGCGGCTCGGGCCTGAGGGCGTCGACCGAGCGCCGCGCCTCGGCCAGGCTCTCCCCCGCCAGGTTCTTGACGGCGTCGAAGGGCCTGCGCCACGGCGCCGGGACCTCGTGCATCTGCTCGGCCGCCTGGAGCTGCGCGATGATGCCGGTGAGCCCCTGCGCCAGGGTGTCGTGGATCTCGCGGGCCATCCGCTGGCGCTCGTCGAGCACGCCCGCCTCCCTGGCCTGGGCGAGCAGCTGGGCATGCAGGCCGGCGTTCTCGGCGAGCGACGCCTCCAGCAGCCGGTTCGTCAGACTGAGCTCTTCCACGGTCTGCTCGCGCCGCTCCTCCTCCTTCTCGGCGATCCGCAGGACCCAGGCGCACGCGCACATCAGGGCCATGTTGAAGGCGACGATGGTCACGTGCATCGTCAGGCCGAGGACCTCCGTCCTGGGGATGCCGGACGCCTGCGCCAGGCCGGCCGGGACCGCCGCGGCGGCCACGCCCAGCAGCCGCCACGGCCAGCGCAGTACCGCGAAGGAGTAGATGTAGGCGGCAGGGGTGAAGAGCCCGAAAAGAGGGTGACGGGCCACCAGGACCGTGGTGATCACAAGTAGTCCGGCGACGAACACCCCCATGATCCCCGGCCGGTCCCACCAGCCGGGACGCAGGGTGAACATGCCGAGCATCCACGCGGCCGCCAGGGCGCACAGGCCGAGGTCGACGAGCAAGGCGCCGCCCGCCCAGTCCTCCACGATCAGCAGGATCACCACGAGGAGCCCCAGCAGCGCGTAGGGCACCACGGTGACCAGAAGGAACGGCGGCTGTGGCGCAGTCTTCCCGCTCAAGGCTTCCTCTCCCCGCGGCATGCTCTTCCCGGCTTCCATTGTCGACCCCCGGCGTCTGTTCCCGGCGTCTACTCCCAGCGGAACCAGCGGATCGCGGCGAACGCGCACACCACCGCGTAGGCCGCCAGGGTCAGCAGCGGCACGGCCGACGGGAAGTGACCCTGGTACGCGTCCTGGAACGCCCCCATGCCCGCGCCGAGCGGGGTGTAGTGGGCGATCTCCCGCAGCAGCGGCGGCATCTGCGAGATCGGCACCCAGAGTCCGGCGAAGAACATCATCGGGAAGAACAGCACCGTGCCGATCGCCGTGGCCGGGCCGCGCCCCGGCGCGAGCGCGGAGACCAGCAGGCCGAGCGCGAGCAGCGCGGCCGCCGCGAGCAGCCAGGCGAGGGCGAAGCCGGGAAGGTGCTCCGGCAGATCGACGCCGAAGCCTGCCCAGGCCACCGCGAGGAACAGGACCGTCGCGACGACCGCGATGGCGAAGTTGGCCACGAGCTGGCCGGCGAGCACGCGGGCCGGCCCGACCGGCGTGGTCCGCATCCGCCGCAGCACGCCTGACTCGCGGTATCCAGCGAGCGCGACCGGCAGGGAGGCCGTGGCCAGGATGGCCAGATTGAACAGGACCAGAACAGGGACGTAGAGGTCGAAGTACGTCAGGCCGCCGCCGCCCTCCACCTGCTCCCGCAGATCGGGGATGCTGCCGAGGATGATCAACAGGAGCAGCGGGAAGCCGATCCCCCACAGGGGGCCGACCTTGTCCCGGACGCACAACGTGCTCTCGGTCTTGATGAGCCGCCACGTCGCGGAACCGGGGGATGCGGCGGTGCGCAGGGCTGTCATGGGTACGAGGTCCTCTCTCTGGGATCCGTTACCGGGGGCCGGCTTCGAGGCGCTTGCCGGTCAGCTGGACGAACGCGTCCTCCAGGCTCGCCTGCTCGACGCGCAACTGTTCGGCGACGATCCCGTTGCGGGCCAGCACGGTGGTGACGGCGTTGAGCGCGTTGTCGTTGCCGTCGACGATGACCAGCTCGCCCCGGCGGGTGACGCCGGAGACGTCCGGCAGGCTCGTCAGCAAGCGGTCGTCCAGCGGCCCGGACGGGCGGAACCGGATCCGCTGCCCGGCGCGCACCCGCTCGGTCAGCCCGGCCGGGCTGTCCACCATGACGACGCGGCCGGCGTCGATCAGCGCGAGCCGGTCGCACAGCCGCTCGGCCTCCTCCATGAAGTGGGTGACCAGCACGATCGTCACCCCGCGAGAGCGCACGCCCTCGATCAGGTCCCAGGTGTCGCGCCGGGCCTGTGGGTCGAGACCCGTGGTGAGCTCGTCGAGGATCGCCACCCGGGGGCTGCCGACGAGCGCCAGCGCGATCGACAGTCGTTGCTTCTGACCGCCGGACAGCTTGGCGTACCTGGTCTTCGCCTTGTCCGCCAGGCCGAGGCCGTCCAGCAGCGCGCGCCAGTCGGCGGGCTCGGGGTAGAAGGAACTGTAGAGCTCCAGGGCCTCGGCGACCTGGAGCCGCTCGGGGAGGTGGCCGGCCTGCAGCTGGACGCCGAGCCGCCGGGTCAGCTCGGCGCGGTCTCGGAGGGGATCGAGCCCGAGCATCCTGATCTCGCCGCGATCCGGCCTGCGGAGGCCCTCGACGCACTCCACGGTCGTCGTCTTGCCCGCGCCGTTCGGGCCGAGTATCCCGAAGATCTCACCCTCCTGGACGGTGAGCGAGACATCGTCGACCGCGATCTTGTCGTCATAGCGTTTGTGGAGGTTGTGTACTTCGATCACTGGTGGCATGTGCGCGTCCTCTCGGGCTCGGCCCGTCGGCGATTACGCGTTCAGCCTGCTACGACAGCACTTCTTCCACCATCGACCAAGGGACGGGACCGGACTCAGCCGTTCGGTGGACAGCCACCGTCAGGGCAGGCGGGCGACCAGCGACGCGGGGGCGACCCGGCGGTAGGCGTCGGTGACGAGCTCGGCGATCTCGTCCCAGTCGACGCCTTCGACGTCCAGGTAGACGCCGAGCCAGCCGCGGTGTCCGACGTACGGGGGCCGGAAGAAGCGGACCGGGTCGTGGGCCACGAGCTCCTCCTGGGCGCCGGGCGGGGCGGCGCACCAGAAGGCCAGCCGGTCGTCGTGGTGGTGGTCGGCGTACGTGACGAAGGTCTTCTTGCCCCGGACGAACCAGGTGGGCTCGCCGTGGCTGAGGCGCTCGGTCACTTCGGGCAGGGCCAGGCAGGCTGCCCGGAGCCGCTCCAGTGGGTCCATGGGAACTCCCCGGTCAGCCCGTGAGCCGCAGAGGGTTGATCAGGTCGGCGTAGACCAGCAGACCGGCCATGACGATCAGGACGATGGCCAGGGCGTAGGTCAGCGGCAGCACCTTGGCGATGTCGACGTAGGACGGCTCGGGGCGGCGCATGATCCGCGCCCAGGCGCGCTTGAGGCCCTCCCAGAGCCCGCCCGCGATGTGGCCGCCGTCGAGCGGCAGCAGCGGGATCAGGTTGAACATGCCGATCGCCAGGTTGAACCCGGCCAGCAGGTTGACGAAGACGAACAGCTTCTGCACGCCGGTCAGGTCGGAGGCGAGGATCTCGCCGCCCATGCGGCCCGCGCCCACGACGCCCACCGGCCCCTCGGGGTCGCGCTCGGCCCCGGAGAAGGCGGCGTCCCAGACGCCGACCATCTTCTCCGGCAGGTTGACCAGGGAGACGGCGACGCGGCCGGTCAGCTCGGCCATGTAGGGGAAGACCTCGCCGAAGCTCTGCTGCTGCATGACATTGGTCGGCAGCACGCCGAGGAAGCCGACGTTCTTCTCGATCACGCCGGGCTGGCCGGGCTTGGGCCGGTCCTGGGCGATGAGCGTGGTCTGCAGCGTCATGGCGGTGCCGTCGCGGATGATGCCCAGCTCGGCGGGGCCGGCGCCGTGGGAGCGGATGATCCGGGTGGCGTCGTCCCACGTCTCGATCTTCTGCCCGTCGAGCGAGACGATCTTGTCCCCGGCCTTGAGCCCGGCCTGGGAGGCGGGCGTCGGCCGGTCGCCGGGGCGGCACTCGGTGCGCTGCTCGCTGATCGGGATCACGCAGGTGTTGGTGTCGGGCGAGACGACGGGCGCGTAGGTGGGCACGCCGATCCCGACCAGCAGGAGCGTGTAAAGGAAGAAGGCCAGCACGAAGTTCATCGCTGGACCGCCGGACATGACGATGACCTTCTGCCACCACTTCTTGCGGTAGAAGACGCGGTCCTCGTCGCCGGGCCTGACCTCTTCCAGGGCCGCTTCCCTGGCGGTCTCGATGAGGCTCTGGAACGGCCCGGTGGAGCCCCCGCGGACCTTGCCGGGGTCGTCGCCGGGCTTGGGCGGCAGCATGCCGATCATGCGGATGTAGCCGCCGAGTGGCAGCCACTTGATGCCGTACTCGGTCTCGCCCGTGCGCCGGGACCACAGGGTGGGCCCGAACCCGACCATGTACTGGGTCACCCTGACGCCGAAGAGCTTGGCGGGCAGGAGGTGGCCGATCTCGTGCAACCCGATGGACACCATCAGTCCGACGAAGAAGATGGCGATCCCCAGGAGGAAGAGCCAGTCCATATACGCGCGCTCCAGGCCGTGAGGTCTCGACGATCCAAGACTAGTCGACCTCGCCGCCCGCGGACGCTTACCCGCCCTTGACGGTATGCGGGGCAAGCCGTTGACCTACGGGCGCCAGATGAGCACCAGCGCGCAGTCGTCGTTGTGGCCCGAGGCCATGGCGTTGACCAGCGCCCGCGCCCCGTCCCGGAACCCGGAGGGCAGCAGCCGCTCCGCCTCGCCGAGCAGCCGGTCGAGCCCGGCGTCGATGTCGCGGCCGGGCTGCTCGATCAGCCCGTCGGTGTAGAGCAGCAGCGCGTCGCCCTTGTGGAGGATGCCCGTCTCGGGCTCGCAGTGGAGGTCGGGCACGACGCCGAGGACCACGCCCTTCGCGGAGGCGACCTTCCAGTTGCCGGTGCCGGCGTCGAACTTCACCACCGGCGGGTGGCCGGCGGAGGTGATGGTGTAGGCGCCGGTGGCCAGGTCGAGCCGGACGTGCACGGCGGTGACGAACCCCTCGTCGCCGCGCTGGCGGTGCAGGTAGGCGTTGCAGGCGGGCAGGAAGTCGTCGACGGAGCCGAGCAGCCCGCCGAACGTGCCCGACAGCAGCAGCGCTCTGGTGCCGGCGTCGACGCCCTTGCCCGAGACGTCGACCAGCGCGATGTCGACCTGGTCGCCTTCGCGCATGGACACCAGGAAGTCGCCGCCGAAGGAGGAGCCGCCGGCCTGCTTGAGCACGACCTTGCCGCCCCAGTCCTTGGGCAGCGGGGGCAGCTCGCCCTGGCTTCTCAGCCGGTCGCGCAGCTCCAGCAGCATGGCGTCACCGCGCAGGCCCTGGACGCCGAGCTTGCCTCGGGTGCGGGCCATGAGCAGCGCCAGCACGGCGGTGAACCCGATGGTCACGGCGAGGCCGACGCCGACGCTGCCCGGTCCGAGCGTGATGGCGAGGTAGCCGAGCGAGACCGACACCGCCACCAGCAGCACGACCAGGCTGCGCAGCCGGAGCTGGAGGCCGCCGGCCAGGGTGACCAGGATGAGCAGGGAGGGCGAGAACCACTCGGTGGACACCTGGGCGGCGAGCAGCCCGACGACGACCGTCACCAGGGTCAGGGTGATCAGGAGGTTGCGGTCCCTGGCCAGCGGCCCCCGCCGGACGAACCGGACGAGCCGCACCAGAAGCGGCACCCGCACGAGGACCGCACGGAGCCGTGGCGGGATCAGCGGCGCCGGTCGGGTACTCATGATGCGCTCGACTGTATCGGTCCGGCCCCCGTTTGGGCAGCCGACTTGACCAAGACCTTGATCATCATCCCTGGTTAAATCGGTGGTCGCCTCGTGGGTCCGCTCGTACCGTGGACGGATGACGTATCCCATCCGTCCGATTGACGAGAACGAGTGGCCGGCGTTCAGCGGCGTGCTCGCCGAGGGTTTCAACTGGACGCCGCACCCGCGCCAGGCGGCGCGGTGGAAGGCGCAGACGGAGTTCGACCGCACGCTCGCCGCCTTCGACGGTGACACCTTGGTGGCCTCGACGGCGGTGTACAGCTTCACCATGACCGTCCCCGGCGCGCGGCTTCCCGTCGCGGGCGTGACCGCCGTGGCCGTGCTTCCCTCGCACCGCCGCCGCGGCATCCTGTCGGCGCTGATGCGCAGGCAGCTCGCCGACGTGCGTGAGCGCGGCGAGGCGGTGGCGGCCCTGTACGCGTCGGAGGCGCCGATCTACGGCCGGTACGGGTACGGCCGCGCCGCGGGGCTGATGTCGTTCAAGATCCCCCGGCACGGCGGGGCGTTCGTCCGCGAGGCCCCGGCCGACCCGTCGCTGCGGCTGCGCGTGGTCAGGCCCGCCGAGGCGCGGGCGGAGTACGAGCGCCTGTTCGCCTCCGTCGCGGACTCGCGGCCCGGCCTGTACGACCGCTCGCCGGCGTTCTGGGACTCGGTCCTGGGCGACGAGGAGTTCGACCAGAGCGGCCTCGGGCCGCTGCGGTCGCTGCTGGCCGAGGACGGCGACGGGGTGCGCGGTTACGCGCTGTTCCGGGTCAAGAGCGGCTGGGACGACAGCGGGATGCCCGACTGCGAGCTGCGGCTGCAGGAGCTGTTCGCCGCCGACCCGGCCGCTTACGCGCTGCTGTGGCGCGGGGTTCTCGACCGCGACCTGGTGACGAAGGTGATGGCCTACGGCAGGCCGGTGGACGACCCGCTGTTCGCGCTGATCGCCGATCAGCGCCAGCTCCACGCCACCTGGTCGGACGAGCTGTGGGTACGTCTCGTACAGGTCGACAGGGCGCTGGAGGGGCGGGCCTACGCGGCGCCGGTGGACCTGGTGCTGGAGGTCGCCGACGCGACGTGCCCGTGGAACGCGGGCCGCTGGCGGCTGCGCGCCGACACCGCCGGGGCGGAGTGCAAGCAGGTGGACGAGAGCCCGGACGTCACGCTGGACGTGGCCGCGCTGGGCTCGGCCTACCTGGGCGAGGGGGCGCTGGCCACCATGCACGCGGCCGGGCTGGTGGGCGAGCGCACGCCGGGCGCGGTGCGGGCGCTGGCCACCGCGATGGGCTGGCAGCCGAAGCCGTGGGCGGGCCTCCTCTTCTGACGTACAGTCAAGGGCATGGCCCTGCAGAGCTTGCAGATCACCGCGATCACGGCGATGCGCGCGCGTGAGGTGTCGCGTCCGTCGAAGGAGCAGCAGGAGGCCGCCGACCGGCGGCCCCTGCGGGACGAGATGCCCAGGCGCGAGGGCAGGAAACGGTCCTGAGGCCCCTCAGCCGGGGAGCGAGGGCAGCTGCCCGATGGTCTCGTAGGCCTCGACCTGGGCGATGCGGCGGCTGTGGCGCTCGCTGCCGGAGAACGCGGTGGTGAGGAAGACCTCGACGAACCGCGTCGCGTCCTCCGTGGAGTGCATGCGCGCGCCGATCGAGACGACGTTGGCGTTGTTGTGCTCGCGGGCGAGCGAGGCGGTCTCCTCGCTCCAGGCCAGCGCGGCGCGGATGCCGCGCACCTTGTTGGCGGCCATCTGCTCGCCGTTGCCCGAGCCGCCGATGACCACGCCGAGGCTCCCGGGGTCGCCCGCCACGCCCTCCGCGGCGCGCAGGCAGAAGACGGGATAGTCGTCCTCCGCGTCGTACACGAAGGGACCGCAGTCGCTCACCTCGTGACCCTGGCCCTTCAGCCATGACACCAGGTGGTTCTTCAGCTCATAGCCGGCATGGTCGGCACCGATGTAGACACGCACGTGACCAGTCTTCCACAGCCGGACAGGAGGGGCTCCGGCCGCCGCCGGGCTCGCTAGAGTAAGGGACCCGATCCGCTACTGGTCCTTACTGGGAGGAAGCCGCCATGCGCGACATCCGCGCGCTCGCCGATCCGGTCCTGCGCACGCCCGCCGAGCCCGTCGAGAGCTTCGACCGCGACCTGCGGCGGCTGATCGACGAGATGTTCGAGGCGATGTACGCGGCCGACGGGGTGGGCCTGGCGGGCCCGCAGATCGGCGTGGGGCGCCGGCTGTTCGTCTACGACATCAGCGGGCGCAAAGGTCATGTGATCAACCCGGTGCTGACCGTGGACGACCCGGCGGAGGTCGTCGAGGAGGAGGGCTGCCTGTCGGTGCCCGACCGGCGGACCCGCCGGCCGGTCTACGCGCCGGTGGCCCGCGCCGCCGGCGTGACGGTCGCGGGGGTCGACCGGCTGGAGCGGCCCGTGCGGATCAGCGCGCGCGGCTCACTGGCCCGCTGCTTCCAGCACGAGACCGACCATCTGGACGGCCGGCTGTTCGTCGACCGGCTGCCGAGAAACGAGGCGCGCGAGATCATGCTGCGCACCTAGGCTCGCTCTCATGACGACGTTGTCAGGCAAGGGCGCCCTGGTGACCGGAGGCTCCCGCGGCATCGGCAGAGCCGTGGTCGAGCGGCTGACGGGCGACGGGGCCCAGGTGGTCTTCAGCTACCGGCACGACGCGGAGGCCGCCGAGACGGTCGCCGGGCGGACGGGCGCGGTGGCGGTGCGGGCCGACCAGGGCGACGAGGAGGACCTCCGGCGGCTGTTCGCCGAGGCGGAGCGGCGGCTGCCCGGGATCGACATCCTGGTCAACAACGCCGCCGAGACCGGGCGGGCGCTGATCGCCGACGTGACGCCCGAGCTGTACGAGCGGATCTTCGCGGTGAACGCCAGGGCCGTATTCCTGGCCCTCCAGTGGGCGGGCCGGGTGATGCGCGACGGCGGGCGGATCGTCAACGTCTCCACGATCAACACCGAGCTGCCGGCGCCCGCCATCGCGCTCTACGCGGCCACGAAGGCGGCGGTCGAGCAGTTCGCCAAGGTGGCGGCGCGGGAGCTGGGCGGGCGCGGCATCACGGTCAACAACGTGCTGCCGGGCTCGACCGACACCGAGATGCTGCGCGCCGCCAACCCGCCCGAGGCGCTGGAGACGTTGCGGTCGTTCACGGCGCTGGGGCGGCTGGGCAGGCCGCAGGACGTGGCGGCCGTGGTGGCCTTCCTGGCGGGCCCCGACTCGGGCTGGGTCACCGGCCAGAGCGTCCGGGCCACGGGCGGCCTGCTCCTCTGAGCGTCAGAGCTGCAGCGCCTTGACCTCGAAGAACTCCTCCAGGCCGTGCTCGCCCAGCTCGCGGCCGATGCCGGAGCGCTTGTAGCCGCCGAAGGGCGCCATCGGGTTGAAGGCGCCGCCGTTGACGGCGACCTGCCCGGTGCGCAGCCTGCGCGCCACCGCGACCGCGCGCTCCTCGGTGGCCGCCCACACCGCCCCGGCGAGCCCGTACGGGGTACCGTTGGCGATCTCGACGGCCTCCTCCTCGGAGGTGTAGGGGATGACCGACAGCACCGGGCCGAAGATCTCCTCCTGCTCGATCACCATGCCGGGCTCGACCCCGGCGAAGACGGTCGGCTCGACGTAGAAGCCGCGCGGCAGCGGCCGATCGGTGCCGCCCGCCACCAGCCGGGCGCCCTCCTCCTGGCCGCGGTTGATGTAGCGGATCACCCGGTCGCGCTGCGCCGCCGACACCAGCGGGCCGACCCGGGTGGTCTCGTCGAACGGGTCGCCGACGGTGTACTTGGCGGTCGCCGCGACGGCCAGGCGGACCGCCTCGTCGTACAGGTCCCGGTGGACGATCATGCGGGTCAGCGCCGAGCAGGTCTGCCCGGCGTTGATGAAGCAGTTGGCGACGCCCACCTTGACGGCCGCGCCGAGGTCGGCGTCGGGCAGGATGACGTTCGCGGACTTGCCGCCGAGCTCCAGCGCCACCCGCTTGACGCCGTCGGAGGCCAGCGCGGCCACCCGCCGCCCGGCGACGGTGGAGCCGGTGAAGGAGATCATGTCGACCTCGGGGTGGGCGGCCATGGCCTCGCCGACGACCGGGCCGCGCCCGCTGACCAGGTTGAATACGCCTGAGGGCAGGCCCACCTCGTGGAAGATCTCGGCCAGCGCGTACGCGGCCAGCGGCGCCACCTCGCTGGGCTTGAGCACGACCGTGCAGCCGGCGGCCAGCGCCGGGGCGACCTTGGCCACGATCTGGTGCAGCGGATAGTTCCACGGAGTGATCGCGGCCACCACCCCGACCGGCTCCTTGACCACGAGCGAGTTGCCCACGCGGGTCTCGCGCGGGTGGCTCTCGGCCAGCCGGGCGTAGGAGGCCAGCACCCCGGCGGGCATGAGCGTCTGCACCTTCAGCGCGAACCCGAGCGGCGAGCCCATGTCGGTGGCGATCGTCCTGGCCACCTCGTCGGCCCGCCCCTTCAGCAGCTCCGCCGCCGCGGCCAGCAGCTTGCCCCGCTCGGCGGGCGGCAGGGCCGACCAGCCGGGGAAGGCGCCCCGCGCGGCCGTCACCGCGGCGTCGACGTCGGCCGGGTCGCCCGCGGGCACCCGGTCGATGATCTCCTCGGTGGCCGGGTTGACGACGTCGATGGCCTCTTCGGAGGCTGAGGCGGCCCACGCACCGCCGATGTATAGCTGACGCATGTCCCCATCCTGGCCCGCCCGGCGTCACATTGCGAGATGGCGGGTCGCCTCAGCGTGACCTGATCCCCGCCGCGGGGGGCGTCGGGTCAGTCGAACCGGGGCTCGCGCGTACGGGTGCGCTTGAGCTCGAAGAAGTCGTCGAAGCCGGTGACCAGCAGGACGCCGTCCCACAGCCGGCCCGCGTCCTCGCCGCGCGGCACGGAGGAGATGACGGGGCCGAAGAACGCGTTGTCCCCGACGCGGATGACCGGGGTGCCGACCTCCTGCCCGACCAGGGTGATGCCCGTGTCGTGCGAGCGGCGCACGGCCTCGTCGTACTCGGTGGAGTCCATGGCCTCGACCAGGGCGGGGTCGAGCCCCGCGGCGGCGAGCGCCTCGCCCACCGTTTCGCGCAGGTCGCCGAGACGGTGGAGGGCGCGCTGGTTGTGGAAGCGGGTGCCGAGCTCGGTGTACAGAGGGCCGACGACGTCCGCGCCGTACTTGGCGGCCGCCGCGGCCACCACCCGGACGGGGCCGATGGCGCGGGCGATCATTTCGCGGTAGGCGTCGGGGACTTCTTTGCCCTCGTTGAGCACGTTGAGGCTCATGATGTGCCAGCGCGGCTCGATGGGGCGTACCTTCTCCACTTCGAGAAGCCATCGTGACGTCACCCAGGCGAACGGGCAGAAAGGATCGAACCACAGATCCACAGGAGTCTTCTCGCTCATGTGGGCCATAACCTGGGGAGGTTCGAATCCTATTCCAGGATCCGGCGAACCCCGACGATGTGGTTGAAAAGGAGCCCAACTTGGCAGGCAACCTGACCCGGGAAGAGGCGCGCGAGCGGGCCCGCCTGTTGAAGGTCGATTCTTACGCGGTGGCGCTCGACCTCACGACGGGCGACGAGCGTTTCGAGAGCGTGACCACGGTGCGCTTCACCTGCACGAGGCCGGGCGCCGACACGTTCGTCGACCTGCACGGCGCGACCGTGCACAAGGTGACGCTCAACGGCGAGGACCTCGACGTGTCCGCCTACGACGCCGAACAGGGCCGCTTCCCCCTGCCCGCGCTGGCCGGGTCCAACGAGCTGCTCGTCCACGCCGACTGCGTCTACATGCGCACCGGCGAGGGCCTCCACCGCTTCGTCGACCCGGTCGACCAGAGGGTCTACCTGCACAGCCAGTTCGAGACGGCCGACGCCCACCGGATGTACGCCTGCTTCGACCAGCCGGACCTCAAGGCGGCCTTCGAGCTGACCGTGCTCGCCCCCGCCGACTGGGAGGTGATCTCCAACGCGGCGGCCTCGGCCGTGACCGAGGAGGGCGCGGCCAGGCGCTGGACGTTCCCGCCCACCGCGGTGATCTCCACCTACATCACCGCCCTGGTGGCCGGGCCGTACCACAAGGTGACGTCCGAGCACGACGGCATCCCGCTGGGCCTCTACTGCCGGGCCTCGCTGGCCGAGCACCTCGACGCCGACAACATCCTGGAGGTCACCCGCCAGGGGTTCGACTTCTTCCACCGGGTGTTCGGGGTCCGCTACCCGTTCGGCAAGTACGACCAGTTGTTCGTGCCGGAGTTCAACGCGGGCGCGATGGAGAACGCCGGCTGCGTGACGTTCCTGGAGGACTACGTCTTCCGGTCGCGGGTCACCGACGCGGTGGTCGAGCGGCGGGCCGAGACCATCCTGCACGAGATGGCCCACATGTGGTTCGGCGACCTGGTCACCATGCGCTGGTGGGACGACCTGTGGCTGAACGAGTCGTTCGCCACCTACATGTCCGTGCTCGCCCAGGCCGAGGCCACCCGGTGGGGCAAGGGCGCGTGGACCACGTTCGCGAACGTCGAGAAGGCCTGGGCCTACCGGCAGGACCAGCTCCCGTCCACCCACCCGATCGCCGCCGACATCCCGGACATGCAGGCCGTCGAGGTCAACTTCGACGGCATCACCTACGCCAAGGGCGCCTCGGTGCTCAAGCAGCTCGTGGCCTACGTCGGGCTGGACAACTTCCTGGCCGGCGTGCGCGACTACTTCGACGAGCACGCCTGGGGCAACACCGAGCTGAAGGACCTGCTCACCGCGCTGGAGCGGACCTCCGGCCGTGACCTGTCGGCGTGGTCGAAGGAGTGGCTGGAGACCGCCTGGGTCAACACGCTGCGACCGGCGTTCGAGGTGGCCGACGGCCGGTTCACCCGGTTCGAGGTGCTCCAGGAGGCGCCGGCCGACCACCCCACGCTGCGCTCCCACCGGGTGGCCATCGGCCTCTACTCGATGGCCGACGGCAAGCTGACCCGCACCAAGCGGGTCGAGCTGGACGTGGTGGGCGCCCGCACCGCCGTGGCCGAGCTGGTCGGCGAGGAGCAGCCCGACCTGGTGCTGGTCAACGACGACGATCTCACGTACGCGAAGATCCGGCTCGACGAGCGATCGCTGCGCACGCTCGTCGACGGCGGCATCTCCGCGTTCACCGAGTCGCTGCCGAGGGCGCTGTGCTGGTCGGCGGCCTGGGACATGACCCGTGACGGCGAGATGCCCACCCGCGACTACGTCAAGCTGGTGACCTCCGGCGTGGGCACGGTCGCCGACCTGACCGTCCTGCAGAGCGTGCTGCGCCAGGCGCGGCTGGCCGCCCAGCAGTACGCCGACCCGGCGTGGCGGCCCGAGGGGCTGGCGCTGCTGGCCGGTGAGCTGCGCGCGCTGCTGGCCGGGGCCGAGCCGGGCTCCGACCACCAGCTCGCCTTCCTCCAGGCGTTCGCGCCCGTCGCGACCTCCGCCGAGGACCTGGCCCTGCTGCGGGCCATCCTCGACGGGACCGGCGTGCCCGAAGGGCTGACCGTCGACGCCGACCTGCGCTGGACCCTCACCGCCGCGCTGGTCAGCGGCGGCGAGCTGGGCGAGGACGACATCGCGGCCGAGTTGCGCCGCGACCCGACGGCCACCGGCGAGCGCTCCGCGGCGCTGTGCCGGGCCACCGTCCCGACGCCCGAGGCCAAGGCGGCGGCGTGGGAGCGCATCACGGGCGGCGAGCTGCCCAACCACATCGCGCGCACCACGATCAACGGGTTCCAGGACCCGAACCACCCCGAGCTCCTGGCGCCCTACCGGGAGAAGTACTTCGCCGAGGTGGGGCGGATCTACCGGGAGTGGACCTTCGACCAGGCGTCCACGTTCGCGGTCGGGTGCTTCCCCGCGCTGCTGATCGAGGAGGAGACGGTCCAGGCCGCGCACGCCTACCTGGAGGCGGAGCAGCCGCCGCAGGCGCTGCGCCGGCTCATCCTGGAAGGCGCCGACGGCGTGAGCCGCGCCCTGCGCAACCGCGCCCGCGACACGGCGTAGCCAGGCCACCGCGACGGGTCCCCTCCCGCTCCGGGAGGGGACCGTCCGCCGTCCCGTCCATACCGCTCCTGCCTCGGGAAACGATGCGATGACGACGCCGTCGTTTCGAACGCCGCACCTCCGAGCCGGTGTTAGCGTGGATGGCGTGCTGGGTTCCGGGACCACGCTGAACGATCGCTACCTGCTGACCGAGCGGGTCGGCGGTGGCGGCATGGGCGAGGTGTGGCGCGCCACCGACACGGTGCTCGGCCGGACGGTGGCCGTCAAGGTGCTCATCCCGGCCCTGAGCGAGGACGCCGCCTTCCTCAAGCGGTTCCAGAACGAAGCCAGGGCCATGGCCACGCTCCGCCATCCGGGCGTGGTCGACGTGTACGACTTCGGCGCCTGCGACGTCGGCGGCCGGCGCGTGACGTACCTGGTGATGGAGTTCGTCGACGGCGAGTCGCTCGACAAGCGGCTGCGCCGGGCGACGCTCGGGCCCGAGGCCACCATGCGGCTGGTCGCCGAGGTGGCCGACGCGCTGGCCGCGGCCCACGCCCAGGGCATCGTGCACCGCGACGTCAAACCCGCCAACCTCGTCGTGCGGCCCGACGGGTCGGTGGCGCTGACCGACTTCGGCATCGCCCACTCGGCGTCGGCCGGCCAGCTGACCGCCACCGGGTCGATGCTCTGCTCGGCCGGTTACTGCGCGCCCGAGATGGCCACCTCCAGTGAGGTCACGCCGGCGGTCGACCTCTACGCGCTGGGTGTGGTGGCCTACGAGTGCCTGACCGGCCACCTGCCCTTCCAGGGCGAGACTCCGGTGCAGATCATCTACAAGCATCTGCACGCGCCCGTCCCGCCGCTGCCGCCCGAGGTGCCGCCCGGGCCGCGCGAGCTGGTGGCCAGGGCGCTGGAGAAGACGCCGGAGCGCCGCCACGCCTCCGCCGAGGACATGGCACGGGCGGCCAGGACCGCCCTGGCCGACCCCGGCGCCGCGCCGGCCCCCGGCCTCGGAGGCGCGCCCGCTCCGGGGCTCGGAGGCCTGGTCTCCCCCGGCACCGCATCGGCCCCCGGCCTCGGAGGCATGGCCTCCCCCGGCGCCGCGCCGGCCTCCGGCCTCGGGGACACGGTCGCTCCCGGCGACGTGACGGCCCCCCGCGGGGGAGCCCGCTCCACGGGCGGCGCGCCGGCCGCGCGCCGCCGCAGAGGGGCGCTCTCCGCCGCGCTCGCGATGGCGCTCGCCACGCTGATCACCGTGAGTGTCGCGGCCATGGTGCTGCTGCGCCCGTCGGACACCGCCCAGGGCGACCCGGTCCCCCCGCCCGCCACCTCGTCCGAGCCTCGCCCCTCCGCCACCGCGACCACGCCCCCGACCGAGGCGGGCAACCGGGTGCCGGCCGCCACCCGGCCGACGCGGGTCCCGGCGACGACCGCTTCCGGCACGCCCAGCCCGACCGGCACCCCCACGGTGACCCCCACCACCCCGACGGATCCGCCGACCACTCCCGCGCCCGACCCGACCACCGAGCCGGAGCCCGACCCCACCCAGGAGCCGACGCAGGAGCCCACCGAGCCCGACCCGCACGAGCCGACGCAGGAGCCCACGACGTCCAAGCCGACCCAGGAGGTCGAGTGCGTCCGGGCGCCCTGCCCCTAGTCCGGCCCTCAGGCTCGGCCGTCGGTCACGGGGGCGCCTCTCCCCCTGCGGTGCTGAGTAGGGTGATCCGGTGGAGACGACTCGTGATCTGTTCCTGGCGCTGGCCCGGCGCTACGCGTTCGCCGACCTCGGGGCGCTGACGCCCGACCCCCGCATCGCGGAGGCCTGCGAATTCGGTCAGCGGCTGCTGTCGCTCGACGCCGAGGACTTCGCCGTCGACACCAAGGCCGTGCCGCCCGGGCTCAGGCGGCAGGCGCGGGCCTGCCACATGCCGCAGACCCCGCGCGAGCAGCCGCGCGGCGCGCTGGAGTCGCTGCGTCCCGCCTACGGCCTGCTGCTGGAGGCCATCGCCATCCGCTGGCACCGGCGCGAGCTGAGCCCGATGATCGCCGCGGTGCACATCGCGGCCGAGTACCTGCCGTTGCTGGCGTTCGAGCCGCACCTGGGCCACGCGGGCGATCCGGGACGCTGGCCGGAGGGGCTCAGCGCGGTCGGCAGCCGGTTCGGCGTGATCGGCGACCGCGAGTGCGACCACACCAAGGCAGAGCAGTCGGCCACCAACCGGACCCTGCGGGTGGCGGGCGAGCCGGCGGAGGGCTGGCGCGCGTACTTCGACCGGCAGCACAGCCAGGTGGCCGGCGCGCTCGCGGTCTGCGTGGCCACCTGCCGCAATCCCTGCACGGCCATGCGGTGGATCGCTCCGGAGCCGCGGGCCGACCTCGAGCAGCGCGCCCGCACCGCCCTCGCGTTCGCGGAGACCCCTCTCGTACGGCTGCGTCACGCGGCGCCGGTGGGCCACGGCTTCGGCGTGCCGTCTCCGGAGGAGGTGCTCGACGCGTGGGAGCGCAGCCGGAGCGTGCTCGGCAAGAGCGCGGTGGGCGAGGCCGCCGCCCGTGACGACGGTTTCCCGCTGCCGGGCCTGCCGTCGTTCTTCTCCGCCGTCGCCACGGCCCCGATCGAGCCGTCCGCGCTGCTCAAGGGCGTCAGCGAGCACGTCGCCTCACTGATCGGCGACTGACCCGGGCCGGAGGTCAGCGGCGGGCGGTGGCCTGCTCCCCGAGGGCGCCGATCCCGTACAGCAGGCCGCCCACCAGGTCGCCGGCGCTGAACGCGGTCGCCATGGACATGGCCGTCAGCCGGCACGACGCGTCGGAGAGCCTGCGCCTGGCCTGCTCGCCGGTGACGATCTCCAGGGCGCGGCCCCGTACGTCGACCAGGAGCACGACGGCGTCGAGGGCCTCGTCGCCGAGCGCGGCGTGCAGCCGCTCGGCGAAGTGGCGCCTGCCGCCGACGGGCGAGCCCAGGAAGAGCGCGAAGCGCAGGCCGCTGCGCCGCTCGGCAGCCCGCAGCGCGTCCCGGACGTCGTCGGCCTGAGCCGCGGTGAGAGTTCGCATGCCCGATCACCATCCCGCCGAAGCGCCGCCGACCCGCCTGCCCGGTTCGGCCGTTTCCGCCGCGGCGACCCAGTCGACGTCGCCCGGCGGCGCCCACTGCGGCGGCCGGTCGACCAGCACCAGGCCGGAGGTGCTCACGCCGCGGTCGGTGCGGCCGGGCCCGCCGATCCACACCGGCCCGGCCTCCGCCTTGCGCGCGGCGCCGCGCCCCGGTATGAGCACGAGCAGGCTGATCAGCACGAACAGCCCCAGTGACACCCCGATGAGGAAGAGCAGGATCTCCAGCGCGCTGTCCACATCACGAACGTAATCCCGGGCAGCCGGTCCGGCCAGACCCCCGGACGAGAGTCTTGACAGGACATGGCCAAGACCCGGTCAACATGATCGCCAGGCGCTCCGGCGGAGCTAGGATCGCTTGCGGACGCCTCTCGACCTCTCTAGAGAAGAACGTAATAGATACCCGGAAACCGGGCGTAGGACACAGTGAGCTGGGGCCATAAAACTATGGACAAGGCAGCACTAGGAATGCATCAGACCCGCGGGCTACGGTGATCGACGTGGACTCCGACCCTCAGCGTGAAGACGGTCACGACACGTCCCCGATCTGGGTGAGCGACAGACCGGAAAACGAGCAGACCGCCAAGCCATCGGCGCCCACTCCCACGTACGCGCCGGTCGAGCGGGTCCCCTTGCGCGTGCTGCTCCAGCAGCCGCGCCTGCGCCGCCTGCGCAACCGTGCCCTGCTGGCTCTCGCCGTGGGCGCCGTCGTGGGTCTCCTCGTCATGGACTGGCGGGTGGGCGCGACCGCGGGCGTGATCGCCGCCATCGGCGACGCCGTCTACCGCGCCCGCTCCAACTCGACGGTGCCCGCCTGGCGGCGATCCTCCGTGGCCGAGCGGCGCACCGAGGCGCAGCTGCGCCAGCTCGAACGCCGCGGCTACCGCACGCTCCACGCCCGGGCCATCCCCGGCACCGAGGCGCAGATCGACCACCTGGTCGTCGGGCCGACGGGCGTGTACGCGGTCGACTCGGAGAAGTGGGACAAGCGGCTCCCCGTACGGGTCCAGATGGGCAGGAAGCTCTTCCACGGCCCTTTCGACAAGAAGGACCGCCTGAACGAGGCCAGGGGCGAGGCCACCCGGGCCGCCGAGCTGATCAGCAAGGTCTACGGCCACCAGATCTCGGTGGTGCCGTCGCTGGCCATCTACGGCCCGCCGGTGCCCTGGAAGATCATGACGATCAAGGGCGTGGACGTCTACGAGGGCGCCCGGGCCCGCCGGTGGATCACCAAGCGGGAGCGCGCGCTCACCGAGACGGAGATCGACAGGATCTACGAGATCGCCGCCCAGGTGCTGCCGCCGCGCTACGGCGAGGGCTGACCCGGGCGGAGCGGCCTGCCCGGGAGAGCGTCCTTCTCGCTCTTAGCGGGGAGATCCCGGGTAACCCGGCCGCATCGGGGAAGCGGGATGGCGGGGCCGGGCGCGCAGGCGGCGTGCGCGGCCCCGGATGACCACCCGGACGATCCCCCGAAGGAGAGCCGCCCATGGCCCGATTCGGTTTCCACGCCTCACACGAACAGCTCGCGCCGAGCGCCCTGCTGGAGGCGGTACGCCAAGCGGAGGAGGCGGGTTTCGCCGCCGCGATGTGCTCCGACCACTTCGCGCCCTGGAGTCACGCCCAGGGCCACTCCGGTTACGCCTGGTCCTGGCTGGGCGCCGCGCTGGCCCGCACCGGCCTGCCGTTCGGCGTCGTCAGCGCCCCCGGCCAGCGTTACCATCCGGCGGTGGCCGCGCAGAAGGCGGCCACGCTGGCCGAGATGTTCCCCGGCCGGTTCTGGATGGCGCTGGGCAGCGGCCAGGCGCTCAACGAGCACATCACCGGTGACCGGTGGCCGCCCAAGGAGGTGCGCAAGGCGCGGCTGCTGGAGTGCGTCGAGGTCATGCGCGCCCTGTTCGCCGGCGAGTGCGTGACGCACGACGGGCTCGTCACCGTCGACCGTGCCCGCCTCTACACCCTGCCCGAGTCCCCGCCCCCGCTGATCGGCGCGGCGGTCACCGCCGAGACGGCCCGGTGGGCCGGCTCCTGGGCCGACGGGCTCATCACCGTCAACCAGGACGTGTCACGCCTGCGCCAAGTCATCGAGGCGTTCCGCGAGGGAGGCGGCGAGGGCAAGCCGGCCTACCTCCAGGTCCACCTGTCGTGGGCCGAGGACGACGAGACCGCGCTGCGCATCGCCCACGAGCAGTGGCACACGGGGGTGTTCGGCGGCGAGGTGGCCTGGAACCTGGAGACCCCGGACGCGTTCGAGCAGGCGGCGACGTCCGTACGGCCCGAGGACGTACGGGCGAGCGTGCTGGTCTCCGCCGACCTGGAGCGCCAGGCGGGCTGGCTGGCCGAGCTCGCCGGTCTGGGCTTCGACGCGCTCTACCTGCACCACGTGGGCCAGGAGCAGCGCCCGTTCATCGACGCCTTCGGCGAGAAGGTGCTCCCCCAGCTCGCCGAGCCGTCCTGAGGCAGGGCGCCCGGGCTTCGACGGTGAGTCACCGGCCGGCAGGCGTGCCGCGAAGGCGTCCAGCGCGGCGGCCAGGCCCCGGCTGGACGGCGGCGGGCCCGTCAAGCAGCGCCGCGCAGCCGTGCGCCGCCGACCACAGGGCGAGCGCGAGCCGCTCGGGCTCGCCCCGCCGCACGCCCGCCTCGGCGCGGGCGCGCACGGCGCCGAGCATGTAGGCGAAGCACGCCTGCGCGGCGGGCGGCACCCCTTCCCCCGTCGAGGGGGTCATCATCAGCACGGGATGCTGCACGTGGGCGGTCGAGCGCGAAGCGGCCGGTGGAACGGGGCGGGGTCCCGGCACTCGGCGACGAGCCTGCCCAGCTCGTCCCACCCGCGCAGGCACACCGCCTCCGCAGCGCCTCCTCGTCGGCGAGGTGGAGGGCGACCGAGGGCGTGGAGACCCGAGGGGAGCACATGACGCGGCTCGACGAGGCGACGGCGGTCAAGGTGCGTCTGTCCGTCACCGAGGTCGGCGGTGGGAGGATGGACGAGACCGCCGTGGTGTGGGACTCCCGGGGCAGGATGGTGGCGCAGGCGACCCAGCCCGCCGGGATCGCGTCCCCGCCTGACCCCGTATCGGGTCGTGGACACCCGTCTCAACTACCGGGCGGCTGGTCGTACCATGGTTGGACGCACGACGATGGGAGAAGCTCGATGCCCGCCCTCAGGTCACGTACGGTCACCCACGGCAGGAACATGGTCGGCGCCCGGGCCCTCCTCCGGGCGACCGGCGTAGCCGGGAGCGACTTCGGCAAGCCCATCGTCGCGGTGGCCAACAGCTTCACCCAGTTCGTGCCGGGTCACGTGCATCTCCGTGAGGTCGGCGAGGTGGTGTCCGGGGCGATCCGCGAGGCGGGCGCGATCCCCCGCGAGTTCAACACGATCGCGGTCGACGACGGCATCGCCATGGGCCACGGCGGCATGCTCTACTCGCTGCCGTCGCGCGAGCTCATCGCCGACGCCGTCGAGTACATGGTCAACGCCCACTGCGCCGACGCGATGATCTGCGTCTCCAACTGCGACAAGATCACCCCTGGCATGCTGCTGGCCGCGTTCCGGCTCAACATCCCGACGGTCTTCGTCTCCGGTGGGCCGATGGAGGCGGGCAAGACGCCCGGCCGCAAGCTCGACCTGATCGACCCGATGATCGCCTCGGCCGACGAGTCGGTCACCGACGCCGAGCTGCTGGAGATGGAGGAGAGCGCCTGCCCGACCTGCGGCTCCTGCTCCGGCATGTTCACCGCCAACTCGATGAACTGCCTGGCCGAGGCCATCGGCCTCGCGCTGCCGGGCAACGGCACGATCCTGGCCACCCACAAGGCGCGCAAGGACCTCTTCGAGGAGGCGGGCCGCACGCTCGTCGAGATCACCCGGCGCTACTACGAGGAGGGCGACGAGTCGGTGCTGCCTCGCTCGATCGCCACCCGCGAGGCGTTCGAGAACGCGATGGCGCTCGACGTGGCCATGGGCGGCTCCACCAACACGATCCTCCACATCCTGGCCGCGGCCCGCGAGGCGGAGGTCGACTTCGGGCTCAAGGAGATCAACGAGATCTCGCTGCGGGTGCCGTGCCTGTGCAAGGTCGCCCCGGCCACGAACAAGTACCACGTCGAGGACGTCCACCGCGCCGGCGGCATCCCGGCCATCCTGGGTGAGCTCGACCGGGCCGGGCTGCTCCACCGCGACGTTCCGACGGTCAACGGCGGCACCCTCGCCGACCTGCTGGCCGCCTGGGACCCGATGTCGCCCACGGTCAAGCCCGAGGCGATCGAGCTGTGGCACGCCGCCCCCGGCAACGTCCGCACGGTCAAGCCCTACTCGCAGGACAACCGGTGGGACAGCCTCGACCTCGACCGCGCCGACGGGTGCGTGCGCGACCGCGAGCACGCCTACACCGCCGACGGCGGCCTGGCCGTGCTCTACGGCAACGTCGCCCGCGACGGCGCCGTGGTGAAGACCGCCGGGGTCGACGAGTCGATCTGGAGGTTCACCGGGCCGGCCGTCGTGTTCGAGTCGCAGGAGCAGGCAGTCGAGGGCATCCTGAACGACCGGGTCAAGGCGGGCGACGTGGTGGTCGTCCGCTACGAAGGCCCCAAGGGCGGCCCCGGGATGCAGGAGATGCTCTACCCGACCTCGTTCCTCAAGGGCAAGGGCCTGGGCAAGGCGTGCGCGCTGATCACCGACGGCCGCTTCTCCGGCGGCACCTCCGGCCTGTCGATCGGCCACGCCTCTCCGGAGGCGGCCGAGGGCGGCACGATCGCGCTGGTCGAGGACGGCGACCTCATCGAGATCGACATCCCCGGCCGCAAGCTGGAGCTGCGCGTCCCCGAGGCCGAGCTGGCGGCCCGCCGTGAGCGCCTGCTGGCCGAGCTGGGCGGCTTCCGCCCGCGCGACCGCGAGCGGCCGGTCAGCGCCGCGCTGCAGGCGTACGCGGCCATGACGACCTCGGCCTCCACCGGCGCCTCGCGCGACCTGTCTCAGCTGTCCAGGTGACCCGAACGGCAGGCGACATCCCTGTCGCCTGCCGTACACACTTTCGAAAATGTCAGTGGCTTTACCTATTCTTGGGGTATGGCTGAAGTCGTGACGTCCCAGACGCAACCGCTGACGACCGCCGAGATCGCCGCCCTCGCCCTGTCCCTGGCCCACCTCGGGTCGGGCCCGCAAGCCGTGACCGCCCGGCGCGGCCTGCAGCACGCCCTCGACCATCTCGACCTCGACGACGACGTCATCGCCGCCACCCTCGACACCCTCATCGAGCCGCTGCCCGCCGACGTGGCCGCCCGGGCCCGGCTCATCGCCGACGCCATCACCAGCCGGATGATGGTCCGCCTCCACTACCGCGACGCCTCGGGCGCCGTCACGAGCCGCGAGGTCGAGCCGGTGACCTGCCTCGTCCACCGCGACTACTGGTATCTCGTGGGGGTGTGCCGGATGCGACGCGCGATCCGGGCCTTCCGGTTCGACCGCATCATCGCGGTGGAGCCCACCCTGACGCCGTCCCGCCCCCACCTGGCCGACCGTTTCCTGCCGTTCCAGCGTCGCAAGCGCGGCAAGGCGGCCTGACCTCCCCCGGGGCGGCGTGCCCATCCCACCAGGCACGCCGCCCACCCTTCGTGGAGCCCGCGTGCCCGCCGGCGGGCGCGCGGGAGCCGCCCGAGCGGGCCTAGCCGCAGCAGCCGCCGCCGCAGCATCCGCCGCCCGAGGCGGGGCGGGGTGCGGCGGCGGAGCCGGTCATGCCGACGGTGGTCAGCAGCTTGACCGTGTCGTCGTGGCCTTCCGGGCAGGGCGCGGGGTCGCCCGACGCCGACATCGGCCGGGACACCTCGAACGTGGAGCCGCAGGCGCGGCAGCGGTAGTCGTAACGCGGCATGCGACCAGCGTACCGGGGGCCGCGACCGGCGTCAGGGGGCGGAAGGACACCCGGGTGCCGGTGAACGGCACGGCGGAGGATCACGGGCCCGGCACGGGGTGCCGGGCCCGGGTCAGGCGGCCGCCTCGAGGTAGGGCGCCCATTGGGGGTCGCCGACGAGCGAGGCGCCGATCAACCGCCAGTGGGCGCCGCGTGGGACGGACGGGGCGACGCGCAGGCTCCACCCCAGCTCCTCCAGGAACTTGTCGGCCTTCCTGTGGTTGCACGGCGAACAGGAGGCGACGCAGTTCTCCCACGTGTGGGTGCCGCCCTTGGAACGGGGGACGACGTGGTCGATGGTCTCGGCCCGCTGCCCGCAGTAGGCGCACCGGTAATCGTCGCGCCGCATGAGGGCGGCCCTGGTCAGAGGGATGCGGGACCTGTACGGGATGCGGACGTATCTCCTGAGCCGGATGACCGACGGCACGTCCAGGGTGCGGCTGGCGGAGCGCAGCACGGCCCCGCGGCCGTCGTGGTGGACGATGTCGGCCTTCTCCCGTAGCACCAGCACGACGGCGCGGTGCAGGGAAAGCGTGGTCAGGGGCTCGTAGGTGGCGTTGAGCAGCAGGACTTGGCGCATCATCGGGCCTCTCCCTGCTGCACCCGTATCAAAGGGGACATGCCGCGGCATGTCCCGGCTATTCGCCCCTCCTGGGGCATCGACACAACCGTCACGTGGACCTCCGCCGGACGGCCCAGCGGATGGACACCACGGCACCGTCCTGTCAGCAAGTCTGGCGTTTACCGCAGCGTCCCCGCCACCCCTTAACCTCCGGCACGGATGACCAGAGGGACGCACGTTACGGTTTATTCCCGCATCACCTGGGCTTTACGCCCGCCTCCGGGCCTCGTGCTTTGCCGTAGGGTTCCAGCATGACGCGAGAGTCCTACCCGGCGGCGCCACGCGAGGAGACCGCCGACGTCCTGCACGGCATCACCGTCCACGACCCGTACCGCTGGCTGGAGGACCCCGACAGCCCCGAGACGGAGCGATGGCTGGTCGCGCAGGCGGAGCTGTTCAAGCGCGAGAGCGAACCCCAGCGGTTCAAGTCGCGGATCGCCGAGCTGCTGAAGTCGGGATCGGTGGGCTCGCCCACGTGGCGCGGCGAGCGCTACTTCTTCAGCCGCCGCACGCCGGAGCAGGAGCACGCGGTCTACTACGTGGTCGAGCCGGACGGCACCGAGCGGGCGCTGATCGACCCGATGGCGCTGGACCCGTCCGGGCTCACGACGCTGGACGCGGTGCAGCCCGACAAGGAGGGCCGGCTGCTGGCCTACCAGATCTCGGTGGGCGGCGACGAGGAGTCGGTGCTCTACCTGATCGACGTGGCGACGGGCACGCGGATCGAGGGGCCGATCGACCGCTGCCGCTACTCGCCGATCGCGTGGCTGCCGGGCGGCGAGGCGTTCTACTACGTGCGCCGGCTGCCGGGCACCGAGGTGCCGGAGAACGAGCGGCAGTTCCACCGCCGCGTCTACCTGCACCGGGTCGGCACGTCCACCGAGGACGACGTGATGATCTTCGGTCACGGCATGAAGATGACCAACTACTACGGCGTGGCGGTGTCGCGCGACGGCCGCTGGCTGCAGATCTCCGCCAGCGAGGGCACGGCGCCGCGCAACGACCTGTGGATCGCCGACCTGACCGTCTCCCCCGCCGACCGTCCGGAGCTGCGCGCGGTGCAGGAGGGCGTGGACGCGCAGACCGGGCTGGTCTTCGGCCGCGACGGCAGGCTGTACGTCCACACCGACCGCGACGCGCCCCGGTCCCGGGTCTGCGTCACCGACCCTGAGCGGCCGGAGTTCGAGGCGTGGCACGACCTGATCCCGCAGGACCCGGAGGCGGTGCTGTCCGACTTCGCCATCCTCGACGGCCTCGACCGCCCGGTGATGCTGGTGGGCTGGACCCGCCACGCGATCAGCGAGATCACCGTGCACGACCTGGCGACGGGCGAGCGCCTCGGCCAGGTGCCGACGCCGGGCCTGGGCAGCATCGGCGGCATCGTGGAGCGGCCCGAAGGCGGCCACGAGGCGTGGTTCGGCTACACCGACAACACCAACCCGCCGAGTGTCCAGCGCTACGACGCGCTGACGGGCGAGACCACGCTCTGGGCGGCCTCGCCGGGCGCGGTCGACGTCCCCCAGGTGCGCACCGAGCAGATGGTCTACCGGTCCAGCGACGGCACCGACGTGCGCATGCTCGTCATCTCGCCGGTCGACGGCCAGGGCCCGCGGCCGACGATCCTGTACGGGTACGGCGGGTTCGGCGTGTCGATGACCCCCGGTTACTCGGCGTCGATCCTGAGCTGGGTCGAGGCGGGCGGCGTGTACGCGATCGCCAACCTGCGCGGCGGCGGCGAGGAGGGCGAGGACTGGCACCGCTCGGGCATGCTCGGCCACAAGCAGAACGTGTTCGACGACTTCCACGCGGCGGCCGAGCACCTCATCGAGGCCGGGGTGACCACGCCGGCCATGCTCGGCATCTCCGGCGGCTCCAACGGCGGCCTGCTGGTCGGGGCCGCGCTCACCCAGCGTCCCGAGCTCTACAGGGCCGTGGTGTGCTCGGCGCCGCTGCTCGACATGATCCGCTACGAGCTGTTCGGCCTGGGCGCGACCTGGAACGTCGAGTACGGTTCCGCCGCCGACCCCGAGCAGTTCGGCTGGCTGCACTCCTACTCGCCGTACCACCACGTCAAGGAGGGGGTGCGCTACCCCGCGACGCTGTTCACGGTGTTCCAGTCCGACACGCGGGTGCATCCGCTGCACGCGTGGAAGATGTGCGCCGCGCTCCAGCACGCCACCGCCGGCGACGGGCCGATCCTGCTGCGCAACGAGACCGAGGTGGGCCACGGGGCGCGTTCGATCAGCCGGTCCGTGGACCTGTCGGCCGACACGCTGACCTTCATGGCCAGGCAGCTGGGGCTGTAGCCGGGACCGTGAGCGAGCAGGGGCTCGTCCTGTCGGGTTCGGCGCCCGGCCGCCCTGCGGCCCGGGCGGTCCCGGGGGCCCGGGCGTCTACGTCGCCGTCGACGACGTGGACGCCCACCACGACCGGGGCCAGGGCCGCCGACGCCAAGATCATCATGGAGCTGGTGGAGCAGCCGTACGGCTTCCGGGAGTACGCCGCCGAGGACCCGCAGGGCAACACCTGGCACTTCGGCACCTGCCGCCCCTGACCTCGGGCCGAGCGGTCCAGCGCCGGTGGCCGGGCTGAAGCGGCGGCGCGGCGCCCGGCGCCTGAGACGGTCAGCCGGGCAGCGTCTCCCCGCCGATGGGCGCCAGCACCTCGCCGGTGTAGTACGACGACATCAGCTCCGAGGCGAAGAACACGTACGAGGGCGCGATCTCGTCGGGGTCGGCCGCCCGCTTCATCGGCACCTGCTTGCCGAACTGCTCGACCTTCTCCTCGGGGAAGGTGGCGGGGATGAGCGGGGTCCACACGGGCCCGGGGGCCACGGCGTTGACCCGGATGCCCCGGTCGACGAGGTTCTGCGCCATCGCGTAGGTGAAGGCGTTGATCGCGCCCTTGGTCGCGGAGTAGTCCAGGAGCGTCTTGTTGCCGCGCAGGCCGTTGATCGACGAGGTGTTGATGATCGCCGAGCCCTCGCCCAGGTGCGGCAGCGCGGCCTTGGTGACGCGGTAGTAGCTGTGGATGTTGACCGCGAACGTGCGTTCCCACTGCTCGTCGGTCAGCTCCTCCAGGGAGTCGACCGGCTCCTGGTAGGCGACGTTGTTCACGACGACGTCCAGGCCGCCCAGCTCGGAGACGGTGCGTTCGACGACCTGCACGCAGTGTTCGCGCTCGCCCAGGTCGCCGGGGAGCAGCACGCAGCGCCGCCCTTCGGCCTCGACCAGCTTCCTGGTGTGCTCGGCGTCCTCGTGCTCGCTGAGGTAGGCGATCGCGACGTCGGCGCCCTCCTTGGCGAAGGCGACCGAGACGGCCCGCCCGATGCCGGAGTCGCCGCCGGTGACGAGCGCCCGCTTGCCGGACAGCAGGCCCCGGCCCTGGTAGCGGCGCATCTCGTCGCGCGGTTCCGGGGTCATCTCACTGGAGTCGCCGGGGTAGGGCTGGGTCTGCGGCGGTGGTGTGGAGTTCGGTTGTTCAGGCATGTCAGGCGCGTGCCCCCGCTGGGGCACGGCTAACACCGGGGCTCAGCGCGGGAACACGATGGTCTTGTGGCCGTCGAGCAGCACCCGCTGCTCGGTGTGCCATTTGACGGCCCTGGCCAGGGTCAGGCTCTCGACGTCGCGGCCGATGGCGGCGAGGTCCTCGGGCGAGTGGCTGTGGTTGACCCGGGCGACCTCCTGCTCGATGATCGGCCCCTCGTCGAGGTCGGACGTGACGTAGTGGGCGGTCGCGCCGATCAGCTTGACGCCGCGGTCGTGGGCCTGGTGGTAGGGCTTGGCGCCCTTGAACGACGGCAGGAACGAGTGGTGGATGTTGATCGTCCGCCCGCTCAGCTTGGCGCACAGCTCCTCCGACAGCACCTGCATGTAGCGGGCCAGCACGACGAGGTCGACCTGGTAGTGCTCGACCAGCGCGAGCACCTCGGCCTCCTGCTTCGGCTTGGTGGCGGGCGTGACCGGCAGGTGGTGGTAGTCGATGCCGTGGGACTGGGTGAGCGGGCGCAGGTCGGGGTGGTTGGAGACGACCGCGGCGACCTCGATGTCGAGGGCGCCGCTGCGCACCCGGTAGAGCAGGTCGTTGAGGCAGTGGTCGAACCTGCTGACCATGATCAGCACCTTGGGCTTCCTGGCCATGTCGCGGAGCTGGAACTCCATGGCGAAGTCTGGGGCCAGGGCGGCGAAGGCGGAACGCACCTCGTCCTCGCCGAGCGGGGAGGTGAACTGCACCCGCATGAAGAAGCGCGCGCTCTCCCGGTCGCCGAACTGCTGGCTCTCGGTGATGTTGCAACCGTGCCGGGACAGCAGGCTCGACACGGCGGCCACGACCCCGGGCCGGTCGGGACAGGACAGCGTGAGGACGTACTCGGCAACGCTCATGGATCGCTCTCGGTGAGGTCTGCGCGACTGATCCATCGAGATTACCGTCCCATGAAGCCCACTCTCACCTGCCTCATTCGCTCGATCTTGGGTAGATAGCCCATATCCGTTGCTTGGCCCGGAGGTTGCCCATGCCTGTAGACGCCGTCGTGCTCGTCGTGATCGCGGGGCTGTTCGCGATCGTGTCCGGCATGAACGACGGCGGCGCGCTCCTGGCCACCGGGCTCAAGCTGCCGTCCGTGCGCCCGGTGACCGGCATCCTGGCCATGATCGTGGTGATCGCGCTGGTGCCGCTGGCCACGCACGAGGTGGCGCTGACCCTGGTGAACCGGCTGGCCACCTTCGAGGGGCCCGGCGGCCGGGCGGCGACCGCGATCGCCGTGCTGAGCGCGCTGGCCGTGGTGACGGTGCTCACCTGGAAGGGCCGGCCGACCAGCCTCACCCTGGCTCTCGTCGGCGGGCTCACCGGGGCGGGCCTGGGCTGGGGGCTGCCGGTCTCGGGGCCGTACGTGGCCCTGGTGCTCGGCTTCGGTCTGGCCGCCCCGATCGTGGGCGGCCTGGTGGCGTGGGGGGTGACGGCGCTGCTGGTGCGGGTCTCGGACGCGCGCCAGCTGAGCGGCTGGCATCGGCTGGGATTCCTCCTGCAGATCCTCGCCTACGCGGCCAACGACGGGCAGAAGATGCTCGCCATCTTCATGATCGCGGTCGGTTTCTCGGACGCGCCGCCGCGGTACACGATCCTGGTGGCCGTGCTGTTCGGGCTCGGCGCCATGTACGGGCTGCCGAAGGCGGGCCGCACGCTCAGCAGGGAGATCATCGCCTTCCGTCCGCTGCACGGCGTGGCCGCGGAGCTGTCCGCGGGGACCGCCGTGCTCGGGTGCTCGGCCGTGGGCATGCCGGTCAGCATGACGCAGGCGGTCGCCGGCGGGTTGATCGGCGCGGGACTGGTGCGGGGCAGCGGCCGGGTCCGCTGGTACGCGGCCGTGAAGATCGTCGTCGCGTGGGTGCTGACGCTTCCGGCCAGCGGCCTGCTGGCCGCGGCCGCGGCGTATGTAGGAAAGGGAGTGGTGGGGTGAAGGACAGCAGGCCGGTGAGGAGGCTGCGCAGGATCCGCGACCTGCTGACGGGACGCATGGACACCGCGCTGTCGGACGCGCTGCTCGGCCAGTTGAAGGCGACCAAGGAGGGCGCGTGGCTGGCCATGGCGATGATCGGCGGCGAGGTCGGCAGGACGGGCGCGCACGAGCAGATGCGCACCATTGAGCACCTGGGCGACGAGGAGCGCCGGCTGCTCGTCGAGGAGCTGGAGTCGGCCCTGATCACGCCCATCGACCGGGAGGACCTGTTCAGGTTGTCGCGCTCGATCGACGACGTGCTCGACTCGCTGCGCGACTTCGTCCGCGAGTCGCACCTCTATCGCGTGCCCGACCAGATCCGCTTCACCCCGCTGCTGGATCAGGTGATCGTCGGCATCGACGCGCTGGAGACCGCCGTGCGCGACCTCGTCTCCAGCCCGTCGGCCGTGGTGCACGACGCGCTCGAGGCCAAGAAGGCCGGCAGCGCGATCCGGCGGATGTACCAGTACGAGATCTCGCGCATCTTCTCCGGCGAGCTGACCGCCGACCGCATGAAGGAGCGCGAGCTCGTACGCCGCCTGGAGATCGTGGGCATCGCCATCAGCGAGGCGGCCGATTCCATCGCCGACGGCGCGATGAAGCGCTAGCGCAGGCGGGTCTCCCCGAGCCGGGGATCGGCGTGGGACCCGCCCCGATCGCGTCAGGCGCGGGAGGGCCTCGTCAGAGGCCGAGGGTGGGGGCGAGGCGCTCCAGCTGGCGCGGCGCGTCGTCGGGGTCGGGGCCGTCTGGCGACAGCGGCTGGACCGCCACGTGGTCGGCGCCCGCGTCGAGGTGGGCGTGCGATCGTGCGGGTGGCCCCGACGCGCTCCTCATGAGTACGATGTTCGATCGAGATGGAACACTACACCGAGGTTCGACCGCCATCGAACACGACACGTCCTCCTTCACACGTCTCCCCCGTCGAGGCGACCCTCCAGGCCGCCCTCGACGCGCTCGGCGACCCCATCCGCCGCCGCATCGTCCGCCAGCTGGCCGGAGCGCCCGACTGGACCCATCCCTGCGGCGCCTTCCACCAGCTGCCCGTGGCCAAGTCCACGCTCAGCCACCACTTCGCCGTGCTGCGCGGCGTGGGGCTGCTGGAGCAGCGCGACGAGGGGCCGCGCCGGCTCAACCGGCTGCGCGCGCCCGAGTTCGAGTCCCGCTTCCCCGGCCTGCTGCGCCTCGTCCTGGAGGAGGAGAAGTGACGGCCGTCAACGCCCGGCCCGCCGCCCGCGTGGTCTGTCTCGACCGTGACGACAGGGTGCTGCTCATCCACTGGTACGACAAGGTCAGCGGCGCCGATCTGTGGGAGCCGCCCGGCGGCGGCATCGAGTCCGGCGAGACGCCTCTGCAGGCGGCCCGGCGGGAGCTGACCGAGGAGACCGGCCTGCCGGGCTCGGCCGTCGAGGACCGGTGGGTGGCGGTCGAGCGCGACTTCCCGTGGCTGGGCGTGCGCTACGTGAAGAGCGAGCGCTTCTACCTCGCCCGCTTCGCCGCCGCCCGCCCGCCGGTGGACCCCGGCGAGCTCACGGACGAGGAGCGCGAGGCCTATCTGGGCTGTCAGTGGGTGGAGCGCCTGCCCGGCAGCGTGCAGCCGCCGGAGCTGGCGCAGGTGATCGAGCGCCTCACCGCGCCCTGACCCCGGGCGCGACCCCCTTACGCCTGGTGGCCCAGTTCCGCCAGCGACACGGTCAGCAGCGAGCGGAGCAGCGACCCCGACACCCGCTCGTGCTCCGACTCGACCGACATGCCGGCCAGCACGTCGGCGCGGTAGGACTCCCGCGCGCCCGCGTCGGCGTACGGCTGGGCGGTCAACGCGACCACGACCGTCGCGCGGGTCCCCTCCGAGGGCAGCACGGCCACGGCGTGGGTACGCAGGCAGGTCTCGTCCGGCTCGCCGAACCAGCCGCACTTGACCCCCGATCCCGGCGCGCCCAGCGCCTCCCGTACGCCGAACGCCTGGTCGCCCGACACCTGCCGCATCCACGCCAGCACGTCGCCCGCCACCGGGTCGCCGGCCAGCGCCGCCTGGGCGAGCGCGGCGTACGCGGTCGCCACCTCCTCGGCGGCCACCTCGATCGAGCCGAACCGCGACGGGTCGCCGTTGTGCATCGGCCAGGAGACCCCGGTGCGCTGGTAGATGTCGTCCAGGATGACCAGCGGGCCGACCGCCAGCCACAGGCTGCGGGTGTCGGCGTTCGACGAGACGACGACCGCGGGCTCGGCGTGACGGCGCCACCGTTCGGCGTCGGGGATGCGCCCCGCCGTCACCCACGCGTACAGCGGCTTGAGCAGGGAGGCGCAGCGCAGCCGGTGCGGGCCGGAGCGCACGGCCACGGTCCGGGCGGGCGGGCCGCCGTGCCCCCGGCTGACACCGGCCGCCTGGGCGCCCGCTCCCGGCTGGAGATCGCAGAGCAGCTCGTTGAAGGCCACGCGCCCACGCTAGCCCGCGAGCCACCCCGGAGAGTGGCGATTCGGCTCACTTCCGCAGCCGAGCCGGTAACAGGGCGAACTCAGGGGCGGCCCGCGGACGGCTCACAGGGGGCCGGCGCGGGCCTCGTCGGCCGCGGCCTCCTCGGCGCGGCCGAGGGCGCGCAGGGCGACCGCCCGGTTGGCGTACAGGTCGGGCTCGGGGCCCAGCTCGATCGCCCGCGTCAGGTCGGCCACCGCCCCCGCCGGGTCCCCGGCCGCGTACCGCAGCACGCCCCGGTTGCCCCAGGCCGCCACGAGCCCGGGCGCCCGGTCGATCGCCAGGTCCAGCGCCCCGCGTGCCTCGGCCAGCCGTCCCGCCGCGGTCTCCAGCTGGCCGAGGACCGTGAGCAGGTGCGGGTTTCCTGGCGCTCGCGCGAGCCCGGCCTCGACGTCCGCCCGCGCCTCCGCGTCGCGATCCAGCGCGGCGAGCAGCCCGGCCCGGTTGATGTACGCGTCCACGTACGAGGGATCCAGCTCGATCACCCGGGCCAGGTCGGCCAGCGCCCCCGCCACGTCACCCTGGACGAGGAGCACCTCCGCCCGGTTGTAGTGCGCCTCGGGCAGCGGCGGCCCGACCCGCAGCGCCGACTCGTAGTCCGCCAGCGCCTCCTCGTGCAGGCCCAGCTTGAACAGCAGGTTGCCGCGGTCCACGTAGTAGTCGGGGAACATGGGGTCGACGGCGATCGCGGCGGAGAAGTCCTCCAGCGCCTCCTTGACCCGTCCCATCCCGGCCAGCAGCTGGGCCCGGTTGGCCAGCAGCACCATCCGGTGCACCGGGTGCCCGTCCCCCAGCTCCCGGGCGAGCTCGATGGCCGACTCGACCAGCGCCAGCGCCCGCGCCGGGCGGCCCTCCCGCAGCTCGACGAGCGCCAGCCCGTTGCGGTCGAAGCCGAGTTTGAACGCCCGCTGCCGGGGGTCCGTCAGCAGCGTGGAGATGGCGATCGCCTGGTTGATCCAGCCGCGCGCCCTGCCCAGGTCGCGCCGCTCCGGTTCGGGGTCGCGGGCGTCCAGCATGGCGAGCCCGTAGGCGGTGGCGGCGTGCACGGCCGGGTCCTGGCTGGACCGGCGGGCCCGTTCCCACACGGCCCGCGCCTCCGCCCGCCGGCCCAGGCCGCCGAGCGCGGTCGCGGTGCGCTGCAGGAGCCGCCACCACGGCTCGCGGCCGGGCTCGACCAGGGCCAGCGCCCGCTGGCCCAGCTCGGCCGCCGCGTGCAGGAACCCCTCACGTACGCACCGGTCCACGAGCGCCCACAGCTCGGCGGCGTCGCGGGTGTCGGGAGGGCGCCCGGGTCCGCCTGCGTACACGACGACCGCCAGGACCGACGCCGGGATCCTGCGCATGAGCACGTCCAGCAGCTCGGTGTCGGTGGGGTCGGCCTGGTCGGCGTTGCAGACCACCACGCACAGGCCCGGCTCCACCGCCTCCCGGACGAACTCGGCGATCCCGTTGGCCAGCCGGAGCGTGCGCCGGGGGGCGGGGACGAGGATCCGCTCGTCGTCGGGGAGCCAGGCGTCCAGGGTCACCCGCCGGGCGGGCACGAGCTCCGCCAGCGCGGGCGCCGCGGCCCTGATCTCGATGTCGTGCTCGGCCACCAGCTCGGGGCGCCGGTCGAGGGCCTCCGGCACCAGCCTGCCCAGGAGAGCCGCCCCGACGGTGTACGGACCGAGCGGCTGCCGATGACCGTCGATGGCGGGCATCAGCAGCCGCAGGTTCCCGAACCGGGAGGGCGGACCGCCCTGCGCTCTGAGATGGGACCTGTCCTTCGTCACCCCTTGTGAATGACGCTGGAGGTCCCGCCGAGGCGCGCGGTTCCGGGCTTACGGACGACGATGCGCTTCATCATGCACCTCTTCACTGGGGTATGGTTCATTATTCGGACACCCCAGCGAATATCAAGATTTATACCGTATAAGTCAGCTTATAATAACTAAACAGCGTTCGATATTTCCCCCGGCTATCGTCCTATTCCGGGCGAAACCAGCACGGGTAGGTCTCACCCGATCTTTTCTTGCTCGCCTCGTTCATCAGCTCACACAGGCATCGGCCGAGGAAGGGCACCGACTGACAGCGTCCCTCCTCCGCCTCGCCGCCGGCGCGGACGATCCGGCTGGCGCGCTCGATGAGCCGCTCCAGGCTCGGCTCCGTCGTTCCCTTGACCGCGCGGTCCCGCCAAGGGCACGCCTCGATGCCGGCGCACTCCCCCGCGGCCGCCTCGGGCAGCTCCCGGTCGCCCAGCCGCAGCGGGTCCTCGCGCTTGACCTTCAGCTCGCTGAGCACCCGGGACGCCCGCCGCGAGATCAGCAGCAGGTCACGGCGGCGCGCCTGGGGCTCGTCCAGCGGGGCCGCGCCGGGCGACGGGACCGCGAGCAGCATCGCCGCCGCCATCAGCGCGCCGCCGATCACCATGCTCCAGCCCATCTGCTCGCCGAACCAGATCACCGCGATGGCCGCCACCCAGAACGGCTGCGACGACATCAGCACGGCGCTGGGCACCGCGGGCACATGCGCCTGCCCGTACGACCGAGCCAGGAAGCCGAGCGCGCAGGAGACGACCGCCAGGTGGCCGAGCACCACCCAGTCGGACGTGCTGCCCGGGAGCGTGAGGCCGTCCCGCACGGCGGGCACCCCGGTCCCCAGGCCGATCACCCCCAGCTGGATGACGGTGAGCGCGTAGGCGTTGAACTGCTCGCCCTTCCTCGACAGGCGGGCCAGCAGCAGGGTGTGGCCGGAGTAGAGCGCGGCCGCGCCGAGCGTCACACCGAGGGCCAGCAGCGAGAAGCCGCCGCCCTCGACCCCGCGCAGCAGCGTGAACACGGTCATGCCGGCCGTCGCCAGCGCGACCCCGATCCACACCCGGAGGGGCACCTTGGCCTTGAACACCGCCAGCGCCATGATCGGCGTGATCACGACACTGCACCCGACGGCGAACCCCGAGACGGCGGCCGGCAGGTGGTCCAGCGCCATGGCCTGGGCGCTCTGCCCCACCCCGAACATGACGCCCAGCAGGACCCCGTAGCCCCACGTCCCCCGGGGGAGACCTCTGAGGCAGCCGGGCCGGATCGCGAGCAGCGTCAGGGCGGCCAGCGTGTAGCGCTCGGCGAGCAGGTCCTCGACCGGTAAGCGGGGGATGAGATCCTTCATCAGCGGGAAGGCGGAGCCCCAGGCGGCACTGACGAACAACAGGAGCACGGCGCCCGTGAGGGGCCGGGGAGCGGCCACTACTGCCATGGACGGAAGCATCCCACCACGGTCCGCGACGGCCGGATCGCGGACGGTCCGTGGTGATGCTCCTCTACCACCAAGAGTGAAGAGCCTCACTAGAGGACCGGACATCCTTATCCTCTCGACGCAGTGAACCGGCAATTCCCCACATAACGCCGCGCTCTCTCGTGTCCCATCTGTCCGTTATCGACCTCGTAAAAAGGAAAAAGCGCCCGATAGGGCCGCCTTTTTCGACATATCGCTACATTTCCGCAGATACGGGGGACAGCCGCTTCTCCCCGTGCACGACGGTCAGGGCGCCCACCCGCTCCCGCGCGACCTCCCGCCACCCGTGCCGTTCGTACAGCGCCAGCGCGGCTCCCTGGTTGAGCGTGGTGTCCCCGCGCAGCCGCTGGAAGCCCAGCTCGGCCGCGCGCCGTTCGAGCGCGGAGAGCATGGCCTCGCCGAAGCCGCGCCGCTGGACGTCCGGATGCACCCGCAGCCGGCACACCTCGGCGGTCTCACTGTCGACCGGCTTCAGCCCGCCCATGGCCACGACTCTCCCGCCGGCCTCGCCCACCAGGAAGTCTCCCCCGCACGCCAGATAGATCTCCTGGATGCGGGGGAAGTCGTCGTCGTAGTAGACGCCGTCGCCCGGCACCAGCCCCACCTCGGCGAGGCAGATCTGGTGGAGGGTCAGGAGGGTGTCGAGGTCAGACCACCTGTAGCGGCGAATCCGGAGCTTCATGCACCTCCGGACCCTTCTCCCCCGGCGGTCTGCCGGGGGCGCAGTTGCTCCTGGTAGGCGGGCAGGGCCGGATGGCCGGGGTCACGGGCCATGATCGACTGCTCCAGCGCGACGGCGGGACGCAGGATGAAGTCGGTGCGGTACTCGTCGCCCAGCAGGCTCAGCGCCTCGGTGGCGATGCGCAGCGCCTCACCCGTCTCCCCCTCGATCAGCCTGCACTGGGCCTGGTCCAGCCTGATCAGCGTCTGGTCGAGGATGTGGTCCTGATACTGGTGGAGGGCCTGGTCGAGGATGACCTCCGCCTCCAGGGTCTGGCCGAGCTTGGTGAGCACGTCGCCCTGGTAGAAGTAGAGCTGCTTCTCGGTGTAGCCGAAGCAGACGTCCTCGCGCTCGCCCTCCTTGATGTGGGAGAAGGCGCTGCGCGCCCGCGCGAGCGCGCGCTTGGCCTGGTCGACGACCTCCTTGCGGCTGTCGGTGCCCGAGAGCACGGCCAGCGCCCTGGCCTCGACGACCGGGGCCATGGCCTGCGCCGCGCACGGGGTCTGACCGGCCAGGTCACGGCTCTTCTTGGCGAGGTTGAGCGCCTCGCGGGCGTCGCCGTAGTACAGCGGGACGAGCGCCTCGCGCGCGGTCACCCACGCGCGCAGCGCCCGGTCGCCGGTCTCGTCGGCCGCGATGCGTCCGGTGCGGAAGAACGACCGGGCGAGCCGGTGGTCGCCCAGGTTGATCATGATCATCCCGCTCAGCCCGGAGAGCTGCGCGGCCATCCGGCACAGGCGCTCCTGGAGATCGATCGGCTGGCGCCGGCACATCGCGTTGCGTACCGCGCTCAGCTCCAGCAGCACGTCGCAGAGCAGCCGGAGCGGCGCCGTGGTCGTGTACTGCCGGCCGAAGGCGAGCGTGGCCTCCTCCCACTGGTCCAGCATGGCGGGGGAGACGGTGGACGACACGAGCGTGGAGTCCATCCGCCGCCGGATGCCCTCACAGGCGCCCAGCACCCGCCCGTCGAGGTCGTTGGCCCCGGGTTTCTTGCCCAGGATCGCTAATAGCTTGTGGCGGAGGGTGTGTTCGTCCCCCTCGCTGTCGCTGTTCTTGTCGGGATGCGACGACGGCGTGCGCAGCTCGGTCGGCTCGGGCAGCGCCGCGCCGTGGCGGCCATGGAGGTCGGCGCCCGGCAGGACGCCGGGCATCCGGTGGCCGTGGCCGCAGATGCACGGGCCGTCGTAGCCCAGAGAGGGGGGCTCGACGCGGTAGACGGTGCACAGATAGTGGAGATACTCGGGGCCGGGGCGCTTGAGCCCGCTCTCGTACGCCGACAGCAGGGTCTCCCCGATGCCCGGCGCCGGCTTCTCGTCGCGTTCGAACAGCGCTCTGACCTGTTCGATGACGTCGGCGAGGGCGATGCCGTGGGCGAGACGGTGACTCTTGATCTTCGTCGTGGCGAACTGCGCGCCGCACGTCTCGTGGATCTCCTCGGCGATCTGGGCGGCGGTGCGGCCGGTGGCGAGGCCCTTGGCCCTGATCCGCCGCGCCATCTCCGTTTCCCGGTGTTGTCTGCCGGACATCCCGGCCCCTCTCACGCATCCATCCTGACCGGCTCTCACCCTAGTCACTGAGAGTAGCGTCCAGGTTGCAGTCCGCCTAGATGCGACTATGGCGCAAGGTTGACTCGTTGAAAACGCCTTCCCGAAAGTAACGGATAAGAATCGTCCCCCCACGGACTGTTTCTTCCATTCCCGGAGTGAAAGGCGACTCCCCGTGACCGGTTGTGCGCGTTGCGCCGACAGGCGACATGAGTCATCTTGGGCCCACCAGCAACGATTCGAGGGAGGACTGAAAGGTGGGGGACGACAACTTCGGGCATCTTGAGCGCCTGGTGTCGGAGCTCGACGCCCGCGGGTTGCTCGCACGAGTGGTACGGGCGCAGAGCGGCAGGCTCTTCGTCCGGGTGATCAATCCGAACGCGACCAGCCTGTCCGAGAGCGTCACCTGTCGCCCGGGAACCGACCTGCCGGACTGGTGGTACTGCTGGTCCTGGGGCGAACGGCTGCACACGGCCGACGACCCGGCCGGCGCCGCGACCAAGGTCGCCCGCGTGCTCGCCGCGGTGGGAGAGTGATCCGGAGGCGATCCGGGCGGAACGCAGCCGCCCCGCCGCCTCCCATCACAGAGAGTGACGACTGATAGCTATTTTTCGGTCTTCCCGAAAACCGATCCCCCTCCCCCTCAAACGGCACGGGTCATGCTTCCGGGTGCGTGGCCCGTCCGAGCCGCACGTCATCGGAGCGTCAGGTTCCTCCCTCCGCGGCCCAGGGCCTGACGACCCCGTCTTCCCCGGCGTGATGTGACGGCGGCCGGTTCGACCGGCGGTAGATTTTGGGGCGTACGTGGCCCCGTGCCGCCGGTCGAACCGCTTTTCGGAGGAGGATCTTTCGTGTCCCTGCTGTCCCCGCCATCACCCGAGCCGACGACGTCCATGGTTCCGGACCTCGACGAGGTGAGCACCAAGATGGCGGAAATCTGCGAGGGGGACGCACTCCTCTGCTCCGTGCTGGCCGGCTGGATGGACAACGCCAGCTGGGCCCCGCTCGTGGCGAGCGCGATCACCATCCTGCTGATCGTGATCCTCGGCTTCGTGGTCCGCAACATCGCCAACCGCCTCATCACGCGGGTCGTCGGCCGCGCCGCCACCCGCCCGGTGGGCCGCTTCCGCAAGGGCGCGACCACGGCCGGCGTGGACGCCCTGCTGCACGAGCGGCGCAAGCAGCGGGCCGAGACCATGGGGTCGGTGCTCAAGCACGTGGCCACCATCGTCATCCTCGGCACGACCCTGCTGACCGTGCTCGACCGGCTGACCATCCCCATCGCGCCGCTGCTCACCAGCGTCGGCATCCTCGGCGTGGCCATCGGCTTCGGCGCCCAGGAGCTCGTCAAGGACTTCATCGCAGGCATGTTCATGCTGCTGGAGGACCAGTACGGGGTGGGCGACGTGATCGACGCGGGCACGGCGGTCGGCACCGTCGAGGCGGTCACCCTGCGCATCACGCGGCTGCGCGACGAGGACGGCCGGGTCTGGTACGTCCGCAACGGCACCATCACCCGCGTCGGCAACGAGTCGCAGGGCTGGTCGCGCGCCTACATGGACGTGCCCGTCGCCTACGACAGCGACATCACCACCGTGCGGGTGCTGCTGGAGCACGTCGCCGAGGAGATGTGGGCCGACGCCGAGCTGCGCGAGGCGGCGATCGTGGAGCAGCCGCAGGTGTTCGGCGTGGAGCAGCTCTCCGACAGCCGCCTGGTCTTCCGCGTGTCGGTCAAGACGCTGCCCGCCAAGCAGGGTGAGGTGGCGCGGGAGCTGCGGCTGCGGATCAAGTCCGCGCTCGACGCCGCGGGCGTCCCCATGGTCGCCGGCGCATAGGCTGGAGCCGTGACTGAAACCTCCTTCTATGAGGCCGTCGGGGGCGAGGAGACGTTCCGCCGGCTCGTGCGCCGTTTCTACGAAGGGGTGGCGGACGACCCGCTGCTGCGCCCGATGTACCCCGACGCGGACCTGGAGGGCGCGGAGGAGCGGCTGCGCAAGTTCCTGGTCCAGTACTGGGGCGGCCCCACCACCTACAGCCAGGAGCGCGGACACCCGAGGCTGCGCATGCGGCACGTGCCGTTCGTGATCGGCCAGCAGGAGCGCGACGCCTGGCTCAAGCACATGCGCGACGCGGTCGACGATCTCGGGCTGAGCGAGGAGCAGGAGAACCGGCTCTGGACCTACCTCGTGAACGCCGCCCACAGTCTGGTGAACTCTCCTACATAGCGGGCATGACACGCCACATGGATATCCCCTGGTGGCGTGATGCCGTCGTCTATGAGATCTACGTCCGCAGCTTCGCCGACGCCTCAGGAGACGGCGTCGGCGATCTCTCCGGGGTACGCGAGCGCCTGCCCTACCTGAAGGACCTGGGGGTCGACGCCGTCTGGCTGACCCCCTTCTACCCCTCCCCCATGGCCGACGGCGGTTACGACGTGGCCGACTACCGCGACGTCGACCCGCTGTTCGGCACCCTGGCCGACTTCGACGCGCTGGTGGCCGACGCGCACGCCCTCGGGCTGCGGGTGCTGGTGGACCTCGTGCCCAACCACAGCTCGTCGGAGCACCCGTGGTTCCAGGCCGCGCTGCGCGGCGAGGGCCGCGACCGCTACGTCTTCCGCGACCGGCCCAACAACTGGCAGTCCACGTTCAGCGGCCCGGCCTGGACCCAGGTCGACGACGGTTCCTGGTATCTGCACCTGTTCGCCCCCGAGCAGCCGGATTTCAACTGGCGCAATCCCGAGGTCCGCGAGGAGTTCCTCGACATCCTGCGGTTCTGGCTCGACAAGGGCGTGGACGGGTTCCGCATCGACGTGGCGATGGGGCTGTTCAAGGAGGAAGGGCTGCCGGACGTCGGCGACCAGTCGTTCGCCTCCCGCTCGCCGGTGTGGGGCCGGCCGGAGGTGCACGACGTCTACCGCGACTGGCGGGCACTGCTCGACACCTACCCGGGCGAGCGGATGGCGGTGGGCGAGGTGTGGACCGACACGCTGGAGGACCTGGCGCTGTACGTGCGTCCCGACGAGCTGCACCAGAGCTTCAACTTCGCCTGGCTGCAGGCTCCCTGGTCGGCGGCGGCGTTCCGCAAGGTGATCGACGACACGATGGCGACGGTCCCGTTCGCGACCTGGGTGCTGTCCAACCACGACGTGGTACGTCACCGCACCCGTTACGGCACGGCCGACCCCGGCACCGGCATGGCGCGGGCCAAGGCCGCCCTGCTGGCGACGCTGGCCCTGCCCGGGTCGGCGTATCTCTACCAAGGGGAGGAACTCGGACTCCCGGAGGTGGAGAATCTTCCCCCAGAGGCGCGGCAGGACCCGGTGTTCAAGCGCTCGGCGGGCAAGCTGCCCGGCCGCGACGGCTGCCGCGTGCCGATCCCGTGGTCGGCTCGGGGCGACTCGTACGGGTTCTCGCCCGAGGGGGTCAAGCCGTGGCTGCCGCAGCCGGAGGAGTTCGCCGAGCTGAGCGTGGCCCGGCAGACGGGCGACCCCGGCTCGACCCTGGAGTTCTACCGGAGCGCTCTGGCCTGCCGGCGGGAGCTGGGGCGGACCGTCCCGTACGAGCTGGAGTGGCTGGAGTCGCCCGAGGACGTGCTGACGTTCGCGCGCGGCTCGCTGGTCTGCGTGCTCAACTGCGGGACCGAGGCGGTGCCGCTGCCCCCGCACAAGAGCGTGCTGCTGTCCAGCGGCCCGGTCAGCGGGGCCCTGCCGCCCGACACGGCCGTCTGGCTGGAGCGCGAAACCGGCTAGGGGGACCGGGTGGCGCGCTCGTGGCGGACCGGGATGACCGGGATCGAGATCAGCGTGCAGGCCAGCCCCACCGCGAAGGCGGCCCAGTAGCCGGCCTGGGTGATCAGCACCCCGGCGAGGGGCGCCACGGCCAGGGCGACCACGTTCTGGGCCGTGTTGTGCGTGCCGAGCACCCGGCCGGCCGCCGCCGGGCCGGCCAGCTCGCCCGCCGCGAGGTAGGCCAGCCCGTTCCCGGCCACGCTGACCACCGCGGCCAGCGCCAGCATGACCACGCCCAGCCAGGATCGCCCGTACGTGCCGAGCACGAGCAGGGCGAGGGCGGCGAGCGTGGTGAGGGTGAGCAGGCGCAGCGGCGCCATCCGCAGCCCGGTCAGGTCGGACCAGCGGCCCGCCGCGACCCGCGTGACGGCCCCGGCGACGGCCGCTGCCGCGAACAGCCGCCCGGCCGCCACACCGTCCCACCCGTACACCTCGACCAGGCAGACGACCCCGTACGTGCCGACGATGATCTGCGGCACCACGTGCAGCGCGCTCGTGGCGTGCACGCGCCAGAGCGTGGGCTGCCGGTACGGGGACCCGGCGGGCGTCCTGGCGGAGCCGCCGGCGGCGTGCGGCGGCTCGGCCAGGAACGCGGCCGCCAGCACGGCGGCCAGCAGGCAGACGCCCGAGCAGACCAGCATGACCCCGGAGATGCCGTACGCCCGCGCCACGGGCGGGAGGGTGAAACCGGCCACGGCGATGCCGAGGGTGTAGGAGATCTGCCGCACCCCCATGGCCACGCCGCGCTCGGGCGGCTCGAACCAGCGCAGCACGATCCGGCCGCCGCCGACCAGCGCGGCGCAGCCCGCCGCCCCGGCCAGGGCGAGCAGCGCCACCACCGCCCAGGCGCGCTCGGCGACGGCCGCGGCGGCGAACAGCAGGGCGGCGCTCCCGACGCCGAGGCCGAGCACCAGCCGCTCGCCGTAGCGGTCGGCCAGCGCGCCCCAGGCGACCAGCGCGAACAGGATGCCGATGCCGGGGGCGTTGGCGATGACCCCGGCCACCGGCAGGGAGACGCCGAAGTGGCGCTGCACGTCGGGGATCACCAGGGGCAGCCCGGACAGGCCGAGGGTGACGCCGGCGTGCGCGTTGACCCCGAGCGCCAGCATGACCCAGCGCCGGCGGTGCGGGGCGGTCACGCGAAGCGCTTGAGGTACGCCATCTCGTCCTCGGTGAGCCGGCGCGGCGCCGCCCGCTCGGCGTCGTAGGCCACCATCGTCGACAGGGCCGTGACGTACACCTCGTCGTCGTCGCGGATCTCGTAGCGCAGCGTGAACCGCACCCGGCCGAGCTCGGTCACCCAGGTCTCGACCCGTACCGGTTCGGCGCGGAAGCCGAGCGGCCGCCGGTAGTCGATCTCGTGGCGGGCCACGACCAGCCCTTTGAAGGGGGGATCGCCTGCTTTGTAAGGATCGACGTGCAGCATGCCCCAGCGGGCGTCCTCCAGGTAGTCGAAGAAGCGGACATTGTTCACGTGTCCTTGCGAATCGATGTCCGCGAATCGCACCATGCGGGAGAAGACGTGCCGTTGCGCCAGGGGATGTTCAACCACGAAGGCAACGGTACCGGTTCACCTTCCGCGTCCTGAGGGGCCCTACCATTTCTAGATTTAGTTACTAGAATTTGGTTCGTCATCAGTCAGGCCGAGGATCGAGGTGTCGGATGAGCGGGATCGCCGAGGGGCGCGTGGTGGTCGTCACGGGCGCGGCCAGGGGCATCGGCCGGGGGCACGCGCTGGAGTTCGCCCGCCAGGGCGCCAAGGTGGTGGTCAACGACCTGGGCGCGGAGGTCGACGGGACCGGCTCCTCGGGGGCGGCGGCGGAGGTCGTCGCGGAGATCGAGGCCATGGGCGGGGAGGCGATCGTCAACGGCGAGGACGTCGCCGACTTCGACGGCGCCCGGCGGCTGGTCGAGGCCGCCGTCGAGCGCTTCGGCGACCTGCACGTGCTCGTCAACAACGCCGGCATCCTGCGCGACCGGATGCTGTTCAACATGAGCGCCGAGGAGTGGGACGCGGTCGTCCGGGTGCACCTGCGCGGCACGTTCGCCCCGCTGCGCCACGCCGCCGCCTACTGGCGCGAACGGGCCAAGGCAGGCGCGCCCGTCGACGCCCGGGTCATCAACACCACCTCGTCCTCCGGCATCTACGGCAACCCCGGCCAGGGGAACTACGGCGCGGCCAAGGCCGGCATCGCGGGCCTGACCGTCATCGCCGCCAGGGAGCTGGAACGCTACGGCGTCACGGTCAACGCCATCGCGCCGACCGCGCTGACCCGGATGACCGACGGCCTCATCCCCGGCGACGCCGACGCGGACCCGGGCGACGTGGCCCCGCTCGTGGTCTGGCTGGGCAGCGCGGAGTCGCGCGGCATCACCGGCCGGGTGTTCAACGTGCGGGCCGGGCGGATCAGCGTGGCCGAGGGCTGGCACGCCGGCCCCGGGGTGGACAAGGGCGCCCGCTGGGACCCGGCGGAGCTGGGCGAGGTGATCGCCGCGCTGGTCGGCAAGGCCGCGCCGAACGCGCTGACCAACGGCGAGATCCCCGGCCGGGAGGTCACCGGATCGTGAGCGGGTCGAGGCGGCGGATCAGCGTCATCGCCGCCTCGGCCACCTCGCGGGCGTCCTCCTCGGAGTCGCTGGTGGCGACCTCGCGGGCGGCCTCGCCGATGATGCTGGTCAGCACCGTCACGGTGAACCGATCGAGCGGTTCGCCGCCGGACCCGAGCAGCACGGCGTTCTGCCGTACCCACTCGCGGTTGCGCGTGCGGCGGATCAGCTCGAAGCCGGGCGGCCCGTCGCCCTCGATGAACAGCCGGACCAGGTCGCGCCGCTCCCACGCGCCGTCGAGGTAGGCGCGGGCGCCGGCGATGAGCAGCTCGACGGGGTCGGTGACGCCCTCCTGCTTGGCGCGCGCCACGCTGGCGCTCGCGGCCTGCTCGTGAGCCGCCTGATGGTCCTCGTAGAGGGCCAGGAACAGCTCGGTCTTGCCGCCGAAGTGGTGGTAGAGGCTGCCCACGCTGGAGCGGGCGCGGGCGACGACCTCGGAGACGTTGGCCTCGGCGAAGCCGTGCTCGCCGAACACCTCTCGCGCCGCCTGGAGCATGCTCTTGCGGGTCTGCGCCGTGCGGCTCCACTCCCACGAGGTCTTCCGTGCCATGCGAGTATCTTAGGGCCGTTGAATTCTAGAATCGAATTCTTGACACGCGCCACGCCAGAGCCGAACCTTGTCCTAGAGGTTTGTTCTAGGAAATGAGGCGGCCGTGGACTTCTCGCTCAGCGCCGAGGAACGGCAGATCAGGGACACAGTCCGCGCGTTCGTGGAGCGAGAGGTCATGCCGCTGGAGCCGGACGTGCTGCGCAACGAACGCGCCGGCCGCCCCGCGCTCGACCCCGACGTCCACGAGGAGCTGCGCGACAAGGCACGCAAGACCGGCCTGTGGGGCATCAACACCCCTGAGGAGTACGGCGGCGCCGCGCTCGGACCCATCATGTCCGCGATCATCGCCATGGAGCTGGGCCGCACGTTCGTGCCGTTCACCTTCGGCGGGACCGCCGACAACATCCTGTACGCGGGCACCGAGGAGCAGAAGCGCCGCTACCTGATCCCCACCATCGAGGGCGAGCGCCGCTCCTGCTTCGCCATCACCGAGCCGGGCGCGGGCTCCGACGCCCGCAACATCCGCGCCAGGGCCGTACGCGACGGCGCCGAATGGGTCATCAACGGGGAGAAGACGTTCATCACCGGCGGCAACGAGGCCGACTTCGTCATGGTGTTCGCCGTCACCGAGCCGTACGGGGTCACCTGCTTCCTCGTCGACCGCGACATGGGCTGGACGTCCGAGCCCATCCCCACCATGGGCGAGTGGGGGCCCGCGTCCCTGGTGTTCCAGGACGTCCGGGTGCCGGAGGAGAACATCCTGGGCGAGCTGGGCAAGGGCTTCGAGCTGGCCATGCAGTGGATCGGCCAGGGCCGCTACATGATCCCCGCCAGGGCCATCGGCTCGGCCGAGCGCATGCTGGGCATGGCCATCGAGTACGCCAAGATCCGCAAGTCCATGGGCCAGGCGATCGCCGGCTACCAGGCCATCCAGTGGATGATCGCCGACTCGCAGGTGGAGATCGAGGCGGCCAAGTGGCTCACCCTCTACGCGGCCTGGCGCGTCCAGGAGGGCATGGACGCCCGGCACGCCGCCTCGATCGCCAAGCTGAACGGCGCCGTCATGGCCAACCAGGTCGTCGACCGGGTGCTGCAGATCCACGGCGGCATGGGCTACACCAAGGAGCTGCCGATCGAGCGGTGGTACCGCGAGCTGCGGCTGCTGCGGATCTTCGAGGGCACCGACGAGATCCAGCGCCGCACGATCGCGCGCAATCTCATCAAGGGCCACGCCCGGCTGGGGACGATCGGGGAATGACGTCCGCCGCGCCGGCGGACGATCACGTGCGAGCGGGTCCGGCCCCCGCGGAGACGCGGGGCCGGGAGGGTCGACGTCGCTCAGGGGCTCGGGACGCCGTTGCCGTTCCTGCCGTTCCCGGCCAGCACCTCCTCCAGCGTCGCCCTCGGCCCGTCCGGGCGGGGGCCCACCTGGGCCAGCTGGATGAGCACCCCGTGCGCCTCCTTGGGGTGCAGGAACACCTCCCGCCAGCGAGGTTCCGACAGGTTCAGCCCGTGCAGCCGGTAGCCCCGCTCGGTCAGCCGCGCCACGGCCGCGTCGATGTCGCTCACGTGGAAGTTGAGGTGGTGCACGCCGCCCCGGCCCCGGGTCAGCTCGAAGAAGCTGTCGAAGAACGTCGACCCGGCCAGCGGCTCCATCAGCTCGATCTTGCTGCCGTTGGCATAGGCGAGCTGCAGGGTCCGGTATCCGGCCGTCCGGTTGTCCCCGCCTCCCCCGAGGTGCCGCCCGCGGAGCAGATCGTGGTAGATCGGCAGCAGGTCCCTGATGCGCGGCGCGGCCACGGCCGTGTGGTCGAAGGCCACCTCGATGCCGTCCAGTTCGAGCTCCACCCGGACTCCTTCCCCTGATGAGAATCTAGAATCAGATTCTAGACATTCCGCTCGGTCCCTCGCACCCCCACGTCGCCCGCTCCGCCCGGTCGCGGGCCGAAACGCCGAATCCCGCACGGGACACTCCCCGTGCGGGATTCGGGTGGCCGTGAGGACCTAGCGGGTCAGTCGCGGTGCAGCTTCCGGTAGGTCACCCGGTGCGGCCGGGCCGCGTCGGCGCCCAGTCGTTCGATCTTGTTCTTCTCGTAGTCGGCGAAGTTGCCCTCGAACCAGAACCAGTTGGACCCTTCCTCCCACGCCAGGATGTGCGTGGCGATCCGGTCGAGGAACCACCGGTCGTGGGAGGTGATGACGGCGCAGCCGGGGAAGTCGAGCAGCGCGCTCTCCAGCGAGGACAGCGTCTCGGTGTCGAGGTCGTTGGTGGGCTCGTCGAGCAGCAGCACGTTGCCGCCCTGCTTGAGGGTGAGCGCCAGGTTGAGCCGGTTGCGCTCGCCGCCGGACAGCACCCCCGCCTTCTTCTGCTGGTCGGGCCCCTTGAACCCGAACGCGGCGATGTAGGCGCGCGACGGCATCTCGACGGCGCCGACCTTGATGTGGTCGAGCCCGTCGGAGACGACCTCCCACACGTTCTTGCCCGGGTCGATGCCGCCCCGGCTCTGGTCGGCGTACGAGATCTTGACGGTGTCGCCGACGGTGATGGAGCCGCCGTCGGGCTGCTCGTCGCCCGTGATCATGCGGAACAGCGTGGTCTTGCCGACGCCGTTGGGGCCGATGACGCCGACGATGCCGTTACGCGGCAGGTCGAACGTGAGCTTCTCCATCAGCAGGCGGTCGCCGAAGCCCTTGGTGAGATCCTCCGCCCTGATCACCGTGGTGCCGAGGCGCGGGCCCGGCGGGATCTGGATCTCGTCGAAGTCGAGCTTGCGGTGCTTGTCGGCCTCGGCCGCCATCTCCTCGTAGCGCTGGAGCCGGGCCTTGCTCTTGGTCTGGCGGGCCTTCGGGTTGGACCGGACCCACTCCAGCTCGTCCTCCAGGCGCTTCTTGCGCTTGACGTCCTTCTGGCCCTCGACCCTGAGCCGGGCCGCCTTGGCCTCCAGGTAGGTGGAGTAGTTGCCCTCGTAGGCGAAGGCGCGGCCGCGGTCGAGCTCGAGGATCCAGCCCGCGACGTTGTCGAGGAAGTAGCGGTCGTGGGTGACGGCCAGGACGGTGCCGGCGTACTTCTCCAGGTGCTGCTCCAGCCACTGGACGCTCTCGGCGTCGAGGTGGTTGGTCGGCTCGTCCAGCAGCAGCAGGTCGGGCGCCTCCAGCAGCAGCTTGCACAGCGCCACGCGACGGCGCTCACCACCGGACAAGGAGGTCACGTCGGCGTCGGGCGGCGGACAGCGCAGCGCGTCCATCGCCTGCTCCAGCTGGCTGTCGAGATCCCACGCGTTACGGTGCTCCAGCTGCTCCTGCAGCCTGCCCATCTCGTCGAGCAACTCGTCGCTGTAGTCGGTGGCCATCTGCTCGGCGATCTCGTTGTAACGCTCGAGCATCGCCATCGTCTCGGCGACGCCCTCCTGGACGTTGCCGAGCACCGTCTTCTCCTCGTTGAGAGGAGGCTCCTGCTGGAGCATGCCCACGGAGAAGCCCGGCATCAGCCGCGCCTCGCCGTTGGACGGCTGCTCCAGGCCGGCCATCATCCGGAGCAGCGTCGACTTGCCCGTGCCGTTGGGCCCCAGGACACCGATCTTGGCCCCTGGCAGGAACGACAGGGTGACGTCGTCAAGGACAACCTTGTCGCCATGCGCCTTGCGCACGCGCTGCAACGTATAGATGTACTCCGGCATGCTATCTAGCTTAGGGGCTCCGGGCCCGAGCTTCCGCCGTCCGCGACCGCCCGCATGACCGGGGATCAGCCGGCCGTGTCGTCCCGCAGGCGGGTCGGCGCCACCGGGAGGCAGACGCGGTTCCTCCCCAGCTCCTTGGCCCGGTAGAGGGCCAGGTCTGCGGCCGCGAGAAGCTCGATGAGGTCGTCGCCGTGGACCGCCATCAGGGCGACGCCCGCCGAGACGGTGACCGTGATGATCGCCTCGTCGGCGGGGACGGACATGCGCCCGATCCGGTGCCGCAGGCGTTCGGCGACCCGGCGGGCCTCGTGCAGGTCGGCCCTCGGCAGCAGCACGACGAACTCCTCCCCGCCGAACCGCCCCACCAGGTCGTACTCGCGCAACTGGCTGCGCAGCACCTCCGCCACGTTGATCAGCACCTGGTCGCCCGCCAGATGCCCGTAGGCGTCGTTGACCCGCTTGAAGTGGTCGATGTCGATGACCAGGAGCGCGAGCGCCTCCCCCGTCCGGCGCGCCCGCACGATCTCGGTGTCCGCCTCCCGCTGCCAGGCGGCGGCGTTGAGCAGACCGGTCTTCGCGTCGGTGCGTGCCGCGGCCTGCAACTGGGCGTGCAGGAGGCTGCGCTGCAGCAGCACGACAGGGGGGAGCGCGAGCACGAGCAGGAGGGGATGCAGCGCGCACCCGACGGTCACCGTGACGCCGAGGCACGACTCGACCACGTCCAGCGTGACGCTCTCCCGGTCCCAGAGCACCTCCCGCCAGCCGCCGTCGGGATTGGCGGTGTGGGCGGCGATCGCGATCAGCGTGGTGTTGATCAGCGCGAACACCACGGCGGCCAGGACCGCCACCAGGATGGTGATCGTGGTGTCGCTCTGGGTCAGCGGCCAGGCCCGCGGCGCCAGCCGGTGGAACATCAACGACGCCACGCATCCGGCCAGCCCGATCGCGGCCGCGCTGAACACCCGCCGGTGCAGCATCGCCGCCCGCACCCGCACCTGCAGCAGGGTCTGCAGCACGATCGGCGCGAGCAGCGCGTACATCGGCGGCAGCAGGAGCGCGACCGGCAGCCACCACGCCGACAGCAGGTCGCGGGACACCCCGGCGGGCATGCCGAGCCGCCTGGTGGCCTCGATGCAGATCGCGCCGCAGCTCATCAGCGCGACGAAGATCAGCGGCTCGTGCCAGCGCAAGGGCGCCGCCAGGGCCGTGAACACGATCGCGGCCAGGTCGATCACGACGATCACGCTGATGTAGGCGACCAGGGCCCGGCGTTGCCCGAGAAATGGCCACCGGGTGACCAGAGCCGACAGACCGTCACGTCGCTTTACCGAGTCGTGACTGGTCGCCGCCATCTGGACACCCCTCTCGCTAACGATGTGTAACAGAGTAGTTGCGTAGTGTGCAGTACGCGATGGGAAACGATGGCTTCGCCGGAGAAACCCTCGGGGCTATGCCTCCCTCAGGCGAAGACCCGCACCCACCACCCAGGCTCCCGTAGGCCACGCTCCACGCCCCCCGGAGACCGGGGCGAACCGGTCCCCGGAGCTACGGCGGGCTGAGCGGGCCGCAGGCACGCGTGACGGCGCCCAGCCCGAGGGGTCTCCCCAAAAAGCTTGTGGGGTTTGCGAGAACACCCACCTCAGAACGGGCGGCACGGCCCCCGGGCACACCGCGAGGAGTCCCGGGCGGACGTCAGCGCGCGGGGATGATCGGAGCGGGACGCCGGGCGGTGGCGTCCCGCCGCCGGGGCGGGTCAGGCCGCCGCTCGTTCCTCCTGCGGCCACCCGGCGTCTTCGGACTCCTTCTCGTTGTCGTCGGCGCCGATGATCCGGACCGCCGCCTCGTCCGCCGGGATCTCCCTGACCACCAGGCCCGGCCCCTTGCGGGCGCCCATCGCCCAGTCCTGGGTCTCCTCGTCGAGGCGGTCACGCATCTCCCTGCTCACCCCGGACCCGCCGGCCCGCTCGGGCTTGACGAAGGTGCCGGTGCCCCAGCGCAGGTCGTGGCCCACGGCCGAGGCCTCGATCTCGGGCATGAAACGCCGGTCGCCCTCCGGGCCGAACTCGCGGATGCGCAGTTTGCCCGACACCACCACCGGCTGGCCGACGCGGACGGACTGGGCGACGTTGTCGCCGAGGGTGCGCCAGCAGCGCACCGCGAAGCAGACCTTCTCGCCGTCGACCCACTGGCCGGACTTCCTGTCGAAGTAGCGATGGGCGGTGAGCACCCGGAGCGAGGTGACCTTGGAGCCGTCGTCGAAGGTGTATTCGCGCGGCTCCGCCGCGACGTTGCCGGTGAGCGTGATGTAGATGTCGTTCATCCGTTGCCTCCCCATGTGGCGGGCCGGGCGCCCGCGACCTGGGACTACGGTGCCGCCGGCGTCCGGCCCCGAAAGCCACCGAGCGGTGTTCTGGGGATGACGCCCCCGGCGGCGGCCCGGCCTGTGGAACGCCGCCTCGGAGAGCCGCAGCGAGGCCGGGTCAGCTCGACAGGCCGCGCAGGGCCGTGTAGAAGGCGTGGTGGCGGGCGAGCTCGCGTTCGACCGGCTCCACCACCATCTTCTCGGCGATCCCCGCGACCCGCCGCCGCATCTCCCGTTCGAGCCGCTCCCGCTCGCGCGAGGCGCCCAGCTCGACGAAGTTGCGTGAGGCGATGCCCGACAGCGCCCCCATCCCGAGGACGGAGACCGTCATCAGCGCCGCCCAGGGCAGCGCCGCCGTGTCGCCCATCAGTTCCAGCGCGGGTGGCAGCGCGCCCGGCGCGAGCAGCCCCAAGGTGATCCAGAGCAGGCCGAACCCGAACGCGGCGACCAGGGCGTACTGCCACACCTTGAGCAGCCGCCACCAGCCGGGCACCCGGTCGAGCTGGGGCGCGACCTCGGTGAGGTCCTTGGTGAGCGCGGAGGGCACCTTGCCCAGCTGGGACCGGGCCGCGTGGTGGACCGCCGAGCGCCACACCGGGTGCATCGCGCCGGACAGCCCTTCGGCCAGCGCCTGGACGGCGTTGGTGACCTCGGCCGCCTGCGCGCTCACCGTGCCGGTGGCGATCCCCCTGATCTCGTCGCTGACATCCTCCAGGCGCAGGGCCCTGATCGGGTCGGGGCGGAGCCGGTCGACCCAGCGCGGATAGGGCCAGCCGACCCACCGGTTGGAGCGCTCGACGTAGATGTTCTCCATGGCCTCGCCCACGGCGGGCACGCCGACGGCGTCGCAGAGCGCGTCCACGAGCCCCATCTTGCGGGCCTCGTCGACGGCGGCGGGGACGGCGAGCGCCTCGCCGACCGGCATGGCGGCCGACATCCGCTGCTCCAGCTTGCGGAGGTCGGCCTCCAGCTTCTGGATGGCGGCCCGGCGGCGGGAGACGGCGGCCGCGATGACGCTCTTGAGGCTCTCGACGCCGCGCCCGGTGACGGCGGAGGTGGGGACGACCGTCGGGTGCTCGACGCCTTCGCGGCGCAGCAGGTCGTTGAGGTCGATGACCAGCTCGGCGAGCTCCTCGGGGGACAGCCGGTCGGCCTGGTTCAGCGCGAACACGGTGACGGCCTCGTGTCCCGCCAGCTCCGTGACGTAGCGGCGGTGCGTGGAGGCGTCGGCGTACTTCTGCGGGTCGAGCACCCACACCACCAGGTCGGCCCGCCCGATGAGCCGGTCGGCCTCGTTGTCGGTGAGCGCCCTGATCGAGTCGTGGTCGGGCAGGTCGAGCAGGATGAGCCCGTGCAGCTGGCTCTCGCCCTTGTCCAGCGCGCTGGCGCGGGCGAACCGGTGACGCCACTGGATCTGCAGCCAGTCGAGCAGCGGCGCCGCGCCTTCGAGCCCCCACACGCAGGCGTGGGTGCGGGCGGTGGTGGGGCGGCGCACGCCGGTCGGTGACAGTTCGAGCCCCGAGACGGCGTTGAACAGCGACGACTTGCCGCTGCCCGTGCCGCCCGCGAGGGCGACCACGGTGTGCTCCGACGACAGCTTGAGCCGGTCGCCGGCGCGCCGCAGCAGCGACTCGGCCTCGGCCATCAGCTTCGGGTCGAGCCGTCCTGGCCCGAGCTCCACGAGCTTGGACAGCGCGGTCAGGCGGGGGGCGAGCCCCGGCCTCGGTGGGGTGACGGTGGTCATCGTGCCACCTCGAGATTGTACGTGGCCTGATAGAGCCGCGTCGCGGCGGACTCGTCGGGAACCCCGGCCGAGTCGAGCGCTTGCACGTAACGCATGGACTCCTCGTCGAACAGCATGCCGATCCTGGCCCTCAGGTCGCTCAGCGCCTTGGCGCCGATGCCGCGCAGCGACTCCGCGCCCAGCAGCGCCTTGACCAGCCGGTGCGGCACTCCTTCGACGTTGCCGCCGCTGAACATGGCGACCATGAAGATCAGCGAGAGCGCGTCGGCGTCGAACGACACCAGCTTCGACACCGACCGCTTGGCCACGCCCTCGGTGCGGACCAGGTCGGTGACGTGTTCCTGCCAGGCCGCGACGGCGCGGCCGGTGTGCCGTACGAGGTCGTCGGACGGCCGTTCCAGCCCTTTGGCGAGCGCCGCTCCGGCCTCGGCGCGGTGCCGCCAGCGGGCGTTGACCTCTTCGGCCGCGCGGGTGGCGGCGGCCACGATCACCGATTCGAGGCCCGTCCGCAGCGCCGCGCGGAAGGCGATGATCCGCTCCGGCGTCTGCCTGCCGCTCCTGGCGCGCTTGCGCAGCTGGAGCGAGCGCATCAGGTCGCCGGAGCCGGCGAAGTCCTGCCAGCGGGCGAGCACCTCGCCGTGGATGAGCGCGCCGCTCCTGAACGCCTTGTCGAGGTCGGTGAGTGCGGCGAGGTAGGCGGACTCCACGTCGCCGCGCAGCTCGCCGCGGAAGGCGATCTGCGTCTCCAGGTGCTTGGCCAGCGCCGGCACGCGGGTGCGGAAGCTGTCGAGCACGCCGTTGAGCGTCTCCCTGACCGCCTGCGCCCGGCGCGACTGGTCGACGGACAGCTCGGCGAGCCACAGCCGCAGGTCGGTCACCTCGCTGTCGGGCAGCCGCCCGTCGGCGACCTTCGACTCGCCGACGACGAACCGGTCGATCTCCCCCAGGCCGTACTCGGTGAGCATGCGGACGAAGTGCTTGAGCACCACGTCGCGCGCCCTGTCCTGGACGCGGGAGAGCACGATGGCGAGCCGGGCGCCGCGCTCCTTGGCCAGGCGCAGCAGGTTCCACGCGGGGGCGTCGGCGTAGCGGGCGGCGGTGGTGACGAAGATCCACAGGTCGGCGGCGTCGAGCATCCGGCGGGCGATCTCGTGGTGCTCCTCGACCACCGAGTCGATGTCGGGGGTGTCGAGCAGCGCCACGCCCTGGGGCAGCTTCTCCGTGGAGCTGATCACGATGGACCGTGGACCGGCGTCGGATCTGGCCTGGTCGAGCCGCCGCAGCCCGCCCAGCAGCTCTCCCTCGGCGAACCAGGGGCGGTCGTCCGGGTGGCAGACCAGCACGGGCACACCGGTGGTCGGGCGCCGCACGCCGGTGCGCGAGACGTTCTTCTCGGCGAGGGAGTTGACCAGCGTCGACTTGCCCGCGCCGGTCGAACCGGCGACGACGATCAGGGCGGGCGCGGTGTTCATCCGCACCCGGGGCAGCACATAGTCGTCGAGCTGGGCGAGCAGCTCGCCGCTCGCCTTGCGGGCCTCCTCGGCGCCCGGCAGGTCGAGCCCGAACCGCAGCGAGGCCACGCTCTCGCGCAGCGCCCCCAGCGCCGACGTCAGAGCCTCCACCACCTCGGGCGGCAGCTCCTCCTCGCGCTCCCGCGCCTCCTCACCGTCCTCCGCCGAGGAACCCTCACCTCCGGGCTCGTCCTCGGACGCGTCCTCCGCCTCCGATTCCGGTACGTCCTCCGCCTCGGACTCGGATACGGCCTCCTCGGAAGCCGACTCCTCGGACTCCGGTACGGCCTCCGCCTCGGGACCCGCATCCGCCTCAGGCTCGGATAGATCCTCAGCGTCGGAACCCGGCTCCGCCTCCAAGTCTGGTACGGCCTCGGGCTCGGATACGCCCACAGCCTCGGAAGCCGACTCCTCCGAGTCCGGTACGGCCTCGGGCTCGGGGTCCGGCGCGGAGTCCTCCTTGGCCGGCTCGGGCTCGGCGGACGCGGTGGGGTCGTCGGCCGGCTCCGCCGCGTCGGGCTCCGGCTCGGGCGGGGAGCCCGGAGGGTCGTCGGTGATCGCACGGAACCTCAGGGTCTGCTCCCCCGGCGACTCACCGCGCCCGTCATCCATGGCGGTGTTCACGGCAGGCGCTCCGCTCGAACCATCTCGACCTCCTGGCCGACCTTGACGACGTCGCCGACGACGACGATCGCCGGTGGCCGTATCCCAGCCGCGGACACGCGGTCGGCCACGGTGGAAAGCGAAGCGGTGACCGCCCGCTGGGTCGGAAGGGTACCGTCCTGCACCACCATTACGGGAGTCTCCGGTGAACGTCCGTCTCTGATGAGGGTCTCGGCGACCGCCGCCAGCCTTTCGACGGCCATCATGAACACCAGCGTGCCGCCGGAACGCGCCAGGCCGGGCCAGTCGACGGTGGAGCGCGGGTCGCCGGGCGGGACGTGCACGGAGACGACGTGGAACTCCTGGCTCACCCCTCGGTGCGTGACGGGGACGCCCGCCGCGGCGGGCACCGAGACGGCGCTGGTGATGCCGGGCACGACCAGCACGGGGATGCCGGCCCGGGCGCAGGCGATCATCTCCTCGCCGCCCCGGCCGAACACGAACGGGTCGCCGCCCTTCAGCCGGACCACGAACCTGCCCGCTCTGGCGCGCTCCACGAGCAGCTCGTTGATCGCCTCCTGGGGCAGGGACCGCCCGTAGGGGACCTTGGCGGCGTCGATCAGCTCGACGTCGGGGGCCAGCTCGTCGAGCAGGGCGCGGGGGGCCAGCCGGTCGGCGACGACCACGTCGGCCTGGGCGAGGAGCTGCCGGCCGCGTACGGTGATCAGCCCGGGGTCGCCGGGCCCGCCGCCGACGAGGGCGACGCCCACCGGCTTGGTCCGGTTGCGCCGGGCGTCGACGGTGCCGTCGCGCAGCGCGCCCACCACGGCGTCGCGGATCCCGGCCGCCCTGCGCGGGTCGCCGCCCGCGGTGACGGCCACGCTGATCTCGTCGACCCGGCCGGAGGCCGGGGTCCAGGCGGCGGAGGCGTCCTTGTCGTCGGCGCGCACGCACCAGATGCGTTTGGCCTCGGCCTCGGCGGCCACCGCGGTGTTGACGGACCGGTCGTCGGTGCACGCCTGGACAAGCCAGGCGCCGTCGCAGTCGCCCACTTGGTAGGGCCTGGCGTGCCAGGTGACGCGGCCGGCGGCGATGAGGTCGTCCAGAGCGGGGGTGACGGACGGCGAGACCAGGCTCACCTCCGCGCCCGCCTCGATCAGCGCGGGCACCCTTCGCTGGGCGACTCGCCCGCCGCCCACGACGAGGACGCGGCGGCCGGAGAGCCGCAGGCCGAGGAGGTAGGGACCCATGGTAGGGGAATCTTCCGTTCGCGGAACGTTACGTGCTAGGTGGTAAACCTACCGGCTCCCGGCGCACCGGATCTCAACGCATCAGGTGAATCGCATGGGTCATCGGCCGTCGAGCAGAGGTTGGCGCGGATCCCAGCGCGGGCCGCCCGCGTCGTCGGCGCGGCGTCTGGCCATCGCCGAGAGCGCCTCCAGGATGACCCTGTTGCCGAGCAGTGCGGTGATGTCGGCGTGATCGTACGGGGGCGCGACCTCGACGACCTCCAGGCCCGCGACGGGCAGTTCGTAACAGACGCGCCGCACCGCGTCGAGCAGTTGCCTGGCGGTGAGCCCGCCCGGCTCGGGGGTGCCGGTGCCGGGCGCGTGACCGGGGTCGCACACGTCGATGTCGACCGACAGGAAGATCCGGTCGCACTCGTCCAGCGCGATCCCGAACGCCTCGGTGAGGCAGGTGTCCAGGCCGCGGGCGACGATCTCGGTCATCTCGTACGAGCGCATCCGCTGCTGGGCCATCCACTCCAGCGTCTCGGGCTCCGGCCAGTAGCCGCGCAGCCCGATCTGCAGGAACCGGTCGCCGCGGATCGCGCCGGACTCGATGAGGCGGCGCATCGGCTGGCCGTGACCGTGCAGGTGGCCGAAGGCGATGTTCCCGGTGTCGGCGTGCGCGTCGAAGTGGATCATCGAGGTGCGGCCGGGGGCGTGCGCCCGCGCGGTGCCGCGGGCGTCCGGCAGCGCGATCGTGTGGTCGCCGCCGAGCACGACCGGGACGGCGCCGGAGGCCGCGACGCGGTGCACGGCCGACTCGATGGCCGCCAGCGAGGTCTCCACGTCGCCCGAGTAGCACTCGACGTCGCCGGCGTCGAGCACCCGCAGGTCGCGCAGCGCGTCCACGCGCAGCGCGAGGCTGGGCCTGGCGCCGTCGTGCGGCAGGTAGCAGGCCTGCCGCAGGGCCATCGGGCCGAACCGGGCGCCGGGCCGGTGGGAGGTCCCGCCGTCGAAGGGCGCGCCGACGATGACGACGTCCGCGTCCGCGTAGCTCGCGGGGTCGTCCAGGTCGCAGCGTTCGACGCCGAGGAATGTGATGTCCGGGCCGTACATCGGTCCGTATCTGGGCACTGTCACCTCACATGGCTCCTGTCCCTTTTATCATCACATGGGCTTTTCGGTGACTCCTGCCGAGTCGAACGTGGCGACCTCGTGCATGACCCGTACGGCGGCGCAGACGAGCGGGTGGGCCAGCAGGCCGCCGGTGCCCTCGCCGAGCCGCAGCTCCAGGTCGACCAGGGGGCGCAGGCCGAGGTGGTCGAGCGCGGCGGCGTGTCCTGGCTCAGCGGAGCGGTGGCCGGCGACGCAGTGGTCGACGACGGCGGGATGGAGCGCGGCGGCGGCCAGCGCGGCGGCTCCGGCGATCACCCCGTCGAGGATCACCGGCACCCGCGCCGCCGCCCCGGCCAGGACGAACCCGGCGATGGCGGCGTGCTCGAACCCGCCGACGGCCGCGAGCACCCGTGACGCCTCGGCCCGGCGGTCCGGCGCGGGCCCGCCGTCCGGCCTCCCCGGCGTCGCGGGCTCCCCCAGCAGTCCGTTGACCTGGAGGGACTCGCGGACCACGGCGATCTTCCTGGCGTGGGCTTCCCCGGTGATGCCGGTGCCGAGACCGGTCACCTCCGCGGGGTCGCGGCCGGTGAAGGCCGCGATGAGCGCCGCGGAGGCCGTCGTGTTGGCGATGCCCATGTCGCCGGTGATCAGGCACCGGGCGCCGGACGCGACCAGGTCGCGGGCCACGCCGATGCCCGCCTCCAGCGCGCGTACGACGTCCTCGCCCGTCATCGCCGGCCCGCGCGACAGGTCGGCGGTGCCGTACCCGATCTTCCGCTTGACCAGGCGGGGATGGTCGGGCAGGTCGGCCGCGACGCCGACGTCCACCACGGTGACCGACGCCCCGGCCTGGGCGGCGAAGGCGTTGGCCACCGCCCCGCCGGCCAGGAAGTTGCTCACCATCTGCACCGTGACCTCCTGCGGCCACGGGCTGACGCCCCGGGCGTGCACGCCGTGGTCGGCCGCGAAGATGGCCAGCGCGGCGGGCGCCGGCACCGGCGGCGGGCTCACCCCCGCCGCTCCGGCGAGCCGTACGGCGACCTCCTCCAGCGCGCCCAGCGACCCGCGCGGCTTGGTGAGCCGGTCCTGGTGGGCGCGGGCGTCGGCGAGCACGGCGGGGTCGGCGGGGCGGAGCGCGGCGAGCGTCTCGGTGAGCGTCTCGGCGAGCACGGAACCTCCGGGATCAGGGGACCAGGTGAAGCGCTTCCTCGTAGCGGTCGATGACCACGTCGGCCAGCGTCTCACAGTCCCCGATGACCTCGGCGCAGCGGATGTCGAGTTCGGGATGGCCGGCGCCGTAGGCGAGCGCCTGCGCCCACACGCGCTCCAGCGTGCCGCCCGCGAACAGCAGGTAGGGCACGACGATGACGCGCTTGGCGCCCAGGCGGCGGCAGCGCTCCAGCCCGCCGGGCACGCCGGGCGGGGTGAGGGAGACGAACGCGGTCTCCACGGTCATGAGGTCGTACGCGTGCGTCTCCCAGAACAGCCGGGACACGCGGTGCACGTCGGCGTTGGCGGCCGGGTCGGTGGAGCCTTCGCCGACCAGCACGACGGCGGTCTCGCCCGGCTCGACGTGCGCCGGGACGCCGTCGAGGGCGGCGCCGTCGACGGCGCGCAGCCGGGGCCTGCCGCCGACCAGCTCCAGCGGGCGCGGCCTGGGCATCTCGGCGGCGGCGTCGTTGAGCCGCTCGGCGAGCAGCGCCAGCACGCGCGGGTCGGGGCCGACCGGGCGGCCGTAGTCGTAGCGGAGCGTGGGGTGCCGCTGCTGTTCCAGGGCCATGGCGGCGGGCAGGTCCGCGTTGGCCCGGCTCAGGCTCAGCGGCAGCGCGACCAGCCGGTGGTGGCCGCGGGCGACCAGTGAGGCGACGGACTCGCTCAGCAGCGGCGTGGCCCGCTCCAGGTAGCCGCCCGACACAGCGGCTGCGGTGCGGTCGAGCCGGCAGCGGAGCCGGTGCACGAACCTGCCGAACTCGGCGGAGTCGGCGTCGTCGTTGGAGCCCTGCCCGACGAGCAGGAGCGGCGGCTTCATGGGGAAGGTTCTCCGGTGCGTAGATGAGGACACGCGAGGATAACCGATGCGCGGCGCTGAGCGACAGGTCAGGAACCGTCGGCGGGGGTCGCGTGCACCACGAAGACCGGGTCGGCCGAACTGAGGCTGTGCGCGCCGTCGGGGCCGATGACCAGCCCGGCGGCCAGGATCTGGGTGCCCTCGGCGCGGTAGCCGTGCTCGCGCAGCAGGTCGAGCACCGCGGACACGCGCTCGACGGTCTTCAGCGCGCACACCAGCGAGCGGGGCCGGCGGGCGGCGCAGGCGACGACCACGTCGGGCCCGCCGCCGCCGACGAAGACGGCGTCGGGGTCGGGCAGCGGTTCGAGCGCGGGCGGCGCCTGGCCCCGGGTCAGCGCCACCTTGACGCCGTGGCTCAGCACGTTCTCGCGGAGGCGGGCGCAGGCGGCGGCGTCGCGCTCGACGGCCACGACGGCGGCGCCGAACCTGGCGCACTCCACCGCGATCTCGCCGCTGCCCGCCCCCACGTCCCAGACGAGGTCGCCGAGCCGGGGGCCGAGCTTGGCGAGCACGTACGCGCGCACCTCCGCGGGCAGCCTGGACTCGAAGGGCAGCGCCCATCCGGCCGGACCCGGCTGGGCGCCCGCCACCCAGCCCGGTTCCTTCTGGCGGTGCAGCGGGTCCACGACGAGCACCACGTCCGGGTCCTTCCACGGCCGGGTGGTGGCCTCGCCCATGCGGCTGTGGGTGACGCGCTGGTCGGGGCCGCCGAGGTCCTCGCAGACGATGAGGGAGCGCGGGGTGGTGGGGGCGAGCTCCCTGGCGATCTCGCCGGGGCCGACCCCGGGGGCGACGAGCAGCGCGACCTTGGGGTGCGCCCGGCAGGCGTTGACGACGCGGCCGAGCTGGTGCGGGCCGGCCGGGGCGACGACGAGGGCGTCCTCCCAGTTGAGCCCGGCGCAGGCGAAGGCGCGGGTGACGATCGAGGTGGCGGGCAGCACGTCGGGCTCCAGCCCGTGGCCGCGCAGCGTACGCACGACGCCGAAGAAGCCCGGGTCGCCCTCGGCGATCACGACGGCGGAGCCCTCGCCGCGCCCGAGGTGGGTGTCCAGGGCGTCGAGCAGGCCCTCGGGCGGGGCCGTGGCGGCTGACAGGGTGAGCCGCCGGGTCAGGCTCTCGGGACCGATGACCAGCCTGGCCGCCTTCAGCCGGTCGACCGCCTTGGCCGGCAGATCGGAACCGTCCCACCCGACAACCGTGATCATGCGCCTCACCGTCCTCACCCCCCAGATTGACGGGTGCACCGCCGTTTCACCAAGAGCTCGCGGCGCCCGGTTCGGGGAGAGGGCCGCGCGATCAGCTGAGGTCGGCGGGGACGAGGCTGTAGACGACGAGGTCCTCGCCGCGCAGCGCGCCGCGCTCGACGCCCTCGCGGACGAAGCCCGCCTTCTCGGCGACCCGCTGGGAGGCCGGGTTGGACACGGCGGCCCGCAGCCTGAGCCGGTGGAAGCGCTGCTCCTGGAGCAGCCAGCGGCCGATGGCGGTGACGGCCTCGGCGGTGTAGCCCCGGCCGCGCGCCCACGGCGCGGCCATGTAGCCGATCTCGCCCGTCCGGTTGCCCCAGTCCACGTCCCTGAGGTCGACGCTGACCGCGAACCGGCCGCCTTCCTCCTCCTCGACGGCCCAGGCGACGCCCTCGCCGCGCAGCCGCATCCGCTCCGCGTCCGCGATGAACGCGCGGGCGTGCGCCTGGGTGTAGTTGCGCGGCACGCCGGTCATGGACTGGGTGAGCGGGTCGGCCGCGGTGGCGGCCAGGTCCGGCACGTCCTCCTCGGCGAACGGCCGGACCAGCAGCCGGCCGGTGCGCAGTTCGGTCCTGGGCAGGAGGTCGGCCGGGGTGCGGCTGTCGTCGCGCAGCAGGCCGAAGATCACCAGGTCGTGCGGGCCGTCGTCCTCCAGCACCGCGGCGCGCAGCACGCCCTCCCAGGTGAAGCCCGCCTTCCTGGCGACGCTCAGTGACGGCAGGTTGTCCAGGTTGGCCGTCAGGTCGACGCGCCGCAGCGTGGTCTCGGCGAAGACGTACGCGACCAGCCCGCGCAGCGCCTCGGTGGCGAGCCCACGTCCCCGGTGGAGCGGGTGCACGCCGTAGCCGACCTCGGTGGTGCCGGCGCCCCACACGGTCTTGAACAGGCTGATCGCGCCGACGATGAGCCCGTTCCGGTCCGTCATGGCCAGGTGGATGCCCTGGCCGGAGCGGTGCAGCTCGTGCACGCCGTTCGCGAGCCACTGAGGGACGGACGCCACGTGACCCGGGGCGCCGGGAGGCAGGAACCGGGCGCCGGACTCGACGACGGACCGGATCCGATCCGCGTCGGAGGGGCCGAACGGGCGCAGGACGAGCCGCTCGGTGGCGATGGCCGGCTGGGGATCGAACACGTCCGCAGCGTACACAACTCACCATGTTTGCCCACGAAAGCCCGGGTAGGGGGCGGCAACGGGGAGGAGTGACGATGAAAGAGCAGAGCCCTCGCACGGACGAGCGGCGACGGCACGAAGCGGAGGGGCCGGACGGTTCCGGCGGCGGCCCGCGCGGTCTTCGGACCGCGCCCGCCGAGGAGTGGCGCGAGCCCGAGCCCGGCCAGCTGGAGCGGGTGCACCGCTACTCGCCGGGGCAGCGCGGCCACGCCGGGCGGGCCGACCTGGCCGCGTGGCTGAGCGACGCCGACTTTCCCGCGACCCCGTACGACCTGATGCGGCACGCCGAGCGGATGGGCGCCCCTGACGAGGTGGTCACCGTCCTGCGCCTGCTCCCGGCCCGCCGCTACATGACCATTCCCGAGGTGAGCCGGGCCGCGGGACGCGACCCGGCGAAGCGGAGGTGGTGACCTGTGCGACTCGACTTCATCCGGTCGCTCTACGAACGTCCAGGACCGTACGCGTCGGTGTACGTGGGCGCGCTCACCGCGAGGGAGCGGGCCGCCCAATGGACCAGCCTGCGTGACGAGCTGGAACGGGCCGGCTGCGCCGCGTCGGAGGCGCTGCAGGAGGAGGTGCTGAGCCCGGGGCCCGGCCGGGCGGTGTTCGCCGCCGACGGCGAGGTCGTGCTGTCGGAGCCGCTGTCCGACGTGCCGCACCCGATGGCGGCGTTCGGGCCGCTGCCGCTCGTCACCCCCATGCTGATGCGGCGGGGCGAGAGCGTGCCGCACCTGCGGGTGATCATCGACCACGCCGGCGCGGACGTCGCGGTGTACGGGAACGGCTCGCCGCGCACGACGACCGTGCAGGCCGAGGAGTGGCCTCTGCAGAAGACCGCGCAGGGCGGCTGGTCGCAGCGGCGTTACGAGAAGACGGTCGAGGAGACCTGGGAGAAGAACGCCGTGGCCGTCGCCCAGGAGGTCGACGAGCAGGTGCGGCGCATCGGCGCCCAGCTCGTGCTGGTGGCCGGGGAGCCGCAGTCGCGCTCGATGCTCTGCGACCATCTCGGCACCAGGTCCGCCGACCGTCTCCAGATGGTCGAGCACGGCCACCGCAACGGCACCGGCGCGTTCGAGCAGGACGCGGAGAGCGCGCTCGACAGCTGGCTGGACGACCACCGGGCGAAACTGGTGGAGCGCCACGGCGAGCAGGGCGGCCCGTCCGGCGTGGCGGCGGTGGCGCGGGCCCTGCGCGAGGGCCGGGCGCAGGCGGTGCTCATGCCCGGCGAGCTCGCCCGCACGGTCTGGATCGGCGAGGGCGCGACCCAGCTGTCGCCGGACGCCGGTGAGCTGCGCACGTGGGGGGTGGAGCAGCCGGTGGCCGAGCGCGCCGACTCGGCGCTCGTCAGGGCCGCGGCGATGACCGACGCCGAGGTCTGGTTCACCGACCAGGTCCCGGACGTGGCGGCGGTGCTCAGGTACTGACGATCACCTCCAGGGTTCTGGGGCCGTGCACGCCCTCGACCCGGTTCAGCTCGATGTCGCTGGTCGCCGACGGGCCGCTGATCCAGGTGAGCGGGCGCGCCGGGTCGAGCCTGGCCACGGCCTCGGGAACGCCCGCCACGATCTGATCGGCCCGCACCACGCACAGGTGGTAGTCGGGCACCAGGGTCTGCGCGCGGGTGCCCTGGCCGGGGCCGGTGTCGAGGACGATGGTGCCGGTCTCGGCGATGGCGACCGCGCACCCGGTGACCACCCCGTCGGCGGCGTCCAGCTCGGCCAGCGATCCGCCGGCGGGCTCGGCGCCGCCCGACCACGCGGGCGGCAGGCCGTCGGGGATCACCATGCGGCGCCCCCGTACCAGTCCCGCTATCGCGGCGGGCACCTCGTCGGCGGGCAGCACGCGCACGATCGCGCGGTAGTCGCGCACCCGCTCGGCGAACAGCCCGGCCAGGTCGCCGACCGGCGGCGCGGGCCGGTAGGCGCGCGGGATCCGCACCTCGGGCGCGCCGCGCACGGCCTGCCGGATCCGGCCGAGGATCTCCTCACGCGCGCCCATGCCGCTCCTGCCTTTCCCACCAGTCTCTGAACGGTTCCTCCGGGATGCCGGGCAGGTCGCGGGTGTCGGTCCAGGCCGACAGCGGGCCGGGCAGCCTCCTCGGCACCAGCCCGCGCAGCCGCGAGGCCAGGCGCTGGACCAGGGCCAGGCGTCGCCGGTCGCGGAACACCCAGCCGGCCACCCGCATCCCGGCCCGCTCGGCGACCCCGTGCGGGGCCCGTCCGCGCAGGTGGACGAGCACCTCGGGGATGTCGATCGCCACCGGGCAGGCGTCGAAGCAGGCGCCGCACAGGCTGGAGGCGTACGGGAGCGAGGCGTCCAGCTCGGAGCCCATGCCGCGCAGCTGCGGGGTGAGGATGGCGCCGATCGGCCCCGGATAGACCGAGCCGTAGGCGTGGCCGCCCGCCCGCTCGTACACGGGGCACACGTTGAGGCAGGCCGAGCAGCGGATGCAGCGCAGCGCCTGGCGTCCCACCTCGTCGGCGAGCACGCCGGTGCGGCCGTTGTCGAGCAGCACCAGGTGGAACTCCTGGCCCTCGGCCGAGCCGGTCCACATGCTGGTGTAGGGGTTCATCCGCTCGCCGGTGGAGCTGCGCGGCAGCAGTTGCAGGAACACCTCCAGGTCGCGCCAGGACGGCACCAGCTTCTCGATGCCGACCACGCTGATGAGCGTCTCGGGCAGGCTCAGGCACATGCGGCCGTTGCCCTCGGACTCCAGGACCACGAGCGTGCCGGTCTCGGCGACCATGAAGTTGGCGCCGGAGACGGCGACCTTGCTCCGCAGGAACCGCTGCCGCAGGTGGAGGCGGGCGGCCTCGGCCAACGCGGCGGGCTCGTCGGTGAGCCCTTCGGGCGCGTCGCCCATCCGGTCCAGGAAGATCTCGCGGATCTCGGCGCGGTTGCGGTGGATCGCCGGCACCAGGATGTGGCTCGGGAAGTCGTCGCCGAGCTGGACGATCAGCTCGGCGAGATCGGTCTCGTAGGCGGCGATGCCGTGCTCGGCCAGCGCCTCGTTCAGGCCGATCTCCTGGGTGGCCATCGACTTGACCTTGACCACCTCGGTCTCGCCGGTGGCCTTGACCAGGCCGGCGACGATGCGGTTGGCCTCGGCGGCGTCGCGCGCCCAGTGGACGTGGCCGCCCGCGGCCGTGACGGCCTCCTCCAGCTGGAGGAGGTAGCGGTCGAGGTGGCGGAGCGTCTCGTCCTTGATCGCCTTGCCGGCCGCGCGCAGCTCCTGCCAGTCGGGCAGCTCGGCGACGACGCTCTCGCGCCGGCCGCGGATGGTGTGGGTGGCTTTGCGGAGGTTGTAGCGAAGCTGCGAGTTCCGTACGGCTTTTTCGGCATTTTTCGGGAAACTGGCTGGCATGCCGAGGAAAGTGGCACTCATTCGCCCGCCTCCGTGCCGGCCAGGATCTCCGCGAGATGCATCACCCGTACCCCCGTGTTCTGACGCCCGAGCATGCCGCCGATGTGCATGAGACAGGAGTTGTCGGCCGCGCACAGCACCTCGGCGCCGGTGCCGAGCACGTTGCGCGCCTTGTCCGCGCCCATGGCGGCCGAGACGGCGGCGTTCTTGACGGCGAACGTGCCGCCGAAGCCGCAGCACTCCTCGGCGGCGGGGAGCGGGACCAGCTCCAGGCCGCGCACCCGGCCCAGCAGCCGGACCGGCCGGTCACCGAGGTGGAGCCCGCGCAGCGAGTGGCAGGTCGGATGATAGGTCACCCGGTGCGGGAAGTAGGCCCCCACGTCCTCGACCTTCAGCACGTCGAGCAGGAACTCGGTCAGCTCGTGCACCCGCGGCACCAGCCCGCCGACGGCCGCCGCTCCCCTGCTGCCGGGCCGGACCAGCTTGGGGTACTGCTCGCGGATCATCGCGGCGCACGACCCCGAGGGGACGACCACCGCCTCGTAGCCGGCGAAGACCTCGGTGAAGCGGCGCGCCAGCCGCACGCCCTCCTCCGGGTAGCCGGTGTTGACGTGCATCTGCCCGCAGCAGGTCTGCGCGGACGGGAAGTCGACGTCGCAGCCCAGCCGGCGCAGCAGCGACACGACGGCCTTGCCGGTGCCGGGGAAGAGCGTGTCGTTCACGCAGGTGAGAAACAGGGCGACGCGCACGCTTCTCCTTCCGGGTATGGTCAGACCACAGTATGGTCAGACCATAGAGGACCGCAATGCCTCGACGGAGGTCCCGTTGCCTGATACCCGCCCGAAGCGGACCCGCACGTTCGAGGACGTGCTCGCCCAGCTGGAGCGCCGGATCGCCGAGGACGGCCTGACCGCCGGCGACCGGCTGCCCGCCGAGCGGCAGCTCGCCGAGGAGCTGGGGGTCAGCCGCTCGTCGGTGCGCGAGGCGATGCGCGTGCTGGAGACGCTCGGCGTGGTGACGTCCCAGGTGGGCCGGGGTCCTGACGCCGGCGCGGTGCTGGTCTCCCGGCCCGGCCACGCGCTGACCGACCTGCTCAGGCTGCACCTCGGGCTGACCGGCCTGGAGCCGCGCGAGGTGATCGACACCCGGCTGATGATCGAGCGCTGGGCGGCCGCCCGAGCCGCCGCGTCCGGCGCGTCCCGCGCGTCGGGCATGTCCGGGGCGTCCGGGGCGTCCGGCGCTTCCGGCGCGGACACCTCCGCGCTCGCCGTCGCGCTGGCGGGGATGAACGCGGCGCGGTCGGCCGAGGAGTTCGTCGAGCACGACATCGCCTTCCACTGCGCGATCGCGGACGCGTCCGGCAACCGGCTCATCGCCGCGTTCATGCGCTCGCTCCGCGACGCCATGCGACGGCACGCGGTGGACGCGGTGGAGCGGCTGGGCGACACGGCGGTGCTCCGCGCCGGTCACGAGCGCATCCTGTCGGCGATCCACGCGGGCGACCCGGAGGAGGCGGCCCGCGCGGTCACCGACCACCTGTCCGACGCCTACCCGTCCCTGTTCTGACCGCCCCGTCCTGACCGCCCTGTTCTGGCCGCGCCGTTCGGCCGCCCTGTCGGTCTCGCGCCGCTCCCGCGGGCGGGTCAGCGGGCGGTCAGGGTGTCGGCGATCCGGCAGGTCGCGCCCGAGCAGACCCGCATCGCCGCCAGCCGGGCCCGCAGGTTCGCCAGCAGCTCGGGGTCCGCCCGCCGGGCGAGGTTGTGCAGTTGGTACGGGTCCGCCTGCAGGTCGTAGAGCTGCTCCTCCCCCGTCTCGTACAGGACGTAGGTGTGGCGCCGGGTGCGCAGGGCGCTGTAGCCGGGCACCGGCGTCTGCGCGGCCGACACCTGGTTGGCCGGCCTGGCGAACTCGACCAGCACGTTCTCCCGCCACGCGGCCGGCCGCACCCCCCGCAGCAGCGGCGTCATCGACCGGCCCTCGGCGAACGGCGGCACCCCGGCCCCGCCCAGCTCGGCGATGGTGGGGGCCAGGTCGACGGTGGCGCTCAGCTCCTCGACCGACGCGCCGGCCGGCACCCCCGGCCCGCGCACCACCAGCGGCACCCGGATCGCCTCCTCGAACGGCGTGGTCTTGCCCTGCGTCAGCCGGTGCGTGCCGAGGTGGAAGCCGTTGTCGGAGGTGAAGAACACGTACGTGTCATCCAGCCGGCCCGTGTCCCTCAGCGCCTGCATCACCGTGCCGACCAGGTCGTCCACCCCGAGCATGGCCCGCATCCTGGTGCGGTGGATCTCGTCGGCCCGGTCGATCTCGGTCCGGCTCAGGGGAGGCCGGGCGCGCAGCCAGGCCGGCTCCTCGCTGACGTCCGCCTGGTCGAACGACGGCGTCCGGGGCGCCATGAGGTCGCGGAACGCCTCCGCGTGCCGTACCGGGGGGTGGGCCGGCAGGTGGGGCGCGACCGGCGCGAGGAAGAGGAAGAACGGCCGCCCGTCCGCCTCGATGAACTCGCGTGCCTTGTCTCCCAGCACGTCGGCGAGGTGGTCGTGCTCGCCCCAGCCGTACTCGACGGGGCGGCCGTCGCTGTTGAGCCGGTAGCCGTACTCGTCGTAGAGGCCGCGCACGGGCACGTGCCAGGTGTCCCAGCCGGGCGGCACGTAGGTCTCGGGCATCGGGCCGGGGTAGTGGTTGAGGTACTTGCCCAGGTACGCGGTGCGATAGCCCGCGTCCCGCATCCAGGTGCCGATGGTGGAACGTTCCAGACCAAGGCCGTTGAAACGCTCGAACCCCCCTTCGGGCGCCGTGTTGGTCCAGACGCCGTGGCTGTGCACGTACTGGGAGCGCAGGATGGACGAGCGCGACGGGCAGCACCAGGAGTCCGCCGTGAAGAACCGGTCGAACGACGTGCCCTGCCGCACCAGGTGGCGGGTGATCTCGGGGAAGTGGGCGAGCGTGCCGGCCTCCAGGTCGTCGGCCAGGATCACCACGATGCTCGGCCGGGACGCCCGGTGGGCGCCGCTGGGCTCGGCCGCGAGCGACAGCAGGAGCAGGACGCAGGCGAGGCAGCGGATGAGCACAGCTCTGGCTTCCCCTGCGGCTCGCGCATTGACACCCCCGCCCGCCCCGGGGGTAATAGAACTACCTTCCGGAGGTGTCGATGAAGCTGGGCCTGAACGTCGGCTACTGGCAGCGCCACGCCGACGACGCGACCGAGTCGGTGCTGGCCGCCGAGCGGCTCGGCTACGACTCGGTGTGGACGGCGGAGGCGTACGGAACCGACGTGTTCACGCCGCTGGCCTGGTACGGCGCGCGCACGTCGCGGATCAGGCTCGGCACCTCGGTCGCCCAGCTGTCGGCCCGCCCGCCGGTCACCACCGCCATGACCGCCATGACGCTCGACCACCTGACCGGCGGGCGGCTGCTGCTCGGCGTGGGCGCCTCCGGCCCGCAGGTGGTCGAGGGCTGGTACGGCCAGCCGTTCGCCGGACCGTTGGCCCGTACGCGCGAGTACGTCGAGATCATGCGCAAGGTCTGGCGCCGCGAGGAGCCGGTGACCAGCGACGGCCCGCACTACCCGCTCCCCCTGCCCGGCGGCCTGGGCAAGCCGCTCAAGCTCATCACCCACCCGCTGCGCCCCGACATCCCGGTCTACCTGGGCGCCGAGGGCCCGAAGAACGTCGCCCTGGCCGCCGAGATCGGCCAGGGCTGGCTCCCGCTGTTCGCGTTCCCCTCCAAGATCGAGGAGATGTACGGCGACGCGCTCGCCTCGCGCGGCCCCGGCTTCGACGTCGCCGCCATGGTCATGGTGGTCATCTCCGACGACGTCCGGGCCGCGCTCGACGGGGTCAAGCTGATGCTGGCGCTGTACATCGGCGGCATGGGTGCCAGACACCGCAACTTCCACGCCGACATCATCGGCCGCATGGGCTACGCCGAGGCCGCCGAGCGCATCCAGGCGCTCTACCTGGCGGGCCGCAAGGACGAGGCGTTCCGCGCCATCCCGGACGAACTGGCCGACGGCATCTCCCTGGTCGGCCCGCCCGGCCGGATCAAGGACGCCTGGAGCCGTGGCACAGGTCCCCGGTCACGTCCCTGCTGGTCATGGGCCCCCGCGACGAGGACTCCCTGCGTACGATCCGCGACCTCGTACTCGGCTGAGTTCCGGCCATCCCCGGCATCTCCATCGGCGAGACCGATGACGACGGGGATCAGGGAACGACAATCACCACGCACAGCACCTCAGTGATGACAGTATGTGATTATGCGAACGCCCCCGGCGAAAACCTTCAACACCGCAGGTCCGTGTGATCCCCGGTGCCACTACATGCTGCCTCCCACCCCTCGGCTGCCCGAGGCACGAGCGCTGATCGAGCTGGACCGCTACTTCGTGGTCCACGCGCCCCGGCAGACCGGCAAGACGACAGGTCTGCGCACCCTGGCGTCCGAGCTCATGGCCGAAGGCGACATCGCGGCCCTGGCGTTCTCCTGCGAGCGCGCCAAGGTGGCCCGCGATGACGTCGGCTGGGGAGAGTCGATGCTGCTGGATTCCATCCGCGAGGCCGCCGAGCGATCGGGCCTGCCGAAGAGACTGCTGCCGCCCGACCCCTGGCCGCAGGCCACCCCGGGCAGCCGGATCATCACGGCGCTGAGCGAGTGGTGCCGTCGCAGCCCGCGCCGGGTGGTGCTGTTCTTCGACGAGATCGACGCTTTGCAGGGCGACAGCCTGGTCAGTTTCCTCTGTCAGCTCAGGGACGGTCACAACGCCCGGCCCGACGGGCAGCCGTTTCCCACGTCCGTGATCTTGTGCGGGCTGCGCGACGTGCGTGACTACAAGGCCGCGGTGGGCGCCGACCCGGACCGGCGCAATCCGACCAGCCCGTTCAACATCGTCACGGAGTCGTTGCGCCTGGGCGACTTCACCGCCGACCAGATCGGCGAGCTGTACGGCCAGCACACGGAGGCGACCGGGCAGGAGTTCACCAAGGACGCCGTCGACCGGGTCTTCGAACTGACCCAAGGACAGCCGTGGCTGGTCAACGCCTTCGCTCATGAGATCACCTTCAAGATGGGCGTGACCGGCGCCGTCACCGCCGGGCAGGTGGATGAGGCCAAGGAGCGGTTGATCAGGGCACGCGCCGTCCACCTGGACTCCCTGGCCGCGCGGTTGCACGAGCCCCGGGTCAAGCGCGTGATGGAGCCGGTGGTGGCCGGATCGTTCCCGGACCTCGACCCTGCCTTCTCCGAAGCTCTGTCGTACGTCCGCGACCTGGGCCTGATCAAGCAGAAACCCCCGCTGAAGGTGGCGAACCCGATCTACCGGGAGGTCATCCTGCGGGTGCTGGGAGACCCGGCGGAACAGTACATGATGGCCGATCCACATGGCTTCGTCATGCGAGACGGCCGGTTCGACATGGAGCGGCTGCTGCGGGAGTTCGTCGTGTTCTGGCGGCAGCACGGCGAGGTGATCGTCCAGCAGGAGGGCTACCACGAGGCCGCCTGCCAGATCATCCTCATGGCCTTCCTGCACCGGCTGGTCAACGGCGGCGGCTATCTCGACCGGGAGTACGCGGCCGGAACCAAGCGTCTGGACGTGCTGGTCCGCTGGCCCTACACCGGGCCGGACGGCGAACGCCTGGTGCAGCGGGAGGCGATGGAGCTCAAGGTCTGGCGGGCGGGCAAGGAAGACCCGCTGCCCGAAGGGCTGGCCCAGCTCGACGGCTACCTGGACCGCCTCAGCCTCACCACGGGCGTGCTGGTGATCTTCGACCGGCGGCCCGAGGCTCCGCCGTGGAGCCAGCGAGGGACGTTCGACGAGGCGACCACGCCGTCCGGCCGCCAGGTCACCGTTCTCCGTGGGTGAGGGATCGCGGCCGAAGGGTCAGTCGGGGCGCGGTGACGGGTCGGTGGTGACCGCCACCAGCAGGGGCCTGCTCAGCGCCCCGGCCCCGAGCACGCCCGCGAAGCCCAGCGCCACGCAGATCGCCAGCATGACCGCGCCGCTCACGTTCGGGGCGCCGATCATGAACGGCGTCGCGCAGAACACCCCCGCCGCGATCGTCCCGCCGCCCATCACCGTGAGCGGGATCAGCGTCTCGGCCCGCCGTGCCCGGTCCAGCACCGCCAGCGGGGTCCCCGCCAGCCGCAGCAGCCCGTACGTCTGACGACGGTCCAGCACCGACGAGGCCGCGGTGATGCCCGCGCCGGCGATGGCCACCAGGAACGACACCGACAGCACCACCACCGTGCCCACCCGGACGTCGTCCAGCAGCTGGAACCCGAACCGCTGGTCGTCGGCCTCGCTGGTGGGCGTCCGCCCGGGGACGAGCCCGGCCAGCGCGGTCCGCGCCCGGTCGACGACCGCCGCGCCGACAGCGTCCGCGTAACCGGCGGCTCCCTCGCCAGTAGCCGCGTCACCGGTGGGCGGGGCGGCGACGCCGGTCACCGTTACCGTGACCAGCTTCTTCGAGTGTTCGACCCGGGCGGCGAGCCCGGCGTCCCGCACCCGCTCGCGTGCCTGCTCGGCGACCGCCGCGGGCCGCCCCTCCGGCACTGCGAGCCGGAACACCGTGTCGGACGCCCCGCTGGAGAACGCCCCCGGGCTGAGCATCCCGAGGAACCCGGCGACGAACCCGGTGAGCGCGACCCCGCTGACCGTCCGCCAGGCCGAGCGCGGATCGTCCACGAGCCTGCGCCCGGCCAGCAGCAGGGCGGGCCCGCGGGCGAAGGCGGCGGCGATCCGGCCGACGAGGCCGACCACCCACGGCCCGGCCAGGTTGAGCGAGAGCAGGGTCAGCGCGATCGCCACCGCGATCACCGTCGCGCTGGTCTCCAGCCCCACCAGGGGGAAGGCGGCCAGCACCGCGAGCAGCGTGAGGACCCGCAGCACCCGCATCCCGGGCGGCGTCTCGCGCCTGGCCACGCCCAGCGGGCTGACCACGACCCGCCGCAGCCCGGCGACCGCCGACAGGCCGACCAGCAGCGGCACCGCGACGAGCGCGCCGGCCAGCAGCAGCGGGTGCGGCCACAGGTCGCCGGCGTACCAGGGCCCGCCGCCGATCTCGATCCGGGTCAGCAGCGGCACCGCCGCCGCGTACGCCGCCGTCCCGGCGACCGCGCCGCCGAACGCCACGATGACCGCCTCGGCCACCGTCATCCCGACGACCTGCCCAGGGGTCGCGCCGACCAGTCGCAGCGTCGCCAGCCGCTGGTCGCGCCTGACGACCGTGAGCCGGGCCGCGGCGCCGCCGAACACCAGCAGCGGCACCACCATGAGCACGCTCGCGATCAGCGCCAGCACCTGGTACGCCTGCGCGTCCTCCGACACCCTGCCGGTGAAGTCCGCGACGCGGGTGGGCGGCCGGCCGACGACCCAGTCGTCGCTCCGCCCGGCGGTCATGACGGGCGCGTCCGGCCGGTGCCCGACCACGGCCACCAGCTCACCGGGATAGGCCAGCGCCTCCTCCCCCAGCACCCCGGCCACGGCGGGGAAGCGGGCCGCGAACTGGTCGGCGGGCAGCTCCCGCGCCAGTTCGGCCAGCGCCGGCGACAGCCACGTCTCGCCCGGCGCGGGGAAGCGGTCCAGCCCCGGCGGCGGGGCGGGTGACCTGTCCGGCAGCGCCGCCACGTCCACGACCGTCAGCTGCCGGTCCCGTACGTAGTCGAACCGGGCCGCCTGGACGGCTGTCGCCCCGTTCCCCGCCGGCACCGGGTTGCGCCAGGCGTCGCGCTCGCCCCTGGACTGGAAGGCGAAGTTGGCCGTCACCGCGAACAGCAGCAGCGCCGTGGCCACCGCGACCGCCCCCAGGGTCAGCCAGGTGCCGAGCAGCCCGCGACGGCCGCCGCCCTTGAGCAGTCGCCACGTCAGTTCGAGGTTCACGCCGCCACCCCGCCCGCCGTCAGCCTGCCGTCGCGGACCTCGACCGTGCGGTCGCACCAGGCGGCCACGTTCGGGTCGTGGGTGACCACGACCAGGGAGGCGCCGTTGTGCTTGGTGGCCTCCACGAGCAGCCGCATCGTCTCGTGGCCCGTCGTCTGGTCGAGCGCCCCCGTGGGCTCGTCGGCGAACACCACGGCCGGCTTGGTCACCAGCGCCCTGGCGATGGCCACCCGCTGCGCCTGGCCACCGGACAGTTCGCCCGGCCGCCTGCCTTCCATGCCGCCCAGCCCGAGCGGGCCGAACCACTGCCGCGCGGTCCGTACCGCGTCCTGCCGGGCGACGCCGCCGAGCATCAGCGGGAGCGCCACGTTCTCCTCGGCGGGCAGCTCCGGCAGGAGCTGGCCGAACTGGAACACGAACCCGAACCGGGTGCGGCGCAGCGCGCTGCGTCTGCGCTCGCCCAGGTGGTCGATGCGCTGACCGAGCAGGTGGACCTCGCCCGCGTCCGGCTTCATGATCCCGGCCAGGCAGTGCAGCAGCGTCGATTTGCCGGAGCCGCTCGGCCCCATGATCGCCACCGCCTCCGCTGCGGCCACGGCGAGGTCCACCCCGTCCAGCGCCACCGTCTGCCCGAACCGTTTGGCGAGAGCACGCCCCGCAAGCACGTCGTTCATGGCTCCCCAGCGTGCCGGGACGGGCCGGGCGAGCGGATCGGCCATGGGTACGGTCCGCATCGGCCGTTCGGTTGACCCTAGAGTCTGGGGCGTGACAATTCGGGTTCTCATCGCTGACGACCAGGAACTGGTGCGTACCGGGTTCCAGATGATTCTGGACGCGCAACCGGACATGCGGGTGGTCGCGGCCGTCGCGGACGGCGCGGCCGCGGTCGCCGAGGCCACGCGGCTGCGGCCGGACGTGTGCCTGCTGGACATCCGGATGCCCCGGCTCGACGGGCTGGAGGCGACCCGGCTGCTGGCCGGTCCTGGCGTCGAGAACCCGATGCGGGTGGTCATCGTCACCACGTTCGACCTGGACGAGTACGTGTACGGGGCGCTGCGGGCGGGCGCGACCGGGTTCCTGCTCAAGGACAGCGGGCCGACGCTGCTGGTGGAGGCGGTCAAGGCGGCGGCGGAAGGCGAGTCGCTGGTGTCGCCGTCGGTGACGGTGCGGCTGCTGCGGCACCTGGCCCAGCCCCGGCGCTCCCCCGCTCCGCTGCCCGAGCCGCTGACGGAGCGCGAGCTCGACGTGGTCCGGCTGGTGGCCAGAGGGCGCACCAACCAGGAGGTGGCGGCCGAGCTGTTCGTGTCGCTGTCGACGGTCAAGACGCACCTCGGGAGCATCTTCACCAAGCTCGGCACCAGGAACCGGGTGGAGATCGCCGCGTGGGCGTGGGAATCGGGCGTCGTGAGCTGATTAGCGGGTCAGCCTCCGGGATACAAGTGAATCAGAACCTCAGCGCATGGCCCGGGGGGAGAACATCGTGCGCCTTGCCCAGGCACCGCCCACCAAGAGCGCCAACGCCGTCTACGTGACGCTCGCCGCGCAGGTCGTCTCCCTGGGCGCGCTGGTGGTCTTCGAGCAGGTGCGCGGCAGACACCTGGCCGCCGAGGTGGCCGCGGTCGGCGGGCGGCCGTCGGGCGCCGACGCCGACGCGCTGGCGGGCGCGGCGACGGCCTTCGCGGTGCTGCTGCTGCTCGTGGTGACCGCCACCGTCGCCGCCGCGATCGCCTACCTGACCTGGCTGGTGCGCACCCGTCAGTCGGTCGCCCCCTCCTACGCCCGGAGCACGGTCGTCGCCGCCTGGTTCGTCCCCGGCGTCAACCTGATCGCGCCCGCGGTGCTGGTGTACGAGACGTGGCAGGCGGCCGGTCCGCCGGAGGAGGGCCGGCGCGGGCGCGTGGCCCTGGTGGCGGGCTGGTGGCTGAGCTGCCTGGCGACGCTGGCGGTGTTCACCCTCGTCCTGCCCTTCGACGCGGACGGCCTCACCGGCCTGGGTGTCCCGGAGCTCGCCTGCCTGGCCCTGACGGCCGCCCTCTGCGCGGCCACGGTCCGCCGCATCACCGCGCTCCAGCGCGCGTCCTCCGCACGGATCCGCACCGGGTCCCCGGCCCCGGTCGCCCCGGCCACCCATCTGGACCCCGCGACCTGACGAACCGAGAGAGCTGATCATGCCGCGGTGGGGCCGGAGCTGCCCGGGCTGGCGTGCCAGAGGCGGCGGGGCGGGTTGGTGACGGCCGGGCCCAGGTCGGAGTAGGGCGACAGCCGGAAGCCGTTGGCGTACTCGATGGCACGGCCGCCCACCGGGCCCTGGTCCGCCGAGGGCCGGTCCAGTTCGGCGCGGACGGCGTCGAGGCCGCGGGCCCGCCACAGCGCGTCCAGGTCGGCCAGGTTCCAGCAGTCGAGGGCGCGGATCGAGACCGCGCGGGCGCCGGTGCGGCGGACCGCGCCGCGCACCAGCAGCAGCCACGACCCGAACACGGTGGCCGCGCACCGCCCCTGCACCGACTCGAAGAAGGTCAGGTCGATCGGCCCGGTCGAGTCGTCCAGGGTGGCGAAGATGATCCGCTGGCCGGAGCGGATGGCGGGCGTCTGGGTCGCCACCTTGACGCCGGCCACCAGCACCTCGGCCCCGTTGCGGGGGCGGAGCAGGTCCTGGGCGCGGGTCACGCCGAGCGCGTCGAGCAGCTCGTCGTGGAAGCTGATGACGTGCCGGCTGATGTCCATGCCGAGGATCTCCAGCTCGGCCTCGACCATCTCCGCCTCGGTCATCTCCGGCAGCTCGCCGGGGGTGACGTGCTCGGTGAAGCCGAGGGGCAACTGCGCGGCGGCCGGACGGCGGCTCTCCGACGGCCGCGCCGGCGCGTACCGCCTGCTCCGGCGCGGCCCCGCCTGGACGCCGATCGACGAGGCCCGTTCCAGCGTGCCGACCTGGGCGATCAGGTCGCGCCTGGTCAGCTCGCCGGGCCGCCACCGCTCGCCGGCGCCGGGCCGCAGCCCGTGGACCGCGTCCAGCCCGCCGACCTGCACGATCCGCTCCATCGTGGGCCGGGACGGGCGGGCCCGGTCCCAGAAGTCGGCGAGCGAGGTGTACGGCCGGCCCGCCACCATGCGTTCCACCTCGGCCTCGCTCACCCCCTTGACGGCCGAGAACGGCACCCGCAGCGCGTACCCCTCGCCGATCTCCCCGGCCCTGAACGCGCCGGCCTTGAAGGTGCGCCGGGGCCGGTCGGCGTCTTCCAGCCGGGCCGGGTCGACGCGGACCCGGACCCGCGGGCCGAGCCGTTCCACCCGCCAGTCCTTGTCCGACTTGTTGATGTCGAGCGGCAGGATCCGCACCCCGCACTGCCGCGCCTCGTCGATGATCACCCGGGGCGGGTACATGCCGGGCTCGTGGGTGAGCACCCCGGCGAAGAACGCGGCGGCGTGGTGCCGTTTGAGCCACGCCGACTGGTAGGTGGGCAGCGCGAACGCCGCGGCGTGCGCCTTGCAGAAGCCGAACCCGCCGAACGCGTCCAGCACCTGCCAGGCCCGCTCCACCTCCTCGTCGCCGAACCCGTTGGCCCTGGCCAGCGGCACGAAGTGGTTGCGCACCCGCTCCCGGCCCTCGGGCGTGCCGAGGGTGCGGCGGAGCGTCTCGGCGAACGACAGGTCGCGGCCGGTCATCACCTCGATGATCTTCAGCACCTGCTCGTGGAAGACGACCACGCCGTGCGTCTCCTTCAGCGCCTCGCGCAGCCGCTCGTGCGGGTAGTAGGGCTTGCGCCAGCCGTGCCTGGCCTCCAGGTAGGGCGTCACCATGTCGGAGTTGACCGGCCCCGGCCGGAACAGCGAGATGTCCACGATCAGGTCGTGCATGGTGCGCGGCTCCAGCTTGGCGACCAGCTCCCGCTGGCCCGGCGACTCGATCTGGAAGCAGCCGAGCGTCCGGCCGGCGCAGATCATGTCGTACGTCTCCCGGTCGTCGTGCGGGACGTAACGCGTGTCCGGATCGTCGCCGCTCTGGGCGTCGAGCTCGACCGTGACGCCGTCCACCCGCTTGATCTCGCCGAGCGCGTACGCGAGCGCGGACTGCATCCGGACCCCGAGCACGTCCAGCTTGAGCAGCCCGGCCTCCTCCACGTCGTCCTTGTCGAACTGCGACATGGGGAACCCCAGCAGGCTGCGCTCGACGGGCGTGCGGTCGCGCAGCCCGGCGTTGCCGACGAGCACCCCGCACGGGTGCAGCGCGATGTGCCGGGGCAGCCCGTCGAGCTTCTCCGCCAGCCGGAACACCCGCTCCAGCCCGGCCTCGCCGAGCCGGCTCTCGCGCAGTTCGGGCAGGTCGCGCAGGGACGCGGTGATCTGCCTGGCCCGGATGTGCGGGAACGCCTTGGCGATGGCGTCGATCTCGTGCGGCGGCAGCCCCATCGCGCCCGCCACGTCGCGGATCGCGCTGCGCGCCCGGTAGGTCTCCATCATGGACACGCACGCCACCCGCGACTCGCCGTACCGGTCGAAGATCGCCCGATAGCAGTCGAGGCGGCGCGCGGACTCCACGTCCACGTCGATGTCGGGCAGCCCGATCCGCCCTTCGGACAGGAACCGCTCCATGAGCAGGCCGTGCTCGATCGGGTTCACCTCGCCGATGCCGATGAGGTAGTTGACCAGGCTGCCCGCGCCGGACCCGCGGATGGCGCAGCGCACCCCCATCCCGCGGATCATGTCGGTGATGCCGGCCACCGCGACGAAGTAGCCGGACAGCCGCTTGCGCTCGATGACGTCGAGCTCGGCGGCCGCCCGTTCCCTGGCCTCGCGCGAGCGGCGCAGGCCGCGCTCGGCCAGCCCGTCCTCGACCCGGTGGCGCAGCAGCGGCACCGGGTCGCGGCCGATCTCCGGCAGGTGGAGGCCGGGCGGGCTCTGGCGCAGCGCGAGCAGCTCCACCGGATCGGCCGCGCACGCCTCGGCGATCTGCCGGGTGGTGCGCAGCAGGCGGCCGATCCTGCCCTCGTCGTGGCCGCAGATCTTGGCGGCGACCTGGGCCATCTCCTTGCCGCTCTTGAGGTAGGCGTGGGAGGTGGTGCGTTCGAGGTGGCGCGGGTGCAGCGGGACGAGCTGGCGGGCCGCGTCGAGCACGTCGCCGACCTGGTGGTCGGCCGGGTCGAGGTAGCGGACGGCGTTGGTGAGCACGGCGGGCACGCCCATGGACTCGGCCAGCGCCAGCATCCGCAGCGCGGTGGCGGCGTCGTGGAACCCGTACTGGTCGACCAGCTCGACCACCACGCCGGGCAGCGCGTCGCGCCACCGGCCGAGCAGCGCCCGGGCGTGGTCGTCGCGCCGCTCGGCCACCGCGCGGCCGACGTCGGAGCGCGGTCCGAGCAGCGCCACCAGCCCGCCGTCTCCGGCCGCGTCCCACTCTGCGGCCAGCTCGCGGGTGAGGCGGGGGTCGCCGCGTTCGCCCGTGTGGTGGGCGGCGGTGACCAGCCGCGCCAGCCGCGACCAGCCGCGCGACCGCGCCAGCACGGTCACCCGGTCCCGCGCGCCGGGGCCGGTGCGCGGCCGGGTGTCACGCCCGCCCGCCCGTCCGGCGCCGGGGCCGGTGAGCGGCCAGGGCTCCGGCTCTGGTTCGGCGAGCGCCAGGTCGACGCCGAACACGGGGGCGATCCCGGCGTCCGCGCACGCCTGCGTGTGCTTGACCGCCCCGTACAGCCCGTCGCGGTCGGTCAGCGCCAGGATGTCCATCCCGTGCTCGAAGGCCCGCTCCGCCAGCGCCCGCGGGAACGCGGTGCCGTACCGCATCGAGTAGGCGGAGCTCACGTTGAGGTGCGGGAACGGCCCCGCCAGGACGCCCGCCATCAGTCCCACGCCCGCAGGAGCAGCCAGCCGCCGCTGGCGGTGTCGAACCTCAGCTCGTACGTGCCGGCCTCGCGTCCCGGCCCGGCCTCGACCCGCCAGAACCGGCGCTCACCGGGGTCGGTCTCGCTGATCTTCCACCATTCGCGCGCCACCACCCAGTGGTCGAGCACCCGGTGGACGAGGTGAAGCCGGTCACGCCAGACGAACTGGACCGGCTCCCCGTCTCGGGTCCACACCTCTATCGGATCGCCATAGAGTCTGCTCAAGACGCTTCTCCCCGCGGCTCTGGTGCCAATGCTGAGCCACCCGGGGGAAGGCGGGCGCTATGTATCGAACATATGTTCTTACGCGCCGAAGCGCAAGTCGCCCGTGTGCCGGACGAGCGGGTTCGCCCCGATGGAGTTGCGGATGCTGAAGGCCACGCTCCCCGCCCGGTAGCGGTCGTCCGAGCACTCCACCGGCCTGCCCTCGTGCGTGGTGGTCACCCGCCGCTGGCGCAGCAGGGGGCTGCCGCGCCGGACTCCGAGCAGGCGGGCGTCCTGCGCGCTCGCGGGCACCGCGTCGATGAGGTGCTCGCCGTACGCGAACACCACCCCCGCCGACTCGTACAGCGCCTGCGTCACGGACTCGCAGTCGGGCGGCAGCTCCTCGACGACGGGGGCGATCCACTCCGCGTACGCGGTCCGCTCCAGCAGCACCGGCTCGTCCTCCAGGGTGCGCACCCGCAGCACGTCGAGCACCTCGCCGGGGCCGAGCCTGGCCGCCTCGGCCGGGGTCGGCGGCCGGCGGCGCTGGTTGATCATCAGGCCGCCGTAGCGGTGGCCGTTGGCCCGCGCCCACTGGGCGAAGCTGTGCAGCTCGGCGAAGCTCTGGCTGCGCGCGTTGCCCAGCACGATGCGCCGGGCGCCCTGCCGCGATCCGACCAGGCCCTCGGCGGCGAGCACCGCGACCGCCTGCCGGACCGTCCCCCTGGCGGCGCCGTACCGCGCGGCCAGTTCGGACTCCGACGGAAGGTGCGCGCCCACCGGGTGCGCGCCCGAGAGGATCTCGCTGCGCAGCTCGTCGGCGATCAGTTCATAGCGCGCGACCATTCCCGACCATCCCCGTTCACGAAAGAGCAATGGATATGCGACTTACTGGTGCTCGCTTGTTTGTACAAGTTCCCTTACATTCCTCGCACACCCCCGGAGTGGAGGCCACGTGTTCACACCTCGCGTCCGTGCGGCAGGCGTCATCGCCGCCCTTACCGTAGTCACCGTTGCGTGCGGCGCAGCGCCAGGCACCCAGACCTCGACAGCCGAAGGCGGCGTGGACGCGCGCACCGCGACCTCGGCCGCCGACTTCGGCGGCTTCGACAAGCTCGTCGAGGCGGCCAAGAAGGAAGGCGACCTGCACGTCATCGCCCTGCCGCCCGACTGGGCGAACTACGGCGAGATCATCAAGGCCTTCGAGGCCAAGTACGGCATCAAGATCGAGAGCGAGGACCCGGACGCCTCCAGCGCCGACGAGATCAACGCGGTCAAGACCCGCAAGGGCCAGGACCGCGCCCCTGACGTGCTCGACCTGGGCCAGTCCTTCGCCATCAGCGGCGCCGCCGAGGGCCTGTTCGCCCCGTACAAGGTGCAGACCTTCGACCAGATCCCGGAGGGCCAGAAGGAGCCCACCGGCCTCTGGGTGAACGACTACGGCGGCTACGTCTCCATCGGCTGCGACGCCAAGAAGATCACCACCTGCCCGGAGAGCTTCGCCGACCTGCTCAAGCCCGAGTACAAGGGCAAGGTCGCGCTCAACGGCAACCCCACCAAGTCCGGCTCGGCCTTCGCCGGCGTCTACGCGGCCTCGATCGCCTCCGGCGGCTCCTTCGACGACATCCAGCCGGGCATCGACTTCTTCAAGAAGCTGAAGGACGCGGGCAACTTCAACCCGGTCGAGACCACCCCGGCCACGATCGAGAAGGGCGAGACCCAGATCAGCATCGACTGGGACTACAACAACGCCGCCTACGCCCCGCAGATGGCCGCCAAGGGCATCGACTGGAAGGTCAACGTGCCGACCGACGGCAAGTACTTCCAGATGTACGCCCAGGCGATCAACAAGGACGCCCCGCACCCGGCGGCCGCCCGCCTCTGGCAGGAGTTCCTCTACAGCCCCGAGGGCCAGAACCTCTACCTGAAGGGCTTCGCCCGGCCGGTGCTCATGCCGGTCATGCAGAGCGACGGCACCGTCGACAAGGCCGCCGCCGACGCGCTGCCGGCGGTCGAGGGCGAGCCGACCTTCCCGAGCACGGAGCAGGTCGACGCGGCCAAGGCCAAGCTGGCGAGCGGCTGGGACGCGGCGATCTCCGGATGAGACGGTCCACGGGGTGGCTCGGCGCGCTGCCCCTGCTCGCCTTCTACGCGTTCGTGTTCGGCATCCCGCTGGCCGCGCTGCTGGTGGGGGCCTTCACCTCACGCGGCGAACCGACGCTGGCCAATCTGCGGCAGAGCCTGGAAGGCGGCAACCTGACCGCCATGGCCGGGAGCGTGCAGGTCTCGGCCGTGGTGGCGCTGACCGGGGCGGTGCTCGGCTCGTTCCTCGCCTACGCGGTCGTCACCTCGCGCTTCACCGCGCTGCGCAACGGGGTGCTGACCGCCTCCGGCGTGCTGGCCAACTTCGGCGGCGTCCCGCTCGCCTTCTTCTGGGTGGCCACGCTGGGCAACTCCGGCGTGGTGAGCGGGCTGCTGGGGCTGCCGTCGGGGTCGCTGTACTCGTTCTGGGGCCTGGTGATCGTCTACCTGTACTTCAGCGTGCCGCTGATGGTGCTGGTGATGGCGCCGGCCCTGGACGGGCTGCGCCCGCAGTGGCGGGAGGCGGCGGCCAACAACGGCGCCACCGCCTGGCACTACTGGCGCTACGTCGGCCTGCCCGTGCTGACGCCCGCCCTGCTCGGCGGGGTGGTGCTGCTGTTCGGCTCGGCCTTCGCCGCCTACGCCACGGCGGCGGCCATGGGCGCGGGCACGGTCGTCCCGCTGGTCACCCTGAAGATCGCGAACGCGCTGACCAGCGACGTGCTGATCGGCCAGGAGAACGTGGCGCTCGCGCTGAGCCTGGACATGATCGTCATCGCCGGCCTCGTCATGCTGATCTACCTGCCGCTGCAGAGGAGGACCACCCGATGGCTGCAGTGACGGGCCTGGAACAGTCTCTGACCGCCGCCCCCGCGCGGCCCGCCCGCCCGCGCGCCTGGCGGGCCGTGGTGTTCGCGCTGGCCGGGCTCTACTTCCTGGTGCCGCTCGGGGCGTCGCTCTGGTACACGGTCTACACGCCCACCACCGGCCTGTCCCTCGCCCCCTACGCAGAACTGCTGACGGCTGAGGGCTTCGTCCCCAGCCTGACGCTGTCGCTGGTGCTCGCGCTGGCCACGATCACGCTGGTGCTGCTGCTGACGCTGCCCGCGATGCTGGCTGTCCGGCTGTTCGCGCCGGGGCTGCGGCCCCTGATGGAGGTGCTCTGCACGCTCCCGCTCGTGGTGCCGCCGATCACGTTCGTCGCCGGGCTGAGCACCTCGCTGCGGGTCGGCGCCGACGTGCTCGCCCCCACCCCGTTCTGGGCGACGCTCATCGCCGTCCAGGACCCGGGCTTCCCCATCGTGCTCGTGCTCGCGTACGTGGTGCTCGTGCTGCCGTTCGTCTACCGCTCGCTGGACGCGGGGCTGCGCACCATGGACGTGCGGACGCTGGTGGAGGCCGCGCGCAGCCTCGGCGCGTCCTGGCCGCACGTGCTGTTCAGGGTCGTCGTGCCCAACCTGCGCTCGGCCCTGGCCAGTGCCTCGTTCCTCACGCTCGCCCTGGTGTTCGGCGAGTTCACGGTGTCCAGGCTGCTCGGCTACCAGCCGTTCGCGGTGTGGATCGTGACCATCTCCGGCTCGCGCGGCCAGGTGTCGGTCGCGGTCTCGATCCTCAGCCTGCTGCTCATCTGGCTGCTGCTGCTCGCGGTCTCCACCGCTTTCGGGAGGGAAAAGAAGTGACGTCCAAGGTGGAGTTCCGCGGCCTGCGGCGGGTCTTCGGCAAGACGGTCGCGCTGGACGGCCTCGACCTGACCATCGAGCCCGGCCAGTTCGTCGCCCTGCTCGGCCCGTCGGGCTGCGGCAAGACGACGGCGCTGCGCTGCGTGGCCGGGTTCGAGCGGCCCGACTCCGGGGCCGTGCTGGTCGACGGCAAGGACGTCACCGACGTGCCCGCCAGCAAGCGCGACGCCGGCATGGTGTTCCAGTCGTACTCGCTCTTCCCCAACCTGAACGCCCGCGACAACGTCGCCTTCGGCCTGCGCGTGCGCCGGGTGGCCGCCGCCACCCGCAGGGCCAGGGCGGACGAGCTGCTGGAACTGGTCGGCCTGCCCGGCCACGCCGACCGCTACCCGCACCAGCTCTCCGGCGGCCAGCAGCAGCGCGTCGCGCTGGCCCGCGCCCTGGCCCTGGAGCCGCGCGTGCTGCTGCTCGACGAGCCGCTGTCCGCGCTCGACGCCAAGGTACGGGTCGCGCTGCGCGAGGAGATCCGTCGCCTCCAGCTCGGCCTGGGCATCACCACGATCTTCGTCACCCACGACCAGGAGGAGGCGCTGTCGATCGCGGACCGGGTCGCGGTGCTCCGCGACGGCCGTCTCGAGCAGGCCGGGCCGCCCGCCGAGGTGTACGACCGGCCCGCCACCCCGTTCGTCGCCGAGTTCGTCGGCACCATGAACCACCTGCCCGGCCGGCTCGCCGGCGACGGCAAGGTGACGGTCCTCGGCCAGACGCTCCCCGTCGACGGCGCCGTCCCCGCCGACCCCGACGTGTACGTCCTCGTCCGCCCGGAAGCCGTCCAGGTCACCCGTCCGGAGACCACCGGCTCCGGCCCCCTGCCCGGGTCGGGGGCCGGGTCGGGGGCCGGGGAGGTGGTGACGGCTTCGTTCCGCGGCGCCTCCGTCCGCCTGCGTCTGCTGCTGGACGGTCACGAGGTGCTCGCCGACGTGCCCGGTCACGAGGCGGCCAGGCTCGCGCCCGGCACGCGGGTCGCGATCCGGCTGGTGGAGCGCCCCGTCCTGGTGGCCGCGCGTACGGCGCCGGTGGCCGGCGCCGCGCCCGATGCCGTCTGAGGTGCCCGCGGCGGTCCTGTTCGACCTGGACGGCACCCTCGTCGACACCGAGCCGCACTGGTGGCGGGCCACCGCGAGGGTGGCCCGCGGCCTGGGCGTCGACCTGGGCCCGGACGACCAGCCGGACGTGCTCGGCCGCACGGTCGAGCACACCGCCGCCCACCTGCTCGCCCGCGCCCCCGGCGACCACGCCGCCCTGCCCGGGGACACCGGCGACGCCCTCACCCGCGCGTTCGCCGGCGAGCTCGCCCACAGCTTCGACGTCATGCCCGGCGCCACTCCCCTGTTGCGGGAGCTGGCCGCCGCCCGCATCCCCACCGCTCTGGTGACCGCCTCGCCCCGCAGCATCGCCGCCCTGGTGCTCCCCCGCCTCGGTCACCGTTTCGACGAGGTGGTGGCCGCCGAGGACACCCGCCGCGGCAAGCCCCACCCGGACCCGTACCTGGAGGCCGCCCGACGCCTCGGCGCCCGCCCCTCCCGCTGCGTCGTCCTGGAGGACAGCCCGGCCGGCGTCACGGCCGCCACCGCCGCCGGCTGCCGCGTCATGGTCGTCACCCGTACGGGTCTCCCGACGCTCCGCGAGATCCGGTCGATCGCCTGAAGAACCTCCGGCCGCGCGCGCGTCCCTACCGGAAGGCGGCGGCGTTGCGCCGGGCCCACTCGGCGAACGTGCGGGGCGACCGGCCGAGGAGCCGCTCGACGTCGGGGCTGATGCGCAGCTCGGCCGGGGTGGGCTCGCCGAGGATGGACAGGGTGGTCTCGACCACGGGCTCGGGCATGAACCGCAGCATCTGCGCCCGGGCCTCCTCTCGGGTCTGCTCGGTGAACCGGATGGGCTCACCGAGCGCCTCGCCGATCGCCTCGGCCCGCTGCCGCGGCGTGGTGAGGGCGGGCCCGGTCAGTTCGTAGACCTGGCCCGCGTGACCGTCCTCGCGCAGGGCCACGGCCGCGACCTCGGCGATGTCGTCCGGATCGATGAACGGCAGCCCGACCTCCCCGAACGGCGCGGCGACGGCCCTTTGGGCGCGGATCGACCCGGCCCAGGCGTAGACGTTGGAGGCGAAGCCGCCGGGCCGCAGGATCGTCCAGTCGAGGCCCGACCGCCGGACGGCGTCCTCGATGGACCGCGCCGTGCTCCCGTGCGAGGCCGAGCCGGGACGGGTGGCGACTCCCTGGGAGGAGAGCAGCACGACCCGCCCGGTCCCACGGGATCTCGCGTCGTCGAGGACGCGGCCGATGACGTCGCCCGGGCTGCCGGCGGCCGCGACGAAGTCGCCGGAGATCAGCAGGAACAGCGCCCCGGCGCCGTCGAGAGCGGGCCGGAGACCGGCCGGGTCGGCCAGGTCGGCGGCGAGCACGCGCACTCCCCGCGGCACGTCGGACTCGGTGATCTTCCGCGACACGGCCGTCACCGGCTCGCCCGCCTCTGTCAGCAGCCGCACCAGCGTCCGCCCGACGTTTCCGGTGGCCCCGGTCACCACGATCATGAGATCTCCTATTAGTTAGTTGGCTGACTGACTTGGAGACTAGATGATCGGCGCACCGGCTGTCTATAGTCAGTCGGGTGACTGACTCAAAGGCGCGGGCGCGGGGGGCCGACAAACGGCGGCGGCTGATGACCGCGACCGCCAGGGTCCTGCACCAGCAGGGCGTGGAGCGCACCACCATCGCCGACATCGCGCACGCCGCCGAGGTCCCCGTCGGAAACGTCTACTACTACTTCAAGACCAAGGACGAGCTGGTCCGGGCCGCCCTGTCCGAGCACGCCGACCACCTCGCCCGGCTCACCGGTGAGCTCGACCGGCTGCCCGACCCCCTCGAACGCCTCAAGGCCCTGGTCAGCGGGTGGATCAGCCAGCGCGACATCGCGGCCCGGTACGGCTGCCCGACCGGCACCCTCGCCGTCGAACTGGACAAACGCGCCGAGGGAGGCATCGACCTGGAGGCGGGCAACGTCATCCGGTCGCTCCTGGACTGGGTGGAACGCCAGTTCCGCGAAAAGGGGCTGCCTCATCCGGACGACCTCGCGATCACGCTCGTCGGCGCCTACCAGGGCATGTCGCTGCTGGCCAACGCCCTGCGCGACCCGGAGATCATGATCAGGGAGGGAAACCGCCTCATCCGCTGGCTCGAAACCCTGCCCGAGTCCGCGTAGCGCGGCGGCAGCGTGGTGGCCGCGTGGTGGCCGCGTGCCGGCCCGGCCGCGCGCCACGCCGGTAGGGCCCGCGCGGGCGACGGGAAGGCGTGCCACCGCGCGCACCTCATTCGACGGCAGGGCCGGAATCGGTAAGCTTACGCGCCGTGAGCGGTGAAACCTCCCGCATCGGGCGCTACAGGCTGGTGCGCGTACTGGGCCGGGGCGGGATGGGCACGGTCCATCTCGCCGAGGACCCCTCGGGGCAGCAGGTCGCCATCAAGGTGATCAACCCCGAGTTCAGCCAGCATGAGCAGTTCCGCATGCGTTTCCGCAGGGAGGCCGACGCGGCCCGGCGGGTGCGCCGGTTCTGCACGGCCGCCGTGCTGGAGGCCGCGCTCGACGGCGACCAGCTCTACGTGGTCACCGAGTACGTGCCCGGCCCGAACCTCGAGGAGGCGGTGCAGCAGTCCGGGCCGCTGCGCGGGTCCAGCCTCGACGCGCTGGCCGTGAGCGTGGCGACCGCGCTGACCGCCATCCACGGGGCCGGGGTGGTGCACCGCGACCTGAAACCGTCCAACGTGCTGCTGTCGCCCGTCGGGCCCCGGGTGATCGACTTCGGGATCGCGCGGGCGCTCGACAGCCTGGGCGGCGTCACCGGCACCGGAGAGCTGATCGGCACGCCCCGCTACATGGCGCCCGAGGTGCTGCGCGGCGAGCCGGTGTCACCGGCCTGCGACGTGTTCTCGTGGGGCTGCCTGGTGGCCTACGCCGCGAGCGGGCGCTCCCCGTTCCCCGGCGAGACGCTGCCCGCCATCGTCTACCAGGTGCTCAACACCGAGCCCAACCTGGACGCGGTCGAGCCGGGCCTGCGCGAGCTGGTCCGGGCCGCGCTGCACAAGAACCCCGCCGCGCGCCCGACCGCGCAGCAGCTCCTCGACCACCTGGTGGGCCGGGCGGCCGGGCCCGAGCAGGTCGCGCAGACCGTCCAGGTCGCCTGGCAGCAGGCGACGGCGCCCAATCCCGCCGCGCTCCCGTACTCTCCGCGCAACCCCGCCAAGGCCAAGGTCATCGCGGGCGTCACCGCGGCGGCGGCGCTCGTGGTGGCGGTGGGCGTCGCCGCGTGGGCGCTGATGCCGAGCGGCCCGCCGGACATGACCGTGCTCTACCGGGAGGACTTCACCCAGACGTCCGGCGGCTGGAACGGCCGCTACGACGCGAACGAGAGCTCCAGCTACGGCTACCGCACCGACGGCACGTACGGGCTGGACGTGGTGCCGGACTACGAGGAGCGCTGGGCGGAGGCGGCCATCCCCTTCCTGACCAAGACGCCGACCGCCTCCCCGGCCCCGTCGGCGACGCCGACGCCGACGCTGCCCGCGACCGTCCTGGTCGGCGTGACCGCCGAGGTCAGGGAGGTGACCGGCTCCGGCGAGTACGGCGTCTACTGTCACGCGGCGGACGACGACACCTACTACGAGTTCGGCCTCGACACGGCCGGCAACGCCCGCATCCGCCGCATCTACGAAGGCGCCGGCGGCACCATGTCCCAGCCCGCGACGGTCGACGGGCTGAAGGGCAAGGTCCGCATCGAGGCGGCCTGCGAGCAGTCCGGTGACGCGGTGCGGCTCACCCTGTGGGTGAACGGCGACAAGATCGTCTCGGTGAACGACCCGAACGGCATCGGCAGCGGCTCGGTCGGCCTGTTCGCCCGCACGCCGAAGGACGACGAGTCCGTGCTGAAGATGACCTACGACGACTTCGAACTGCGCGGCGTCCCCGCCCAGCCGTGAGCCGCCGGACGACCGGGCCGGCGCGCCCGGTGACGGGGTCAGGGGCGGGCCGGAGGGGGCGGGCAGGGCAGGCCGCCGGTCAGCGTGTCCTCGGGGCGCAGCGGCAGGTTCGACTCCCTGACGTAGTAACGCCGTACGGGTGAGGTCTCGCGCAGGAGCCGGTGCGCGTACCGCGCCACCACCCCCAGCGCCGCCAGCGTCAGGCCGGCGAGCAGGAGATGGACCGGCGGGAAGGGATTGCCGGTCAGCGCGAGCGCCAAGGCGGCGGCCAGGCCCAGGATCGCGGTCGCGTACACGGCGGTGAGCGGCCGCCACGAGAAGCCGAAGAACAGCTCCAGCGCGTGGGCGGCGAGGCGGACCGGGCGGAGCCTGGAGCGGCCCGCCGTACGCGGCCGGTGGGCGACCGGCGTGACCGCGTATCGGGCGCCGATCAACGGCACGGCGGGGATGAACCAGGGCAGCCGCAGATCCATGATCGTACGGGCCACGCCGGTGCGGACGAGCCGGAACGTGGAGGCGCCCCTGGGCATGTCGATGCCGAAGACCCGGCGGGCCGCCCCGTGCATCGCCCGCGAGCCGATCCTGCGCAGCAGCGGGTCGCGGCGGCCCTGCCGCTCCCCGAACACCACGTCGTAGCCCTCGGCCGCCTTGCCGAGCAGGGACCAGATCTCCGCGGGCGGCACCTGCAGGTCCGCGTCGCACTGGACGGTCCACGGGTGCCGTGCGTACTGCACCCCGGCGTCCATCACGGCGTCGAGGCCGAAGTTGCGGGTGAAGGACACGTACGCGACCCTCGGGTCGGTCTCGGCCAGGCGGCGGATCCGGTCCAGGGAGTCGTCGGTGCTGCCGTCGTCGACGAAGAGGATCTCCAGCTCGCCGATCTCGCCCAGGGCCTCGGCCAGCTCCCGGTGGGCGACCTCCACCTGCGCCCCCTCGTTGAAGCAGGGCACCAGCACGGTCAGTCCTGTCGTCATATGCGCCTCTTCAGTACGAGTCCGAGCACGAGCCCCTGCGCCCCGAGGGCGTACACCGCCCCGGCGGCGCCGGCGAGAGGAACGGCCAGCGCGCCCAGCGCGGCCGTCACGGCCCAGGCGAGGACGGCCGCCTTCGCGCTGTCGCGCAGCCCGGCCTCGCCGGTGTTCTCCAGCACGGCGATGCCGAAGCTCGCCAGCGCGTTGGCCGGGAGCAGGGTGACCAGCAGGACACCCAGCACGACCAGCGAACGGGTGCCGGCCAGCCCGCCCGCCAGCGCGGCCCCCGCGACGACCAGCCACAGGGCGCTCACCCAGCTCGCCAGGCCCGCGACGCGCCGGACGAGCGCGCGTACCCCGGCCGCCTCGTCCGTGCTCATCCGCAGCACCAGCCGGGGCTGGTAGATGCGCAGCACCGTGTAGACCACGGACACGGCGAACCCCCAGCCCAGGGTCATCATGTAGAGGTCGCCGCTCTGACTCGCGTACGCGGTGAGCGACAGCTCCACGAACAGGGTGCCGATCATGGCGTTGTTCATCACGTCGGCCGCGCCCATCAACACGACCGTGCGGCCCAGGACGCGGCGCAGCCCCCGGTGCGGCCCCCGGTGCGGCCCTGGGTTCGGCCCTGGGTTCGGCCCTGGGTTCGGCCCGCCGCCGCGCGGCAGCCCGCGCAGCAGCGCCACGTTGAGCACGGTGACCAGGGCGAGCAGTCCCGTCAGGTACGCGACGGGCGGGATGGACACCGCGAACGCGAGCCCGGCCAGGCCGATCATCCCGACGCCGAGCAGCGTGAAGTGCACCGTGTCCCTGGTGTAGCCGCCGAGCGCCCGGTGCACGGCCACACCCAGCATGCCGCAGCCCAGGCCGACGTAGTAGGCGACGGCCAGCAGGTAGAGCGTGACCGTGGAGCTGGGGCTGAGCAGGAGCGCGGCGACGGCGGCCGCGGTGAAGGGCAGCGGCACGTACGCGACGGCGGCCCGCAGCATGCCCGCGAGCTGGTCGCGGGTGCGGCGGGCCCGCGGGATGAGGGCGAGCGCCGCCTTCTCGGGGCCCGACTGGACCACCATGGACAGCCAGCCCACCGCTCCGACGGCGGCGGCGTACCCGTTGAAGTCCTCCCGACTCCAGGCCGCCACCAGCACCCCTGCCGAGCCGTACAGCAGGAGGCGGAAGGCGGCACGGCCACTCAGCAGGGTGAGCAGGCGGCGCGGCCCGATGCGGTGCGCCTCGGCCGCGTCGGCCCTCGTGGTCATGTCGCATCCAGCTCGGCCGCCACGGTCTCGCGCAGCGGACGGGCACCGCTCTCCAGGTACGAGCGCAGCGCCTCGTGGACGCGTTCGTCACCGAAGCGCGCGCGGACGCCGGGGATGGACGGCCCCTTGTCCACGCCGAACAGAGCGGCGAAGAAGGCGGCGGCCTGCTCCCTGGTGAACGAGCCCTCCATGGTCAGCAGGCTCCTGACCGTCTCGGGCTCCGGTGGCGGCGCGGGGGGCGCTTCGAGCCAGGTGGTGGCGCGGCCCGCCGTGGCGAGCCAGCGGCGCAGGTGCCCGACCCGTTCGGTCACGAAGGGGTCGTCCTCGCCGCCCAGCCGTTCGCCGGCGAGGCGGGCGTCGTAGCAGGTCGCGTGGAGCGCGGCGCACACCTTGGCGAACGCGGGCAGCTTGGCGGGCAGCCGGTCGGCGGGGATCTCGCTGACCCGGCCGAGGGTGGCGCGCGCCTCCGGGTCGGAGCGGGCGGCGGCCACCAGCGCGTCCCACTCCTTGTACCAGCGGGCGAGCGTGGCCCGGTCCGGCGCGCCGGGGATGTCCGGTGCGTCGGCGGCACCGGATGTGTCGGGGGCGCGGCCCTGTTCGCGAACCCAGCGGACCATGCGCTCGGGCATGAACACCGCCAGCGGGTCCTCGTCGGCAGGGGCGAGCGGCTCGGGTTCGAGGAGGGGGGCGGAGCCGGCCGGGGCGGGGGGCTCGGTCCCGGGGAGCGAGCCCGGCCTGAAGACCGCGCCGCAGACGCGGCACGAGTAGCGGGGCCGGCGGGAGAGTCCGGCGATCAGGGCGGGGTGCGGGTGGCCGCACTGCACGCAGGTCATGGGCGCGTCCACGGGTCGAGGTCGGAAGAGGATCGGAGATCGGAAAGGGTTAGGGTCAGAAGAGGACGGGGTCAGAAGGGGACGGCTAGGGCGGAGGAGGGCACCAGGTCGGCGCCCAGGGAGCGTTTGACGTCCGCCTGCCCCTTGCCGAAGACGAGTCCGGCCCGGCCGGCGGCGATGGCCCACTCGACCATCCGGACGTAGCCGTCGAAGTAGAGGTGCTTGCGGCCGCCGGTCTCCGGTGGCAGGGCGCCCCAGCTCAGGCAGATGGGCCAGGCGGGGTGGTCCAGGATCAGGGTGAGCCCGATCAGCCGTCCGCCGTCGCGGTAGGCGATCGCCATCACCTCGTCCCCGCCGACCAGCGCGTCCAGGTAGGGCTGCGGCAGGGGGGCGAGCGGGAAGAGCCTGGCGCGGTGCTTGAGGTCGTTCTCGGCCCGCAGCGCGGCGGCCTCCGTCCCGGTCACCAGCTCGCGGGCGGGGCCGACGGCGATTGACAGCTCGGGGTCCGCGGCGAATCCCCTGGCCCGCCTCTTCAGCGAGTCCCTGCGGGCGCGGTCGATCGTGGCGTACCACCCGTCGAGGTCGCGCCACGGGGTGGCCAGCTTGGCCAGCGGCGCGGTCGGCAGGGTCAGCTTGACCGCGCCGGGCAACTGGGCGGGCTCGCCCGGGGACACCTCTCGCCACACCACGGCGCGCCAGCCTGGGCCCAGCTCGCGCCGGACGCCGCGAACGTAGCCGCGCAGCAGCTCCTGCCGCCGCTCCGGAGCCGGGTCGCCGGTGAACCACCAGCCCTTCTGCGAGCGGTTACCCGGCGCGTGCACGTCCACGACTCCCGCCACGTCGCGGCCGGTCGCGTAGGACCCGCGCCGCGGGCGGACGCCGCGCAGGGAAACCGACACGGCGCCGACGGCGGCGCCGTCCTCGTGCAGCACGGTGAGCAGGACGGGGGCCTGGGCGGCCCAGGCGTAGGCGCGCAGCAGGTCGTAGCGCCAGGTCACGCACTGGCCGGCGGCGGTGCGCAGCCGCTCCCAGCCGTCGGGCTCGGGGTCGTGCCGCGGGTCCAGGATCCGCAGAGAGACGCTCATCCCATCGCCCACCGGGGCACGGCGACGATCTTCATCGGCACGTAGTCGAAGCCCAGAGAGCTCTTGACCTCCACGAACCCCCTGCCGCCGTAGAGCCGTTCAGAGCCGTCGGCCAGGGCCCGCCCGACGATGCGGGCGTAGCTGTCGAAATACAGGTCCCTGCGCCCGCCCTCCTCCGGCTGGAGCGCGGCCCACGGCCCGTACGCGGGCGAGACCGGGTGGTCGAAGACGACGGCGAAGGCGAGCAACCGCCGGGCGGCCTCATAGGAGATGACGGTCACGTCCTCGCGCCGGAGGAACTCGGCGAAGCACTCGGCGGGCAGGGGCGGCCTGGGGTCGAAGCGGGCGGCCAACCTGGCCGTGTGCCGGCGGTTCAGCTCGGCCAGTTCGCCGGGGTCGAGGTCGGTCCTGGCCCGGCCTTCCGTCACGACGAGGTCGTCCGACCCGGCGATCTTCTTGAGCTGGCGGCGCAGCGTCGACCTGCGGTTGCGGCTGAGCGAGCCGATCCACTCCGCCACGGAGGTCCAGCGGAGCGGCATGACCGTGGAGCCCGGCGACTCCCTGACGATCGCGCCCCTGCGAGCCACCGAGGGCAGGTGGGGCTCGGTCACCATGCGGTAGAGCACCCCGGTGAGCATCCAGCCGAGGCGCCGTCGCGCCGCCTGCTCGAACCGCCGGATCAGCAGCCGGCGGTCGCCGGGCGTCACGCGGTCGCTGAAGTGCCAGGTGGGCCCGTTGGAGTGACCGGGCAGGCGGACGTCGAGCAGGAGCGGCTCCCGGCGTGGAAGCCGCTGCGCGCGCGGGCGCAGGGCGGTGCGGACGGCGCCCACCGCCCCCGCGACGCCTTGGTCGTCGCGGAACACCGCCACCAGCGGGCGTTCCCACGTGCCGGCGCAGGAAGCGGCGATGACGTCGTACGCCCAGATGGCGGACAGGCCCTCCGCCTGCCGGAACTCTTCCCAGCCCGGCGGCTCGGGTTCCTCGCAGACATCGACAACATCGAGGTGCACGGGCACGGCCTTGACTCTGCTCCATCACAACATGGACACAAACGATCTCCGGCTACCTTATCGGGATATTTCGTCTGATGTGATCACTGCTGCGTTGTCATACAACCCGACACACGCTGTAAGCATGTGCTCACATCAAGAGGTGGCATGAAGGTTGGAGTAACGGGCGGCAACGGATTCATCGGCCGCTACGTCTGCGAAGAACTCGTAGCCCGTGGCCATGTTCCGCTCGTATTCGATCACCGAGGGGCGTCCGGCGCCGACCCCTCGTGGGAAGTCATGCGGGGCGATATCCGTGACGCCACCGCCATGACGGAGCTCGCGGCGCACTGTGACGCGATCGTGCACCTGGCCGCCGTGCTCGGCACCCAGGAGACGATCTCGAACCCCCGCCCGGCGGCAGAGACCAATCTCATGGGCGGGCTCAACTTCCTGGAGGCCGTCGCCCAGTACGACCTGCCCGGCGTGTACATCTGCGTGGGCAACCACTGGATGGACAACAGCTATTCCATCTCCAAGACCGCCGTCGAACGTTTCGTCCGCATGTTCAACGCGCACCGCGGCACGAAGGTCAACAACGTCCGGGTGGTGAACGCCTACGGCCCGCGCCAGCAGGCCGCGCCGCCCTTCGCCTCCGGCAAGGTCAGGAAGATCACGCCCGCCGTGATCTGCCGGGCGCTGAGCGGGATGCCGGTCGAGCTGTACGGCGGCGGCGCCCAGGTCTCGGACATGGTGTGGGTCGGGGACGTGGCGCGTGCGCTCGTGGCCTCTCTGGAGAAGGCCGCCGAGGGCGTCGTGCTGGACGAGGTCGTCGAGGTCGGCCCGGCCACCTCCTCGACCATCAGGGAGGTGGCCGAGCTCATCATCGATCTCTGCGCCGACCGCGGCTACCCGCGCGTGCCCATCGCCGACCTGCCGATGCGGCCCGGAGAGACGCCCGGCACCGCGGTCACCGCGCAGACCAAGACCTTGCTGTCGGTGGGCATCGAGCCGAGCTCGCTCGTCTCGCTCGAACAGGGCATGGCCAGGACGGTGGACTGGTTCATCGAGCAGCGCGGCGTCCACTGGAAGTCTCCCGGGACCGACGGGTGAAGCGACTGATCATACTGGGCGGCTCGGACGGGACGATCAGCTCGTTCCGCGCCGCCCGGCGGCTCGGCCTGGGCACCATCTGCGTCGACCTCCGCGCCGACGCCCCCGGCGCGCGGGAGGCCGACGAGTTCCTCCACCTCAGCACGCGGGACGTCGACGCGGTCACGTCGGCCCTGCGCGGCCGGGACGACGTGGTGGGCGTCCACGCCCCGGGGACCGACATCAACCTGCCGTCGCTGGTCGAGCTGGCCGGCCGGCTCGGGCTGCCCTGCGGGCTGTCCGACGCCGTGCTGCGCGTTTCGACGGACAAGGCGTACTTCAGGGAGGTCTGCGCGCGGCTCGGCCTGGCCGGTCCCGCGTACGTGAGCGGGACCGCCGGCGAGGTGGCCCGCGACGCCGCCCGGCTGGCCTTCCCCGTCATCGTCAAACCCGTCGACTCGGGCAGCTCCCGGGGGATCGCGGTCTGCGCCTCCCCCGCCGAGCTGCCGGGCGCGGCGGCGGCCGCGGCGGAGGTCTCGCCGTCGTCGACCGTGATCGTCGAGGAGCTGGTGACGGGCCGGGACCTGTGCGGCGAGGCGTTCCTGCGGGACGGGCGGGTGGCGCTGCTCGGGCTGAGCGACCGCGTCGTCGAAGCACCCCAGGTGGTCGCGATCGGGCATGACATGTCCCCGCGCGACGACGCGCTCACCGCGGAGGTCACGCGGCAGCTGGAGCTGGTCTGCGCCGAGGTCGGCTACACCGACGGCCCGGTCAACCTCGACCTGTTCGTGACCTGTGACGGGGTCGTGCTGATCGAGATGGGCGCGCGGCTCGGCGGCAACGGCATGGGCGAGGCGCTCGGCCTGATGTACGGGGTGGACACGGTGTCGGCCGCCGTCCAGCTCGCCGTCGGCGAGCGCCCCGACCTCACGCCCCGCTGGACCAGGCACGCCGCGGTCCGCATGATGCGCGCCGGGGCGGCGGGCACGCTGGTCGCGCTGGACGGCCTCGCCGAGGCGACGGCGCTGCCGGGGGTGGCCGACGTGGTGGTCACCGCCCGGCCCGGCGAGCCCGTCGTGCCCTACACCGAGTGCCGGGCCAAGCTGGGCTACGTGCTGGCCTCCGGCGCCACGGCCGGCGAGCTCGCCGCGACGCTGGCCGCCGTCGACGACCTGATCCGGGTCAGGGTCGATGCCGGCTGAGTTCTCGCCGGCACGCTGGGAGAGGGCCTACCGGGCGACGACCGGCAGGGCCTTCGCGCGGGTGCCGTTCTACCGCGACCAGTGGGTGGAGGCGGCGCGGGCGCTGGACGAGCCGGTGCCCACCCCGTCCGCGGCGCTGGCGGGCCAGTTGCACCGGCTGTGCCCGTTCGCCCGGCCGTTCGACGCCTCGCGGGAGCCGTCCGCGTGGATCGGCGACGGCCGGGACCTGAGGGACGCGCTCGTCCTGGCCGGCGCGCCGCGGCGGGCGCCCGTGCTGGAGATCCGCCCCGCCGTGCTGGACCGGCGCGCTCTCGGGCGCGGCGGTCCCCGCTACGGCGTGCTGCTCCCGCCCGGCGCGAACGTCGTCAGCGAGTCACGCCGCCGGGCGCTGAACTCGGCCGCGCTCCGGCTCGCCAGGGACGCGGGGCAGGTGGCCCTGGTGGGCGAGCCGGCCGCCCTGGACGCGTTCCTGCCGGAGCTCGACGGCGTCCGCGTGACCGCGGTGACACGCCTGCCCATCGGCCGGGCCGTACGGGAGAAGGGCGTCGCCCACGACCCGCACCTCGGCTACCTCGCGGCGACCGCACCGGACTGCGGCGCGACCCACCTGCTGTGGCGCCTCTTCCACGCCCGCCTGTCCGGCGGGACCCCGGCCGTCACGGCGCTGCGCCGCACCCGGCCCTACCTGGTCGGCGTGATCCCCGAGGGCGCGGAAGGGCTCACGCTCGCCACCTGCCCCGACCACGCCACCCCGATCTTCGTGACGCACTGACAGGAACTCATGCCGACTACCTCTTTCTGGCGGGCCAACCGGGTGACGCTGCTGGCCGGAGCCCTGGCCGTGGCACTGGTCATCATGGTCCGCTTCGTCATCCCATACGAGCAGGAGATCACCTCGATCTGGATGCTCCTGGTCAAGCTGACCCCGCAGTTCGCCGCCGTCGTCGCCGTCGCCTGGCTCGACGTCGAGTGGGCGCGGTGGCTGCGGCTGCACCTGGTGGCCCTGCCCGCGATCTTCCTGGCCTTCCTCCTCTACTTCGTGCCCATGACGTTCATGACGTCGATGGACATGCAGGACGGGACGGCCGTGTTCGAGGACCTGTACCTGCACGTGGTGGTCTTCGTCCCGTTCATGATCGTCGCACTCGTGCTGGCCTACCGGCTCGGCGGCGGATCACGCGAGGGCGTGCTGCGGGTCGGCGCCGCCACCACGATCCTGCAGATGTCGGGCCTGGAGGACCTGATGGCGGTGCTCATGAACAGCAGGCTGGACGGGATCCCCGAGGTCTGGGACTGGGCGCATCACATGACGGTGCGGCTGGGCCATCCCGCGACCAGGAACGAGGCCTACGCCTTCATCGTGGTGCACGTGGTGCTCGCCGTCGTGGCGCTCACGGTTCCCCGGCGGGTGTTCGACCGGCTCCCGTGGCGCCGTTGACCCTGGCGGGGGTGGCGCCGGAGGGGCGGCGGGCGCCGGTCCCGGCGAGGTGGCGCAGGCCGACCTCGGAGGCGGAGCCCGGCTCGGCGGCGAACAGGTCCATGCCCTGCAGCTCGGGGTCGCCCGGCAGGGCCATCATCTCGGCCGACAGCCGTAGCTCGCCCACCACGGGATGGTCGAGGACGTAGTCGCGGTGGGTGACGGCGGCCACGTGGTGCTCCTCCCACAGCTCGGCGAAGTCGGGGCTCAGCGCGCGGATCGCGGTCACGTGCGCCGTGATCCTGGGGTTCTCGGGATAACAGGCCGTGAGGAACCGGAGCCGGGCCACGTGCTCCTCGGCGAGCCGCCGCCAGCCGTCGCCGTGCATGCGCCTGACGTCCTCGTCGAGGAAGACCAGGTGAGAGATCGTCCGCTCCTCCTCGGGGATCGCCGCGAAGTCGGCGAAGACGGCGGCGCCGAGCGCGTTCCAGGCGATCACCTCGGCGTGCCGGCCCAGGACGAGCGCCGGGGTGAGCACCAGGGAGTCGAGCAGCCGCTGCAGCCCGGGCCTGATCGGGTGCTGCGGGAAGTCGCGGCACCGGTGCCCCGGGTGGGCCAGCGCGTGCAGGTAGGACCGCTCGTCGGCGGTGAGCCGCAGCACGTCGGCGATGGCGTCCAGCACCTCGGCCGAGACGTTCTGGCCGCGGCCCTGCTCCAGCCGGATGTAGTGGGCGACGCTCACCCCGGCGAGCATCGCCAGCTCCTCGCGGCGCAGTCCCCGTACCCGGCGGGTGCCGTTGCTCTTGAAGGGCAGCCCCGCGTCCTCGGGCCGCAGCCGGGCCCGCCGGGACTTGAGGAACTCGCTCAGTTCCGCCTCACGCTCCATGACCGTCCAGCCTAAGCAAGATCTGCGTACGCACGACCCGGGGCTGGCTGGGCGCCGGAGCCGCGGCGAGGCTGACCGGCATGCGAATCCTGTTCCCTCTTGTCCTGCTCGGCCTGGGCAGCATGATCACCGCCCTGGATTTCACCATCGTCTACGTCGCGCTGCCGCAGCTGGCGCGCGAGGTCGGCTTCTCCCCGCACGCGCTGCAGTGGGTGGTGAGCGGGTACGCGGTGGCGTTCGGCGGGTTCCTGCTGCTCGGGGGCAGGCTGTCCGACCTGCTCGGCAGGCGGCGGATGTTCGTGCTCGGCCTGCTCCTGTACGGGGTCGCCTCGCTGCTCGGCGGGCTGGCCGCGGACCCCGGCCCGCTGATCGCCGCCCGTGCGCTCCAGGGCCTGGGCGGGGCGGTGCTGATGCCGGCCACGCTCTCGCTGGTGGTCACCATGTTCGACGAGGGTCCCGCCCGCAACCGGGCGATGACGGTGTGGGCGGTGTGCGGGGCGAGCGGGCTGAGCCTCGGCGCGCTGCTCGGCGGGGTGCTGACCGGGGCGTTCGGCTGGCAGGCGGTGTTCTTCGTGAACGTGCCACCGGCCGTCGCCGGGATCGTGGCCGCGTTCGCCGTGCTGACGCCGGACGGCCCCCGGCGGCCGGGCCGCTTCGACCTGCCGGGCGCCGTCACCGGCACCGCCGGGGTCACCGGGCTGGTGTTCGCCGTCGCGCACGGCCCGCAGTGGGGCTGGACCTCGCCCGGCGTGCTGGCCTGCCTGGCCGCCGCCGTCGCGCTGCTCGCCGGGTTCGCGGCGATCGAGGCGCGCAGCCGCGACCCGCTGCTGCCGCCGCGCCTGCTGGCGAACCCGCACACCCGCGCCGCCGCCGGGGTGATCCTGATCTACGGCCTGACCCTGCAGTGCGTCCCGTACTTCCTGACCCTGCACTTCCAGGAGGTGCTCGGGTACGACGCGATGCGGTCGGGGCTGGCGTTCCTCGGGCCGACGCTGGGCATCACGGCGGGCAACCTGGCCGGCGAGCGGCTGATCCCCCGGCTCGGGCTGCGCGGCGCGCTGACGGTCGGCGTGCTCGTGGGCGCGGCCGGCACGGCGGTGCTGGCCTGGAGCCTGTCCGCGGACGGCTCGTACCTCGGCCTGCTGGCCGGGCTCGTCGGCTTCGGGCTGGGCTCGGGGCTCTGCTTCACCACCATGTTCATCATGGCCACGACCGGGGTGCGTCCGTCCGAGCAGGGCGCGGTCTCGGGGCTGTCCTCCACGGTCCTTCAGGCGGGCAGCGGCGCCGGCCTGGCCGTCCTGGTGGCCGTCGCGGGGCGGGCCGCCGGCCCTGCGGACGCCGTCACGGTGGACGGGCTGCGCTCGGCGATCTTCCTGGCCGCGGCGGTGGCCGCCGTGGGCGCGGTGGCGGCGTCGCGGGCGCCCAGGGAGACGCGGGTGCGCTAGGCCCAGGGCCGGTGTTCCGGCCGCCTGCGCCGCGGGCTCGCGGTGAGCCGGTCAGAGGACGCCGGCGCGGGCCGCCGCCAGGGCCGCGTCCGCCGCCCGGTCGGCGTCCGCCTCCGTCACCGGCTCGTGGGTGACGAACAGCCGGTAGTAGATCGGGGCCACCGCCGCCCTGATCACCTCGTGGGCGTCGACCGTGTGGGGCAGCTCGCCGCGCTCGACGGCCCGGTGCACCACCTGGGCCGACTGCTCGTGGCGGGCCTGGAAGAAGTCGTGCAGGGCCCGGGCCGCCTCGGGGCTCTGCATGGCCGCCGCCACGAACGCCGACGCCACCGGCCCCAGCTCCGGATCGGCGAACCCGCTCCGCACGAGCCGGGCCACCCCGCGCAGGTCGCCCTCGACGGCGCCGGTGTCGGGGACGGGCCACGGCTCGTCGCGGGCCAACTCCAGCGCGTCGGAGATCAGCCCTTCGACGCTGCCCCACCGCCGGTAGACGGTGGTCTTGTGGACCCCGGACCGCTCGGCGACGTGCTCCACGGTGAGCCCTCGGAACCCCTTTCCGGCCAGCTCGGCCAGGGTCGCCTGGCGTACGGCGTCGCGGACGCGGGCGCTGCGCCCGCCGGGTCGCCTGCTCGGCTCCACGGACCCCCTCCTTACGCAACTTCAGTTGCGTTAATACTAAGCCCTGTGCACACTAAAGCGACACAAGTTGCGATTGGAGCGCTGTCCGAAGGCGGCGGGGGCACGCGCTTGCCCGGATCAGTGCTCGAACTCACGGGAGGACGCCATGTTGATCACTATTGCGGACGGGGCCCCGTACGGGGTCGCGACCGGCGCCGACGGGGCGCTCTGGTTCACGCTGGTGCACCAGGGCGCGGTCGGGCGGCTGGTCCCCGGCGGGGAGCCGGTCGTCCACCGGCTCGACCCGGCCGACGGCGGACCCACCGTGATCGCCCCAGGACCCGGCGGCGCCATGTGGATCACCGAGTTCCAGGGGAACCGGATCCGGCGGATCACTCCGGAGTTCGAGGTCACCTCGTACGAGGCCGAGGCCCCGTACGGGATCGTGGCCGGGCCCGACGGCGCGATGTGGTACACGAGCATGCGCGACAAGGTCGGCCGGATCACCGCCGGCGGGGAGCGGGCCGAGTTCGCGGTGCCGGTGGAGGGCGGGATGCCGTCGGGCATCGCGGCCGGCGCCGACGGCGCGCTCTGGTTCACGCTCAACCAGGCCGCGGCCGTCTGCAGGATCACGACCGGCGGCGAGGTGACCGTGCACCCGCTGCCCACCGAGGGGGCGGCACCGGTGCACCTCACGGCGGGGCCGGACGGCGCGCTCTGGTTCGCGGAGATCGGCGCGGGACAGATCGGGCGGATCGACCCGGCGGGTGAGATCTCCGAACACCCGCTGCCCGACCGCGACTGCCGGCCGCACGCGATCACGACAGGCCCGGACGGGGCTCTCTGGTTCACCGAGTGGGCCGCCTGCCGCCTGGGCCGCATCACGGTCGACGGCGTGATCCGGGAGTTCGACCTGCCCAGGTCGGAGCCGCACGGCCTCACCACCGGCCCCGACGGCGCGATCTGGGTGGCGATGGAGTCCGGGAGCCTGGCCCGGGTGCCGCCGGACCGGCTCGCCGCGTGACGCCGGTCCCCCCCGTCTCCGGCCGCCGGGCGATCCGTAGTTGACTAGGGGCATGCGTGCGATCGTGCTGGCCGCCCAGGGCGGCCCCGAAGTCCTCGAGTACGTCGAACGGCCCGACCCGGAGCCCGGACCGGGCGAGGTGGTGGTCGACGTCGCCGCGAGCGGGGTCAACTTCATCGACATCTACCACCGCTCCGGCGCCTACCCGCTGCGGCTGCCCTGCACGATCGGGTCCGAGGGCGCGGGCGTGGTGTCCGCTGCCGGGCCCGGCGTGACGGACGTGGCGGTGGGCGACACGGTGGCGTGGGCGATGACGCTCGGCAGCTACGCCGAGAAGGCCGTCGTGCCCGCCCGCCAGGTGGTGCCGGTGCCCGAGGGGGTCGCGCCCGACCTGGCCGCGGCCGCGATGCTGCAGGGCATGACCGCCCACTACCTCACCCACTCCACCCACCGGGTGAAGGAGGGCGACGTGGTGCTCGTGCACGCCGCCGCAGGCGGGATGGGGCAGCTCCTCGTCCAGGTGTGCAAGATGCTCGGGGCCACCGTGTACGGCACGGCGTCCACCCCGGCCAAGGAGAAGCAGGCGCTGGAGGCGGGCGCCGACGAGGTGCTGACCTACCAGAACTTCGCCGAGCGGCTGCGCGGCAAGGTGGACGTGGTCTACGACGGCGTGGGCGCGACCACGTTCGACGGCGGGCTGGAGGCGCTGCGCCGGCGCGGGCTCATGGCCCTGTACGGGGCCGCGAGCGGTCCGGTGCCGCCGGTGGACCCGCAGCGGCTCAACCGGGCCGGGTCGCTCTTCCTCACCAGGCCGACGCTGGCCGATCACCTGGCCGAACGCGACGAGCTGCTGTGGCGGGCGGCCGACCTGTTCGACTGGATCGGCTCCGGCCGGGTGCGCGTCAACGTGTCGCACCGCTACCCGCTGGCCGACGCCGCCAGGGCGCAGGAGGACCTGGCCGCCCGGCGGACCACGGGCAAGCTGCTGCTGATCCCGTGACGGCCGCGCCCGGCTAGTCCCAGGGCCAGTCGAGCAGGCGGGCGCCGAGCACGGCAGTCTCCAGCGTGAACCGCTGGGTGGGGTCGTCCGGCGAGAACCCGGTGAGGCGGTGGACGCGCTGCAGCCGGTACGTGACCGCGCGGGTGCTGATGCCCAGCCGGCGCGCGGCGGCGGTCTGGTTGCCGTGCGCGGCGAAGACCGCCTCCAGGGTCTCCAGCAGCGGCTCGTGCCCGCCGCGCGCCCCCAGCATCGGGCTGAGCACGCTCGTCACCAGATCCTCCATCGCGCCTCTGTCGCGCAGCAGGACGGGGAAGACGAGCAGGTCGGCGGCCTTGACCACGTCGTGTCTGAGGCCGAGCCTGTCGGCCAGGTCGAGGGCGCCGGCCGCCTCCCGGTAGGAGGTGACGATCCCGCCGGGACCGCGCTGCGGCCTGCCGACGCCGACCCGCCAGCCTGCGGGGAACCGGGAGCGCACGTGGTGGGTGAACTCGCCGACCGCCGCCGGGAGCGTGGCCGGGACCACGCACACCAGCAGCCCGTCCCGCACCGCGACCAGGATGTTGTGCGAACCGAACCGGGCGGTCAGGTCGCGCTCGATGCGGTCCGGGCCGTTCTCGTCGAGCCCGCGGGCGACGGCCACCTGGTACGACTCCGCCAGCCGCAGCCCGAAGTGCTCGGCCCGTTCCGCCAGCCGCTCGGCCCGGCCCTGCAGCAGGTCGTCGACGAACACGCGGCGTTCCTGCTCGGCCTCCCGCAACGCGGCGTGCTGGGCCTCCTCGTACCCGGCCATGAGGGCGCCGACGGACCTGCGCAGCGCCGGCAGCAGCGCCGGCGGCGGTGCCGCCGGAACGTCCGCGGACGGAGCGCGGGGCGTCAGGGCGGCGGCCAGGGCGGCGTCGACCAGCCGGCGTAACGGCACGCCCAGCTCGGCGGCGCGGCGGCCGTCGGCGCGGCAGGCGTCCAGTTCGTCCCTGCCGGGCAGCCGGCCGGTGCCGGCGGCCGCCCGCAGCACCCGAAGGTGCCCGCCGAGCAGCTCGGCGGGCAACTCGGCGGGCACCTCGGCGGGCACCTCGGCGGGCAGCTCGGCGGGCACCGGCGGAGGCATCACACGCCCACGTCGCGCCGGTCGAAGGCGAGCACCGCGGTCAGCGCCAGCACCGCCGCGGCCCCGGCCAGCACCAGGTAGTCCCCCACCGGCAGCCCTTCGTGGAGCGGCCGGCCGGCGGCGTAGTAGTGGAACGGCGACGCCCACTTCAGCCAGGCGATGGCGTCCACGCTCCGCCCGAGGGTGACGACCACGTACCCGGCCACCGCCCACACCCCGGTGACCGCCATGGCGGGCCCCTTGCGGCCGGTGGCCGCGCCGACGGCCAGGGTGACCGCGCCGAAGAACAGCCCGAGCAGCAGGACGCCGGTGTGCGCCGCGAGTATCCGGTCGAACGGCACCCCCATCCCCACCGCCTCGGCCAGCACCCAGGTGATCAGCAGCGTCACGGCGGCCACCGCCACCAGCCCGGCCACCAGGGCGGCGAACCGCTCCAGAACGAGCCGTCTGCGGTCGATCGGGAGCGTGACGACGAGCTCCAGCGTCCCGGCCTCCTCGGGTTCGGCCAGCGCCCGGTTGGCGATGATCATGGCGCAGGCGAGGAAGAGGAACGGCACGAAGAGCTGGTAGACGACCGACTGGAGGTAGCCGGCGCCGCTGGTGAAGTCCTCCAGGCCGCCCATGAGATCTTTGAGCGCGCCGGGGAACTTCGCCATCGCCTGCGGCCCATAGATGTCTTGATTTGTCTTGATATTTCCGTAAACGCCCAGGTAGATCGCCATGAAGGCGCTGATCCCGATCGTCCAGCCGATGAGGGCCCGCCGGTAGTCACGCAACGACTTGGCGATCATCGTGCCTCCCCTCCTCGCCGTAGTAGGTCAGGAAGATCTCCTCCAGGTCCGGCTCCGCGCTGACCAGGTGCACCACGGTGAACCTGGCGGCGGCCTTGACCAGCGCGTCCGGCCGGCCGTCGATCGTGCAGCGCACGCTCGCGCCCTCGACCCGCAGGTCCCGCACGCCCGGCAGCCCCGCGAACGCCTCCGGCGGCACGGGCGCGTCGAAGTGCAGCTCCACCCGCCGCACCGCCTTCTCCCGCAGCGCGGCCACGTTCTCCACGGCGACGAGCCGCCCGGCCCGTACGATGCCGACCCGATCGGAGACGTGCTCCACCTCGGCCAGCACGTGCGAGGACATGAGCACGGTCCTTCCGGCCAGGCGGACCTCCCGGAGCATGGCGAGGAACTCCTGCTGCACCAGCGGGTCGAGGCCGCCGGTCGGCTCGTCCAGGATGAGCAGCTCGGGCTCGTGCATGAACGCCTGGATGAGCCCGACCTTCTGTTTGTTGCCCTTGGAGAGCTTGGCCATGGGCACGCCCAGGTCGGCGCCGAGCCGCTCGGCCAGCTCCTCGATCCGGCCGTGAGGCACCCCGCCGCGCACCCTGCCGAGGAACCGCAGGTAGTCGTGGGCCTTCTCCCGGCCTTCGAGGACGAGCTCGCCCGGCAGGTAGCCGATCCTGGCCCGTACGGCGGCCTCCCGCGAGCCGGCTCCCAGGACGGTGACCCGGCCGCGGGTGGGCCGGATGACGTCGAGCAGGAGCCGGATCGTGGTGGTCTTGCCGGAGCCGTTCGGCCCCAGGTAGCCGAAGATCTCTCCCGGCTGGATCTCCAGGTCGAGGTCCTCCAGTCCACGGCGGCCGCCGTAGTACTTGGTCAGCCCCTCGGCCAGCACCACTGCTGTCATGCCCGCCATGGTGCCCGTCCGGGGGCGCCGCCGTCACTGGCGGGCTCCGGCAAGGTAGGCGGCGGTTCGCTTCCGGCACCCGGCAACCGCCGACTTTGGAATTCCGGTTTTCCGGGTATCTTTCAGCCTCGTGACGACGATCGAGGAGCGGGTGGCCGCGCTGGAGGCCCGGGTCACCGCGCTGGAGGGCGGGGCGTCCGAGCCCCGCGACGCCGGCGAGGAGTCGGGAGTGCTGATGTACGGCGGGCATGCCAGGTTCGGCGACCACCGGTGGAGCTGGGAGATGGCGCGACCGCCCGGCTGGCTGGTGGAGCAGCCGCCGGGCCCGCTGGCGGCCGTGCTGGCCGCGGCCGGCCACCCGGCCCGGCTGCACCTGCTGCAACTGCTCGTGCGGGGTCCCCTGGCCGTCTCCGATCTGCAGGCCGAGCTGTCACCGGCCTCGCAGGGGCAGCTCTACCACCATCTCAAGACCCTCGGCTCGGCCGGGCTGGTCGAGCAGCCTGAGCGCGGCGTCTACCGGGTGCCGCCGAGGGCCGTCTTCCCGGTGCTGGCGCTGATCGCCGCGGCGACGGACGTGGTCCACCCCCGCTGACGGTCACCGGGCTCCTGGCGGCAGGCCGGGCACGTCCGGCGGGCCGTTCCTGATCAGGTCGAGCAGCGCCCCGGTGTCCAGGTTCCGCTCCACCAGGTCGCCGAGCGCGTCCAGGCGCCGCTCGCGCAGCAGGGCGAAGTCGGTGGCCGGGTCGGGCTCGAACGCGCGGCCCGCCCGTCCGGCCACGTCCGCCAGGAAGGCGCGCCTGAAGGCGTCGTTCTCCAGCGCCCCGTGCCAGGTCGTGCCCCACACGTTCGCGACGCGGCAGCCGTCCAGGAACGGCTCGCCGCCCTCCACCATCACCCGTCCGTGGTGGATCTCGTACGCGTGCACCGGATGCCCGTACGCCTGCCCGGACGGCCTGCCGAGGACCTTGTCCGGCCCGAACACCACCCGGGCGGGCAGCAGCCCGAGCCCGGGGACCCGGCCCGCGCCGGACTCCACGTCGTCCACGATCTCCCTGGCGAGCATCTGGAAGCCGCCGCAGACGCCGAGCACCGGCCCGGCCCGCGCGGCGAGGGCGTCCGCCAGCCCGCGCTCGCGCAGCCAGGCCAGGTCGGCGACGGTGGCGCGGGTGCCGGGCAGCACCACCAGGTCGGCGTCGTCCAGCTCGGCCGGGCCGGTGACGAACCGCACCACCACGCCCGGCTCCGCGGCCAGCGCGTCGACGTCGGTGAAGTTCGACACGCGGGGCAGCCGCACCACCGCCACCCGCAGCGTCTGCCTGCCGTACGGGCGACCGGCCACCACGTGGCGGCCGTCGAGGGCCAGCGAGTCCTCGACGTCCATCCAGGGCCCGTCGAGCCAGGGCAGCACCCCGTACACGCGCCGCCCGGTCAGCTCCTCGATCAGGTCCAGGCCCGGCCGCAGCAGCTCCTGCGCGCCCCTGAACTTGTTCACCACGAACCCGGAGACCAGCGCCTGGTCCTCGGCGTCCAGCAGGGCGACCGTGCCGTAGAAGGCGGCGAGCACCCCACCCCTGTCGATGTCGCCGACGACGATCACCGGCAGTCCCGCGGCCCTGGCCAGGCCCATGTTGGCGAGGTCGCCGGCGCGCAGGTTGATCTCGGCGGGGCTGCCCGCGCCCTCGCACACCACCACGTCGTAGGCGTTCCTGAGCCGGTCCAGCGACTCCAGCGCCGCCGACCGCAGCCGGTCCCGGAGCGACCCGTACTCCATCGCGTCCACGTCGGCCAGCGGTCGGCCCATGAGCACCACCTGGCTGCGGCGGTCGCTGCCGGGCTTGAGCAGGATCGGGTTCATGTCGGCCACCGGCTCCAGGCCGGCGGCCCGCGCCTGCGCCGCCTGCGCCCGGCCGATCTCGGCGCCGTCGGCGGTCACGTACGAGTTGAGCGACATGTTCTGGGCCTTGAACGGCGCCACCCGGACGCCCCGGCGGGCCAGCCAGCGGCAGATGCCCGCGGTGACGACGCTCTTGCCGGCGTCGGATGTGGTGCCCGCGACGAGCAGCGCCCCTCTCACGCGCTCCACGGTAACGGTGCGACCGAAATCACCCATTTACGAATCCTGTGACTTCTGCCACTCTGACTAGAACGAATACCTAGAACTGAATTCTAGAGCTGTCTGGGGAAAGGTAGGGCATGGTCGGAACGCTGGGCTCGGCTCGCACCGGCAAGATCGACGCCACGTCCTCGGCGCCGTTCGGCTGGGCGCCGCTCGTCGTGCTCTTCATCGTCGGCCTGGTCGACCGCGTCGAGGCCAACCTCCTGTCGGGAGTGTTGCCGCACATCATCGCGGAGTGGGGGATCAGCGACGTCGCGGCGGGCGCCATCCCGACCGCCGCCGCGATCGCCGGGGCGATCGTGGCCATCCCCGCCGGATACCTGGCCGACCGCTACAGCCGCACCCGCATCATCGCCATCGTGGTCTTCATCTGGGCCATCGCCACGGCGGGCTCCGGACTGGCCACCGGGTTCGCGATGTTCTTCGGGATGCGGGTGCTGCTCGCCGCCGCCGAGAACATCGACAACCCGGCCTCGGGCAGCCTGCTCGCCGACTGGTACCCGCCGGTCAGCCGGGCCAAGGCCTACGGGCTGGTCCGGGTCACCACCTACCTCGGCGGCGTCGGCACCCTGATCGGCGGGGTGCTCGCGCACCAGCTGGGCTGGCGGCAGGCGTTCCTCATCATGGTCATCCCCGGCGTGCTCACGGCCCTGCTGGTGTGGTTCCTGCGCGAGCCGCGCCGCGGCGAGCTGGACCGGATCGTCGCCGGCGCCCCCGCCCCAGGCCCGCAGGCCGCCGTGCACGCCGAGCCGGTGCCCGAGGCCGCGCCGGACACCATTCCCGTGCACGACAAGGTGCCGTTCCGCACCCAGTTCCGCCAGATCCTCCGCATCCCCACGCTGATCTTCGTGTGCGTCGGGCTCGGCCTGCTCACCCTGGGCCTGGCCGGCGTCTTCTACTGGATGACGACCCTGATGGTGCGCTCGTTCGGGGTCACCACCGACGTCGCCGGGTCGCTGAGCGGCCTCATCACCATCACCGGCACGCTGAGCGGCACCCTCGTGGGCGCCTGGCTGGGACGCCGGTGGCACGGCGCCCGCAAGGGCGGCCGGCTGCTCGCGGGCGGTGGCGGCATCACGATCGGTTCGCTGATCCTGGCGGTCGCGCTGTCCATGGACTCGCTGCCCGCGCTGGCCGCGCTGACCGCGCTCGCCAGCGCCTCGATGTCGATCGCCATCCCCAACATGACGGCCTGCCTGGCCGACGTCGTGCCGGCGAGCGCCAGAGGGCTCGGCTTCGCCGTGCTGCAGTTGCTGATGGCGGGCTTCGGCGCGTTCGGCTCGCTGATCGTCGGGATCGTCTCGCAGTACAGCGGCTCGCTGGTGACCGGCATGTACGCGCTGGTCCCCGTCATGGTCGTCGGCGGTCTGCTGACGCTCGGCGCCCGCGCCTCGTTCGAACGGGACGCGCGCAAGGTCCTGGACGCGGCCCGCGCCTCCTGACCGCCACGGGCGGAAGAGTTCCGGCTCTTCCGCCCTTTCGCGTCCGCAGAAGAGCGACGACGGCCGCGAACGCTGGTGGCGCCGGAGCACACGGCCATGCATCCCGACATCCATCTGCGGCTCATGGAGATCCGCGACGCCGAGTTACGCGAACGCGCCGACCGGTGGCGCGCCACCCGCCACCGGCGGCCCATGATGAGCTGGCGCGCCGGCTGGACCCTCGTCGAGCTGGGCCTGCGTCTCGTCCACCGGACTCCCGCCCACTTTCAGCGCATTTAATGTGATCCGCCAATGTGATCCGCCGGTGTATCAAGTGACAGGGTCCTCACTCCATGAGGTTGTCGAAGGAGGCACTCGTGGAATCTGAGGACGGCCGCGTCATCCTGTTCCTCGTCATCGCGATCGCACTGTTCATCGCCGGCCGCCGCTACCAGACGCTGGTCACCACCCGGCGGGCGTGGCGGGACGCGATGCGACTGGTCATCACTCGCAGGCAGGTGGCCGCCGGCGCCACCAGGTCCATGCTCTGGGTGGCCGTCATCACCGGGTTCCTCCTCTGGCTGGTGGCGAGCCTCAACCGGGTGATGTGACCCGGCGCACCGCCCACGCGGCCAGCACCGCCGCACCCGCGGCCGCCAGGCTCACCGCCCTGGTCAGCCGCACCGCCCGCCGGATGTCGCCCACCTGAGGCCGGGGTCCGTCGCCCATGGTGGGCCGGTGCTCCACCCTGCCGCCGTACACGTTCGCACCGCCGAGCGTGACGTCCAGCGCGCCCGCGAAGGCCGCCTCGCACCGCCCGGCGTTCGGGCTCGGGTGGCGGTGGCCGTCCCGGCGCAGCACGGCCAGCGCCCGGCGCCGGTCCGGCGCGGCCAGCACGGTGATCAGGCCGGTGAGCCTGGCCGGCACGTAGTTGGCCACGTCGTCCAGCCGTGCCGCGGCCCACCCGAACCGTTCGTACCGCGGCGACCGGTGGCCCACCATGGCGTCCAGCGTGTTGACCGCCCGGTAGGCCAGCAGCCCCGGCACGCCCGCCACCGCCCCCCAGAACAGCGGCGCCACGACCGCGTCGGAGGTGTTCTCGGCCAGCGACTCCACCGTCGCCCTGGCCAGCTCCGGCGCCTCCAGCTCCGACGGGTCGCGCCCGCACAGGTGCGGCAGCCGCGCCCTGGCCGCCCGCAGGTCGCCCGACTCCAGGGCCGAGGCCATGCGGGCGCCCTCCCGCGCGAGGGTGGTGCCGCCCAGCGCCGCCCAGGTGGCCGCCGCGGTCAGCGCGGTGCGGGCCAGCGGGCTCCCGGCCCGCTCCGCCAGCAGCCCGGCCCCGGCCGCCGCCCCGACGCACACCGCGACGTACCCGGCGCCGTTCGCCCGCGCGTCCGCGTACATCCCGCTCTCCAGCCGGGTCGCGGCCCGCCCGAACAGCGCGACCGGATGCCCCCGGCGCGGATCGGCGAACACGGCGTCGAGCGCCACCCCGAGCGCCAGCCCGGCGGCGCGATCAGACCAGACACCCATGCGCGCCATCCTCCCGCACACCCCGGCGGAAGAACCCGGCGCCCCATCCCCACGCGCGCACCGGTGAGGCGCGGCCCGTCTCGCGGCCCGGCTCTCGGGTGGTCACACGAGCGAGGTGCGCAGGCCGTCCTCGTGGGCGTCCAGCCAGGCGGAGGCGCGGCGGATCCGTTCGCCCGCGCCGCCGGCCCACATCCGCGCCCAGCTCCCGCCGCCCGCCGCCCGCGTCTTCATGACCGCGTACGAGCGGTGGAAGCGCAACCGCGCCACCTCCAGCAGCCGGCGCCGTTCCCTGGGCGGCGTCCCGTACGCGTCGCAGAACAGCCGCAGCCGCTCCCCCACGTCCACCCCGCGCAGCAGCGGATGGCGGTCGACCGGGTCGGCGATCGGCGCCCAGTGGCGCAGGGTCGTCACCATGTCGAACAGCCGCGTCGTCGGCCGCGCCTGGTCGAAGTCGATCATCGCGTACGGTGCCCCGCCGGAGAACACGACGTTGGCCGGGGTCAGGTCGCAGTGGCCGATCACCTCCGGCGGCGCGTCGTCGTTGGACCCGCCGGCCCAGCCGTCGCGGTCGAGCGGCAGCCCTTCGGTGGCGTCGTGGAACCGGCGCAGCAGCCGCGCGAGGTCCGCCAGGGCCTCGTCGGTGACCGAGAGCAGGCTCACGCCGGTCGTGCCGGGCAGGTAGGTGAGCACCTCGCGCCCCAGCTCGTCGAACCCGAGTACGCGCGGCGCTCCCCCGAAGCCGGCGGCTTCCAGGTGGCGGAGCAGGGCATGCACGGCAGGCGTCGAGGGAGTCGTCGGCCTGCGCACCGTGTCACCGACGCGCACCACGCCGTCGGTCACGTCCCCGCCCTGCAAGGGGATCTCATGCAGGAGCGTCGCGAACATGCCACGACAGCTTAGACCCTTCCGGGCCGTCCGCGCCGGGAGTTTCGGTCTCGCCGCCGGGCCGCCGCGACCCCTCGAAGGCGGACCGGCCCGATCTCGGGACGGTCACAGGTCCGTCGCCGGCGCGCATCTCCTGTCGCTTTCTGATCGTTTATGCCTATTTATCGCCATAAACAGGCATAAACTCCTCCCGCACCCCGCGAGAAGGAGGCTCAGTGGAAGACCTGCGTGTCGGAGTCGTCGGCCTCGGCCTGCGGGCCGACCTCGCCCGCGCCGCGCACCGGCCCGGACGCGGATCGGTCGTCACGGCCGTCTGCGACACCGATCCGGAGGCGATCCGGCGCCGGGCCGCGGACTTCGGCGAGCCGGCGATCTTCACGGACCACCGGCGCCTGCTCGACCGCGACGACCTGGACGCCGTCCTCGTCCTCACCCCCGACGACACCCACGAGCGGATCGCCGTCGACTGCCTCGGCGCGGGAAAGGCCGTCTACCTCGAGAAGCCGATGCACATCACGGTCGAGGGCTGCGACGCCATCCTGCGCGCGGCCCGCGCGACCGGAACCCGCCTGTACGTCGGCCACAACATGCGTCACATGGGCGTGGTCCGGATCATGCGCGACATCATCATGCGCGGCCTGATCGGCGAGCCGAAGACGGTGTGGGTGCGGCACTTCGTCGCCTACGGCGGCGACTACTACTTCAAGGACTGGCACGCCGAGCGCGAGCGCACCACCGGTCTGCTGCTGCAGAAGGCGGCGCACGACCTCGACGTCGTCCACTGGCTCGCCGGCGGGTACACCGAGCGGGTCAACGCCTTCGGCGATCTGATGCTCTACGGCGGGCTGCCCCGCCGGGCTCCCGGCACCCCCCGCCCGGACGGCTGGCTGCGCGCGTTCGACTGGCCGCCCACCCGGCGCCGCGACCTCAACCACCGCATCGACGTCGAGGACGTCAGCGTGATGAACATGCGCCTGGACAACGGCGTCATCGCCGCCTACCAGCAGTGCCACTTCACGCCCGACTACGTCCGCAACTACACCGTCATCGGCACGGAGGGCCGGCTGGAGAACTTCGGCGACCGCCCCGGCGACATGGTCAAGGTCTGGAACACCGGGCCCACCGGTTACCGGGACGACTGCGACCTGGCGTACGAGGTGCCCGCGGCGGACGGGTCGCACGGCGGCGCGGACGCGCGGATCATCGCCGAGTTCTGCCGGTTCGCGCGGGAGGGCGGGCACACCGACACCTCGCCCGTCGCCGCCCGGATGAGCGTGGCCGCCGGTCACGCGGCCACGCTCTCGCTGCGTGACGGCGGCATGCCGTACGACGTGCCGCCGCTCGACCCCGGCCTGGCCGCCTACTTCGACCACGGCCAGGCGGAACCGGCTACGCCCGCCTCGTGAACGGCAGCACCAGCCGGGACGGGTGCGCGGCGTCCCGGTAGATCTTGTGCGTGACGGGGCGGCCCACCGGCAGGTGGAACGCGTCCGGCGGCAGCAGCGCGTTGTGCGCGTCGGCCAGGGGCTCGTCGTTGGACAGCTCCGCCACCAGGCGGTGGCCGGGGTTGAGGGTGGCCGCGAACGGATAGAGCCGCAGCACGTACTCCTCGATCTTCCCGGGCTGCACCGGCACGGCGCGGGTGTGCGGGTGGTACGGGTCGCCCTCGCGCGTCCGGTCGTCCAGCTCGCGGTGCGACGCCTTGAGGAAACCGGTGGTGAGCAGCTGACGGCTCCCGTCCGGTGCCGCGTCCCACAGCCGCATGATGAAGTTGGTGTCGTCCTGGTCGATCTCCGCGAACAGGTGCGCCGCGCCGGGCCCGATCAGCTCCGTGGGCTCCTCGAACGGCGGGGTGCTCCAGCTGAGGATCTCCACCTTGTCGGTCACCGTCAGCGGCGCCTGGTAGAAGCCGTCGGGGGCGGCGTGCTCGGCGCCCATCAGCTCGGGCTCGCGGGAGAGCCTGCGGCGCGGGCGCAGGTAGAGCGGCCGGTGGTCGATCTCCTTCGGCGGCCACTGCGCCGCGGTGACGACCTGGCGCGAGCCCTCCACGAAGACGCTGACGGCCGGCTCGTCCATGATCCCGTTGTCGACGCCCTTGAGCCAGTACTCGTACCAGCGGAACATCTTGTCGTGCTCCTCGATCCAGGGGCGCGACTGCATGGGAGGGTACGAGCCGATGTCGAGCTTCTTGGGGCCCTTGAGCACGTGGAAGAGCTCGATGTGGCCGTCGACGGTCCAGCCTCGGCCCTGGTCGATCTGCAGGTAGACCGGGATGTCGATGTTCTCGGCCAGCCTGATGGGGTTGCGCTCCTCGTACCACTCGCCGTCGAGCGGGTTCATCACGATGTCGAACCAGAACTCGCGGTTCTTCGGGTATCTCAGCACGTGCACCAGGTTGGGCCACGCGGCCACGTCCGGGTCCCTGAGCCGCTCCTCGACGAGCTCGGCCAGCCTCTCCGGGGTGTGGACCTCCCGCATCCGGGACCTGACGTCGGTGTGCGCGATGCCGGAGTCGCCGCCGCGCCCCTCCCGGGCCGCGCGCGGCATGAACCACATGACGCCGCCGTGGTACGTGGTCTCGTAGAAGTCGAAGTGCCCGCCGCTGACGAAGATCGCCTTCAGGTGAGGGGGCCGTTCGGCGGCGGCCAGCACCTGCATCGACCCGAAGTACGAGATGCCGATCATGCCGACGTTCCCGTCGCACCACGGCTGCGCGGCGACCCACTCGACGACGTCGTACAGGTCCTGGCCCTGGGGGACGCCGCCGGCGTTGTAGTTGCCGATCATGACGCCGCCGGAGTCGCCGGTGCCGCGCATGTCGCCGATGACGTGCACGTAGCCCTCCGCGACCACGCGCGCGATGTCGCCGGCCTCGATGCAGCCGTCCCACATCGGGCTGGGGCGGCGCTGCGGCGGCGTGGTGAGGGCGAGGGCCTGCAGCTCCTTGCCGTAGGCGCTCATCGCGATCAGGGCCGGCCTCGGCCTGTCCTCCGCGGCGTGGTAGGCGTCAGCGGCGAGGGTGACCCCGTCGCGCATCGGCACCCGCAGGTCCTTGCGGACGGCGATCGTCTGCTCGCCCGCCCGGATCGTCTGGAAGTCAGCCATGGTGGGTGGTTCCTTGTCCTCTTTCAGGAGTTCTGGTCGGCGTGCGCGCGGTAGCCGTGCATCGAGGTGAAGAACGGCGACGGTTCGAGCGCGGGGTCGCCGGTGTAGCCGAGGCTCCGCGCGACCGGGTCGAACGGGGAGTACGGCGAGTCCGTCTCCCGCAGGCCGTCCCGGAGGCAGCGCCGGGCCGCCTCGCCGACCCGGGCCTCGAGGTCCAGGCTCGCCTGGATGGCCTGCGCCGCCTGGCCGGCGTCGAGCTCGACGCCGTACGGCCGGCCGTCCGCGCCGCGGTACGGGTGCCCGAGGTACAACTGCCGCGGGCGCACCTCGTCGCGCAGGTGGAGCAGCCCCGCCCGGTAGGCGACCGGGTCCGCGTAGCCGGGGAAGCCGTTGGCGGCCCCGTGGACCTGGACCGCGTCGCCGACGAACGCGGAACGCCGGCCGTCGATCACGTAGGCCACCGACCCGGGCGTGTGCCCGGGGACCGGGTGGACGGACACGGTCACGTCGCCGCCCAGTGAGAGGGTCTCGCCGCCCTGGAGCGCCAGGGCCGGCTCCAGCTCGCCGGAGATGACCGCGTCCGCGGCGGCGGCCACCTTCGCCGCGCCCTCGGGGTCCTTCAGGTAGCGGCCCCGGCCGTTCAGATACTCCTCCACGTGCGCCCGGCGCGAGCGCAGCATCGGCGCGTCGGCCTCGTGGATCACCACCCGCGCGCGGCGGCCGGTCAGCTCCCACAGGGCGTGCGCGCCGCCGACGTGGTCGATGTGACCGTGGGTGAGCAGGATCCAGCGCACATCCTCGACGCGGCGCCCGATGGCCTCCAGCGCGGGGGCCATGCCCTCGGCGGGCGAGGACGCGATCCCGGTGTCGACGATCGCGGGCTCGGGGGCGTCGATGTAGAAGCTGTACAGCCCGAACCGGCCCCACGGGGAGACCAGCGGGTGCACGTCCCCGTGTCTCATGACGCGCCCCTGAGGAAGGCGGCCGTCTCCTCGAAGACCCGGTGGTACTCCGGGATCCAGGAGAAGTGCTGCACGAACCCGTGGTTGGCGCCGGGGTAGCGGATCACCGCGGCCTCCACCCCGGCCTCCTTCAGCCGCCGGCCGTAGAGTTCGCCCTCGTCGCGCATCGGGTCGTACTCGGCGGTCACGATCAGCGCGGGCGGCAGCCCGCCGAGGTCGGCCCGCTTGATCGGGGACACCCGCGGATCGGCCGGGTCGGCGCCGCTGTCGAGGTAGAAGGCGTTGAACGGCTTGAGCCCCGCCGTCTCCAGCCCGTAGCCGACGGCGTTCTCGCGCAGCGAGGGGTAGCGGGCGGTGTCGAAGTCGAGGTCGAGCGACGGGTAGTACAGCACCTGGTGGGTGATCCGGTCGAAGCCGTCGTCGTGCGCCGTCGCGGCGACGGCCGCGGCGAACGTGCCGCCGGAGCTGTCACCGGCGACGGCCAGCGTCGTGCCGTCCCAGCCCAGGCTCCCGCCGTTCGCGGCGGCCCAGCGGACGACGGCGTAGCAGTCGTCGAGCCCGGCGGGGAAGGCGTGCTCGGGCGCCCGACGGTAGCCGGCGGAGACGACCTTGAGGCCGGTCTCCTTCGCCAGCGACCGGGCGACGTGGTCGTGGGTGTCCAGGCTGCCGAGGAAGAAGGCGCCGCCGTGGAAGTAGATCAGCAGGCCGTGCGTCCCGGCCTCGTCCGGCGTGTAGATCCGTACCGGGACCTGGCCCGCCGTGGCGTCCTCGACCGCGTGCAGCGGCAGCCGCTCCGCCACGGGCGGCACCTGCGCCTCCTCGGCCGCGCGCATGGCCGCCGGGTCCAGCGGGCCGGGAGGCGGGGGCGGCAGGGTGGCGAGCGCCTTGGCGATGTCGGGGTGCAGCGGCATGGTGTCAGCCCTCCTTCGACGCGAACCGCTGGGACTCCGGCTTCTGGCCGGGGAAGACGTCGCTGATCTCGTCCTCCGTCCAGCCCTGGCGGGAGATCCGCTGCAGCTCGTCGGTCACGGGCTTGCGGGCGGCCTGGTAGCCGGCCAGCGCCTCCTTGACCGAGCCGGCCTCCTTGAGCGCGTCGGCGAGGGCGCCGGCGTCCAGGATGGCCGAGTTCGCGCCCTGGCCCTGGTGGTGCAGCATCGAGTGGGCCGCGTCGCCCACGAGGACGACGGAGTCGGAGTGCCAGGTGTCGACCGGGTCGATGTCGTACACGGCGCGGCAGTTGACGGCGTCCATGTCGAGGCCGCGGGTGATGTTCACGATCCGCTCGTCGAAGCCCTCGACGGTCCTCAGCAGGTCGTCCTTGGTGACCTTCGGCGCCCAGGTGGCGTCCGGGCACAGGGCGGTGATGTCGAACGAGACCTGGCCGCGGTGGCGCAGCGGCAGGAAGTAGACCTTCGTGCCGCGGCCGATGTACATCCGGAAGTTGTCGTCCACCGCCATGCCGTGGGCGTCCTCGACGGGGATCACGACGCGGTAGGCGTGCTCGCCGGAGAACACCGGCTGGTTGTCGCCGAACAGCTGCGCGCGCACGACCGACTTGATGCCGTCGGCGCCGACCACCAGGTCGGCGGTGACCGACTCGCCGTTGGCGAAGGTCAGCGTCGCCCTGTCGCCCTCGTCCTCGATGGTCTCCAGTTTGTGGCCCAGGTGGACCATGCCCTCGGGGAGCACGCTCATGAGCGCCTCGATGAAGTCCCCCCGGTGGATCAGGCGGGTCTTCTCGCCGAAGACGTCGATCTCCGGCCACGCCTCCTTGATGATCGGGTCGGCGGTGGCGCTGAGGATCTCGAAGTAGTCGCTCGGCGAGCTGACCCCGGCGATCGCGTCGAAGACGCCCCATTGGCGGAACCGGTCCATCGTGGACGGCCGCAGGCCGATGCCGGCGCCGACCTCGCGGATGGCGCTCGCCCGCTCGTAGACGTTGACGGTGGCGCCGAGGAGGCTCAGGCCCTTGGCCGCGGCGGCGCCGGCGTAGCCCGCGCCGACGACGGCGATGTTCAGGTTCTTCAGGTCCGAGGGCTGCATGCTGGGGTCCTTGTCAGTTCTGGAGCGTCAGGAAGTCGGCGGGGTTGTCGACGAAGATGGTGGTGATCGCGGCCTCGTCGAGACCTGCGGCGCGCAGGTCCGGGATGAGGTCCTCGAAGAGGTAGTTGACGGTGTGGCCCTTCACCCCCGGCCAGCCCAGCGGGCTGCAGTTGGCGTCGGCCGAGGCGAGCACCCGGTCCAGGTGTCCCTGCCGGATGAAGCGGAGGAAGTGGTCCAGCCGCTCCTGGCGCGGACGGGCCCAGAAGGGCGGGTCCTCCAGCTCGGTCTCGTAGCCGAAGGTGTCGAACCCGATCCGGCCGCCCTGCTCGGCGATCCAGGTGTCGCGCGTCCTGTCCGCGTTCACGCCGTCGTCGACGTGGCCGAACAGGACGCGGTCGAGCGGGAGGCCCTCGGCGGTGAAGATGGCGATCGCGTTCTCGGCGTCGATCGCGAGGTGGGTCAGGACGGGCGCGCCGGTGGCCAGGGCGGCGCGGGCGGCGGCGCGGTAGATGCGCTTGTCCAGGTCCGTCATGCGGCCGCCGCGGCTCACGCCGACCTTGATGACGCCCGCCCGGCCGCCGGTGCCGCCGATGCCGACGGTGATCTCGTGGATGAAGTGCTCGGTCAGGTAGTCCACGCTCGCCCGGGCGAAGAACGGCAGCGCGGTGTCGCCGCCGACGAAGCCGGTGCTCGCGACGATGTGCACGCCGGTCTTCGCGGACAGCGTCCGGTAGTAGTCGACGTCCCGGCCGTTGCAGATGCCGGTCGCGTCGACGAACGTGCCGCCGCCGTACTCGTGGAAGCGGCGCAGCTTCGGAACGGTCTCCTCGTACCGCTCCTCGGGCGTCTTCCACCACTTCGTGTCCAGCTCGGAGCCCGGCATGCCGTAGCCGATGTGCTCGTGGACGGCCACGAGACCCAGCTCCTCGGTCGGGATCGGCCCCAGAACGGTGTTAACTCTCGACACAACGCCCACCTCCGGAAATGACGTGACGGTCTCGGACTGCCGTGCTCAGCGCACCGGCAGCAGGTCGCGCGGGTTGTCCACGAGGATCCGGCGGACGTCCTCGTCGGCGACGCCCCGCTGCTTGAGGAGGGGGACGAACGCGGTCAGGACGTGGCTGTAGCTCACCTCGGTGCCCGGGTGGCCCTTGGCGACGCCGGTCGCGCTGCTGGAGAGCAGGATCCGGTCGCCGTGGCCGGCCTCGATCAGTTCGGCCACCAGGGCGGCGCGCTCGGCGTCGGTGACGTGGCCGCCGTCCTCGGTGCCCACGTGGTCGAGGGTCGCGTAGGCACCGCGGGCCGCGACCGCGAGCGGCGCGCCCGCCGCGACGGCGTCCTCGCGGTCGAGCCCGCCGACGGCGACGCGACCCGCGGGCAGGCCCTCGTCCAGGACGACCTCCAGGTCGTGCACGGCGTCGTGGCCGTACCGGATCGAGACCGGGACGCCGGTGCTCAGGGCGGCGCGGGCCGCGCCGCGGAACAGGCTCTCGTCGGTCGCGGTCATGCCCGCGCGGGTCGCGGCGGTGGCCACGAGACCGGCGACGGCGCGCCGTTCGACCCGGGGCACCACCATGCCCTCGGTGACCTCCTTGGCGAACAGGTCGGCGAACTTCCCGGCCGGCCAGGGCGTCGGCGGGTCGGTCTGCGGCGTGAGGAAGTAGCCGCCGAGCAGGTCCTCGGGGCCCTGGCCCGTCGAGGCGACGATGTGCACGCCGGTCGCGCGCGAGAGCGTCTCGTACAGGCGCACGTCGCGGCCGTGGAACATGCCGGTGCTGTCGACGATCGTCCCGCCGCCGTGCTCGCGGAAGTCGACGAGCTTCCCGGCGAGGATCTCGAAGATCTCGGCGCGGTCCATCGTCACGTCGAACGCGAGCTCCGCGCCGGGGAGCACCGACAGCAGCGCCTCGTGGACCGCGACGACTCCCAGCTCCTGCGCGGGAACGGGGCCGAGGACGGTGTTCACGCTCTGGACACGCATCGCTGTCCCTCCTTGGGTCTCGGCAGGTGACCGGGGTCAGGCATGCTGTGAATCGTGTCACCTCAATTTACACGACGTCAAGTAAGCATCCTGGACGTTAATTTTATATTTCCCTCGTACGAGAACAGACCGGCCACCCGGCAGGACGTGCCCTAAGCTGACGGCATGGCGACGCTCCGTGCGGCACAGAAGGAGATGACGCGCAAGCTCCTGCTCGACGCCGGCCTGGACCTGTTCGGGTCCAAGGGCTACGCGGCGACGACGGTCGACGACATCGCGTCGGCGGCGGGGACGACGCGCGTCACCTTCTACGCGTACTTCCCCTCCAAGGTCGACCTGATGAAGGCCCTCATCGCCGAGCGCCTCAACGCCGCGCTCGACCGGCTCCCCTCCCCCGAGCACGGGTCGACCGCGCGGGAGCTGGTCGCCGTGGTCGAGGACGGCTCGCGCGAGCGGATCCGCGCGTGGCTCGCCGCCACCTCGGACCGGTGGGACCTGATCCGCCCCTACACCACCACCGCTTTCGAGGCCGCGGCCGTCGACCCCGAGATCCGCGCGCTCTTCGACGCCTGGCTGGACGAGGCCATCGGCGACGTCGAGGAGGGTCTCGACCGCGCCGGCCGTTTCCCGGCCGGCACCCGCCGCTTCCGCAGCGTCCTCGCCATCACCGAGCTCGACCACGTCGCCCGCCATTGGAAGCCCGGGACGTGGGGCGTCGACCGCGAGGCGATGCTCGACGTCCTCACCGAGAGCTGGCTCGGCTCCATCGGCCGCTCCTGACCCCCGCCGAATAACCGGTGGCGCCGAATAACCGGTGGCGCCGCGAAACCGGCATGGCGCACGATGCCTGGGTGACTACGTCGGAAGAGCACGAATCCGTACCCGAGCGGTGGACGAAGTCGACCGTGTACCTCGACATGTGGGTCAACCCGGACGACGACCCGCGCGAGGAGGGCGACCCGCCCGGCGACGAGCGCGCCATCCTGCTCAGCTCCCTGCGCTACTACCGCCTGACCGTGGAGATGAAGTGCGCCGGCCTGGACGCCGAGCAGCTCGCCAGGCGGTCCGTCCCCCCGTCCACGATGTCCCTGCTCGGGCTGGTGCGGCACCTGACCGAGGACGAGCGGCACCTGCGCCGGGTCATGGCCGGCGAGGACGCGCCGAGGCTCTACCGCACCGAGGAGGACCGTGACGGCGACTGGAACGGCGCCGTCGCCGACCCCGCGGTGGTGGAGGACGCCTGGCGGCGGTGGCGCGCCGAGGCGGAGCTCACCGACCGGTTCGTGGCCGGGGTCCCCGACCTCGGCGCCTGGAACACCGGCGTCTCCGACTACGGCCCCGACGGAGCCGACCTGCAGCTGCGCGACGTGCTGGTGGCGCACATCGCGGAGTACGCGCGCCACTGCGGCCACGCCGACCTCCTGCGCGAGCGCATCGACGGCCGCGTCGGCCAGTGAGCCGGCAGGCGGGCTGGACAAGGCTTCGCCCGGCATGATCACATATGGCGCTGTTCCGCTTGCTCCTCCGCGTGAAAGGCGTCTCGTGATCAGAAGAAGTATGACGGGGCTGTTAGCCCTCGTCCTCGTCCTCGGCGCCGGTGCCCCCGGCGCCTCGGCGGACGCCACGTCCGGCGACCCCACCCATCCCGGCCCCGTCTACAGGACGGTCACCGACAAGAGCGCGAAACTGTCCCTCCAGACGTTCGGCCGTCCGGACGGCAAGGACATGGTGTTCCGCATCTCCGGCTCGGTGTACGCCAACATCGAGGGCAACAGCCTGGACCCGGCGCTGCGGCACGGCCAGAAGCTGTTCAACATCGAGGGGTACAACATCCGGCGGCTCTACCGGGCGCCGGGGACGAACCAGCTCTACCAGCTCTCCCGGGAGATCGTCTTCTACACCGACCCGGCCGACCCGCAGCGGATCGCGCGCGAGTGGCGCAACCCGGTCGACGGCAGGACCTACCCGGTCGTCCCCATCAACAACGACACGGTCAACTTCGGCCCGTTCCCGATCTCGTCCGCCTACGTGGGCCCGCCGCTGCAGCGGCTGCACGACGAGACCGTGTGGACCAGCGACATCCCTGTGCGGACGAACTTCGGCGCCACACTGGGCGAACGGTTCGGCCTGGTCGGCGGCGTGTACGCGGCCCAGGAGATGTTCGACTTCTCCGTCGACGACCGCGAGGTGGCGGCCCGCACCAAGCCCGGCGTCCCGGCCGGCGCGATGAAGACGAAGATCAGCTGGGCCAGGACCAGCCCGTGGGCGCCGTTCATGTGCCTGGCGGAGAGCGAGACGCGCGGGCAGCTCACCTACCACGCCCGCAGCTGGTCGCTGAACTCCTACGCCGACATCGAGCCGTGGCTGCGGGCCGAGGTGGAGAAGAACCACCCGCTGTACAAGGCCGCCCCCAGCGCGCCGGGGGCCAGCGAGAACTCCTGGACGTCCTTCCGCAACAAGCAGCTCCGCCAGGGCGCCGTCACCTGGGCGGACTGGTGCGCCGCCAACGGCCGCGGCTGAGCCTCCCCGACGCGAGCGCCCGGGTCAGACCGCGGGGCGCGGTGCGCTGCCGGACCGGGCGGCCATCAGGTGGTCGACCAGCGCCAGCAGCACGTCACGCCCCGCCGCCCGGTCGCGCGCGTCACAGAGCACCAGGGGCACCTGCGGATCGAGGTCGAGCGCCTTGCGGACCTCCTCCTGCGTACGGTCCCTGACCCCGTGGAAGCAGTTGACCCCGACGACGAACGGGATGCCGCGGCTCTCGAAGAAGTCGATCGAGGCGAAGCTGACCTCCAGCCGGCGGGTGTCGACCAGGACGACCGCGCCCAGCGCCCCGTTGACCAGGTCGTTCCACATGAACCAGAACCGTTCCTGCCCGGGCGTGCCGAACAGGTAGAGCACCAGCCGCTTGTTGATGGTGATGCGGCCGAAGTCGAGCGCGACCGTGGTGGTGGCCTTGCCGCTGACGCCTTCCAGGTCGTCCACGCCGACGCTGGCGTGGGTCAGGTACTCCTCCGTGCGCAGCGGGGGCACCTCGCTCACCGCGCCGACCAGGGTCGTCTTCCCGACGCCGAAGCCGCCGGCGATGAGGATCTTCACCGCCATGGGAGCCGGGGCTCCCCGGTCAGAGTTCGCGTAACCCATCCCTCACCGCCTCCAGGATCGCCATGTCGGGAAGACCGCCCGCCCGCGCGAAGGCCAGCGGCGGGCGGGCCCGCACGTGACCCGACTCGACCAGATCCCCGACGAGGATCTTGGTCACCGACACCGGGAGGTTCAGCGCGGCGGCGACCTCGGCCACCGCCAGCGGCCGCTTGCACAGATCGAACACGGCGCGGTGCTCCGGCTGCATCCTCAGCCGCCCGCGCCCGGTCTCCGGGAAGGAACCGGAGACCGTGGTCACCAGGGTGATCAGCGCCAGGTCGTCCCGTTCGGGAGCGGTCCGCCCGCCGGTGATCGTGTAGGGACGGACGAGGGACTCCTCGGCGTCATCGTCCTCGAAGCCCTCCGTCCAGTGCCTCATCCGTGTCTCTCCCCGCCGTGCGGCGTACGGGCGTCGGCTCCCAGCTTCTGGCCGACCTGCTGGATCAGGGTGTGCATCGCGACGCTCATCAGCTCGGCGTCGACCTCCTGGGACGCGACCACCGCCAGATGGGTCCCCCGGCCCGCCGCCGTGATGAACAGCCACAGGTCGGCCATCTCGATGATCACCTGGTGGACCGGCCCGCCGCTGAAGAGCTGGCCGACGCCGCGGGCCAGGCTCTGCTGGCCGGTGGCGATCGCGGCCAGCCGCTCGGCGTCCGCGCGGTCGATGGACCTGGACCGGCTGATCACCAGCCCGTCGTCGGACAGCACGATGGCGTGCCGGGTGCCCGCGACCTGATCGACCAGGCCGTCCAGCAGCCAGTCCAGGTCTACGTTGGTGGCGGTGGTGCGCTGCGTCATCATCGGTCTTCCGTCGTGGGTGGACTGGGCTCGGCGGATCCGCCCGCCCCGGGCGTGCGGGCGTCGTCACCGGTTCTGCGCCTGCGCGACTGCCTCTGGAAGGCGCCGATCGTGGCACCGGATCGTCGGGGCTGGTCCCGTACGGTCCAGGACTCCTCGCCCGTACGCTCCGCCCTGTCCGACGGGACCCTCAGCTCCGCCGCCAGGCTGGCCTGGCGGACCCGCTGGGGCAGCGGGCCGCGGCCGGGCGGCGGCGCGGCGCCCCGGTCCGGCGGTCCCGGCGACGCCGAGACGGACGCCATCGCGCGTCCCCGGGTGCGGGCCGGCAGCTCGCCCCCGTCACGGGGCGCGCCGGCCGGCTCCGGGGCCTCCGGGGGGACCTCCTCGGTGCGCGGGGCGGGGGCCGGCGCCGTGCGGGGGCGCTCCACCACCAGCGACTCGGGGAGCAGCACGATGACCCGGGTCCCGCCGAAGGCCGAGGTGCGCAGCTCCACCTTGAGGCCCAGGCTCGCGGAGAGCCGCGCGACCACGTACAGGCCGAGACGCACGTCGTCGGCGTGGGTCATCACGTCCAGGCGCGGCGGCGACCGCAACAGCTCGTTGGCGGCCTCGTACTGCTCGGGCTCCATGCCGAGGCCGCGGTCCTCGATCTCCACGGCGACGCCCCGGCTGACCGGAGCGGCCCGCACCTCCACCGGGGTCATCGGCCGGGAGAAGGCGGTGGCGTTCTCCATGAGTTCCGCCAGCACGTGGACCAGCGGCCCCACCGCGCGCTCGGCGATCCACGGCTCACCCTCGACGTCGATCGAGATCCGGCGGTAGTCCTGCACCTCGCCCTGCGCGGCGCGCAGCACGTCGAGCAGGTGCACCGGCTTGCGCCAGCGCCGCTGCGGCTGCCCGCCGCCGAGGATCACCAGGTTCTCCTCGTACCTGCGCAGCCGGGCGGTGAGGTGGTCCAGGTCGAACAGGCCCTCCAGCACCTCCGGGTCCTCGTGCCTGCGCTCCAGCTCGTCCAGCTTCTTCAGCTGCAGGCCGATGAGGATCTGCGTGCGGCGGGCGATCCGCTGGAGCATGCGCTGGAAGCCGCGGTGCTGTTCGGCCTGGCGCACGGCGGTCAGGACGGCGCTGCGGCTGGCCAGGTTGAGCGCGTGCCCGAGTTCGCCGAGTTCGTCGGGGGTGGGCCGGAGCATGCGCACCTCCGCGTCCACGTCGACGTCCTCGCCGCGTTCCAGGCGGGCGACCACCTCGGGCAGCCGTTCCTGGAGCTCCTGGGCCTCGCGGCGCAGGTGCAGGATGCGCCGGCGCAGGACCGCGGTCAGCCGCCAGCTCGTGAAGAACACCAGCACCAGGGCGAGCAGGCCCACGGTGGAGATGCTGACGAAGACGGTGAAGACCATGGTGGCGTGGTCGTAGCCGATCCTGCTCAGGTTCGCGAACCGCAGGTCCAGCAGCTCCCGCAGCTGGCCGGTGACCTCGTCCATCGCCGAGCGCCACGCGGCGCCGTCGTCGCGGAGCGTCACCTGGTCGGCGACGGCGCCGGAGCTGATCAGCCGCCCTTCCAGCGTGGTCAGGGTCTGCCACGCCCTGCCGTCCGTCATCGCCGCGTACGGGGTCTCGTCGCCCGTCAGCGCGGGGATCACCCGCGACCGCATGAGGTGGTTCCTGGTGCCGACGGCGTCGGTGACGATGCCGTACTCGGTCCTGGTCAGGCGCCCCGTCTCCCAGCCGCGGGCCAGGACGGCGTCCTCGCGGCCGAGCATGTAGACCACCCAGTACAGGTCGACCAGGGCCTGCGCCTGCCTGTTCACCTCGCCCTCGTCGGTCTTGCCGAGAGCGGTCAGCACCGCGAGGTCCGACTCCAGGACGCCGCTGTAGTAGTCGAAGGCGCGCTGCGCGCTGGACCAGCCGGCGTCCACCGACCGGCGCTGCTCGGCCAGGCCGGTCAGGCCGCGATCGGTCCTGGCGATGGCGTCGAGGAGCCCTTCCTGCGCGTTCTCGGCGTCCAGGCCCGTCAGCGGGCGGAAGGCCGCCACGGCCCGGTCGGTGACCGCGCGCTGCTCGGCGAGCTGGTCGCGGGCGGCGCTGCCGGGGGCGGCCAGCACCTGCGCGGTGAGCCGCCGCTCCTGGTCGATGCTGAAGAGCAGCTCCGCCGCGGGCCTGCCGACGGTGTCCGTGGCCAGGTCCATCTGGACCTTCTCCGCCTGCCACTGCGTGGCCAGCTGGGACATGCCCGAGGCCAGCAGCGGGGCGAACGTCAGGCTCGGCACGAACACGACGATGAGCAGCACGGTGCGCAGCTTGAGCCGCCGGGCACCTTTCAGCCGTCGCGGCCCGTCGCCGGCCGGCTCCGTTAACCCGTTCCCGTCGCCCATCGTCCCCATCCGTTGTCGCCCGACCTGCCGCGTGCGGGACTCACTCCTCGCCGATCGGCGAGTGAATGAAGAAGATCGCTGTCGGAGCGATCGATGCACGATCGTAGCCATGCGACAGTTGAGTCGAAAGCCCCCGATTCACCGGCATGGGCGGGGTTTTCGACCGATCAACGGGTTGACGTGTGGAATCGCGCGTTAGAAAAGGGACCGGGCCATCGGCGGTCGAAAAGCTTCACGGCCATGCTTGCGCCTCCGCTATTCAGCGTTACTATGTACCAGTAGTCATCATCACTAGGTAGCTGAAGAGGTTGTTCCGTGAGCAAGCTGATGACGGAGATGCTCAAGGGGACGCTGGAGGGCGTCGTCCTCGCGATCCTGGCGACCCGGCCCGCGTACGGCTACGAGATCACGGCGTGGCTGCGGGACCAGGGCTTCTCCGACATCGCCGAGGGCACGGTCTACGCGCTGCTGGTCAGGATCGAGCGGCGCGGGCTCGTCGACGTGGAGAAGGTGCCGTCCGAGAAGGGGCCACCACGCAAGGTGTACTCCCTGAACGCCCGGGGACGCGCGTATCTCGACGAGTTCTGGACCGCCTGGGGCTTCCTCACGGAACGGCTCGGACAGCTTCGCGAAGGAGCCGAGTAGCCGTGGACACAGGGACGAACGAGCCGAAGAGGCGCTACCTGCGCTATCTGGAGGTGGTCACCGGATCGCTGGAGGAAAAGAGACGCTGGTGGCGGTACAAGGCGCGCGTCAAGGAGCTGCCGGAGGACTACCGCCTCGCGGCCGAGGCGCTGGAGCGGTACCTCATGCACTTCGGGCCGGGTGACGGCGCCGAGGCGGCGTCGATGTTCGAGGACCTCGCCGACCTGTTCGAGCGGAGCGCCGCGGACGGCACCCCGATCCGCCAGATCTTCGGACATGACCCCGTGGAGTTCGTCGAGGCGTTCCTGCAGAACTACTCCTCGGGCAGCTACGTCCGCCGCGAGCGCGAACGGTTCACCGACGCCATCGCCCGCGCCGCCGGCGAGACCCCCCGCGACGACGACAGGACGGTCCGATGACGACCCGGCGAGCCCACGCGATCCATGTCGAGGGCCTGGAGAAGTCGTACAAGGAGCTGCGGGTGCTGCGCGGCGTGGACTTCGCCGTGGCGCGAGGCGGCATCTTCGCCCTGCTCGGCTCGAACGGGGCGGGCAAGACCACGGCGGTGAGAATCCTGTCCACGCTGCTCAGGCCCGACGCGGGGACCGCCCGCGTCAACGGCTTCGACGTGGTCACGCAGGCCGCGGAGGTGCGCGCGTCGATCAGCCTGACGGGGCAGTTCGCGGCCGTGGACGAGATCCTCACCGGGCGGGAGAACCTGACGCTCGTGGCCCGGCTGCGCCACCTGAGGCATCCGGACCGGATCGCCGACGACCTGCTCGGCCGCTTCTCGCTGACGGACGCGGGCGGGCGCAGGGCGGCGACGTACTCCGGAGGCATGCGCCGCCGCCTGGACCTCGCGATGAGCCTCATCGGCGACCCCGCGGTCGTCTTCCTGGACGAGCCGACGACCGGGCTCGACCCGCAGGCGCGCGTCGAGGTGTGGCAGGCCGTCAAGGAGCTCGCCGGCCGGGGCACGACGGTGCTGCTCACCACGCAGTACCTGGACGAGGCCGAGCAGCTGGCCGACCGGATCGCGATCCTCCACCAGGGCCGGATCATCGTCGAAGGCACGCTCGCCGAGCTGAGGCGCCTGCTCCCGCCCGCCGAGGTCGAGTACGTCGAGAAGCAGCCGACCCTTGAGGACGTCTTCCTCACCCTCGTCGGCCCGAAGACCTGAGGAACCCCATGGCCAAGCACTTCTTCGGCGACACCGCCACCCTGCTGGGACGGTCCCTGCGCCACATCGCGCGCAGCCCGGACACCGTCATCACGACGGCGATCATGCCGATCGCCATGATGCTGATGTTCGTCTACGTTTTCGGCGGCGCGATCGACGCCGGCACGGACTCGTACGTGAACTACCAGCTGCCCGGCATCCTGCTCATCACGGTCGCCTCGGGCATCGCCTACACCGCGTTCCGGCTGTTCACGGACATGAAGGATGGGATCTTCGAGCGTTTCCAGTCCATGCCGATCGCCCGCTCGTCCGTGTTGTGGGCGCACGTGCTGACCTCGCTGGTCGCCAACCTGGTCTCGCTCGTGGTCGTCGTGCTCGTCGCCCTGCTCATGGGCTTCCGCTCGTCGGCGGGGGTGATGGCCTGGCTCGCGGTGGCCGGCCTCCTGATCCTGTTCATCCTGGCGCTGACGTGGATCGCGGTCATCCCCGGCCTGACCGCCAGGACCATGGAAGGCGCGAGCGCGTTCTCCTACCCGCTCATCTTCCTGCCCTTCCTCAGCTCGGCCTTCGTGCCCACCGACACCATGCCCGGCCCGCTGCGCGCCTTCGCCGAACACCAGCCGGTGACCTCGATCGTCAACGCCATCCGCGACCTGTTCGACCGGCAACCGGCCGGCGCCGACCTGTGGATCGCCCTCGGCTGGTGCTCGGGCATCCTCGTCGTCGCGTACGTCCTCGCCATGAACACCTACCGCCGCAAGATCTCCTAGGCCCGCGTCCGATCAGCGCCCCGAGAAGATGACGGTCATGAAAGGCGTAGGGAACCCATCAAGATTCCCGCCGTGCCCGTATGAAAGCCGTCAAGAACGACAGAACCCCTCAATCCCCCGCGTTTGCTTGATCCGAGGCCGCACAGCAGCGGCGGCGCTCTCGTCATCGAACGGAGGAGTGGGGATGGTCGACGTCATCTTCGTCGCCCTGACGATCGCGATTTTCGCGATCTTCGGCCTGGTCGTGAAGGCGGTGGAACGGCTTTGAGCGCCGTGAACGCCACCGGTCTCGTCGTGGCCGCCGGCCTGATGATCTTCATGGTCGTGGCCCTGCTGTTCCCGGAGCGGTTCTGATGAGCACGGCCGTCGCGGGGGCGCTCTTCGCCGGCTCCCTGGTCGCCGCGCTGGCCCTGGTGCACCGGCCGCTCGGCGACCACCTGTACCGCGTCTACACCGGCACCCGGCACACCAAGGTGGAGCGGGCCGCCTACCGGCTGCTGGGCGTGCGCGCCGACGGCGAGCAGAGCTGGGGCGTCTACGCGCGCGGCCTGCTGGCCTTCTCGCTGGTCTCCGTCCTGGTCGTGTACGGCATCCAGCGACTGCAGGACAAGCTGCCGCTGAGCCTGGGCATGGAGCCGGTCACGGACCACCTCGCCTGGAACACCGCGATCAGCTTCGTGACCAACACCAACTGGCAGGCGTACTCCGGCGAGTCCACGATGGGCCACCTGACCCAGATGGCCGCGCTGGCCGTGCAGAACTTCGTGTCGGCCGCGGTCGGCCTGGCCGTGGCGATCGCCCTGGTGCGCGGGTTCGCCCGGCGCGGGGCCGCCACGGTCGGCAACTTCTGGGTGGACCTGGTGCGCGGCACGCTGCGCGTCCTGCTGCCGATCGCGTTCGCCGGGGCGCTGGTGCTGGTCGCCGGCGGCGTGGTCCAGAACTTCTCCGGCGTCCAGGAGGTGACCACCCTGACCGGCGGCACCCAGTCGATCACCGGCGGCCCGGTGGCGTCCCAGGAGGTCATCAAGGAACTGGGCACCAACGGCGGCGGCTTCTACAACGCCAACTCCGCCCACCCCTTCGAGAATCCGACCGCCTGGACGAACTGGTTCGAGATCCTCCTGCTCCTGCTGATCCCGTTCGCGCTGCCGCGCGCCTTCGGCAGGATGGTCGGGCAGGTCCGTCAGGGGTACGCGATCCTGGCCGTGATGGGCGTGCTGGCGCTGACCAGCGTCCTGCTCACCAACGTCTTCGAGCTGTCGGGGAACGCGACGGTGCCGCAGGCGGCGGGCGCGGCCATGGAGGGCAAGGAGGTCCGCTTCGGCGTCTCCGGCTCCGCCACCTTCGCCGCCGCCACCACCCTGACCAGCACCGGCGCGGTGAACTCCTCCCACGACTCCTACACGCCGTTCGGCGGCATGATGACGCTGGTCGACATGATGCTGGGTGAGGTGGCACCCGGCGGGGTGGGCGCCGGCCTGTACGGCATGCTGATCCTGGCCGTGATCACCGTCTTCGTGGCGGGCCTGATGGTCGGCCGCACCCCTGAGTACCTCGGCAAGAAGATCGGCGCACGCGAGATCAAGCTCGCCTCGCTGTACTTCCTGGTCACCCCGATCCTGGTGCTGACCGGCACCGCGTTCGCGATGGGCTCGGAGGAGCGGCGCGCGGCCATGCTGAACACCGGCCCGCACGGCCTGTCCGAGGTCCTGTACGCGTTCACGTCCGCCTCCAACAACAACGGCTCCGCCTTCGCCGGTCTGACCGTCAACACCCCGTGGTACGACGTCGCGCTCGGCCTGTGCATGGTCCTCGGCCGGTTCCTGCCGATCATCCTGGTGCTGGCCCTGGCCGGCTCGCTGGCCGCGCGGACGCCCGTCCCCGAGGGCGCGGGCACGCTGCCGACCCACCGCCCGCAGTTCGTCGGCATGATGGTCGGCGTGACGGTCATCCTGGTCGCCCTCACCTTCCTCCCCGCGCTGGCGCTCGGCCCGATCGCAGAAGGGCTGTCCTGACATGTCAACCCCCGTACTCGACCGGCCTCCCGCGGTGAAGGGGACCGGCCGGGTGGGTGGCGGCCTGCTCGATCCCCGGCAGCTCGTCACCTCCCTGCCGGACGCGGTCAAGAAGCTGAACCCGGTCACCCTGTACCGCAACCCGGTCATGTTCGTCGTCGAGGCCGGCGCGGTGTTCACCACCGTGCTGGCCGTCCTCGACCCGTCGTTCTTCGCCTGGGCCGTCGTGGCGTGGCTCTGGCTGACCGTCCTGTTCGCCAACGTCGCCGAGGCCGTGGCCGAAGGCCGCGGCAAGGCGCAGGCCGCCACGCTGCGCAGGGCCAAGACCGACGCCCGGGCCCGCAGGCTGAAGGATCCGGCCGACCCCGGCCGGTGGGACGTCATCCGCGCCTCCGAGCTGCGGCAGGGCGACCACGTGATCGTCGAGGCAGGGGAGGTCGTCCCCGGCGACGGCGACGTGGTGGACGGCGTCGCCAGCGTGGACGAGTCCGCCATCACCGGCGAGTCCGCCCCCGTCATCCGCGAGTCCGGCGGCGACCGTTCCGCGGTCACCGGCGGCACGAAGGTGCTGTCCGACCGCATCATCGTCAGGATCACGCAGAAGCCGGGCGAGAGCTTCATCGACCGGATGATCAGCCTGGTCGAGGGCGCGAACCGGCAGAAGACGCCGAACGAGATCGCGCTCAACATCCTGCTCGCCGCCCTGACGATCATCTTTCTGGTGGCCACCGTCACCATGCAGCCCCTGGCCGTCTACTCCAAGCTGGTCAACCCGGGCGTGCCGGACTCCCTCGCCCTGGACGGGAACGGCGTCACCGGCGTCGTGCTGGTCTCGCTGCTGGTCTGCCTGATCCCCACCACGATCGGCGCGCTGCTGTCGGCGATCGGCATCGCCGGCATGGACCGCCTCGTGCAGCGCAACGTCCTGGCGATGTCCGGCCGCGCGGTGGAGGCGGCCGGTGACGTGTCCACGCTGCTGCTGGACAAGACCGGCACGATCACCCTGGGCAACCGGCAGGCCGCCGCGTTCGTCCCGGTGGACGGGGTCGGCGAGGCGGAGCTGGCCGGGGCGGCCCAGCTGTCCAGCCTGGCCGACGAGACGCCGGAGGGCCGCTCGATCGTGGTGTTCGCCAAGGAACGCCACGGCCTGCGCGAGCGCGGGCCGGGCGAACTGGCGCACGCGACGTGGGTGCCGTTCACCGCCCAGACCCGCATGTCGGGCGTAAACCTGGACGGCCGCGAGATCCGCAAGGGCGCGGCCACGGCGGTGACGACGTGGGTGCGCGAGGCGGGCGGCCACGTCACCGGCCAGGTCGCCCGCCTCGTGGACGACATCTCCGCCTCGGGCGGCACCCCGCTCGTCGTCGCGGAGAAGGGCCGCGTGCTGGGCGTCATCCACCTCAAGGACGTGGTCAAGCAGGGCATGCGGGAACGCTTCGACGAGATGCGCCGTATGGGCATCCGCACCGTCATGATCACCGGCGACAACCCGCTGACCGCCAAGGCCATCGCGGACGAGGCCGGGGTGGACGACTTCCTGGCCGAGGCCACCCCCGAGGACAAGCTCGCGCTGATCAGGAAGGAGCAGGAGGGCGGCCGGCTGGTCGCCATGACCGGAGACGGCACCAACGACGCCCCCGCCCTGGCGCAGGCGGACGTCGGCGTGGCCATGAACACCGGCACCTCCGCCGCCAAGGAGGCCGGCAACATGGTCGACCTCGACTCGAACCCGACCAAGCTCATCGAGATCGTCGAGATCGGCAAGCAGCTCCTCATCACCCGGGGCGCGCTGACGACCTTCTCCATCGCCAACGACCTCGCGAAGTACTTCGCGATCATCCCGGCCATGTTCGCGGCCGTCTATCCGGGCCTGGACGCGCTCAACGTCATGCGCCTGGCCAGCCCTCAGTCCGCGATCCTCGCAGCCGTGATCTTCAACGCGCTGGTCATCGTCGCGCTGATCCCACTGGCCCTGCGGGGCGTGCGCCACCGGCCGTCCAGCGCCTCCAAGCTGCTGTCCCGCAACCTGTACGTCTACGGGCTCGGCGGTATCGTCGCCCCCTTCATCGGCATCAAGCTCATCGACCTGCTCGTCCAGTTCCTTCCGGGGATGTCATAAATGGAACGCCTGCCCGGCTGGCTGCGCCAGCACCTCGCCGCGCTCCGCGCGGTCGCCGTCCTGACCGTGCTGCTCGGCCTGATCTACCCGCTCGTCACCACCGGCGTCGCCCAGGCGCTCTTCAACGACCACGCCAACGGCTCGATCATCCACCAGGATGGCAAGGCCGTGGGCAGCTCGCTCATCGGCCAGTCCTTCACCGACGCCGACGGAGACCCGGTCGCCGGGTACTTCCAGTCCCGCCCGTCCGCCGCCGGCGACGGCTACGACCCGACCGCCACCTCGGCCGGCAACCTCGGTCCCGAGGACGTCGTCGACGTGCGGCCGGTGCCGGGCGCCGCGGACGAGGGCAGGCAGTCGCTGCTCACCCGGGTCTGCGCCCGCTCCAAGGCGGTCGGCGAGCTGGAGGGGGTCAGCGGCGCCCGCCCGTACTGCACCCCGGACGGGGTGGGCGCGGTGCTGAAGGTCTTCCCCGACCGCGCCGTCAGCGTCAACCAAGCCTGCCCCGCGACCCCCTTCACCGCCACGTACCAGGGGCTGAAGGTGGAGTGCGCCCGTCCGGGCGAGGACTACGCGGCCGGCCGCACCGTCCCGGTCCGGGGGGACGCGGCGACCCCGGCCGTCCCCGCCGACGCGGTGACGGCCGGCGGCTCCGGGCTGGACCCGCACATCTCCGTCGCCTACGCCGAGCTGCAGGCGCCCCGGGTGGCGAGGGAACGCGGCCTCGCCCTCGACCGGGTGAGGGCGCTGATCGCGGCGCACACCACCGGGCGGACGCTGGGCTTCATGGGCGAGCCGGCGGTCGACGTGCTCGAACTCAACCTCGCCCTCGATCGAGGCTGACATGCGCGGACGGCTACGGGTCTACCTCGGGGCGGCGCCCGGCGTCGGCAAGACCTACGCGATGCTCGGCGAGGGCCGCCGGGCCAGGGAACGCGGCCGGGACGTGGTCGTGGGCCTGGTCGAGACCCACGGCCGTCCCCGCACCGCCGCCCTCCTGCAGGACATGGAGGTCATCCCCCGCAGGACCGTCGTCCACCGCGGCGCGTCCTTCACCGAACTCGACGTGGCCGCCGTCATCGCCCGCGCCCCCAAGGTCGCCCTCATCGACGAGCTCGCCCACACCAACGTGCCCGGCTCCCCCCACGCCAAGCGCTGGCAGGACATCGACCAGATCCTCGACGCCGGCATCGACGTCATCACCACCGTCAACATCCAGCACCTGGAATCGGTCAACGACGTCGTCCAGGAGATCACCGGAGTTCCCCAGCGCGAGACCGTCCCGGACGAGGTGGTCCGCCGCGCCGACCAGATCGAACTGGTCGACATGTCCCCCGAAGCGCTGCGCCGCCGCATGGCCCACGGCAACGTCTACGCCCCGGAGAAGGTCAGCGCGGCCCTGTCCAACTACTTCCGCGTCGGCAACCTCACCGCCCTGCGCGAGCTGGCCCTGCTGTGGGTGGCCGGCAAGGTCGACGAGCAGCTCGACCGCTACCGCGCCGACCACGGCATCGCCACCACCTGGGAGACCCGGGAACGCGTCGTCGTCGCCCTGACCGGCGGCCCGGAAGGCGACACCCTCATCCGCCGGGCCGCCCGCATCGCCGCCCGCACCAAGGCCGCCGACCTGCTGGCCGTCCACGTCACCACCGCCGACGGCCTGACCGGCGCCGACCCCGCCACCCTGACCCGCCAGCGCACCCTGATCGAGAACCTGGGCGGCACCTACCACCAGGTCATCGGCCACGACATCCCCCGCGCCCTGCTCGACTTCGCCCGCGGCGTCAACGCCACCCAGCTCGTCCTGGGCGCCTCCCGCCGCGGCCGCCTCGCCCAGATCCTCTCCCGCGGCGTCGGCGTGGAGACCACCGCCCGCTCCGGCTCCATCGACGTCCACCTCGTCACCCACGACCACGTCAAACAAGGCCGCCGCCCCCGCCGCGGCCGCGCCGCCCTGACCCGCGCCCGCCGCCTGACCGGCTGGGCCGTCACCGCCACCGGCCTGCCCGCCCTTACCGCCGCCCTGATCCCCTTCCGCGACACCCTCCACCTGCCCAGCGACATCCTGATCTTCCTGTGCCTGGTCGTGACCGTCGCCCTCATCGGCGGCCTGTGGCCCGCCATCGCCGCGGCCGTGGGCGGCTCCCTGCTGCTCAACTGGTTCTTCACCCAGCCCACCGGGCAACTGGCCATCGCCCACCCGGACAACCTGCTCGCCCTGGTCGTGTTCGTCCTCACCGCCGCCGCCGTCAGCACCGTCGTCGACCTGGCCGCCCGCCGCACCCGCCAAGCCGCCAGCGCCGGCGCCGAGGCCGAACTGCTGTCCACCCTGGCCGGGCACGTCCTGCGCGGCCAGGCCGCGCTGCCGTCGCTGCTGGCCCGGCTGCGCGAGACCTTCACCCTGGACTCGGTCACCCTGCTCGAACGCATCGGCGAACCCGCCCCGCACGACCAGTCCGACTCCGGCGCCTGGCGGATCGTCGCCACCACCGGCGGCCCTCCCTGCACCGCGCCCGGCACGGCCGACACCGACGTGGTGATCAGCCAGGAACTGGTGCTGGCCGCCCGCGGCCGGCTGCTGGACGCCGGCGACCGGCGCGTGCTGGAGGCCTTCGCCGCCGAGGCCGCCGTCGCCCTGCGCCAGGAACGCCTGCGCGAGCAGGCCGAACGCGCCGAACCCCTGGCCGCGGCCGACAAGATGCGCACCGCCCTGCTCGCCGCCGTCAGCCACGACCTGCGCACCCCCCTGTCCGCCGCCAAAGCCGCCGTCGAGAGCCTGCGCAGCCACGACATCACCTGGACCGATCACGACCGCGACGAACTGCTGGCCACCGCCGGCGAATCCCTCACCCGCCTGCACACCCTGGTCGACAACCTCCTCGACATGAGCCGCCTGCAGGCCGGCGCCCTCGGCCTGTCCCCGCAGCCCGTCGCCCTGGCCGACATCATCCCCCGCGCCCTCGACGACCTCGGCCCCCTGCGCCACCGCGTCACCAGCCACGCCTGCGCCGGCCTGCCCGACATCGTCGCCGACCCCGCCCTGCTGGAACGGGTCCTGGTCAACCTCCTGGCCAACGCCGTGCGCCACAGCCCAGCGGCCCGCCCGGTCCTGCTCACCGCCGGCCGCCACCACGACCGGGTCGAGATCCGCGTCGTCGACCGCGGCCCCGGTATCCCGCCCGAGGACCACGAACGGGTCTTCCTGCCCTTTCAGCGCCTCGGCGACCGCGACAACGGCACCGGCGTCGGCCTTGGCCTGGCCCTGGCCCGCGGCCTGACCGAGGCCATGGGCGGCGCCCTCACCCCCGAGGAGACACCGGGAGGCGGCCTCACCATGATCGTCAGCATGCCCGTCCACGCCGCCACCATGACGCCATGACCAAGATCCTCATCGTCGACGACGAACACCTGGTCGCCGGACCCGGCAGGGGCCACCGGTCAGAGGCGGGTCCAGCGCTGGTTGGCGCCGCTGTGGCAGGCGTAGAGCTGCAGGCGCGTGCCGTTGGCGGTGCCGGCGCCCGCGGCGTCGAGGCACAGCCCGGACTGGACGCCGGTGATGCTGCCGTTGGAGTTGACGCGCCACTTCTGGTTGTCGCCGCCCCAGCAGGAGTAGATCTGGATTCTGGCGCCGTTGCCGGTGCCGGCCGCGTCCAGGCACTTGTTGCCGTACACGCGCAGTTCTCCCGATGAGGTCTGGCTCCACTGCTGGTTGGACTGGCCGTTGCAGTCCCACAGTTGCACCGCGGTGCCGTCCGCGGTGGCGGCGTTCGGCACGTCGACGCAGCGGCCGGAGGCCGCGCCCCTGATCGGGCCGGTGTCGCCGCCGGGCGCCGTCGGCGTGACCGTCGGCGTGACCGTCGGTGTCGTCGTCGGTGAGCCGCCGTCCAGGCCGAAGAAGCGGATGGCGTACGCGGCCATCCCGGGTCGCGGCAGGTCATGGCCGGCGCCGGTGATGGTGTACGCCTCGACCTGCCCGGCGCCGAAGACCCGGCGCGTCCATCCGGACTGCGGGCTGTCAGTGGTCGTGGGGGTCTGGCTCAGCCCGTGCACGTTGGTCCACTGGTCGACCTCTTCCTGCAGCATCGTGTAGGGCAGCACCGAGTCGGCGGTGCCGTGCCAGGCCATCACCCGCGGCCGGGGCCCGGTGTAGCCGGGGTAGGCGTTGCGTACCAGGTCGCCCCACTGCTGCGGCGTCTTGTCCCCGCAGCCGGCGGGCCCGAGGCAGGCGTAGGGGACGCCCGCGAACGGCGCGCCCGCCTTGAACACGTCCGGATACGTGGCGAGCAGGTTGAGGGTCTCCATGGCGCCGGAGGAGAAGCCGGTGGCGAACACCCGCTCGGGGTCGCCGTTGTAGCGTTGCAGCGCGTAGGTGGCCATGGAGACGATCGACACCGGGTCGCTGCCGCCGCCGTGGCGCAGGGCCTCGTCGGACCACACGTCGAAGCAGTTCGACATGCCGTTGGCGCTCTTGTTCGCCTGCGGGTAGACGACGATGAAACCGTGCCGGTCGGCCAGCGAGGCGAACTCGGTCCCCTGGTGGAATCCCTGGGCCCAGCCGTTGCAGCCGTGCATCGCCACCAGGACGCCGGGCCGGGACGCCGGCCGGTCGGGGACGTAGAGGTACATCCGCAGGCCGCCGGGATTGGCCCCGAAGCCGGTGACTTCGGTGAGTACCGCCGCCGACGCTCGCGGGGCAGTGGTGAGGACCATGGACAGTGCGGCGGCCATGACCATGACCAGAGCGGCCACGCCGGCTCCGATGGTGGCGTACGCGCGAGGACGCGGGTTCAATCCTGCCCCTTTCTTCACTCTGGCCCCCGCCGGCCGTTCAGCGGCGGTGAGCTGGGCGGAGGCGAGGGCCGCAGGGTGCCTGTGCGGATCTCGCGTCGCCGTGGTCGTGAGCGCCGCGTGTCCCCGGCGCAGGCCGGGTTGTGAGCGCTAACGCAGGGATGTGCTGGTCGGGCTCCTCCTCGGGGCGGCGGGAGGTGGTGGCGTCCCGGAGCAAATACGAGCGGGAAAGGTCATGTCAAGGCGCCCCATCCCGGGGGCGGCCGGAGGACGCCGCCGCTCCCCGGGCCGACCTGGGGTTACCGGGAACGGCCGCACCCGGCCGGCGAAGGCGGCGCCGTGAAACTTTCATCCCACTCCGCTGGTCCCGCTAGCCGAAACTTTCGACCTGCCTGATCGGGATACCGCACCGGTGAAAACCTGATCGGGCGAGGGCCGTACGCCGAAAGATTTCATTGATTCCTTGACAAGTTTCGGCCAGATTCTCACACTGAGTCCTCGAGGCGATCTCCCCTGCCGGATCGGTGGTGCGCGGCAGGGATCGCCGTCACGACGCCCTTGTGGTGCGCGTTCCCCGTGGCGCGGCGTCGGGTCATGCGGGCGTGTCCCGCGCGCTTTCCTCTCCGATCCACTTATGGAGGCTCAGTCATGCGCATGTCCCCACCTGCCCACCGGCACCCGCTCAGCGGGCGCCGCCGGGCTCTCATCGCCGGCGCGGCCGGCGCGATCGGCCTGGTCGCGGCCCTGACGGTGCCGCTCCCCGCGGACGCCGCGGCGACCACGCTCGGCGCGGCGGCCCAGCAGAGCGGGCGGTACTTCGGCACCGCGATCGCCTCGGGCAAGCTCGGCGATTCGGCGTACACGACGATCGCGAACCGCGAGTTCGACATGGTGACGGCCGAGAACGAGATGAAGATCGACGCCACCGAGCCCAACCGGGGTCAGTTCAACTTCAGCGCCGGTGACCGGGTCTACAACTGGGCCGTGCAGAACGGCAAGCGGGTGCGCGGGCACACCCTGGCCTGGCACAACCAGCAGCCGGGCTGGATGCAGTCGTTGTCGGGCGGCACGCTGCGCCAGGCGATGATCGATCACATCAACGGCGTGATGAACCACTACCGGGGCAAGATCTACGCCTGGGACGTGGTCAACGAGGCCTTCGCCGACGGCAACTCCGGCGGCCGGCGTGACTCCAACCTGCAGCGCACCGGCAACGACTGGATCGAGGTCGCCTTCCGCACCGCACGCGCCGCCGACCCGGCCGCCAAGCTCTGCTACAACGACTACAACATCGACAACTGGACCTGGGCCAAGACCCAGGGCGTCTACAACATGGTCCGCGACTTCAAGGCCCGCGGCGTGCCGATCGACTGCGTCGGCCTGCAGTCGCACTTCAACAGCAACAGCCCCTACAACAGCAACTACCGCACCACCATCCAGAGCTTCGCCGCCCTCGGCGTCGACGTACAGATCACCGAGCTGGACATCCAGGGCGGCTCGGCGACCACCTACGCCAACGTGACCAACGACTGCCTGGCCGTCCCCCGCTGCACCGGCATCACCGTGTGGGGCGTCCGCGACAGCGACTCCTGGCTGGGCGAGAACACCAGCCCCCTGCTCTTCGACCGCAACGGCAACAAGAAGGCCGCCTACACCTCGGTCCTCAACGCCCTCAACGCCGCGGACCCGGACCCGGACCCCGACCCCGACCCCGACCCGACACCCACCCCGGGCGTCGGGCAGATCAGGGGCGCGGCCTCCAACCGCTGCGTCGACGTGCCGAACGCCGCCACCGCGGACGGCACCGCGGTGCAACTGTGGGACTGCAACGGCCAGTCCAACCAGCAGTGGAGCCAGACCTCATCAGGAGAACTGCGCGTGTACGGCAACAAGTGCCTGGACGCGGCCGGCACCGGCAACGGCGCCAGAATCCAGATCTACTCCTGCTGGGGCGGCGACAACCAGAAGTGGCGCGTCAACTCCAACGGCAGCATCACCGGCGTCCAGTCCGGACTGTGCCTCGACGCCGTCGGTGCCGGCACCGGCAACGGCACGGGGCTGCAGCTGTACAGCTGCCACAGCGGCGCCAACCAGAGGTGGACCTACAACGCGTCGTAGGGCCGTCCCGAGGGGCGGGGGCGGGCTTCCGCGAGGCGGTGACCGCTCCCCTCCCCAGGACCGGCGCACCCGGGGACGCGGTGAAACTTTCAGCCGCACGAGCGGTTCGACGCGATCCTTCCGGGGGTGAAACTCCAGGAGGAAAGACCTTCCCCCCTCCCGGCGGATCCGCCGGGAGGGGGCTCGCGTTGACGGCGGGCCGGACCGTCGGATGTACTTCGCGACAACCCGATCGACGGCCGGATCGCAACGCTCTTCTCGCGATTGAAATGTTAGCGCTAACAGCATGACAGCCGAGGTCCCGGGCCCCCGGCGGCGTCCCCGCACACCGTGCCCGGCGCGAACGACACCCTCTGGAGGTTCCTGTGAGGCGCGTGCTCGTTGCTCTCTCGTCCCTGCTTCTCCTGGGCGTGTTCCTCACGCCCCAGGCGTCCCCCGCCCACGCGGCGACCGTCGACACCAACGCCTGGTACGTCCTGGTCAACCGCAACAGCGGCAAGGCCCTGGACCTCTACAACCTCGCCACCAACGACGGCGCCCGCATCACCCAATGGACCAGGAACAACCAGAACCAGCAGCAATGGCAGTTCGTCGACTCCGGCGGCGGCTACTACCGCCTCAAGTCCCGCCACTCCGGCAAGGTCCTCGACGTCTACAACTTCTCCACCGCCAACGGCGGCTCCATCGTCCAATGGACCGACCACAACGGCACCAACCAGCAATGGCGACTCGCCGACAGCTCCGACGGCCACGTCCGCCTCATCTCCCGCCACAGCAACAAGGCCCTCGAAGTCCAAGGCGCCTCCACCGCCGACGGCGCCAACATCGTCCAGTACGACGACTGGGGCGGCAACAACCAGCAGTGGCAACTCGTCAAGATCGACGGCGGCGGCGACCCCGGCCCCGGAGGCACCTACGCCAACCCGGTCGTGTGGCAGGACTTCGCCGACGGCGACATCATCCGGGTCGGCGACGCCTACTACTACTCGGCCTCGACGATGCACTACTCGCCGGGCGCGCCGATCCTGCGCTCCTACAACCTGGTCGACTGGGAGTACGCGGGGCATTCGGTCCCGAGGCTCGACTTCGACTCCGCCGCCTACGACCTGTCCGGCGGCCGGGCGTACGTGAAGGGCATCTGGGCCTCGACCCTGAACTACCGGCCCAGCAACAGCACCTACTACTGGATGGGCTGCGTCGAGTTCAACCGGACCTACGTCTACACCGCCTCCGTCGTGGACGGCACGTGGACCAAGCGCTCGCGGATCAACAACTGCTACTACGACGCCGGCCTCCTGATCGACACCGACGACACCATGTACGTCGCCTACGGCAACGGCACCATCAGCGTGGCCCAGCTCTCGGCCGACGGGCTCAGCCAGGTGCGCGCGCAGCAGGTGTTCCAGACGCCGAGCAGCGTCGGCACCCTGGAGGGCGCCCGCTTCTACAAGCGCGGCGGCTACTACTACATCTGGCTGACCCGCCCCGCCAACGGCCAGTACGTGCTCCGCTCCACCTCGCCGTGGGGCCCGTACGAGATGCGTCAGGTCCTGCTCGACATGCCCGGCCCCATCTCCGGCGGCGGCGTGCCCCACCAGGGCGGGCTCGTCCAGACCCAGAACGGCGACTGGTACTACATGTCGTTCGTCGACGCCTACCCCGGCGGGCGCGTCCCGGCGCTCGCACCGATCACCTGGACCGGCGACTGGCCCGTGGTGCAGACGGTCAACGGCGGCTGGGGGGCCACCTACCCGAAGCCGAACATCCAGACCAGCCGGACCGTCGCCCCCATGATCGGACCCGACACCTTCACCTCCGCCACGCTCGGCCACCGCTGGGAGTGGAACCACAACCCCGACACCAGCCGCTTCTCCACCGGCAACGGCCTGCGCCTGCAGACCGCGACCGTCACCGGCGACCTCTACAACGCCCGCAACACCCTGACCCACCGCATCCAGGGCCCGTCGTCGACGGCGACGATCGAGCTGGACTACTCGCAGATGGCCAACGGCGACCGCGCCGGGCTGGCCATGCTGCGCGACCAGTCGGCCTGGATCGGCGTCAAGCGCGACAACGGCGTCAACCGGGTCGTGATGACCAACGGCCTGACCATGAACAGCTCATGGCAGACCACCGGCACCGGCACCGAGGCGGCGAGCGCGAACATCTCGGGCGGGCGGATCTGGCTGCGGGTCAGCGCCGACATCCGGCCCGGTTCCGGACGGCAGGCCCGCTTCTCCTACAGCACCGACGGCAGCACCTTCACCAGCCTCGGCCCGGCCTTCACCTTGAACAACGCCTGGCAGTTCTTCATGGGCTACCGCTTCGGCATCTTCAACCACGCCACCCAGGCCCTCGGCGGCGCGGTGACCGTGCGCCGCTTCGACCTCACCACCCCCTGACACGGACCTCCGACAGATCGGCCCCCGAAGACCGACGCAGAAAGGCGAATCGGAGCACATGATGAAGTTCAAACCCCTGGCCGTCCTCGCGACGGTGGCCACCTTGGTGGCGAGCCTGTTCATCGCCCTTCAGACGCAGGCCGCCCACGCGGCGACCGTCGACACCAACGCCTGGTACGTCCTGGTCAACCGCAACAGCGGCAAGGCCCTGGACCTCTACAACCTCGCCACCAACGACGGCGCCCGCATCACCCAATGGACCAGGAACAACCAGAACCAGCAGCAATGGCAGTTCGTCGACTCCGGCGGCGGCTACTACCGCCTCAAGTCCCGCCACTCCGGCAAGGTCCTCGACGTCTACAACTTCTCCACCGCCAACGGCGGCTCCATCGTCCAATGGACCGACCACAACGGCACCAACCAGCAATGGCGACTCGCCGACAGCTCCGACGGCCACGTCCGCCTCATCTCCCGCCACAGCAACAAGGCCCTCGAAGTCCAAGGCGCCTCCACCGCCGACGGCGCCAACATCGTCCAGTACGACGACTGGGGCGGCAACAACCAGCAGTGGCAACTCGTCAAGATGGACGGCGGCGGCGACCCCGACCCTGACCCGGGCACGTGCGCACTCCCGTCGACCTACCGCTGGACCTCGACCGGACCGCTGGCGCAGCCGAAGTCGGGCTGGGTCTCCCTCAAGGACTTCACCGTCGCGCCCTACAACGGCAGGCAGCTCGTGTACGCCACGACGCACGACTTCGGCACCCGATGGGGCTCGATGAACTTCAGCCTCTTCACCAACTGGTCCGAGATGGCCACCGCCAGCCAGAACACGATGAACTCCAGCACCGTCGCGCCCACGCTCTTCTACTTCGCCCCGCGCAACATCTGGGTCCTCGCCTACCAGTGGGGCGGGACCGCCTTCTCGTACCGGACGTCGAGCGACCCCACCAACCCGAACGGCTGGTCCTCGGAGCAGGTGCTCTTCTCCGGAAGCATCTCCAACTCCTCGACCGGCCCCATCGACCAGGCGCTCATCGGTGACAGCAGCAACATGTACCTGTTCTTCGCCGGGGACAACGGCAGGATCTACCGGGCCAGCATGCCCATCGGGAACTTCCCGGGCAGCTTCGGCTCCACCTCCACGGTGATCATGAGTGACTCGACGAACAACCTGTTCGAGGCCGTCCAGGTCTACAAGCTGCAGGGCCAGAACCGGTACCTCATGATCGTCGAGGCGATCGGCTCGCAGGGCCGCTACTTCCGCTCGTTCACGGCCACCAGCCTGAACGGTTCCTGGACCCCGCAGGCCACCTCCGAGAGCAACCCGTTCGCCGGCAAGGCCAACAGCGGCGCCACCTGGACCAACGACATCAGCCACGGCGAGCTGCTCCGCACCAGCGCCGACCAGACCATGACCGTCGACCCCTGCAACCTGCAACTCCTCTACCAGGGCCGCAGCCCCAGCTCCGGCGGCGACTACGGCCTCCTGCCCTACCGGCCGGGCCTGCTGACCCTGCAGTAGGGATCGGACGACACGGATCGGGGCGGCCGGCTCCGACCACCGTGTGAACCGGGCCCCGGGTACGGCGTTCTGGGAGCAACCGCCGTACCCGGGGCCCGAATGTCATGGAATGTCCTTGACGCGAGGAAGGTTGACTCGCGTATGAAGAACATCGGTTTCCTGAGCTTCGGGCACTGGTCCTCGTCGCCGCACTCGAAGGCGCGCAGCGCGGCCGACACCCTGCTGCAGTCGATCGAGCTGGCGGTGGCCGCCGAGGAGCTCGGGGCCGACGGCGCCTACTTCCGCGTCCACCACTTCGCCCGGCAGCTCGCGAGCCCGTTCCCGCTGCTGGCGGCCGTCGGCGCGCGGACGAGCCGGATCGAGATCGGCACGGGCGTCATCGACATGCGGTACGAGAACCCCCTCTACATGGCGGAGGACGCCGGCGCGGCCGACCTCATCGCGGGCGGCCGGCTCCAGCTCGGCATCAGCCGCGGATCACCCGAGCAGGTGATCGACGGCTGGCGCTACTTCGGCTACGAGCCGGCCGAGGGCGAAACCGACGCGGACCTGGCGCGCAGGCACGCCGAGGTCTTCCTCCAGGTGCTGGAGGGCAGGGGGTTCGCCCAGCCGAACCCGCGGCCCATGTTCCCCAACCCGCCGGGGCTGCTGCGCCTCGAACCGCACGCCGAAGGGCTGCGGCAGCGGATCTGGTGGGGCTCCGGCTCCAACGCCACCGCCAAGTGGGCCGCCGGGCTCGGCATGCACCTGATGAGCTCCACGCTCAAGGACGACGAGAACGGCAAACCGTTCCACGTGCAGCAGGCGGAGCAGATCGCGGCCTACCGGGAGGCGTGGAAGGAGGCCGGGCACGAGGGCGAGCCGCGGGTGTCGGTGAGCCGCTCCATCATGCCGATCGTCAACGAGACGGACCGCGCGTACTTCGGCCACGAGCGCGACAGCTCCGACCAGGTCGGCTTCATCGACGCCACCACCAGGGCCGTGTTCGGGCGCACCTACGCCGCCGAACCGGACGTGCTGGTCAAGGAGCTGGCCGCCGACGAGGCGATCGCCGCGGCCGACACGCTCCTGCTGACGGTGCCCAGCCAGCTCGGCGTGGACTACAACGCCCACCTGATCTCCTCGGTCCTGACCCACGTCGCCCCGGCACTCGGCTGGCGCTGACCGCCTTCCACCATTATCCGGAAACGAATATACGAAAGCACGGAAAGAAAACACCTGAAGCGGCGTTTCAGCAGGCCACGGCCTTTGAATTTCGCCAAGAGAATTCCTGTATCACTCCGCGCAAAAGTCCTATAATCGATGACGATCCGACCGGAAATCCTCGGCGGAATTCGATGCACAGCGCGTGGAGAACGGCATGATGTTTTCACCCGGCCCGTATGAGGAATTCGACCTGACGGGGCGCGCCTGCGTCGTCACCGGAGCCGCGCAGGGCATCGGCGCCGCCGAGGCGCGGTTGCTCGCCCGGCGCGGGGCCGCCGTGGTGTGCGTGGACCGGGCGGACGCCGGGCCGGTGGTGGACGAGATCCGCGACGCGGGCGGCGCAGCCGTCTCCTGGCGCGGCGACCTCGCCGAGCCGGGAGCGGCCGAGGACGTCCTGGCGGTCGCCGAGGACACCGGGGTGCCGGTCTCGGTCCTGGTCAACAACGCCGGCGTGGTCCGTGATCGCATGGTCTTCAACCTGGACGACGCCGACTGGGACACGGTGCTCGCCGTGAACCTGACCGCGCCGTTCCGGATGTGCCGCGCCCTGGCCCGGCACTGGCGCGCGCGGCCGCGGCGCGCGGGCCGGCGGATCATCAACACGAGCAGCGAGTCGGGGCTGTACGGCAACGCCGGCCAGAGCAACTACGCGGCGGCCAAGGCGGGCCTCGCCACGCTGACCCTGACCCTCGCCGCCGAACTCTCCCGCCACGGGGTCTGCGTCAACGCGATCGCCCCTCGGGCCCGCACCCCGATGAGCGAGGCCGCGTTCGGCACGCTGCCCGGCGGCGCCGGGGCGCTGCCGCCCGAGCGGGTCGCCGCGCTGGTCGCCTGGCTGGCCGGCCCGTCCGGCGAAGACGTCACCGGCCAGGTCTTCGTGGTCGCCGGCGACGTGGTCCAGCGGATGCGCACGTGGTCGCCCGTACGGGAGGTCCGGCAGCCGGAGGAGTGGTCGCCGGGGACGAGCACGCGCTTCCGCGAGGAGCTCTTCGGCGGGGACGCCACCCGTCACGAGCCCGCTCCGATCAGCGCCCTGTTCACCGGCGAAGCCATCAGGTAGGAGCGGCGTCCGTACGGCGGGTGGTGGGCACCCGCCGTACGGACGCGGGCGCGCCCCGGCGCGGATCAGGCCGGCCCCCGGGGGAAGGAGCGGGCGTCGACGGCGGCGAGGGATTCCAGCGCGAGCCCGTGCGCGAGCCCGAACTGCAGCTCGCGGCGGATCAGCATGGTGAGGCACGCGCGGGTGTAGCGGAGCATGAGCGTGGTGTTGGCGGCGAGCAGACGGGCGTGCTCCCAGGCACGGTCGAGCAGCCGGTCCGGCGGCAGCACCTCCGCCACCAGGCCGAGGTCGAGGGCCTCGCGGGCGTCGATGGTGCGCCCGGTGAGCAGGAAGTGCCGGGCCCGGTTCATGCCCAGCAGCCACGGCCAGACGAGGTGCACCCCGTCGCCGGGCACCACCCCGGCGACGACGTGCTGGTGGTCGGCGAACGTGGCGGTCTCGGAGGCGAGGACGATGTCCGACAGGAGGGCGAGCTCGGCGTGCTCGGTGGCCGGGCCGTTCACCGCGGCGATGACCGGCACTTCGATGTCCAGCAGGTCGAAGAGCAGGTGCCGGCCCTCGTGCGCCACCCGGTCCCAGCCCTGCGGGGTCGTGTTGCGCCGCTCGAACGCCATCTCCGTGAGGAAGTCGGGGCCGCTGCCGGTGAGGATGACGACGCGGTTGTCCGGGTCGGTGGCGATCTGCCGGAACGCCTCGGGCAGCTCGCGATGCGCGCGCTCGGTCCACTTCAGCGACCCGCCGTCGGTGTGCAGGGTCACCTGGAGGATGCCGTCGTGCCGCTCCATCCGCACGTCGCCGAACCGGTCCCGGTAGTCCTCGAACCTGCTCACCGCCCGGCCTCCGCGTCGTGGTCGCCGGGCCGCCGGCCGTCGGGCGCCCATTCCGCATAGCCCGGTTCCAGCGGCACCTGGAAGGTGTCCATGAGCATGGTGAGCGCCCGCCAGATCGCGATGACGTAGCAGATCTCGACGACCTCGCCGTCGTTCGCGAGCACCTCCTTCAGGTCGTCCAGGGTCCGCTCGGAGATACTGTCGTCGCGTACCATCTCGTCGGCCGCGCGCATCACGGCGCGTTCGGCGGGCCCGAAGCCCGCGTGGGCGGCGCCTTCGCGCACCCCGAGCACGTCGGCGGGGCGTCTGCCCGGCAGGTCGACGTCGACGGTCGGCGCGTAGTGGTGCGCCCACAGGTAGGCCGAGCCGGTCACCCACGCCACGCGCATGATCGCGAGTTCGCGCAGCCGGGTCGCCTCCGGCCTGACGGTGAGCCTGCCCTCCCAGAGGATGCGGTCGTTGATCTCGTTCTCCACGCGGGCCGACTGCGGCGAGTTCAGCAGCAGCCGGTAGAAGTGGATGCGCGACAGCTCCTCGCGCAGGCCGGCCTCGACGGCGGTCCGCGCCGCCTCCTCCACGGGGAGCATCGGGATCAGGCCCTGGGGTTCGTCGGTCGGCATGGCCGTCGTCTCCTTGTCGTCGATGCGGGTCGCCGGTGTCCTGACCGCCCGGGCACGCGGCCGTCACCGGCCGGGGACGACGGGGAGCACGAGCGCCGACGGGTGGCGGGCGTCGTGGAACACGGTCCGCGGCGCGGGGCGCAGGTCGTCCGGGGTGGCGGCGGCGCCGTCCGCGGTGCCGGCGTGGCGGTCGTACGCGGGGAAGGAGCTGCCGGCGATCTCCAGCCGGACGCGATGGCCCGGCAGGAAGACGTTGGCGGTGGCGATCAGGTCGACCTCGACCCGCACCGGCCCGGATCCGGCGGCGGCGACCTCGGCGGCGCTCACCCGCCGGATGCCGTCGCAGAGCAGGAACGCGCGGCCGTCGGGGTGGACGTCGACGAGCTTGGCCGTCACGTCCATGGCGGGGCCGCCGGCGGTCAGGTGGACCACGGCGCGCACGGGGCCGATGACCTCGACCGGGGCGGTCAGCGGGTCGCTGCTGTAGACGAGGACGTCGTCGCGGTCCTCGACCGCGCTCTGGTCCATCGGGCCGGAGTTCGCGGCCGGGTTCGGCAGGTAGGTCGCGCCGCCGCGGGTGGGCACGGGGTCGCGCGGGTCGTGCCGGAACGTGTCGGGCGGCTGCGGCCCCTCGGGAGGCTCGGGGGCGAGGCGGCCGTCCCCGTGGCGCGAGTTCGCGGCTCCCCCGCTGTGCAGGAACCAGGGGGTGGCGCGGGCGCGGGCGGGCGGCCACTCCCGCTCGTCGCGCCACTCGTCCACGCCCATCACGAACACCCGCACCGGCGGCAGCCCGGGTCCCGCGGCGCCGGCCAGGTGCTGCGCGAACCAGGCGAGCTGCAGCCCTTCCATGTCGATCGCGGCGGGGAAACGCCGTTCGGGGCCGCAGGCGTCGCCGAACAGGGCGGGCGACCACTGCGTCCACGGGCCGATGATCAGGCGCTGCCGCTCCGCGGCCGGCCCGCCCGCCGCCTTGATCGTCTCGTACGCGGCGAGGTTGCCGTCGAGGTGCACGTTGTACCAGCCGGCGACGTGCAGCACGGGCAGGTCGGTCGCGGCGACCGCGTCGCGGGCGCTGAGCTCGTCCCAGTACGGGTCGCCCGGCGGGTGCGCGAGCCACTCGCGGTAGTGGGGGGCGATGTCGTCCAGGGCGGGCACGTCCGTCAGCGGCAGGGCCCGCAGGGCGGTGTCCGGGTCGCGCAGGGCGCGGGCGAGCGCTTGCGCGGTGTCCTCGTGCGCGGCGGCGCCGTCGCGGGCGATCGCGCGGCGGAGCTGGTCGGGGGCGAGGTTCGCCAGGCTCCACCACAGGTTGAAGCCGAGCCGGAACGCGCCGCCGCGCCAGACCCAGCCGTCGCCGTACTCGGGCGCGGTGAAGTGCGGCACGATCGTGCGCAGCGCCGGCGGCCGGTGCCGCAGCGCCTGCCACTGGGGGACGCCGTTGTTCGACGCGCCGTACATGCCGACCGCGCCGCTCGACCACGGCTGCGCCGCCGCCCAGGCGACGCACGCGGCGGCGTCCTCGCCGGAGCGGGCGAACGGGCGGAACGGCTCGTCGCCGCCGGAGCGGAACCGGCCGCGCGCGTCCACGACCACGACGGCGAAGCCGTGGTCGACCGCCCGTTCCGGATTGATCACCCCGTAGACGGAGGCCCAGTTCGACTTGTCGTACGCGGTGTACTGCAGCAGCACCGGGCGCGGTCCCGCGGCCGGGTCGCGGTAGACGTCGGCGCGGAGCACGACGCCGTCCGGGAGCTCGATCGGCACGTCCCGCTCGCGCAGGATCGCCGGACGCATCAGGCGTCCCCCGCGCGCTCCACGCGGGTCTCCAGCGCGCCGAGCCCGTCGATCTCCAGCCGGATCACGTCTCCCGGCTTGATCCAGCGGTCGATCTCGATCCCGGCGCCGGTGCCCACCGTCCCCGAGCCGAGCAGGTCGCCGGGCAGCAGCGTCTCCCCCGCCGAGGCGTGCGCCACGAGCTGCTCGATGGACCAGTGGATCGACCCGGCGGAGCCCTGCGACCACAGCTCGTCGTTGACGAAGGCCCGCATGCCGGCCTGGAACGGGCGCGGGATCTCGTCGACGGTGACGAGATACGGCCCGGTGGCGCAGCCGCGGTCGAAGCCCTTGGTCTTGGCCGGGCCGACGGCGGTGCCCATCTCGCGGCGCTGGACGTCGCGGCAGGACAGGTCGTTGAAGATGGTGAGCCCGGCGATGTGGTCCCAGGCCCGCTCGGGCGGGATGTCACGGCCGCGCCTGCCGATGACGATCGCGAACTCCAGCTCGTAGTCGAGCTTCTCGGTGTACGCGGGCCACTGGCCGGTCTCGTCGGGGCCGAACACCGACGCGCTGCGGGTCACGTAGTGGGAGGGGGCCTCGTACCACGCCCGCGGGACCTCCCTGCCGAGGTTGCGCAGCGCGTTGACCATGTGGTCCTCGAAGGCGAAGAAGTCGCGCAGCGCCGGCGGGCGGTCGACCGGGGCGAGCAGGCGCACCGCCTCGCGCGCGTGGGCGTGCGGCCCGAGCGGGCCGGTCTGCCGCAGCGCCGCCGCGGGGTCGCCGAGAGCGGCGAGGAGCCGCTCGGCCTCGCGCTGGGCCCGGCCGCCTGAGCCGAGCAGAGCGACCGTGCTGCCGGGGAAGGTGGCGCGGGCGAGTTCGGCGGCGCGGCCGGGCTCGCCGCCGTCCGCGACGATCTCCGAGGCGAGGAGGGAGGCCAGGTCGACGATGACCGGCGCGTCGAGCGCTCCGACCGCGGCGCCGGACCGCACCTCTGCCTCCGGCCAGCCGTGCGGCGTGAAGCGGCAAATCCTCATCAGAACCCTCCGTAGATCGCGGCCGGCTGCCGGGCTTGTCGTGCCGCAGGTCTATGTGCGGGCGCGTTACTCCGTCATTAACGGCCACGGAGAACGGCCCGGTAACTACGCGCCCGTTGGATGGCTGCGATGTATCCGGTCACTAGCCTGAGGAGCGAGATTTGAGTGTCAAGGCGATCGTGCAGCTCTATCCGGTCATTCCCGCCGAAGGCGGTGCCGCGGGGCGCGCCGCCCGGCGCCCGCTGGGCCGCGATCGGGACGAGTTCCAGAAGGTGATGCGCGACTGGGCGAGGATCGCCAAGGCCGCCGAGGACCTGGGCTATTGGGGCATCGCCGGGATCGAGCATCATTTCCACTCCGAGGGGTACGAGGTCGCCCCCTCGCCCGGCGTGGTGAACGCCTGGCTGGGAGCGCAGACGAGCCGCATCAACGTCGGCACCAACGGCTACGTGCTCGGCACCCAGGACGCGATCCGGGTGGCCGAGGAGTGCGCGATGCTCGACCACATGCTGGAGGGCCGGTTCTGGGCCGGGGTCAGCCGCGGCTACCAGTCGCGCTGGACCGACGTGCTCGGGCAGCACCTGGGCACCCCGGCCACGCTGTCCGACGGCGGTTCGGCCGACCAGAAGAACCGCAGCATCTTCGAGGAGCAGGTCGAGCTGATGCTCAAGGCCTGGACCGAGGACTCCTTCGACTTCAAGGGCTCCAGGATCCAGGTGCCGTTCCCGTACGACACCGGCATCACCACCTATCCGGCCACGGACACCGCGTCGCTGATGGGCGCGCTGGACGAGGTCGACGAGAACGGCGCCATCCGGAAGATCTCGGTCACGCCGCCGCCGTACCAGCGGCCGCACCCGCCGGTGTTCGTGGCGTCGTCGAGCTCGGAGGAGTCGATCCGGTACTGCGCGCGCAACGGCTTCGTCGTCACCAGCTTCTCCCCCGCGGCGAAGACCGAGGAGTTCGCGAAGATCTACGCCGAGGAGGCCGCCAAGTCCGGCCACCCGGTGCCGCTCGGCGCGAACCAGGCTCCGGTGCGCTGGCCGCACATCACCGACTCCCCTGCGGCGTACGACCGGGCCCTGCGGGACTACGACGCGGACATCTTCGAGAACTTCTACGCGAAGTTCTTCAAGAAGAAGATGCCGGTGAACGGCGACGTCGTACAGGCGGTCAAGGACTCGGGCCTGTTCCTCGGCGGCACCGTCGACCAGGCGAAGGCCCAGTTCGCCGCCGAATGGGAGCAGGTCCCGTACGAGTACTCCGTGCTGATCTGGCACTGGGCGCAGCAGCCGACCGACGACCTGATCCGCGAGATGGAGCTGATGGCCACCAAGGTCTACCCGGAGATCGGCGGCCTGGCCGGCCCCGAGGAGCGTCCGCGCGCGCAGTGGGCCACGACCTGAGCCGCCCCGCCCGCAGGCGCGCCGGGTAACGCCGCCCTGAGAACAACCGTTTGTACATGTGACTGATGAGAAGTACGCAGGATCCGCGCGGCGTGAGGGCTCGCGGCGTCGGACCGTTCCGCGAAGGAGTCGCCGTGTTCGAGTTCTTCCCGGGCGACCACGTCCGGTCGTCGAGCGTGAACCTGGCCTTGATGGCCGGCGGCTCACTCGCTGACCTGGGGCGCTGGCTCGGCCCGCTGCGCGACGCGCCGGAGGCCGGCCTGGACGCCTGGGCCGCCGCCTGGGCCGGCATGGCGCACCAGCAGGAGGCGCTCGCCGCGGCCGACGCCGCGGCCGGCTATCTGGCGGCGGCCGGCCGTCGCTATCTGCGCGCGTCGGTTTACCACGCGGCCGGCCAGCGGCAGATCCCGCCGGGGCCGACCAAGTCGGAGAGTTACGCCGCGTCCCTGCAGGCCTTCGGGAACGCCCTGGACTGCGGAACCTTCCCGCTGGTGCGCATCCACGTCGACTCCCCCGACGGCACGCTGCCCGGTTACCTGATCGCGCCGGACGCCTCCGGCCCGCGTCCGGTGGTCATCGTGTACGGCGGGCTCGACCTGACCAAGGAGATGCTCTACGCGACGGTGGGCGACACGTTCGCCCGGCGCGGCATCACCTGCCTGGTCATCGACACCCCCGGCACCGGGGAGCTGATCCGGTTGCGCGGCGTGCCGTCCCGCCCGGACTACGAGGTGCCGACCGCGGCCATCATCGACCATCTCCAGACCCGCCACGACGTGGACGCCCGGCACGTCGCCGTGCTCGGCGTCAGCTTCGGCGGCTACTACGCCGCCCGCTCGGCGGCGTTCGAGCCGAGGGTCTCGGCCTGCGTCTCCTGGGCGGGCAGCTGGGACTGCGGCGCGCTGTGGCGGCGGCGCTGGGACGAGGGCTCGGCCGAGGAGCCGACGCGGTGGTTCCTGCCCTGGGTGACGGGCACGGGCACGGTCCAGGAGGCGCTGGAGCGGCTGAAACTGTGGACGCTCGCCGACGTCTGGCCACGGGTGAGGCAGCCGCTGCTGATCGTGCACGGCGAGGACGACCGGGAGATCCCGGTCGCGGACGCGCGCCGCGCCTTCGAGGCCGCGGGCTCGGCCGACAAGCGGCTGCGCGTCTTCACCCGCGAGGATGGCGGCGCCGAGCACCTCCAGTCGGACGATCCCGGCCCCACCCTCGACCTGATCGCCGACTGGCTGTCGTCGCGCCTGCCGGCCCTGCCGGGGTCGCCGGTGCCGGCGTTCGCCTGAGACGCGCGGAAGCCGGGAGGGGGACGCCCCCTCCCGGCTTCCGTGTGCCTCCGGACGGCTCAGCCGGCCACAGGCCGCCAGAACGGCAGCGACGCCTCGTCGTTCAGCGGGACGAACTCGACCTCGACCCGCATCCCGATGCGGACCTCGTCGACCTCGCAGCCGATCACGTTGCCCATGACGCGGGGGCCCTCGTCGAGCTCCACGATCGCGACCGCGTACGGCGTCCACTGGTTGAACGGGTAGGCGCCCTGCTGGCGCACCACCGAGAACGTGTGCACGGTGCCCTTGCCCGCCGTGGTCAGCCAGCCGGGCGTGTCACCGCACTCGACGCAGATCTGACGCGGGTAGAACTGGCGGTGGCCGCAGCCGGGGCACTCCTGCACCAGCAGCTCGCCCCGGATGGTGGCCTCCCAGTACGGGCGACCGGCCGCGTCGAGCAGCGGGACCGGCCGGCCCTCCGTCGCGGGAGTGGTCACGTTCGTCATGCCTTGTCCTTTCCGAGTATCACGGTGCCCATCGCCGACAGCCAGCCGCCCGAACCGCACGCGAGGGCGACCTCGGCGCCCTCGACCTGCGCCTCGCCGGCCTGGCCCCGGAGCTGCCTGGTGGCCTCGATGAGCAGGAAGATGCCGCGCATGCCGGGGTGGCAGGAGCTGAGGGCGCCGCCGTCGGTGTTGAGCGGGAGGCTGCCGCCGAGCTGGAGGGCGCCGGAGGCGGCGAACGGCCCGCCCTCGCCCTTCTTGCAGAAACCCAGGTCCTCCAGCATGAGCAGCGCGGTGATGGTGAAACTGTCGTAGAGCTGCACGGTGTCGACGTCGTCCGGGGTGAGCCCGGCCTGCGCGAACGCCTCCTTGCCGCTGCGCTCGGCCGCGGTGCGCGTGTAGTCGGGCATCTGGCTGATGTTCCAGTGGGTCTGGGCCGACGCCGCGCCGAGGATGTGGACCGGGGGCTGGCGCAGGTCCCGGGCGCGCTCGGCGGTGGTGACGATCACCGCGCCGCCGCCGTCGGAGACGACGCAGCAGTCGAACAGGTGCAGCGGATCGGCGATCATGCGCGAGTTGACGACGTCCTCGACCGTCAGCGGCTTGCGGTACTGGGCGTTGGGGTTGAGCCCGGCGTGCGTGCGGCAGGCCACGGCGATCGCCGCGAGCTGCTCGGAGGTGGTGCCGTACTCGTGCATGTGCCGCTGGGCGGCCATCGCGTACGCGCCGATCAGGGTGTTGCCCCAGGGCGACTCGTACTGCAGCGCGCCCGCGACCTGCTCACCGGGCTTCTTCGCGCCGAACCCGGGGTTGGTGCCCGACTTGGTGTAGAGGTCCGAGCCGTAGACGATGAGCACGTTCTCGCACAGCCCCGCCTCGATCGCGGCCTTCGCGTGCTGGATGTGCAGCTCGAAGCTGGAGCCGCCGACGGCGGTGCCGTCGAAGTAGCGGGGGTTGATGCCCAGGATCTCCGCCATGGTGCCGGCGTTGTCCGGCTGGGCGAAGTCGCCCTGGGCGCACATGAACCCGTCGATCTCGCTCTTCTTCAGGCCGCAGTCGGCCAGCGCCCGCTGGGTGGCGAGCACGTGGTGCCCGACCGCGTCCAGGTGGGGCGCTTTGGGGTAATCGCTCAGGCCGATGCCGGCGATCACGGGCGTACGGTCAGCCATGGATGTGATGTCTCCTCGGATACGCGAAGGGATGACGCGAAGGGATGACGCGAAGGGATGACGCGAAGGGGTGACGCGAAGGGGTGACGCGCCGCCTGCGGGCGGCGCGCCGGCGAGGTCAGGTCAGGGGGCGGGGCTCACGGGGCAGGCCCAGGATGCGCTCGGCCATGATGTTGCGCATGATCTCGTCGGTGCCGCCGGCGATGCGCCGTGAGGGCGCGCTGAGCGCGAGCTCGGCCCAGACGTAGGTGCCCCACTCGCCGGTGTCGGCCGTCATGCGCGGGCCGAGCACGCGGCCGGCCAGCTCGCCGATGGCGCGGACGTTCTCCGAGTCCATCAGCTTGATGATCGACGCCTCGGCCCCCGGCTCGCCGCGGCCGGAGGCGCGGGCGGCGGTCCACCGGATCACGTCCCGCCGGATCGCGATCCTCGCGAACTCCTGGCGGATGTGCGGGTCGCCGGCGAGGCCGAAGTGCTGGATGAGGCCGAGCAGCCGCTCGACCGGGTCCGTGGCGGGCGAGGCGGTGCGGTAGCCCATCGACGCGCGCTCGTTGCCGAGCGTGGTCATCGCCACCTTCCAGCCGTCGCCGGGCTTGCCGAGCACGTGGCTGTCGGGGACGAAGACGTCGTCGACGAACACCTCGTTGAATGCCTCACCGCCGGTGAGCTGGCGCAGCGGGCGGACTTCGACCCCCGGATCGTGCATGTCGACCATCAGCATGGTGAGCCCGGCGTGCTTGGGCGCGTCCGGGTCGGTGCGGACGAGCATCTCGCCGATGTCGCTGTAGTGGCCGCCGGAGGTCCACACCTTCTGCCCGGAGACCCGCCAGCCGTCGCCGTCGCGAACCCCCCTGCTCTTCACGCCCGCGAGGTCGGAGCCGGCCTCGGGCTCGGAGAAGAGCTGGCAGGCGACGAGGTCGCCCCGGTACAGCGGGCGCAGGTACCTCTCCTTCACCTCCGGCGTGCCCCAGGCGAGCAGCGTCGGCGCGACGATGTGGTGGCCGACGATGAAGCAGGCCTCCGACGGCAGCTCGTAGTCGGCCGCGACCTCGTCGAACAGCTCCTGGTAGCGCTGGGCCCGGCCGGCGCCGCCGTACTCGGGCGGGCCGGTGAGCCAGCCGAAGCCGGCGTCGAACAGCTCGCGGCGGAAGGCCACCGCGGCCGCCACCATGCTCAGCTCCTCCTCGCGGGTCGGTTCGGCGCCCGCGCTCAGCTCGTCGGGGCCGTTGCCCCAGCCCTCCTCCCATTCCGGCAGGGGCTTGGCATGGGTGTCGAGGAAGGCCCGGACGGCGTCCTGGAACGCGGTCTCGTCCGGGGTCCGGCGCTGGTCGCTCACGATTGCTCCCGAAGCAGGCGGTGGAGCACCTTGCCGCTGGCGTTCTTGGGCAGGGTCTCGCTGTGGATGCGGATGTGGTCGGGGACCTTGTACTTGGCCAGGCGTTCACGGCAGAACGCCTGGAGTTCCTCCGGGGTGGCCTCGACGCCCCCGGCGAGCACGACGTGGGCGCGCACGGTCTCGCCCCAGTGCGGGTCGGGGACGCCGACGACGGCGCACTCCACGACCCCGGGATGGGCGAACAGGGTGGCCTCGATCTCCAGCGGGTAGACGTTCTCGCCACCCCGGATGATCATGTCGTCCTTGCGGCCGGCCAGGTAGAGATAGCCGTCCTGGTCGAGGTAACCGAGGTCGCCGCCCTTGAACCAGCCGTCGGAGATGACCTGTGCGGTCTTCTCCGGCTGCCCGTGGTAGCCGCTCATCACCATGTCGCTGCGGGTGACGATCTCGCCGACCGTGCCCACCGGCACCTCCTCGCCGGCGGCGTCCCAGATCTGCAGGTCGATGTTGAAGCCGGGGCGGCCGACCGACCTGAGCAGGTGCGGGTGGCCGTCGAGGGCGCGCAGGTGGTCCTCGGGGGTGAGCACGGTCTGCATGCCCGCCTCGGTGCCGGCGCCGAAGCCGTTGTAGAAGTCGCACCGCATCATCGCCATGGCCTGGGTGAGCAGCTCGGGCGACATCGGCGCGGCCCCGTAGAAGACCGAGCGCAGCGTGGCGAAGTCGTCCGGCTTCACGCCCGGCTGCCGCAGCAGGGCGCTGATCATCGTGGGGACGAGGAACACGTCGGTGAGGCCCTGGCGGCACCACCGCAGCAGTTCTGCCGGGTCCCACTGAGGGACGATCAGGGACGCCGAGCTTCGGCAGATCGCGTTGAGCACGAGGCTGAGGCCGGCGACGTGGTAGAGCGGGGACGCCGAGTAGCGGAACTCGTCGCGCAGGAAGCGGTACTCCAGGATCGCGTTGGAGACCATCGTCTTCCACATCCGGTGCGACTGCATGACGCCCTTGGGCAGCCCGGTCGTGCCGCTGGTGTAGGCGAGCGCGACGATGTCCTCGTCGTCGACGAACGCCTCCCGGGGCGAGCCGGCGGCGCCGCGCCGGAGCACCTCCTCGAAGGGCACCGTGCCGGCCGCGGCGCCGAAGCCGACGACGTGGTCGAGATGGTCCAGGTCGTCCATGGCGGCCAGGACGCCGGCCGCGTACCGGTCGCCGACGAACGCCCAGGACGCCTCGGCGCTCCGCAGCAGCGTCGTGATCTCCGCAGGGGACAGCCGGAAGTTGAGCGGGACCGCGACCGCGCCGAGCTTGAACAGGGCGAGGAAGGTCTCCACGTACTCCGGCGAGTCGGTGTCCAGGACGGCGACCCGCTCCCCCTGGCCCAGGCCCATCTCCTGCAGGCCGCGGGCGAGCCGGTGCACCCGGTCGCGCACCTCGGCGAAGGTACGGGTGCCCGACCCGGTGACGAAGCAGGCCCGGTCCGGGGAGCGCTTGGCCGCCAGGTCGATCCACTCGCCGAGCTGGACCCTCGACAGGCGCCGGCCGGTGAGGGAGGCCGGGCGGGTGCGCTGGGCGGTCATCTCACTTCCCCAGCAGGTCCGCGAGCAGGGTCATCTCGGCCATGCTGTTCTCCGGCACCTGGTAGCCGGCGTCGTCGAAGATCTCGGCCAGGTGGTCGCGGACGTCCTCGGCGGTGAGCCGGCCGTTCAGGTAGCCGCGGGTGACGCCGATGAACACGCGCGCCACCCGGCCGCCGCCGGCGCTGAGGATCTCGCCGGAGAGCTCGCAGGAGTCGTGGCACAGGTATCCGACCACCGCCGAGACCAGCGCGGGGTCCAGGTGGTCGGCGAGCGGGTTGTCGAAGCCCTCGGTCATGCGGGTCTGCGCCACCGGGCCGATCGCGTTCGCCTTGATGTCGTACTTGGCGCCCTCGATCGCGAGCACCTTGATCAGGCCGACCAGGGCGAGCTTCGCCGCGGCGTACGACGACTGGCCGAAGTTGCCGAAGAAGCCGGCCGACGACGAGGTCACCACGACCCGCCCGAACCCCTGCTCCCTGAACCGCGCCCACGCCGGGCGGGTGACGTTGAACGCGCCCTTCAGGTGCACGTCGAGCACCGGGTCCACGTCGTCGGGGCTGGTGTTGTGGAAGGTCTTGTCGCGCAGGATGCCCGCGTTGTTCACGACGATGTCCACCCTGCCGAACGCGGACAGCGCCGTCTCGATCACCGCCTGGCCGCCGGCCACGGTGGCGACCGAGTTCGTGTCGGCCACCGCGATGCCGCCGCGTTCCTCGATCTCCTTGACGACGATCGCCGCGCGGTCCCGCTCCAGCCCGTCGCCGGACAGGGACGTGCCCATGTCGTTGACGACCACCCGCGCTCCGCGACGGCCCAGTTCGAGAGCGTGGGCGCGGCCGAGGCCGCCACCCGCTCCCGTGACCACGGCGACACGACCATCGAAGCTGAGATCCACGGCAGTTTCCTCCTTCTGGCGGCGGGCATACGCCGGCGTCGGCACCGTCCGCACTCTTGCGCGCGGGGAGTTACTGCGGTCGTTACGGCTCGCGCCGCTCATGCCCGGTGCACGCGGGCCTCCTACCGTCCTGTGGCATGAGCGGACTTCAGCAACTAGCCGACGCGACCGCGTCGTTCACCGGCCTCGCCGAGGAGCACGAGGACTTCCGGGAGAGCGTGCGGTCGTTCGTTGAGCACCTCTCACCGGAGACGCGGGTACGCCACCTCATGGAGGACGAACAGGGCCACGACCCGCAGGCGTGGCGCCAGATGGCCGAGCAGCTCGGCCTCCAGGGGCTCGCCCTGCCCGAACGCTACGGCGGCTCGGGCGCGTCCTTCCTCGAACTCGGCGTGGTGCTGGAGGAGATGGGCCGGGCCGTGATGTGCGGGCCCTTCTTCTCCACCGTGGTCCTCGCCGCCAACGCGCTGCTGCACTCCGGCGACGAGCAGGCCAAGGACGACTTCCTGCCGGGGATCGCCGCCGGGGAGACGATCGCCACGGTGGCGATCGCCGAGCGCTCCGGGTCGTGGCGGGCCGGCCACGTCGAGGCGCGCGCCGTCAGGGAGGACGGCATCTGGCGGCTGAGCGGCGTCAAGTCGTTCGTCCTGGACGGGCACGTCGCCGACCTGCTGCTGGTCTTCGCCCGGACCGGCGCCGGCCTGTCGCTGTTCGCGGTGTACGGGCAGGCCGCGGGGGTGACCAGGACACCGCTGCCGACGATGGACCAGACCCGCAAACAGGCGGTGCTGGAGTTCGACCGGAGCCCGGCCCGCCTCGTCGGCGCGGAGGGCGGCGCGGAGCCCCTGCTGGAGCGGGTGCTCGCCCTGGCGGCGGCGGGCCTGGCCGCCGAGCAGGTGGGCGGGGCGCAGCGATGCCTGGAGATGTCCGTCGAGTACGCGAAGGTGCGCACCCAGTTCGGGCGGCTGATCGGCTCCTTCCAGGCGATCAAGCACAAGTGCGCCGACATGCTCATGGCGGTCGAGACGGCCCGGTCGGCGGCGCACTACGCGCTGTTCGCCGCCGGGGAGGACCTGCCGGAGCTGCCGGTGATCGCCAGTCTGGCCAAGGCGTACTGCTCGGAGGCGTACACGATGGTGGCGACGGAGAACGTGCACGTCCACGGCGGCATCGGGTTCACCTGGGAGCATCCGGCTCACCTGTATGTCAAGCGGGCGATGTCGTCGGCGCTGCTGTTCGGCGGCCCCGACGAGCACCGGGCCCGGTACGCGGACGGGGTGGGACTGTGAACACGCTCCCCGCCATCGCGCGCGACGACCTGCGCGGCGTCATGGCCTGCTTCGCGACCGGCGTCGCGGTGGTCACGGCGGCCCCGCCCGGCGGGCCGGCGGTCGGCATGGCGGTCAACTCGTTCGTGTCGGTGTCGCTGGATCCGCCGCTGGTGCTGTTCTGCGCCGCGCACACCTCGTCCACGTGGCCGGCGATCCGCGCCGCCGGGCACTTCTGCGCGAACGTGCTCGCGTCCGGCCAGGAGGAGCTGGCCCGCGCGTTCGCCCGCAAGGGCGACCGGTTCGCGGGCGTGGCTCACAGCCCCGGCATCACCGGCGCGCCCGTGCTGCGCGACGTGCACGCGCACGTCGAATGCAAGATCGTCGAGACGTTCGAGGCCGGCGACCACACGGTGGTGCTCGGCCGGGTGCTCGGGCTCCACGCCGACACCGAGGCCACGCCGCTGCTGTTCTACCGCAGCGCCTACCGGCTTTTCCGACCCCCCGCGACCTAGAGGAGGACGACGTGGTCGACGCGATCCGTCAGGCCGAATGGCATGCGCAGTTCCCCGAAGACTACCGATGGTCGTACAACGTCATGCTCGTGTACGCCGTGATCCCGGCCGGCGGCGCCGAGGTCGGCGAGATCGACCGGGTCTGCCGCAGGCTCGCCGGCCACGTGGGGGACGACGAGCGGTGGTTCCGCGAGTGGCGGGCCATGGGCGACCGGGTCCGGGCGCTCGCCGAGGACGCGGAGGCGCTCGGCGACCGCCGCGCCGCGACGGGACACTACCGGCGGGCGACGAGCTACTACTTCGCCGCCGAACGGTTCCGCTTCCCCAAGGACGACGAGGCGCTCGACGTCTACCGCGCGATGGTCGGCTGCTTCCGGCGGGCCGCCGAGCTCGACGACCGCTACCGGGTCGAGTACGTGGACGTCCCGTACGAGGACACCGCGCTGCCGGGCTTCTTCGTCTCCGCCGCGCGCCCGCCCGGCGGACGCGCGCCCGCCGTGCTGTTCATGAGCGGCTTCGACGGCAACAAGGAGCACAACTGGTTCCTCGGCGTCGAGGAGCTGCTCGCCCGCGGCGTCTCGGTGCTGTCGCTCGACAGTCCCGGTGTCGGCGAGGCCGTCCGCTTCCGCGGCGTCCACCTGCGCCACGACTACGAGGTCGCGGGCAGCGCGGCCGTCGACTGGCTGCGGGCCCGCGACGACGTGGACCCGGACGGGATCGGCGTGCTGGCGCTCAGCCTCGGCGGCTACTACTCCTCGCGCAGCGCGAGCATGGATCCGCGGTTCCGGGCGTGCGCCGCCTGGGGCGCGATCTGGGACTACCACCGCGTCTGGCGCGAGCGCGTCGAGGCTGCGTTCGCCAAGCAGCTCCCGGTGCCCGGCGACCACCTGGTCTGGTCCACCGGGACCGGCTCGACGCAGGAGGCGCTGAAGGTCCTGGAGGGCTTCCGGCTGGCCGACGTCGTGCCCCGGATGCGGGGCGCGTTCCTGCTGGTGCACGGCGAGGACGACCAGCAGGTGCCGGTGTCCGACGCGCACCTGCTCTTCGAGGCGTGCGGCTCGCCGGACAAGACGCTGCGGATCTTCACCGCCGAGGAGGGCGGCGCGCAGCACTGCCAGATGGACAACCTGTCCATCGCCGTGCCCGAGATCACCCGATGGCTGGCCGACAGGCTCGGCGCGACCCCCTCGTCCCGATAACGACCGGCTTAACGGTCCGCCGCCTAGCGTGCCCGCACCGGCCCCCACCACCCCGCCGACCGTCACCACTGGAGGAAGCTCACGATGTCCACCGGTAAACCTCGCCCGCTGATCTCGGTCGACTCCCATGTCGTGGAGCCGAAGGACCTCTGGCTCAAGCGGCTGCCGCAGCGCTTCCAGCACCAAGCCCCCCAGGTGCAGTCCACCGACCGGGGTGACTACTTCGTCGTGCCGAACACCGGGATGGCCCCGAAACCCGTCGGCACCGAGGGCGCGATGATCAACACCAAGATCAACGGCGTGATCACCAAGCCCACCGGCTACCGCTTCGAGGACCAGCGGCCCGGCGCCTACGATCCGGCCGCCCGCCTGGAGGACCAGGACAGCCAGGGCATCCGGGCCGAGGTCGTCTACCCGGGCTGGCTGATCGTGCACAGCATCCCGGACTTCGACCTCAAGGTCGCCTGCGTCCGCGCCTACAACGACTGGCTGTTCGAGGAGTTCTGCTCGTACGCCCCCGACCGGCTGATCGGCGCGGCGGCGCTCCCCGTCGGGCAGGGCCCGGTCGAGCCGGCGATCGAGGAGGCGCGGCGCTGGGCCGCGCGCGGCGCCAAGACCTTCCTGCTCCCCCAGGCCGTCCCCGGCATGGCCTGGGGCGACGCGCACTGGGAGCCGCTGTGGGCGGAGCTGGAGGAGATCGGCGTCCCCGTCGGGTTCCACCAGGCGGCCGGCCAGGTCGCCATCTTCAACGACAAGACCACGCCCGGCGTGTTCTGGACCACCGCCATCGGCAACAAGATCAGCCTCGGCTGGGTGTTCATGCAGCTCGTCTACGGGGCGGTGCCCGAACGGCACCCGAACCTGCGGTTCATCCTCGTGGAGGGCGGCATCGGCTGGATCGCCTTCCAGCTCAACACGATGGACCACATGTTCACCGACCATCACCGCTGGACGGTCCCCGAGCTGTCGATGAAGCCCAGCGAGTACTTCAACCGCAACTTCTGGGCCACCTTCGAGGACGACCGCCCCGGTATCCTCACCCTGCCGATGCTCGACGAGAAGCGCCTGATGTGGGCCGGCGACTACCCGCACACCGAGGGCAACTTCCCCTTCGCCCAGGAGCAGGTCGCCCACGACTTCGAGGGCATCGACGAACCGGTCGTGGCCGCGATCACCCACGACAACGCGATCGACCTCTTCGGCCTCGACGTCCCCCGCCTGATCGGATCCTGACCGGCGGGGGAACGGTGCGGCGGCGGCCGGGAGGGCCGCCGCCGCACCGTTCCCCGTCGGGACGGGTCACGTACCCCTGAGCTCGCGGACCAGGTGCCGGGTCGCCGGGGTCGGTTCGACCCCGAGCTCGGCCAGGGCCGTGGTGAGCCGCTGGAACTCGGCCAGGACCGCGTGCGGCGACCCCAGCGCGCCCTCCACCCGCATGCGCACGCAGTAGGCGGACTCGCAGAACGGGTCGCGGTTGATCGCGAGCGAGGCCAGGTGTTTGGCGCGTTCCACATGCCCGAGGGAGAACGCCACCTCGGCCGCGTCCACCGCCGCGTTCACGATCATCACCTCCAGCTCGTGCCGGCGTTCCTCGGCCCACTCCAGCTCGCTCTCCGGCAGGTACGGCCCCTCGACCAGCTCCAGCGTGGACTCGACGCGGTCCAGCCGCTCCTCGCCCGACAGGCGGCACGCATCGCCGATCATCCGCTCGAAGCGCAGGTCGGTGCTGTCCACGTACAGGCCGTCCGCCCAGCGGACGTGGCCGTGCGCGGTCCTGGACAGGTTCACCCCCGTCGCCTGGCGCAGCTTGTGCACCACCTGGCGGAAGTAGTTGCCGCCCCGGCGCGGGTCCGCGTCGGGGAACAGCCGCTCCTGCAACCGGTGCCGCTCCACGCCCTCGGGGTGCAGCGCGAGGTAGGCGGCGAGTTCGAGCACCTTGGTGCGGCGCGAGCAGCGGGGCACCCCGTCCACGATCAGGTCGACCACCGGGCCGTGCGTGTGCACGTCCACGACGATCACCCGTTCGGAGGGGGTGGCCGGCTGACGCCTGCGCGCCTCCTGCGGCTGGTGCCCGACGAGCTGCCGCCACTTGGTGCCGCCGGCGTCGTTCTCGATCTGGCGGCGCAGCACGCCCGGCACGTCGTTCAGCGCGTTCTTCAGCATGAACAGGCAGCCGATCGCGCTCGCGGTCTGGTAGGCGAGCTCGACGGCGGCGGAGGCCGCCTCGGCGCGGCCCAGCCGCGCCTCCGCCTCGGCCAGGTACGTCGCGGCGAACGGCAGCATGAGCGTGCGCCCGGAGGCCCGCATCGCCTCGGTGGCGCCGCGCAGCACCCGGGCCGCGTCCTCGGGCCGGTCGATGCGCAGGTAGGCGAGCCCCTGGAAGGTCTGTCCCCACTCGGCGTAGCAGCGGTTGCCGCTCGCCGCCGAGCGGCTGATCGCGTCGGCGAGCGTCATGCGGGCGTCGTCCACCCGGCCGAGCGCGAGTTGCAGCACGCCGACCACGACCTCGAAGCAGGGCTCCCAGCCGAACAGGGTCCGCCGGCTGTGGTCGACCGCGGCCTCGGCGGCGGCCAGCGCCTTCTCCACCTGGCCCTCGGCCCACAGCAGCCACGCCTCGTGGAAGAACCACAGGTCGGTGTGCGCGCCGAACTTGATCGCCTCGGGCACCTCGTCGAGCAGCTCGCGGGCCAGGGGCAGCTCTCCCCGCCACACCAGGGCGAGCAGCGGGTGCGGGGTGCGGAAGAAAGAGCGCGGCGGCCAGTTCCCCTCGTCGGGGAGCATGCGCAGGAGCTGGTCGAGCCGCCCCTGCACGAGCAGCCCCCAGGAGTAGACGCGCTCGCTGTCCACCCAGTCGCGGCCGGGCGGCGGGGCCACCGGCTCGCGGCCCGCCACCGCCTCCAGCTCGTAGCGCACCGCCTCGGCCCGGTAGTCGCCCTCGTAGTTGCGGATCAGCTCCAGGGCCTCGGCCGGGCGCCACTGCATGGCGTACCCGACGAACGCCACCGCGCCCGGGTCGGCCTTGGCGACCTCGCTCAGCCTGCCCTCCTGGTGCAGCCGGAGGATGAGCGCCTGCGCCTCCGGGATGCGCCGCACCCCGTACAGCGCCCGCAGCGCGGCGCCGAGCAGGACCGGGCGGGACTCGACCGCCGCCGGGCCGAACGCCTCCAGCCAGCGCAGCAGCACCACCCAGTCGGCGCGGGCGGACAGCGCGGCCACGGCCTGTTCGGCCACGTCGGCGGCCTTGTCCAGCTCTCCGGCCTCCAGGTAGGTCTCGACGGCGTCCTCGTGCATCCCGCTCTCCTGGAGGAGGCGGGCGTACCGGCTCTGCAGGCCGGGCAGCTCGCTCGGCAGGCGGGCCTGCAACTGCTCGCGCAGGTACTGCCGGAACCGGGGATGGTAGACCAGCGCGCGGTCGACCTTCGTGGCCGGCAGGTGCCGCGAGCCGAGCGACTGCCACAGCCGGTAGCCCCGCTCGCCGCAGAGGGCGACGGCCGCCCTGGCGGTCACCCCGGCCGGGATCGACGTGCGCAACAGGAAGTCCTGCTCTTCCGCGGGCAGCCGGGCGAGGATCTCGCGGGAGACGAAGCCGGCGAGCGCGTCCGGGCCGTTGCCGGGCTGCAGCCCGGGGATGATGTCGAAGGCCACGGCGGCGATCCAGCCCTTCGTGACCTCCATCAGCGGCGCGGGATCGCGGCCGCCCTGGCCGTGCGCGGCGAGCAAGGTGCGGGCCTCGTCCATGTTGAGCGCCAGGTCCTCACCGCTCACCCGGGCGATCCTGCCCTGCAGCATCATGCGGCCGATCGGGCCGCCCAGGTCCTCGCGGCTCATGATGATCGTGCGCACGTTCGGCGGCAGATAGTCGAGGAAGACGCCGAGCGCGGCCAGCGCCTCGTCGGCCGCCACCAGCCATTCGCAGTCGTCCAGGACGAGCAGCAGGGAGGTGTCGTGGACGCCCTCGGCGAGCATCGCCGCGACCTCCTCCGCCGGGAAGCCCTCCTCCAGCGCGGTCTCGACCGTGCGGGGCGCCTCGGGGTTCACCTCGGCGAGGGCCTTGGCCAGGTAGATCATCAGCCGGGACGGGCTGCGGTCTCCCGCGTCGAGCGTCAGCCAGGCGAGCGGCCAGCCGAACCGCGCGGCGAACATCCGGGTCTGGACGGTCTTGCCCGATCCCGCCGCGGCGAAGATCACGATGGTCTCGTGGACGTCGAGCAGCGCCGAGAAGTGCTCGTCCAGGCGATCTCGCGCGATGGTCCCGCGCGGCAGACCCGGGGGAAGAACCTTGTGACTCAAGATCATGCAGACCTCAGTTCACCGGAGAGTAACGTCACGCCATGCCGCCGAAATCCCCGAGTAACAGCGGTGTTGGATTCCATCAAGTGGTACGGGCCGTCCAAAGTCAATAGCTTCGCGTCATTTAATGGCTCTTGGGCGTTATATACCCATAAATGATCACCTGGACGGCTCAGTCCGCCGCCAGCCACCCATCGTGCCTCCCCGGCGTGCTCCGGGCGTCACCCGGACCGCCTTCCCCGAGGCGCCCACGGCCATAACGAGGGGGGTAACGCGGGACGGGTGAGGTGGCTCGCGGAGCCTTTCGCCCACCGCACGTGAACGGAGCCCCTCAGGTGTTCTACTACTTCCCGGACAACTACATGTGGTCCTCGGCCTTCAACCTCGCCCTGATGGCGGGCGGCTCGCTCGGCGAGATGCACCGGTGGCTCGCTCCGCTGCGCGACGGCGAGCCCGAGGCCGAGGCCTGGGGCAAGGCCTGGGAGGGCATGGCCGGACAGCAGGAGGAGCAGGCCGCCAGAGACCTCCAGGCGGGGCTGCGCCGCAGCGCCGGCCTGCGCTACCTGCGCGCCTCGATCTACCACGCCAGCGGCGAGCGGCAGATCGCGCCCGGCCCCGAGAAGGCGGCCAGCTACCGGGCCGCGCTCGCCGCGTTCGAGAAGGCCGTGGAGCTGGCGCCGCTGAACGTGGAGCGGATCGAGGTCCCCTCGCCCGACGGCGTCCTGCCCGGCTACCTCATCCCCGCCCGCACCGCCGAGCCCGCCCCCGTGGTGATCTTCTACGGCGGCTTCGACGTCACCAAGGAGATCCTCTACGGCTTCGTCGAGGAGGAGTTCGTCCGCCGCGGCATCACCTGCCTGGTCATGGACAGCCCCGGCGTGGGCGAGCCGCTCCGGCTGCGGAACGTGCCCTCCCGCCCCGACTACGAGGTCCCCACCGGCGCCGTCATCGACTATTTGGAGACCCGCGCCGACGTCGACGCCGACCGCGTCGGCGTCATGGGCATCAGCCTCGGCGGCTACTACGCCCCGCGGTCGGCCGCGTTCGAGCCGCGCGTCAAGGCGTGCACCGCCTGGGGCGGCATCTGGGACTGGGGCGCCACCTGGGAGAAGCGCTGGGCCACCCGGTCCAAGACGGTCTCGGTGCCGTGGTTCCAGCTCCCCTGGGTGATGGGCACCGACACGATGGAGGCCGGGCTGGAGCGGGTCAAGCAGTGGACGCTCGTCGACGTGCTGCCCAGGCTCACCCAGCCGCTGCTGATCGTGCACGGCGAGAACGACCGCCAGGTCGCGGTCGAGGACGCGCACAAGGCGTACGAGGCCGCCGGCTCGGCCGACAAGACCCTGCGGATCTTCACCGTCGCGGAGGGCGGCGCCGAGCACTGCCAGACGGACGAGCCCGACCCCGCCCGGCAGCTCATCGCCGACTGGTTCGCCCAGCGCCTGGGCACCCCGCCCGCGCAGTCCTGAGTCCCGTTCCGCCACGATGGGGAGACATTGACGTGAGCACCGACACGACCGCCGGGGAAGGCGCGGCGCGCGCCACACGCGGCAAGGTGACGCTGGACGACGTCCACGCCCTGTGCGAGCGCTACCGCACCTGGGGCAAGTGGGGCCCCGACGACCAGATCGGCACGCTGAACTACATCGAACCGGAGATGGTCGTCGCCGCGTCGGCGCTCGTCCGGCAGGGCAAGGTGATCTCCTGCGCGCTGCCGTACGACGGCGACGGCCCGCAGAACGGCTGGGGCGGCCGGGTCAACCCGATCCACCTCATGCTGCAGGACGGCGGCGACGCCGCCATCGGCGCCCAGGACCACATGGCCCGGCTCCGCTACGCCGACGACGCCGTCTACATGCCGCTGCAGTCGGGCACCCAGTGGGACGCCCTGTCGCACGTGTTCTACGACGGCAAGATGTACAACGGCTTCGGCCAGGAGCACGTCTCCAGCACCGGAGCAGGCAAGTGCGGCATCGAGCTGACCACCGAGAAGGTCGTCGGCCGGGGCGTGCTGCTCGACATCCCCCGCCACCGCGGCGTGCCGTGGCTGGAGCCCGGCCAGGGCATCGACAGCGCCGAGCTCGCCGCGTGCGCCGAGGCGCAGGGCGTCACCGTCGGGCGCGGCGACTTCGTCCTCGTCCGTACCGGGCACATCGCCATGTGCCGGGCGCGAGGCTCGTGGGGCGACTACGCGGCAGGCGACGCGCCCGGCCTCTCCCTCGACTCCGCGCACTGGATCTGCGGCAACGAGATCGCCGGCGTCGCCACCGACACCTGGGGCATGGAGGTCCGGCCCAACGAGACCGACGAGATCTTCCAGCCGGTGCACATCGTGCTGCTCGTCAACGCGGGCCTGCTGATCGGCGAGATCTTCGACCTGGAGAGGCTCGCCGACGACTGCGCCGGCGACGGCGTCTACGAGTTCATGTTCGTGGCCGGGCCGCTGCCGTTCACCAGGGCGGTCGGCTCCCCGCTGAACCCGCTGGCGCTCAAATGACCCCGCGCGTCCTCCGGAGACTGCTGTGAACGTCGACGAGCTGAACCGGCTCCCCATCGCCTGGGAGCCGGACCCCGCCGCCTTCCCCGGCACCCCGCTCGGGCGGATGGCCGCCCGGCACGGCCTCACCTCGGTCGACGAGGTCGCCGCCCGCGCCGCCGCCGACCCCGAATGGTTCTGGGCCGCCGCCGCGGACGACGTCGGGCTGCGCTGGCGCCGGCCGTACGAGCAGGTCCTCGACCTGTCCGACGGCCCCGCGTTCCCGCACTGGTTCAAGGGCGGCGGGCTCAACTGGGCCGACTACGCCGTGGACCGCTGGATCGACGAGGGCCGCGGCGGCGCCGAGGCGATCGTCTGGGAGGGCGACGACGGCGCGGTGCGCACCCTGACCTACGCCGAGCTGAAGGAGCGGATCGACCGCGCCGCAGCCGTGTTCGCCGCGCGCGGCGTCGGCGTCGGCGACGTGGTCGCGCTGTTCCTGCCGATGGTGCCGGAGGCCGCCGTGGTCATGCTCGCCGCGGCGAAGATCGGCGCGGTCGTCGCCCCCTTCTTCAGCGGCTTCGGCCCGGCCCCCGTCCGCGAGCGGCTGCTCGACTCCGGGGCGAAGCTCATGGTCACGGCCGACGGGTTCGAGCGGCGCGGCAAGCTCGTGCCGCTCAAGGAGACCGCCGACGAGGCCGCCGCCGGCGTCCCCGGCCTGCGCACCGTGCTCGTGGTCCGCCGCCTCGGCCGCGACGTCCCCCTCGTGCCCGGCCGCGACGAGTGGTGGGACGAGGCGACCGCCGCCGCCGAGCCGATGACCGAGACCCCGGTCTTCGACGCCGAGACGCCCTGCGTGCTGCTGTACTCCTCCGGCAGCACCGGCCGGCCCAAGGGCTGCCTGCACACCCACGCCGGGCTGCCGTTCAAGTTCGCGCAGGAGGCCAGGCACGGCTTCGGCATGGACGCCGGCGAGCGCCTCATGTGGGTCACCGACATGGGCTGGGTCATGGGCGCCTACGTGGTGACGGCCGCCTTCACCAACGGCGGCACCGCCGTCCTGTACGAGGGCACGCCCGACCATCCCACCCCGGACCGGCTGTGGTCCGTCGTGGAGCGCCACCGCGTCACCGCCCTCGGCGTCTCCCCCACGCTCATCCGCGTCCTCGCCGGGCTCGGCGACCGGTGGCCGGACGCCCACGAGCTGCCCGACCTGCGGGTCATCTGCAGCACCGGCGAGCCGTGGAACCTGGAGCCCTGGTGGTGGTGCTTCCGCCACGTCGGCAAGGGCCGCACCCCCATCGTCAACATGAGCGGCGGCACCGAGTGCGGCGCCTCCATCGTGAGCGGCTCCGTGCACCGCCCGATCAAACCGGCGGGCTTCTCCGCCCCCTCGCTCGGCATGGCCGCCGACGTCTTCGACCCCGGCGGCCGCTCCGTCCGCGGCCAGGTGGGCGAGCTCGTCGTCCGCGCGCCCTGGCCCGGCATGACCAAGGGCCTGTGGGACGGTCCCGAACGCTATCTGTCGACCTACTGGAGCCGCTTCCCCGGCAACTGGCGGCAGGGCGACTTCGCCTACGTCGACCCCGACGGCCACTGGTTCCTCCTCGGCCGCTCGGACGACACCATCATGCTCGCCGGCAAGCGCGTGGGTCCGGCCGAGATCGAGTCCCTGCTCGTGGACGACCCCGCCGTCGTGGAGGCCGCCGCGGTGGGCGTCCCCGACGACCTGAAGGGCGAGGCCCTCGTCTGCTTCGTGGTCCTCACCGGCGACGCCGACCCGGCCGAGGTCCTCCCCCGGCTGGAGGAGTCGATCGTGGCCCGCGAGGGCAAGGCCACCCGGCCCAAGGCCGTCCACGCTGTCGCGGCCCTGCCGAAGACCCGCAACGGCAAGGTGATGCGCCGCGTCGCCCGCGCCGTCTACATCGGCGCCGACCCCGGTGACGTCACCGCCCTGGAGAGCCGGGAGCCGCTGACCGGCTTCCCGCGCCGGGACGACGTCTGACCAGGCTGCTCCTGATCCGCCACGTGGAAACCCCGCGCCGCCGTTCCCGGCGGCGCGGGGTTCCGCGTGAGGTCAGGCGGTCTGCGAGCGCTTCTCCGCGACGATGTCGGCCAGCGCGTCCTCCAGGGACCAGCGGGTGGCGTAGCCGTAATCCCGGCGGAAGAGGGAGTCGTCGAAGTTCATGGGCCAGCGGTGGCCGGAGTCGCCGGGCTCGATGACGGCGCCCGGGATGAGCTTGCGGGCGACCTCCACCATGTCGCCGACGCTCCGGTAGTCGCCGCGCACGTGGTAGACGGGGCTCGACGGGGCCGGGCCCTGGCTGGCGCGGACGAACGCGTCGGCGGTGTCGTGGATGTAGACCATGTTCATCATCGAGCCGGCGTGGTAGGCGGGCCTGCCGGGCTCGCCCGCGAGGGGCTTGGTGACCAGTTCGTCGATGAGCCGCCGGGCGGTGCCGATGAGGCAGGCCGCGCCGTAGGCCAGACCGATGCGGATGGAGGTGTTGGCGACCCCGAGGGTGCGCAGGTAGTACTCCCCCATGGTCTCGCCGAAGATCTTGCTGCCTTCGTAGACGTCGCCGCCGTGGATGCGGGCGTCCTCGGCGATCGGGTGCGCGGGGTCGTGGTGGGCCGGGCTGAACAGGGCGGCGCTGCTGGCCAGGACGGTGCGGGTCACGCCGAACAGGCGGGCTGCTTCCAGGACGTTGTAGGTGCCCACGATGTTGGACTGGATGCACTGGCCGCGCTGGGCGGCGGAGCGGTCGTGCAGTTCGGCGGCCAGGTGGATCACCCGGTCCACGCGGTGGCCGCTCACCAGGTCGGCGACGAGGGAGAAGTCGGTGACGTCGCCCTCGACGGCGGTGAGGGCGGACGGGTCGGGGGCGGCCGGCTCGCGGGCCCACTCGGGGCGGCGGTCGAGCGCGACCACCCGGTGGCCGTCGCGCAGCAGCCGGTCGACGACGTACGAGCCGATGAATCCGGTGGCGCCGGTGACCAGGTAGGTCATGGGGGTTCTCCTGATGGCTGGTGGTACGGGGTTGCTCGGGTGGTCGTCAGGTGCCGGGCCGGTAGCCGCCGTCGATCTGCAGCGCGGTCCCGGTGATCGATCGCGCCGCGTCGGAGGCCAGGTAGGCGAAGGCCGCCGCGGTCTCCTCCGGCTCGATCATGCGGCCGAGCGCCATCGACGCGGCGTAGCGCCGCTCCAGGTCGGCCAGGTCGAGGTCCGCGGTCGCGGCCTCGAAGATGCCGGTGCGGGTGGGGCCGGGCACGACGGCGTTGACGCGGATGCCGTCCCGGCCGTACGCGGCGGCCAGGGAGCGGGTCAGGTGCAGGACCGCGGCCTTGGCCAGGCCGTACGCGGGGAAGGCGGGGGTGGGCCAGAGCGCGGCCGCCGAGGCGGTGTTGAGGATGACGCCGCCGCCGTTGTCGCGCATGCGGGCCACGGCGGAGCGGCAGCCGTGCCAGACGCCGCTGACGCAGACCCGCCAGACCAGGTCGAACTGCTCGTCGGCGTCGTCGGCGTCCAGGGGGCCGCCTGCGATCACGCCGGCGTTGTTCACCGCGATGTCGCAGCGGCCGAAGCGGTCCATCGCGACCTGGAACGCGCGGTCCACCTGGTCCGGGTCGCGGACGTCGGCGCGCTGGAAGACCACCGTCGTGCCGGCGGGGTCGATCGCGGCGGCGACCTCGGCCGCGGAGTCGGCGAGGTCGGCGAGCACGACGCGCGCGCCGTCGGCGGCGAAGCGTTCGACGGTGGCGCGGCCGATCCCCGAGCCGCCGCCCGTGACCACGGCCACCCGGCCGTCGAGGGGCGCGGTCATGACCCCGCCCCGGACGGCAGGTGCTCGGCGAGGAACGCGCCGGCCAGGTCGGCGGTGGTGTCGGCGAGCTCGCCCATGGGTCCGCCGTGGCCGCCGCGCGGCAGCAGGTGCAGCACCTTGGGCTCGCCGGCGCGGGCGTGCAGGGCCAGCGAGTGCTCGGCCGGGATGACCGTGTCGTCGCTGGTGGTGATCAGGCACAGGGCGCGGGGGGCGATCGCGGGGACCAGGCGCTCGGGTGAGAAGTCGAGGGCGAGGCGGGCGTTCTCCAGCGGGTAGCCCTCGGGGTAGGCGGCGGCCATGAGCGCGGCCTCGGCGTCGGCGGCCGGGCTCGGCGGCAGCGGCATGAGCGTGCCGAGCGGCACCCGCTCGCCGGCGCCGGTCCGCGCCCGTTCCGCCTCGTCCCCGGCGATCCGGGCGAGGAAGGCGGCCCAGGCGTCGGGGCCGTGCAGGCCGGTGTGCAGGTCACGCAGCCAGCGCCGCCCGTCGGCGAGCGGGACGAGGGCGACGCACGCGCGCAGGCGCTCGTCGGCGGCCGCGGCGGCGATCGCGACGGCCCCGCCGAAGCTGGCGCCCATCACGCCGAGCGCGGAGCCGTCGATCTCCGGCCGGCCGGCGAGGTAGGTGGCGGCGTTGGAGACGTCGCGGACCTGCTCGTACGGGTCGCAGCGGAGTCTGGCGCCCTCGCTGCCGCCGAAGCCGCGATGGTCGAGGGCGAGCACGGCGTAGCCGCGCCGGGCGAGCCGCCCGGCGAGCGGCAGGACGCGGAAGTTCACCGCGCCGCTCCAGCCCTGGCCGGCGACGAGGGCGGGCAGGGCTCCCGCCCGTTCGCGGGGCGTGACCAGCACGCCGCGCAGCCGCAGTCCGTCACTGTAGAAGTGCACGATCTCGGCGTCGACCCGCGGGCCGTCCGGGAGGTCGAGCCGGATCTCGTTGTCGGCCGACACGATCATGGTCGAAGGGCTCCTGTCCGCATGAAGGGGGTGCTCGTCGATGAGGGGTCCACCGCTGGGGCGCTCATCGCTGACACGTAACGCGGCCCCCCATTACCTCCCGCGTTACGCCCGCGCGCCGCCGCGCCGGGGCATGCCGGGCGGTTGTAGTGGGCGCGGGAGAAAGGAGCCCGCCATGGGAAACAGGCCGCTGCCGATCGAGCCGGGCGAACGGCTGGACTACCTGCTGTCGAGGAAGAGCCTGCAGCTCGCGACGCTGGATCCGGACGGGGCGCCGCACCTGGCCACGATGTGGTTCGGCGTGCTCGACGGCGACATCGTGATGTGGACGCAGCGTACGTCGGTGAAGGCGCGCAACCTGCGGCACGACCCGCGCGTGGCGTGCCTGGTGGACTCGGGCGAGGACTACGGGAGCCTCAAGGGACTGTCGGTGACCGGTCGCGCGGAGCTCGTCGAGGACGACGAGGGGCTGCTGCGCATCGGGGAGGCGATCGTCTCGCGCAACTTCCCCGAGCCGGGCCGGCCCGACTACCGGGAGATGGCGCTGTCCGGCGCGCGGATCGGCATCGTGGTGCGCGCCGACCGCTGGGCGAGCTGGGACTTCGCCCGCACGGCCGGGCGGCGCTGAGCCGCCGTTCGGCCGGCCCTCGACGGCGCTGAGGCCGCCGGTCAGCCGGCTCCGTGTGAGGCCGCCAGCGCGGGCAGGAGCTCGCCGAGCACGGCGGCCTCGTGCCGGGGGGACTCGTCCAGCGGGTGCAGGATCAGGTCGGTGACGCCGAGCCGGGCCAGTTCGGCGAGCTGCCCGGCGCAGGTCGCCACGTCGCCGTGGACCGTGGCCTCGCGTCCCCCGTCGGGAGTCCCGTAGAAGCCGGCGAACCAGTCGTCGATCGTCCGGTGGGCGCGGGCGCGGTCGGGCTCGACCAGCAGGTAGACGCGCTTGGCGACGCTGAAGGAGCCGAGCGGCCGGCTTTCCTCCGCGGCGACCTCGGGCAGGCGGGCGGCCAGCTCGGCGAAGCGCGCGGTGGGCTGCCGACCGGCCGCCACCCAGCCGGAGCCGAGACGCAGCGCCCGGCGCAGCGCCGGGATCGACCCGCCGCCGACCCACAGCGGGGGCGGGGCGGCCGGGCGCGGGGTGATCGTGACGCCGGAGCACGGCCAGATGGGACCGTCGTGGGTGACGCCGGGCTCGGTCCACAGCCGGCGCACCACCGTCAGGAACTCGTCGAGGACCGCGCCCGGCCGGTCCGCCCACTCGCCCAGCCGGAGCGCGGGCCACAGGCCGCGGTCGCCGCTGCCGACGCCGACGACGAGACGGCCGCCGGCGAGGTGGCCGAGCGAGGCGAGCTGCTTGGCCGCCGCGACCGGGCCCCTGCCGGGCGCGACGAGGACGGCGATGCCGAGCCGCACGCGGGTCGTCCGCGCGGCGGCGAAGCCGAGCAGCGTGACCGGCTCCGGGGTGGGGACGCGGCCGGCGAGCTGGTCGAGCGTCCAGAGCGCGTCGACGGGCGCGGTCTCGACGGCGCCGAGCCAGGCGGCGATGGCGCCGGGGCCGGCGGTGGCCAGGCGCAGGGGCAGGTTGAGCCCGATACGCGGGCGTGGCGGAGCGGACACGGGGACCTCCTCGGCGAGGGCGTCGCCGTCGCGGACAGAGGGCGGCCAGCGTGCCGGGGTCGCCGTTACCCGCGACGTTACGAACCCGGACCGTAACCCCGGGGCGAACGGCGGAGCGGGAAGGTCACGGACGACAACCAGGAGGCACGAGCATGGCAGTCGAGCGGTTCCCGGTCGAGGGGGGCCACATCATGATGTTCGCGCGGGCCGTCGGGGATCCCCACCCCGCCTTCCACGGCGCGCTCACCGGCACTCCGGCGATCGCCCCGCCCACGTTCGTCTGGGCGGCCGACCACTACGACCCGGACAGCGCCGTCCGCCCGAAGCCGGGCGAGCCCTGGATGGGGTCGGGCGCGACGCCCTCCGGCGTGCCGGCGGGCGAAGGGCAGGGGCTCGGCCTGCACGCCGAGCAGCGGTACGAGTACCACCGGCCGGTCCGGGAGGGCGACGTGCTCAGCGCGGTGGACCGCCCGGGCAGGACGTGGCGGAAGGAGGGGCGCCGGGGCGGCGCGCTCACCTTCACCGAGCGGATCACCGAGTACCGCGACCAGCACGGCGAACCGGTCGTCACCGCGACGATGGTGATGGTGACCACGTCCACCGCGGTGGCCGGCGGATGACGGCCGTGGCGGCGGGCGCGACCAGGGAGCTGGTGCTCGTCCGGGATCTGACGCGGACGCGGATCGTCCAGTACGCGGGGGCGTCGGGCGACTTCAACCCGGTGCACACCGACGAGCGGTTCGCCGTGGAGGCGGCCGGCTACCCGTCGGTGTTCGCCCACGGCATGCTCACCATGGGCATGGCGGGCCGGGTGCTCACCGGCTGGTTCGGGCCCGAGTCGCTGCTGCGCTACGAGGCGCGCTTCCGCGCCCAGGTGTTCCCGGGGGCGTCGCTGACCGCCCGCGCCCGGGTGGAGTCGGTGGACGGCGACGGGACGGCGACGGTCTCGCTGACCGTGACCGACGGACAGGACGTGGTGGTGATGACGGGGAACGCCGTCGTCCGCGCGTCCGCCGATGCGAAATGACCTCCGCGGAACGAGGAGACGTTGTCATGCCGGATGAGAGAGCGTTGATCGGCCGTGTCGGCTTCGGCAGCGGCACCATGATCGCGCAAGGGTACGGCCGGGTGGACGAGGACGCCGCCCGGGGCGCGGTCGAGGCCGCGTACCGGGCGGGGGTGCGGTTCTACGACACGGCGCACTTCTACGGCTCGGGCCGCTCGGAGGCGATCGTCGGCGAGATCCTCCAGGGCCGGCGTGACCAGGTGCGGCTGTGCACCAAGGGCGGCGTGCGGTACACCGACCCGGCGAACCTGCTGACGCTGGTCCGCGACTCCTCCTACGACGCGCTGCGCCGGTTCATGGAGGAGTCGCTGACCCGGCTGCGCACCGACCACGTCGACGTCTACCTGCTGCACCAGTTCGATCCCGCGCTCACGCCGGAGCAGCAGATGGAGAACCTGCAGCGGCTCAAGGACGAAGGGCTCGCCCGCGACGTCGGCTTCTGCAACTTCGGCGCGGAGGCGAGCAGGCGGGCGCTGGCGACCGGCATCCCGACGGCGGTGGAGTACAGCTTCAGCCTGCTGGACCACCGCTACCTGAACGAGCTCGCGGACGCGGGCGCGCGGGGCGCGCTGCGCATCACGTACGGGTCGTTCGTGCACGGGCTGCTGTCGGAGGACTTCGCCGAGGACCACGAGTTCGAGCCGGACGACTGGCGTGGCCGGAGCCGGCGCGAGGGCCGGTCCGGCACGTCGGGCAACGTGTTCTTCGCCGGGGACGCGTTCGCGGCGAACGTGGCGATCGCCCGGCGCCTGCGCGCCATCGCCGGCTCGCTCGGCATCTCGCTCGCCGCGTTCGTGCTGGCCCTGACCGTGCGCCGGCCGTACTCGGATGTCGCGCTGTTCGGCTGCCGCACCGCGGCGGAGGTGGAGGACGGCCTGCGCGGGCTGCCGCTCGCCCTGGACGACGCGACGCTGGCGCGGGCCGAGGAGATCCTGGCGAGCGCGAACCGCCCGGCCGAGAACCTGCTCGGCCTGTGAATCCCCACTGCGGTGGCCCAGCGTAACGGACCCGTTAACGAGGCTTCCGCAGTATCTGGACCCCTGACGCATCGCCGTCACGTTGCAGGTGGCTCCGCCTGAGTCATCCACCCCCCGAGAGGTTGATATGCGAACGAGTAAACCGCGCAAGAGCAGGCTCGGCATCATTCTGTGCACGGCGCTACTGGCGGCGGCGTGCGGCTCCGGCGGGGGCGAGAGCGGCGACTCGGCGCAGGCGGGCGGCCTGCCGGCCACCGTCAAGGTCGGCGTCCCGCTCGACCTGAGCGGCGCGGCCGGCATCGCGGGCGTGGGCACCAGCGAGCGCGACGGGGTGCGGCTCGCCGCCAAGGAGATCAACGAGACCGCCTTCCTGGGCGAGACGAAGATCGAGCTCGTGGAGATCGACACCAAGGCGGACAAGCAGGAGGCCGTGCAGGCGGTGCTGCGCCTCGCGGCGGACCAGGTCGACGCGGTCGTGGGCTTCACCCTCACCCCGTCGTTCCTGGCCGCGGGCCCGCAGCTCCAGCAGAACGGCATCCCGACGATGGCGGTCGGGCTCTCCGCGGCGGGCGTCACTGAGGTGGGCGACTACATGTTCCGCCTCTATCCGGACATGGCGAACGTGATGCCGCCCGCCGACAAGGAGTTCGCCGAGACGTTCACCGGTCTCAAGACCGCGGCCTACCTGTACCAGAGCGACTCCGAGGCGGCCAAGATCGTCATCGGCAAGCGCAAGGAGGTGCTGGAGGGCATGGGCATCTCGACCGTCGGCGAGGAGACCTTCGTCGGCACCGACACCGACGTGCGGGCCCAGCTCACCAAGCTCAAGCAGGCGAACCCGGACGTGCTGGTGACCATGCCGCTGCCCGGCATGATGAGCACGATCTATCTGCAGCTGGACGAGATCGGCTACGACGGCCCGGTGTTCATGGCGCCGGACGTGAGCGACGCCACCATGGAGCAGGCGGGCAAGGCCATGCAGTGCTTCGTGTACGTGACCGCCTGGAACGGCCAGAGCACCGAAGGGAACAACCCGCACTTCCTGGACTACTGGCAGCAGCATGGCGAGAAGCGCTCCGCCACCGTGTTCGAGGCGGCCGGTTACGCGTCGCTGTGGTCGATGGCGCACGCGTTCAAGGCGGCGGGCAGCACCGACAAGAAGGCGGTCCGGGACGCGCTCGCCGGGCTGAAGGACATCGACTCGCCGTTCGGCAAGATCGGCTTCACCGAGAACCGCGCCGCCAGCATCAAGGGCACCAAGCTGCAGATCGTGGACAGCAAGATCCAGCTGTTCGACCCGCAGACCGCCGCCTCCTGTAAGTAACCACCACCGGGAACGCCCCGGCACGCCACCGGCGTGCCGGGGCGCCGCCGTTCCCGCACGGAGAAAGGACTCCCACGATGACTCTGGGCATCACCCACCTCGTCCACGCCAACGTGGTCTGCACGGACTTCGACCGGTCGTTCGACTTCTACACCCGCGTGCTCGGCGCCCGCCTGCTCGGGCAGGTCTTCGCGTTCGACGCCGGGGCGGACTTCCAGGCGATCCTGGACGTCACCGGCTCGGTGCGCTGCAAGGCCGCGCTGCTCACCTGGAGCGACGACGACGCCGCCACCTACCTCGACCTGCTGTGCTTCCTCGACGAACGCGGCGAACCCGTCCACCGCACGGCCAGGCAGCCCGGCCTGGCCCGGCTGGGCCTGCGCGTCCGGGACCTGGCGGCCACGCTGGCCCGGCTGCGCGAGCACGGCGTGCCGGTGACCGCCGGACCGGTCACGCTCACCCCCATGCCGGGCCGGCACCGCCACGTGCTGACGATCCGCGACCCGGACGGGACCATGCTCAACCTCATGGAGTTCCCCGAACTCGCCTCCGGGCGGGGATAACGGCCTGATCCGTCCCCTGATCGGGGTGGCGGGACACGTAACGGCGGCGATAACGAGCGGGCGACACGCTGGGCACCGATCTCGTCACACCACAGTCAGCCTGACCCCCAAGGCTGTGAGAGGGAGCGGAGGATGGTGTGCAGCAGACCATTAACGGCTTGGCCTTGGGCAGCACGTACGCCCTGTTGGGCGTAGGTGTCACCTTGGTGTGGGGTGTCCTCGGCATCCTCAACTTCGCGCACGCGCAGATCCTCACCTGGGGCAGCTTCGCCGCCCTGGTGGCCCTGCACCTGGGCTTCCCGGTGCCGCTCGCCATCCTGGTGGGCATGGTGGCGGCGGGCGTGCTGTCCGTGCTCCTCGATCTGGCCGTCCTCGCCCCGCTCCGGGCCCGCAAGGCGCCCGAGTTCTCCTTCGTCGTCGCGACGATCGGGGTGTCGCTCGTGCTCACCACGATCCTGCGCGCCTACACCGACGCGCAGACCGAGGCGTTCCCCCGGCAGGGCTTCCCGGTGGGGGCCTTCGAGGTGGCGGGGCAGAACGTGCCGCGGCTCCAGGTCGTCATGCTCGCGATCGCGATCGTGGCCATGGCCGGCCTCGCCTTCTGGCTGAACCGCACCAGGTCGGGACGGGCCGTACGGGCGGTCGCCCACAACCGGGAGACCGCCGAACTGCTCGGCGTCAACAGCCAGCTCGTCTTCTCCATCTGTTTCTTCGTCGCCGGAGGTCTCGCCGCCGTGGCGGGCATCTTCGTGGCGGCGTCGGCGGCCCAGGTGTCCTACTCCTCCGGCGACGGTCTGCTGCTGGTCGCCTTCGCGGTCATCATCCTCGGCGGCATGGGCTCGGTGAAGGGCGCGATCGTCGGCGGCCTCGTGCTCGGCGTCATCGAGGTGTACGCGACCTCGTACGTCTCCAGCGTGTTCCGGGAGATCATCGCGTTCGCGACCATCCTCGCGGTGCTGGTCGCGCGGCCGTCCGGGTTCTTCGGCAAGAAGGAGGCCGCTCGTGTTTGACTGGCTCGAACCGCTCCAGCTCTTCCGGCTGGACACCGCTCTCATCCTCACCCTGCTCGTGGTGAGCGTGCACGTCACGTTCCGGGTCGGCATCATGTCGCTCGCCCCCATGGGGTTCGCCGCGGTCGGCGGTTACACGGCCGCGCTCATCTCCACCAGGACCGAGCTGCCCTTCGCCGTCGGGCTGCTGGCGGCGACCCTGTTCGCCGGGGCGATCGGCGCGCTGTTCGCGCCGCCGGTGCTGCGGCTGCGCGGCATCTACATGGCACTCGGCAGCCTGGCGCTCGCGCAGGCCATCGTGGTGCTGATCCGGATCAGCGACTTCACCAACGGGCCCAACGGCATCGCCGGCATCCCCGTCGAGGTCCGTACCGAGTATCTCGTCATCGCGCTGGTCGTCGCCTTCGTCGTGCTGGAGCTGGGCCATCGGTCCTACTTCGGGCGGGCCGCCAAGGCGGTGCGGCTGGACGAGCGCACCGCCGAGGGCCTCGGGATCAACGTGTTCCGGGTGCGGTTCGTGGCCTTCACGGCCGCGGCCGCCATCGCCGGCTGCGCGGGCGCGCTGGAGGCGCACCGCACCATGGTGATCAGCCCCGACCAGTACGGCTTCGCCACGCTGGTGATCGTGTTCACGTACGTGCTGGTCGGCGGCAACGGGCACTGGGCCGGGCCGGTCCTGCTCACCTGGGGCCTGACGATCCTGCGCGACATGCTGCACGTCGCCGGCTCCTACTGGGAGGACATCGTCTACGGCCTGCTGCTCGTGCTGGTCCTGCTGGTCGCGCCGAACGGCCTGTCCGACCGATCCCTGTACCGGGGGCTGCGACGGCGATGGCGGGGCCGCGCGAACCCGTCCCCCACGATCGACGAGCCCGCGGAGAAGGTGGCGAGCCGATGACCGCACTGCTGGAACTGTCCGGTGTGAGCAAGCACTTCGGCGGCATGAAGGCCGTCGACGAGGTCTCCTTCGCCGTGGCGGAGGGCACGGTCTGCGGCCTCATCGGGCCCAACGGCGCCGGCAAGACGACCGTCGTCAACCTCATCAGCGGCTATCTGCGGCCGACCGCCGGGACCATCAGGCTCGCCGGGACGGACGTGGCCGACCTGCGCCCGCACCGCCTGGCCGCCGCGGGGGTCGCCCGCACGTACCAGAACCTGCAGCTCTTCGAGGAGAGCACGGTCCTGGAGAACGTCCTCATCGGCCGCCACATGTCGTTCAAGGGCCGCCGCTGGCAGATGGGCCGCACGCGCAGGCGGGAGGAGGCCGAGCAGCACGAGGCGGCCCGGCGGATCATCGACCGCGTGGGCCTGGCCGGGGTGATCGACGCCGACGTGGCCGAGCTGTCGTACGGCATGCGGCGGCGGGTCGAGATCGCGCGGGCGATGGCCACCGAACCCCGGCTGCTGCTCCTCGACGAGCCCACGGCGGGGATGAACCGTACCGAGTCCGACGAGATCGGCGAGCTCATCGGCTCGATCAACGCGGAGGGCGTGACCGTGCTGCTCGTCGACCACAACGTCCGGCTCGTCACCGAGGTCTGCCACCGGGTCGTCGTGCTCGACTGGGGCAGCGTCCTCACCGAGGCCGGGCCCACCGAGGTGTGGCAGGACCAGCGGGTCAAGACGGCCTATCTCGGCACCCATGACCGTCACGCAGTGGAGGCACCCGATGCTGGCCGTTGATTCCCTCGTCACCCGCTACGGCGCGGTGGAGGCGCTGCACGGGGTGAGCCTCACGGTCGGCCCCGGCGAGGCCGTCGCGATCGTCGGGCCGAACGGCGCCGGCAAGACCACCCTGCTGCGCACCATCTCCGGCCTGGTGCGGCCCGCCGCCGGCACCGTCGAGATCGACGGCCGGGTCATGGGGCGCACGGCCGCGCACCGGATCGCCCGGCTCGGCGTCAGCCACGTGCCGGAGGGACGGGCCATCCTGTCCACGCTCAGCGTGCGGGACAACCTGCTCATGGGCGGCTACCGGCTGCCCGGCGGCGAGGTCGAGGGCCGCGTGGCCGAGATGATCGACCTGTTCCCGGTGCTCGGGCGCAAGCTCGACGACCTCGGCGGCGTGCTCTCCGGCGGCGAGCAGCAGATGCTGGCGATCGCGCGCGGGCTCATGGCCAAGCCGCGCCTCCTCATGATCGACGAGCCGTCGATGGGGCTGGCGCCGCGCATCGTCGGCGACGTGCTGGAGGCGCTGAAGCGGGTGGTCGCCACCGGCACCGCCGTCCTGGTGGCGGAGCAGAACGCCGGTCTGGCGCTGGAGGTGGCCGACCGGGCCTACGTGATGGTCGTCGGCGAGGTCGTCACCTCCGGCCGCAGCGCCGACCTCGACGAGAACAGGCTCCTGGAGACCTACCTGGCCTGACGCGACCCCGGGCCAGGGGGAAACGGCCGGGCCGGCGGTGATCCCGCCGGCCCGGCCGTTCCGGTTCGGGAGGTGGGTCAGAGCCGCTCGATGATCGTGACGTTGGCCTGGCCGCCGCCCTCGCACATCGTCTGCAGGCCGTAACGGCCGCCGGTGCGCTCCAGGTGGTTGAGCAGCGTCGTCATCAGCCGCGCGCCCGTCGCGCCGAGCGGGTGGCCCAGCGCGATCGCGCCGCCGTTGGGGTTGACCTTGGCCGGGTCGAAACCGGTCTCCTTCAGCCAGGCGAGCACCACCGGTGCGAACGCCTCGTTGATCTCGACCGCGTCGATGTCGTCCGGCGTCATCCTGGCCCGCCGGAGCGCCCGCTTGGTCGCGGGGATCGGCGCGGAGAGCATCATGACCGGATCGTCGGCCATCACGCTCATGTGGTGGATGCGCGCCCGAGGCGTCAGCCCGAGGTGCTTCACCGCACGCTCGCCGGCGATCAGCAGGGCCGCGGAGCCGTCGCTGATCTGGCTCGCGCAGGCGGCGGTGATGCGCCCGCCGGGCCGCAGCGCGGGCAGCGACCTGATCTTCTCCCAGTTCGGCTCGCGCGGGCCGTCGTCGGCGGCGACCCCGTTCAGCGGCGCGATCTCCGGTTCGAAGAGCTTGACGGCGTTGGCCCGCAGCGCCCGCTCGTGCGACCCGACGGCGAACTCCTCCATCTCCTCGCGGGAGATGTCCCAGTGCGCGGCCATCATCTCCGCGCCCCGGAACTGGCTGACCTCGCCGTCACCGAACCTGCCGGTCCACGCCGCCGAGGTGGAGAACGGGTCGTCGAAGCCGAGCGCCTTGCCCGCGTTCGCCGCCGACATGAGCGGCACCATGCTCATGTTCTGCACGCCGCCCGCGACGACGAGGTCCATCGTCCCGCTCATCACCGCCTGGGCGGCGAAGTGCACGGCCTGCTGCGCCGACCCGCACTGCCGGTCGATCGTCACGCCCGGCACGTGCAGCGGGAACCCCGTCGCGAGCCAGCAGGTGCGCGCGATGTCGAACGACTGCGGGCCCACCGAGTCCACGTTGCCGAACACGACGTCGTCGACGAGCCCCGGGTCGATCCCGGTCCGCTCGACCAGGGCGCGGATGCTGTGCGCGCCGAGATCGGCGGGGTGGACGGTGCTCAACGGCCCGCCGCGTCTGGTCACGGGGGTGCGGACGGCGTCGATGATGAAAGCTTCTGCCATGACGGGAACGTACGAGCGCGGCGTTAACCCGGCGTGCGCCCCGCGCGCCGTCCGGCGTTAACCGGGCCGTGCGCGCCGGGCGCGGGGCGTGGTCAGGCGGGCAGGCCGCCGCGCTCGACGAGCTGCCGGGCGATGACGTTGCGCTGGATCTCGTTGGTGCCCTCACCCACGATCATGAGCGGGGCGTCGCGGAAGTAGCGCTCGACGTCGAACTCGGTGGAGTAGCCGTAGCCGCCGTGCACCCGGATCGCGGAGAGCGCCACCTCCATCGCGACCTCCGAGCAGAACAGCTTGGCCATGCCCGCCTCCAGGTCGCTGCGCTCGCCCGAGTCGAACCGCTCGGCGGCGTACAGCAGCAGCCGGCGGGCGGCGGTCACCTTGGTGCCCATCTCGGCGAGGTGGTTGCCGACCGACTGGTGCCGCCAGATCGGCTTGCCGAACGACTCCCGCTGCCGGGAGTAGGCGAGCGCGTCGTCGAAGGCGGCCCTGGCCACGCCCGTCGCCCGCGCCGCCACCTGGATGCGGCCGATCTCCAGGCCGCGCATCATCTGCCCGAACCCCTTGCCCTCGGCCTCGCCGAGCAGCGCGCCGACCGGCACGCGGGCGTCGTCGAAGACCACCTCGCAGCTCTCCACGCCCTTGTAGCCGAGCTTGGGCAGGTCGGCGGTGACGGTGACGCCCGGCACCTTCTCCACCAGCAGGATCGAGATGCCCTGGTGCCGGGGGACGGCCTCGGGGTCGGTCTTGCACAGCAGCGCCACCAGCCCCGACATGCGGGCGTTGCTGATCCAGGTCTTGGTGCCGTTGATCACGTACTCGTCGCCGTCGCGCCGGGCCACGGTGCGCATCGCCTGCAGGTCCGAGCCGCCGCCCGGCTCGGTGAGCGCCATCGTCGCGCGCAGCTCGCCCGTCGCCATCCGCGGCAGGTAGCGCTCCTTCTGCTCGGGCGTGCCGTACGCGAGGATGAGCCCGGCCACCACCGTGTGGCCCCCCATGGCTCCGGCGAGGCTCATCCACCCGCGCGCCAGCTCCTCGGTGATCATCGCGAAGCAGGGGGTCGAGACCTGGACGTCGCCGTACGGCTCGGGGATGGCCAGGCCGTAGACGCCCATCCGCTTCATCCGGTCGATGAGCTCGCCCGGATAGGCGTTGGCGTGCTCCAGTTCCCTGGCGACGGGCCGCACCTCGCGGTCGACGAAGTCGCGCACCGCCTCCACCATGGCCGTCTCTTCGGCGTTCAGCGTCATCGCAACTCCTTCGCCGCCCTCTGCGGGCCGGTCAGATGATCTTCTTGTCGGCGAGGTCGTCGATCTCCCGCCGCGAGCGGCCGAGCTCGGCCAGGACGGCCGCGGTGTGCTCGCCGACGGCGGGCACCGGGTCCATCCGCGGTTCCGCGCCGAGGGAGATGGGCGGCAGCAGCGCCCTGATGGGGCCGCCGGGCGTGTCGACGTCCCGCCAGCGCCCGCGCTCCCGCAGCACCGGGTGGCGCAGGAAGTCGCCGACCGTGTTGACGCCCGCGTTGGCGATCCCCGCCCGGTCGAGCAGGGCGGAGGCCGCGGGCGCGTCGAACCCGGCGAAGCGGGCCTCGATGAGGGCTTCGAGGGCGTCGCGATGGTTCACCCGCAGGGTGTTGGTGGCGAAGCGCGGGTCGGTGGCGAGCTCGGGCGCGCCGAGGAACTCCGCGCAGAACCGCGCCCACTCGGTCTCGTTCTGGATCGAGATCAAGATCGTGCGCCCGTCCCCCGCCGTGAAGGGCCCGTACGGGGCGATGGTGGCGTGCCGGGCGCCCGCGCGCGGCTGCTGCCGGCCGCTGCCCGCGGTGTAGTGGGCCGGCTGTCCCATCCACTCGGCCAGGGCCTCGAACAGGGAGACCTCCAGGGTGGCGCCCTCGCCGGTGGCCTGGCGCCGGTAGAGGGCGGCGAGGACGGCGCTGAACCCGTACATCCCGGCGGCGATGTCGGCGACCGAGATGCCGACCCTGGCCGGCTCTTCCGCACCGGTCAGCGAGACCAGCCCGGCCTCGCACTGGGCCAGCAGGTCGTAGGCCTTGCGCCCGGCCCAGGGGCCGTCGCTGCCCCAGCCGGTGATGCCCAGCACGATCGTGCGAGGGTCGCGTGCGCGCACGGCGGCGGCCGACAGGCCGAGGCGGTCGGCGGCGCCCGGCCCGAGGTTCTGCACCAGCACGTCGGCCCGGCCGACCAGCTCGTGCAGGATCTCCCGGCCGTCCGGTGACTTCACGTCCAGCGTCACCGACTCCTTGGACCGGTTGAGCCAGACGAAGTAGCTGGACTGGCCCTTGATCGACTCGTCGTAGCGCCGGGCGAAGTCGCCGGCTCCTGGCCGCTCTATTTTGATCACCCGAGCGCCGAGGTCGGCGAGCTGACGCGTCGCGAACGGCGCGGCCACCGCGTGTTCGAGCGCGACCACGGTGATCCCGGTAAGTGGCAGCACAGCTCCCCTTTCATTGGCATATATAATATATAATCTTTGCCAGCATGGCCAGCCTCGCCTTGCATCACGGTGAGAAACCTCTCCGATCAGGGGGTGGGCGACGGCCGAGAGAGAAGCCGCGATATAGAGGGGGACGCAGACGGCGGCCGGTGGACTAGGCGGGACCCGGTTCGCTCGCGGCCCGCTCGTCGAACTGCCTGGCCAGCAGATCCCCCGCGTGCGCGATGTGATCGCGCATCGCCGTCCGCGCGGCCTCCGCGTCCCGGGCGCGCAGGCCCTCCAGGATCCTCGTGTGGTCGTGCAGGGTGGCCTGCGGCCAGCCCGCGATCTCCGAGTAGAAGCGGGTGGGGATGTACCGCCCGGTCAGGGTCAGCACCCAGGTGATCTTACGGGCGTCCGCGGCCAGGTTGACGAGGCGATGGAAGGCGTGGTTCTTCTCCTCCAGCAGCGCCAGGTCCTTCCGGTAGGCCGCCGCGAGCAGCTCGTGATGCAGCGCCTCCAGCTCGGCGAGCTGCTCCGGGGTCAGCCGGGCCGCGGCCCTGGCCGCCAGCTCCCCCGAGATCAGCGCGTGCGCCTCGAACAGGTCGCGGATGTCCTGCCCGGTCAGCGGCGCCACCTGGAAGCCGCGCCGGGGCAGCAGGTCGAGGAACCCCTCCACGCGCAGCACGTGCAGCGCCTCGCGGGCGGGGGTCGCGGAGATGCCCAGCGCCTGGCCGACCGCCTCCGGCCGCACCGAGTCGCCCGGCCGCCACTGCCCCGACATGATCATGCTGCGTACGTAGGCGGCGGCGTCGTCGCTGAGCTGGGGACGCCCGGCCTCAGCCGCCCTCGCGCCCATCGCACCACTCCTCGCCTCGACCCCGGCCGGTGGCTTTCCCGGAAGGGCAGCCGCCGTCTCCGAGATCCTATATAAAATATCCTCCGGCCCGAGGCCGCATCCGCGGACCCGGCAGGCGGTCGCGCCGGGTCGGTCCGGTGCCCGCGGGCGCCGGCGACCATCCGCCATGGTTCGCCGACCCCCGGCGCACGGACCTCGCCTTGATCGCCGCGATGACTAGACTGATCGCCGTACTGCCGGAAGCCGGGGTCGAGACCCTCGCGTCACGAGGAAGCGCGGAACCGACTTGACGATGAGCGCGGAAGAGGATTTCCGGCAGGTCGGCGCGGAGCTGGCCGATCTGGGGGTGGGGATCTCCAGGATGATGGGCAGGCCCGCGCTCAAGGACCAGGCGGGGAAGGTGTTCGCGAGCCTGAGCCGCGACGGCGCGATGGTGTTCCGGCTGGTCAGGGATACCCCCGAGCACACGGCCGCGCTTCAGCTGGCCGGGGCGTCCCTGTTCGACCCTTCGGGCCGGGGCAGGGTGGTGAAGGACTGGGTGGTCGTGCCCCACTCCTCGGCCGACAAGTGGACGGACCTGGCCGAGGCCGCCCTCAGCCGCCCCCGCTGATCAGCACACACAGCTCCGCCCAGGCTACCTTGAGGTAGTACTCGGCAGTACGAAGTACCAGGAGATCGAGAAGAGCCCGCGATGGACGACCTGACGGAGATGCTGAAGGGCACGCTTGAGGGCTGCGTGCTGGAGATCATCGGCGGCGAGGAGACCTACGGGTACGCCATCACCCGCCGGCTGAACGAGCTCGGCTTCGCCGACGTCGTCGAGGGGACGGTCTACACCATCCTGCTGCGCCTGGAGAAGAACGGGCTCGTCCAGACGACGAAACGACCGTCCGGGCTGGGCCCGCCACGCAAGTTCTATGCGCTCAACGACGCGGGACGCGAAGAACTCGCCAGGTTCTGGGCGAAATGGGAGTACGTCACCTCACGGATCGACAAGCTCAAGGAGGGCGGGAGATGACCTTCTGGGAGCGGACTTCACCGGCCGCAACCTGACGCCGATTCTCGACCCTTTCCACACCGGCCCGCCGATCTCGGGCCGACCGGGCGAAGCCGGCTCGCCGGAGGTGAGGGCGGGATAGCCTGCCTGCGATCTCTCGAACTGACCGAAGGAGTTGATGCTGGAATGACGGCAGGGCGGCCGACACCCGCGCAGGACGACGCGCTCGCGTACTTCGACACGCTGTCGAACTGGGGCCGGTGGGGTGACGACGACCAACTCGGCACGCTCAACCACATCACCGACGATGTCCGGCTGGCCGCCGCGCGGGCCGTGCGCCACGGCCGGAGCGTGTCGTGCGCCTGGGAGGTCGCCGCACCCGAGGACATGGAACGGTCGACGATGACGTGCCCGCGCGCCGTCGACATGCCGGGCGCCGACACCATGCCGGCGCCCGGATTCCTCCGCGACCGGCGCTGGGGCTTCTCGTCCGAGCGGCTCGGCCTCACCTTCCACGGCAACACCGTCACCCACCTCGACTCGCCGTGCCACATCTTCTGGGACGGCACGCTGTACAACGGGCGGCCCCACGCGTCGGTCGACGCCGCGACGGGATCGGCGTGGGCGGCCGTCACCGCGGCGGCGAACGGGATCGTCACCCGTGGTGTCCTGCTGGACATCGCGCGAGTCCGCGACGTGCCGTGGCTGGAACCGGGGCAAGGGGTGTACCCCGAAGATCTCGAGGAGGCGGAGCGTCGCCAGGGTGTCCGGGTCCGATCCGGCGACGCCGTGCTGCTGCGGACCGGCCGTGGCCGCCTCCGGCACGAGGCCGGCCGGGACGGCGGCTACGAGCAGGCCGGCTGGCACGCGTCCTGCCTGCCGTGGCTGCGTGAACGGCAGGTCGCGCTGATCGGCGCCGACACCCCGCAGGAGGTTCAGCCGTCAGGGTACGAAGACGTGCTGATGCCGGTGCACGCCGTGGGCCTCGTCGCGATGGGCCTGTGGCTGCTCGACAACTGCGACCTGGAGGCGTGCGCGACGACGGCCGCCGAGCTCGGCCAGTGGGACTTCCAGTTCGCGGTCGCGCCGGTCCGCTTCGCCGGCGCGTCCGGCAGCCCGGTCAACCCGATCGCCACCTTCTGACCCCGAGGCGCGCACGATGCGCGCAGTACGGATCACGAGAACCCGGCCTCCGTCGTCATCGTCCCGCTCGGCTGACAGTGCGACGTACGCCGGGCGGAGACCGCTCAAGTTCCGATACCGAGATCCTGTTATCGTTGTTACATGGCTGATCGGGAAGAGGTTCGCCGGCGCATCATCGACGCCACGACCGAGCTGCTCCGGGACAAGGGCCGCGAAGGAGTGACGACGCGCACCGTCAGCGCGGCGGCCGGGGTGCAGGCGCCCACGCTCTACCGCCTGTTCACCGACATGAACGGGCTGCTCGAAGCGGTCGCGGCCGACGGGTTCGCGCGCTACCTCGCCCGCAAGCACGGCCAGGCACTGTCCGACGACCCCGTGGACGACCTGCGCCGCGGCTGGGACACCCATGTCGGCTTCGGCCTGGAGAACCCGGAGCAGTACCTGCTCATGTACGGCCGGCCGGCCCCGGGGACCCGCAGGCGCAGCACCGAGCAGGCGACGGCGCGGCTGCGGCTGCTGGTCGAACGCATCGCCGTCGCGGGCCGGCTCTCCGTCGGCGTCGAGACGGCCATGGACATGGTCCATTCGGCGGGAGTCGGCCTCACGCTCAACCTCATCGGCATGCCTCCCGAACAGCGCGATCCCGCTCTGCCCGGCCGCCTGCGCGAGGCCGTCCTCGCGGCGATCACCACGGACGCCCCGGCCGGCCCGCCGAGCGTGGCCCAGCGGGCCGTGGGGCTGAAGGCCGTCCTCGACGAGGTGCCGGACCTGTACACGCCGGGCGAGCTCGCCCTGCTCACGGAGCTCCTCGACCGGGCCACGAGCCACTCCCCCGCTCCCTGACGTCCGCGTTGACATCCCACGGGCGGTCGAGCGGCTCAGCCGTCGCCCGCGCGCAGTACCTCGCCCAGGCGCCGGCGGCGGCGCAGCGCCGACTCGACGGGCGCCACGACGGCGACCCCCGCCAGGAACACGACCGCCACCAGGCCGAGCCCCCACCACGGCGGCGCCGGGTCCGGATCGGTCCCGGTGAGCAGGTGCAGCGCGAGCGAGCCGAACGTCAGGTGGGCGAGCGCCACCCCGAGCAGCGGACCGCCCACAGCGGCGACCAGCACCGGCGGCAGCAGTTCTCCCGCGGCGACCCGGCGGGCCTCCACCGGCCGCAGCCCGAGGGTGCGCAGCCGGGTCAGGGTCCGCCATCGCTCCGGCGCGCCGGCCGCCGCGCCGAGAGCGAGTCCCAGCAGGCCCAGTACCGGCAGGGTGACAGCCGAGACCCACGCCAACCGCACCAGTCCAGCGGCCAGCGGCCCGTCCTCGCTCCCCTGGCCGATCGCGGCGGCGAACGTGAGCGCGTACGAGGTCAAGGCCGCGGAGGTCACGAGCACCAGCAGCGGGAGCACGCGGGCCGAGGTCGCCGCCGCCCTCGCGGCCCCGAACACCGCCAGCGGCCGGCTCGACCGCAGCAGCCGTCTGAGGAGGAGGCGCGTCCCGAGAGGCAGCGCGCGGGCCAGCAGGAGCCCGCCCGCGAGCGCGCAGAGGGCGGGCGCGCCGGCGGGCAGCACCCCGCCGCCGCTCCCCCGCTGGTACAGAGCGACGACGGCGCCGGAGGCGGCCGCCAGCACGCCGGCCTCGAGAGCGGCCCGGCGCAGCCGTACGGTGTCGCGCAGCCACCGCCGGGCGCTCCGGTTGGCCGGGACGCGGCGATCCCGGGTGGCGCGGGCGGCGGTGAGCGTCCCGAAAGCCGGTCCGGCGGCGACGGCCGTGACCACCACGGGCGCGATCCACTCCCACGAGACCCCCGGCGTGACGGCCCGGGCCAGGCCGAGCCCGGCCGCCGCGGCCAGCAGCGCCATCACGGCGGATTCGAGCAGCAGCTCGCCACCGATCACCGGGAGCGACATCCCTCTCTGCCGGGCGGCCGCCAGGGCGGGGGCGCGGCGGCGCACCAGCAGGTCGGCGGCGAGCAGCAGGACCAGGACGGCGACGGCGAGCAGGGTGACGAGCAGGACGGACGCCTGCGAGAACGCCGCGCCGACCTGGGAGCTCACGTTCCGCAGCACCCCGTCGAGCCCGGTCTCCCACTGCGGCGAGCCGTCCCGGGCGGCGGAGGAGCCTGAGGCCGCCTTGAGCGCGACCACCTTCGCGGCGACCGACGGGACCAGGTCCCAGGTGAGCCGGGCCGGGTCGGGGGTGAACGAGACGGTACGCCGCAGCTCGTCCGGTCCGAAGGCGAGCCGGGCGTCGGGCAGCGAGTCGCGGGACAGCAGCCCGGCGAACCGGGTGGTTCCCGTGCCGTCCGCGCCGGTGACGGGACCCAGCAGTGCGGGGAGCAGCCGCCAGGCGGGATCGGCGCTGTCCCGGGGCCGGAAGACGCCGCTGATCCGGACGTCCTTGTCATTCCCCTGGTCGTCGGCCAGCGGGAGGCGGGCGCCTGGACGGAGCTGGAGAGCGGCGGCGTCCGCCTCCGACAGGCCCACCTGCACCGGCCACGGCGGCGCGCCGTAGGCCATCGTCGCGGTCGCGGAGGCGGTGGGCCGGGGCGGGCCGCCCGCGATCCAGGTCACCTCGGGTCCGCCGTCGCGGGCCACGTAGGCGAGCTGGAACGTCCGCAGCACACTGCCGTCGGTGATCTTGAGGGTGGGGCTGACGACGGTGGCGACGGGTGGACGCAGGGCGGCGCGCAGGCCGGGGCCGAGCTCGTCCGTCACCCTGGCCCGGAAGTCGTCCACGGACTCGGCGAGGCGGGGGTGCCGGACGCGGCCGGCGTTCGGCCCTTCGTCGGTCTCCATGCGGCTGTGCACCCGAAGATCGCCGCCGCCCGCGCGCAGCGCGTCCCGTACGGCGGTGTCGGCGGTCTCGGCCAGGAGCGGCGGCGTCGCGGCGGCGAGCAGCGTGATGGCCATCACCACGACGGCGGCCAGGAGCAGGGGCCCCGCGTCCGCGCGGGCGCGGCCGGCGACGCTGGGCCAGTGCGGCGCCGGGATCCTCACGACGCCACCCGCAGATGCGCGGCGTCGGCGAGCCGGGCCTGGACGACGACCACCGCGCTCACCGCCAGCGCGCACGCGGCCGGCAGCGCGGCGAGCAGGACGGCCTCGGCGGCCCACGGCCAGACGGGCAGGACCTCGGGGACGGGGGCCGCGCCGGTGTCGGAGCGGACGAGCAGCGGCGCGACGACGCGGGTGGCCAGCGCGCCGACGACCGCGCCCGCCGCGAGCAGCGGCAGCAGGATGCCGGCATGCTGGCCGAGCAGCACGGCGCGGATCTCGCGCCGGGTCATCCCCAGACCCCGCAGGCGCGCCACCTCGACCGCGCGGGCCCGCAGGTCGAACGTCACGTGCAGGACGATCCCGGCGAGCATCAGCAGCACGGCGGCCGGCACGAGCAGCCGGAGCACGGCCGGCAGCCCGGCCTGCAGCGGACCGCCGGTCAGCCGGGCGGCCTCCGACGCGCGGGTGGTGAAGCCGCCGAGGCCGAGATCGGCCACGTCGTCCCCGGCGGGTCGGCCGACCCACCACGCGTCCACGGGCGCGTCGAAGTCGCCGCTGACGGCGAGGGCGCGCGAGAGGGCGTCGAAGTCGGCCAGGATGGCCGCGGCGCCGGGGGCGGAAGGCACGGCCGGCAGCACCTCGGCCACGCTGACCTGCACGGGGGTGAGCCCGACGGTGAGGTCGAGCCGGGAGCCGGGCCGGGCGCCCGCCTCGTCGGCGAAGCGGGCGGAGACGGCGACGGGCACCGGCCCGGGAGCCGGGAAGGCCGTGGCGACCAGGGTCCTGGCTGCTTCCGGTGGGCCCTTCAGCGCGACGGTCGTGGTCATCCTCAGCTCGGTGCCCGCGGAGGTGCCGGTCACGGCTATGGCCGGGTCGCCGAGCTGTCCGGGGGCAGGCCCGGCCGAGGTGGCGGTCCAGGGCGAGGGCGCGGAGCCGGTCCCCGCCACGGTCAGCGTGACGGCGACGCGGCTGTCGCCCGCCGGGGGTTCCGCCAGGGCGTCGGCGTACCCGGTGCCCACGTTCCCCGTCTCGATCGCGAACGGCAGGGACACCGCGACCAGCCGGAGCCCTTCGGCCGTCGCGCAGTCCGGCAGCGGACGCGCCTTCCCGTCGAGGGGGACGGGCGCGCCGGTGCACGGTGTGCGCAGCCCCGTCGCGTCCTCCAGCAGCAGCCTGGGCGTCACGGTGAGCGGCGTCGCGCCGGTCGCGTTCCCCGTCAGGGAGAACGCGGCTCCGGCCGGGACGGCGACACCGGAGGCCCGCGTCGAGGGCGCGAGGGCTGCGCCGACGGCGTTCCAGGTCCGGCCGTCGGGCAGCCGTCCGCGCAGCAGCGCCCCGGCCCGTGTGGTGTCCACGGCGATCAGCCGCGGCGGGTCACCGGCGCCGCCGAGCCACTGCCCGACCGCGATGCCCCGATCGGTGGCGGGGCTCACCTCGCCGCCGGTGGCCTCGCCGACCCTCGTGCCCTGCCCGGCGGTGGGCGGGGCGGTGAGGGTGAGCGCGAGATCGGTGCCGACGGACAGGTCGGCCTGGTCCTGCTGGGACCGCTGCCACGTGGCGTCGAACCCGATCCCGAACGTGGCCGCCGCGCAGCCCAGCGCGACCAGCAGTCCCGCCGCGACCGCCTGCGGCCTGCGGGCGGCCTCGAACGCGGCCAGCGGCACCATCAGCCCTCGAGCCCGTCCGGCCAGCCGTTCCACGACCCGCAACGCGGGCCACACCAGCCGCAGCATCACCGCGGACCCGGCGATGAGCAGCAGCGCGGGAGCGAGCACCCGTACGGCGTCGACGGGAGACCCCGAGCCGGTCGGCTGATCGCGCAACTGCCACCAGCCGACGGCGGCGAGCGCCACGAGCAGCACGTCGGCGCCGGACCGGGCGAGCAGTTCGCGCCGCCCGCGCACCCCCGGTGACGAGGTCCGCAGCGACGGCATGACGAGCACCGCCGCCAGCGCCAGCGCGCCGCCGGCGACGGACCACACCTGCGCGGCGTTCACGCCGAAAGGCGCGGCGAGCCCGGCCCCGGCCATGGGCGGCAGCCGGGTCAGCCCGGCGTGCAGGGCGGACGAGGCCGGGATCGCGACCGCGGTGGCGAGCACGGCGAGCGCCCCGGCCTCGGCGAGCGCGGCGCCGGCGAGTTGACCGCGGCCGGCGCCCAGCGCGGACAGCAGGGCGGTCTCGTCGCCGCGCACCCCGGCGCTGAGCCGGCCGGCGAGCGCGAGGGCGGTCGCGGTCAGGACGAGCCCGATGGCGGCGACGGCGAGCACGGCGGCCGTGGTGACCCGCTGCTGATCGTGCGCGGCCAGCAGGGTCGCGGGCAGTGCGGAGGCGACGCGCTGGATGCGCACCCGGTCGCCGAGCGTCCGTCCCAGCCGGCGGTCGGCGCCGAGCAGGGCCTGGGTGACGGTGTCGAGGTCGCGGCGGTCGGGGTCGGACAGGTCGGGGCGGGCGGTGATCTCCAGCCGGTCCAGGGTGGAGCCGCCGCCGAGCAGGTCGGCGAGGTCGACGACGAACGGCCCGTACGCGTGAACCGGGCGCGCGGAGCGGCCGTCGCGATAGGCCGGCTCGTAGCCGGCGGCGGCGAGGGGGTCACGCTCCCAGCCGGCGCCCGGCAGCGGGCGTACGATCCCGACCACGCTCACCTCGATCCCCTGGTCGGGGTCGTCGGCCAGCTCCGCGCCGAGGCTGACCCTGCTGCCGACGGTCAGGCCGAGCCGCCGCGCGGTGCCCTCCAGGACCACCGACTCCGCCGGCGCGGCGCCCGCCCGAGGCAGACGTCCGACGGCCGGTTGGACGCGGGCCGGCAGGTCCTCCACCCCCGACAGGTACGCCACGGCCGGAACGCCGGCGCCGGGGAACGACCGCATCACGGACGACGCGCGCGCGGCCGTCGTCGTCGCGAACGGGGCCAGGGCCGAGGTCAGCACCGCGCGGGTGTCGTCGGCGACGGACCTCGCGTGCTCGCCGCGAACGGTGACGGTGTAGGCGGTGACGTCGATCCGGTCGGCGGTGGCGCGGGAGGCGGAGGTCTCCAGCGCCGTCTCGGCCGTACGGGTGAGCAGGAGGGCGCAGGTGCCGAGCAGCGTGGGGCCGACCACGGCGACGGCCAGCAGAGCCGCCAGCAGGGGCCACTGCGCACGGGCTCGCCGGGCGGCCAGCCTCAGCACGGGCGGCTCTTGTCGATCAAGAATCGTCCCGGCAGTCGGAGCGGGCGTCGAGCCGCCCGTCGTCGATGCGGATCACCCGATCGGCCAGCGCGAGCATCGTCGGGTCGTGCGTGGAGACCAGCGCTGTCACCCCTTCCGACTCCACCACCCCGCGTAACAGCGCCATCACCGACAGGCCGGTCTCGGCGTCCAGCTGCCCGGTCGGCTCGTCCGCGATCAGCAGCCGGGGCGAGGCGGCCAGCGCCCGGGCGATCGCCACCCGCTGCTGCTGCCCGCCGGACAGCTCATCGGGAAGCTGTCCGGCATGGGCGGCGAGGCCGACCAGGTCCAGCAGCAGCGCGACCCGCCGCTCACGCTCCGCCGGACGCACGCGGGCCAGCCGCAGCGGGGCGCCCACGTTCTCCGCGGCCGACAGCACCGGGATCAGGCCGAAGGTCTGGAAGACGTACGCGACCTTCTCCCGCCGCAGCAGGGACAGGCCGTCCTCGTCGAGGGCGGTGACGTCCGTGCCGTCGACGACGACGGTGCCGGAGTCCGGGCGGTCCAGGCCGCCGATGACGTTGAGCAGCGTGGTCTTGCCGGAGCCGGACCGGCCGACGAGGGCGGTCATGGTGCCGGACGCGAGCTCGAACGTCACGTCCCGCAAGGCGTGCACGGCGGTCGCCCCGCTGCCGAACCGGCGGTGCACGCCGCGCACGCTGACCAGGGGCCCGCCGTTCATCCGGCCTCGCCGTCGTCGGGACGGATCGCGACGTGGTCGGCCTCCAGGACCAGCCGGACCCGGCGCGTCAACGCCAGCGCCTCCCGGTAGTCGCGCGGCACCTGCACCCGCCCCGCCCGGTCCATCACCGCGTACTCCTCGGCGATCATCCGCTGGGCGCCGTCGTCGCCGGTGGCGGTACGCCGCAGCACCTCGCTGCTGGTGCGCCCGTCGCGGATCGCCACCGTCCGCTCCACCTGCCCGCTGACCGCGGGATCGTGGGTCACGACGACGACGGTGACGCCCAGCCGCCGGTTGACCTCGCGTAACAGCCCGAACACCGCCGCAGACGTGGCGCTGTCCAGCTCGCCCGTCGGCTCGTCGGCCAGCAGCACCCTGGGCTCGTTGGCCAGGGCCACCGCGATGGCCACCCGCATCTGCTGCCCGCCGGACAGCTGCGCGGGCCGCCGCTCGGCGCACTCGCCGACGCCCAGCAGGTTCAGCAACTCGGCGGCACGCCTGCTGCGCACCCGGCCGGGGGTGCGGGCCGCGGTCATCGACAGGTCGACCATCTGCCGCGCGGTCAGGTACGGGATGAGGTTCGCGGCGGTCTGCTGCCGGACGAATCCCACGGTGTGCCGCCGATACCGGACCCGGTCGGCCCGCGACATGTCCAGCAGGTTCCAGCGGTCGACCCGTACGCGTCCGGCGGTGGGCGCGTCGACCCCGGCCAGGATGGACAGCAACGTCGACTTCCCCGACCCGGACGCTCCGACGACGGCCACCATCTCCCCGCCGTCCACGACCAGGTCCAGCCCTTGCAGCGCCTGCACCTCGACCGACCCGGACTGGTAGATCCGCACCAGGCTCTCGCACACGATCAGGGCGTCCTGCCCGAACTCCGGCGCCTTCGCGGGAGGCTGCGGCAGGGACCAGGGCGAGACGGACATCCCCCTCCTCAACCCGGCGCGGGCGGTGCTCCGGCGCCAGACTCTATCGTCCTCACCGATCGGGCCCAAGGCCTTTCCCGCCGCGGATCTCACCGTGCGCCCGCACGAGATGCCCGACGGCGGCGAGGGGGACGTCCTCGGTGAGGCCGCGGACCAGCAGGGTCTCGACGCCGAGCAGCATGGCTCTCGCCGTCTCCCTCGGCAGGTACGCGGTGTCGACGATGAGGCTGAGCCGGCCGGTGCCGGGGTCGGTCCCCAAGGTGAAGAACACCTTGAACCGGACCCCGGGCCAGGCGTTCGTCACGTACGTACGGGTCTTCGCCGTGAGGAGGGTCAGGTCGTCGCCGGGGGCGAGGCGGGGCAGGTTCGGCCAGGTTCCGTCGCCCCGCCTGTCGTTGAAGAAGGCGTCCAGGTCCGGTTCCCCGCCCCTGACGCGGCCGATCTCCTCGCGCATGGCCTGCATCTCGAACGGGTCGTAGTGGGCGTTGCGGTAGGCCATGAGGGCGCTGCGATGCGCGGCCAGGCAGGTGTCGGCGAAGCCGGTCCCGGGCAGGTCGAGCACGAGCAGGCCGTCCTGGCCCACGGTGGCGACCAGCGGACGGGTGCGGGGATCGCGCCGGTTGCTGTGGACGAGCTGCATGACCGCCCGCGGCCGTCCGCTCACGACCGCCAGCACGGTGGCGCAGGCGGCCATGACCACGCTCGTCGTGCTGATCGTCAGCCGCTCGGCCAGCCGGACGGCCGCCGCCGCGAGCGCCACCGACTCCATGCCGACCTCGATGAACCGCGGCTCCTCCGGCTCGCCCGGCGGATGGTCGAACACTTCCAGCGGGACCGTTTCGAGCACCGAGCGCCAGTAGCCGACCGACCGCCGCGAGCGCCTCAGGAACGGCTCCTCACGCTCCAGCGCCGCCTGCTCCATCGGCTGCCACTCCGGCGGCGGCAGGTCGTCGCCTCTCAGCAGCGCCCGCCACTCGGCGGACAGCAGGCTCAGCGCCTGGAAGTCCACCGCCAGGTGCGAGAAGGCGAACGCCAGGGCTCTCGGCCTGCCGTCGGCGAGCACGACGACGCAGCGCAGCGGCAGGTCCTCACCGTGGGCGAAGACCGTCGTGCCCAGCTCGGCGGCGATCCGCTCGGCGGTGCCCAGCGGCCCCTCCGGGCCCGTCACCGCCAGCTCCACGGTCAGCTCGCCGTCGCGCGCCACCCGCTGCACCGGGCCGTGCGGGGTGTCGGCGAAGGTGGTGCGCAGGCTCTCGTGGCGTTCGAGCATCCGGCGCAGCGCGGCCAGCACGGTCGCCAGATCGCGCCTGCCGTGGACCGGCAGCACCCACGGGCAGTTGAGGAAGGACTGGCTGGGACCCATGAGGTGCACGGCCCGCCACATCAGCCGCTGCCCCCAGGTCAGCGGCGCCTCGCCGCCCCGCGTCCCGCTGAACGGCACCGAGGCGGTCGCCGGAGCGGTCGCCGGAGCGGTCATCGGGGTGGTCGCCGGGGTGGTCATCGGGGTGGTCATCGGGGTGGTCATCGGGTGTCCAGCAGGTCCGACACATGGGCGGCCAGGGCGTCCACGTGGTCGAAGGCGGACAGGTCGCCGCCGAGATCGACGTCCACCCCGAAGTCGTCCTCGATCGCGTCGATGAGCCGGATCCACGCCAGCGAGGTCAGGCCCAGCGCCGACAGCGAGTGCTCGCCCGCGAGCGCCTCCTCGGCGCTGATCTCCCCGTCGGACACGGCGGCCACCAGGTCCGCGAGCCTGCGTTCCAGGTCGCCGCTCACCGCGCGCTCCCGCCGCGTCCTGGCGCGGCCGTACTGTCGACGACCGCCTGGTGTCGTCCCGTCATTTCACTCTCCTTGGATCGCAGGGCTCGTACGCCGACCAGGTCGTCGGCGACGGCGTCGGGGACCTCGCGGTCGAAGCGGGCCAGCGCGGGGACGCGCATGGCGGCCAGCGCGATCGCCACGATGACGAGGCCGAAGAGCACGTACATGAATCCGATGCCGCGGCCGGGGCCGGTGCCGATGACCGCCCCGACCGTGGAGGCCAGCGCGCCGCCGTCCAGCAGCAGCGGGTCGAGCAGCGAGGCGGCGTACGGGGCGACGAGCCCGTAGCCGATCGGCAGCGTGGACCAGGCGATGAGCGTGTTCATCGCGAACACCCGGCCGTGGAACCGCTGCGGCACCTTGACCTGCACGATCGTGGTGTAGATCCCGTTCAGCAGCGTGATCCAGAGCGTGATGCCGCACACGCCGGCGGCGATCACGGCCAGGTCGGCGCGCAGGCCGGTGAGCAGGCAGAAGAAGCCGAGGACGAGGGTGCACAGCAGCACGCCGCGCAGGCGCAGGCGGCGCGGGCCGCCCCAGACGATCATGACGAGGGCGCCCGCGAACGTCCCGACCCCGGCCAGGAAGGAGATCCTGCCGACGTCGGCGAGTTCGGCGAAGGCGAGCACCAGCGGCGAGAACATCAGCAGCAGCGGCGCGAGGAACACGTTCAGCACGACGAAGAACAGCAGCATGGCCACGAACCCGCGATGGCCGAGCGAGTACCGCAGCCCGCCCAGGATCTCGTTCTTGATCGACTCCCGGCGCCGCCAGGGCATGGTGGCCGGGAACCGCACCACCAGCAGGATGACGATGGCGACCGCGTAGCCGGCGATGTCGAGCAGGAGGATGCCGCCGAGCCCGATGGTGGACAGCAGGCCGACGGCGAAGAGGGGCACCAGGAGCTGGGCGGTGCCGGTGCCGAGCTGCGTGACGCCGACGGCGTGCCCGAGAAGGTGCTTGGGCACGAGCTGCGGCACGGCCGAGAAGTACGCGAGCCGCTGGAACGTGAGCGCGACGGACAGGCAGCCCAGCAGCGGGTAGATCATCTCCACGGAGAGGTTCCCCGTCCACAGCAGCACGCCGAACGCGAGCTGGATCGCGAACGCGGCGACGTCGCCTGCCAGCATCACCCGCCGCCGGCTCGTCCTGTCGATGATCGCCCCGGCGAGCGGCGCGACCAGCATCCCCGGCACCAGGCCCACGACCGCCATCAGGGCGAACTTGGCCACCGACCCGGTCGTGGTGTAGATCCACAGGGGTACGGCGAACTCCGTCAGCGCCGACCCCGTCATGGACACGAGCTGGCTCAGCGCGACGGCGAGGAAGCGCGGGATGCCGGGCCGCACTCCGGCCGGGGCGGGCAGCGTGTCGGAGTGGGACAGGTCGTGCAGCCACCAGGTACGGTCGCCGGTTCGTGCCGGTTCGTCCACCGGTTCGTCCACCGGTTCGTCAGGGGTCGGGTGGGCCGGTTCCTCCAGGCCGCGGTGGACGGTGGTGACGATCTCGGCCAGCTCTTGCGCCCGATATTTCAGGAAAAAGTGTCCCGCTTCCGCGAGCACGACCACCGCCGTCACCGAGGTCAGGAAGTGCCATTCGCGGAAACGTTCCTGGTAGTAGTCCGTCGCCGGGTCCTCGGAGCCCACGATGCTGACCACGGGGGCGCGCAACCGTCGCGTGCCCGACTCGAACAGGCGGGTGTAGTACTCCTCGGCCTCCCGCGAGTCGCGGCGCATGTTCCTGACGATGCGGCGGGCCTGCGCGGGATCGAGGTCGCTCATGTCCACGCCCTGCGAGATCAGCCAGTTGACGTAGCGCTGGTCGCTGCGGAGCCGCTCGGCCTCGGCGATCCTGGCGATCCGCGCCATCACGCGGCCGCGCGGGCGGGCGAACGGGAAGATGCCGCCGATGTAGACGCCGTCGAGGTCCCTGCCCGCGGCCTCCAGCCTGCGGGCGATCTCCACGGTCAGGGCCGAGCCGACGCCGCAGTGCCCGTACAGGGCGATCGGGCCTTCGACCTTCTCCAGGATCTCGCGCACGCACCCTTCCGCGAGCTCGTCGAACGACAGTCTGTCCTCGTCGACGCCCACGTCGTGGCCGGGGATCGCCACCGACCACAGCGCGTGCCCGTCCGGCAGCGCGTCCGCGAGCGGCTGGTAGACGACGGCGCTGCCGCCCCCGTACGGGACGCACACGTAGCTCAGGACCGGGCTCATGCTGCGGGCGGCGGTGAGCCGGTGCAGCAGCGCGCGGGGGCCGCGCCGGTCCGCCGGGGTGTCGGCGAGCGCGGCCAGCTCGCGGATGGTGCGGTGTTTGAACACGTCCATGACGCTGACCTCGGCGCCCGCCTGCTGCCGCAGCCGGGCCACCACCTGGGTCGCGAGCAGGGAGTGGCCGCCGAGGTCGAAGAAGTCGTCGGCCACGCCGACCGCCTCGACGCCCAGCAGGTCGCCCCAGATCGCGGCCAGCGTCCGTTCCGTGGGGGTGTCCGGTGCGATGAACTCGACCGTGGCGTCCCTGGCGGCCACGGGCGCGGGGAGCCGGCGCCGGTCCAGCTTGCCGTTGGGGCTCAGGGGCAGGGCGGCGAGGGTGACGTAGCCCGCGGGGACCATGTAGTCGGGCAGCGTCTTCTTCAGCTCGGCCCGGAGGGCGCCGTGATCCAGCGCCTGGTCCAGCGCCTGGTCCAGCGCCTGGTCCAGCGCGTGGTCCAGGGCCTGGTCCAGCGCGTCCGCGCCGTCGGCGGCGCCGGTCCGGCCGGCGTCCGGGGTGACGTAGGCGACCAGGCGGTCGTCGCGGACGATCACGGCGGCGTCCCCGACGGCCGGCAGGGCGCGCAGGGCCGCTTCGATCTCGCCCGGCTCGATGCGCAGGCCGCGCAGCTTGACCTGGGCGTCCAGCCGGCCGAGGAACTCCAGGACTCCGTCGGGGCGGCGCCTGACCAGGTCGCCGGTGCGGTAGAGCCGCGATCCCGGCGGGCCGTACGGGTCCGGCACGAACCGTTCGGCCGTGAGGGCGGGACGGTTCAGGTAACCCGTGGCCAGGCCGGCGCCGCCGATGAACAGCTCGCCCGGCACCCCGATCGGCACCGGTGACAGGGCGGCGTCCAGGACGTACAGGGTGGTGTTGGCGATGGGGGCGCCGATCGGGACGCGGGCCGCCGAGGTGAGGGTGCCCGGCAGGCAGTGCCAGGCGGACACGTCCACGGCCGCCTCGGTGGGGCCGTACAGGTTGTGGAGCTCGGCGGCGGGGAGCGTCGCGACGCAGCGGCGGGCCAGGTCGGCGGGCAGCTCCTCGCCCGAGCAGATCACCCGCCGCAGCGAGCCGCAGCCCGCGCCGCCGTTCCCTGCGCTCTCAGGGCCGCCGTTCCCGGCGAGGAAGACGGCCAGCATCGACGGGACGAAGTGGGTGGTGGTCACGCCTTCCGTGGTGATCAGTTTGCGCAGGTACGCGGCGTCCTTGTGGCCGCCGGGCGTCGCGAGCACCAGCCTCGCGCCGCAGCGCAGCGGCCAGAACAGCTCCCACACCGACACGTCGAAGCTCAGCGGCGTCTTCTGCGCCACGACGTCCGCGTCGTCCAGCCGGAACCGTTCCTGCATCCAGTCGAGCCGGTTGGCGATGCCGCCGTGGGTGTTCGGCACGCCCTTGGGCCGGCCGGTGGAGCCGGAGGTGTAGATGACGTAGGCGACGTCGCCGGGCCGCACCTCGGGAAGCGGGCCGGAGCCGCCGGTCCAGACGTCCGGATCGTCCAGGTCGAGGATGGTCGCGGTGGTGTCCGGCAGCGCCGGGCGGATCCCGCTCTGGGTGAGCAGCACGGCCGGCGCGGCGTCCGCCAGCATGAACGCCACCCGGTCCGGCGGATAGTCGGGGTCGATCGGCAGGTACGCCGCCCCCGCCTTGAGCACGCCGAGCAGGCCGGGCAGCAGCTCCAGCGAGCGTTCGGCGCACACGGCGACCACCGACCCCGGGCCTGCGCCGAGGCCGCGCAGCGTGCGGGCGATCCGATCCGCCGCCGCGTCCAGCTCGCCGTACGTCAGCGCGCGCCCTTCGAAGCGGACCGCGACCGCGCCGGGCGTACGCGCCGCCTGCGCCTCGATGGGACCGTGCAGCGTGGCCTCGCCGGGGAAGTCGGCGGCGGTGTCGTTCCATGCGTCCAGGACGAGGCGGCGTTCGTCCTCGCTGAGCAGGTCGATCCGCGAGAGCCGGGCGTCCGGCCGGGCCGCGACCCGTTCCAGCAGCGTGCACAGGTGACCGGCGAGGCGTCCGACGGTGTCGGGCTCGAACAGGTCGGTGTTGTAGACGAACATGCCGCCCGAGTCGTCGCCGGCGTACAGCTCCAGGTCGTATCTGGTCGCCCAGGCGTCCACGGGGAAGTCGGCCACGGTCAGCCCCGCGGGCGGGTCGACGGCCTCGTTCCGGTAGTTCTGCATCGCGAACATGACGCCGAACAGCGGCGACCTGGACACGTCGCGCGGCAGGTCCAGCTCCGAGACGAGCTGCTCGAACGGCAGGTCCTGGTGGGCGAAGGCGTCCAGGACGGCGTCGCGCACCCGGTCGAGCAGCTCGGCGAACGTCGGATCGCCCGTCAGGTCCACCCGCATGGTCAGCATGTTCACGAAGCAGCCGATCACGCCGTCCAGCTCCGGAACCTGACGGCCGGCCACCGGCGATCCCACGGCGACGTCCTCGACGCCCGCGTACCGGCCGAGCAGCGCGGCGAGCGCGGCCAGCATGACCATGTACGGGGTGGCCCGGTGCTCGCGCCCGAGCCGGGCCAGCCCGTCGGCCGCCTCCTGGCCCAGGGAGAACGGGTGCGCGGCGCCGGTGTAGGTGCGTTCCGGCGGGCGGGGCCGGTCGGTCGGCAGGTCCAGCGGTTCCAGGCCGGACAGCCTGGCCCGCCAGAAGTCCAGGTCGCGCCGGGAGGGGGCCAGGCCGCGCTGCCAGGCCGCGTAGTCGCCGTACCCCACCCGCGGGGCGGGCGGCGTGCGGCCGTCGTAGCGGGCGAAGACCTCGCGCATCAGCACGTCGGCGGACCAGCCGTCGGCGGCGATGTGGTGCACCGCGACCACCAGCACGTGGTCGTCGTCGCCCAGCCGCACCAGCAGCGCCCGCGCCACCGGGCCCGCCACCAGGTCGAACGGGACCGCCAGGAACCGCTCGGCCAGCGCCTTCGCGGCGGCCTCGTCGGGCGCGTCGCGCACGGTCAGCGGGAACGTCGCGTCGTCGGCGAGGACGACGCGCGGCCGGCCGTCCCCGGTGTCGGGGAAGCGCATGCGCAGCGCGTCGTGCCCGGCCACGACGGCGTCGAGCGCGGCGGCCAGGGCGCCGGCGTCCAGCGGGCCGCGCAGCCGCAGCCTGATCGGGATGGTGAGCTGGGTGGTGCCCGGCGCGAACTGCTCCAGGAACCACAGCCGCTCCTGCGCGTGCGACAGCGGCGGCGGCTCGCCGGCAGGGCGCGAGGGTATGGTGTGGCGCGCCACCGCCGCCGCTCCGCGCCGCAGCCGCTGCGCCAGCAACGCCTGCTTGGCCGCCGACAACGCCTCGGAGTCGGTCACTCCCCCACCTCCAGCAGATGTGCCGCCTCGTCGTCGGTGAGCGAGGACAGCTGCTCGATCACCAGCCTCTCGACCGCGCTCGCGAACCCGGCGACGGTCGGCTGGTCGAACACCGTGCGGATCGGCACCTCCGTGTCGAGCGCGTTGCGCAGCAGGGCCGCGACCCGGGTCGCCAGCAGGGAGTGCCCGCCCAGGGCGAAGAAGTCGTCGTCGACGCCGACCGCCTCGACGCCCAGCAGCTCGCCCCAGATCCCGGCCACGAGCGCCTCGGCGTCCGTGCGCGGCGCCACGAACTCCGCGACGGGGCCGGGCCCCGGCGCGGGCAGGGCCGCCACGTCCACCTTGCCGGTGATCGTGAGCGGCAGCGCCGGCAGGCTCACCCAGGCCGTGGGCACCAGATGGGCCGGCAGGGCCGAGGCCAGATGCGCGCGCAGCTCGTCCGGCCCGGCCGGCCCGACCACGTACGCGGCCAGCCGCTCCCCGTCCGCTGTCACCACCGCCTGGCGGACGCCCGGATGGGTCAGCAGGGCGGTCTCCACCTCACCCGGCTCCACCCGGAAGCCGCGGACCTTCACCTGGGCGTCGAACCGGCCGAGGAACTCCAGGGTCCCGTCCGGCCACCGCCTCACCCGGTCGCCGGTCCGGTAGAGCCTGGCTCCCGGTGGGCCGTGAGGATCGGGGACGAACCGGTCGGCCGTCAGCTCCGGGCGGCCCAGGTAGCCCCTCGCCAGTCCCTCCCCGCCCAGGCACAGCTCGCCGGGGAAGCCCGGCGGCACGGGCTCGCCGTACGGGCCGAGGACGTGCGCCGTCGTGCCGCCGATCGGCCGGCCGATGGGCGGGCGGCGGACGGCGTCCGCCTCGTCGAGGTCGGCGGCCGTGGCGATGACGGTGGCCTCCGTCGGCCCGTACGTGTTGACCAGCCGGACCCGGTCGCCGAACCGGTCCCGCCACCTGGCCACCGCCGCCGCGTGCACCTGTTCCCCGCCGAGTATCACCAGCCGCAGCGGCTCCGGCCAGGTCACGTCGTCGAGCGCCTCGGTGAGCCGGTGCCAGTAGGCGGTGGGCAGGTCCAGCACGGTGACCTGCCCACCGGCCGGGGTGCGCAGCGCGTCCGGCAGCGACGCGGCGCCGTCGGGCAGCAGCAGCACGCCCGCGCCCGCCGTCAACGCCGGGTACAGCTCCTCGGCGTGGGCGTCGAAACTGAGCGACGCGAACTGCGCGACCCGGTCGTCCGGCCCGACGCCGTACGCCTCCCGCATCCAGCGCACTCGCCCCGCCAGACTGCCGTGCTCGACCAGCACCCCCTTCGGCCTGCCCGTCGATCCGGACGTGTAGATCACGTACGCCGGGTCGGCCGGCTCGACCGGGCTCCAGCCGCCCGACCACCGGGGGTCGCCGTCCTCGGACTCGTCGGCGGACACGAGCACGACGGTCTCCCCGGGCAACCTGGGCGCGAGCTCCGCGTCGGTCACCACCAGGCGTGCGCCGCTGTCGTCGACCAGGAAGGCGAGCCGTTCGTCGGGATAGTCGGGGTCGAGCGGCAGGTACGCGCCGCCGGCCCGCCATACGGCCAGCAACGCGACGACGGCCTCGGCGGATCGCCGCAGGCAGACGCCGACCACGCACCCCTCAGCGACCCCGCGCCGCCGCAGGGCCGCCGCGAGCCGCGCCACCTCGGCGTCGAGCCGCGCGTAGCTCATCGCCTCGCCGCCCCACAGCAGCGCCGGGGCGTCGGGGGTGGCGGCGACGGTCCGCTCGATGAGCGCCGGCACGGTCTCCGCGCCGCCGCGCCGCCCGTCCTCGTCGCCACGCGCCGGGGCACCCCGTACGGCCGCGTCGTCGGCGTCCGTCAGCATGGGCAGCTGTGAGATCGGCGTGCCGGGGGCGTCCGCGATGCCCCGGAGCAGCACCTCGAACCGCGCGGCCAGCCCTTCCATGGTGGCCGCGTGATACCGGGTGGCGTCGTAACCGAGCACCGCGAGCAGCCCCTGCTCGTTGCGCCAGGTCTCCAGGGACAGATCGAACTTCGTCTGGCGGTAGCCTCCGTCGAACAGCTCCACCCCGAGGTCGCCGACCCGCTCCGGCGGAGTCCCCTCCCCCGCCTGACTGTGCAGAATGATCATGGTGGCCAGCAGCGGATTGCGACGGAGGTCGCGCGGCACGCCCAGCTCGCCGATGAGCCGTTCGAACGGCACGGTCCGGTGGGCGTGCGCGTCGAGCACGGTACGGCGGGTCGCGCCGAGCAGGTCGGAGAAGCTCGGGTCCTCCGTGAGATCGCCGCGCAGGACCAGCGTGTCGGTGAGGTAGCCGATGACCGGTTCCAGCTCCATCCGGTCCCGGGTCGCCCACGGCGTGCCGACCAGGATGTCTCCCTGCCCCGTGTGCCGGGCCAGCAGCGTCTGGTAGGCGGCCACCAGCACCATGAACAACGACGCGTTGTGCTCCTGCGCGAGCCGCTCCAGCCGGGACACCAGCTCCGCGGGCACCAGGAACGAGTGGAACGCGCCCTCGGGCCGCTCCCCGCCGGGCAGGTCGGCGGGCAGCTCCAGCAGGGGCGGGTCGGCGAGCTGTCCGCGCCAGTAGGCCAGCGACTCCTCGGCGGCCTCGCCGGAGTCCCGTTCCCGCTGCCACAGCGCGATGTCGCCGTACTGGACCCGGAGCGGCGCGAGCTCCGCCTCCTCGCCCCGCACCCGGGCCAGGTAGAGGGCGAACAGGTCGTCGAACAGGACCCCCAGCGACGACCCGTCCGCGATGATGTGGTGCAGCACGAAGCAGAGCACGTGGTCGTCCGGCCCGAGCCTGAGCAGGCTGATCCGCAGGGGCGGCGCCCCGGCCAGGTCGAACGGCGCGTTGGTGCGGTCGGCGACCAGCCGCTCGGCCTGCTCCTCCGCGTCAGGCGAGCCCTCCAGGTCGAGGCGTTCGCAGGACACGGGACCGGGCGGGTGGACGACCGTGACCGGCTCGCCGTCCACGTCGGCGAACGACGTGCGCAGGCTCTCGTGCCTGGCCACCACCGCGTCCAGCGCCTCCCCCAGCGCGCCGGTGTCCAGCCCGCCCCGCAGCCGCAGCACCAGGTACATGTTGTACGAGGCGTCGCCGGGGTCGAACCGCTGCAGGAACCACAGCCGTTCCTGCACGAACGACAACGGCGGGTCGGCCCCGTCCGGCCGGGGCCGTATCTCCATCGGCGGGCCGTCCGCCTCGTCCGCCGCGACCCGCTCCCCCCGCAGCCGGACGATCTCCTCGACGACCCCCTTGATCGTCGGATCGTCGAAGAAGGCGTCCAGCGACACGTCCACGCCGACGCTCTTCCTGATCCTGGCCGAGATCTGCGTGATGGTGAGCGAGTGCCCGCCGAGGTCGAACAGGTCGTCATCGGCGCCGACGTCGTCCAGCTCCAGCACCTCGCACCAGATCCGCCGCACCTCCTCGACCAGCGCCACCTCGCCGTACAGGCCCGGCTCCAGGCCCGAGGCCGGATCCGGGCCCGCCGGCCCGGACGGTTCGGGGAGGGCGGCGCGGTCCAGCTTGCCGATCGGGTTCAGCGGAAGGGCGTTCAGCACGACGTAGGCGCTCGGCACCGTGGCGGCGGGCAGGGTCCGCGCCAGGTGGGCGGCCAGCGCGCCGGCGTCGGGGGTGGCCGCGCCCGGCGCCGGGACGACGTACGCGATCAGGCGGTGGTCGTCCGTCTCCCCGTCGCGGACGACCACCGCCGCCTCGCCGACCTGGGGGTGCTCCAGCAGCCGGGTCTCGATCTCGCCGAGCTCGACCCGATGCCCGAGCAGCTTGACCTGACCGTCCTGGCGGCCGAGGAACTCGATCTCGCCGTCGGCCCGGTAGCGGGCCAGATCCCCGGTACGGTACAGCCGTCCCCCGGGCGGACCGAAAGGATCAGGGACGAAACGCTCGGCCGTACGCGCCGGCCTGCCCCGGTAGCCCCGCGCCACCCCGGCCCCGCCGATGCACAGCTCGCCCGCGACACCGGGAGGAACCGGGCGCATCGCCGCGTCGAGCAGGTAGATCCGGGTGTTGGCGAGGGGACGGCCGATGGTGATCGGTTCACCGGGGTCGCCCGGCTCGCCGTAAGTGCTCCAGATGGTCGTCTCGGTCGGGCCGTACACGTTGACGACGCGGTCACAGCGGGCGCGTAACTCCCGCGCGAGCCCGGCCGGCAGCGCCTCTCCCCCCGCCAGCGCGGTCACCCCGGCCATGCCGCCGGGCAGCAGCAGCCGCCACACCGACGGCGTGGCCTGGACGTGCGTGACGCCCTGCTCGGCGACCAGCCGGGCCAGCGCCTCCGGCTGCCGCACCGCGCCGTGGGGCGCGACGACGACCCGGCCGCCGACGACCAGCGGCAGGTACAGCTCAAGGGCGCTGATGTCGAACGCGGGCGAGGTGAGCGCGAGCCAGGTGTCACCGGGCGCGGACCCGAGCCGGTCGCGCATGGCGAGCAGCAGGTTGGCCAGGTTGCCGTGGTCGACCTCGACCCCCTTGGGCCGCCCCGTCGACCCCGAGGTGTAGATCACGTAGGCCGTCTCCCCGGGCGACGCCGGCCGTACCTCCTCCCGCGGCGCCGGGTTCCCGCCCGCCAGGAGCCCGCAATCCACCAGGAGCACGGGCCCCGGCAGCTCGTCCGGCACGGCGGCCTCGGACAGCAGCAGCCGGGGACGGGCATCGGCCACGATCATGGCGAGCCGTTCGGCGGGGTGGTCCGGATCGAGCGGCAGGTACGCGGCCCCGGCCCTGTGCACGGCGAGCAGGCAGACCAGCAGCAGGTCGGAGCGCCGCAGGTGCACGCCGACCAGCTCGCCGCGCCCGACCCCGGCCTGCCGGACCCTGGAGGCCAGCCGGTCGGCCGCCGCGTCCAGCTCCGCGTAGGTCAGCGACCGCTCCCCGAACGTGACGGCGCACGCGTCCGGCCGGGCCCGCACCTGCTCGGCGAGCAGACCCGGCAGCGTCGCCCCGGCGGGGTAGGCGGCCTCGGTGTCGTTCCACCCGATGAGCATCCGCCGCGACTCCGCCGCCGGCATGACGTCCAGGTCGGCCAGGCGGGTGTCGGGATCGTCGGCGGCGTGGCGCAGCAGGGCGCGCAGCCCGTCGGCGAACCGGGCCGCGACGTCCCGGTCCACGGCCGCCGGGTCGTGGCGCACGCACAGCGCCAGCCCGTCCGGACCGTCCAGGAACTGCAGGTGCAGCGGGTTCCGCGCGCCTCCGCCGAACATCATGCGGTCCACGGTGACGGTCAAGCCGGGGAAGACGGGGTCGGCCTCCCGCCTGCGGTAACTGATCGACACGGGTACGGCGGCGCCCCGGGCCTCCCGGCCCAGCACCCGTCCGGGCGGCACCTCGCGGAGCCTGTAGACCGCGCGCAGCTCGTCGCGCAGCTCCCGGACGAACCCGCGGAACGCCTGGCCGGCCTCGGGCCGCGACAGCACGGGCAGCTCGCTGACGAACGGGCCGATGTGGTCACGGGTGGCGGGGCCGCGCGTGGTCACGTCGATGGCGACCGCCACGTTGTCCGTGCCGTACCTGAACAGCAGCGCGTGCACCCCGGCGAGCAGCACCTCGAAGGTCGACGCGCCGATCGCCGCCGCGGCCTTCGCGGCGGCGCCGCCCAGCTCGTGGTCGAACCCGGCGTCGATCTCCTCCCCCGGCCCGTACCGCCGGCCGGTGCGCCGCTGGCCCGGCAGGACGATCTCGGCCGGCTCCGACCAGCGCCCGGCCCAGAACTCCCGGGCCTCGGCCAGCGCGTCCGGCCCCGGCTCCCGCCAGGCGAACGACACCGGCTCCACCGCCTCGCCGGCGCCGAGCCCGGACGCGTAGAACCGGGCGAGGTCACGTACCAGGATGTCCTTGGACATGCCATCGAAGACCAGGTGGTGTGCCACGAACAGCAGCAGATGCCGTCCCGGTCCCGCCGGCGCCAGCGTGAACCTGGCCGGCGGCCCCTTCTCCAGGTCGAACTCCCGCGCGCTCTCCTGCCTGATCAGCCGTTCGAGGGCGCCGGGCGAGGGGTCGGGCAGCTCGGCGAGGGTCACGACCGGTTCGGCGGCGGACACCAGCCGCAGCCCGTCGCCGCTCTCCGCGACGGCGGTGGCGAGCACCGGATGCCGGGCGACCACCCGCGCACACGCGCCGAGCAGCCTGGACACGTCGAGCTCGCCTTCGAGCCACAGGGCGAGCGGCAGGTGGTACGTCAGCCCCGCCCCCATGCGTTCGCCGACCCACATGTCCTGCTGTACGAACGAAGCCGGCATGCTCTCCTGGCAGTGCGTCATGTGCGTTCTTCCTGTGTTCGCATGGAGCTCTGTGTGGTCACGTGGAGCCGTCCGCCGGTGGCCCGAGCAGGTCACGCAGCCGCGACTTCACCACCTTGCCGAGGTGGTTCTTCGGCAGTTCGGGCACGAACAGCAATCGGCTCGGCAGCTCGTGCCTGGCGAGCCGGTCCATCAGGAACGTCCGGAGGTCGGCGGGGGTGACCGGCGATCGGGTGACGACGGCGGCCGCGGTGACCCGGCCGAGCACCGGATGGGGAACCCCGACCACGGCGGCCTCGGCGACCGACGGATGCTCGTACAGCGCGGCCTCCACCTGCAGCGTGGACACCTTGTGCGCGCCGGACTTGATGACGTCGCTCTCACGGTCGACGAGGTAGAGGTAGCCGTCCTCGTCGAGGTAGCCGACGTCGCCCATGCGCACCCAGCCGTCACGGAAGATGTCGTCGCTCAGCCGCCGGTCGCGGTAGTAGGAGCGGGTCCCGGCGGGCGAGCGCAGCCAGACCTCGCCCCGCTCCCCGGCCTTCGCGGACCGCCCGCCCTCCCCGACGATCTTGAGGTCGCCGCCCGAGGAGGGCCGCCCCACCGACGCGGGCCGATCGGGGTCCACGATCATCACGGTCTGCGCCGGAGCCGCCTCCGTCGAGGTGTAGTAGTTGACGATCGTCGCCCTCGGGAACGCCTTCGCCATCCCGGCCGCCACGGCGGGCGGCAGGCTCGCCGCCGTGGAGCCGAGCAGCCGCACGCTCGACAGGTCGTGGCGCTCCTGGACGCCCGCGTTGAGCAGCTCGATGGCCATGGCGGGCACCACGAAGACCGTCCCCACCCCGTACGACTCGATCAGCCGGGCGAAGCGCGCGGGCGTGAAGCGCGGCAGGGTCAGCGCGGCCGGGCGGGCGCCCAGGGCGTTGACGAGCATGGTCTGTCCCGCGTTGCTGCCGATGGGGAACGCGTGCAGGAAATGCCGGGAGTGCAGGAGCGTGCGGCGCCGAGGGTCGGCGGAGAGGCCGTAGGCGAGGTTGGCATGGGTGGCGCCGACCCCCTTGGCCCGGCCCGTGGTGCCGGACGTGTAGATGATCTGCGCCAGCCCGCCGGGGGCGACGTCCCGCCGCACCGGGCCGTTCCCTCCCCGGTCCCGCTCCTCCAGCTCCGACGGCGTCGCCCGCCAGGCCCCCACGTCAGGCGGGCCGACGCCGGACCCGTGCAGGACTGCGCTCACGGAGCAGTCGGTCAGCGCGTGGCGCACCTCGGCGGGAGCCAGCCGGCCGGACAGCGGCACGGCGACGCAGCCGGCCCGCATGACCGCGCACCAGGCGACGGCGAGGTCGATCCAGTCCCGCTCGTCGAACAGCAGCCCGACCCTGCCACCGGACGGCAGACCGCGCTCGACCAGTGCGCGGGCGACCGCGTCGGACCGCCGGTCCCAGGCGCCGAACGTGAGCGTCCCGACCTCGGCCACCACGAGCGCCGGGTTCTCCGGCCGCTCCTGGGCGCGACGCGCGAGCAGGTCCGGAATCATGAGCCCGGCGTCACGGTTCACCACGCCAAGTGACCGAAATATTTCGGGAGCATGACCCACCTCCTGATTCACAGTCCATCAGACAGGGCCATATAGGGCCGCCCCGAAGCCCGTACGTTCGGAAGAATAGGCAATCGGGGCCGTTTGCAACAGAGAAATATTTAAGTACTTTCCCGAAACTTTCGGCTCGGCGAGCAGGCGCCGGCGGGGGTGTTCGCGTCTCACGAGACCTCGGGAGGTCGGTCACGTCCTCGAAGCCGGCGGGTAGCCGACCTTGAGGTCCCTGAACCTGAACGGCGGCCGGCGACCTGGACCGTTCGTCCACTGGCAGGAGACACCGTCCTCGACGACGAGGCGAGCCCTTCGGCGCGGTGGTGGGGTGCGATCAGTGGGTCCGCGCGCTCGGGCGCGCCGCCAGGGCGGTGATGAAGGTGGCGACCTCGTCGGGGTTCTCTTCGGCCATGAAGTGCCCGGATGAGGTGGGCTGGTAGGTCAGGTCCGGCGCCCAGGCCCGCCACAGCGATGCGGCGTCGAAGCCGAGCTGGGAGCCCCAGTCCTGCGAGATGACGCCGACCGGCATCGCGAGCTGCGCACCACGCTCACGGTCGGCTCGATCCATGTCGAGATCGACGCTCGCGGTGGCGCGGTAGTCGGCCACGATGGAGTCGATCGCGGCGACCGAGCTGTCGATGTAGTAGGCGCGCTCCTCCGGGGTGAACGTCGTGCCGCCGGGGTCCCACGCGTCCAGGAAGGAGCCGAAGAACTCCGGGGCGACTGCGCGGATCATCTTCTCGGGAAGCCCGACGGGCTGAGCCATCAGGTACAGGTGCCAGGCGACCTTGGCGTCGGCTCCTCGCAGGACGGCCCACGTGTCCAGAGTGGGCAGGACGTCGAGGATCCCCAGGTAGTCCACGACGGCGGGGTGGTCCAGGCCTGCGCGGACGGCGACCAGCGCGCCGCGGTCGTGCCCGACGAGCCCGAAGTGGTCCGCGCCGAGGGCGGACGCGACCGTCACGATGTCCTGGGCCATCGTGCGCTTGGAGTACGTGGCGGGGTCACTCCCGTCCGGCTTGTCGCTGGCGCCATATCCCCGCAGGTCAGGGACGATCACCGTGTGGTCGCCGGCGAGCCTCGCCGCGACGTGGCGCCACATGTGGTGGGTCTGCGGGAACCCGTGCAGCAGGACCACGGCCGGCCCGCTCCCGCCGACGGCGACGTTGAGGTTGACGCCGTGGGCGCCGGGGATGGTCCGGTAGTCGAAGCCGCTGATCGTCGGTCGAGTGGTCATGCGTTCTCCTTCGCGTCGGGCGCGGCGCTGTCATGGGCGGCGGGGGCCGGACGGCCGGAGAAGATCCCGGCGGGCAGCGGGGCCCGCCGGGACGATGCCTTCAGGGCCGGGATGACGACGGTGTCGACGAGTGCGGACAGGTACTCCTCGTCAACGGCGAGGTCGTTGACCCGTCGCAGCAGGAGGGCGGCGCCGACCACCTCCTCGAAGGCGAACGGATCGGCGCCGTGGGGCAGCTCGCCGCGTGCGATCGCGTTGTCGATGACCTGTCGCGGCAGCCGAGCTCCTGTGGGGCCAACGGCGTTCTCGATGGCCTGGCACAGGTCCGGGTCCTCCAGACCTGCTTGCAAGAGCAGCATCGCGGTCTGACTGTCGGCAGCGCGCATGGTCTGGTCCAGGCGCCGGCACAGGCTCAGCACGTCGCCGCGCAGGGTGCCCGTGTCGATCGGCTCGCCGGCCTCGCGCCGTGCGGGGCCGGCCTTGACCGCAGCGATCACCATCTCCCGCTTGGACCCCCACCGTCGATACAGGCTCGCCTTGGAGGTCTGGCAGCGCCGGGCGACCTCCTCGAAGGACACCCCTTGGTAACCGGACTCCGCCAGCACCTCCAGGACGACAGCGGTGATCCGCTGATCCAGGGCCGCGTCACGGGGACGGCCGCGCGCCGTCCCATTTTGATACGTCACGAACCGTATCGTAATACATGGTGCTCACCTTCAACTTCAGCAGGGTCAGCCGGTCGATGCCGTGCTCTGCGGCACTTCGCACGGCTTATCGACTCCTACCGATGAGTTGAGCCGGCTTACGGCTGTCGCGCCGGCTTCCTGAGCACCTCCGTGAGGACCGAGATGCTCTGATCGCCGTAGCCCGCCTCAACCGCCCGCCTCACCAGGTCGTGGAGCGGGGCAAGCCAGGCCGTGTCGACGTTCGTCTCCCCGGCCAGGTCTTCGTCGTGGGCCGCCGCCGCCAGGAAGAGGTTCACCGAGGAGACGGCGTCGGTGTAGTCGCCGCTGTCAATCTCCTTGGCGTAGGTCGGCAGCAGGGACTTGATCATGTCCAGCCACTTGCCGGCGAAGCGCACCATCGTGTTCACCTCCAGCCCGCGCGCCTGGACCGCGGCGGCGCCCTGGAAGAAGCCGACGAGAGCCGGCAGCAGCATGGCACCCACCGCCATCTCGTACAGGGCAGCCAGGTCGGCCTCGTCGCCGAGGTGGACGGTGTCGCCGCCCAGCACCTTCAGGGTCGTCTCGAACTCCTCGAAGACCGCCTTGTCGCCGCTGTAGTACAGCAGGGTGTCCGGCGCTCCCACGGCCGAAGGCACGTTCTTGACCGCGCCGGCCAGGAACCGGGCGCCATGGTCGATGGCCCAGGCGGCCGTCTCGCGGGCCCCGGCGGGGGAACCGCTGTTGAGGGTGACCAGGGCCCGTCCAGGCAGCGACGCGCCGGCGGGCCGCAGTGCCAGCCGGGTGTCATCGAAGGCGGTCAGGCAGGTGACGACCAGGGGACTTGCCGTTACGGCGTCCTCAACGGCCTCCGCATGCCTGGCTCCCATGGCGATGAGGGGCGCGGCTTTGGCGGCGGTTCTGTTCCAGACGGTGGTCGGGTGTCCGGCCTTGACGAAGGCCTCGGCCAGTGCTGTGCCCATCGAGCCCAGTCCGATGACGGTCACGGGTGTCATGTTCTTCGCAGTCATATGCGTACTCCAGCCACAGAGATAAGGAGGCGAGCCGCTGCCTTGAGACCGTCGTGGTCCTGGCGCGAACCTGACCCATGCTGGCCGGAGCGCTTACATTCTCTCAAGTACCTACATTTTTGCCGGGTACTGACATAAGTGTGAGTATAGGCCGGTGAAAGAGACGAAGAAGCGGACGTTCACCTGCGGTCTCGACGCTGCCATCGCCGTCATGGGAGGCAAGTGGAAGGGGTTGATCCTGTTCGCGCTCCAGGATGGCCCCCTGCGCTTCGGTGAGTTGCGGCGCGCGGTGCCCGGCATCAGCGAGCGGGTGCTGATCCTGCAGTTGCGGGAGATGGAGACCACCGGGCTGCTGCATCGTGAGGTCTATCACCAGGTCCCGCCGAAGGTGGAGTACTCGCTCACCGAGTTCGGCCATTCGCTGAACACCGCGATGGCGCCGCTCGGTGAGTGGGGCGAGGAGCACGTCGAGCGCATCGAGGCCATCCCGTGGGACCAGATGGGGTGAACTGGCGCGGACGGATGGGCAGCTCGGCATGCCCTGATCCGGTCGGAGACCATGCGGCCTGAGCCGGTTGACCTACATGATCGTAGAGGCGACGCTGGTCTGCTCTGCTGCGGTCATGGGCGTACGAGCCTGACGGCGAGGAAACACGGTCTTTGGTGCAGCCTGTCGTAAGCGGCCTCGTCGATCTCTCGCAGTTCGGCCACCGGGCGCGGCTCGATGAGTCGTTCCAGGACGAATCCGGCGACCAGCAGCTCACCCAGGAACGTCTCCAACGGCATCCGCTGGAAGCGGATCGACAGTGAGCTGCCATTGAGGGGAAGCTCGACCCAGTCGTCGGCGTAGTACGAGCCGCCAAAGTGGCGCCAGTCGGCCGCCGGGTGGGTCGTCGAGACCACGAGCCATCCCCCGGGCCGCAGCACACGGCGCAGTTCGCCCAGCAACCGCGCGCGATGGGTGAGGTGGTGTAACACCAGTGCACATACGACCCCGTCGAACGACGCGTTATCGGCGAAGTCGAGGGGTTCCTCCAGATCGTGCAGAACAAGCGTGGTCCGCTCGCCTGCGCGTACCCGCGCGTGCTCCAGCAGCGTGGCGCTACCGTCGACGCCGACCACCTCTGCACCGCGTGCCAGCAACTCAGCCGCGTAGTGCCCGGCGCCGCAGCCGACATCGAGGACCTTCGCGCCGGCGACGTCACCGGCGAGGTCCAGCATCGCGGGCCGATCGGTGTAGGCGTTGTACGGGCTGATGCCGGCGTGCTCGGCGAAGTAGTCTCCGAGCGCGTCGTGGTAGGCGGTCTTCGGGGGCATCAGCACATCATGGCGGCGCTTGTGATCCACCGCGAATGGATTTCAGCGTGCCGGAGCCACACTCGTGATCAGATGCCGGACGCTGACACTGGTACAGCTTGACACCTTAGCCTGGATCCACGGCTAGAAATCTGATGGATGTGTTGTGAATGCGGCGAGGTACCCTCTGACCTGGGAAGATTGGAGTTCTCTACGCTTCAATCAGCCAGCTCAGGAAGGCACCTCGTAAGTGCGATTCTCCCACGCCGCGAGCAACACTCATGCGATCTTCGATGAAGAGCATCTAATCTCCTACGGTGGGCTGGCCCCGGCGCTGCGGCTGGCTGAGCGGGCGGGCCTGGAGCGTCTGGTCGGCGAGCATGTGGCCCCGGCAGCGGCGGACGGAGCGAACGCTCCTGCGAAGATCGCCTCGATCGTGGCCGGGATGGTCTGCGGCGCCGACACTACACAGGTTGAATACGTAGAGTCCTAGCGCGTGACGGATCGCTTTCGAAGCGGTACGACCGAAGCATGCGGTACGGGCAAAGGGGTGGGTACACGCCCGCGGAGCAGGAGCGGCGGGAGCGTGTACGGCTGCAGGCGGCCGAGTGGTTCGAGGCCGGAGAGCCGACCAGGACGGTCGCGGCGCGGTTACGGGTGCACGAGCGGTCGGTGACCCGCTGGCGGAAGGCCTGGCGGGAGGGCGGCAGGTCGGCGCTGCTGTCCAAGGGGCCGGTGTCGAGGGAGAAGCTGTCGGCCCGGCAGTGGGCGCGGCTGGATGCCGAGTTACGGCGGGGCCCACTGGCCTGGGGTTATGCCGAGGACCAGTGCTGGACGCTGGGTCGGGTCAAGACGCTGATCGGGCGGCTGTTTCACATCGGCTACACCATCGAGGGCGTGGGCAAGCTGCTCCATCGCCACGGCTGGTCGGTGCAGGTCCCGGCCCGGCGCGCGATCGAGCGGGACGAGGAGGCCATCACGTTGTGGAAGGCCGAGGTGTGGCCCGCGGTAAAAGAACCGCGGCGGACCTGGGTGCCTACCTCTGCTTCGAAGACGAAGCCGGGCAGGGTCTGAGGCCGCCGAAAGGACGCACCTGGGCGCCGGTCGGCGCCCGGCCGGTGGTGACGGTACGGGGCAGAGGCTCGGGCCGGGTCAACATGGCCGGCGTCCTGTGTTACCGCGACGGCGAACGGCCGCACCTGTTCTACCGCCTACACGTCCACCACGGCCGCAAGGGCGAGCCCAAGACCTTCTCCTGGATGGACTATCGGGACCTGATCGTGGCCACCCACCAGCACCTGGGCACGCCATTGGTGTGGTGCTGGGACAACTTGAACGTGCACCTGGCCACGCAGCTCGCCGACTTCGCCGCCGAGAACGCCGACTGGTTACGCATCGTCCAGCTTCCCGCCTACGCTCCCGAACTCAATCCAGCCGAGGGTGTGTGGTCGCTGCTCCGCCGGGCCTTGGCCAACTTCACCGTCACCGACTTGCCCGGTCTGGTCCGAATCGTCAAACGCAAGCTGAAGAAGATCCAATACCGGCCCCACCTGCTCACCGGCTGTCTGACCCAGACCGGGCTCACCCTCGATACCCCGGCAAACCCATGACCGACTCTACGAATTCAACCTGTGTAGCAATGAGAGTAAGAATCTTGTGCGTGTTGCCTTAGGGCCTAAGAAACATCCGGAAGCCGACGAAGCATCTCTGGTAGCTACCGCAAATCATCCGTTCTGGGATCCCGTGCGGCGAGAGTGGATAGAAGCAGGAAATCTTCAGCCCGGACAATGGCTCCAGACGTCTACTGGAACTTAGGCACAAGTTGACTCTATCCGCAACTGGACGGCAGTCCAGCGCGTGCATAACCTCTCCATTGCTGGTTTTCACACCTATCATGTTGCAGCAGATGATGTTAATCTCCTCGTCCACAACACGGCGCCATGCTATAAGCTGGCGTCGGACATCAAGAAGGATTCATTTCTAGTTCGCGAGGCCAAGGCAGCTGGCGCGAGCCGCCAGCGAAGCCTAAATCAGCTGCTTGTACAGATCGCCAATGGAAATTTCAACTCAGGAATCGGCGGCTCGGCTTTGAAGGGAACGGATGTTGTCGGCAAAGCTAATAAAAGAAAAGAAGACAGGGTTATAGCGAGGCTGAAGAAACTGTATGGATAATGACGCTTACTATACCTGGCGAGAAGCAGGATTCTCCGTATCGATACTGCTCGATGGAGATGCCGATCCAGAAGATCTAGAACGTGGAGATGCGATCGTTCTCTTGCCGAGGGGAGATCGATATAGTGCACTGCTGCTCACAAGAGAGGAGGTCGCTCGCGTGATGGATCGTGGTGCAGAATCCGGAGAATCGCTGAGTGGAAGCTATTTCTGCACATCCGATCTTGTGATTGTTAGGCTGCGAGGGGTGACAGCTATGATTGATGTGATCCGGGATATCGTTGCATCTGGTAATATATCGGCCTATCTTCCCAAGATTGTGGACGATGGAGAAATCGTAGTGCCAACGATGTAACGTAGCAAAACTATGCCGCCTAATGGATAACTGTATAGGTGTATATTCTGCGCCGCTGCCAGAGCCTCGCCACTGTCCAGCGCATTGTCGTCGGCAGGACGCGATCACGTCCCGCGTCGTGCTGAACTAACCTCGATCCTTCAGGGGTGCTGATCGTTTGATTGAGTGTCCGGTTGCTGCCCTTTTGTCCTGTGGTGAGGCTGGGCCTTCGCGTGTCGCTGCGGCTGCGTCCGGTTCGCTCTATCACTTGATCGCCTTTCGCGGGTTGCGCCGCGGAGAGGCGTGCGGGGCGCGGTGGGTGGATCTCGACTTCGACGACGCCGTGCTGACGGTGGCCAGACAGCTCACGATCGTGGACCGGAAGGTACGGGAAGGGCGTCCGAAGACGGAAGGCAGTGATGCGCCGGTGGCCCTCGACTCGGGAACGCTGGCTGTCCTGCGCGCGCACCACCGGCGGCAACGTAAGGAGCGGCTGGCCTCGGCGGGAACATGGCTTGAGTCGGGTCGGATCTTCACCCAGGAGGACGGCAGCGAGCTGAAGCCGGACTGGGTGTCGGAGTACTTCGAGCGGCTGGTCTTCGCAGCCGGGCTGCCGCCGATTCGTCTGCACGATCTGCGGCACGGCGCCGCGACCCTGTATCTCGCGGCGGGGAACGACATGAAGACCACGAGCGCGATGATGCGGCACTCGAATCAGGCGATCACGTCGGACACCTATACGAGTGTGCTGCCGGAGCTGGCTCGGGTGGCGGCGGAGGCGAGCGCGGCGCAACCCGCAGGTCACAGCGGTGATACAGGCGCGCCCTGCAGGATTCGAACCTGCGACCGTCGGATTAGAAGTCTGTGGATCAGCGTGCCGGGTGGTGTCAGGTCTTCGCGCGTTCTGACATTTCCGCAGGTAGGTGAGTCGTAGGCGGGGTCGGACAGTGTCGGAAACACCGTGCTGAAACGGTAGTGTCCGAGACTGCCGGTCCCCCTACGGTCCCCCACTTGGAGCCCGACGACCAGGCGCAGCACAGCCCCGATCGCGGGCCTGCCCTGCCCTCGTTGAGATCTTCGGGTGGCGCAGGACTCCTCACTGGGCCTGGACCGGACAACCATGGACGCGCTCGTAGACGGTGGGGTCGTCCGGCAAGCTTGAAGACAGCTGGCCCGCAGCATCGGCGGCACGCCGACAAGGCCGGGGCGTCGGCCACACCCGCACTTGACGGTCGTCGAGAGTGTCCTCCACGATGATCATCGAGGCGAAGAGGTACAGGTGTCATGACGTTGTCCGGCAGGCACATCTCCCTGACGGGTTGTGCGGCACTAGTTGCAAGTTTGCTGGTGCTCGCAATTATTGTGATCGGATCAGGCTGGGACGTACTTGGCTTCCCCAGGGAACCTAACGTACGAAAGGTGGATCCACTCGCGCTTTCGGAGATTCGTAAAGTAGGGCAACTAATCGGCGAGGATACCGACATAGCTCACGAGTGGGAGAACGACTACGTTGAAGCGAAGCACTTGGCAGTATACCTGAAGCCAGGTACGGGGAACGATATTATCACCGAGGCCGAAAAACGCTTGCACCAGGCGGGTTGGCATGTCTGGAACAGAGAGCCGCCCGAAATTTTCCTGGAATCGGCCAAATGGCCTGCCACCTACATGGTGGTGGAGGGCCTTGGTGGGGCGGACATTTTAAGCGAAAAACTGCAAAAAGCAGTCAATGCCTCCAGCTTGGCCGTAAGCAGGATGGTATATATCGTCATCCACAGATAGATGCACTGCTGCGTTAGCCTCGATGACTCACGGGGTGGCCGTCCCTCCTAGTGGTTTCAGCTGATGGAGGTTTCCGACTGATCGTCCCGTTCGCTTCGGGCGACCGGGACGGCAAGCCGCCCGAAGCGCTCGGGCGGGCGGCGGTTCCACAGGCCGCGGCAGGGGCGGAAGTTACTCCTCTCCGGATCGGCGGGACGCGATCGCGATGGTCAGGTAGGTGCGGGCAGGGCGCAGAGCCGCTGCCAGCAGACCAGGAAGGCGTTCGTCCACGGCCAGGTGGCGCTGATCTTCAAGATCCGCCGGCGGGCGTGGCAGACGAGCCGGGCGGGCAGATGCCACAGGCAGTAACGCAGGGTCTGCGGCTCGGCGCGGGCCAGCTCGGCATCGTCGTGCAACCCCAGCAGTCGCGTCCAGGCATCGAAGTCGGCGGCGAGGTTGGCGGCCAGCACCCAGCCGACGTTGACGTTCCAGGTCTTGGACGGCAGGTTGCGCAGCCCCATCGCCTTGTTGCAGCGCACCCGGTCCTCGACTTCGGCGTGGTCGCGGTGGACGGCGTCGATGAAGGCGAGCTGGTGGCTGCCGGGCACGCCGCGCAGGCCGCGCGGCCCACGCGATAGGCGCGCCCTGCAGGATTCGAACCTGCGATCGTCGGATTAGAAGGGTGGTGTCAGGTCTTCGCGCGTCCTGACATTCTCGCAGGTAGATGGATCGTAAGGAGGTCGGACGGTGTCGGAAACACCGCGCTGAAACAGCAGTGTCCGAGACTGCCGGTCCCCCTACGGTCCCCCCACATGGAGCCCAACAACCAGGCGCAACACGGTCGTGATCGCGGGCCCGCCCTGCCCTCGCTGAGATCCTCGGATGGAGGCGGCACGCCGAGGAACCATCGCGCATCTCCAGGTTCATGTCTTCGACACATGTCGGCGGGATCCCCGAGTTCCGCAGTTGGCGGGCAGACGAGAGCTCAAAATTCCGAGACCACAACCCTCATCATGATCACCAGGCGACGCTACCAGCAAGCTCGCTGTCTAAACAGCATTGGCCCTCTTAGTGAGTGTTTGAGATCGACGATCTTGCTTAGCCGCAGACGATTTTGGCCTGTCGCCGAGCGGGGCCGCTCCGGGTGAGGCGGCGGGTCATGCCGGCGATGGCAGCCCAGCGGATGATCGCCTCGGAGACGGCGGGGTCGCGTTCATAGTCACGGGCAAGCCGTCGGCAGGCGGTCAGCCAGGCCAGCGTTCTCTCTACCACCCAACGGCGGGAGATGACGCTGAAGCCGCGCTGGTCAGCGGGCTTGCGCACGATCTCCAGGGTGGTGCGCAGAGTGTCACGGGCCCAGTCCACCAGCCGGCCGGCGAAGCCCTGGTCGGCAAAGACGGGCCGGATCGGGGTGGTCAGGTACGCCGACAACAGGGCGGTCTTGGCGCCATCGCGGTCCTGCCAGCTCGCGGCCAGCACCGCGACCGTCACGAGCAGGCGGGTGGTGTCGGTGACGATGAACCGCTTGCGGCCGTTGACCTTCTTGCCCGCGTCGTAGCCGCGGCTGTCGCGGCCGACGGTGTCGGCGCCCTTGACGCTCTGGGAATCGATGATGCCCGCGGTCGGCTCATCGGCGCGGTCGGCCTGGCGGCGGGCCTTGACGCGCAGCTCGGTCAGCAACGCCTCGGTGACGCCGACCTGTTCCCACTGCTGGAAGTACCAGTACACGGTCTGCCAGGGCGGCAGATCGGTGGGCAGGTAGCGCCACGGGCAGCCCGAGCGGACCACGTACAGGATGGCGTTGACGATCTCTCTGCGTGGGTGCTTCTCCGGACGCCCGCCGGTGTTCGGCTCAGGCAATAACGGCTCGATCAGCTCCCACTGCGCATCGGTCAGGTCCGAGGGGTAGCGATCCGAGGGCATTGGGCCACCTTGGCAGTGTCAGTGCTCGTCGTCACGCTGCCGCGCCGAACATGAAGATCTTCCAAACACGCACTTAGCCTCTGCGCTCCACTTAAGGGACCTTTGACACCTCAATATAGACAAGTGATCGTTCTTCGACAGGCACCTTCTCAAGCTGCCTCAAAACCTCTGGGTAGTCTTCTAGATACGCAGCATTGAATGGCCTCAAGACCACCTCTACGCCTTTCCACTTACTAGAGTTCATCGATATAATGGTTGGGCGGTTTTCAGCAACAGTCACCCAGCTTCGCTCGCCCAGAAGATTTGCAGCCCGATCGAGCGCCTCTTGCTTACCCTCAGTTCCGACGTCTATCACTAGCAGGTTGTAAATTTGCGTCCCGTTACCCCAGCTGCTCTCGAAGCTGGACTCCGCCTTAGTCTCCCCAATACTACGAACACTCTCGAGAGCAACCGACGGAACTCGCAGGATCAGAGGTGCTGATCCAAAGCAACTTGTGAGTAGGATAACTACACCGATAGCGATCGGAGTTACCCAATAGCCACGAACCCTATCATTTCCAAGGAAGGCCATCAGTCGCAGTCCTTCTCCCAGCCCACACGATTGCAGAATTCATCCGCAGCATGACCCGGGGAAAGCCATGTCAATATCTGATTGCGGCGCGCTATTCCAGTCAGCCGGCTGTTGCCTTGAAGAGCCTTATCTTGCCAACCGCTTTCCGCCCAGGCTCTGAACTTTGTCGTAGTTAGCTTCGTGTTGCCCGAGATAGGATTATCCACCGTTACACCAGAACATCCACAGTAAGCAATTGCAGCTTCCCTGTCATCGAGATAATGCTTCACCCCACCTTTCATGTACCACACGTTTTCCTTCAAATGAGCCAGCCAGGCGGCGGCCAAATGTATGGCCCGGTTCGGATTAAACGCCTGCTCGGCATATTCGCCGATTGTTTTACCCTCCCACTCCTTCTTCCCGTAATGTTTCATCATCATCATGCGAACCTTGTAAATTTCCAATTGGGCAATGCCCACAGATACCCCCGCCCCCTGATTTTTCCTATCTCCAAGATTCCCGAAAACCCAGTCAGCGAATTGACTCCACGCCCCATATTTGTTGGCCTTCTGATTGATCTCCCAAAGAAGGACGGCAGTAAGAACATTTTTGTTGATTCCATGGTTCGTTGCTGCCTTGGCTATAGTTTTATGGTACCTCAGAAGGCGCTTATAAGTATCGTAGTACTTGAATTCAAGCTTTTTTGGACTGTAAATTGGGCCACCGGCATATCCGCCACTGGCATATAGATGGGCGGTTGCCATTGCACCGCCCGCCAAAGCCCAGTTATTCATCAACCTAATATCATCTGCTTCAGGATACCAGCCAGCCATATAGGCGTTACGAACTTCTTCTGAAACTGCGTCGTCCCAGAAGAACGGCTGGTCTACCGGCCGTCCGTTGTTCATAACTCCGATACGTTTGGCCTCCTCATCCGACATCAGTGGACTGGAGTCGTAGTCGTAGCCGGGGGAGTTGATGAGATCGCTCCACCAGCGTTCGTTTACGTAGGTCTCGTGGCAGATGCTGCTGCTGCTGTCGACGCAGCCGCCTCCGTAGCTCATTGTGGTACCAGCGTAGGCGCTGATATCTCCGTAGCCGGTACCCGGACTCTTGAACCCGCCGTTGAGGGCGTCACCACCTCCCGCTCCCAAGCACAGGTAGCCAATGCTGCATCCGGCACCCGAATAGCCGCTGCCGCTGTCGGTGCCCAAGCCCGTTGAGGTGGTGTAGTGGCCGGTTGGGTCGATGCCTGTCAATGGTGCGGCGTTGGCGTAGGTGTAGCGGTTGGCTTGAACGGACGGCCTCGGATTTAGGGTGGCGGTGTCGCGACTGGTGAAGGTGCCGGTTACGGGCTGGTACCAGCGGGCGTGCATGTTGACCTTGCCGGTGTCCGGGTCGGTGTACTCACCCTGGTATCCCAGTGTGGTGGCGGCGCCGGTCCGGGCGGTGACAGCACCGAACGGGTCGTAGCTGGTGCTGCTGGTCAAGGATGTGGTGAACGTGGCGACCAGGTCGCCGTGCAGGTCCGACAGGGCGGCGACGGCAGACCCGCCGGCTTCCTGCAGGCCGAGCAGGGCTCCGAACGCGTCTCGGCTGTACTTCGCCTGGAGGGTGCCGCCAGCGCTGATGGTGGCCAGGTCGTTGCCCAGCCCGGAGTAGGCGAAGGTCTGGTTGGTGGTGCCGCGGATGCGGCTGGTGACGCGGTTGAGGGCGTCGTAGCTGTAGAGGCTGTCGCCGTCGGCGATGAGCCGGTCGAAGGCGTCGAAGGTGTAGGAGGTGGTGGTGCCGTTCCTGGTGTGGCCGGCCAGGGTGCCGCGCGGGGTGTAGGTGTAGTCGGTGCCGTCGCCGGAGGTGAGGCGGTTGCGTTCATCGTAGGTGAAGGTCTTACTGCCGGCTTTGGTGCGGTTGCCGGAGGCGTCCCACTCATATGCGGTGGTGGTGCCGCCGGGGGCGGTCCAGGAGGTCAGGCGGCCGGCGTGGTCGTAGCCGTAGGTGTTGGTGCCTGCGCCAGCAGTACCGGTGGTGGTCTTGGTGGTGAGGTTGTCGTCCTTGTCCCACCCGTAGGTGATCTTGGCGAGCTGGGTGCCGGAGCCGTTCTTCAGCGTGTGGCCGGTCAGCCGATCCATCGCGTCGTAGTCGAAGGTCTGGGTGCTGGCCTGGCCGCTGGTGGCGGTGATGGTCTTCAAGCGGCTGGCCGCGTCGTAGCCGTAGGTGAGGGTGCGGCCGGTGACCGGGTCGGTGGCGGTCTGCAGCCGGCTGTTGTTGTCCCAGGTGAAGGCGGCGGTGCCGGCGGCGTCGATGCGCTGGATGGGGTTGCCGAGCGCGTCGTAGCTGTAGGCGCTCTGCTGGCTGCCGCCCTTCGACACGGTCAACGGAAGGCTGCGGTCGTTATAGTCCACGCTCAGGTCACCGATCGTGGTGGCGCGACCGGCCAGGTCGTAGCCGAAGCTGCGCTCGGCGGTCGCCGCACCGCCGCCGCTGCCGTCCTCGTCGGTGAGGCGGCCCAGGTGGTCGAAGATGCGGTCGATCCGCACCCCGCCCGGCTGGACGGTGGCGACCTGGTTTCCGGCCGCGTCGTAGAGGTGAGTCCAGGTACGGTCGGACAGGTTCGGGTGGACGGTGGTGGCGGGTTCGGTGACGGTTTCGGGCAGACCGAGGCTGTTATAAGCCGTCCAAGTGGCGTTGCCGCGGCCGTCGGTGAGCCGGGTGCGGGCGCCTGCGGCGTCGTAGCCGAAGCTGGTGGTGATCGACTCGCTTGCGGAGACCGGTTCGATCAGCGAGGTCAACCGGCTGAGGGCGTCGAAGGTTTGCTCGGTGGTGTGACCCTCCGGCGTAGTCGCGCTGGTCGGGTTGCCGGCCGCGTCGTAGCCGTAGGAGAAGGTGCGCTGCACGATGCCGCCGGAGTTGAGGTCCTTGGCCGCGGTCTGCCGTCCGGCCAGGTCGTACTCGGCGGTGGTGGCGTTGCCCAGCGGGTCGGTGGTCTTGATCAGGCGTCCGGCCACGTCATAGTCCATCGTGGTGGTCTGGTTGGCCGGGTCCTTGACCGCGGTGACGTCGCCGGCCGGGTTCACCGTGTAGATGGTGGTCTTGTTACCGGGGGCGATCTGCTTGACCAGCCGGCCGGCGTCGTCGTACTCCATCCGGCTGACGTAGGCGGCGGTGGAGGGCTTGCGCTCGATCCGGGTGCTGGTGATCTGGCGACCCAGGTCGTCGTAGGTGGCCTCAGCGCGGGCACCTGTCGGGTCAGTCGTGACCCGAGTCTCCCCGGCCTCGTTGTATTCGGTCACCCAGGTTCCGGCGGTCTGCCCGGCAGGTGCCGGATCAGTGACCCTGACCTGGCGGCCGAGCTGGTCATAGGTGTAGCCGGTCACGTTGCCACGCGGATCGGTAGTGCTGGTGCGTAGTCCGGCCGCGTCGTAGGCGTGCTGGATGACCGGGGTGATCGGGCTGCCGCCCGGCGGGGTGTAGGCGGGCGCGGTGGCGCTGATCAGGCGTCCCGCCTTGTCGTAGGCGGAGATGTGGGTGCGGCCCTCTGGGTCGGTCTGGTGGGTCTGGTTGCCGGCGGTGTCGTAGCCGATCAGCGCCGACGGGCTGGTCTGGCTGGTGGTGCCGTTCTTGTCCACCTGCACCTCGGGGGCGGTGGTCTCCACCAGCCGCTCCAGCGCGTCGTAGCGCAGCGTGGTGGTGTAGTCGGCGGCGGTGGCGCCGTCGGCGTTGCCTCGCGGGTCGGTGATGGAGGTGACCAGGCCGCGCTCGTCGTAGCCGAGGGTGGAGATGATGTCCTGGGCGCCGTTCTCGACGGTTTCGCGGGTGATCTGGTTGAGCTTGTTGTAGGCGTAGCTGGTTGACTCGGTCCGGCTGGTGCCCGCGGCCGTCAGGGTCTTGCTGGTGACGTTGGTGTTGGCGTCGTAGGCCAACGTGGTGGTGCGGGCCAGAGCTCCCGGGTCCAGCGTCTGCGATACCAGCCGGCTGGCCTGGTCGTAGGTGAAGACGGTGATGGCGGTGCCGTGGCCGGCCATCTGCTCGATCAAGTTGCCCGCCGGGTCGTACTCATCTGCGCGCACGACCACATCGCGCGGCGTCGTTGAGCCGTTGAGCTTGGCGTCGTCGGCGATCTGCTCCTTGAGGCGATTGTCCGTCCAGTACACGTTGGTGGTCTTGCGGCCCATCGCCTCCACGCTGGCGACCCATCGTCCGGCCGCGTCGTAGGCGTAGGACTCCAGCAGCAGGTCTTGTGGCGCCTGCGGGTTGACCGGGCTGCCGGTCCAGCCCTTCAACGTGCGCGAGACGAGTTCGCCGCGCTTGCTGTAGCCCGACTCGATGACCGTGCCCCGTGGGTCGGTGGTCTGCATCAGCCAGCCCCGCTCGTTGAACACCTGCTGGACCACGCCGCCCTCGGGGCCGGTGATCGTCTCCTGTCGGCCGTGGCTGTCGTAGGTGTAGGTGGTGACGCGGTCGGGCTCACCGCCGGTCAAATCCGCCACCGTCTGCGACAACACGTTGCCGTCCGCGTCGTAGACGTAACGGCTCTGAGCGGTGTGCGTGACCTCGGTGATCTCGTTCTCCACCCCGGGAGCCGTGCTGGTGGTCACCCGGCCGCGCCCGTCGTAGGCGATTGTGGTTTCCGCGCCCGCAGGGACGGCATCGGAGATGCGGGTGCTGGAGACGAGGCGGCCCAGCAGGTCATGCTCCAGTTCGGTGACCAGGCCTTCGGGGTCGGTCTGCTCGGCCAGGTCACCGGCGGCGGTGTAGCGGTAGCTCCACACGTTCCCGCGCGGATCGGTGCGGGTCTTGACCAGGCCCGCCGGGGTGCTGCCGCCGCCGACCGCGCTCTCGGTGCCGTCGGTGTAGGTGACGCTGGTCGAGCGGCCGGACGGGAAGTCCGTCGTCTTCGGGCTGGTCTGTGCCGTCGGCTCGCCGTAACTGTTGTAAACGGTGGTGCTGGCGTAGGTGTTGTCGGTGTCGGAGTTCGAGCGGCCGTCCCGATAGGCGACCACTCGGTCGTTGCGCGGGTCGAACGGGTCGTTGGCGTTCAGGTAGTACGTCCAGAACTCGATCGCGCATTCTCCTGGGGCCCGGCAGTACTGCCGGCCGAGGGTGTTGCCGCGTTTGTCCTGGTAGATCTCGTTGGCGATGTTGTTGCGGTCGATGACCTTCTTCAGGAAGCCGGCCTGGTCGTACTCGTACCAGGTGGTGTATTCGAGTTGATCGGTCTCGCCGCGGATGCGGTAGCCGCGCCAGGCGTCATACAGATACACCAGCGTCTCGTCGTCCGGGTCGGTGACGGTCACCTGGGCCTCACCGTACTGCTGGTTGATGCCGAGGTCGCCGATCTGCCAGGTGCCGCCGTGGTTGTCGGTGTGGGTGGCGATCCGGTCGGTCTTGCCGTCGTAGGTGTTGGACGCCCACACCCGCCCGGACGGCAGCGTGATCGTCGACAACTGATGCGTCGCCCCCGCTCGGGCCGCGTAATGCGCCTGCACCTCGGCCGCGGTCAACGGCTTACCGTAGAGGGCGACCTCGTCCATCTGGCCCTGCAACGGGAACGCCTGTACCCCGGAGGGGACCGCCGGCGACTTGGCCGGATCGGTGACGCCGTTGCCGATCGTGGCGTAGGTCCGCCACGCCGTGCCGGCGCCGGTGGTGGTGCCCGCCTGCTGCCCGTCCAGATACAGCGTCTGATCCTCACCGGCCACGGTCAGCACCACGTGATGCCATTGGCCGTCGTTCACCGTGCCGGTGGAGGTGATGGGGGTCATGACCGCGTCCAGCGCGCCGCGCAGCTTGCCGTCGGTGCCCACGTACAGCATCGCGCCGCGGGCGAGGTCGCCGGTCTGCTGGGTGCCGGCCGCGACCAGCACGCCGGACTGGCTGGTCTTGAACCAGGCCTCCACTGACAGTTGATCGCCCAGGTGCGGGATCGTGTTGGACGGCAGCTTGACGATCGAGCCCGTCTGGAAGGTGGCGGCGGTGTCGGTGGTGCCCGTCAGGGCGCCCTGCTGGCCCAGCGTCACCCCCTGGTAGGTCAGATCTCCGGCGCCGGACCCGAGGTCGGTGCCGGTGGTGCCGGATGCCTCGCCCAGCCTCCAGTAGCCGAACGGGTCGGAATCCAGCACCCGGCTGCGATACAACGACCCGCTGCCGTAGGCGTAGGTGGTGCAGTTCGGTGCCGCCACCGGCGCGCAAACCTGCTCCAACCGGCCCGCGTCATAGGTGTAGGTCCAGGTCAGCGGCTGCCCGCCGACCGGGTCGCTGGAGACTGAGGCCACCTGGTCGCCCTGCCAGGTGAACGTGATCGACCGGCCGCCCACCCCGCTGACCGTGGTGAGTTTGCCGCCGACGTCGTAGGTGAGGGTCTGGGTGCGTTCCCGCGAATCCTTGATCTCGGTCAGCTTGCCGGAGGAGTTGAACAGGTAGGTGGTGGCGCTCTTGTCCATCAGCCGCCACTCGCCGCCGCTCTCCTCGGCCAGGGTGGCGTACATGCCGGGCGGCGGCTGGAAGGTGCCGTCCCCGTTGGAGATGAACCGCACCTGACGCCCGTCCGGGTAGGTTACCAGCGCTGAGGTCGAGGCCCCGCGTACCTCCTTGGCCACCTTCATGTCCCAGCGGGTCGACCAGCCCACACCGAACATGCCATCGGTGCGCGGGTCCATGCTGTTGTAGGTGCGCACCACCGACAGTGGCGGTCCTGCGGTGGCCACGGTCAGGTCGGTGAAGGTGGCGGTGTAGTTACCGGTCTGCTGGTTGAACTCCTGCCCTCCGGCGCCCGGAGTGGCCAGCAGCGACGACACCACCGGTTGGCGCACACCGGTGGTGAAGGTCAGCAGCGGCGAGTCGGTCGTGGAGAAGTCGTAGGGGTCGCGGATGGTGACCCGCCACCAGTACTGCTTGCCCCACGCCAGCTTCCCGGCCGGCACCTGCCAGTTGTTGCGGTTGCCGGACACGTATCCCGAATCGGTGCATCCGGAGCCGGACATCGCCTCCACATCGCAGATCTTGAACGAGTACGACAATGCCGAACCGCCGTTGTTGCTGCTCCCCCACGCCCGCAACGTCGGCCTCAGCACGTCGACCAGATAACCCTGCTTCGGGTAGACGTCCACCAGGCTCGGCACCGCCAGCACAGCGCGTTCGGCCTGTTCGGCGTTGCGCACCCCCGCCGGCAGGTCTTCATCCGTCTGAGTACCCGTGTCCTGGGTTCGGTCTTCGGCGGGCACAGCCCCCTCGGGAGGCTGCACCTGCGCCTTCCACCCACCCCCGGGTTCTGCCACCTGTTCCAACTGCGTTGCAGGCAGCAACGACGGCAGGTTCTGCGCCGAGCCGCGCATCTGCTGCGGAACCACCGGCGAAGCCGCGACATCGTTGGCCAGCGCCGTCACCGAGGTCGCCGTGGCCGGGTAGGCGGGCAAGATGAGTAAGCCCGGCGTCATACCGGCCAGCGCGACAACAGTGCTTACAGAACGACGCCATGACAAAACCCGGCGCATGCGCCACCACACTCCGAACCACAACGGACGTTAGGACATCGACCGTCACTCGTCACCGCGCGTTCCACGTTCCTGCTGCGGCTCGAAGTTGATCGTCTAGCTAAGATCAACGTAAGAAAACCGGTCCAACCCGACAAGATCCGCAATGATCACAAATTGGACACCGGCTCTAGCGGGCGAGTTACGCTCCGTACGCATTCCCTCGGCGCGGAACCGGGCGCGCGCACGGTAGGAGGCACAGCGACAGTCAGCCGTCGAAAGAGTCCGGCGCCTTCCTTTCGGCCAGCGACCAGGACGCATTTGGCGCAGTATCAGACCAGTCACCTATCGTGTCCCTTGATCACGGTTCGCTTCTTCTCGATCGGGCCACGGGCACTTTCCATCTCGCGTTCGGGATGAAGGTCACGGGGCTGGTCCACGTATCGCCCGGAGCGAGCCTCCGCGGATTGCTTTATGCGCACAGCAGCTTCAACACTGCGTCGCTCGGGAGACAGCGTCCTGCGCCGGGCGACTTCCTGCTCCACAGCAGCATGCTGGCGCCGCAACAGCACACGATTCCCGCGGGCGGCCTCCTCCCGCCGCCCGGCATCAACCACATCCTGAGCACGAGCACTTCGTTGAGCAGCGGTGAAGTCTCGATCCAGGTCGTCGCGACGGCGCCGTACCAGCGGCCAGGTGACCTTCGGCGGTGCCTGTTCCGCCGCCTCCTGGGCGGCCTGCCGCAGCTCCGGCATGCTCTCGGCGAGGACGTCACGTCGTTGCCGGTGCTGCGTCCGCTGGTCCGCCACGCCCGCCAACTCAGTTTCCAACTCGCGGCGGCGTGCCCGTTGCCACGGCCGCAGCTTGCCGAGTTCGCCGGCGAGGTCGTGCTCACGCTGACGGAGCTCATCGAGCTGGCGGCCGTCCGCCGCCGCGGCGAGGGCCTGATGCAGTCGCTCGGCGGCCGACGATGCCGCCTCGATTCTGCGGACCTGCTCGGCCGCATGATCGCGCTTGGCGATCAGCCGGCTCTCGATGGGGCCGCCGCCGGCTTCGGCGAGCCGGCGCCGGTCCCGCTCGGCGGCCCGGATCTCGGCTTCCGCGACGGCGATCTGCCGGTCCAGCTCGTGCAGGCGCATCTGGAGCTCGCTCTCGGCGAGCAGGCCCACCCCGTACCGCGACTGGGCCAACGCCAGGGCCGCCGCCGCCCGCCGCACGGCGACCAGCGCCTCACGCTCAGCATCGCGCGGCTGGCCGTCACCAGCCCTCGCAGGGACGTCGTCATCGCGAGACACCTCCCGGTCGGCCGCATGCTCGCGGCTGATCTCCTTCTCCCGTCCGCCGGCCGGGCGCGGGGCGACCGGCTCGGGCTCGGGAGTGAGGAGCTTGTCCGTGCGGTCGCCTTCCAGGGTGGCGGCGTAGGCTTCCATCGCCCGCTGCAGTTCATGGTCCTCTCCCCTGACCTCGCCGTGACGCGCGCGATCGGCGTCGGTTTCCAGCAGTTCCAGCGGCAGATACAGGCGGGCGGTGGCGCGGTCGCGGGCCATCGCCGAGTACAGCGTGTGCGGGTCCAGGCCCATGCCGTAGATCAGGGCGTGCTCGGTCGTCAGCCCCTGCGCGGCGGCCACCGTCATCGCCGTCCCGTACGACAGACCACCCTCGGCGATGAACCGCCGACTGATCCACTCGGTGGCCAGGGCAGGCCCGTCGGGGCCTGCCTGGCGCCACTCGACCTGGACCCGGTGGCGCGCGTCGATGGCCACCACTGTGCCGCGGTAGCCATTGAGCACGTTGAGCTCGCCCTCGCCGCGCCGGGCCCGGTAGTCGTTGCGCCGTACGCGGACGTGATCCCCGACGGCCAGAGTGATGCTACGGCCGCCGGCGATCCGGTAGGTGCGCTCCGGCCCGGTGATCTCGCCGAACTCGCGCCGCAGAGCCCGAGCCGCCAGATTGAGCCGTTCGACGGCTTCGTTGGTGCCGGCCAGGACCAGCACGTCGCCGAGTTCGTCGTGCACCGCCTCGCGGTCACCGGTGCGATAGGACTGCCTGGCCTCGGCCCAGTCGGCGATCAGCCGGGCCATGGTGTCGTCGGCGCCGCGCCCGAAACGCACCCGCTCGCCCTGGCTCCACACGTACAGGGCTTCACCTCGTTGGTGGGCCCGCCACAGCTCCAGGGCTTTGCGTTCCAGCGGATCCCGCTGGCGGCGGTTGTGCCGCAGTATCAGCCCGCCGATCTGGCGGTGCACCGCGCCGAAGCCGCCGCCGACGCCGACCGCGCGCAACTGCAGCGGGTCGCCCACGAGCACGATCTTGGTGCCCCTGCGTTCGGCCTCCTGCAGCAGCACGGCCAGCTCGCGATCGTCCACCATCGCGCCCTCGTCGACCACCAGCACGTCCACACCCCGCAGCCCTCGCCGGTCGGGATCGCGGATGCGGCGCAGCCAGCCGGCGACGGTGTGTGAGGCGATGCCGGATTCGGCGGTCAGGTTCGCGGCCGCCACTGCGGCGGTGGCCGCGCCGCGCACCACGAGGCCGTGCGCCTCGAACGCGGTCTTGACGGCCGCCATGAGCGTGGTCTTGCCCGCGCCGGCCACACCGATGATCGCCTCGACACCGTGCCCGCCGGCCAGCACCCGCTCCACAGCGGCTCGCTGCTCGCCGGACAGCTCCACGGCGTTGCCGACCTCGAAGGCGTCGACGGCCATGCGCACCGTCCGGGCGTCGAGAACGGCTACGCCGCTGCCGTACCTGCGTCGTACGCTGGCCAGGATCGCGTTCTCGGCGTCCAGGACGTCCTGGGAGGTGAAACGCTCGGCGTTGCTCAGGTGGCCCGGCCCGGATTCCGGTAGTTCCACGGCGGGCGCGTGCCGCAGGACCTCGTCGGTGAGCGCCTCGGCATCGGCCACGCCCGCTACCCCGTCGGGCAGCGCGTCGATGACCGCAGCCAGCACATCGGCGCGGGTCACCACCTTGCGATGCGCGGTTAATCCTCCTCCGGCGCGCCAGATCCAGGCGGCGATCTGTTCGGTGCTCGGCCGCGGCGGCAGGGCGGCACTCTGCTGGGAGGCTTGGATCAGCGTGTCCGCGTCGATGCCCTCGGCTGAGAGCTGGCGGAGCCAGTCCGCGCGCAGGTCCACGTCCCCGACGTCGTCTCGTTTGTGCTGGCGGCTCTCGGCGGCAGCCACCTTGCGAGCCCGGCGCGAGGCCTGCTCATACGGCTTGCCGAGCTGGGCCAGCAGCTCCTTGACCTGCCCGTCCCGCTTGGAGAACAGGACGCGTACCCGTTCGGGGATAGCGGCGATCTCCCAGGCGCCGGTGTGCGGGTCCCGGATCCAGGAGATGCCGTACCGCTCGGTCAGGACGCGGCGGATGCGGGCCTTGAGCAGGGCGTCGGCGGCGTGCGCGTGCCGATGGATGTCCCGGCCGCCGGCGGCGATCGCCGACCACCGGCCGTCGCCGCGGCCGCGCACCAGGTTGGCGATGGTCACGTGGGCGTGCAGGTGCGGGTCGGGTGCCGCGCCGTCCACTGGCCGGGCGGTACGGTGCCACATCACCCATCCGAGCAGCCCGGTCGACTCCTCCCGCTCGGCTACCTGGCCGTCGCCCTGGTGGCCGCGAAGCCCGTAGGCGGCCCAGCCCTCCACCGCCCCCACTGTCTCGACCACGGCGTCGGCGAACACCGTCTCCAGTTCGGCGGCGAACTCCCGCCCGGCCAGCCCGTACAGCACCGACAGGCTCTTGGCGACGTCCAGGGTCAGGTCGTAGCCGCGGTTGCCGACGCGTACCCGACCGGTGCGCCACCGGCGTGCGGCGGCCAGTTCGTCGGCTGGGTACGCCTCCCCCACGTCGAGGTCGGCGGCGCGGGCGACCTGCTCGATCTCGGTGACCGTCATGAGATGGGCCTCGCCTTGGCGGGAGATGCCGCGCGCCATGCGGGCCACGCGCCTGGCCACCGCGGGCCGGTCGGATAACCGCTCCTGCACCGTGGTGCCCTGCTCGGCCGCGGCCGCTTCCAACGCCGCCAGGAGCGGTGCGGCGGGCAGCTTGGCGCGCGGGTCGACCGCGTGCTTGGCGGGCACCAGGACCTCGCCGCTCCACGGATGCACGCCGTTCATCAGCGCGCGGGCGGTGGCGTACTGGTCGGGGGTGAGCGGGGTCTGCGGGATGATGCCAAACTCGCCCAAGCCCTGGCCGATCCACATCAGTCCGCGTTCGTCGGCCAGGTAGGTGAGCTGCTCGTGCGGTTGCTGGGGCGGTGCGCCTTCAGCTCGGTCATCCTCGCGGTGGGCGCCGCATCCGGCGCCGTCCTGCAGTCGGTACTCCACCTGTTGCGTGGAGGGTCCGATCACGCTCACCCAAGCCAAGGCGATCCACCTCCCCCTGGCGGCCGGTACGGCTGCGGACCAGGCGCGAACATCGCAGATACCTTGGTCCAAGGACATGATCAGGTTGCGTAGGAGTGAGATAGATCGTCAAGATCATGCCGGTTGCAGGTGGGTTGGCGGCAGGTAAGGATCTCGCCGGGGTGTACTCACCTGGGGGGATGAGGGATGGGATGGGGGTGCGGATTCCCGAGATCGTGTGCCTCCGCACCCCTCGCCGGGATCCCGCTTATCGATCGGACGGGGTGTGGGTGCCCAGCACGCGCCGCCTGAACCTGCGTGGGGAGGTGGGAGATGCGGCCGGAACGCCGCGCCGGTCGTCGCGCTGGATACTGACTACGGCGGCGCCGAACCCGACGAGTACGAGAACGCCGAGGGCGATACCCGCTGCGGCGATGAGAGTGCCCCAATCGAGGGCGATGGTGCGGAGGAAGGTGTTGCGCATGAGGGGCTCCTGTCTGCTGAAGGGGGCCGCTTGCGTGAGCGGCACCGGCCTTGGGTGTCCCGGCGAGGGCGACTTCGCAGGCGAAGGAGCGAAGGACAACTTGACCGTCAAGATGTTTTGCGCAGCAAAAGATCTTGCAAGGGGCAGGTTGTCCGCAGTGACGGCCTGCGAGGCTGACCTTGTTCGGGACACCAGACGGAGGTGCGAAAGTGCCGCCTGCGCGACGGCGAGCCGCGGGCGGGCGCTGGCGAGAGCCGGGGACCGCAAGGGAGGGCGAGGTGCCGCGCGGAGCGTAGGCGTGACGAAGGCGGAGCGCCAGCGGAGCCGAAGTTGCGCCGAAGTGGAGCGCGCCGCGCACCGGGTCGGCCGCAGGCCGATCGTGTGCGACGCTCGCGCAGCGAGCGCCCTGTGCGCGGAAGATCTGGGCTGGCGAGCCCGCTACGGCGAGGTAGATCCGGGTCGGTGGGCAGGGACGACGGCGCTCGTCGGGACCAACGTACGGCGTCGCACGGTAGAAGCGGCCGGCCTGGAGGGGCGGGCTGTGCTCTGGACTGAGGAGCGATGGAGCGAAGCGACTGAGCGACGAGGGAAGAGCGCAGCCTCAAGCGCCCCGATACTGGCCGGCCGCGGTACGGCGGCCAGCCGGTCCGGACAATCGCCCCTCCCCTCCAGGCAGCGGGCTTGCCTGATCGCCCACGGCGCGGCTTCCCCTGTGATTAAGGGTGAGACCTTCTGGCGCATCTGTTCGATAATCAAGTGAGTGAAGCTCATGCGCTTCGAGATCATGACCTGGCCGTCCGGGAGAGGACGGCGGCGCCGGCTTGGCGCCGCCGTGGTCGGCCGCGTCCGTGAGACTTCGCCCCCGCCTGCCCTCGAAGGAGATCCCGTGCCCGCCTCCCTGTCCCAGGTACGTCTGCATGCCGACCAGGACGGTCACCGCTACGAGCTGACCCTGACCGTCGATGGTGATCGGCTGCACATCGAGCTGCGCGGCAACGACGCCGACGGCCAGCTCCTCGCCGACTTCAGCACAGCCGAGCCCATCCCGGCGGCCCACCTGCCGGTGCTCATCCAGCTGCTGACCGGCGGCCAGGCCGCGCTCGCCGGAAACCGGCGGACACCGACATTGCAGGAGCGGCGGCACACGCACAGCAACTCGCACCGCCCCTGGACCCCCGAGGACGACCAGCGGCTCAAAGACCTGGCCGCGGCTCCTGGCACCACCGTCCGGGATCTGATGCAGGTCTTCGGCCGCAGCCGCGGCGCCATCCGCTCCCGGCTGGAGAGGCTGGGAGTCGAGCCGGGCGACGACACAGGCAAGAGCTGAAAGTTCGGCCTTGCCGTGTTCAGCCGCTGCCCAGGAGCGGCGTGGCGGAGTTCGTACGTCCGCCACGCCGCCCTCGGCGTCCTTACGCGGGCGTCGTCTGGCCCTCCGGCGCTCGCTGCGTGGCCTTGGCCGAGGCGCTGGCGAGGATGTCGGGCAGGTGCTTCTTGACGAGGGTGCGCAGGCGGCGCTCATCTGTGCCGAACCGGTTCGCGGCCTCGCGTACCAGCGGCTCGACGTCCGCCAGGTCCGGGGTCGGCTCGGGCAGGACGCCGGCCTCGTCCGCGCGCTTGAACAGGCGCTCGAACTCGCGGCACCACCCCTGCCGCTCGCCGAACTCCTCCATCTCCTCACGGCTCATCGGCAGCGCCTTCAGCACGTCGTGCACGTGCTGGGGGTAGGCCTTCACCTCCGGATCGGTGAGGAGGAAGCGCAGCAGCGGGTCCTCGGAGGCGGCCAGCTTCTGGTGTGCCTCGGCGTGCCTGGTCTTGTACGCCTTCTCCACCTCGCGCAGGGCGGCGTCCCGCTTGTCCTGCGCTTCGGAGTAGGCCGCGACCTGGTCGGGAGACATGGTGTGGTCCCAGTCCGGAACCGGATGTGCGCGGTACACGCGGTCGGTCTCGATGTGGAGATTCCGGTCGTCGATGGCGTCGAAGAACGCCTTCACCTCGGGCAGCATGATGGAGAGTTCTCCTTGTTCCCGTGCTGATGGATGGGCTGCCGGAAGAAGGGCTTGAGGGGTGAGAACCCCGGGCCGAGGCGGCGGGCTTCCCCCTTCCGGCGAAGAGCCGACAGCGGCACGGCGAAGCGGGCCCGCGATCGTTCGGTTCTGCCTGTTTCAAGATGTTTTGCGCCAGCAAAAGATCTTGAAACAGGCAGAACTCGCCCACCAGGATCCGCAGAGCGGGGCGAGAGGACGGTCGCGGGGCGCGCCACAGTGCCGCAGGCTGCGAAGCCGGAAAGGAGAAGCCTGCTACTGCCCGGATGCCGCACCCCCGGCGCCCCTGAGGAGGCCTGCGTGTCAGCTGCGTGGAGCCCCGGGGCATGCTGACGGCCGCTGGTGATCGCGGCCGCCAGCACACCGCCTGAGGCTCAGTGCCGGGTGGCGGTCCTGTCCTCGTCGGTGAAGCCGTACCGGCCACTGAGGCTGCCCCGGCGGACCATCTCGCCGGCGGTGGACAGCGCCGTCTGGCTGAGGTCGTGGTCGTAGTGGATGGTGGTCTCCTGCCGGATGCCGAGCAGGCCGGCGAGCCTGGTGACGTAGGAGCCCGCGCCCAGCAGGACGAACACCCACTTGCGTTTCTTGGCCTGCAGTTCCTCGATCCAGGCCCGCAGGCGCGGCGCGTCGTAGCGGTGGGAGGAGTTCTCCGCGCCGTCGGTCAGGATGACCGTGATGATCTCCTCAGGGCGTTCCGGCTTGGGCAGTGCCAGCACCAGGGTGCGGGCCCGCTCGATGGTGTCGCCGATCGCGTCGAACAGGGCGGTGGCGGCGCGCGGCTGCAGCCGGATCTCCGGCACCTCGGCCAGTTCCACGTTGCTGAAGACGAGTTCGCCGACGTCGTCGAACTGGTACAGGGTGGCGGTGGTGCGGCCGGGCACCTCCCGCTGTGCTTGCAGGAAGGCGCGCAGGCCCGCTTCGGTCTGGGCCGTGATCGGGTGCATGGACCCGGACCGGTCCAGGACGATCTCGATGTGCCGCCAGCGGGCGGCGGGGTCGTCGGTCACCGCGTTCTCCTTCAAGAGGTCGGTGCGGCGGGCCGGAGTGGCCCGCGCGTGGGCCGCATCGACCACGGGTTCCAGGCGCGGGGGCCGGCCGCGCCTGGAAGGGCTCTGGCGGCGGCGCCCCCGCGCCGGGGTTCCGTGGTAGGCCCAAGCAAGCGCGGGCCCATCCGGCGCGAGCGTCCGGCCGGGAAGTCAGCCGGCGGTGAATCTCAGGCGGCCTGAGCGCGGCGGCGCAGCTCGGCCAGCGGCAACGGGCGCGTCACTCCGTGCCGTCGTCGCTTGAGGATGGCGACGTCGCCAAGTTCGGCGAGTAGCCGGTTCTCTTCGTGCTCGGCGCGCAGGAAGCGGTCGGGATGCGTGCGCAGGTGGTGCAGCCATTGCCGCTGACCGGCCCTTACGCAACTGCCGCCGCAGTTGTTGTGCCGGTAGCCCTGCTCGTACAGGCGGGGCGGGCGCACGCCCAGCGTTCGGGCGGCCTGCAGCATCTGTTCCTGGGTCAGGAGGGGCGGCTCGGCCATCGGGAAGCGCACCCGCCACGGTGTGCCCAGCCCTTCTGGATGCCGGGGATGCGGTGTCTTTCGGAGGAGTCGATGCCGACGTACACGATGGTGGTGCGCGGGTCGGCGTGGGCGGTGAGCCAGTCGCGGCAGGGTTTCTGCTTCAGCCAGTACGAGCAGGGGGCGATCCTGGCGTTACCGAGGAAGCGGACGTCGGCGAACACCTCGAACGGGGTGCGGCCGTCGCAGACGACGGTGAGGTCGACGCCGAGCTGGGCGGTGGCGTCCCGGTTGAACCGGTACAGGTCGTCGTCCTCGACGAGAGTGTCGGCGAACAGCAAGGTCAGCCGCTCGGTCCCGTGCACGGCCGCGACGCGCTGAGCGGCCGCCCAACTGCCGATGCCGCCGGAGAACTGGACTACGTGGCGCATCATGTGAGCTTTCCGGGCGACGGCCGCCGGGGCCAGGACACGAGCTTGCGCTGCGCGGTGGCCTGCCGGCACAGCCGGGCGCAGGCGGGGCACAGGGCTTGGCGCTGGACGAGGGGATCGCCGCGCCGGGCCGGATTGCCGTCGGGGCCGACCGGGGTGCCGGTGGCCTGATGGATCAGGACGGATACGGCATGGTCGGGGTCGACGAGGAGCGGACGCACGCCGCACCGGCAGCATTCGGTGAGCAGAAGCATGTGCCCCTCGAACGGGAGCGGCTCGTGCTCTCCGGGGTCGCTCACGGACATCACAGGTCCGCCCACCCATCGGGCGTACGCCGGATATGGCGGATTTCGCCAGCGGCGCGGACTTTGAGCAGCGCTCCCCCTTCCCGGACGGCCAGCACGACAGCGGAGCCGCGGCCGGGCACGGAGAGGATCTCCCCGGCGGTTGCGGAACGGCCGGGAGCGGGCGTGGGGGTGTTGCCGAGCACGCAGGCGAGCTCACGCTCGTCGATCTCGTCGCTGAGCAGGCGAGCCAGCTCGTCGATGACATGCAGCAGAGCGGGGCGCAGATCCGCGCCAGACTCGTTGAGCACAGCGCCGACGAAGTTCAGCAGATCCGTCAGGTCCGCGCGCGTGGAGGTCGTCAACATCGAGATCGTTCTCCTTCCATGACGGGCCGCCGTTGCCTCCGACAGGCGGACGGCCGCAGGCGCGGCGAAGCGAAAGGGATCGAGTGGGATGAGGGCGAAGGGCCCGCCCGGAGGGAAGCCGGGCGGGCCCTGTAGGTGTCAGAAGTCCGGCTCGTCACCGGCCGCCGCGCCGGCGGGAACCGGCTCGCCGTTGGCCTGCGGCCGCTCGGGCAGCGTGCTCTCCCACGGACTGTCCTGCGGCGGAGTGTTCGGGCGGTTGCGCCGGGTCTTGGCCACCTTGGCAGTGGCGTGGCGCAGGGACGGGCCGATCTCGTCGACCTCGATCTCGTACACGGTGCGCTTGTCGCCGTCCTTGGTCTCGTACGAGCGCTGCCGGAGCCGGCCCTGGACGATGACGCGCATGCCGCGGGTCAGGGACTCGGCGGCGTTCTCCCCCGCCTGCCGCCAGACGTTGGCGGTCAGGAAGAGGCTGTCGCCGTCCTTCCACTCATTCGACTCGCGGTCCATGTACCGCGGGGTGGAGGCGATGCGGAACCGGGCGACCGCCTGCCCCGTCGGGGTGAAGCGGAGCTCGGGGTCGTCGACGAGGTTGCCGACGATGGTGATGACGGTGTCGCCTGCTGCCATGGGTCTTCCTCCTGTGCAGTGGTTACGGCGGGTTCCGAAACGAGGGGCGGAAGGTGGCGGAGGCCGGAGCCCCCGTCACCGGCCGGGGGCTAGAAGGGGATCTCGCGGTCGGCGACCGTGGACTGGCGGTAGGCCTCGACGGCCTCGCACACGCACCCCAGGCAGATACGGCCACCGTCGAGGGTCTTCCAGCTGTGCTGGAGGGTGACCTCGTTGCCGCAGCGGGTGCAGGCGGTGATGTCGGTGGCGTAGAGAGGGAGGTCGAGGCTGAGTCGCATGTCCGGCTCCTTTTCGTACGGTGCCCCTGCTGGGCGGCCGTTCCGCGTTTCGGTGAGGGAGGACACGCAGGTGGAAGTGACGGAAGGCAAGGCGGCGGCCCCGTATGGGCTAGATGTTTTGGCGCCCGTTCCTGCTCTTGCGCCAAAAGATCTTGACCGTACGGGGTGAGCGGAGCGAAAGCCGCCTTGCCTGGAGGAACGTGCCTGCGAGGCTGACCGGTCCGAAATGAGGGGCGGGTGACCGGCAGGCGCATACGGCAGGGCCGACCACCGGCGTCAGATTCGACCGCACCTTCGGCGCCGGACCTCGGCCACCAGCACGGGACTACGGCGACGTGCTCGTCCGGCTCGGCCGGCCCCGGGCGCGTCCGATGTCCGAGCGGCTCGGTGAGCGGCTCGACCGGTCACCGTCGACATGAGCGCGTGCGCCGCGCGATGGAGTCGCCCACGAAGGGCCGGCCTGCTTGGGCGCAGGACGAGAAGATCGCTTGCCATGGTGGTCTCGGGGGCGTGCTCAAGATCGGCCGGACGAATCACCATGCCATCACCGGCGGCGACCGGCCGACAATGCGACCACTCGTCGGCTCATGCCTCCAACGTCGCCTCGGCGGCCGGCTTGAGACGCGGGACGGCGAGGTCATGGGCGGAGCGGGCCAGCCAAATCATGATCAGGACACTCGAGACCACACCGAGAGCCTCGACGGCGCTTTCCTGGTCCGGGAACGGCAACGCCGCCAGGATCAGGAAGATCGGCGCCACCAGGGCGGCGATGCCGTACGCGACGGTCGCCGTCCCCCAGCGGTCGTCGCACGCCTGGGCCCGCAGGACCAGCACCGTCCAGACCAGGATGGCCAGGCCGCAAACCAGCTCCGCCCCATCCGGGACGGACCAGTCGACGAGGTCGAGGACGCCGAAGACGGTGAACCCGCCGTACCCGAGCACCCCCGCGCCCCTCGCGTACTCCCGGTCGCCGCCCAGCACGCGCATGAACAGCAACACGACCACCCACATCGCCCCGGTGTCGAGCACCGAGGCAACCGCCCAGATGCCCGGCGGGACGAGGTGGAGCAGCCACGCCGTAGCGGTCGCGACGTAGAGCGCCACCCGTAACCGCAGGGTGTTCCGGTCCTGCTGAGCTGGCGGCCCCGCCAGCGGCCCGCGCAGGACCTGCCAGATCCCCCATGCCCAGAACAGCCCGGCCAGGACCAGGAGGAGCACGTTCTGTCCTGTCGCCGCGATGCCTTCGCTCACGGCCGCGAACAGCGTCAGCCACCGCAACGGGCCGAGGTCGCCCGAGATCAGGGCGATGACGACGGCGAGCGTCAGCGCGGCGCCGTACAGACCGGTGAGGAGCAGGGCGGGCAGGGCTGAACGGTGACGAGATAACACGGGCGCATCCTGGGAGGTTCGTAGGACAGGGGTGCGAACGCCTCACCCTACAAGCGATCAAGAGGAGCGGCCCCGGGCGGAGATCGTGCGCCCGCGGGGGCTGGAACGAGACAGGAAAGGACAAGCTCCTGCCAGCCTCAGTCCAGCTGTTTCACGAACGATCCCAGCCGGTGGTGACGTTGTTCAGCGGGCGGACTTGAGATAGCCGGCCAGAGTCTGCTGCAACGGCTGGAGCCAGTCCGGCCGGGGCGGCCCCATCATGATGTCGATCTCGCCGAGCGTGGGCATGCGGTCGCGAAGGGCTCCTGCGGGCACGTTGTGCTGCAGCGCCATCTGAACCAGCAGGGCCATCGAGTAGAAGGGCTCCCTTGCCAGAACCTCGGTGACGGCGCGGCAGGCGGTGTCCCGTTCGCCGAGGTGCCAAGCGGTGAAGGCCAGCAGGGAGCCGACCGGAGCCAGGAACGCGGGCTCGATCCGATCGGCCACATCCAGCAGCACAGCGGTCATGACGACCGGCTCGACCTGCGAGGCCAGCCAGGCTTCGTCGCGGACGCGGATGATCCGCAGGTCCATGCTGAGGCGGATGGCGGTGGCGTCATCCACGCTCCCGCCGTCGCGGTAACGGCTGATTGCCTCCTGCAGCCGGGCCCGAGCCTCGTGCACGATCTGGCCGGTCGGCGGTTGGGTGCTGAGCTGGTCGGCGAGTTCGGTGGCGAGCCGGCGGGTGAGGTGTCGCAGCCGTGCGGCGCGGTCTGCGTCCGGCTGGGGGGTGGGCAGGTTGGCGGAGGTCATGGCAGGCTCCTTGATCGATCCAGCCGCTGTCCGGGGGCCGGTCCCCCGGACGGCGGACACGATGGGCGAGGGCGTTCACGGATGGCGGGCGAGGGCCGCCTCGTCGGGGGTGCGGCTGAAGACCAGGTCGTCGGCGTAGGCCATGGCCGCCCGGTCGTCGCCGAGGAACCAGATGCGCAGCCGGCCGAGGTGGTCGACGGTGTCGATGCGGGCCTGGACGGGCATCCACCCGCCGCCGTCCGGGGTGTCGCCGGCGGCGAGGCGGACGTGCCAGCCCGGCTCGATGGCGCGGGCCGGCCGGAACTCGCCGGTCATGCCGGTGCCGGATGGTGTCCGAGGCCGAGTGCGGCGCCCAGCTTGGGGCCGAGTTCCAGCGCCTCGTGCACGGCGGGCAGGGCACGGCGCTGCCAGCCTTCCAGCGCCACCGGCAGGTCGGCGCCGTAGCGCAGGTGCTGCCGCAAGGTGGCGGCCAGGGAGGTGGCCTGCTCGATGCCGTTGTTGGCGCCGCGTGCGGTGTTGGGCCGGACCGGGGCGAGCGCGTCGCCCAGCAGGACGGCGTGGGCGTGGCGGCCGACCGGGTACACCATGCGCTCGGGTGGGGCGATGTCGACGATGGGGGCGGCGGTCCAGGCGGTGGTGGCTTCGATGATGTCGGCGGCTGCGGTGGGCAGCAGTTGCCGGGCGTGGCCGGAGACGTGCTCGCGGGCGTGCGCGGTGATCTGCTGCGGCAGGACGTAGGTGCGGCGGGTGGGATCGGCGGCCAGCAGGGTACGGAACTCCTGCTCGGAGTGGTTGAGGTAGAAGGTCCAGTCGGTGGCGATGCCGCCGTCACGCCGCTGGATCGGAAACAAGTGGAAGCCGGCCCCGTACGGTTCGATGCGGGTGTAGTCGTGCAGGGCCTGCGGGACGGTGGGCGCCTGGCCGCGCCAGGCGACGTAACCGCCGTAGCGGAGCTCCCGGCCCGGGTCGAGCAGGCGACGACCGGTCGAGCGGCGGCCGTCGGCGAAGACCACCAGGTCGGCGCTGATCGGGTCAGCGTCGGCGATCTGCAGCTGGGCGCGGCCGTCCGGACCGGGGGTGAGTCCGTGGACGCGGCGGCCCAGGCGCAGCCATCCCTTGGGGAGGCGCTGCAGCAGCGCGGTGTTGATCAGGTGCCAGGCGGTGGAGCGGCCCGGGTAGAAGGTGTGGGTGCGGCCGGTCTCGCGACGGTCGGCGACCTTGACCGCAACCACGCGCTCGCTGGTGAAGGGGACGAACTCGTGCTGCGGGACGCCGATGGAGTCCAGGACGTCCAGGGCGGTGTGCTCCAGGCCGATGACGCCGCCGGCCTGCGCGTGCAGGTGGGTGGAGGCGTCCAGGACGGTCACGTTCGTCAGGCCGGCCTGGTGGAGTAACAGGGCCAGGGTGGGGCCGGTGATGGAGGCTCCGACGATGACAATCGCGGGCTGGTCGTCAGGCTGGCAGGACGGTGCGGGGCGTACGGGGGCGAGCGAGGACATGGCAGCTCCTTGCCGGATGGCTGATGGGCTGCCGGATGAGGGGCCCTGGCATCTCGGAGGGCTGAGTGCGGCGGGGGTTCCCCTTCCGGCGGCGGCCGTCAGCGACGCGGGGAGCTGCGCCCGCAACCGTGCGTGTCTGGCGGGTTCAAGATGTTTTGCGCCAGCAAAAGATCTATGGATCGCCAGACCTCGCCCTCCGAAGGCCCCGCTGTGCGGGGGCGAGAGCAGGGTTGCGGGAGCGGCGACCGTGTCGCAGGCTGCGAAGCCCGGAAGGGGTCACCGTCGTGCTGGCCAGAGCATGCCAGGCGGTCAGCCGCGTCGAGCCGAAGTTCACTTGGCTGGAGCAGTTCATGATGCGATCAAGACAGTGCTCCGGCTCGTTCCGCGATGTCCTTGGACAGATGCACGACTCGCCTGACCAGCAGCGGACGCTCCTTCAGCGGATAGCGGTCTGGTCCGTACACGCGGGGGCCGAGAAGGCCCGCCGGAATCGCCCACACCCGCCTGATCACCTCTGCGGTGAGCCCGGCTGGGATACATTCCCCGACGCGTGCGAGTCACCGGCGTGGTCATCGAAGCCGAGCGAAGCCAGGTGCTGGACCAGGGCAACGACCGCTCCTGATCATGCGGGGAGCAGACCCCCTCGATCTCGATGGGGAGCACATGAGCAGGGACCATCCCCGCGTGCGCGGGGAGCACATCACCCTCCGGCACGCGGACGGGACCCCCGAGGGACCATCCCCGCGTGCGCGGGGAGCACCGGTACGGGGTGCCGGACCCGAGCAGGAAGCCGGGACCATCCCCGCGTGCGCGGGGAGCACGCTTGGCCGGCGTACGCCGCTTGCATGAGCCAGGGACCATCCCCGCGTGCGCGGGGAGCACCCCCCGCAGCGCAGGCCCGACACGCCGTTCTCGGGACCATCCCCGCGTGCGCGGGGAGCACCCGGGCGATCGGCCGTCTGTGATCTCGCTGAAAGGAGACAGCTACCGGCTGAAGAACCGCGACCTGGGCCGCGTCCCACCGGCCCGGCCTGAGCACAAACGATAGTCAACGACAACAGCAGGGGGTCAAGATTCAGACGTCGCTAGGGGGTCAGGATTCGACCGTCGTTGACACACCCGAGGTTCTCCCGCAGGCTATCGACCTCGTGGGGACCATCCCCGCGTGCGCGGGGAGCACCAGCGTGCTGGAGTCGTCCACCTGCACGAGCGGGGACCATCCCCGCGTGCGCGGGGAGCACGCCAAGGTCGCATAGCTCAGAGGAAGAGCACCGGGACCATCCCCGCGTGCGCGGGGAGCACGCCCTGGAGGAGGAGGGGTGCAAGACGTTCTCGGGACCATCCCCGCGTGCGCGGGGAGCACTCCGGCGGAGGTGTCGGCAGTCACCGGGACGGGGGACCATCCCCGCGTGCGCGGGGAGCACCTTGCATGACGGGTCCTTTCGGTCGGTGCCCGGGGACCATCCCCGCGTGCGCGGGGAGCACCACACCTACTTGTGTTCGTGTTTTTTACGAGCGGGACCATCCCCGCGTGCGCGGGGAGCACGAACGCCTCGGCGAGCTGTTCCTGGCCTGCCGGGGACCATCCCCGCGTGCGCGGGGAGCACATCACGTCTGCGATCTGCGTCCATTTCGCCGCGGGACCATCCCCGCGTGCGCGGGGAGCACTCCTCTTCGTCATCGAACGGCCTGCCGTCCTGGGGACCATCCCCGCGTGCGCGGGGAGCACATCCAGTTGGCGGCGGCTTACGTTCATGACGGGGGACCATCCCCGCGTGCGCGGGGAGCACGACCGTCCCCGGTTCCACGTCCACGCGGGCGGGGGACCATCCCCGCGTGCGCGGGGAGCACTCCGCCGGCCATCCCACGGAGTCCAAGATGCGGGGACCATCCCCGCGTGCGCGGGGAGCACCTGGCCATCCCCCGGAAGTTCAAGCGGTTCAAGGGACCATCCCCGCGTGCGCGGGGAGCACTCCGGTCGCGAGGGCCGCAAGATCGCGGAGATGGGACCATCCCCGCGTGCGCGGGGAGCACTGGTCGTGGCCGACTACGGCCAGATCGAGCTCGGGACCATCCCCGCGTGCGCGGGGAGCACATCGTGCAGTGGTTCGCCCAACTGCCCGGCATGGGACCATCCCCGCGTGCGCGGGGAGCACGACGGCTGCCTTGATCCGGGCGTCCAGCTTGCCGGGACCATCCCCGCGTGCGCGGGGAGCACTTGCCCGCCGACAGGTCGTAGTGCAGCAGCGTGGACCATCCCCGCGTGCGCGGGGAGCACTCGCCCGGCTGTGGCGCGGCCGACGGCCGCGTGGGACCATCCCCGCGTGCGCGGGGAGCACCGTGCAAGCAAAGGAGGTGGGATGCGTAGATCGGGACCATCCCCGCGTGCGCGGGGAGCACCCGTCCCCGCCTCCTGGTTCCCCGCCGACCAGGGGACCATCCCCGCGTGCGCGGGGAGCACCCTCGACGACCTGCGGGTTTACAGAGCAACGAAGCCGATTCTGAGCACTTTTGAAGAGTCAGACATTCTACCCATAAGATCCATATAGCCCCACATCCGGAACTGTTGCCACGTAGCATCTCAGGCAGACTCTGATCACCAAATCTGAGATCAGCGTGCTGGCGGCTGCCGTCACTTGGTCCGCGTCACGTCAAGGAAATCATGCTGTCAACGGCTGGGAGCCGTTCTTCGTCTCACGACCCGCACCAGCGCGTACGGGCGGGTGGAACACGGCGTCGATTCGTACGCTTACGCCACCCTCAATGGTCAAGAGGTGGAGGACACCGACTACGGGCGAGGACCGACCTGCTGAGCAATAAGCCTCTCCAGATCTCCGCGAGTGTTGTCGGACTCGAAAAGCCCACCCTCGTCGTGGTGCTCGGCTTCGGGATCGAGGCCGATGAGATGGGCAGCTCGGTGACTGACGTGGATGACACGCTTGCCGCGCACCTCCCGTACGAGGTGCACGGGGTCGTCGTCGGTGGCGAGCATGTACTGCCAGAGCGAGTACGGCACGGCCGGGAGGTCGGCCTCGGTGACGGGAGTGTCGTCAATGAGCATCCGGTGGTCGCGGATGTGCACGAGCCACTTGCCGCCGGCAGCGAGGGCGACATGGCCGGCGTAGCAGCAGCCCGTTCCGCACCGGCTGCGGTAATGGAACTGCCACCAGCGTTCGCCGGAGTCCGGGCGGGTTTTGATGGCGGTGATGCGGTCGAAGCCCCGCCAGGCCGCCTGGCGGTGGCGAAGCCGCTGGGCAGAATCGGTGGTCATGGCGATTCCCTTCATCGTGGGTCCTGGCGCGACCCTTCGGCCGCGGGGTGGGCAGCCTGCTGGTCTTCGATGAGGTCGGCGTCGACGACCTCGTGGTCCTGTTCGCCGACGAGTTGCCGGTGCAGGGTGGTGGCGAAGGTCTGCAGTTGATCGAGATTGGCCCGTCGCATCGTGGTGCCGGTCATCGCGTGGAAGGTGTCGTGCAGCTCCGTGAGGCCGCCTGGCCAGCTGTGGAGGATCTGGTGGCGTAGCCACTCGGCCTGTACCTGGGGGGTGGGCCCCGGGATGGCGTCGCTCTCGGCCGGATCTGGTGCGGCAGGCGTCTCGGCGGGGTCGTGCTTTCCAGCAGGCGCCTCGTCGACGCCCTCGGGGCCGGCCGGCTCCTGTTGCCGGGCTGTAAGCGCGGCGCCCACGGTGTTGAGCACGGTGCGCAACTCTGGGGTGAGGTGTCCGGCCTCGAGTGCCTGACGCCAGATGACGCGTATCCGCTCGGGAGTGGTCGCGGCGGCAGCCAGCGCGAGGTAGTCCGGCAGCGTCTGGCCGGAGGGGTCGCCCTCGTCGGGTGCGTCGGGCGGCTGGGTGCTGTGGCCGCGGGGCAGCGCGGGCGCGTTGCGCCGCGCCAGCTCGGAACGCGCCGGTACGGTGCCGGTCATCAGCTGCCGGGGTGAGATGCCCTCCACCCGCAGCCGCGGCACCGGGAAGGTGACGGGCTTGCCGTCCTTCAGGGTGCGAGTTTCGGTGACGAGCAGGATGGCGTCGATGTAGTCGCCGGCGCGTTCGATGAAGGCGGCCCGGTCCGGCAGGTCCTCGGCGGCGTTCAATCCGCCGCTGACCAGCAGCCACGTGCCCAGGCTGGGCACGTCCTGCAGCAGGACCGACAGCCGGGTCTTGACCGTGCACCGCAGCCGCCCCTCAGCCCGGCACAGGCAGGGCCGCCCCGACTTCTGTTCGATGGTCTCGCCGTCGCAGCGGCGTTCGCAGTAGGGGCCGTCCCAGTACTCCATCCACTGGGTGACCGAGTGCGGCGGCAGCAGCACGGGGATCTCGTCGGCCGTGGTGGTGACCTGCCATTTGTCCATGCCCCGGGTCATCTCGGCGACGGTGCCGCCGTACAGGTCGGCGGCGGCCTCGATGAGCGGGCGGGACGGGGAGGTGAAGCGGAAGGTCGACAGCTTGCGCGGGCGTACGCCGTGCTCGGTGGGGACGCTGTCGCCGATGCGGATGTGGCCGTCGGGCCAGTGGGCGCGCTGCTGGCGTTTCATCCGCTCGAACATGCGGGGGTGGATCGGCATCATGACTCCTTCCTGGTGGGCGGTTGGATGGGCTTGCGGCCGCGCAGGTCGGTCCGGTGCAGGTAGGCGGTGACGGGCTGCAGCCCGCGGAAGGCGGCGAACGCCGCGTCGTCGGCGGGTAGTGGGATGAACCCGTAGCCGGTGGTGCGCAGGTTGAGCACCGCGGCGCCGACGAACTGCGGGACCGGGAACTCGTGGGTGCCGTCGTGGTGGTCGGTGGCGCCGTAGCGGCACGCGGGCGGGCAGGCCAGCGCCACCGTCGCGTGCCGCAGCGCGGCGAGCTGCAGCGGGTACTCCTCCCACACCGCCGAGGCGGGATGTTTGAGGCTGGTCTTGATGTCGACCAGCCACAGCCCGGACGGGGTGGGCAGCGGTGCGGCCGGCACCGAGCGGGGCTTGAACCGGGGTACCAGCGGCGAGGTCGGGGTGGGGAAGCTCAGGTTCACCCACAGGTCGCTGGTGCCGCCGTAGCCGAGGTCGCGGTTGAGCATGGTGCACTCGGCGGTGACGATGTCGGAGGCGATGTCGGAGGGGATGTCGAGGCCGAAGTCGGTCAGCCACTGCCGGTAGGAGCCGAGGAACGGTTCGGCTTCGGGGTCCGGCGCGATCGGCGCCTGAAGGTTGACGGCCTGGGCCTGGCGATGGACGCGAGTCCCAAGCCGCATTCGCCGCTCCCACTCGATCTGATAGGCGGTTTTGGCCTGTTTGACGAAGTCGGCCAGGTCGTCGGGGTCGGCGGCGGCGCGGAGCGCGGCGGGCAGGTGTTCGGCGAACCATTCGGCGGTGTGCTTGGCGGCCGCCGGCGCCAGGGCGTGCTTGGCCATGGTGGCCAGCACGTTGGTGACCGAGATCAGGAGCGCGCCGGTGGCCGGGTCGCTGTAGTAGCGGCCGTTGCCGGTGGCGACGGCATGCTGGGGGGCGTCGGGATCGTGTTCGTGGACGGGGTCGTCCGGCGCGGCGCCGGGGCGGGCCGGGGCATCCGCGCTCATCGCTGTTGCCCCGTCTCCTGCTCCGCCTGCGCGGCCGTGGTGGAGGTCGTGGTTGAACGGTCGGCGTCGCAGGCCTGAGTCAGCGCGGGTCCGTACAGGAGTTGCCCGTCGACGGTGACGCGTAGCTGACGGTCGGCGCGCCGGTCGCGGGTGTACAGCTCGACCAGGATGCCGCCGTCCAAGGTCTGGCGGACGTAGCCGGTGATCTGGTTGGCCTGGATGCGGGCGATCGGCCAGCCGGTGACCGCGTCCTCGATCATGTCGGCGGTGATGGCTTCGACGTCAACGATGCTGCGGCCAGTCGCGGTGATGATGGCGCTGATGGCGGCGAGGGTGTCCGGTCCCCAGTTGCCGTAGGCGGCCAGGAGGGTGCGGTAGATGTCCTCGATCGCCTGGATGTCGGAGATGAGCGCGTGGGCGCGCGGCACCGGCAGCGGGTACGGGCCGGGCAGGTCAGACAGGCACACCACAGTGCCTCCAATCCGAAAAAGGTACGCACGAAGGGACCGCGGCCCCCGGTCCCGGAGGGAAGACGGACCGGAGGCCGCGGAGACAAGGGGTTCAGGCGCCGGCGGCCAGGTGCAGCACGCGCACGGCCTGGCCTTCCATCTCGTGCGCGGTGTCGGCGTCGGGCAGCGTCCGGGCGACGCTGGTGACGGCGTGCATGACGCCGCCGGCGCTGGTGTCGCCGCCCTGGATGAAGTGGGACAGGATCTGCCGCTGCTGTTCCTCGGTGTAGGAGAGCTTCTTGGCCACCAGCTCGATCGTCGCGGCAGGGTCGGCGACGCGGGCGCCGGACATCCGGGCCAGCTGCTCCAGCTTGACGCGGACGTAGTCGAGGTCGAGGAAGGTGGTGATCGCGTCCCGGGTCTGGGCGGTGATCAGGGCCAGATTCTTGTCCTGGGTGTCGGCGCTCCAGCGCACCACGCCCTCGTCCATGCGTCCGCCGAGGTGGACGTGCCGGGCGGCGTCGGCGTTGATGGTCATGCCGTTGCGGCAGACCTGTACCACCAGGCGCGGCACGATGGTGAACGCGCCTTCGCCGACCTCGCTGTTGGTGATGACGAACCCGGCGAACACGACGGGGTTGTCGGCGCCGCGCTCGCCGGTGAACGGGCTGCGGTAGTCGCGCAGCAGGTCCGGGGCGAGGGCGCGGACCTGCTCGCAGACCACGCGGACGTACATGCGGCGTTCGGTCAGGTCGCAGCCGTCGATCTGGACCTGCACGCCGCTCTGGCGCACGCCGTCCAGGGCCGCCATGAGGACGTCGAAGTTGTCGATGATGCGGTAGCTGTCGGACAGGAAGGCCCGCGCGATGCCGTGCTCGCCGTCGCCGCGCAGGCCGCGCAGCAGGAAGCGCCGGTCGGCGTCGGCGAGCCAGCCGTTGACGTTCGCGTCGTACAGGTCGGGCTTGTGCTCGCGCAGGCGGCGCAGGTACGGCAGCGGGATGGCGAGCTTGCCGGCCACGCCGCCGTCGCACACCGTGGTGGGGGTGTAGAGCCCGGCGGTGGTGGTGACGCCGCGCTCGGACAGCAGCGGCGCGGTGCTGATGCGCAGGCGGGCGCCTTCGGCGCGGATCTGGTCGCTGTGGACCACGACGTCGACCTTGTGCGCCTGCTGGTGGCGCAGCAGGTCGACGAGGTCTTCCAGGGCCGCGTTGCGGGTGGTCAGCGTGGGTGCGGACGCGGAACTCATGGGAGGGCTCACTTTCGGGAGAGTGGGCGGAAAGGGAAGGTCCCGGCCGCCTGGCGGGCGGCCGGGACCCAGAGGGGCAGGGGGTGGGGGTTACAGCGTGGTGAGGAATTCCTCGTCGCTCGGCAGTTGGTCGAATCGCCAGCCCGTGACCAGGGCCGCCGGATAGTGATCGTGGGGGTGCGGCCGGGTGGCGAAGCGGCCTCGGTTGTGCGGGGCGGCCTGCCGGCCCCGGTACACCTCGAAGACCTGGGTGTCGAGGTCGACGAGGTAGCCCCACTCGCAGTCGGAGGACTCCACGGGGTAGCAGGAGGCGTCCTCGATGACGCCCGCGCGCAGCATCGCCTCGGGGCCGCCCTGGGTTTTCCAGAGCAGTTCCACCCAGGAGGTGACGCCGCAGGAGGAGAGGTCGTCGGCGTACTCGCCCAGCCGCTCGATGTCTTCCACGGTGGGCCGGGTGTCGGAGCGGACCACCCGCAGGGCGGCGACACGCTCGCGCAGCAGGTCGGGCGTCTTCGCGGCGGTGCGCAGCCACGCCAGCACGAGCAGGCCGATGCCGTCCGGGCCGGAGTCGAAGTGGTTGTAGGCGATCTTCTCGGTGTGGTCGGTGACGAAGCCGACGAATCCACGGCTGGCCATGGTCACCGGACCTCCGCGTCGGTACAGGTCATGTCAGGTCCTTCGCGTCGTTGGCGGGAATGCCGGAACTCGGTGGGAACGGGGCAGCCGCCGTTGGTTTCAGGCCGCCTGGAGACCGTCGTCGGCGATGACGGTCTCCGTGCCATCGGCCGCCCCCGGGTCCGCGGGTTCAGAGGATGTGGCGTCGTGCTCCGGGATGTCGGCGGTGGTGGCGCCGTGCTCGGGTGCGGGCGCATCGTCCGCGGCGGGGTTCTGGTCCACGGCTGAGTCCGCCGGATCGTCGTCGTCCGGGCCGGGAGTGACCGGTTCGGTGGCGGGCGTGTCTCCGAGGTACGGGACGCCGTCGATCAGGGCCTGCTCGATGGGCGCCGGCACGTACGCCTTCTCGCCGAGCTCCGGCCCCAGCTCGTTGACCAGGAAACGCAGCCAGGCAGCGGCGTCAGCGGTCGAGCAGGGGCTGTAGCGGCCCTCGCGCCAGGTGTTCTTGCACTCGGCGGAGGCCTGGCTCATCTGGTACTCCCACGCCACGGCGATCGGCAGGAGCTGGAGCATGGTCAACCGGCCGGCAGCGGCGGTGGCCAGGGCCGCCTCCAGGTCCGCGGGCCCGCCGAGCTTGCCGTACAGCGTCGACAAGGCGGCTGAGCCGAGCTTGTCGCGCACCGGCGCCGGCATGTCGTTGAGCATGCGGGTGATGAACCTGGCGACCGGCTTGGGCGCGCTCTTGCGCGCCAGCAGCGTGGCCAGCCACTCCTGGCGGACCGTGGCCGCCGCCATCCACGCCCGGTTGCCCTGGACGACGACCTTGCGGGACGGGCCGTCGTGCTCGGTCTTGGCGGGCGGCGGAAGCGTGATGGCCGGCGGTGGCGTGTAGCCGTGCCGCTCGGGGGTGCTGCAGTACAGCTCCGGCTGTTCGGGGCGAAAGCTGGAGAAGAACGCGCCGCGGCCCGGGCAGTCGGTGTGCTGCTCGGGGTCGAAGCCCTCCATCCTGGTCGCGAGCCGGCTGAGGCGGACGGCACCGGCCGGTTCGTCCTCGGTCACTGGAATGCCGGCAGCGGCGAGGTCGGCCAGTGCCCGGTCGTGCGCGGCCGCCTCCTGGCGTTCCCGGCGCACCCGCTCGATGGCGTGCCGGCCGCTGTGCCCCCAGCTGGAGATGAAGGAGTCGATCCGGGCCAGGGCCTCCTGGTCGCCGTCGAACTCCTCCAGCAGCGCGAGCTCGTCCAGCGTCCAGGCGTACTCCATGGCCTGGGCCCTGCGGCGGGTCCGCTCCGACAGCTTGCCCGCGGCGATCGCCTGGGCGACCTCCTCCCGGGTGCGGCCGGTCCGCTTACGGATCTCGGTCCTGGTGGCGCCCAGCTGGTGGGCCATGAACAGAGCGCGGGACTGCTCGAACGGGGTGAGGCCGATGCGGAAGTCGTCGTCGTTCTCCACGACCTGGTCGACCAGCAGGCTTGCCTTGTCCTCGGCCTTGGTCAGGTCGATCAGGCACAGCAACTTCGGCAGCTTGATCGTGATGGCGCCTTCCAGGCGGCGGTTGCCTTTCACCACCCACCAGCGGTGTTCCTCTTCTCCCTCGCCGCGCTGGTAGTCGGCCGGGATCGGGATGACGGTGACCGGGACCTGCAGCTGAGCCTTGAGCGAGGCGCAGAACTCCTGGGTGAGGTGGTAGTCCTCCCGCACGTTGTCGGGGAAGTGGCCGAGCTGGCGTACCGGGATCCGCGCCAGGCGGAAGTCCTCGGGCAGTTCCAGATCGGCATCGGGTTCGACGGTCTCGGAATCGGAGCCGGACGGCTCGCGGGCTTGGTCGGTGATGGACATGGGGCAGCGACTCCCGTCGGGACGAGTGGAAGGGAAGAGGGCTCCCGCCGCCCGCCCATCCGCGCAGGCGAGTGCGCGGAGGACCCGGCGGGGCGGGCGGCGGGAGGAACGAAGAGACGCCGGCGGGAGGGAAGGCCGGCGCCTCTTCGGCTTGGGAGGCCGTCAGGCCGCGGCGGCGGTGGACGCGCTCTCGTCGGCGGCGGAGGCTCCCTGCACCATGCGCGGGGAGACGGCGCCGGGCTGCGAGGGGCTGACGCTTTCGCCGACCATGCTGTAGCGGGAGGACAGCCCGATCGCGGTGGCGGTGATCTTGATGATGCTGCGTACGGTCGGGTGACCCTTGCGGTCCTTGGACTCGAAACTCCGGGCGACCATGTCGCATCCCTGGACCACCAGCAGGTGGCCCTTGCGGTAGGACTCGCCGGCGCGGATGGCCGCGACCCCGTAGGTGACCACCTCGACCGCCCGGGTCGGCACGTACGGAGAGCCGTCGCGGCCGGGCGTCGGCGGCCCGTTGACCTCCAGCCTGGCCGACCACATGGCGGGCGAGTCGCCTTTGGCGGGGAAGAAGCGGGGCGGGAAAGCGATCCTGCCGGTGACGCTGACCTGGATGTCCATGTGCGAGGCCCTTCCTCGGCCGACGCCCCGGACGGGACGCGGCGGACTTGATCGGCTGCCGGGGCGAGCTCTGACCGTGTGGTGGAGCCCGTCCCGGCAAGGCAGACCCAGCGCCGCCGGGCGTGAGGGCCGCAACCGGGTGGTGCCGGCCACGGGCAAGATGTTTTGCGCCAGCAAAAGATCTCTGCCGTGGCGGGCACGAGCCTCCTGGCGAGAACCCGGTTTGCGGCACCGCGACCAGGGCGGCGCACAGTCAGCCGGCCGGGACGAGCCCGCCATCCGGTCCCTGACCCGAGCTGATCCCTGGCTGATCAGGATGCTGGGGCGCGGCGGCTATCCGGCGAGCTTGGCCCGGCAGCGCTTGGCGTCCTCCACTCCCCCGTCCGCTTCGAACGTCGCGGCCGCGTCCCGGTACTGCTCGTCGGCCTCCTGCCGGCGGCCCAGCGCGGCCAGCGCGTCACCGGCCGTCTCCTGCGCGCGTGCCTGCCCGGCTCGGTGGCGCAACCGCACGCTCAGCTCGCGCGCCTGCTCGCTCAACCGCAACGCGGGCTCCGCGTGACCGGCGTTGAGCATCAGCGTGGCCAGTGTCTGCAGTGCCAGCCGCAGGTAGGACCGATCCTGCGGTGCCTCAGCGAGTTGCTCGGCCACGGTCACCGCCTCATGGCCCAGGGCCAGCGCGCGTTCGTGCTCGCCGCGCGCGCTGAGCACGGTGGCCATGGCCCGCAGGCAGACCAGCTCCGCGTGACGGTTGGCGATCTCTCGGGCGATGCGCAGCCCTCGACCGGCGTCCGCCTCGGCTTCGCTCAGCAGAGCGGAGTGATCCGGGCCGCTCGAGAGCTGACGGCGGCATACCGCTCGCAACGCCAGCGACCGCGCCAACCCGAAGAGGTCTCCACTGCTCTCCCTCCCCTGCACACAGTCATCCAGCAGTGGCAGCGCCCGCTGTGCCCCGCCCGGCCCCTGCATGATCAACGCGGCCAGACGATGGCGCACCTCCGCGGTCATGCGCGCATCGGTGGGCGAGAAGCTCTGCAGCAGGTGCCGCCACATGTCCGCGGCGTCGCGATGGCGGCTCTCGCGGTACAGATAGGACGTCACGCGCAACGCCAGCCCCATCGCCAGGCGGTGTAGCCCGTGCTCGCTGACGATCCGGATCACGTACAGGAGATTCGCCGCCTCGGTCGCCAGCCAGCCATCGGCGTCGTCCACGATCGACTGGCGGACATCCGACGGCGCGAACATGACCATCTCCAGCACCACGACGGGCGGGTCATGCGGTTCCCGGGCGATCTGCTCGTCGGCCAGGCTGGCCAGCTCCAGCCAGCCCAGCATTAGCCGGTGGATGGCCCGGTCGCGCTCGTTGGGCCGTTCGGCCAGGCACGCGGCGGCGAAGACGCGCAGCAGGTCATGCTGGTGATAGCGGGGCTGGCCCAGCGAGTCCACCCCGAGCATGGTCAGCAGGCTGCGGCGGCTCAGGCGCTCCAGCACCTCCTCGACGTCGTCGATGTCCCCGCCTCCCAGCATGGCGACCTCCCAGCCGGCGAACCCGCCCGGCCTCAGCAGCGACGCCAGGCGGAAGACCCGCGCTTCGGGATCCGGCAGCGACTCGTAGCTGTCGGCGATGCTTGCCTCGACCGTCATGCCGTCGGCCTGCAGCATGCTCAGCAGCCGCTTGCGCAGCCGGGTGACGAACATCGCCAGCGGCCAGTGCGGCTGCCCGGATAATCGAGCGCCGGCGATCCGCACGGCCAGCGGGAGCCCGCCACAGGCGTCGACGATGTCGGCGGCCGCGACCGCGTCGGACCGGATGCGCTCGGCGCCGATGATCTCGCCCAACAGGGTCAGCGATTCCTCCGATGACAGGGGTTCCAGCCGCACCGTCCGCATGCCGGCCCCGCCGACCAGGTGCGCGCGGCTGGTCACCATCACCGCGCATCCCGGCGTACCCGGTAGCAGCGGGTCCATCTGGTGCATGCCGGACACGTCATCGAGCACCACCAGGACCTGGCGGCCGGCCAGGACCGAACGGTAGAGCGCGGTGCGGCCGGGAACGGTGGCGGGCACGTCGCTGAGTTCGACGCCCAGCGCGGCCAGCACCTCCCCCAGCACATCGGTGATCTCCCGCGGCTGGTCGGACAGGCCGGCGAGATGCACGTACACCTGGCCGTCCGGGAAGTGCGGCCGCAGCAGGTGCGCGACCTGATGGGCCAGGGCGGACTTGCCCACTCCCGGAGGGCCGCTGATCGAGGCGATAGGCATGCGACCGGTCTGTTCGGCGGTGCGCAGGTATTGGGTCAGTTCTTCCATCTCCGCCGCGCGGCCGGTGAAGTCGCTCACCGCCGGTGGCAGCTGTGCCGGAGTCAGTCCCCCGGCGCCCCATGTGGTGGCGGGGGTTGCTTGCTCGTTCTCGTCCAGAGTGCGGAGATCGAGGGTGTCGTTGACGATCTCGTCACGCAACCGGCGCAGCCTCGCCCCTGGGTCCGCCCCGGCCTCCTGGGCCAGCAGCGTCACCAGGCCGTCGTAGTGCCGTAACGCCTCCATCCGGTATCCGGCCCGGTACAGGGCGGTCATCAGCAACGCGTTGAGCATCTCCGACAGCGGATCCTCAGCCAGCTCCCGGCGGAGGTCGCCGAGCAGCTGCTGGTGCTCCCCCGTCTTCAGCCGGGCCTTCAGGAGGTCCTGCTGGGCGACCTTGCGTTCCCACAGCAGTTCTTGCCGCCAGGTCGCCAGTCGGATGGGGTCCTCGGGCACGTCGGCCAGGGGAGGGTCGCCCCATAAATCCAATGCCCTTCGTAATGAGGCGACTGCGGCATGTTGATCACCGGTTGCTATCCGGACCCGACCCTCCTCGGCCAGCAGCCGGAATTCCGTCAGGTCGAAACTGTCTTCCGGGCGCAGCACGATGCGGTACCCATGACCGCGTGCGGACGGAATACGCCCTGGGAGCAGTTGACGAAGCTGCGACAAGGCGGTTTTCAGCGAGTTCTCCCGGCCGTAAGTATCACCCCAGACCGCCTGCGTCAGCGTCTCGGCGACGATCCCGTCGGAGCCGGCCAGCAGCAGTGTCGCCAGCAGCGATCGCCTGGTACGCGTGATCTCGACCGGCTCGTCCCCGCACTCGACCTGGAGCCGGCCCAAGATGGCGAACCGCACAGGAGCCCTCCATTCACCATGTGAAGGCGATCGGCGATGTGATAGCAGTGATTCCTGATCAAATATGACCAATGTGGATATTACTGCGCAAATCCACGAGAGGATCATGACCCGGCGACAACCACATCACAACCGGGTCAACACCATCGCCTGACAGGTTCCCAAGGGGTCAAGAGTCTCGCCTGCGAAGACGGACTGAGCCTTGTGTCTCGTTTCCATTGACGTGAAACATGTATGCGTTATCTGCCTTGAGTGAAGGGGCTCGGCGTCTCCGAGTATGAACAGCTCCAGCGCCGCCGGCTTCTCCCTCAGAGGCCGAGCCAATAGGCTCGGGCAGTGAGGAGAACCTTCGTCTTCGATGTCGGCGAGACCATCGTCCGCGACGACCGTTACTGGGCATCCTGGGCAGACTGGCTCGACGTACCGACACACACGTTGTCGGCGCTCGTCGGCGCTGTAGTCGCTCAAGGTCGGGACAACGCCGACGCCCTTCGACTCCTGCGACCCGGCATTGATATCAGGGCCGAGTATGCCGCACGTGAAGCAGCAGGTCGCGGTGAGCGCATCGAGGAGGCCGACCTCTACCCGGACGTCCGACCGGCGCTCGCCGCGCTGCGGGCGGCCGGCCACCGCGTGCTCATCGCCGGGAATCAGACACGTCGCGTCGCCGAGCTGCTACGCGCTCTCGACCTTCCCGTCGACGGGATCGCCACCTCAGGCGAGTGGGGCGTCGCCAAGCCGCACCCGGCATTCTTCGCCCGCCTGGTGGAGTTCGCCGACACTCCGCCTGAGCGAATCGTGTACGTCGGCGACCATCCCGCCAATGACGTCATCCCGGCCAAGGCGGCCGGCCTCGGCGCCGCTCACATACGGCGCGGCCCCTGGGGGTACTTGTGGGCCGACGATCCCGGCACGGCCGCGGCCGACTGGCGGATCACCAGCTTGCGGGAGCTCGTCGACATCACCGGGTGACGCGAACCTCTGGGCACAATCGTCACCGGGTCGCTACAGTCCGAGAAGAGCACACGGGAGCACCTCATGCCTACCACTCCTCACCGCGGGATAGGCAAGCGTGTCGCCTATTACCGGAGCGTCGCTCGCCTCACTCAGCAGCAGTTGGCCGATGCCGCGAGCATCCATGTGGGCACGCTACGCAAGATCGAGCGTGGAGCTCGAGGGGCTGGCGACAACATCCTGGAAGCACTCGCCGCGGCGCTCGGCATCGACCCGTCGCTATTGGTAGCCGATCGGGCGCAGGCAAGCTCCCGGATCGCCGCGGCGATCCCCGCTCTGTCGGCAGCCATCGCGGCCTATGATCTGCCCGACGACGGACCCGTGCGCCCGCTGCCGGAGCTCCGTGCTGCCGTCGCCGAGGCGACCACGTGGCGGCTGGCCTCCCAGTACGTGCGCATCACGCGCCGACTGCCCGAGCTGCTCGGCGAGCTGTTACGTGCCGGGCCCGACCACGATCCCGACGTGGCAGCACTCCTCGCGTCCGCCTGTAGAGCGGCGGACGCCGTCGCCTTCAAGTTCGGCGCCTACGACCTATCCGCTAGATACATCGAGCTGATGCGGTGGGCCGCCGCCAAAACTGGCGACCCCATCCTGACCTCCACGGTCGCCTACGTCCGCACGGAGACTTTCTTCGCCTCCAACGCCCATGCCAAGGGCCTGCTTGCCCTCGAACTCGCCATCGACGCCGCGGCCTCGCCAGACACCCCGCCAGCCATCGCCGCGTGCGGCGCACTTCACATGCGGGCTGCTGTGATTGCCGGTCGTACCGCAGACGCGGACGCCGCCGACCTCCATCTCGCCGAAGCCCGTCGGCTGAGCGACCAGGTGCCCGAAGCCATCTACTCCGGCACTGCCTTCGGGCCGTCATCGGTCCGCATACATGAGGTGTCCGTCGCGGTCAGCCTCGGCAGAGACTACGTCCGTCGCGCCCTTGACATCGTCCGCGGGTGGACACCGCCGCCTGAGCTGCCCGCCGAGCGGCGCAGCGGGTTCTACATTGAGCTGGCCCGCGCGCAACTGTGGTCCGGCTTGCCGGACGACGCGTTCGAGTCCCTGAAGATTGCCCGGCGAACCGCCCCTCAACACGCGCGCGACCATCGATGGGTACGGGAGGACGCCGCGACTCTGCGCAGACTCAAGCGCGCCAACAGCGAGGATCTGAACAGCTTCGCCGAGTGGTGTCACGCCACCTGACCCCGGTGACCCACATTGGGTCACTTCCCCTCTGGCCTCCGGACGACCATCTGAGTGTCACAGCGACCAGACGGGACCCGCTATGTCAGAGGCAGCACTCCCCACCAAGCTGATCACCGCGCTGGACGACGCCACCACTCTGCGGGCCCGGGCGCACAGGGACGGCGAAGATCGCTTCGAGACCGGCCGAACCATGGTCGCCGTGCTGGACAGAATCTTGCTTGGGATACGGCTCAACACGCTGAACCGCCGCGATCGCCCCGCCTGATCACGCCATGACCAGGTGCGACCCGGCCACCTCTAGCAGGTGTAAGCAGGGTCGGCCAACCCGGCCGAGGAACGGGACCACATGCCGCGCGAGCGGAACTGCTCACTCTCGGAGCCCTGCGCCCGCGCCCTCCTGCATTCCAACTTCCGGAAGGACTCCTTCTCATGCCGCCCCCCACCCCCACCGACCACATCGCCGCCACATACGCCGGCCATCTGCATACGTGGACAGGCGAACCAGGCCTGGCCGGCGTTGCCGCGTACCGGATCCAAGCCGAACTGTGGCAGGGGCATCGGGTCGCGTCGGAGGTGCACCACGGCGGCAAGGTCGCTCTGGTGTCGGTGGCCACGGAGCTGGTCTGCTGGACGGACGGGCATCGCTGGTGGTGGTGGACGGGCCGTACCTCGGTCAAGGGGCACCGCCTCTACACCTACGTGCGCACCGAGTTCCTCGAGGAGGCCGCCCAGCGGGTCGCCGCCCGGTACGCGGAACTGCAGGTGGAGCAGGACACCTCCCGCCCAGCTACTTCCCCTCAACCCATGTCGGAGGTCAGCGCTCGATGAGCCTCCCTGATCACGCCCCCACGCCTGGCGTCGAGCCCCTGTCCCAGCAGTCGACACCCGCCCGCCTGTACGGAGCGCTCGGCGAAGGCAAGGATCACTTCCAGGTCGACGAGGACAACGCCGCCGCGCTCGACGAGATTCTGCCGGGCATGGCGCGCATCGTGCCGGACAACCGCAGCTGCCTGCGCCGCATGGTGGCCGCCGCAGCGGATCTGGGGATCAGCCAGTTCGTCGACCTCGGCTCCGGCTTGCCCGACCAGCCGCCCAACCTGCACGAGGTGGTTCATGACCGGCAGCCCGGCGCGAGCTTCGTCTACGTTGACCGTGACCCGGTGGTGTGCACGCACGGGCGTGCCCTTCTACGCGCCCCCCGGGTGACCATGGTCGAGGCCGATGTGCGTGACCTTGACGACGTGTTCAGTCGGCCTGAGGTGCGCATGCGGGTCGACTTCGGGCTGCCGGTATGCCTGGTGCTCGGCGCGGTTCTCCACTTCCTTGCTGATGATGAGGTCCGCGGGGTGATGGAGGCGTCCCACGACTGGTTGCCGCAGGGCAGCCTGCTGCTGGTCACGCACGCCACCAGCGACCAGCCCCACTACACGCCCGAGCAGGTCGAGGCCGCCCGTGACTTCTACCAGGCTCAGACCGGCGAGCGGCTTTACCTTCGCCGGGTGCAGGAGATCGCCGACCTGGTACTACCCGGGTGCGCGCCGATGTGGCCCGGCCTGGTCAGCACCGCCTTCTGGCGGGCGGGCCCGGAAGCGGGGCCGGACGCACGGGCACCGTACTTCGTGGCTGTGGCCGCCGAAGTGCGTGGTCTCGTCGAAGATCGGCGTGCTGTCCAGGAGTCGGCCGGATGAGCGGCGACTCCCCAGACCGGCGGCGGAGCCGGTCGCACCCCGGATGTACTCCTATGCCCAACAGGATGGTCCGGGGCGACGACCACACCGCGGGCTTCGCCGCCTTCAGATGCTCGTGGTCCGATGCGGAGATTCGTCGCACCCCCGTCGGGCCACGAGTGTCCACCTCATGCTCTGCGCGGCCCACTCCAGCCGTATGTCGCCTGCCCGGCGGATGCGGCGGCCGGCGCAGCAAGGAGGACGGGGCAAAGGCAGGCCACCGCCCCCTGCCCCGTCCTCCATCTCATGAAGAGAGCTGACACATGGACGCCGGCATCGCGCTGTCCTGCCTCACCCGCGGGGATCTGGACACGGTGGCCGCCGCGCCCGCGCACGACGATGACGGTCAGGAGCCGACCTTGGCTCCCGACCAGGACGAGGCCTAGCCGAGCCGTTCGGCCGGTCGGCACAAGCTGCCCGGCCGCGCCGCGCTGACCCTCCTGTCACGGTGCGGCCGGGTGCCCCTCCCCCGCCAGATGTCCTCCCTCGCCTCTGTACGCCTTGGGATGTTCACACATGACACAGCTACAAAGAGCAATATTGTCCGTACTCACTGTGCTCGCCATGGTGGGGTGTGGCTCTCCGCCGTCAGCCTCTCGCCCGAGCGGCAGCCAGCTGCAGACAGTCAAGGTCGGGATCATGCCCATACCCGACTGCGTCACCGTCCCCCTCGCGAACATGAGGGGCTACTTCGAGGACGAAGGGCTTCAAGTCGAGATCGAGACCGTCCAGGGCGGCGGCGTCGCCCTGCCCAAGCTCAAATCCGGAGCCCTGTCTTTTTCGATCATGAATTACACCGCCGCCGTGCTCGCCGAGTCCCAACAGCCTGGCACTCTGCGCATCGTCGCCGACGCCTACCAGTCGGCTCCCAACACCTTCAAGCTCATGGTCGCCAAGAACTCACCCATCAAGGGCCTGGCCGACCTGCGCGGCAAGCACATCGCGGTCGTGACCCTGCGCTCGGTCGGCACGCTGACCACCGAAGCCGCTTTGAAGATCTCAGGCTTGACCGCCGACGACGTGCGAATCTCCGAACTGCCGCTGCCGGACATGATCCCGGCGCTCCAAACCGGGAAGATCGATGTCGCCTGGATGACCGAGCCGTTCATCACCGCCTACCAGCAACTCGGCGGGCAGACGCTCTACGACGTGATGCAGGGCCAGACGGAGAACTGGCCGATCGCCGGCTGGGCCACCACCACCGACTACGCCAAGAACCACCCCCGCCAGGTCGTCGCGTTCCAGCGCGCCATCCTCAAGGCCCAGGCCGACGCCCAGAACCGGCAGGTGATCACCGACACTCTGCCCACCTACACCAAGATCGGCCCCGAGACGGCGGCGACCATCACCCTGGGAACCTTCCCCATGAACCTCCACCCGGATCGCATCCAGCGGGTGGCGGACGTGATGCTGGAACACCAGTACATCACCGGCGAGCTCGACGTCAGCCGGTTCCTGATGCCGCCCCCGGCCACCGTCGGCCACTCTCCGGCGCCACCGCCCCCGCCGGCCACGCCCTCGACGCCCGCCGCCACGCCGTCAAAGGTGCCCACGCCGTGACCCTTCACCAGCACCCCGACGCCCTGACCTTCAGCCTCGTCGACCCGTACCAGCACATCCAGAAGATGCTCGACGCCGTCCCGGACTTCGCCGCCCTGCACGCCGCCGTCGAGCTGGACGTCTTCGAAGCCCTGGCGACCCAGACGGTGACCAGCGACGAGCTGGCCGACGCCTGCGGCGCCGACCCGGACGCGATGAACCGGCTGCTGGGCTGGTTGCACGCCCGTGGCTTCGTCGCCGACAGCTCCGCCGGCTACCGGCTCACCGAACTCGGCCACGTCCTCACGGCCGAGGCCGACCCGTCCCAGCGGCACGCGGTGCTGGTGGCGGGCTCGACGTACTGGTGGAACGCGATCGGCCGCCTGGCCCACACCATCCGCCGCGGACAGCCCACACAACTTGAGGGTCAACCGGTGTACGAATACCTCGCCTGCACTCCCGGACTGGCCGAACAGTTCGACCGGTTCATGACTGCGCGCAGCACCGCCGTCGGCCGCGACCTCGCATCCCTCGACGGGTGGGCCGAGGTCCGGCTCGTGGCCGACCTCGGAGGCGGCCTGGGCGGCGTCCTGGCCGCCCTTGTCCATGCCCATCCCCATCTACGGGGCGTCCTGGCCGAGCGCCCCGGCGTCACCGCGCGCGCCCACGCCTACCTGAAGGAACAGGGCCTGCTCGGCCGCGTCGAGATCGTCGCGGCCGACATCTTCGAGGAGATCCCCCGGGGAGCGCAGCGGTACCTGCTGTCGTCGATCCTGCACAACTACAGCGACGAAGCGTGCGTCAGCCTCCTGACCGAGGTGCGCCACGCCCTCCAGGACAACGCCGGCGGACAAGTGTGGATCGTCGAGGGCCTGCTGCCCCGGCGCACCAGCACGCCCAGCCCCTGGTATGCCACCGACATCCGGATGATGTCCCTGTTCCAGGGCGGCCAGGTACGCCGCGCCTCCCAGCTACGCCGGCTGGCCCGACAGGCCGGGCAGACCATCGTGCACGCGACGCCCCTGCCCTGCGGACAGACCGTGCTGGCCGCCCGGCCGGCACGCGGGCATGAGAGCTGACCACGCCGGCGCTTCCTCCCACCCCGAGCAAGGAAGGTGACCCGTGACGACCATTTCCGGTGACTCGATCACCGAACTGTTCGCCCGTGCCGTGAGGCTGACCATCGACGGTGAGAAGGTCATCCCTCGCGGCATGGACACACGCGAGCTGCTGGACGTGCGCCTGTTGCTTCACGAGCCTCGCGCACGTCTGCTGGCCGCTCCTTCGGGGCGCGTTTTGAACACCGCGTTCGCCGTCGCCGAGACTGTCTGGATTCTGTCGGGCTCCGATGCGCCGTGGATCTACGAGTTCAACGGTCAACTGCGGCAGTACGCCGAGGACGACGGCATTCTGCGAGGCGCCTACGGGCCACGCTTGCGCTGCTGGGACGGGCACGTCGATCAGCTCGCTCTGGCGCTCGCCACTCTGCGGGGCGATCCCGATTCGCGACGGGCGGTCATCCAGCTCTACGACCCCGCCCGTGACGCCGGCGGGCACCGGGACGTGCCCTGCACGCTGGGCTACCGCTTCCACCTTCGCCAGGGACGCCTGCACATGGCGACCACCATGCGCAGCCAGGACCTGTGGACCGGGCTGCCGTACGACGTCTTCGCCGCGACCACGCTGCACGAGTTGATGGCCTCCTGGCTGGGCGTGGAGCTGGGTGTCTACCACCATCATGTCGACTCGCTCCACCTGTACGAGCACGACCTGGACAAAGCGGCCAGCGTCCTTAACACGACGGTCCCGACGTCCGGGAAGCTGCCCTCGCTGGAGACGCCGTGGGAGGGGTTCGACGCCTTGCTCGCCGATGTCCGCTATGGCCGGAGGGTGAACCATCCGGGCTGGGACACGATGACCGCCGTGCTGGCCAGCTACCAGCAGTGGAAGCGCGGCCAACGCGAAGCCGCCGTCGCCAAGGCTGAGGACATCGAGGGAGCACTCGGCGAGGGACTGCGCGCCTGGTACGCCGTTCTGCGGGGGCGGTGATCTCGATGCAGCCCTATGTCGTCCTGGGCGTGTGCTCCTTCACCCACGACTCGTCCGCGGCCCTTCTGGTGGATGGCGAATTGGTCGGGTTCGTCGAGGAGGAACGCCTATCCGGGGTGAAACACACCCGCACCTATCCCGAGCATGCGGTCACCTGGTTGATGAGCGAGGCGGGCATCACGCCTGAACAGGTCAACGAGGTCGCCTACAACTTCCACGGTCTGCACTACCTGCGCGTTGTCCCGGCGGCCCTCGGCCTGGTCGGCGACCCAGCCAGCCGTCACCGCGCGGTGGCGCGCGCGGCCAGCTTCACCAAGGTCGCGCTCCGTACCGTCCGCCGCGTTCAAGCCCTGAGGCGCCGTTTCCCGCACGCCCGCGTCCGCCCGTCGCTGCATCACCGCACCCACCAGATGTACGCCTTCGCCGCGTCCGGATGGGAGAGCGCGGCCGTCCTGGTCGTGGACAGCCTCGGCGAGGCGCAGACCACCACCATCGCACTCGGCCGCCAATCAGAGCCCGGCCGGCCCGCTCTGCGGCCCGTGTACGAGCTGACCGACCCGGCCTCGCTCGGCTACGCCTACGGCTCGGTCACCGAGCATCTGGGCTGGCGGCGCGGCGATGAGGAAGGCACTGTGATGGCGCTGGCCGCCTTGGGCGATCCAGCACGCTTCCGGGCGCTGTTCGCCGACGCCATCCCGATCACGCCGACGGGGTTCGCTCCGCACCCGGGCTACTTCGCGCCCAGGGTGCTCGCGTCGTCCTTCGCCCGTCTGACACCTCGCTTCGCCGCGGAGACCTGCCCGCGCCGTGCTTCAGACGCCCCGATCAAGCAGGTCCACCGGGACCTGGCCGCCGCGCTCCAAGAACGCGCCGAGAACGTGATGCTGCATCTGGCGGCCCTGGCCAAGACACGTACCGGGAGGCGGCGGCTGTGTGTCGGTGGAGGAGTCGCCACCAACTGCGTGGCTGTCGGCAAGATCGTCAAGTCTGGCCTCTTCGAGGAGGTGTTCGTGCCGCCGGCTCCGGGCGATGCGGGAACCGCGATCGGCGCGGCAGCGGCCGTACACCTGGAGGGCAGCGCGCGTCCGCTGGCCGGGGTTGCCAACGCCTGTTACCTCGGCCCCGCCTACGCCGATCAGTTGCCGGATCTTTCACGGTTCACGGTGCATCGGCTCGATGGTGATGTCGCCGAGGTTCTGGCGGAGCGGCTCGCCGACGGTCAGATCGTCGGCCTCTTCCAGGGGCGCGTCGAGGCTGGACCACGTGCGCTCGGCAACCGCTCGATCCTGGCCTCACCGCTGAAGCCTGGCGTGGTGGCACGGCTCAACGACACCGTGAAGTTCCGGGAGTCGTTCCGCCCGTTCGCGCCGATGGTGACGGCCGAACGCGCCGCCGAGTACTTCGCCCTCGGTCAGGAGGCGCCGTTCATGTCGATGGCCTCGTCCGTGACCGACCTGGCCCGCGAGCAGATCCCGGCGGTCGTGCATGCCAACGGCACGGCTCGCGTGCAGACCGTCACCCAGGACGGCAACCCGTTCATTCACAAGGTGCTGACCGCCTTCGCCCGCCGCACCGGCGTCCCCGTATTGATCAACACATCCCTCAACGTGAAAGGCAAGCCGATCTGCGGCACCCCGGCCATGGCCCTGGACTGCCTGGCCGGCAGCGGCCTGGACGCCCTGCTGCTGGAAGGCAGGTGGATCACCACATGAGGATCGGCTACAGCTTCTGGGGGTTCCTGGGAACCGGCATCACCGACACCCCGGACGGTGGGCGCAGCCATCGGCGCCCCTTCATCGACGCCATACAAGCCAGAGGTCACCAGGTGGTGTTCCTCCAGCCGAACCGCGATCTGATCGAGGCGGGAGATCACCTCGCCGACCAGTACCTGTTCGACGCCGACCTGCCGGACATCGACGTCCTCTTCGCCGAATGGCGTTGGCCCATCCCGGGCCGCAACACCACCGCCTGCACCGCCCCCGGCCACACCTGCGACCTGCATCGCCAAGCCGAGTTGCTCGATCACTACACGCACACGCGCGGCCTGCCCACGCTCGTCTGGGACAAGGACCGCAGGCTCCCCCAGAAGGATCCGCTGCGCCGCCACCCCAGCGTGATGGTCTGCGAGGCCGCGCTGACCGCCTCCCCGGGCACCCGCTCGCTGTTGTTCCCGCTGGACGATGCGCTCCTGGATCAGGCCGATCCGGTGGTTCTCGCCGCGCGGCCGAGGCCGTTCCCGCTGACCTATGTGGGCAACCAGTACGACCGCGACCAGGCATTCGAGGACTACTTCGCGCCCGCGGCGGACCGTCTGCCGCACCGCGTGGCGGGCAAGTGGTACGACACCGGCCGCTGGCCCAGCGTGGCCTTCATCGGGAGGGTGCCCTTCAGCCAGGTGAGCCGGTTGTACGGCGAGAGCCTGGCCACGGTCCTGCTACTGCCGGACCGGTACGCAGCCGTAGGGCAGATGACCCAACGCATCTTCGAGGCCGTCCTGGCCGGCTGCCTGCCGCTCGCACCGTCCACCATCGCCCACGTCGACCAGTTCGTCCCGAGTGAGCTGATCGTCCACGACGGGTACGAGGTGATCGCCGCTGTGCAGTGGCTGTCGTCCCTCGCGGGCACCGCCGAACACACCGACCTGATCGCCGCCTGCCTGGCCAAGCTCGACCTGTTCCGGCTCAGCCGGCAACTCCAGATGCTGGAGACGATCCTCGGTGAGTTCGCCCCCGCCGCTGCTGGGAGGCGCCGATGAACACGGCCCCAGCCAGGTCTGCCCCGACTATCGTGGAGCATCATGCAGATGAACCGGGTCGCCATCGTCGGGTCCGGAGGGAGCGGCAAGTCCTATGTGGCCCGCGAGCTCGGACGTCTGCTGGATGCGCCGGTCACCCACCTGGACGCCGTCTACTACGACGACGCGTGGAACCCGCTGCCGCCGGAGAAGTTCGAAGCCGCCCAGCGCGAGCTGGTCGCGGCCCCGCGCTGGGTGATCGACGGCAACTACAACTCCTCGCTGCACGTCCGGCTGCAGGCCTGCGACACTGTGGTCATGATGGACGTGCCCACCTGGGCCGCCCTGTGGGGGATCTTCGCCCGCCAGCTCCGGCACGGCGCCGGCCAGCACACCTGCGGCGTCTACAACCGCATCCACTGGGGCGTGATCACCTACGTCGCCACCTACCGGCGACGCATGCGCCCCAAAGTCCTGGCGAAAGTCCACGAGCTCGCCGCGGGCAAACAGGTGGTGCTCCTGACCAGCCGTACCCAGACTCGCCGCTGGCTGGAGCAGGTGGCAGCCGGCCGCTGACCCGCCGTGACGGCGTGGACGGGCGGCACCCATGACCTCGCCCTTCATCCACCCCGCCACGACGTCCGCCCTGTACCGGGACGGCTCCCGCCTGGCCGCCCGCACCTCGGCGCTGCACCAGGCCAAGATCCGTGGACGCCCTGTCGCCGACGTCATCGCCGGCATCGCCACCGCGCACCTGCCGCATCCCCACCAGGCGATCGTGGCCGACCTCGGTTGCGGCCGCGGCACCAGCAGCCGCATCCTGGCCGCGCACCTGCGGCCTCGCGGTCTGCTGGCTATCGACAGCTCGCAGGCGATGCTCACCACCGCACGCGCCCGACTCACCGACACGGCGACAGCGGTCATCTACATCCGCGCGGACTTCCACCGTCTGCCCTTCGGCGACGGCGTTTGCGATCTAGTGGTGGCCGCGTTCTGCCTTTACCACGCCCCCGACCCGCGCCCGGTCATCGCCGAGATCGCCCGCGTCCTGGCTCCGGCTGGAATCGCCATCCTGGTCACCAAGTCGGCCGACAGCTACCGCACCCTCGACTACCTGGTGGCCGCCGCGGGCCTCGACACCCGTGCCACCGGGCGGCCGAGCCTGTACCAGACCGCGCACAGCGGCAACCTGGAGGCACTCACCGCGCCGATCCTGCCGGTCATCGGTGTGGAGCACGAGGAACACCGGTTCGCCTTCACTGGCCCGGACCATGTCGCCGCCTACCTGGCCACCACGCCCAAGTACGAGCTCCCGCCGGCCATGGCCGCCGACCCGGACGCGATCGCCGCAGCCTTGCGCACCCAGATCGCCGACGGGCCGGTGACAACCACCTCCACCGTCACGTACGTGATCGCGGGAAAGGGCAGCTTTCCATGATCTTCAGCAAGACGTACGCCACTCGTGCGGACCTCGACCAGACCCTCGCCAATCACGCATGGCTCGACGAACACGCCGGGCCGCTGCGACTTGCGTCCATCGTCCGCGTCGACGTCGACCGCATCGACTTCGCCTTCGTCGAGGGCCGCCACGCCGTCTTCGCTGACACCCTTGATGTGGCCGCGGTTCTCGGCCGCGCCCACGCCGCCGCCTGGCACAGCGATCTGCACCGCGCGCTCCTCACCACCACCCATCCGCTGGACGGCGCCCACCATATGGCCGACTTCGTCTCGCCACGTATCGCAGCGCTGCGCCGACGCACCGAGGCCGGACTGATCGGCGAACAGCAGGTGACCGCCGCCGTCCAGGCGCTCCTCGCGGCCAGCCCTGCCCCGGTCGCCTTCTACAAAGACACCAACCCGCGCAACGTCCTCATCACCGCTGATGGGCCTGTCATGGTGGACTTCGACGATCTCACCCTGGCACCGTTCGGCTACGACCTGGCCAAGCTGCTGGTCACCCTTGCCATGACGCACGGTCCACTCCCGATCGAGGCCTTCACCACCGCCCTGGCCTGCTACAACCAGCCGCTCATCGACGCCGGCCTGCTTCCCGTCTCCGTCGATCAGCTTCTCGGCCACGCCGACCTGCATCACCTGCTCACCCTGCCCTACTTCGGCCAGGGCGGCTACCGGCATCCGTGGCCGAGCGTCCGCCCTTGCCTGGAGGAGTTGAAGTGATCTCCACTGAACTGATCTTCGCCCGGCACGGCGAGGCTCAGTGCAACGTCGACGGCGTCGTCGGCGGCCCCCGCACCTGCACGGGGCTGACCGATCTCGGCCGCCGGCAGATGAAGCTCACCGCGGCCCGCCTCGTCACAGAGCACCAGACCAAACCCTTCACTCACGTGTACGCCGGACCTCGCCGGCGGCTGCGCGAAAGCGGCCGCATCCTGGCCGACGCCCTCGACCAACCGCTGATCATCAGCAACCTGCTGGACGGCCCCGTCCACGGCGACGCCGACGGCCAGCCCTGGCACCAGGTGAAGACCGTCTTCCGCGGCGGCCCGCACGCTCATCCCGAGCGAGCATGGGCACCGGGCTCCGACACCTGGAACGGCTACCTGCAACGCGCCGGCGCCATCCTCGCCGACCTCATCACAGACCACCGAGGACAGCGCCTCCTGTTCGCCGCCCATGGCGAAACCGTACTCGCCGCCCACAGCCTGCTGCTCGACCTGCGTCCCGGGCTGATGTCCGGCTTCACCGTCCACCACGCCTCGATCACCCACTGGGAGCTTCACCGCAGCCGATTCGGCGACGAGCGCTGGATGCTGCTACGCCATAACGACACCGCCCACCTCACCGGCCCATGAACCGCACCGACCGCCTCCTGGCCATGGCCCGCCGCCACCTCGGCCCACTCACCACGCTCCCCTGCCCCTACCTGCCCTCACACCTGCAGGTCCTCGCCACGAACGACGGACAGCGCTACATCCTCAAGCAGCACAGCATCCCCGACCGCTTCCAGGCCGAAGCCCGTGCCTACACCACCTGGGTCCCGGCCTTGGGAGAGCATGCCCCGTCCCTGATCCACGCCGACCCCGGCAACCTCGCCTTGCTCGTGACCGTCATGCCGGGCCGGCCGGCCACGCAGCTTTCCGGGGATTCTCTCGCTGCCCGGCAGGCCCACCACGAGGCGGGCCACGTCCTCAGGCTGCTCCATGAAGCTTCACCAGGCCCGCAGGTCAGCACCGAGGTATCCGCCTACCTCGCTGAACGCATGCGCTGGTGGGCCGCCCGCGCGCACCAGGCAGCCCTCATCACCCCGTCAGAACTCCGCACCCTGCACGCCTGGGCGGACCAGATGGCGGCCGAAACACTCGACACCACCGTCTGCCACCTCGACTACCAACCACGCAACTGGATCATCGAGGCCACGGGACAGGTCGGCATCGTCGACTTCGAGCACACCCGCTTGGACGCTCGGATCCGCGACTTCAGCCGCCTCGAACACCGCCACTGGCGACGGAATCCTCACCTCCGCACAGCGTTCTTCGAGGGCTACGGCCGCCCTCTCAACCCCTCTGAACAGGACCTGCTCGAACGCTTCCACCTCATGGAAGCCGTCACCGCACTGGTCCGCGGCCACGAAACCGACGACCGGGAGCTCCTCGCCCATGGCCGTGCGCTGATCACCGCTTCCTGCCGACCGCGAAGGACCGCCATGACCATCCCGCCCGTCCCCCAACAGGCCCATGCACCACTTCCCCGGCGGGCCGTCGTCACCGGCGCAGCCGGATTCATCGGCTCCCACCTCTGCCAGGCCCTGCTCGAACGAGACGTGACCGTGATCGGCGTGGACCGCCGCGACCCCAGCAAGCACCTCACCGCAGCCCGGAACCTGGCGACCATCCGTGACCACCCAGGATTCGTCTTCGCCACCGGCGACCTGCGCACCTGCGCCGTCGAGCCCCTCCTGCTCGACGCCGACGTCGTCTTCCACCTGGCCGGCGTCCCCGGCGTCCAGCCCTCCTGGGGCGCCGACTTCGACGACTACGTCGCCTCCAACATCTCGGCCACCCAACGCCTCATGCACGCGATCACCAGGCTGCGCATCCCCCGCCTCGTCGTCGCCTCCTCCTCCAGTGTCTACGGCGCGACCTCGGGTGAGCGGCCCAGTGCCGAGACCGACCATCCGCGCCCCGCTTCCCCGTACGCGGTCACCAAGCTCGCCGAGGAACAACTCTGCCTCGCCCACGCGGCCCGATCCGACTGTCGCACCACCGTCGTGGCCTTGCGCTACTTCACCGTCTACGGCCCTGGCCAACGAGAGGACATGTTCATCCAGCGCCTCCTGACCGCCGCCACAACGGGAATGACCCTCCAGATCTACGGTGACGGCCGGCAGGGCCGAGACTTCACCTACATCGACGACGCCATCGCCGCCACCATCGCCGCAGGAACCGCCCATCTGCCGAACAGCCTGATCAACGTCGGAGCCGGCGCCACCACTTCCCTCAACGATGTCGTCGACCAAGCCCGCCAGATCACCGGACGATCTGTCAGCGTCCGCTCGGCGAACCCCCGCAGTGGCGATGTGCCCGGCACTCGCGCCGACCCATCTCACGCGCGCCGACTGCTCGGATGGACGCCCACGACCGATCTCCTCACTGGCATGACCGAGCAATACAGGTGGATGAATACGCACCGTAGCAGTAGCCATACACCCGTCAAGGAGAAGAGCGGCCAGTAGCACAGCCGTCCAGACTCAATCGCAAGCAGGGGAGTCGCAACCGACGTCGCCAGCCAGTTCAGACGCATCTCGTCCCGACGGGTCTCCGTCACGCTCCGCAGTCACCGCTATAGAAGCCGAGGCCGCGGCTACTACTTCCAGACGCCGCTCCCCGCCCGAACCGGAGCCGGATCAGTCCGAGGAAACGAACTTCAGCGTTTCCGGGCCACGCCGCCCAAGACCCGCACCCGCCCAGGGGTGAAGTCGTCGGCGACGCCGTCCGGCTGCCAGCGCTGCACGTCGACCATGCCCGGCGCCAGCAGTTCCCAGTCCGGCTGATCGAAGAAGCGGGCGATCTCCTCCATCGTCCGATACGTGATCGGATTGCTGAGATTGTTGGCGTTGGTCGCCATCAGAATCTTGTACAGCTCCGGGTCCACGTCAGTCCTGCTGACGTGGGAGAAGATCAGGTAGCTGCCCGCCGGCACCGCCTCCATCAACCGGTAGACCACGCCGTAAGGGTCGTCGGCGTCGGGCACGAAGTGCAGCACCGAGCACAGCACGACCGCCCACGGCCGGGCGGGGTCCAGATGCTGCAGCGTCTCCTTGTGGTTGAGGATGCCGTGCGGGTCGCGTACGTCGGCCTGGATGTACCGGGTCCGGTCATCACCGATGATCAACGCCTGGGCCTGCGGCAGCACGCTCGGGTCGTTGTCGACGTAGACGGTCCGCGCGGACGGGGTGACCGACTGGGCGATCTCGTGCACGTTCTCCTGGGTGGGCAGGCCGGAGCCGATGTCCAGGAACTGGTCGACGCCCTGTTCGGCGACGAAGCGGATGGCGCGGATCAGAAACTGCCGGTTGGCCGTGGCGATGGTCTTGATCTCCGGCGCGTAGGCCAGCCCGCGTTCGGCGGCGTCTCTGTCGACCTGGTAGTTGGTGGTGCCGCCCAGGAAATAGTCGTACATCCGGGCAGGAGAGGGAGAGGACATCTCTTCATCGGGCTGTTGCGTGCGCACGCCACTCCTCGAGTCACAGGGTGAGTTTCTCTGACATCGGGCCCATCAAGATCATAGTGAGATCTCGTACGCGTTGGCGAGAGGAAGATCCTCTACGGCCGCTCGTGATCGAATTTATCGACCCCACACGCTCACCGGCAGTTCGCGACCGACGGGCATCCTGATCAAAACCTCGCCGCGACCGCCCCCACACCGGCCCTACCTACGTTGCGGCGGGTGACCATCGAGGTAACGAGCAGCCCATCCCCCGTCGCCGACTCGCCCGCCCTGCTGGGTTCCCCCCGTCGCCCACGGTACGGAGAAGCCGAACCCCCTGCACGAGAGCGGCCCAGCCCGACCGGCCGCTCCCTGAGCCAGGCCCGCCCCGGCCCCCGCCCCACCCGGGGCGGGCCTGCCAGACGCGGCAGCCACCGCGCTCGCCATCGCCGCGGGTTGCTGCTCACCGCGTCCTGCGCGGCGATGGCGGTGGTCATGGCGGATGCGGGGGTGACCACGCTGGTGGTCAGCGAGCTGGCGGTCGATCCGATGACCGATCAGGTGCCGGCGTCCCAGCTCACCTGGGTCAACGTCGTCAACTTCGCGGCCATCGCGGCGCTGCTGGTGGCCGCCGGCCGCTGGGCGGATGCGCTGGGCCGGCGCGGCGTGCTCGCGGTCGGGGTGGCGTTGTTCGGTCTGGGCGCCGTCGCGGTCGCGTGGACAGGCAGCTGGCCGGTGTTGCTGGGTGGCCGGCTCCTCCAGGGGATCGGTGCGGCGATGATGTTGCCGACGTCGCTCGCGCTGCTGCTGGGCGAGCTACCTCCCGCCCGCCGCCGCGGCGCGCTGGCGATCTGGAGCGGCTGCTCCGGGCTGGGCGTCACGGTGGCGCAGGGCGGTGGCGGCATGCTGATCGCCGCTCACGGGTGGCGGGTCGCCTACCTGTGCAGTGCGGGACTGGCGATCACTCTCCTGATGGTCGTCCCGCTGCTGCCGAGGGGCCGGACCCGGACGGCCCGGCCTGAGGTGGCGGACACGCTCGTGCCCGCTGCCGGGATCGCGGCGGCGGTGCTGGCCCTCTGGTACGGCGGCCAGTGGGGGTGGACCTCGCCGCAGACCGTGGGCTGCGTGGCGGTCGCCATGGCGGCGGCGGCCGTCAAGCTGACGATCTCGCTGCGCCGTGCCGGAGTCGGAGTGCGGCCGAGAACTGCCGTCACCACGCTCGCATCCGCGCTGTTCGGCTCGGTGCAGTACACGGTCCTGGTGGTGACTCCGCTCTACCTGGAGCGGATACACGGGCTGCAGGTCGCGGAGGCGGGCTGGTGGCTGATCCCGATCTCGCTGGCGGTGCTCGTCGCCGCGCCCTTGGCGGGCCATCTGGGGCGGCGGCGCGGCACCACTGCGGTGATCTACACGGGGGCGATCGCCGTAGGAGCCGGGTGCACGTTGTTGCTCGGCGTCAGCGAGCTGTCGGCCTGGATGGTGCTCGCGCTGGCGGTCCTCGGCGCCGGGATCGGCACGCTGGCCACGGGAACGTTCACGGCAGGCACCTTGGCGGCCGAGCCGGAGGAGTTCGCCACGGCGGCCGGCGCGGTGACCGCCGCCCGCATGGTCGGCGGAGCTCTGGGGGTCGCCGGCTCGTCCATCTTGCTGGAGCAGCACGTGCTGTCCGGCCCGCACGCCGGTTTCACCGCGGTGCTCGTCGCCGTCATCGCCGTCGCCTCGCTCCTGGCGGGCGCCGCCGTCTTCACCGCGCTGCGCGCCGCCCGGGGAGCTCATGCCCGCGCGAACCCCGGGCGCGTCTCAGCCGAGCAGGAAGTGCAGGAGCTGCACCGGCTGCTGGCCGAACTGCGCGCCACCCTCGTCCAGGTGCGCAGCGAAGCCGACTACGAGCTGTCCCGGGTGACCTCCGGCGTCCGCCCCGCGTACTCGCTGTCCCTCCACTCCTAGGGGAACCCCATGCCTTCTCACGGTGACCTCCTCACCATCCCTCACCCCCGCCGCTCCGCCGACCCGACTGCCGCAGCGAGGCCGGAGGAGGTGACGACCGCGCACCTCCCCGCGCTGAACGTGGCGTCCGCCGACCGCCTGTGCCGGCTTCACCACGTACGCAGCGTCTGCGACAACGCCATCGCCGCCATCGACGCGGCGCTGAACCGAGCGGACGACACGTGACGGCCACCGAGCACGTCGCCGGGATCACCGGCCGCGTCGCGCTGGTGACCGGCGCGGGCCAGGGCATCGGCGCGGCGATCTGCGCCAGACTCGCCGCCGCCGGGGCCCGAGTCGCCGCGCTCGACCTGCACCACGGCGAACCCCAACCCCTGCCACACGTGGTCGCCTTCCACTGTGATGTACGAGATCCACACACCGTCGAAGCCGCGACCAGATCGGTCCAGCGGGAACTCGGCCCGGTGGACATCGCCGTCAACGTCGCCGGTGTCCTGCGGCAGGGCCCGCTGGCTCGCCTGAGCGAGCACGACCTGCGCGAGCTGTTCGAGGTCAACACCTTCGGCGTGATCCGGGTCTGCCGGGCGGTGGCCGGGCCGATGGAGCGGCGCCGCAAGGGCGCGATCGTCAACGTCGCCTCCAACGCCGGCCATGTGCCGCGCATCGGCCTGGCCGCCTACGGCGCCTCCAAAGCCGCCGTCATCGCCTTCACCCGTCACCTGGCGTTGGAGCTGGCTCCTGCCGGGGTCCGCTGCAACAGCGTCTCGCCCGGCTCGACCGACACGGCCATGCTGTCCGCGCTCACCAGCGCCGACCGGGCGATCGCGGGCGATGCCGTCAGGTTCCGGCTGGGCATCCCGCTGGGCCGGGTCGCCCAACCGGCCGACATCGCCGAGGCCGTGCTGTGGCTGGCTTCCGAACAGGCCCGCCACGTCACCATGCAGGACCTCGTCGTCGACGGCGGCGCCAGCTTGACCGGGTGACCTCATCCCTTCCCTTCGAAAGGCCCCTTCACCATGACCGTGTCCACGCCGCCGCTGATCCCGATGCGCGCTCCGACGCCAGGCGACGTCCCCGTACCACTGCCGATGGAGTACACGCCCTCCACCGTCATGATCAGCACCCCCGACCGCACCCTGCTGGCCGACGGTGGGGAGGAACCGCCGTTGACCGCGCCGCTGAGGGCGTTGCCGAGCGAGGTCGCTTCCGCCCTGCACCGGCCCGGCATGGTCGCCGCGGGCTTGATCGCCTTCGACGCCGAGCGCTCCCGCCTGGTGCTGTCCAACACGCCGCTCTGGCGCGATCCGCTGCTCGCCCCGTACTGCTTCCGCTGCCGTCACCCGTCCTGGACGCTGACCGACGATCCCGGGCCCGCCGCTTACCTGGCGGCGGTGGAGCGGGCACGCACGATGATCGCCACCGGGCCGCTGAACAAGGTGGTGCTGGCTCGTACCCTCCTTCTGGAGGCGGACCAGCCGCTGGTGGTCAAGGAACTGCTGGCTCATCTCCCCGGCCCGAACGCCAGATACGTGTACGCCGCGCCCGCCGGCGAGGACGCCACGCTGATCGGCGCCAGCCCCGAGCTGCTCGTCTCCCGCCACGGCCGTATGGTGGCCACCACCCCGATGGCGGGCTCGGCCCGGCGCAGTTTCGACCCGGCCGTGGATCAGGCCCGTGCGCTGGCCCTGCAGAGCTCGGACAAAGACCTGCACGAGCACCGGCTGGTGGTCGACGCCGTCGCGCGGGCGCTCGCGCCGTTCTGCGAGCACCTGTACGTCCCGGCCCGGCCGCAGGTCACCGCGACCTCCACCCTGTGGCACCTGAGCACCCCGATCACCGGCCGGCTACGTGACCCGAGCGTGTGCAGCCTGACCTTGGCGGCCGCCCTGCATCCCACCCCGGCGGTGTGCGGCAGCCCCGAGAGCCTGGCCCGCCAGGTCATCGAGGAGCTGGAACCCGTGCACCGCGGCTTCTACTCCGGGCTGGTGGGCTGGCAGGACGCGGGCGGCGACGGCGAGTGGGCGCTGGCGCTGCGCTGCGGCGTCGTGTCGGGCACCACGCTGCGGCTGTACGCGGGAGCGGGCATCGTGGCCGACTCCGAGCCGGAAGCCGAGCTGGCCGAGACCGGCGCGAAGTTCTCCACTCTCCTGCGCGCGCTGCGCGTCCGCACCGACCCGTGATTTCTCCGCGCGCACGCGCGGACCGGACGAGAGGAGCCGCCGTGGCCATCCCCGCCATCGCGCCCTACATGCTGCCCGCCCTGCCCGACAACCGCCTGAGCTGGACGATCGACCCGGATCGCGCCCTGCTGCTCATCCACGACATGCAGCACTACTTCCTGCGGCCCTACCAGATGGACGCCTCCCCCATCGCCGACGTCCTGTCCAACCTGCTGGCCGTCCGCCAGCGCTGCGCCGAGTCGGGCGTCCCGGTCGTCTACACCGCCCAGCCGGGCTCCCAGTCCCCGGCCGACCGCGGCCTGCTCGCCGACGTATGGGGTCCGGGCCTGACCGATGCGCGGGAGGACACCGACATCTGCGCGCCGCTCATGCCCGCGCCGAACGAGATCCTGCTGGCCAAGCACCGCTACAGCGCTCTGGCTCGCAGCCCGCTGGTCACCCTGATGCGCAACGCCGGCCGGGACCAACTGCTGGTCGGCGGCGTCTATACCCACATCGGCATCCAGGCCACCGCGGTCGACGCCTTCAGTCATGACATCAAGCCCTTCGTCCTCGGCGACGCGACCGCCGCCTTCAGCGCCGAGGACCACCGGGCGGCGCTGGTCTACATGGCCCGGCACTGTGCCCGCGTGGAGGCCACCGGCGAGGTGATCCGCGCCTTGAGCCGCCCCACCTCACCCCTTTGATCCGAAAGGCGACCTTTCATGCTCTTTCCTCCTGAACAACGGCCCGGCCGCCAGAGCCCGCAGACGTCGGTAATCCCGGTCGCCGAGGCAGCAGGGCAGGCACTTGCCGCACTCGGCGTCCGCACCGTCTTCGCCGCGGCGGCCGACGACTGTCCCCTCGTTCCTGCTCTGACCACGCATGGCCTGAACGTGGTCGACGCCCGCCGGCCGGGCGCGGCGACGACCATGGCGGAGGCTCACACCCGCACCGGCGGCCAGCCTGCCGTGCTGGCTGTCCCCCAGGGCTCGGCCTTGATCAGCACGATCCCGGGCCTTGTGGAAGCGGCGCGCAGCCGTACCCCGTTGCTCGTGCTCGCGGCCGAGACCTGCGACGGTCTCGGCGTGGCCAGGCAGGCGGCGCTGCTGACCGCTGCCGGCACGCTCATCGAACCGGTCACCGACCCCGCCGAGATGGCATCGGTCATCGCCTGGGCGTTGCACGCCACGCGAGTCCAGCGCCGCCCGCTGGTGCTGACGTTCGGGCGGCAGGTCCTGGCGGCTTCCTGTCCGCGGCCGCCGGACGACCTGCTCGCCTCCCTCGGCGACCTGCACACTCCCGATCCACCGCCACCCGATGCCGGAACGATCAGCTCCCTTGCGCATCTGCTCACCACCGTGAGCCGGCCGGTGTTCATCGCTGGGCGCGGAGCCCTGCATGCCGGGCGGGAGTTGGAGGAACTGGCCGAGCGGACCGGTGCGCTGCTTGCGACGTCCACCGCGGCGCATGGCCTGTTCGCCGACGACCGCTGGAATCTGGGAGTCGCCGGCGACTGGTCGGCGCCGGCGGTCGCCGAGTTGGTCCGCGATGCGGACGTCCTGATCGGCTGGGGGTGTTCGATGCGCGAGTGGACCACCCGTCGCGGCGACCTCGTCGGGTCGGACGCCCGCGTGGTTCAGGTCGATCTCAACCAGGCCGTCGGAGCCCAGGGCGGCATCGATGTGAGCGTGGCGGGCGACGTCGCGGTCACGGCCCGCGCCCTGCTGTGCGAGCTGGCCGAGCCCCGTACGGGGTATCGCACCGACGAGGTGCGCCGCCGCATCATCGAGCAGGGCAACCAGCACGACGCCGACTATCAGCCGGTCCACGTCGAGGGACACATCGATCCCTGGACCCTGGCGTACCTGCTGGAGGCGTTGCTGCCGCAGGAGCGGACGCTCGTGGTCGACCGCGGTGACTTCATGCGTTACCCGATCAGCTTGATGCGGGTCCCCGATGCCCACGGGTTCTGGTACTCCCAGCTGATCGAGGAAGCGGGGCGTGCGCTGGCGGCCGGGATCGGTGCGGCGCTGGCACGGCCGGAGCGGCTGGCCGTGGCGGTGCTCGGCTATCGCGGCGTGCTGAGAGCCGCTGCGGATCTGGAGACTGCCGTCCGGCTCGGGCTGTCCCTGCTCATCGTCGTCTACAACACCGGCGACGATCGACCTTCCGGCTCGGTCGACCTGGCGGCGGTCGCCGCCGGGTACGGGTGCGCGGCGAGCGTCGTACGGCAGGGCCGGGATCTCAAGGCGGTCAGCGACTGGCTGGCCGGGCCACGCCAAGGGCCCTTGCTGATCGACGCGAGGATCGCGTCGGCGCGGCCCGGCAGCGCCTCCGAGGAGGCCTGATGACGGCCCTTCATGTGCTGGATCAGCTCGGCACGCGTTTCCCGAGCCGGCTGGAGCGGATCGATCTCTCCTGCGGCGATCAGCCGGAGCGGCAGTTGACGGGCGGGTGGTGGCAGACACCCGTCGAAGGAGCTTCGCCTTCCCTGCGCAGAGCCGTGGTGCGGGCCGTCAGCCGCCAGGAGCGGCTGTTCGGTTACTTGTGGAACGCGGCTGTGCCAATGCAGGACGCCTTGTGCGAGCGGGATTCGCGTCCCGGCCACGAGACCGTCACCGCCTACGGCGGGCTGCGCCTGCGGGATGTCGTCCATCACGTCCTCATCGGCGGTGGCCCGCCCCGTGAAGGCGGGGTGGCCGATCTGCAGGAGGTGACCTTCGTCTCGGGCGGATGCCACTTCAGCGCCCGCACGGCCCGGGTGATCACCGAGAGCGGGCGCAGTCTTCCGGTCACCGGCCTGCGGCGCGGCCGGGTCGGCGAGCAGATCGTGGGGCTGCGGCTGGACCCCGAGCTGACCGTCTCCGAAGTCGACACCGCGGCCCGGCTGCCTGCCGTGGGCGCTGGGGTGCTGTCACGCATCCCACCCGGTGTGCCGGTCCGGGTGCTACTGGACGTGCCGCATGCCGCGACCGCGTTGATCCTGCTGGAGGCCGCCCAGCGTGGCGAGCTCTCTCCTCGGCTGCTGTCGCAGTGGTGCGAGGCGGTCGATGCCCGCCATCCGACTCTGGTCAGGCTGCACGCCGAGCGCTGGCGAGCCGGTTCCGGGCTCGGGGCGCGGCCGATGCGGGTGGAGGTCTCGGCCGAGCTGGACATCGTCGGCGCCTACCTGCGGCATGTCCTGTCGTGCGGCCGGATTCCGGCGACGGACGAGCTGGTCGACGTCGTCACCGCCCGGGACCGGTTCTGGCGTGCGCTCGTGCGGATCGCGCCTCCTGTCACGCCGGTCGAGCTGGCCGAGTTGAGTTACGTCGCCGCCCAGCTGCGTGCTGCCGCGTCCACGGCTGAATCTCCCCGGCTGGCGATCGCGGTGGAGAACGTGCACGAAGCCAAGATTCAGCGACGGTCCGGGCTTCTGGCGCGCTCCTTGCGGGCCGAACTGCCCGGCACTCGGTTCCCGCTGATGGGGCTCTATCCGCTGAGCCGGATCTGGGTGCGGGGGACGGACGGCGGGGTCCGGCTCAACCTGCACACCCACGACCCTGGGCGGTGGGCGGTCGACGAGCACGGGAACACGGTCGACCTGATCCGCCTCGCCGACGATCTGTATGCGGGCGAGGCCAGTCCGCTGGTGAGCCATGGATGAGCCGAGAACGCTGCTCACTCCTCGTGGACCGGTAGATCTCTCATCTCAGGAGAGCCGATGTGGCACTCGCTATCGGACGACGCCCGGCAGGCCATCGAGGACCTGCGCCGCCGCCACGGCGACCGGCTGTATGACTACCTGCGGACCACGCTGGATCCCGGCGAGGCCGAGCTCGCCCTCGCCGGAACGCTGATGTCGGCCTGCGTCCACGTGAAACGCGTGCTCGACGACGAGCACCTGCGCGCCTGGCTGTACGGACTCGCCCGGGCGCACCGTGCCTCGGCCGCCTCCCGCAGCGGACTCCGGCCATATCTGTTCGCGAACCTGGAAAGCCCGCTGAGCGAGGCGATGGCCGGACTCTCGCCGGCTCATCGCGAGGTGCTCGACCTGGCCGTGCGGCACGGGCTCTCCCACGTGGAGATCGCCCTGATCTTCGATGCGGGGGCGGTCCAGGTCGAGGCCCTGGTGGACGAGGCCCGCGAACACCTTGCGGCGGCCACCTCCCATGACGCCGGCTCTCTGCCGGACGAGCTGCCGATCGTCACAGCACCGGACACCCTGGCCGACTCGTTGGCCATGGCCGAACCTCTCGGCGAGGAGCAGGCGTTGTGGCGCGCGGACGGCTTCCCCGCCCAGCCCACCCCCTTGCCCGACGCCCCGCGCACGCCCGGCATCCGGTTCCCCGGGATGGCGAAGAACCCGCCGTTCCGAGCCTGGGAGCAGGCGGAGGAGTTCTGGCAGCGGCGCCCCGACGAATCCGATCCCGAGGCCCGGCTCTCCCTGCGCCCTCTGGTCCCGGCGTTGCGAGTCTTCTCGTTGATCGTCGCGGTGGTCACCGGTGTGTTACTCATCGGCATGGCCTGGTCGGGACTGCAGCCGACCCGCCGAGCACACACCACACCGCCCACGGCGCAGACCATCACCTTGATCGCCACGGTCCCTCCCTCCGAGCCGGCCGTCGAAGAACCTCCCGGGCCTGCCCCCACCCCGGCTCCGACCGGCCGCGCGACCGCCAAGCCCAGCCGGGACCAAGCCGGTCCCGGGAAACCTTCCGGTACACCTACCGCCACCGGCCGCGCCACCTCCGGCGTCAGGATCCGCCGGCTTCCCGAACCCGCCGCGCCGTCAGCCCGGGTCTCCCCCGCCGGCATCAGTCTGGGACAGCTCCGCACGGGCTCGTTCACCCTCAAGATCTCCCCTGGCAGGGGCCGCGTGGTCTCCACCTCGGCCAGCGACGGGATCGTCGTCGACGGCACCCGCTTCACGGTCGCCGCCCCGCTGAGCAGGCCCGGCTGCTCGCCGTCCAACGGTGCGGGAACGATCATGCTCACCTGGCGCGCCACCAACACCGGCGACGGGCGGACCTCGGCGGGCGCCACCACCACGAGCGGCACCGTCACCATCCGCGTGAGCTGGACCGTCGTGGCTGACAAGGGTACCTGGATGCCCACCGGCAGGTACGTCAACGACGGCCAAGGCCACTGGTCGAACTGCCCCAACGGCTGACCCCCTTCGTAGTCATTTCTGGAGTGAGCATGCAGATGAGACAGTTCTTCTCCGGCGTCACCCGGCGGGAAGCGCAGTTCACCGCAGTCGGCGTCGGCCTGGCCCTGGTGGTGTGCATGCCGCTCCTGGCCAAGGCCGATCCCGGCATGATCCGCGGCAACGGGCCGGCGGATCCCGGCGCCGAGAAGGCTCTGGACGTACAGCGCGGCGATTCCTGCCGGGAGCTGCTGCCCGACGACACGCCTACCCACGTGGTGTGTCGCTGGCTGACTCCGCCTCAGGACGCCGCCGAGGTCGCCGCGTTCTGGGCCGCCGACGACGGCGCCAACCTGGAGGCTGCAGAACCGCTGTCCCCCACCGCCGCCAGCACGGTCCGTCCCAGCCGCTCGGCCACGACGAGTTCGATTTCCTCCCCCGTGCCGACGGCCAGTCCCGTCGAAAGCATGCCGCCCGACGCCGATCCGAGCCCTTCGACGGCAGAGCGGCCGAGCACCGAAGCGATCAAGGCCGCGCGGGCGGCCGGGCTGCGCGTCTGGGTGGAGAGCGACCTGGCCGACGACTACCTCGCCGGTTCCACACGATTCCGTGCTTCTGTGGACGCGCTCGCCGAGACCGCCCGTCAGCCGGGCGTGATCGGCGTCAAGTTCGCCGACAACCTCGCCTACAGCGGGTTCACCAGCTCCGACGACGTCGAGACCTTCGTACAGCAGACCACCGCCGCGCTGCGCCAGGCTGTGCCCGGCAAGCGGCTGGCCATCGGCGTGGTGGTGCCCGAGCTGGGCTGCGGCGCCGCCACCGCCTGCGTCACCGCGATGCGGGCCAAGGCGCCGCTGGTGACCAAGAAGCTCGTCGAAGGTTATATCCAGGCCGCCGCGGTCGAGCAGGTGTACGTCTCCAACGGGTTGTTCGCCTCCGCCTATCGCCAGCATCGGCTGCGCGACCCGAAGACGGGCGCGCAGCAGCCGATCACGCCAGCGGTCGCCACCCGGGCCCAATGGCTGAATATCAAGGCGCTTGGCTGGGACACGCTGGCCCAAGTCAGCTCGCGTGAGTACGGCCTGGCCCACGGCGGTTCCACTGCCCCTTGGGACGAAGCCCAGGCCACCGCCCAGCTCGACACCCGGATCGGCACGGTGATCGGGCTCGGTGTGCCCACGGTGACGTTGTGGGGGCACCACGCCGTCGACGGCGGCCGCACCTACCGGCTGTTCGACGCCGACCTGGCGAACAACCCGATGTGGTCGCAGCTGATCCGCCAGAAGCTGCGCGAGCGGCTTTCGGTGGTGTTCGACCCGCGCTCGACCGAGGTCGGCATCCGCCAGGACATCGCCGCCCTCGGCAAGGTGGCCGGCGAAATCTTCATCGTCGTTTGATCGGCGTCGAAAGGGTGCGACACCTCATGCCGTCCGACGCTCCAGACCTGCCTGATGCCCCGGATGACGGCTACGAAGGCCCAGCGGCGTTCGCCGACATCGGCGACGGGTACCCCATCGAACTCGGCCCGGACAAGCCAGACTCGCCTGCTCACGGCGGGAAACCGGACGCGCCGCTCACGCCGATCAACGCACGCCGCCTGCTTCACCCCCTGCCACCCGCACCAGCCTCCGACCACGACTGGGACGAGTTCGGACCGGCCCGCACCGACTGGCGCAAGCTCATGCCTCTGGCCGTCACCCTGGCCGCCGCCATCGGCCTGGGCACCTGGCTGGCCCTCGTCCCGATCCGACAACTGCTCACCGAACCCGGCGAGGCTGCCTCGTACGCGCAGCACACCCCACCCTCCCGCCGGTCACCGACCATCGCCGAGCCCCGTCCCAGCCCGACACGCACCTCCGCGTCCCCCCGCGCGACCATCTCCGCCAGCCTCCGCCCCTCCCGCGCCTCGTCCGCCACCACGTCTGCTAGCTCGTCTGCCGAGAAGCCCAGCAGGCGGCCAACCAGCAGGCCGAGCAAGCGGGCAACCGGCACGCCCACCGTGACCGGCATCAAGACCTCACGCGCCGCACCCACACGCACAGTCCGCACCCCTGCACCCCGGCACGGCGGGCCGGAGGAACCACCGGGCACACCGTTCGCTCCGGCCTGTCTGACCTGGGCCGAATGCCACGACGAACCGCCCCCGGGCAACCGATGACCACGGGGCTCACCGCCGACGACAGCTGGCAGCGGTTCCCGCAGGCCGGACCGCTCGTCGCCACGCTCGCCGTCCTGCTGGCCGCCTCGGTGGCTGCCGTAGCCGTACACCGCCTGCGCAACCCCCGCCGTCGTCAAGGTCTGGCGCTGTGGTGGCGGCTGCGTCTGCGGATGTATCCGGGGGCGGGCTTCGCTCGCCGTCTGGAGCTCTACCTGCACTACGGGCTGCCCGCCGCCCGTAAGGTCGCCCGCCACGCGCGTCCGTCGGTGCGGGGCTGGTGGCGGCGGCGGTTGCTCGCGCACAGCGAAATCGCCCTGTTCCTCGGCTGGGCGCAGGGCTGGATCTTCCGCATGCGCGCCTACGCCACCTTCGAGGACGGCCTGCTGTGCCTGGCTCCGCAGAAGGAGGGCAAGACCGCCCACCTGGCCGGGCGCATCCTGGACGCCCCGGGCGCGGTGATCGTCACCAGCATCCGCGACGACATCGTCGGCCTGACCGCCGGCCTGCGCGGCGAGCAGCGGCGTGTCCACCTGTTCAACCCTGACCGGTTCGGCACCTGGGCCTCCACTGTCCGCTGGTCCCCCGTGGACGGCTGCCACGATCAGGCCACCGCCATCCGGCGGGCCGCGCACATGGTCGCCGCGGCGGAGACCGGCGGCGTGTCCGACGAGGGGTTCTGGACCAACCAGGCGGCCATGGTGCTGGCCTCGCTCATGCACGCCGCCGCCCTCGAACGGCTGACGATGGAACAGGTCTACGCCTGGGCGTTGGACGAGGACCCCACTCCGTTGAAGATCCTCACCCGCTCTCGGCCGGGGCTCGACACCGACCGCGCCGCCGCTCTGGTGCGCCGTTATCACACCTTGCACGTCCGTACGCGCGACAGCATCTTCCTCACCCTCCGGCAGGTGCTGCGTTGCATGGACGACCCGGCCATCGCCCACATGATCTGCCCGCCCCCCGGCGATGGGCTCGACCTGGACGAGCTGCTGCGCCGCCGGGAAACCCTGTATCTGATCGCCGGTGATGACGTGACCCCGGCCGTCCCGGTGCTGTTCACCACGCTGGTCGCCGAACTCCACCACCGGGCCCGCGAGTTGGCTTCCCGTCGCGCCGGCCGCCGAATAGATCCGCCGGTGCTGTTCGTGCTGGACGAGGCGCCGGAGGTGTGCCCGATCCCGCGGCTGCCGGGCTGGCTGGCCACCGCCGCCGGCTCTGGTCTGGTCTTCATCGTCGCGGGCCAATCCCAAGCGCAGTTCCGGCAGAAGTGGGGCCTGGAGGGGGCCAGGACCATCTGGAACAACGCCAAGGCCAAGATGCTGTTCGGCGCCACCTCCGATCCCGAGGACCTGAAGACCATGTCGGAGTTGTGCGGCGAGATCGCGATGCCGTACTGGGAGACCTCGGTGGACGGCTCGGGTCGGCGGCTGCGCACCCGCCGCTGGGAGAACGTCCCCGTGCTGCCGCCCGAGCAGGCCCGCCGACTGCCGACCTGGCGGGCCCTGGTCCTGCGCCGCAACGCCACGCCGACCATCGTCCGTATCGAGCGGATCTGGAAGCGCGCCGACTACAAGCGCTGGCGCAAGAATGGCCAGGTACCGTTGCCGCCCCTGGAACCATCGCAGGTCATTTCGGGATATTCCCCCAGACGGCCCGAGCTACCCGGCACCGTCCGCCGAAGGCGCCGTATCGCCCGGCCCTGGCACATCCGCCCCCCGAAGCGGACGACCGGTGAGCGATAGGCACCACCAGGGTGGAGACGACGACCGGCCCGCGATCATCACCGGCCTGGCCGCCGAGTCGGAAGAACTCGCCCGCACCGTCGCTCAGTTGAACGCCTCCTCCAGCGAGCCCAAGCCCTCCAAGGCCAAGGCCTCATCCGGGCGAAGCCCACGCCCCTGGTGCTGGCCCCGGATGCCGCACGAGGAGAAGGCCGAGCGACTGGCGGAGCTTGCCGACTGGGTCCGCGAGGTGCTGTTCGCCTGGCCCGACGCCCCGCGGGCCATCCTGAGCTGCTGGCCACGCCACTGGGACGTCATCGAAGAGCTGTCCATGCTCTACTGCGCCTGGCAGACCGCCTACACCTGGGACGGCGCCACCTCTAGCGACGCCGCCTACTACCTCGACCGGCTCCGGCCCAGCACGGTCGAACGCCTGCAGATCCGCATGCGGCCTTGCAGCCAACACCACCAACCGGACGGCCCTCCACGCGACGACGTTGACATCGTCGACCGCACCATCACTGAACTGGACCTGCTGGAGAACCGAGGCTAAATGTCGGTCGGTATCCGTACCGTGAAGGCCCCTGCCGGCGACGCCGAGGAGGACATGACGATGCCTGACTCGTACGGATCCGCCGGCGCGTCCGCCCGCGCCCGCTACCGCACCCTCCAGACGGTCGGCCGTACCCGCCGTCTGCTGGTCCTCCTGGCCGTCGCGGTCATCGTCGGTGGGCTGGTGGCGTGGCTGAGCATTGTCTGGCTCGGGCTGATCGCTGCCGCACTGTCCTGCCTGATCATCGTGGTCCGGCGGAGACGTACGCACACGCCGGCGGCGGCCTGGCGCAAGGGCGCGGCTGGAGAACGCGCCACCGCCCGTCGCCTGCGCACCCTTGAACTGGCCGGCTACACCGTGTTGCACGACCTGGCGATACCGCACAGCAACGCCAACATCGACCACCTCGTCATCGGCCCGACCGGCGTGTTCGTCATCGACTCCAAGAAGTGGCACCGCCGCACCACCGTCCGAGCCGCCACCGGCACACTGTGGATCGGCAGGACTCCGATCAACGCAGTGGTGCGACCGGTCCTCTTCGAGGTCCGCCGAGCCGGCGAGGTCCTCAGTCAGGCAACCGGACGCCACGTCGAGGTCCTGGCCGTCATCGCAGTACACGGCCCCCGCTTGCCCCGTTACCGCGCTATCACAGCTCATGGAGTGACCCTGCTACGCGCGACCCGCCTCGTCGGTTGGATCACCCGCCATCCTCATCGCTACGACACAGCCGAGGTGTCCACGCTGACCACCGCCGCCACCACGCACCTGCCGCCCTATGCTCGGGCGCCAAAGCTACCCGGCCCGTAGAATTCTCTCGGCTGACCTCTCGTTCGCGGCTGAAGCGCGAAAGCTCCCGCTTGAGGGGGGAGCAAGCCGGCACCCTTTCGAGGTCCTCAACGCCTATCGGGATCATCCCCGCGTGCGCAGGGAGCACTCCTGCTGCCTGTGGTTCCCGCCTGAGGATCGGGGACCATTCCCGCGTGCGCGGGGAGCACAAGGTCACGATGAACGTGTCCGGTCTGATCGAGGAACCATCCCTGCGTGCGCGGGGAGCACGTGGACGCGGTGGCGGTAGACGCCAGATTCGCGGGACCAGCCCCGGGTGCGCGGGGAGTGTGGACGGACACGAGTTTCTCCCGGTAGACGGACATGGCGATCCTGGCAGACGGACAGGAGTTCTCCCGGCACACGGTCACCAGGAAGCTGGTGTGGCGGCCACGTCGGGCTCGGTTTCGATCATGATGGCCAGCCAGAACGCCCTACGATCGCCATGCGGTGGCTGGTGCCGGAACGTGGCTGGGGGGGCGATCAGCGCCGCAGGGCCTCCTTCGTCGGCCCCACGGCATCGGGCACGGTCTCCCCGGACTTCGGGACGCGGAGCCAGATCGCAATGACGAGCCTTTGGGACCCAACCCGGTACCGAAGCTGGCCCTCGCGCGATGAGTCCGACTGCCGGGATTTTTCGTGGCCGTCTGCCTGGAACCCATGGCCGTCCACCAGGATTGTCAGTGGCCGCCGACCGGGGTTTCCTGATGACCGCTAACAGGGGGCACGGTCGGCGTCGTCGGGGAGGTCGCGGGCTTCGGGGACTATCCCCGCGTGCGCGGGGAGCACGTCCCGGCCGGCGAGTACAGGCTGTGCGGCCCGAGACCATCCCCGCGTGCGCGGGGAGCACGAGGCCGCGCGCCATCCGGAGAGAGCACAACCGGGACCATCCCCGCGTGCGCGGGGAGCGCATGTCGGTCCGGCACGGTCGTGTGTGCGCGCTGGGGGACCATCCCCGCGTGCGCGGGGAGCACTGGTACGAGAACCCCGACCAGCCCGGGGAGCGGGGACCATCCCCGCGTGCGCGGGGAGCACGACGACACCCGCCTCGCCATCCCGCACGGCGAGGGACCATCCCCGCGTGCGCGGGGAGCACCGTAGCCGCCACGACCAGCCCCCCGGACATGCGGGACCATCCCCGCGTGCGCGGGGAGCACGGCAATCCGCTTATGGACCTTTCGGAGGAATAAGGACCATCCCCGCGTGCGCGGGGAGCACTATTGCACGTCTCACGGCTTACCTTCCTGCGCTGGACCATCCCCGCGTGCGCGGGGAGCACGTCTCTTCGAGGTGCTGGGCGCGGTACCACCGGGGACCATCCCCGCGTGCGCGGGGAGCACGGGGTGATGTACTCGCGCACCTTCCGCGGCACGGGACCATCCCCGCGTGCGCGGGGAGCACGGCGTGGCGGTGCGCGGGCCAGCGGTGGGGCCGGGACCATCCCCGCGTGCGCGGGGAGCACAGGTCGGTGGCGGGCATCGCGAAAGGAGTGGAGGGGACCATCCCCGCGTGCGCGGGGAGCACGCGTTTCGCCAGGCGATGCACAAGCTCGCAGAGGGACCATCCCCGCGTGCGCGGGGAGCACATCAAATGAGAGTAGACCCTATCCCGCTAATGGGGACCATCCCCGCGTGCGCGGGGAGCACGACGCCCAGGAGAAGCTGTAACCGGCGTTGATGGGACCATCCCCGCGTGCGCGGGGAGCACCGCCACGAAGCCGAAGCCGATGGAGTCGAGGCGGGACCATCCCCGCGTGCGCGGGGAGCACCTCGCGCACTACCTGCCCGAGCTGGCCGAGCTGGGACCATCCCCGCGTGCGCGGGGAGCACCATGGGCCACATTTTGTAATAGGTTTGTAGCTGGGACCATCCCCGCGTGCGCGGGGAGCACTTGCCCGCCTGCGAGGACTGTGCCCCACAGGTGGGACCATCCCCGCGTGCGCGGGGAGCACTCCAGCTCGGCCTCGACGCGGGCCAGGCGGGCGGGACCATCCCCGCGTGCGCGGGGAGCACCGCCGAGCCCTTGAAGCACGCTGCGTACGGTGCGGACCATCCCCGCGTGCGCGGGGAGCACGGCACCGACCCGGTCACCGTGCTGCACTACCGGGGACCATCCCCGCGTGCGCGGGGAGCACATCCTCGCCGACTCCAGGCCGGGGTTCCTGCGGGGACCATCCCCGCGTGCGCGGGGAGCACATCCTCGCCGACTCCAGGCCGGGGTTCCTGCGGGGACCATCCCCGCGTGCGCGGGGAGCACGGGAGCTTGCCTGTGCCACCGCACCGCCTGCAGGGACCATCCCCGCGTGCGCGGGGAGCACACGACCGGCATCGCCAACATCACCACGACCACGGGACCATCCCCGCGTGCGCGGGGAGCACTCGATCGCGGCGCCCGGCGAGCCGGTGTTGACGGGACCATCCCCGCGTGCGCGGGGAGCACCCGAGCCACAGCCACGGGGAAGTCTGAGCCTTGGGACCATCCCCGCGTGCGCGGGGAGCACGCCGGGGTCATGCTCGGCGCGCGGGCTGGCTATGGACCATCCCCGCGTGCGCGGGGAGCACCCGCTCCTCTTTCGAGGGGCGGGCCCGTTCGCGGGACCATCCCCGCGTGCGCGGGGAGCACTTCTGGACAAGGTGCGGTTGCGCGGCCAGTTCGGGACCATCCCCGCGTGCGCGGGGAGCACCTCCACGGCATGGAGGGCGACAGCGCCGAGACGGGACCATCCCCGCGTGCGCGGGGAGCACGTGGGTGGTGGTGGTTCCGGTCTCCGGCCACCGGGACCATCCCCGCGTGCGCGGGGAGCACAACATGGTCGACGGCCACTACGGCAACGGCGGGGGACCATCCCCGCGTGCGCGGGGAGCACGCAGCGACGAGACGAGGACGCATCCTGGACCCTGGACCATCCCCGCGTGCGCGGGGAGCACTCCGTCGCCGCTCCCGTACCGCCGGACAGCGTGGGACCATCCCCGCGTGCGCGGGGAGCACTGGGCGAACCGCAGCCCCGGTGCGCCGCCGGTGGGACCATCCCCGCGTGCGCGGGGAGCACTTCGTCCAGGCGGCGATCTCGGCTGCGGTCACGGGACCATCCCCGCGTGCGCGGGGAGCACTTGAAGTCCCCTCGAAGGAGCACCCTCATGCAGGGACCATCCCCGCGTGCGCGGGGAGCACTCCGGTTGGCGGACCTGCCCGATGACCAGGTGGGGACCATCCCCGCGTGCGCGGGGAGCACGCAGTCCGCCTCCTTGAAGAGTTCGCGGACGGGGGACCATCCCCGCGTGCGCGGGGAGCACAGGTCGCGCCTGGAGGCCCGCTACGCCGTGCTGGGACCATCCCCGCGTGCGCGGGGAGCACAGTCAGCCACGACCCACCTCCTGCGAGGTGCCGGGACCATCCCCGCGTGCGCGGGGAGCACAAGACCGTCGTCCGCGTGGCCGCCGCCGTGCTGGGACCATCCCCGCGTGCGCGGGGAGCACACTCGACGACCTGCAGGTTTGTCACGTGATCAAGCAGATTTCGAGCACTTTCGAAGAGACGGACATTTCAGATAAATCCACAATAGGAGTACTTATAGACAGATTCGCGATGTCTTAAGACATACCCTTCCCTGCTGCCGCGGGTCAGCGTTGTCCATAGCGGCGTCGCTTCCCCGCCTTGCTCCAATTGCGGGGTGGAGCGCTCGCGACGCCTGGGCCCGGGTCCTTCGGCCGGCGCAGCAAGATGAGACCCTCGTGATCAATTGGATGCCACTTGTGATCGTGAGTCTCGAACGTGAACCCCTGCTCGTTGTCGGTGGTATAGGCGAGAAGGGCTCGTCCTGTGTCCGCGTAATTCTGAACCTCCAACCACAGTGCTTCCCGGATTCTGGCTGATGGCCCTCCGATGAAGACGCCCGGCGAGATTTCCATCAGCCAGCGGGTGAGGAAGCCACGCAGCCCTGACGGACATCGGGTCAGCACGATCACAGTCACCAGGGGACCTCGATGTCGTCCTGATCCGCATAGTTGCGGCCCGACTCGACCTCTCCCTCGTCGCTTTGCAGCGTCACGATGTCGATGTCGTCGGGGTCGTCCAGGGTGGTCTCCTGAAGGAGCAGGTGCTTTATGTCGTTGACACAACGCTTCAGCAGAGCGCTCTTGTTGACGTGATCACGAATGGCCCTGCGTGTACGAGCGCCGATGTCGTCGACGCTCTCGGCAGCGACGTTGAAGGCGATCGGGATGGCGATCTCGGTCTTGTAGAGGTCGGCGATGTCGAGGACGAAGGCGAGTTCGTGACCGGAATGGATGAAGCCAAGACCAGGAGCGCAGCCCAAAGCCGTGACCGTGGTCTGGGCGATGCCGTACATGCACTGGGCGGCCGCGGTCACCGCCTGGTTGGCGGGATCTCCGGCGCTGAATTCGCCTGGTACATAGATCCTTCCGTTCCAGGGCACCCCTGTACGCTGCGCTTCTCGCCGGTAGGACTCCTTGACCCTGCGCCCTTCCCTCCCGAGCAGTTCGTGACGGGTCAGTCCGTCGGGGTTCTCGTTGGGGAAACGCATCCGGTACATCTCACGGGCCACGTCGAGCCGGGTGCGGCGGTTGGCCCATTTGGCCGCCTGTGCTTCCACGAGAGACGACGAGCGGTTCAGCGACCGCCCGCCCGAGTAGAAGCGCACGCCGCGCTCACCCACCCAGACCACTCCGGCTCCGCAGTCGCCCAGCAAGCTCATGGCCTGGTGGGTGACTCGCGTGCCGGGACCGAGCAACAGGGTGCCGATCGTGGCGGCCGGGATGTGGGTCACGCCCTGAGCGTCCTCGGCCGTTATGGCGTTGTCTTCCCGGTGCAGGACGCAGCGTTCCAGGTAGACGAAGGAGATGCGGTCGCCCATGCGGGTGAGTTCGCGTGGTGACGAGGCCCCCCGTTGCCCGACCGTGGCCACCGCTACGCCTCTGCCAAGGTCATGAGGCCGCAGCCGTAGGCTTTGCCCCGGCCGAGCCCTCGGGTGAGGGTACGGCTGAACGCTTCCGGGTCGGTGACCTCCAGGCGACCGTCGAAGGTGACCGTGAGCAAGGTGACCGGCTTGGCGTTGCCGCGCTTCTTGAACGTGAGCTGATGCCGGTCGTGGATGACGAGCTCGTGGGAGTCGAGGCCAGGTATGAGCTGGTGCTCCGTCGGCTTCTCGATCACCTTGAAGCCGGCGCTCTCCTGGCGTTGCAGCAGCCAGTCGATCTGGTGCTTCTGGCTGACGTGCGCGGTGAGCTTGGTGGGCTCTTCAGCCTTGCGGCGGATGCTGTGCACCGGGTTGGCGGTCAGCCGGAAGGCCCATCGGTTGCCCTTGGCCAGCCGGGACAGCAGCGCTTGGTAGTCATAGGTCTGCCAACGCCCGGTTTCCGGCCAGCCGGCCTGCTCCACCAGGTGGGTGAGCTCGGGCTTGTCCGGGCTGACGATGTAGAGGCAGGTCTCGACCTTGCTGTTGCGGTCGATCCGCCACAGCACCCGCGGCCCCTCTTCGTTCACAGGCGGGATCTCGGCGAACGAAGACATCACGGCGGCGTGCAGGGCCTGAGGCGAGGACAGCAGCTTGCGCGCGCCCACGCGGGCGGTGTTCAGGCGAAACCGTGTCAGATACATCAGGCACCTTCCAGTAGGGAGGTGGGATCGTGAACCGGCAGAGCAGCCGGGTTGGGCACGCTCACCGGGATGCGGCGCACCCCTCTCAGCGCGTAGCGGCGGTGCAGGGGATCGAAGCTCAGCGGCTGGTCACGCAGGCTGTCGCCGCCGCCTTCGGCGGGGGTGGCCTCGACGAGGATTTCCAGGTCGATCTGCTGGTCGTGACGGCGGCGACGCTGGTGCCAGGGGGCTGCCTGCCAGGGCACGTCTTGCAGAGCTTGTTCGAGGGCGTGTTCGTGGTCGGTGTCGATTTCCAGCGGGCGTGCCGGAGGGCACGAGCGACGTCCGAGGTAAGGCAGGAACACCGGACAGCGCAGCGCGGCAAGCAGGTCGTCGATGAGTCCCGCGTCGCCTTCCACGCCGGCGACGAAGACGGCGTCGGCCAGGTAGTAGCGGTCGGAGATAGGTTGGGCGTCACCGGTGGCGAAGTGGTGGGCTGTCTGAAAGTCGCGCAGCAGCACTCCACGCTGATCGGTGCGCACGCCGAATCGCAGCGCCGCCAGGTCGGCGAGGTCATCAGTGCGTTGCCGTCCCAGTGCCGCCGCCAGCAGACCGATCACGCCGCTCTTGGTGGGCGCCGCCTCGGTGGAACGCCGGGAGAACCTTGAGGACGCCCCCCACGACTGCAGGGGCCCGGCGAGCCGCATCAGCAGGACGCTCATCCCTGGCCCTGCCTCCCGGCGATCTCCTCGCCGACGGCCACCACGAGCTCCGGAAGCGATACCTCGATCCCGAGGTCGGACAGCGCCTGGGTGTTCTTGCCGACCCTCATGACCCAGCTCGGTGCGTCGTTCGCGACCCCGTACACCTGCTCGACCTCGGGGAGATAGGAGGCCAGGGCTTGGGCGGCGTGGCGCACGTGTCCGCCGGTCTCCGGCTCCGCGCGGCAGGGCTCCTCGAACGCCGCCACGGCGTTGATCGGGCGTGACGACCGCACCTTCACCACCACCGCGTCGGGCAGAGTGTGGTTGCCGAAAGTGTTGATCTTTCCGGTGGGCAGGGACGTGATGAAGCTCTCGACGAATGCTTCCACGGCCCGGCGCACGGGCTCAGTCACGGGCTCGTCGTCACGTAGCCCCTTGCCGAGGTTCTTGCCCAGGAGATCGACGTCGACCGCGGCGTAGCGGTACAGGGTGGCCGAGTTGAACTCGACGGTGCCGATCATGCCCGCGCCCAGGTCGTCGGTGTCCCGGTTCTTGTAGTCGTCGACGGCGGTGTAGTAATCGGACTCGATGTCGGCCTGGTGGACGCTGATGGCATGCGCCACCTGGGCCGCCGCGTCAACGTTGATGTCGGCGCCGTCCGCCACCATGCGTCCGAACAGCGCGATGTCCACGGAGTGCCGAGTGTTGGCGATCTGCTTGGCCTCCTCCTTGACCGCCCTGTCCTTGAAGAAGTCCTTGCCGGCGCCGCGCGCCTTGAGCGCCAGCGCGGCCAGCCCGTCCAGCTGGTGGGCGCTGAGGAACATCAGGTACTTGGACTCAGGAGCGGCAGGCCCCTCGGCGTTCGCCTTGGCGCGCTTGGGCGGCTCGATCTTCGATCCCGTGGCCACCTGAATCGTCTCGGCGGCCAGCGCCCACGCTTCGGTCGTCTCGACGGATCCGTCGATCTTCCGGATCCGCTCGGTCAGCAACTCGGCCACCCTGCGGGTGCGGACCCCGAGCTCGGCCGGGTCCAGCGTGTCGTGGAAGCGCCGCCGGGTGGCGCGCTTCCATGCCTGGCTGGACACGCGGGCGCGGCGGACACCGCCGTAGGTCGCGGTCTTCGGGGTGCCGGTGTCGTCGCGGTTGAGGCAGCTGGGCGGGACGGTGTGCAGCACGTGCAGTTCGAGGATGGTTCGTGTCATCGTGCTTCCTTCTTGGGGGATGCGGCGTTGTCGGCGCCGGTTTCTATCGGTGACGTGCGGCGTCGGTAGGCGTGGAAGGCGCGTCCCCAACGTTCACGTACGCGCCGCATGCCGTCGGGATCCTGGGCGAGGTAGAGCAGCCGCGCGAGCAGGGCATAGTCGAGTTCGATGGAGTCGCGGCGCAGCAGCGAGACGATTTCGCGCAGGCGGTTGGCCAGCGCCTGGCGGGTGGTGGCGGTGCCGAGGCGGACGAACCGGCGCCTGATCGTCTCGTCGATGCCGTCGTCCGGCATCAGGCGGCGGACCGCCTCCCCCAGGTCGACCCCGTCTTTGTGCATCCCCTTGCTGTCCTGGGACTGCTGGTGGAGCGCATACAAGGTCACCGCGAGGAAGAGCGCGGCCTCCGCCCTGACCGCTTCCTTCTCGGTCAGGTCTCGCTCTTCGTACAACCGCTCGATGCCGCAGACGCCCCACAACTCGGGCACCTCTTGCGGCAGCTTGCCCGCCCCCCGGCGCAGCTGCGCGAGGGTCGCCACCGCCCAGCTCTGGTCTTTCAGGTAGCCCTTCTGCAGTTCGCTGATGTAGGCGCCGGCGCTGGAGCCCACAAGTTCGTCGATCTTGCGGGAGGTTACGGGAGCCGTGATGGTCATGATCGTGCCTCGGCTTTCTGTGGCTGGCCGCTTCCTTGATCTCCCCCGGATATGGCGGCCATCGGTAGCGCCCTGCGTAGGCGGAATCGGAAGGACAGGTCAGCTTGGGAGGCGCTGAGCCAGAGGGGGCGTCCCTTCACCTCGATGACGCGCCCCTCCCAGGCGGAGTCGCCCGCCGCACGCAGAAGCTCGCCGGCGAGGCGGCTGATGAGGCGATGCGTCTGGCTCTGCCAAGCGGCCCTTCGCTCCTCCGGATCATTTTGAGGGGTGAGGTGCCTCAGCCAGTCCCGGAACGGTCCATCAAGTGTGCTGAAACCCTGGGATCGTGCGGCTTCCTTGGCCGGGTCGGTCTCGGCTCCCGCCGCTCGGGCCAGGTCTGCGGCGAAGTCGCCGAGCACGGTCACCGCGTCCTCGGCGTCGCCGACGGCGTCGATAGCCGTCTGTCCAAGGCGTTGGTCTTCCTCGTACAGCAGCACCAACGGCATGGCCACCGCGTCATCGATGATCTCGTCGATGACAGACTGCTGGGTGCCGTACTCCGCACCGAACAATCGCGCGCGGATCAGCAGGTCGAGCGGCAGCTCGCCTTCCACGGCCAGCCGGGCGGCCCAGCCGAGAATCCGTGGCCTAACGACCTGCGCAGCTTCCTTGCGTTGCTCCCAGCCGGGGGCGCGACCGGCGACCAGGGCGGCCAGGCCACGCCAGGCGCTGCGGCTGCGGTCATGTTCGCGGGGCATGTAGACCTGCGGCAGGCTGAGCTTCTTCTCCTGGGCTTCGCTGCGCCGCCAGCCGGTCATCGGCTCGTACAGGTGCTTGTTGTGCGCGTCCAGCGGATCTCCATAGGTGAGGATCGCGCCGTAGACGCCGTCGGCGTCGAAGGCCAGCCGGATGCGGCGTGACTGCCAGGTGTACAGATCGCGTAGACCTGCCGGTCGCCGAGCGAGTTCGAGCTCGTCGACCTGGCCCGGCCCCGTGGGTGGGCGTCGCCAAGCGGGTCGGTCGTGTGCGGCGTCGATCCGCAGATTGTCGGTGTCAAAGGCGACGAGGTTGAGCAGCAGCGTCTGCTGGAGGTTCGCGCCCTCGATCAGGACACCGCCCAACCTGCCTGCCCAGGCCACGCCGCGGGGGTAGGCCTTGCCTCCCTTGACCAGCGGGTCGCCCACGACACCGGTCTTGATGCCGGAGGTGTCGTAGCTGTGGGCGTGAACGACCCAGCGGGCCGCTTCCGCGTAACTCAGCCGGTCGACGCCGCGGGCGCGCATGGTGAAGAAGGGCGCCCCGTTGGGGACATCGGCCACCAACCGGTCCAGGGATGTCATGTCCCCTCTGGTCGTCTGCAGGCCAGGGGTCTGGAAGAACGGCTGACCGGGGTCGAGCAGGTCGAAGCGATGCCGGTGCTGATCCAGGTAGGCGTGGACCCGCTCGATGGGGAGCCCCGTATCCCAGAGCTCCTGCCACTCCTCCAGGTCTTGCGGACCGTCGATCGTGTCGTGGACGATCGCGAGCAGCAGCCGCAGCAGCGCGAACTCCTGCGTCGGAACGTCCCCGACCAAGCGGCGCAGCTCGCCCGCCTGGGCGAAGACCTCCCGCAGGGAGACCTCCTCCTCGCGGCCGTCCCGGTACTGCACCGGGAGCCACCGCTCGCGGGTCAGGTCGAAGGACAGTGCGGCGGAGTCATTGAGCACGAGTCACCTCCAAACCATCAGCAGGGGTGTAGCGCAGGTCGAAGCCTGCCAGCCGGCGGCGACAGTTTTCGTCCAGCACGAGAATCAGCTCGCCTGCCAGCCAATGGGACTCTTTGGTCTGCCATGCCGCGATGTAGTCCTTCTCCAACTCCTCGATCGCCTGGTCGAGAACTTTCGGAAAAGTGAAGGCGAACGGCAGCCGCAGGCCGCATCCGGCGACGACCTGTGCGAGCTTGCGGTCTGGCGGAGAGTCGACGGAAAGCTCCAGCCCGCCTCGTCCCCTCGTGAGATGGGGCAGGGTGGCAAGTGCGCCGTCCGGGCGGCGCTGGACGACGAGCACTTCCAGGCTCTCTCGGCTGTCGCGAACCTGGGCGCGGCCCTTCCGCGTGTCGTCGGCGTCACCGACGCCCGCCTCCAGCCAGCCGAGCAGCGGCCGGCCCGGTCGTCCTTCAGCCGCGATCTGAAAATCCAGCGCCCTTTTGCACTGGTCGGCGTGATGGAGATCCTGCTGCCGCCGCGCCTGCCGGAGAGCCTCCTGCCACGGTGACGGCCCGACCTCCTCCACACCATAAGCCTGTTGTACGAGTGCGCTGATGTCTTCGGGCAGCCGTACGACGTGGCCGGTGTCGGCGGCGCCGGACAGATACGGCTCCAGCACCGCGGCCGAGCGCAGCAGAGCGTGCCTGCGGTAGACGGAGACGGATCCCGACACCGGCTCGACCGGGACCGTCGTCCAATCCACGCCAGTCACCAGACAGCGCGCGGTACGCAGCCGTGGCGGGCGATCGCTCTGACCTTCCCCTCGTCTGTGCCGATGTGTCCTGCCCATACGCTGCAGAAGGAGGTCGATGGGACACAAGTCCGACACCAGGAGATCGAAGTCGATGTCGAGGGACTGCTCGGCCACTTGGCTCGCCACCACGATGTGCGGCCCGCTCGGGCGTCGGTCCTTACCGGGCTCCGGTGGACCGAAACGGTCCAGCAGATCAGCGTCCTTGGCAGCACGATCCAGATCGACGAATCGGGCGTGCGCCACGGTCACGTTCTCGGCGCCGAACCGGCCCCGTAAGAAGGCCGCGGTGTCCAGCACACGGTCGACGGTGTTACGCACGACGAGCGCACAGCCGCCGTCCACGAGTTCCTCGGCCAGCCGATCGCCCAGGACCGTCAGATCATCGTCAAGCCGCTCCACGTGCACATCGGCCCTGCGGCCGGACGCCTCCACCGTCTCAGGCGCGTGCAGCCGGTCCGGCTCGACAGCCGTGAGCAGGGGGTAATCCCTGGCAGCTTCGATCCGAGCGAAGTCAGCGCTCGGCTCGGCCGTCCCGGCGTACGCCTCGGCCAGTTCACGCCTGCGCCCGGCCGGCAGAGTCGCGGACAGCACGATCACGGGCACGCGGTAGGCCCCCAGCCACGAGAGCACCCGGTCCAGGTACGAGTTCATGTACGTGTCGTACGCGTGAGCCTCGTCGATGATGACGACCTTGCCCGCCAGCGCCAGGTGCCGCAACGCCAGATGACGGCTCTTCAACCCCATGAACAGCAGCTGATCGATCGTTCCAACGACGAACGACGCCAGCATGCCCTTCTTCCTGCCGCGCAGCCAATGATGGGCCACCATCGCGGCGGAGCTGACGGTGCGATCCTCCTGCGGACGGTAGTCATCGGCACGGCCGTCGACGTCGACGGCGAGGATGCGGCGGACGCCGGAGCGCGCCAGCCGCGCGTAGTCCTCGTTGAGAGCCGCCTTGGAGTGCGCCAGCTGCACCGAACGAACCAGGGCGTCGGCCTGCTCCCCAGGCACCCGCTCCAGCCACTGCACCATGCGCGGGAACATGGCGCTGCTCGTAGCCATGGTCGGCAATCCGACGTAAAGGCCACCAGCACCGGATCGGGCGGCGAAGATCTCGGCCGCCGCCAGCGCCGCCTCGGTCTTGCCCTCCCCCATCGGCGCTTCGATCATCATGAGGCCAGGTGCCGACATCGACCGCGCGACTTCGACCGCGCGTTCCTGTACGGGCCGCACACGAGCCCCCTCCGGGAGCCGAAACCGCGAGAAGATCAGTTGCTCTGCCTCGCCGGTGAACTCGCGCGCACGCCAGGGAGACGGCAGGCCCAACGCGTGCCAGGCTCTGTCCGCCCGCTCGCTCTCGCTCCTCCCCCATGCTTCCGGCGAGTACGGAAACAGGTCGGCGTCGCTCGCGATCCAATCGGCCACGATGACCAAACCGGTCAACAGGACCTGCGCGGGCTGGGACAGCTTGACCGCCGCCCAGTCCGGCAGGCTGCCGACGACGCCACACGCTTCGGCGCAGCGATCCAGGATCTCCCATTGCACCTGCTGCCACAGAGCGGCACACGCCGGAGTACGCACCAGATGCGAGTGCGAGTCCAGATCTCGGATGCTCTCGTGGGTGGGCGGGACGCCGTGGTGCCCGCCGGCGATAACCGTGAACTGATATGTGGCCGAACGCTTCCAGCCGTACCGCTCGACCAGCCAGTCACGCAGAAGCACCTGCCCGGCAAGGCCATGAGGGGCCAGCTTCCTATCGGGCATCCGACTTTGCAGCGGCATATCCAGGCCGGCCGATCGCATCGCATCGGCAAGTGACTCCACCTGACAGGCGAACGCCGGAGTTGCCTTTCCGATGTCGTGAGTGGCTGCCAACCAGACCGCGAGCCGACGCCCATCTTCCAGGCCACCGGGAAGCGGTTCAGCGATCAGCTGCTTGACCTGATCAGGGAGCCATCGGTCCCATAGCCGGCCCGCAACCGCACCGGCGTCTGCCAGGTGCCGCCACAAGGGCAGCCATTCTTCTGTAGAACGATCATGTTTTGCCCAGACCGAAACTGCGGCTTTCGATAGGCCGGCAGCAAAATGGCCCGGAAGATCTCGATCGTTCTGCACGATGGCATTAAAGGGCATGATCTCGCACGGCGCTCAGCAAACGATGAAATATCCCAAAGATCCTATTTGCGGCGTACTACAATTTCACATACTTTCTGGTCACCTCCATCCTAAATTCCGGCCATCCATAAACCTGCTAAGATGCCCGTCAGCATGTACTGTGCGCTATCCCCACGTGCGCGGGGAGCACCCGACCGTGCGGGACATCTCCCGGTAGTTCTTGGGACCATCCCCGCATGCGCGGGGAGCACTGCGGGTTCGATCCCCGCCTCTTCCGCCAGGCGGGACCATCCCCGCGTGCGCGGGGAGCACCCCTTCTCGGTCCAGTTCAAGTCTCCTTATCAGGGACCATCCCCGCGTGCGCGGGGAGCACCCTTGCGCCAGGTCCGGGCCTTGAAGTTCATCGGGACCATCCCCGCGTGCGCGGGGAGCACAGGTGGCGGCCGATGCACTCCTGTCCGGCCGGGGGACCATCCCCGCGTGCGCGGGGAGCACCCGCCACCACTACAGCGTGATCGAGCACGGCATGTTCACCGGACCATCCCCGCGTGCGCGGGGAGCACCCAGTCTCACCCTTGTGACCACACGGACCGACGGGACCATCCCCGCGTGCGCGGGGAGCACTGCCTTCACCGCCGTTGGCGTGGGTGCCGCAGGGGACCATCCCCGCGTGCGCGGGGAGCACACCGCCGGCTCGTCGGAGCCCTCCTCCTACCGGGGACCATCCCCGCGTGCGCGGGGAGCACAGTACGAGGCGGCGATCCGACGCTGAGAGGAGGGGACCATCCCCGCGTGCGCGGGGAGCACGTCGAGGAGAGGCCGCTTCGGCGTGCCTCCTGGGGACCATCCCCGCGTGCGCGGGGAGCACGCTTGCAGGCTCGGCCGTCCGCGTCCGTGCTGGGGACCATCCCCGCGTGCGCGGGGAGCACGCCCAGTCGTTCCAGGCGAAGACGACCGTCAAGGGACCACCCCCGCGTGCGCGGGGAGCACGCGGGCGCGCTCCGCACCCGCGGCGGGGTGGAGGGACCATCCCCGCGTGCGCGGGGAGCACGATCGGCTGTACCGGCTGGTCCGGGACGGCACGGGACCATCCCCGCGTGCGCGGGGAGCACACCGACACGCCCGAGGAGCTGCCGCTGTAGCCGGGACCATCCCCGCGTGCGCGGGGAGCACATGTCCATGTCGAACGTGCCCGGCGGGGCGTCGGGACCATCCCCGCGTGCGCGGGGAGCACGCCTCGGTGGTCGGCGGGTGGTAGGCGAACCGGGGACCATCCCCGCGTGCGCGGGGAGCACGCAGCAGGTCCCAGCCGTCCGGGCCGGTCATCGGGACCATCCCCGCGTGCGCGGGGAGCACCTCCGGGATGCCCGGGACGCGGTGCGCTGGCTGGGACCATCCCCGCGTGCGCGGGGAGCACTGCCATGTCCAGTTGGCCGGCGCGGGTCAGGAGGGACCATCCCCGCGTGCGCGGGGAGCACGACGTGGCCGGCTGGCTGCTGATGGCGTTCGAGGGACCATCCCCGCGTGCGCGGGGAGCACGCGAGGCCGGTGACGGTGAACGCCGTGCCGTAGGGACCATCCCCGCGTGCGCGGGGAGCACCTCGTCGACAGGCGGGGCGGTGATCCGCTTCAGGGACCATCCCCGCGTGCGCGGGGAGCACGAGGAGGCGTCCCGGCATCCGGTGGTCGAGTCGGGACGCTCCCCGCGTGCGCGGGGAGCACAGCGCCGTCTCCGAGGTGAGGTCGATCCCCAGGGGACCATCCCCGCGTGCGCGGGGAGCACCTGAGGACCACGTACTCGCCGTTGAGCGAGGTGGGACCATCCCCGCGTGCGCGGGGAGCACCAGCACCGGTAACGCTGGTGCGGTCGCCATGCGGGACCATCCCCGCGTGCGCGGGGAGCACGGCGACCCGGTGATGTAGCTGCTGTTGGACGGGGGACCATCCCCGCGTGCGCGGGGAGCACGCGCGCACCGAGAACCTGCGCGCCTGGTACCCGGGACCATCCCCGCGTGCGCGGGGAGCACTACGCCGACTTCTGCGAGCGGGTCGCCGGACGGGGACCATCCCCGCGTGCGCGGGGAGCACCGCTGCGACTGCGGCGAGGCGTCCTCGTCGATGGGACCATCCCCGCGTGCGCGGGGAGCACCCCTTGTCGCCGAAATGTTCAGGATGATGCCTGGGACCATCCCCGCGTGCGCGGGGAGCACACCTGCAGCCGCAGGTTCGCGTACTGGGTCGGGGGACCATCCCCGCGTGCGCGGGGAGCACATCAACCCCCGCACCCTCGTGGACGACAACACGGGACCATCCCCGCGTGCGCGGGGAGCACTACCTGCCCGGCGCCGAGGAGGCGACCGTGGAGGGACCATCCCCGCGTGCGCGGGGAGCACAGTCGGTCTCGGGCATCAGGCTTCTCCTTGTCGGGACCATCCCCGCGTGCGCGGGGAGCACAGAACCTCGGACGGACCCACGTCAACGACCCTGGGACCATCCCCGCGTGCGCGGGGAGCACGGCGGTTCAGGTCCTTGCAGACGACCGCAGCCGGGACCATCCCCGCGTGCGCGGGGAGCACTGCCCGAGGAGTAGCCCTCCCTTCCCGGCCCGGGGACCATCCCCGCGTGCGCGGGGAGCACAAGAACTACCGCGAGCAGACGGCCAAGGAGGAGGGACCATCCCCGCGTGCGCGGGGAGCACACTGAATGACCTGCAGGTTCATCATGCGATGAATTCGAAATTGAGCACTTTTAGAGAAGTGGACATTTTCACCAAATAACTCGAATAATACAAAGGGGACACTCTGGCGGTAACCACCCAGAGTCCTGCAGTTGGCTCCCATCGGGCGCCAGGATCGAGTTTACGCCCGAGTCACGCCAGCCATGCGCTGCGACCGTCAGGCTTCCTATGCCCGCAACGGTTCGACAGCAGCAGGCCCCACACGGGACGGAGTGATCACCGTACTCGTGGCCGAGACAGGCCCCACCAGTGTCCTTGATGACAAGACCAGCAGCCGGCTCCTCCCCGGACACGTCGCCGCGCTCTCACGTTGCTTGCGAAGACAGCACATCCCCGACAGTTTTAGAAGATCGCGTCCTGTAGCAGGGCAGGGATCTGCTGCCGCTTGATCAGTCGCAGGCATCGCCGGCAGTTCACCGGTGCCGTCGAAGCACGCAGTCGTCGCGGGTCCCAACCCGAGATCGCCGTGTGACAGGCCGGTGCGGGGAGTTCTACGTCGTAGCGGTCGACGCTGGTGCCGGCCAGATGGATGGTGTGCGAATTCTCCACTCGTAAGGCGCTGGCCTCCATACGGCCGATTCTACCAAGGAGCCATTCGTTTCAAACGCTATTCGAAACGCTCATGTGTCTCCCTGCTCCTGTTCGGTCTCCGGCCCGGGGGTTGATGACAAAATGACAGAACATCCGGAGACCTGCTCTGATCTGGCCCGTTGTCGTCCGATGCCGCAGCGACGGAACCGTGACAGATGTCCTCTGCACATGACAGAACTCGAATCCTGCCCGCCGTCGCGGCGAAGAGCAATGACGGAAAGGAGTTCTGTCATTGTTCTGAAGTTCCGTCATCGTTCTGTCTCACCCCCTGTCCAAGCTGTTTCCGCAGGCCATCAGCATCGCATCGGTTCTGTCATGGCTGTCCGAAGATAAGGGGGTTGACGGCGTACTTCGGAGAAGGTTTGCGTCCGCCTCGCGAACCGGCGGAGGGCTCAGGAAGGGGACGGATATAACCGTGGGCGTCCAGCAGCGACAACACCGCGCCCACCGTCGAGGCGTCCTTGAACTTCGCCTGCATCCCCCGGTGGAGGTCGCGTCGGCTGAATTGCCGGGCCGTCCGGACGTTTTCGTTCCTGGCCAACCACGTCACGGCGTCCCGGGCCAGTTCGGTGTGCCGGCCTTCCACCATCGCGCCGAAACAGGCCACGGCATGGGCGATGAAGTAGCGGGCGATGTTGATGGCCCGCCGCATGGTCTCCTCGACGAGGGGTTTGCGGAAGCCGTCGTCGAGGTGCTCCGCCAGGTGCAGCAGGCCCGCGATCCGTACGGCGGCGCCGACGAGCTTGCCCGCCCAGTCCCGCAGGTTGTCGAGCTCGCCGACACCCGCCCGGAGCTTGGGCTCGATCTCGTCCTGGAACTCGATGACGAGCTTGGTGGCCGGCGGGGACAGCGTGAGGATCTGTGGCCGGTCCCACTCGGCGAGACTGATGACCAGTTGCCTCATGTTCTGCTCGTAGGTGTGGCGGACGTCGTCGAGGACGAGGCCGGGATCGCTCTTGCGGTAGCCGACGGTGTCGGGTGGAAGCGCGTACAGGAAGCGGGCCAGCAGGCCCTGGCCGCGCAGACGGGGCTTTTGGGCGATGAAGGCGAGCACTGCGGGCTGGATGCACACCGCGATGGTCAGCGCGGGAGAGCGCACGTACTCGGCCCGGCCGCGGCGGTTGACCTTGAGCACGTCGCCGGCGTGGGCTTCGAGGAACGGGCTCAGGGCGGGCACGCCGTTGCTGTAGCGGCCGCACACGATGTCGAACAGGTCGCCTTCGGCCGACAGGATGGCCAGCCGGCCGGCCTGCTGGGACAGGATCGTGGAGCACTCCTCGGGGGTGACGTTCTTGGCGATCAGCTGGACCTCGGGCGGGACGATCGCTTCTTCGAGGGCCAGAGCGGTGGATTCGGCCTCGGCCAGGTCGTTGGCCGAGCCGCTGCGTACCGCTTTGGTTCTGGCCTGCTTGTCGGTCTCCTCCAGCTGCAGCCGGAGCAGTTCGGCCTGCCGTGCCTTGGCCCGGCCGGCGAGGATGAGTTGCTCCTCGGCCTGGTAGAGCGGGGCGGTCATGGCCCGGAAGACGGCTGATTTGCGGGTGGCGGGCGGGGCCACGCAGAGGAGGAAGAGGTTGAGCGGTTCGTGCCAGCCGCCGCGTACCCGGACGACGGCTTTGCCGCCGGCCGCGGTGGACAGCCCGCCCAGGGCGAAGGCCGCGGCGAGGTCGGGGGCGGTCTGGGTTTCTTCGGCCACGGCCTGGACGATGTCCGCCAGCCACGACGGCAGGCTGTCGAGCGGGAACGCGGGCGGTGCGAGGCGTGTGTCGAGAGGGATGATCTCGTCCCAGGGTTCCTCCTGGTCTGGAGGGTGGGCGGGTTTTGTGACGTCGGGGGTCCAGTTCGGCCCGCTGCCGGCGTTCACCCGCCGGTTCCCTGGAGGGTGTAGGGCTTGGGCGCCCATACCTCGATGAAGTCGCCGATGGTGCCGCCGGCGGTGAGGTGGTCGCAGGCGTCCTTGCCGTGCCGGGCCTGCAGCACGTAGAGGGAGCGGGTCACGGGCATGAGGGTGGCCACGATCGCTTGGGCGTGGTCGCGGCCGGCCTGGTCGCGGTCGGCGATGATGGAAACGTCGGCGCCGTGGAAGTAGCGCGCGAAGTCCGGTTGCCACTTGCCGGCGCCCATGGCGTTGCAGGTGGCGGTGATGCCGGGGCGGGCGCGGAGGGCTTCGGCGTCCTTCTCGCCTTCGGTGATCATCACGACCCGGGATTCGCGGACCGCGGTGATGACTTCGGGCAGGCGGTAGGGCACCAGGCGCACGGCCATCGTGCCGTCGGCGCCGGATAAGCTCCAGCGTCTGCCGGAGCGCCGGGTCGGGTCGGGCCGCCACTGGCGAAAGCCCTGGCAGCCGTTGCCTTTGCGGTCGCATCGGGCGACGCCGTACAGAACGGTTCCCTGCTCGTCCTGATAGAGGTAGTCGGCCACCCGGTCGTGGCCGCAGGGCATCCAGCGATCCGGGTGGTCCCGCCGGGGCGGCGGGGTGTGCGGAGAGCCGGGCCAGAGGGCGGACATGGGCAGGCCGAGAGCTCGCATGACGTCCTCGGTGGGGCATCGAGGCCCGCCGTGGCAGGTGATCACGACGACGCCGGTGCTGGTGACGCCGACCGACAGGGATGGGTGCCGGTCCTCGTGCGCTGGGCAGCGGGCGCTCTTCTGGGTGGCGGAGCCGCGCGGGGCGTGGCCGGTCCTGGCGTAGAGCGCTTGCAGAATGCGGGCGTACGGGGTGCTCATGGGGTGGCCCCGGTCAGGATGCGAGGTCGGCGGCCTGGGCGGGCGGCGCCGGGGTGAGCGCGGGGTCGTCGATGTCGAGGCAGCGCAGCAGGGCGGCGCGGCCGACGCGGTAGGTGTGGCCGACACGCAGAACGGGGCAGGGGAACTGGCCGCTGCGGGCGAGTTCGTGGGCTTTGGTCCGGCCGATGCCGAACGCTCGTGCGGCGGTGACGAGGTCGACGGTGACGGGCAGGGCGAGCAGTTCCGCGGTGGTCAGGGCCTTGGCCATGGAGGGCGTGCCTTTCTGACGGTCCGCTCGGGATCGTGGTGGCAGGCCGAGCGGTTCATGACATGTGGGATTGAATCTCGCTCGCGATCAGGATGGCATGGACAATGCCAACCGATCAACCCTAGTGTTAGTGAATATCCATCCATTCAGGATGAATCACCGTGATGCCGAGGAGTGACGCATGCCAGCGGACCAGACGCGCCATCAACCCAAGCGAGAGCCGGGCGGCCGCAGCTTCAGCGAAGAGAACGTCGCCCTGCGGATCGCCTGGGAGATGCGCCGCCGCGGCTGGTCACAAGAACGCATGGCCCAAGAACTCACCAACGCCGGCTGCCCGACCCACCAATCCGCCATCTCCAAGATCGTCAACCCCAGACCCGACGGCAGCCGCCGCGCGATCAGCGTGGACGAGGCCATCGCCCTGGCGCGCGTGTTCGGCATCGCCCTGGAAGAACTCCCCCTTCCCCTGGACGACGCCCAAGGCCGGGACCTACACGACCTGAGCCGGACGGTCACCCACGAAGGCCGCAACGCCGCCGAGCAGTACGCGCACTTCCTCCTGGCCTGGGCCCGCCTGCGTCACCGCCTCGCCCAAGAGAGGAACCGAACCGCCTACGAAGGCTTCCTGGCGCAGCGAAAAGTCGACCCGGACACGGCCGAGCAGGCGATCGCCTTCTGGCGGGACGCCGACTCCTGGCGCGAGGCGACCGCCGCCTTCGACGTGCTGCACCGGATCCTGCGGGCCATGGGCGACGGACGCGACCTCACCCCGCCGGGGCAACAGTCCCGGCGGCGTCACAGCGTCGTGGCCGATCTTGTCCGCCTGCGCGACCTGTTCGCCACCAAGATCCCGGGCTCTCCCGTACGAGTGGTGCCGGACCTCATCTATCACGCCACCGAACTGCTGGTACGCGCCGGCATCCAGGAAGCCGCCATCGGCGTCATCGACGCCTACGACCGCGGCACCGCCCACCCCACCGAACCGGTGGTGGAGGAGATCGACGGCAGGCTACGGCAGATCAGCGACCGGCCACCGCAGGACCACTGGGATCAGATCGAAAGCCTGGCAGCCCGGATCGCCTTGAGCCCAGGAGGCCACGGCGCCGGGCAGCCTCAGGAGGACTTGCTCGCCGAACTGGGGGTGAGCATCGAGGACTACCAAGAAGCGAGAAAGATCGCACGCATGCACCGCGAAACCGGAATGAGGTGAAAACAAGAACTTGACGGGAAATGGATACAAACGATGCAAGTGCCGGGAGAGCGGCCGTGAACTCGGCGCCAAATGTCCGAAGCTCCGCCGCAAGGACGGCACGTGGAATCCGCATCACGGCACCTGGCACGGCAAGGAAGAGCTGCCTGCCGGGCCTGACGGCAAGCGCGTCTACCTGAGGCTGGGTGGCTTCAGGAGCGAGAGCGAGTTGTCCGCCTTCTATCAGCAGGCGGGGCGCCTGCTCGACATCGCGGACGCCGGGCCAGTGGGGCACGAGACGCGGATGGAAATCCTAGAGATGATCAGGGAGGCACACCAGAAGCGCCTGGCACTACCGGCATACGAGGAACTGCAGCGCAAGTACCGGGCCGGCCAGCCGTTGCAGGCGATGACCTTCGGCGAGTACTGGGAACGATGGGTGGAGCGGCGACGCCGTCTCGGCGATATCCGCAAGTCCACGCTCGTCGGGTACATCTCTCACCACAAGGTGCACTTCGGTGAAGTCCTCGACGATGTTCGCCTGGACCGGCTGTTCGTGTCCACGGTGGAGAAGGTGTTCATCCGTATCGATGCCAAGAATGCCGCCATCCTGGCCGACCGGAAATCGCGCGATCCAGACGTGCGTAAGGCGGCGCGCGGGCGGAAGCTCACCGGGCCGACGACCAAGCAGCGGGTGCGGGCGACGATTCGCACGGTGCTGGCCGAGGCACAGCGTGAGCATCTGGTGTCCTTCAACGCGGCAGCGCTGGTGACGTTGGCATCCGGCAAGAAGCCCAAAGCCCTGGTGTGGACGGCAGCCCGGGTAGAGGCGTTCCAGGAGCAGTTTCGGGCAAGGTTGCTTGAGGTGCGCAAGGATCCAGAAGCGAGCTCGATGTCAGCGGCTCGGATCTGGCTGGGGACACCACGGCCTTCGCCGGTGATGGTGTGGACGCCCGCTCAGCTGGGGGCGTTCCTGGACTACGCGACCACGGATCGGCTGTACGCGCTCTACCATCTGATCGCCTTCCGCGGGCTGCGGCGCGGGGAAGCGTGTGGCGTGCGGTGGGTGGACGTGGACCTCGACGAAGGCGTGCTCACGGTGTCCACACAGCTGATCATCGTGGAAGGCGAGATAGAGGAGGGAGATCCGAAGACGGAGGCATCCGACGCGGCGGTCGCCCTGGACAACGGAACGGTGGCGGTGCTGCGCGCGCACCGGCAGCGGCAGGACGGTGAGCGGCTGACGTGGGGTGACTCGTGGCGGGACACGGGCCGGGTCTTCACCCGGGAGGACGGCAGCGAGCTGAAGCCGGACTGGGTCTCGGAGCAATTCGAGCGGCTGGCTTTCGCGGCAGGGGTGCCGCCGATCCGTCTGCATGACCTCCGCCATGGTGCGGCCACCCTGTCGCTCGCGGCGGGCAACGACTTGAAGACGACGTCTTCGATGCTGCGCCACTCAAGCTTGTCGATCACGTCGGACATCTACACGTCCGTGCTCCCGGAGATGGCCCGGGCGGCGGCCGAGGCGAGCGCGGCGCTGGTGCCGAGGAAGAGCCTCGTGGAGGGGGTGTCCCCGACTGGCGGTCTCCCCTCGGTCTCCCCAGCACCTTCCCAGGTGGTGCTGCCTTCAAGCCCGCCGAATAGTCGCAGGTCACAGCCTCGCGGTAGGCGCGCCCTGCAGGATTCGAACCTGCGACCGTCGGATTAGAAGTCCGGTGCTCTATCCAGCTGAGCTAAGGGCGCTCTCGCCTTATTGTGCATGATCTGGCGACCTGCCATGTACGCGATTTCCCCCTACCCCGTCACGGCGCCCGCGCACCACCCGTCTTCCGCCCGCCCTTCCACCGCGCTGGAGGAGGCCGGGGGTGCCGGTTCAGGGGTGGCCGGCGGTGCCTTCAAGGAGTGCCGTGCCGAGGGAGGTGAGCGTGTGCAGGACGGCGGGGCCGTCGCGGCGGGTGTCGATCAGGCCGGCCTCGCGCAGGACGGTGGCGTGGCGGCTGGCGGCGGCGGGTGAGATCCGCAGCATGCGGGCGAGTTGGGTGGTGGTGGCGCTGCGGCCGAGGGCGTGCAGGACGGCTGATCGGTTCGCGCCCATCAGCGCGTTGAGGTTGGTGCGGCGGGTCGCCTCGGGTCGCCACCGGTGCCGTTGCTCGATGGGGTAGATGAGCACGGGCGGGAGGTCGGGGTCGGCGAGGGTGAGCGGGGTCCGCAGGCAGAAGTACGAGGGCACGAGCCGCAGGCCGCGTCCGCCGAGCACGAGGTCCTGGTCGATGACGTACTCGGCTTCCAGGACGGGGGGCCGCCAGCGCAGGAGCGGCGCGAACCCGGCGAACAGCCCTTCGACGCCGCCGGTGAGGAGGGCGCGGGCGCGGCAGGCGTGGTCGGCGGCGACGGCGGAGCCGGTGAGTTCGCGGAAGGGTGCCACGGCCGCTTGGTGGTAGTCGCGCAGGGCGGTTTCCATGCTGGTGAGCGCGGGGGCGCTGCCTTCGGCGATGGGCCGGACCCAGCCGGGCAGGTTCCGGTGGCGGGCGAGCTGGCGCAGTTCGGCGGTCAGGCGGGGTCTGGGGGTGCGGAGCAGCGCGGTCAGGCCGCTGTCCAGTCCGCGGTGTCCTTCGTACGGGGTGAGGAAGTCGGGGAAGTACGGGCCGGCGGGGACGAGCGTGTCGAGCAGGCGGGCGCCGCGCCGCATCCGGGAGGTGGCGGCGGGGTCGGCGTGCAGGTCCTCGTACCAGGGCTGGAAGGCCGGTGAGCGCACGCGGTCCCGGAGGCGGAACCTGGTGAGGATCATTTCCCAGAGGGGGTCGGGCTCGTCGGCGAGGGTGACGCGGGTGAGGTCCTCAGCGTGGAAATGGATCCTCAGCGTCCCCATTCCGCCCCCGTTGTTGACAGGTCTTGTCATGCGAACGACACCATGGCGGCGATTCGGCAGTCAAGCAGATTTGAGGCATTTGTCGGCTTTTCGGTGGAGCGGAAAGGCCCTTCCCTCCGGCTGCCGAAAGGATCACCATGGGGAGGCTCTTCAGTCATCACCGTCATTTCCCGCCACGTGAAGGAAGTGCCCGTGAAAGTCGCGCACCGTCGGTCCGTCCGCCGTCTCTCGGCCGCCCTCCTCGCGGCGTTCGCCCTCGTCCTCGCCATGACCTCGCCGAGCGCCGCCGGCGGCGTCCGCGGTGAGCAGGCCGATCCCGTCCAGGTCAAGCCGCTGTCCGTGCGGAGCGTCGCCCCGATGGGCGCCAAGGCCGCGGAGCTGACGGCGAGCGCCCGGGGCGGCCAGGCCAGAGCGGCCCGCCCGGAAGGAGCGGCCCGGACGCAGGCCGCCCGGTCGTTCCACGCGCTCCAGCTCAACCTGTGCAACAGCGGCAAGGCCAAGTGCTACGCCGGCGGCCGGGCGATCTACGAGGGCGGCGACCTGATCTACGCCCTCGCCCCCGACCTGGTGACGCTGAACGAGATCTGCTCGATCGACCTGCCGAACTACCTCCAGCCGTCACTCGCCGAGGCCTGGCCCGGCGACTGGACCTATTACGTCTTCTACCCGGCGCTCGACAAGCCGACGGGCAACCCGATCACCTGCACGAACGGCGGCACGTTCGGCAACGCCGTGCTCGGCCGGGTCCCGGCGGCCCAGTGGCAGGGGGCGAACGGCTGGGTCGGCGCGTACTCGACCCAGGACAGCGGCAACGAGGTGCGCACGTTCGCCTGCGCCTACGCGGTGGGCGACCACCTGTCCTGCGCCACCCACCTCAGCGCGAACAGCGAGCCGATCGCGCTGGCCCAGTGCAAGGCACTGACGTTCGACGCGGTGCCGTACATCAGGTCCCAGGAGGGGATCTCCGGCAAGACCGTCGTCGGCGGTGACTTCAACCTGGAGTACGACACCTCCGACCCGGAGAACGCGCAGAACTGCGTACCGGGCGGCAACACCCGCAAGGGCGACGGGGACGTGCAGCACGTCATCTTCAGCAACGACTTCTCGTTCGTCAGCCGGAGCACGTACGGGCTGTCCTACAGCGACCACGACGGCCTGCTGATCCGGCTGACCAAGCCGTGACCGTCACCGCGGCGCGCTAGGTCCTGCGCGCGAGGACGAGCCGGCACCGCGGGCCGCCGTCCTCGCGCCGGCCCAGCGCCGTCAGGGGGACGGTCGTCACGCTGAAACCGGCCGCTTCCAGGTCGTCGCGGACCGCGCTGAGCGGGCAGGTGCCGTAGTACATGACGAAGGGCGGGCGCCACACGGCGTTGCGCACCCGCATGACCGCGTCGAAGCCGAGCAGCGCCCAGTAGCGGCCGGAGGTGACGGGCGGCGGCGCGCCGATCGGGAAGGCGAACAGGCCGCCCGGCCGCAGCGCGCGGCGCACCTCGGAGAAGAGGCCGGGCCGCTCGGCGGGCAGGAAGTGGCCGAGCGCGCCGAAGCTGACCGCGAGGTCGAAGGCGCCGGCGAAGGGCAGGGCGCGCACGTCGGCCCGCACCCACCCGGCGTCCGGGTGCGCCGCGCGGGCCCGCGCGAGCATGCCCGCGCTGAAGTCGACGCCGGTGATCGCCTCCCGGCACAGCGGCGTGAGGACCCGCACGGCCGCGCCGGTGCCGCAGCACACGTCCAGCCCTCGCCCGAACGGCCCGAGCGGCCGCAGCGCGTCGGCGGTCGCGTCGAGGATGACGTCGGGGGTCCGGAAAGGCGTGTGGTCGAACGTCGGGGCGAGCAGGTCGTAGCCGCGCTCGACCGACGACAGCGCCTGGACCATCAGTTCGCGCAGCGACGGACCTCGGGGCGAGAACACCGGCCCAGGCTACTCTTCCCGGCACCGGTCGGCACCAGGGTGCGTGCTAGCGGGGTCCCACGACCCGCTGGCGCTGCCTGCCGAGGCCGTCGATGCCGAGTTCGACGACGTCACCGGGGCGGAGCCAGATCTGCGGGTCGTGGCCCATGCCGACGCCGGGCGGGGTGCCGGTGTTGATCAGGTCGCCGGGCTCCAGGACCATGAACTGGCTCAGGTGGTGCACGATGACGTACGGGTCGAAGATCATGGTCTTGGTGGTGCCGGTCTGGCGGCGTACGCCGTTGACGTCCAGCCACATGCCGAGGTCGCGCACGTCGGGGATCTCGTCCGGGGTGACCAGCCACGGCCCGGCGGGGTTGAACGTCTCGGCGGACTTGCCCTTGCTCCACTGGCCGCCGCGCTCCATCTGGAAGGCGCGTTCGCTGACGTCGTTGACGACGCAGTAGCCGGCGATGGCGTCGCGGGCATCCTCGGCGGAGGCGAGGTAGGAGGTGCGGCGGCCGATCACGACGCCGAGCTCGACCTCCCAGTCGGTCTTGGTGGCACCGCGCGGGATGCGCACGTCGTCGTACGGGCCGACGAGGGTGTTGGGCGACTTGGTGAACAGGATCGGCTCGTCGGGCACCGGCTGGCCGGTCTCGGCGGCGTGGTCGCGGTAGTTGAGTCCGATGCAGAGGATCTGGTGCGGGCGGGCGATGGGGGCGCCGATCCGCTCCCCCGCGAACGCGCGGGCGTCGCCCCCGGCCACCCGGTCGGCCAGCAGGGCGGCGCCGCCCGCGGCGAAGAACCGCTCGTCGAAGTCGGGGGTGACGTCGGAGACGTCGATGTAGTGGGTCTCGTCCACGCGGACCACGGGCTTCTCGGCGCCGGGCGCGCCGATGCGCATGAGCTGCACTGATCGCTCCGTCAGTTAGGGGGTCGCGCCGGAGAGACCGGCACGCGGGCCTCCGCTCGGCCGCGCCCCCGCATGCTAGATCGTCGTTCCGGGGATGAGAAGACGTCCGCCCGCCGGCCGGGCCGGCGGCGGCCGGTCAGAAGGAGGCGCTGCCGGGCTCCGGCGGGTCCGGCCACAGGTAGCGGACGGCCGCGATCGCGGCGAGCCCTCCGGCGAAGTTCATGGCCAGCCTGATGACGGAGGCGGTCCACGGCTCCGGATGGCCGAAGTCGGCGAGCAGCAGGACCATGACGGGCATCCAGATCGACCAGTAGGTGTAGTTCGCCGCCCGGTAGGTGTGGGCCAGCGCCCCGGCGGCGCCCACGCAGAAGGCGGTCACCAGGGTGGACGGGTGGCCGATCAGGATGAGCGCCGCAATCGCGCTGCCGACCGTGCCGCCGAGCATCCGCTGGGCGTAGCGGATGGTCATGCCCTCGGGCGTCATGGGGCGCAGCGTGATGAGGACCGCGGTGACGAGCCAGTGGCCCCCGGACGAGCGCATCCCGGACAGCGCCATGATCGACATGGACGCGCCGACGAGCAGGCCGAGCCGCCCGGCGTGGCGGGCCCGGGTGGCGAGGCTCGAAAGTGACGGCGGGACGCTGACCGACAGCCGGCCCAGGAGCAGGACCGCCAGCGCCGCCCACGCGGCCCCGATGAGCTGGGCCAGGCCGGGCACGCCGACGCCGGGGTCGGCCATGATGCCGATGAACAGGCAGGCGAGCGCGCCCGTGGTGCTCAGGATCGGCCAGAAGGCCCCGGCGACGGCCGCCGCCGTCACCCCGGCCGCCAGCAGCCACGGCTGCTCGGCCACGAGCCGGACGAACACGCCCGCGGCGGTGACCGCGGTCCCGCGCACGAGCATGAGCCGGGGCAGCGGGTACGGCGACGGGTACAGCATGAGCGTGGCCGACAGCGTGATCGCCGCGCCCAGCGAGGTCCGGCCCAGCGCGGCGGCGACCAGCAGCGGCACCACGATCAGCACGCCGGCCGTCAGCCCGGCCGGGACGTCCGGCCGGCCCACCGGCCGGAGCAGTTCCCATAGCTGCCCGGCCCATCTGGCGGCGATGTTCAGGGTTTGCGCCTGTCGGGTGCCGGGCTGCCGGTGATGGTCCTTCTGGCGGCGTCCCACAGCCGTTCCAGGGTTTCGATGACCTGCGGCGACTCGGGGCCGAGCAGCCTCGCCCAGGCGCCCGCCCGGTTCGGCAGCGTGCTGGCCCCGCCCGTGAGCCCGCTGCCGGCGACCACCTCGTGCATCGTGTCCGCCAGTTCGGCGGCGTCCGCCGCGGACGTGATCACGTACAGGGTGGAGAGCACGCCGTGGTCGCCGAACATGGCCGGGCCGGTGACCGGCGACCGGGCGGGGACGAGCCTGATCGGGTCGGCGAACAGCAGCTCGCCGCCGGGGCGGCGGACCTCCAGGTCGCTGCAGTAGGCGGTGTAGTCGTGCCGTTCCCCGCGGGCCAGCCGCCCGGCCAGCATGGTCTCGGCGAGGACCACGGTGGCGGTGGGGTCGAGGGTGACCTGGGTGCGCTGGTAGAAGCGCGACTCGGCGAACGGGATCACCGCGTCCGGCAGATACTCGACGTAGCCGCCGGGACCGGCCGTGATGGTGACGAGCTGGCTGGCGTAGTCCTGCTCCATCCGGAAGATCTTGGTGGCGGCCTGCGTCATCACGTGCACCGCCGCGTCCGCGCCACAGGTCAGGTCGATCCGGTAGCGGTCGCCCTGCAGCGCTCCGGCGCCCGCGGCCATGACGATCACGTACGGCATGTCCGGCCGGGCCGGGTCGTAGTAGAGCGGCCGCATGATCTGCAGCGGCGTCTTCTGGTAGTGGGCCGTCATCTCGGTGCGGTCGCCGCGCCGTTCGAAGGCCAGGTCGAGCACGCCGACCTTGCCCGGGCTGCCGACCGGGAGCCCTGTGTAGGGCCCCACGGCGTGGCGGGCCACGTCGTGCGGGATCGACGGGATCGTGTAGTGGCCGGCCGCCAGCCGGTCTACGCGGTCGGCGAGCATACCGGCCTGCGGCCGGCGATGAAGTCGGCGACCGCCTCCACCCCGGTGCCTTTCAGCGAGTCGGTGAGGATCACCGGGCGTCCCTCCCTGACGCGGTCGGCGTCGCGGGCCATCACCTCCAGGTCGGCGCGCACGTACGGGGCGATGTCGATCTTGTTGATGACCAGCAGGTCCGAGTTCGTGATGCCCGGTCCGCGCTTGCGCGGCATCTTGTCGCCCTCGCCGGTGTCCAGGACGAACACGTACACGTCGGCCAGGGCCGGGCTGAAGGTGAGCGTGAGGTTGTCGCCGCCGCTCTCGTACAGCAGCGTGTCGATGTCGGTGAAGCGCTGGATCAGTTCGGCCCCGGCGGCGAGGTTCATCGTCGGGTCGTCGCGGACGGCGGTGTGCGGGCAGGAGCCGGTCTCGACGCCCACGATCCGCTCCCGGTCCAGCACGCCGTCGAGCGTGCGCTTGACGTGGTCGGCGTCCTCCTGCGTGTAGATGTCGTTGGTGACGACGCCGACGCTGTGACCGCGCTCGATCAGGATGGGGACCAGCGCCTCGATCAGGGCCGTCTTGCCGGAGCCGACGGGGCCGCCGACGCCGACCTTGAACACCCCCTCCAGCTCGGGCCGCACGGCGGGGTGGGTGTCGTGATGGTGGTGGTGATGGTCCATGTCGTGCTGCCTTTCAGGTGGTGAACAGCCGGGCCTCCGCCCGTTCGTGGACGGCGCTCATCGTGTCCGCGACCGGGCTGGCGGCGTGCAGGTCGTACGGGCCCGCGGCGGCCAGGGCGTGCGCCGCGGCCCGCTCGATGGCGCCCGCCGCGCCGTACAGCGTGGCCTGCGCCTGCCGGAAGTCGAGCCGGCCGAGCCGGACGGCGGCGCTGACCCAGCTCGCGGCGAACGCGTACAGGTCGGCCGTCACCGCGCCCTCCACCGGCACGCCGAGCCCGGCGTGCGCGGCGCCCAGGACGACGGCGTGGTTGCCCGGCGTGCGGCCGGCCTCGACCAGCTCGGCGAGCCGGGCGAGTTCCGGGGTGCGGAAGACCAGGGCCGCCGTCCGCAGGACCTGGTTGCCGGTCCTGGTGGCGGCGGCCCGGATCTCCCGGTTGAGCTTGATCGCGTGCAGCCGCCGGTCGGTCTCCACGACCGCGTCCCAGTCGCCCGCCGCCACCGCCCGGTGGGTGAGCACCAGGGCGGTGGCGTCGCCGGGGCCGGCCGCGTGCAGCAGCACGTCCTCCAGCAGCTCGCCGACGTCGACCGGCCCGGCCTGCGTGTACGCCTCCAGTCCGTGGGACAGCGTGTACAGGCCGCCGGGGAAGGCCGAGTCGGCGAGCTGGAGCTGGGCGAGCAGGCTCATGCCAGGAAGAACAGGTGGTTCAGCGGCAGTTCCCTGGCCGGCGCGATCGTCGCGTGCTCGCCGTCGACCATGACCTTGAACGTCTCCGGGTCCACGGTGATCTTGGGCAGCGCCGAGTTGCGCACCATGTGCCGCTTGTCGACCGTACGGGTGTGGCGGACCCTCGCGATCAGCCGCTGCAGGCCGAGCCGTTCCGGCACCCCGGCGGCGATCGCGGCGTCCGGCAGGAAGGTCACGTTGCACTTGCGCTGCGCCATGCCCATCGCGCCGAACATCGGCCGGTAGTAGACGGGCTGCGGCGTGGGCAGCGAGGCGTTCGGGTCGCCCATCTGCGCCCAGTTGATCAGCCCGCCCTTGATCACGACCGCGGGCTTGGCGCCGAACGAGGTGAACGGCCAGAGCACGATGTCGGCCAGTTTGCCGTCCTCAAGCGAGCCGACGGTCTCGGCGATGCCCACGGTCCTGGCCGGGTTGATCGTCAGCTTGGCCAGGTAGCGCAGCACCCGGAAGTTGTCGTTGCGCTCGGAGTCCTCCGGCAGCTTGCCGCGCTGGTCCTTGTTGTGGTGCGCGGTCTGGAAGGCGCGGGTGAAGGTCTCGCCGACGCGGCCCATGGCCTGGGAGTCGGAGGAGAACATGCTGATCACGCCCATGTCCTGCAGCACCGTCTCGGCGGCGATGGTCTCCGCGCGCACCCGGCTGTCGGCGAATGACACGTCCTCGGGGATGTCGTGGCTGAGGTGGTGGCAGACCATCACCATGTCGAGCAGCTCGTCCACCGAGTTGATCGTGTACGGCAGCGTCGGGTTCGTCGAGGACGGCAGCGCGTTCGGCTCTCCGGCGATGCGGATCAGGTCGGGCGCGTGCCCGCCGCCCGCGCCCTCGGTGTGGAAGGTGTGGATGGCCCGGCCGTTGATGGCGCTGATCGTGTCCTCGAGGTAGCCGGCCTCGTTGAGGCTGTCGGAGTGCAGCGCCACCTGGACGTCGAAGTCGTCGGCCACCCGCAGCGCGCAGTCCACCACGGCCGGGGTGGAGCCCCAGTCCTCGTGCACCTTCAGCACGCACGCCCCGGCCTCGATCTGCTCGGCCAGCACGGGGGGCAGGCTCGAGTTGCCCTTGGCCATGATGCCGATGTTGATGGGCAGCCCTTCGACGGACTGGAGGATCCGGGCGATGTTCCACGGGCCCGGCGTGCAGGTCGTGCCGCGGGTGCCGTCGGTGGGGCCGGTGCCTCCGCCGATCAGCGTGGTGATGCCGTTGGTGAGGGCGTGCTGGGCCTGCTGCGGCGTGATCAGGTGGACGTGCGGGTCGATGGCGCCCGGCGTGGCGATCATGTTCTCGCCCGCCAGCACCTCCGTGCCCGCGCTGATCACCAGCCGGCGGTCCACGCCGTTCTGGGTGTGCGGGTTGCCGGACTTGCCGATGCCGACGATCTTGCCGTCCTTGATGCCGATGTCGCCCTTGACGACGCCGAGGATCGGGTCGAGCACCACCACGTTGGTGATCACCAGGTCGAGCGCGATGGTGGCGTTCTGCGAGAGCGGGTCGGCCGACATGCCGTCGCGGATGGTCTTGCCGCCGCCGTAGACGGCCTCGTCGCCGTAGTGGCCGGCGGTGTGGTCCTTCTCGATCTCGATCACCAGGTTGGTGTCGGCCAGGCGGACGCGGTCGCCCACCGTCGGGCCGAACATGCTCCCGTACTGCTTGCGGCTCATCGTGGCCATCGGTGTCAGCCCTTCTTCTTGCTGGGAGACTTCTTGGGTCCGGCCGGCTTCTCCGCGTTGCCGCCCGCCTTGCCGGCCTTGCCCGCCTTGCCCTCCGCCTTGCCCTCCGCCTTGCCCGCCTTGCCGCCGCCCGCCGGCTGGACGGTGGCCGACGGCTCCGGCTCGTTGGCGTAGCCCAGCTCGTCCAGCAGCCGCATCGCGCGGATGTGCGCGTCGCGGGTCCTGAGGCCGCCGTTGACCAGGCCGGCGAAGCCGACGACGCGCAGGCCGCCGCCGTACTCGACCAGATCGACCTGGTGGGTGTCGCCCGGCTCGATGCGGACCGCGGTGCCCGCCGGGATGTCCAGGTGCATGCCGTACGCCTTCTCGCGGTCGAAGCTGAGCGCCCGGTTGGCCTCGAAGAAGTGGAAGTGCGAGCCGACCTGCACAGCCCGGTCGCCGGTGTTGCGCACGGTCAGCCTGACCGTGCGCCGCCCGGCGTTGATCTCGATCGAGCCGTCGGCGTAGACGACCCTGTCCGTGTCCGTCATGACGAACCGGTCCTTTCTGGTCTGGTGGCGGTGTCAGCCGCCGATGGGGTCGTGGCAGGAGACGAGCTTGGAGCCGTCCTTGAACGACGCCTCGACCTGCATCAGCTTGAGCATTTCGCGCACGCCGGGCATGACGTCGCCGGCGTCGAGCACGTTCTTGCCGAGTTCCATGCACTCGGCGACGGTCTTGCCCTCGCGGGCCGCCTCCAGGACGGCGGCGCTGATGAGAGCCACCGCCTCGCTGTAGTTCAGCTTGAGACCGCGTTCGCGCCGCTTGGACGCCAGGTCGGCGACCACGTAGATCAACAGCTTGTCGAGTTCACGTGGGGCGAGGTTCATCAGCTCTCCTTAGGTGGGACTGCGCCGCAGGCCGGAGAACGCCGGCACTGCCGCCAGGAAGATCCAGGTGACGAGGACGAAGGGCCAGGTCAGGGTGTGTCCGCCGACGGGCTCGAAAAGGTCGGTGACGAACGCCGTGAGCACGGCCGCCGACACCGCCCCGGCCACCGCGTACAGCACGCCGAGCCGGCTCAGCGCGACGAACGTCCCGGTCAGGGCGATGCCGGTGAGCACCGCGTTGTAGCCGTACAGTCCGGCGCCGATGTCGGCGGCGGGCGCGCCGAGCACGATCGCCACCACGATGCCGACGGCGCTGGAGAGCAGCGCGGCCAGGGCCACGAGCCACCCGCCGAACCACAGGCCGATCAGGAAGATGAGTCCGACGTACCACTTGCCCTGGAAGAACACCTGGCCGATCCCGTTGAACAGGCCCTGCCACAGGTCGGTGAACGTCAGCTCGCGCCCCGGGTAGGCGGCCGACGGCGGCGGCGCCATGCTGCGCCCGCGCCAGATCCGCTCGAACGCCGGGGCGCCGATCACCAGGAAGGTGGTGATCGCGCAGAACGGCGCGGTGAAGGTCGGCAGGTTGTACGGGCCGAGCAGCGCGACGAGCGCCGAGGTCAGCACGCTTCCCATGATCGAACCAATGATCACGAGTAGTACGGTCACCCAGTGGACGTCGAAGTACAGCACGAGCGCGACGCCGATCAGCGTCCCGTTGAAGCCCTCCAGCCCGCCGGTCACCCGATCGGACGACACGCCGAGCACCACGGCGGTGAGCGTGGCCACGGCCGCGCCGAGCAGGCCGAAGACCCCGAACTGCCAGCCGCCGACGAACAGCGCGACGATGAAGCAGAGAGCCGTCCGGTAATCGGCCTGGAAATCGACCTGGCTGACACCGCGGGCTATCGCGGGCGGCAGCTCGGCAGCCTTGACATTCACATGTCCGCCCCTGTCTTTCCGGTTCGAATGATGCGACGAGCGGCAACATTCCCGGCGCGTCCCCACTAAAGCGCAAATGCCATTTAGCGGGACAACCATGAGATAAGTCGTCCATTAAATGATGATTTCTATAACCACGATCACCCCGCCACGGCCCTGCCGAGCAGGTAGCACAGGCTCACCGCGGCGAGACCCGCCACGAGGTTCATGCCGATGTTGACCAGCGCCTTGCCGGTCGACCCGGCCGAGAGCAGCTTGTACGTGTCGGTGCTGAACGTGCTGAACGTGGTGAGCGCGCCGCAGAAGCCGGTGCCGATCAGCGAGAGCACGGTGTGGGAGAGCGCGTCGACCGACGACAGCCCCATCAGGAAGCCGAGGATGGCCGAGCCGAGGATGTTGACGGTGAGGGTCCCCCACGGCAGGGCCGACCCGAACCTCTTCTTGACGGACGAGTCGACCAGCCAGCGGGCCGGGGCGCCGATCAGGCCGCCGATGAAGACGACGAGGACAGTGATCATTTCCGGCTCCCCGCCAGCGACATGCCGGCCCAGACGGCCAGGAGTCCCAGCACGACGCTGAGCACCAGGTAGACGGCGGCCCAGCCGGGCGTGCCGTCCACGGTCAGCTCGCGGATCCCGTCGACGTAGTGCGAGAACGTGGTGAAGCCGCCCAGGAACCCGGTGCCGAGCAGCATCTTCACCGGCTGACGGTGCAGCGGGTGCCGCGTCAGCTCGGCGGTGAGCAGGCCCATCAGCAGGCAGCCCAGAGTGTTGACGATCAGCGTCGGCCACGGCAGCGGGTGGGACGCCCCCAGCAGCGCCTCGGTGAGCAGGTACCGGGCGACCGCGCCGATGCCGCCGCCGACCCCGACGAAGGCCAGGGCGCGGCCGATCCGGGGCGTGTCAGCCATCATTCCTCCTTGCCGATCACCAGGCCGCGATCGAGACGTGACTCCTCCCCCTGCTCTCTTGGAGTGATCGGCGAAGCCCTACTCAAAACCGATAATGGCGTCCCTTTTGCCCTTGCCTTCCGAAATTAGACTTTGGGGCAGAAGGTCGAAAATGAAGAAATCGATCCCTGAAATGACTATTCCGTGATAGTCCCGCACCGCCTCTCACGGATGCGTCAAAGCTCTCTCTGCGGAACCACGCCGGATGATCTCCGGCGGCCGGTGCGTACTTTTCCCCACTCGGCGGTTGAACTCCACGGCGCGGCGGGCCGTACCACGCCACAGAGACCAGCGAAAGGGTCAAGATGGACAAGCGCACCCTCGTGATTCCCGGCCTGGCCGCCGCCACCGCTCTGATCGCCGCCTCGCTCAGCCCGGTGACCGCCCAGGCCACCACCCCCGTATACCTGGCCGCGGCGCTCAACGGCGCCCAAGAAGTGCCGGTCCGGGGCGCGAAGGCCGGCGATCCTGACGGCCGTGCCCTCGCGGTGTTCAGGATCCACGGCCGGCGCGTCGACTACGCCATCAGATGGCACGAACTGGGCCCGCCCAGCGGGTTCCACATCCACCGGGGACGGGCGGGCGAGAACGGCGAGGTCAAGGTCCCGTTCTTCGGCCAGGCCCTGCCCGCCGGCCTGCACGCCGTCAAGGGCACGGTCCGGGTCGCCGACGTCCGGCTGCTCCACCGCATCGCCGCCGCCCCAGGCAACTGGTACGCCAACCTGCACAACGCCCAACACGCCGCCGGGGCGGTGCGGGCCCAGCTGTACCGGATCCGCCCGGTGGAGCTGGAGTCGGTGCTGGCGCACGGGTTCGGCAGGACGCTCACCACGCGGGCCGACGGCCGCCAAGAGGTGCCGGCGCCCGGGACCAAGGTGGGCGACCGCGACGGGCGGGCCGGATGGCTGGTGCAGCCGCAGGGCAGGCGCGTCTGGTTCGCCACCGCGTGGAAGCGGATCGGCGCGCCGGTCGCCGCGCACATCCACCGCGCGCCCAAGGGCGGGAACGGCCCCGTGGCCGTGCCCTTCTTCGAAGCCAGGAAGGGCCTGCCGCCCGGCGTCAACGGCGTCGCGGGCAGCGCTCCGGTCACCCCCGCGCTGGGCCGCCGCATCTGGAACAACCCGAAGAACTGGTACGTCAACCTGCACACCAAGCAGTTCCCCGGCGGCGCGGTCCGCGGCCAGCTCTACCGCGGCGACTGGTGAACCGCCGCCGCGTCAGCCGGTCTTCCCACGCGGGATGACGCCGCTCACCGTCGTGCCCTCCCGCGGCACGCTGTGGACGGTGAGCGAGCCGCCCATGGCCGCGAACGCCGCGCGGCCCTGCGCCAGGCGCGCCTCCAGCGCCGCCACCGGCATCCCCGCGCCGTCGTCACTGACCGTCAGGCGCACGCGGGCCGGGCTCACGGTCAGGGCGATCGCGACCGTACGGGCCAGCCCGTGCTGTTCTATCTCCGCCAGCACGGCGCGGATCACCGGCCGTACGACCGCGTCGACGTGCGCGGGTAAGCCGTCATCGGGCAGCGCCCACGTCTCCACCGCTATGCCGCTCAACGACGCCCAGCGGGCCAGTTCGTCCTCCAGGCAGACCGACGTCGAGTCGAGCGATGGGTCGGCAGGAACCATGAAATATCCCCTTTTCTTATCCCATTGCGTGAACCGTACTCGGTTCTGGATCGGGTGTGTCCCAGGACGCCGGAGATCGCGGCCCCGAGCGCCGTCCTGTCCGGGCCGGTGGACACGGAGGACGGGTGTCCCGCCCGTCCGGGACACCGGTCCCGTGCCGGCGGGACGCGGCGTGTGACACCCTGACGACGTGTCCGACCCCGCCGTCGACGGCCACCCCCCGCCCACGGCCCACCATCCCGGCCCCGCCCACCCCGAGACCCTCACCACCGGTTCTGTGGGACGTGATCGGTGGGTGGCGGCGGGGGTGATGGGGGTGGCCGGGGCGGCCGTGCTGGCGGCCGCGGCGGCGATCGCGGTCGAGGTCGCCACCGGCCCGGTGACCAGGCCGGAGGCGATGGACTGGCCGGTTTGGTCGTCGGCGGTGCCCGGCGCGGCGCTGGCGGTCGCCGGAGGGGTGCTGGCGGCCCGGCTGCCGCGCCACCTGATGACCCTGCTGCTGGTCGCGGGCGGCCTGGTGACCGCCGTGAACGGCCTGGCGGGCGCGTACGCGGTGCTGTCGCTGACGCGCCACGGCGGCGCGCTGCCGCTGACCGCCGCCGCCGTCTACGCCGGGGCGCGGCTGGGCCCGCTGCTGAACCTGGTGCCGCTGCTCGTCCTGCTGTTCTTCCCCGACGGCCGGCTGCCCTCGCCGCGGTGGAGGTGGGCCGCGGGCGTCGCGCTCGGCGCGTCGGGGCTGGCCGTCCTGATCTACCTGCTCGTGCCGTGGCGTGACGTGTCGCCGACCGGATACCTGCCCGGCCTCGACCCGCCGGGGCCCACGCTCCCCGGCGCCTTCTGGCAGGCCGCGCTCGGGGCGTCGCCGTACCTGCTCGTGGTGGGCCTGCTGATCCCGGTGGCGGCCTTCGCGTGGCGGTTCCGCGGCTCCTCAGGCGAGCGGCGGGCCCAGCTCCGCTGGATGCTGCTGGCGGGGATGCTGAACATCGCCCTCATGGCGGGCTCCGCCTTCCTGGAGGGTGTCCCGCAGGATCTCGGGTTCGTGCTGTCGCTGGTGGCGCTGGCCGCGGCGGTCCTGGTGGCGGTGAGCCGCTATCGGCTCTACGACGTCGACCCGGTGCTCGGCTGGACGCTGCTGTACGGAGGGCTCGCGCTCGCCGTCGTCGCCATCGACGTGCCGCTGTTCGCCGGGCTCGGCGCGCTGATCGGCGAGCCGGTCGCGGCGGTGCTCGCGGCGGTCGCGGTGGGCGTCGTCTACGCGCCGCTGCGGGAACGGGTCCGGCGGTGGGTGGACCGGGTGCTGACCGGGCGTCCCGAGCCGTACGAGATCGTCTCGGCGCTCGCCCGGCGGCTGGAGGAGTCCACCAGGCCGGAGGAACTGCTGCTGGAAGTGGCCAAGGCGGTGTCGGCGGCGTTCCGGTCACCGTACGTGCGGGTCGAGCTGGACCGCCCCGACGGCACGGCCTTCACGGTGGAGCACGGCCGGCCGCTCGGTGACCCGGTGGTGCTGCCGTTCGCCTACCGGGGGGCGCCGATCGGCCGGCTCGCCCTAGTGCCGCGCCCCGGCGCCTGGCCGGCCGAGGCCGCCCAGCGGCTCCTCGCCGACGTGGTGCGCCAGGCCGCCGCCGCCGTACGGGCCACCGCGCTCACCGACGAGCTGCAGCACAGCCGCGAGCGGCTGGTCACCGGCGTGGCCGAGGAGCGGCGCAGGCTCCGCCGCGACCTGCACGACGGGCTCGGGCCGACCCTGGCCGCGGCCGCGCTGAAAACGCAGGCCGCGGACAACCTCATGGACCGCGACGCCGGCGCCGCCCGTGCGGCCCTGGACCAGGTCAGGGCGGACCTGGCGGGCATGCTCGGCGACGTGCGGCGGCTGGTGCACGACCTGCGGCCTCCCGCCCTCGACCAGTTCGGGCTCGCGGGGGCGGTGCGCCATGAGGCGGCCAGGTTCCGCGACGGCTCCCTGGCCGTCCGGGTGGACACCGACGGCGACCTCGCGTCGCTGCCCGCCGCGACCGAGGTGGCGGCGTACCGGATCGTCTGCGAGGCTCTGACCAACACCGCCAGGCACGCCCGCGCGGCCAACTGCCGCGTGCGCGTCGCCGTGGCCGGGGACGAGCTGGAGGTCGAGGTGAGCGACGACGGGTGCGGCGTGCCTCCCGGCGCGGTCGCGGGCGTGGGCCTGGTCGGCATGCGCGAGCGGGCGGCGGAGCTGGGCGGCCGGTGCGCGGTCGGCCCGGGACCGGACGGCGGCACCGTCGTCCGCGCCGTACTGCCCGCCGGGGCGGTGACGGCGTGAGCCCCCGGGTGCTGCTGGCCGACGACCATCCCGTCTACCGCGACGGCCTGCGCATGATGCTCCACTCCACCGGCCAGGTCGAGGTGGTGGGCACCGCCGCCGACGGCGAGGAGGCCGTCGCCGAGGCCGTCCGGCTGGCGCCCGAGGTCGTGGTGATGGACCTGCGGATGCCCCGCCTCGACGGGGTGCGGGCCACCGAGCGGATCGTCGCCGCCTGCCCCGGCACCCACGTGCTGGTGCTCACGATGCACGAGGACGACGAGAGCGTCTTCGCCGCCATGCTCGCCGGAGCCCGCGGCTACCTGCTCAAGGGCGCCGACCAGACCGAGATCCTGCGCGCGATCACGGCGGTGGCGGGCGGAGAGGTGATCTTCGGTCCGGCGCTGGCGGAGCGCGTGACGCGCTACTTCGCCAGGCTCGCCGCCGTCCGCGTGCCGCGCGAGGAGCCCTTCCCGCAGCTCACCGCCCGGGAACGGGAGATCCTCGGCCTCATCGCGGCCGGGCTGGCCAACCGGCAGATCGCCGAACGCCTGTCGCTGGCGCCGAAGACCGTGCGCAACAACGTCTCCAACGTGTTCGCCAAACTGCAGGTCGCCGACCGGGCCCAGGCCATCGTGCGGGCCCGCGAGGCCGGCCTCGGCCGCTGACCCCCGGCGGTGCCCCCGGGGCGGCGGTCCCGGCCAGGCCGGGACCCGGGTCCCCGTCACGGCGGGCCGGGACGGGGACCCGGGCGTGACTCCGCTCCCTGGCCGCCCGGGACGCGAGGCCGCGATGGTGCTTCTCGACGAACGACCGAAGAAGGAGCACCCGTGTCCGCCCACACCATGTCCGGCAACACCGTCCAGCCCACCCTCACGCCGGGGACGATCCGCGCCGCCGGCCTCCTCCTGGCCATCGGATCCGCCGCCTGGGCCACCGGGATCGCCATCGTCGGCGACGAGATCCAGAAGGGCATCCAGACGCTCGACACCATCACCGGCATGCTCTTCGTGGTAGGCCTGTTCGCCTACGTCCTGGTGGTCCGGGCGACCCGCGGCGCCGGTGACGGCTGGACCCGCGTCATCCCGTACGGCCTGCTGGTGTTCCTGGCCGGCGCGTTCCTGCTCAACGCGCTGTCCTTCGGGTACGCCACGCACGACGAGTTCCCGCTGCCGCTGATGATCCTGGACGCCTGCTGGCCGCTGAGCCAGCTCGGCATGCTCGCCCTCGGCGTCACCGTCGCGGTCCGGGGCCGCTACCGGGGAGCCGCCCGCTGGCTGCCCCTGGCCGCGGGGATGTGGTTCCCGGTGACCATGGTGGCGCAGATCTTCGGCGGCTCCACCGTCTCGGTGTGGGTCAGCGCGGCCGTGCTGCTCGGCGCGCACGCGCACCTCGGCGTCCGGCTCGCCGCCCGTCCCGCGCTGTGAACCTCCCCCTGGAGGGAGCGGTCAGGCGGGGGCGCGCTCCGCGGCGGAGGACTGGGTCATCCGGTAGTGCGAGGGAGGCACCCCGTAACGGTCGACGAAGGCCTGGCGCAGCGTCTCGGCGGTGCCGAAGCCGCATCGGGCCGCCACCACGGCCACCGGCAGGGACGTGGAGGCCAGCAGGTGGGCCGCGGCCTCGGTCCTGGCGTGCCGGATGAACCTGCCCGGGGTCAGGCCCGCGTGCTTGAGGAACAGCCGGGTCAGGTGACGGTCGCTCACCCCCGCGCCGGCGGCCAGGGTGGACGTGGTCAGATCACCGGCGAGGTTGGCGACGATGTGGCGCATGACCCGTTCGACCAGGCTGTTGTCGGGCGGAGGCGCGGCGGTGAACATGCTCATCTGGGCCTGGTTGCCGGGCCGCTGCAGGTAGGTGACCAGGTGGCGGGCGACCCTCCGGGCCACCTCGGGGCCGTGGTCCTCCTCGATGAAGGCGAGGGTGAGGTCGATGGCGCTGGTCACCCCGGCCGAGGTGGCGACGTCCCCGTCGCGGATGAAGATGGGGTCGGGGTCCACCTGGATCTTCGGGTACTTGGCGGCCAGATGCCGCGCCCACTCCCAGTGGGTGGTGGCGCGCCGCCCGTCGAGCAGGCCCGCCTCGGCCAGGATCTCCGCCCCGGTGCAGACCGACGCGACACGGCGGCTCTCCCTCGCCAGACGGCGGACGTGGGCGATGACCAGCGGGTTGTCGGCGGCCGCCATGCACCCGATGCCGCCGGACACGACGAGCGTGTCGAGCGGGCCTCTGAGCTGTTCGAGGGCCTCGTGGGCCTGCAAGGTCAGGCCGCTGGCGCAGGTGATGGGGTGTCCGCCGGGGGTGGCCAGGACTATCTCGTATTCGGGGGCCGCCCCGCTCCAGTTCGCGCTCTGCAGCGCGGACGTCACGCAGGCGATGTCGAGTAACTGCGCGTCGGGATAACCGACGACGACGACACGGCGCTCGGGCATGCATCGACTGTACGGCGTACCCGGGGAACGGGCACGCGGGCAGGCGGCGCGTGACACGGTCGTCAGGGCGGGGGTGCGGGGTGATGGCGTGGGCGTCAGGGACCGGGTTCTGGCAAGGGCCGGGGCCGGACGGGAGCGGGTTCGGACAGAGGCTGGGGGCGGACGGGGGCGGGGAGCAGCTTGCCGAACGGGACGGAGCGCAGCGCCCGGAGCCGTTCGGCCGCGCCCGGGTGGCCGTGGTCGGCGGCGAGCTTGTAGTAGAACCTGGCGATGTCGTGCTTGTTCGTGCTCTCCCGCTCGTACGCCTGGCCGTAGCCGAAGGCCAGGTCCGCCGCCAGCGTCAGCGGGGGCCGATCACCGGTGAAGGGCTCGGCGCCGGGATGGCGGCGGTGGACCGCGATGTGGGCCCAGTACCGGGACTCGGCGACCTCGCCCGCCAGCGCGTGCACGATCGCCAGGCGGTAGGCGGGCTCGGAGCCGCCCTCGGCCGCCCGGCGGACCAGGTAGGCGACGGTTCTGGAGGTGCGGCGCTCGGCCTCGTCGGCGGGCGTCCGGTAGAGGTCGAACGAGCCGGTCACCTGTGGCCCCGGCTGCTCGCTCCTGGCGGCGAGCCAGCGGCTCTGCCACTGCTCCAGCGTGCCGAGGCGGGCCGTCGGCAGACCCGTCTGCGCGGCGTGGCGATGACAGACCATCACGAAGGAGGCGACGAGCTTCCAGTCGGGGAGGCGTTCCCGCTTGCAGTTGAGGATGTCGCTGAGCGTGCTGGCGGGCAGCTCCTTGGGGACGTCCTCTGCGCGTGACAGCAGGTTCATCTCGGAATAGCTCGGCTGGCCGGCCGATTCTCGCAGCTCTTTGAGCTGGGCAATGAAGGCGGCGTGGAACTTGCCCGCAGGGGTTTCGGTCATCGTCCTTGGCGGTGTTGACGGCAGATGTCGCCATATTTACAGAAAAAATCTCGCAGCCAGGATGGTTCTCTCATTTCCATCTCGTCCGGTATCAGTGGCCACTCCAAGGGGTCTCCGGCTCAGAGGTCCCAGGTGCGGCCTCGGCCCTGATTCCGCTGATCATGACGGTGCCGGTGCGGGGCGCGCGCGCCTTGAGCGGCGCGTTTCCCGGTAAATCCGGAAAAATCCGGATGAGATCGTACGATCGCGCATCGCCTTTCCCCCAGCGGCGCCTTTTCCGATCTTCTCCGGTCTCGTCCGAACCCGTTTGGGCCGCTGGCCCGACCCCTTCCCGGCCCGCCACGGTGGGGGCGCTCACCACCGTTCCAGGAAAGGCCGTCGCCCATGCCGTTGTTCACGGCTCGCCCGTCGAGTTTCGCGTACCGTGCCGACGCCCCCTGCCCGGCGGACGAGCACCTGCTGATCACGCTCCTGACGACCTGGGTGCTCGCGACCGGGCGCACGCCGCCCGCCGCGCGCCCGGAGGACCTGACACCCGACGAGCTCATCGACTTCTGGGCCGACGACCGCGCCTGAAGGGAAGAGGACCCGATGTTCACCACCTGTCAGCTGCTCACGCTCACCCTCGCGATCCTGGTCGCCGCGATCACCTGCGCGCTCGTCCTGGCCACCGGCGCCGCGTGGCCGGCCGCCCTGCTCAGCGGCGGCGGCGCCGGCGCGGCGACCCTGGCGGCCCTGCCCCAGCTGCTGAAGAACCGTGATCCGTAGCCCCGGCGCGTTCCCGTCCCGGCCCCGGGGATCGCCGGTCGCGACCGTCGTCGCCGGATCGCTTCCCTTCGCCGGATTCCCTGTCCGTACGGGCCCGGAGGATCCGGGCGTGGGCCGTCCGGAATCCACGAGCCGCACGGCACTCGGGTGCTACGGTTGGCGCGCAATACACGTAAAAGGGGACATATGTTCGGCATCGTCCGCCCGTGTCGGCACGTCATGTGCGAGGGCCTCTTCGCGGACTGGATGGGTCATCTGTGCGGACTCTGCCTGGCCCTGCGCGACGAACACGGGCACCTGTCCCGCGTGGTGACGAACTACGACGGCCTGCTCGTGTCCGTCCTCACCGAGGCGCAGTCCCCGGCTTCCGCGCCCCGCCGTCGGGCGGGCGCGTGCGCGCTGCGCGGGTTCAGGGGCGCCGACGTGGTGGAGGCGGAAGGGGTGCGACTGGCGGCCTCGGTGTCGCTGCTCCTGGCGGCGGGCAAGGTACGCGATCACGTGGCGGACCGGGACGGCGTGTTCGCCCGGCGCCCGGTGGCGGCCGGCGCCGGACGCCTGGCGCGCCGCTGGTCCTCGGCCGGAGCCGCCACGGCCGGCGCGCTGGGGTTCGACCCCGGCCTGTTGACGCGGGCGGCCCACCGGCAGGCGGTCCTGGAACGAGCCCCGGCCGGGACGACGGCGCTGCGGGAACTGACGGGGCCGACCGAGGACGCCGTGGCCGCCGCCTTCGCGCACACCGCGGTGCTCACGGGCAAGCCGCACAACCGGGAGGCGCTGGAGACGGCCGGGCGCGAGTTCGGCAGGCTGGCCCACCTGATCGACGCGGTGGAGGACATGGCCGCCGACACGGCGTCCGGCGCGTACAACCCGCTGACCGCCACCGGCACCGGGCTGGACGAGGCGCGACGGCACTGCGACGACGCGCGGGCCGGGCTCGGCGCGGCCGTGGACGAACTGGACCTGGCGCGTCCCGGCCTGGCGCGCGCCCTGCTGGTCAGGGAGACCGGCAGGGCGGTCTCCCGCGCCTTCGCGACCGCCGGCCCCCGCGGCCACGGGCAGGCGCCGGAGGCCCCGCCGGGCGACCCCGGTCATCCCGGCGCGCCGCCCGGGAGCCGGCCGCCGAAGCGGGACCCCGGCGGGCTGCTGTCGTTCGCCTGCGCCGCCCTGGCCTGCTGCACGTGCGGCCTGTACCGGCCGCCGTGGGACGAGGAGCACGAGAGCTCCTGCTGCCGGCGGTTCGACTGCTCGGGCTGGGACGCGTGCGGCAACTGCGGCAACTGCGGCAACTGCGGCGAGTGCTGCAACTGCTGCAGCTGCTGCAACTGCTCCTGCGACTGCTGACTCCCCCGTACACGCTTGACACTGCATGCTGCCGGGCGTGTGCGGCGCCCCCGCCGTCCGCGCCTGACCGGCCCTGCGGGGACCGTGTCCGACGGCGGGTCGGCGCGTCCGGTACGGGGTCCGGGACCGCCCCGGTGGCGCGTCCGGTGCCGCGGCGAGAGCCGGTCAGCGGATGAAACGGTCCACGTAGTCGGCGCCCAGCCCCACCTCGGCGTAGTGACGGCGAGCGTTCTCGATCTTGGAGAAGACGTCCTCCACGCCCGTGGGGTTGCCGTCCGGGTCGACGTAGATGTACGCGCCCGTCACGTGGAACAGGGTCCGCATCTCCTCGACGCCCTCCGGCACTTCGAGGGTGTGGATGTCGCCCGGCGGCTCGAAGGCGTAGCTGCCCTCCTCGGCCCACCAGTCGTGCTCCAGGTAGTGCCAGCGGCCGCGGAGCGTCGTCGCGTGGACGGGGCCGGCGTGCCGGTGGCGTGACAGGATGCCGGACTTCCTGACCCGCAGGATGTTGACGAAGTAGCCCTGGGTCGGGCTGAGCAGGAGCGGACGGAACGTCACGTCCGGTGCCTGCGGCACCCACAGGCGCTCGTCGCACTCGGCGTCCAGCGCGCCGAGCTCCACGAGGTCGTCCACGGTGTTCGGCAGGAGCGGTCCGCGGTAGGGGATCGCGGCGGCGCTCCGGATCATGTCGGCGGTAGGTGTCTCCGTCATGACGTCGTTCCTTTCTCGGTCGGCACAGGTCTCGCTCGGCACAGGTCTCGGTCGGCACAGGTCTCGGTCGGCACAGGTCTCGGTCGGCACAGGTCTCGGTCGGCGTACGGTGTGGTCGGCGTACGGCTCGATCGGCGTACAGAGTTGAGCGGCGCAGGGGGCGGTCGGCGCGCGGGCCGGTCGGCGCAGGGGGCGGTCGGCGCAGGGGGCGGTCGGCGCAGGGCGGGGTCGGCGCCGGACCCGGTGGGTGCGGGGTGGTCGGGCTAGCGGTGTGAGTCGGAGGGCAGGGGCTTGCCCCACCAGGTGGCGGGGCGGGCCCAGCCGAGGTCGCGCGACGCCCGCTCGGCGGCCTCGACGGTCTGCTCGGCCAGCCGGTTGGCGGGGTCGAGGATGACGTCGCGCAGGCCGCTCACGGAGAGGGCGCCTTCGAGCTCGTTGCGGAAGTTGAACACGGGGGCGCCGACGGCGGCGATGCCCGGTGTCACGTTCTGGTCGGAGACGGCGTAGCCGCGCTGGCGAGTGACCTTGACCTCTTCGTTGATCTCCGCTGCGGTGCCGCCGTCCTTCGCGCCGTTCTCGGCGAGGTCGAGCAGCCACTCGCGATAGACGTCCTCGGGAGAGAACGCCAGGATCGCCATCGGCCCGGCGCCCAGGTGGAGCGGCATGGAGCCGCCCAGTTGCAGCGCCAGGCTCTGCACCCGGCGGCCGTCGAGCCGCTCGACGCAGACGGCGTCGAGGCCGCGCCGGATGCACAGGAAGACCGTCTCGCCGCTCTCGTCGTGGAGGTGCTGCATGTGCGGCAGGGAGGCGCGGCGCACGTCCATCCGCCGGACCGCGCCGGAGCCGAGGCGGAACAGGTGGAGGCCGATGCCCCACTGGCCGCGGGTGCCGGACTCGACCCAGCCGAGCGCGGCCAGGTTGCGCAGCAGCCGGTGGATGGTGCTGCGCGGCTCCTGCAGCGTCTCGGCGAGCTCCGCCGCGCTGACCCACTCGCGCTGGGCGAGGATCTCCAGGATCGCGGACGCCTTGTCGAGCAGGCCGACCGGCTCCCCGTCTCCGGCGGAGGGGGTGCCTGGCGAAGCCTGTCCTCTCATGGAACAAACCCTATCTTGGTGGTGGCGTGACACTGGTCCGATCAACGATCGGGAAAGTCAGTCCCGGTGGAAGGTTCCGTCGACGGTGATGCCGCCGTCGACGGGCAGCACCACCCCGGTGACGAACGCCGCCTGCGGGGAGACCAGGAAGGCCACCGCGTCGGCCACCTCCTCCGGCCTGCCGAACCTGCCCAGCGGGGTGCGCCGCAGCAGGGTCTCCTCGTCGAGGACGCCCAGGGCCAGCCCGGAGCGGAACATGTCGGTGTCCATGTAGCCGGGCGCGACCGCGTTCACCCGGATGCCGCGCCCGCCCCACTCGACCGCCAGGACCCGGGTGAGCCCCGAGACGCCGGTCTTGGCCGTGGTGTAGGCGAGCCGCAGCGGCAGGCCGAAGGTCGAGCCCACCGACGCCAGGTTGACGATCGCGGCCCTGGGGCTGCGGGCGAGCAGCGGGAAGGCGGCGCGGGAGCAGCGCATGCCGCCGCCGAGGTGGACGTCGAGCTCCCGCATGAAGCCTTCGGTGGGGAAGTTCTCGGCCGGGGCCCGCGCGATCACGCCGGCGTTGTTGATCAGCGCGTCCAGCCGTCCGAAGCGGGTGCCCACCTCGTCCAGCAGCCGGGCGACGCTGTCGTCGTCGGTGACGTCGGCCTGCGCGGCGACGGCCGTGCCGCCTTCCTTCGCGGCCACGTCTGCGACCGCCTGCGCCGTGGCGGCGGCGCCGTCGGCGTCCAGGTCGGCGAGCACGACGTCGAAGCCGTCCCCTGCCAGCCTGGCGGCGATGGCGGCGCCGAGCCCGCGGGCGGCGCCCGTGACGAGCGCGACTGGTCGTGACTCAGCGGACATCGGAGGTGATCCTTCCTGACGTCAGGAACGCGCGGGCCTCCTCGGCGACGCCCGGCCCGTCCAGGCGGTAGTGGCGGTAGAGATGGGTAGGCGGGCCGATGGGGGCGTACTCGTCGCGGATGCCGTGCCGCAGCAGCGGCACGCCGATCCCGTGGTCGGTCAGCGTCTCGGCGACCGCGCCGCCGAGTCCGCCGTACACGTTGTGCTCCTCGACCGTCATCAGCCCGCGCGACCGCTCGGCGGCGGCCCTGACGGCGGCCGCGTCCAGCGGTTTGATCGTATGCATGTCGATCACGCCCACGCTGTAGCCCGCGCCGCGCAGTTCCTCGGCGGCCACCAGGGACGGGTGCACCGAGGTGCCGGTGGCGATGATGGTGAGGTCGTCTCCCAGGGAGTGCACGACCGCCTTGCCGGGCTGGATCCGCTCGTCGCCCGGCTGGTACACCAGGGGCTCGCGGCCGCGGCCCATCCGGAAGTAGACGGGGAGCGGGTGGTCGGCGTACGCCCTCATGAGCGCGCCCATCGCCACGTGGTCGGCGGGCGCGACGACGGTCATGTTCGCGATCGACCGCATGATCGCGATGTCCTCGGTCGCGTGGTGGGAGGTGCCGTAGAAGCCGAAGGTGATGCCGGAGTGGTGGCCGACGAGGCGGACCGGCTGCTGGGTGTAGGCGAGGTCGGTGCGGATCTGCTCGCAGCACAGCAGGGCCAGGAAGGAGGCGAAGCCGGTGACGTACGGCTGCAGTCCCGTGGTGGCCAGGCCGGCGGCGACGGACACCGAGTTCTGCTCGCTGACGCCCATCTGCAGGTAGCGGTCGGGGTGGCTCTCCCGGAACGCCCACAGGCCGTTGGAGTACGACAGGTCCGGCGTGAGCACGACGACCGGGCGGCCCTCGTCGACCAGGGCGCCCAGCTGCTCCCCGAGGGCGAGCAGGCCGGGCGACTTGAGCAGCATGCTGGGGATGTGCCAGGTGCCCTCGGCCATCGGCCGGCCGTCGGCGCCGAGGGGAATCAGGCTCTCGGTGTTCAGATCCACTTCTCGTCCTTCAGTTCGCGGACGACGGCGGCCTCGTCCTGTTCGGCGAGCCAGCCCAGGTGCCAGCCGAAGTCCCGTTCCATGAAGCCGACGCCCTTGCCCTTGACGGTGTGCGCGATGACGGCGGTGGGCTTGGCGATCTCGCGGTCGCGGATGCGCAGCAGGGTGTCGAGCAGCGCCGGCACGTCGTGACCGTCGACCTCCTCGACCTCCCAGCCGAAGGCCCGCCACCGGTCGGCGAGGGGTTCGATCGCGATGATGTCGTCGACCTTGCCGTCGAGGCAGTAACCGTTGCGGTCGACGATGGCGACCAGGTTGCCGACGCCGTAGTGGCCGGCCGCGGCGGCGGCCTCCCAGATCTGGCCCTCGTGCAGCTCGCCGTCGCCGAGCAGGGCGTAGACGTCGAAGTCCCGCCCGGTCATGCGGGCGCCGAGCGCCATCCCGAGGCCGACGGACAGGTTGTGGCCGAGAGACCCGGAGCTGAAGTCGCAGCCCGGGACCTTGGTCATGTCGGGGTGGTCGCCGAGCGGGTTGCCGAGGCGGGTGTAGCCGTCGAGCAGCTCGGGGTCGAAGAACCCGTGGTCGGCCAGGATCGGGTAGAGCCCCACGGCGGCGTGGCCCTTGCCCATGACGAACCGGTCGCGGTCGGCCCACCCGGGGTCTCCGTGCCGCAGGCGCAGCACCCCGTAGTACAGGGTCGCGAGGATCTCGGCGCACGAGAACGTCGACGAATAGTGCCCCGTCTTGGCGATCGAGATCAGGCGGACGGTCTCGAGGCGGACGAACTGGGCGCGCTCGCGAATCCGCTCGACCAGCTCCGATGAGGTCGTGAGGGGCGCGCCTTCACTTGCCGGCATGCAGTCGGTTCCTTACGTGGTGTCAGGGCCATCGGCTTAGCCATCCAGGGCTACCCGCTCCCACTATGAACGAAGATCAAGACTCAGTCAATGGGACATGCTCTCAGTTCATGAGATCAGACAACAAGTTAGTCTCATCCAACGAATGTGTGTCCTACTCATTGACATCTACCGTTCTGGTTGCGACGCTTTCTCGTCATCGCCCCGACTCAGCGAGAGGAACGCCATGGAGGCCCTGGTCTACGCCGGTCCCGGCGCGGTCGAAGTCCGCGACGTGCCCGACCCCCAGCCCGGCCGGGGCGAGGTTCTCGTGGAGATCGGCCACGTCGGCGTCTGCGGGACCGACCACCTCCTGGTACGCGGCGGCCTGGCCCGGGTCCGGCCCGGCGTGGTCATCGGGCACGAGATGGCCGGCCGCGCCGTCGGCGGCGATCTGGACCGGGCCGGCCTGCGGCCCGGCGACCCGGTGGCGGTGGAGCCCCTCATCAGCTGCGGCGTGTGCCGCACCTGCGCCCGCGGGCACCGGCACATCTGCGAGACGCTCGGCCTGTACGGCATCGACCGCGACGGAGGCGCGGCGAGCCACGTCGTGGTCCCCGCCGACCGGCTCCACCGGCTGCCGGACGGCGTCCCGGCGCGGGTCGCGGCGCTCGCCGAGCCCTTCTCCGTGGCGGTGCACATGGTCGCCAGGGCCGGCGTGGCGGCCGGCGACAAAGTCATGATCTTCGGGGGCGGCCCCATCGGCGCGCTCCTGAGCCTGGTCGCCCGGCTCTCCGGCGCCGGCGCGGTGCTGGTCGCGGAGCCGCGCGCGGACCGGCGGGAGTTGCTGGCCGAGCTAGGCATGACCGTGACCGACCCGCTCGCCGCCGACGTGACGGCGTGGTGCCTGAACCGCGCGCCCGGCGGGGTCGACGTCAGCTTCGAGGTGTCGGGCGCCGACGCCTCCTACGCGGCCGCGCCCGAGGTCACCAGGCCGCGCGGCACCGTCCTCGTGGGCGCGCTGACCGACCGGCCGGCGCGGGTGCCCATGTCCCAGGTGATGTTCAAGGAGCAGCGGCTCGTGGGGTCCCGCGTCTACACCGGCGACCACATGGCCCGCGCCGTGAGCCTCATGGGGACGGCGGGCCTGCCTCTCGACGCGCTGGTCAGCGACGTGGTGCCGGTGCGCGAGGCGCCCGGGCGCGTCTTCGGCGGCGGGCCCGCCGGCCTGATGAAGACCCTCATCGCCGCCGGTGACGGATCATGACGGTCCTCGTGGCGGGCGCGTCCGGCGTCATCGGGCAGGCCGCCGCCGAACGCTTCCTGGCCGACGGGCTGGACGTGGTCGCCCTGTCGCGCCGGCCTCCCGACGTGGAGCCGCACCCCCGGCTCCGGCACGTCGCCGTGGACCTGACGGACGCGGCCGCGTGCCGGGACGCCCTCGGGCGCCTGGAGGGCGTGACGCACGTGGTCTACGCGGCGCTGTTCGAGAAGCCGGGCCTGGTGGCCGGATGGCTCGAAGAAGATCAGATGCAGACCAACCTGGCCATGCTCACGAACCTCGTCGAAGCACTCGTCCGGGCGCCCCGGCCGGCCCTCCGCCATGTCAGCCTCATGCAGGGCGCGAAGGCGTACGGCGGTCACGTCCACCCGCCTCGCCGGATCCCGTCCCGCGAGCGGGAGCCGCGTGACCCCCACCCGAACTTCTACTGGCTGCAGGAGGACTACCTCCGGGAGGCGGCCGGGCGGCACGGGTTCGAGATCACCGTCTTCCGCCCGCAGATGCTGATCGGCGGGGCGACCGGCTCGGCCATGAACGTGGTCCCCGTCATCGGGGTCTACGCGGCGCTCTGCGCGCGGCTCGGCCTCCCGTTCGGCTTCCCGGGCGGGCGGTCGTACGTCTGGGAGGCGGTCGACGCCCGGATCGTCGCGGCGGCGCTATCGTGGGCCCGGACGTCGCCCGCGGCCTGGGGAGAGACCTTCAACCTCACCAACGGTGACGTGTTCGAATGGCGCGACCTGTGGCCCGCGATCGCGGCGGAGCTGGGCGTGGAGCCCGCGGCCGACACGCCCAGGGCGCTGGCGGACTTCATCCCCCGGCACGAGCACGTGTGGGCGGAGATCGTACGGACCCGGGGGCTGCGCCCGCTGTCACTGGCGGAGCTGCTCGGCCAGTCCCACCACTACGCGGACCGCTGCTTCGCGTACGGCAGGGACGATCCCATGCCACCGAAGTTCCTGAGCACGGTCAAAGTGCGCCAGGCGGGCTTCCATGACTGCGTGTCCACCGAGGACTCGATCCGGCACTGGCTCGCCCACCTGCGAGAACGCCATATCTTGCCCTTGTAACACCCTTGAAATCTCATTCTCACTCTGATGTCATATGTCCACTGAGTTGGACAAATCGCTTTACCCAGCGGCCGACGTCCCGCTTAGAGCTACGTCGGGATCGGATGCGACTGCATCTCTTCGCACGACGCAACAAGACAGGAGAAGACGTGATCGCAAAGTCGACCCGTCGGTTCAGCAGAATCCGCGCGCTCGCCGCCGTGGGCGCCACGGCGGCCCTGGTCGCCGCATGCGGGGCCGACACCTCCACCGGCCAGGCGGGCAGCGCCCCGGCGGAGGGTGACCCCTTCAAGGTGGGCATCGTCGCCCTGGACGCCACGCAGATCACCGCGCTGAACGAGCGCACGGCGGCCCAGAAGAAGATGAAGGAGATCGGCTGGGAGACCACGGAGATCAACTCCGACGGCGACCCCGCCAAGGCCATCTCCGCGATGCAGAACCTCGTGCAGAGCGGCGTGAACGCCATCATCGTGCAGACCTACACCCCCGACCAGCTGGCCGCTGGCCTCGCCGCCGCGAAGGCCGCCGACATCCCGGTCTTCTCGACCGCGGGCGGGCTGGCCGGCGGCGGGGAGGCGGGCGCCGTCGAGCTCGTGGCCGCCGCCAACGTCAACGACAAGGTGATCGAGGCGATCAAGGACAAGCCGAAGGTGGAGCTGCTCCAGCTGCGCTACACCCCCGGCGCCCCCTGCCGCTCCCGCGCCGAGGACCTCGACGCCAAGCTCTCCGGGCTGTCCAACGTCAACGTCACCCGCCAGGAAGTGAAGATCCCCGGCGGTGAGCAGTCGGCGCAGGAGGCCACCGCCGCCTGGCTGCAGGCGCACCCGGACGACGGGCAGACGACCTTCGTCATCTGGCCGTGCTTCTCCGAGGCCGCCATCGGCGCCGTGTCCGCCGAGAAGCAGGCCGGCCGCGGCCCGTACGAGCTCTACACCTGGGACATCTCCAAGCCCGCGATCCAGGCCATCAAGGACGGCTACGCCACCGGCGTGCTGTGGATCCAGGTCGACAAGGCCGGCGAGCAGATCGTCGAGATGATCAAGGAATGGCGTGACGCCGGCGGGTCGTGGCAGACCAAGAACGTGACCGCGCCCAGCGTCCTGCTGACCAAGGACAACATCGACCAGACGCTCCAGGAGAACCCGGAGCTTCAAAACTGACGGTCAGGCGACCAGGCAAGGCATGACGAGGAAGGCGAGTCAACGTGATGGCGACAGAGCACGCGGCCGCGCGGGCGGCGGGAGACGGTTCCGCGCCCCTGCTGTCGGTGCGAGGCGCGGTGAAGCACTACGGCCTCGTCCAGGCCCTGCGTGGCGCCGATCTCACCGTCCAACGCGGTGAGGTGCACGGGCTGCTCGGCGCCAACGGCGCCGGGAAGTCCACCCTGGTGAAGATCCTCGCCGGCCTCGCCAGGCCGGACCAGGGCAGCTTCGAGCTCGACGGCGCCGCCCTCCGCCCGGGGAACATCCGGGAGGCGGCGGCCGCCGGCGTGCGCCTGGCGCACCAGGAGCTCGCCATCGTCCCGGCGCTCAGCGTGCGGCAGAACCTCCACCTGGGCCGCTACCTCCACCCCGAGCTGACCGGCGCCAAGGAACGCGAGCACGCGTACATGGCGCTGTTCGAGGAGTGGGGGCTGGACATCTCGTTCGACGCCGTCATGCGCGAGCTGTCCCCCGCCCACCAGGCGACCGTGGCGCTGGCCAAGACGCTGGTGGGCGACGGGCGCCTGCTCATCCTCGACGAGCCGACCGCCTCGCTCGGCCCGAAGGAGGTGAACGGGCTGTTCTCCATCATCCGCCGCCGCGTCGCGGCCGGGGCGGGCGTCATCTTCGTCAGCCACCGGCTGGGCGAGGTCAGCCGGCTCTGCGACGCCATCACCGTGCTGCGCAACGGCCAGCGGGTGCACGACGGCCCGATGCGGGGCGTCGACGAGCACGCGCTCGCCGACCTCATCGCGCACGACGCCGGAGGTGACCGCGGCCGCGCCCGGCGCGCCGCGCCCGCCCCCGCCACCAGGAACAGGCCGGGCGCGCGCGCCGACGGCCCGCTCCTGTCGGTCAGCGGCCTGCGGCTGCAGAGCCGCGTGGCGGACGTCTCGTTCGAGGTGAACCCCGGCGAGATCGTCGGCATCGCCGGCCTCGTCGGCGCCGGCCGGACCGAGGTGCTGGAGGCACTGGTCGGCCTCCGCCGCGTCGCGGCCGGGGAGATCCGCCTCGACGGCCGGCCCTACCAGCCGCGCGACCCGGCCAGGGCGCTGGCCAGGGGCGTCGTCCTCGTACCGGAGGAACGCCTGGCACAGGCGATCTTCACGCAGCGGGACATCGTCTTCAACTTCTCCAGCTCCCGCTTCCGCACCCTGGGCGGCGGGCCCGGAGGCATCCTGAGCAGGCGGTCCCGCTACCGGGAATCCGCGCAGCGGCTCGCCGAGTCGCTGCGGCTCAAAGCGCGGTCCCTGAACGACTCGATCATGTCGCTCAGCGGCGGCAACCAGCAGAAGGTGGTGCTCGGCCGGGCGACCGTCGACGGGCTGCGCCTGCTCCTGCTGGACGAACCCACCCGGGGCGTGGACGTCGGGGCGCGCTACGACTTCCAGCAGATGGTCCGCGGTCTCGCCGACCAGGGCGTCGGCGTCGTCTACGTCTCCTCCGAACTGGCCGAGCTGGAGTACTGCGACCGCATCGTGGTCATGGTCGAAGGCCGCGCCACCACGCAGTTCGACAACGACGACGGTTTCGACGAGGACGAGCTGACCCGCCTCTGCTTCCTGCCCGCCGGCCCGGCCGCCGTCGAGCAGGCATAGAAAGACGAACCTGGAGAGTCACATGAACACCGCCCGTCATATCGCGGCCGACGCGCCCGCGGCCCCACCGCCACCGCCTGATCAGGCGGGCGCGAGCTCGGTGACGCTGGTGGCCGTCAAGTTCCTCGGCCGTTACGGCACGCTGCTCGTCCTCGCCCTGCTCGTCCTGGTCTTCTCCCTGCTGGACGGCAGCCGCTTCCTGTCGTTCACCAACTTCCAGAACATCCTGCTGCAGTCGACGATCTCCGTCGTGATCGCGCTCGGGCTCACCGTGGTCCTGGTGGTCGGGGAGTTCGACCTGAGCATCGGCTACACCGCCAGCCTCGCCGGCGTGCTCACCGCTGGGCTGTACGCGGGATCGGCCGGGGGCAAGCTGGGCGCCATCGGGCTGGTCCTCGCCGTGGGGGCGCTGATCGGCCTGGTCAACGGGCTGATCGTGACCAAACTCGGGGTCAACGCCCTGGTCGGCACCCTGGGCATAGGCAGCGTCGTCATGGGCGCCACCTACATCGTCACCTCAGGCGTGCCGCAGAGCCTGGACGCCAGCGGGATGGACCTGATCCAGGTCTACCTGGGCAAGCTCGGCCCGATCCCGTGGCCGATCATCATCCTCTTCCTGATCGCCGGGGTGCTCTGGCTGCTGCTCAACCGCACCTCCCTCGGCCTGGAGTGGCAGGCCGTGGGCGGCAACAGGACCGCCGCCGAGCTGAGCGGCATCCGGGTGCACCGGGTGGTCATCTTCGCGTTCGTGGTGTGCGGCATCCTCGCCGCCGCCGGCGGGGTGCTGATCACCGCGAACGTGGGCAGCGGCCAGATCGCGGGCGGCCAGGGCTACCTGCTGTCGTCGTTCGCCGCGGCCTTCCTGGGCTCGGCGTGCCTGCGCGACGGCGAGTTCCACGTCCTGGGCACGGTCATCGGCGTCGTCACCGTGGCCGTGGGCTTCAACGGCATGGCGATCCACGGCGTGTCCACCTCCGCGCAGTTCATCTTCCAGGGTCTGCTGCTCATCGCGGCCGTGGGCATGAGCACCAGCGCCCGGCGCATGGTGTCCGGAAGAAGAGTGGGCCACTGATGAGCGTTCCCGGAGGCAGCCGGCTGATCGTCGGCATCGACAAGGGGACCACCGTCACCAAGGCGGCCGTCTTCGACGAGGCCGGCAACGAGCTGTCCCGGGCCGCCCGGTTCATCCAGGTGCTGAGCCCGCGGCGGGGCTGGCACGAGGAAGACGCCGAGGTGAGCCTGCGCAGCACGATGGACGCGGTCGCCGAGGCCGTCGCCGCCCTGCCCGGCCGGGCCGGGGACATCGCCGCGGTGAGCGTGTCCGGCCACATGACCGGCGCCTGGCTGCTCGACGAGGCGGGCCGGCCGGTCCGCAACGCGATCGCCTGGCCGGACGCGCGCACCCTGGACACGCTGACGGCGTTCGAGGCGGGCCCGCTGTACGAGGAGTACCTCGACATCTCGGCCACCAGCGCGCTGCCCGGCATGACCATGCTGCTCCTCGGGCACCTGGCCAGGCACGAGCCCGAGGTGATCGCGCGAACCCGCTACTTCGGCTGCGCCAAGGACTACGTCCAGGCGTTCCTGACCGGGCGCGTGGTCACCGACCCCACCGACGTGTCCCTGATGCCCGGCGACATCGCCTCGGGCCGGATCTCGCCGCGGCTCATGGAGCTGACCGGGGCGGAGGCGTTCCTGTCCAGGGCGCCCGAGGTCCGCCCGTCCGGGGAGATCATCGGCACGGTCACCCGGGAGGCGTCGCTGGCCACCGGGATCCCCGAGGGCACCCCGGTCGCCAACGGCCTCGGCGACGCCATCTCCGCCATGCTCGGCACCGGCGTCGTCCTGCCCGGCCAGGCCGTGTCGGTGCTGGGCACGAGCTGGCTGAACCAGCTGGTCAACAGCCACCTGGACGACGACCTGCGCGGGGTCGGCTGGGTGTACCCGTCGCCCGACGGCGAGCACTGGATCCGGTGCCTGGCCCACACCGCGGGCGCGGGCACGTTCGACTGGGCCGTGCGCACGTTCTGCCGCGACCTGACGGACGGCGACGGGGCCGACTTCGCCGCCGTCGAGGCCGAGGCGCTGGCGTCGCAGGAGGCCGGCCACGGCCTGACCTTCCTGCCGTACCTGTCCCCCGCCGGCGTCCAGGCGCCCTTCAAGGACGGGAACGTGCGCGGGGTCATGCTCGGCCTGGAGCACGGGTCCACGCGCGGCGACATCCTGCGCGCCGTCTACGAGGGCCAGGTGTACGCCGCCCTGGACTGCTACCGGCGGCAGAGCGACGACCTGAGCCTGCTCAGGCTGACCGGCGGCGGCGCGCGCAGCCGGGTGTGGCGGCAGACCTTCAGCAACGCCCTGCAGGTGCCGGTCGAACTGGTGACCACCAGCGAGTCGGCCGCGCTCGGCGTCGCCATCCTCGCCTCGGTCAGCGTCGGCATCTGGAAGGACCTGGAGACCGCGGTGTCGGCGATGGTCCGTACCGTGGGCCGGGTCGAGCCCGACCCCCGCATGGCCGAACCGCACCGGGAGGCGTTCGAGCGCTTCCTGCACGCGCAGGCCGCGGCGCGCGAGCTGTTCGCCGGCTTCGGCCGCGCAGGCATCCAAGGAAAGGACTGATCGTGTACACCGCAGAACCGGCCGGGCTGGTCCGCACGGTGCTCGGGGACGTGTCCCCGGACTCCCTGGGCGCGATGCTCATCCACGAGCACCTGCTCACGGCGCCGCCGGCCTACGCCGTTCACCAGGACCCCGACCTGGAGTTCGGCACCCCGGCGGGCGCCGAGGCGGAGGTCGCCGACCTCGTCGCGGCCGGCGGCGGCGGGCTCGTGGAGCTCACCACGGTCGACTACGGGCGCGACGTCACCGCCGCGCTGGCCGCCGCCAGGGCCACCGGCGCCCGCATCGTCCAGAGCACCGGCCTGCAGAAGGGCATCTACTACCCGGCCGGCACGTCCAGGCGGACCAGTGAGGAGCTGGCCGCCGGCTTCGTCGACGACATCCGGACGGGCTTCGGCCCGGAGAACACCAGGGCCGGCGCCATCAAGGCCGGGACCTGCTCCACCGAGGAGCTGTGGGACGTGGAGCGCAAGGTGCTCACGGCGGCGGCCCTCGCGGCCAGGGCCACCGGCGCGCCGATCCTCACCCACACCCAGGCGGGCCGCCTGGGCCACCAGCAGCTCGACGTCTTCGAGGCCGCCGGGCTCGACCTCGGCCAGGTCTGCGTCGGCCACCTCGACCGCAACCTCGAAGCCGACTACCTGATCTCGCTGGCCCGCCGCGGCGCCTGGCTCGGGCTCGACCAGTGGACCAAGGACAAGTACGGCCACGACGCCGACCGGGCCGCGATGGTGCGCCGCCTCGTCGACGCCGGCCACACCCGGGTGATGGTCTCCGGCGACCTCGGCCGCGGCTCCTACCAGCGCGCCTACGGCGGCTCCCCCGGGCTCGGCGCCTGCCTCGGCGCCATCAGGAAAGCCCTGGGCGACGAGCTGGCCGAGCTGACGCTCGTCGCCAACCCCGCCCGGTTCCTCGCCTTCAGGGAGGCCGGCCGATGACCCGCGCGGTGCTGTTCGACCTCGACGGAACCCTCGTCGACTCCCGCCCGGCGATCCTGGACTGCTACCGGGCCGCGCTCGCCCCCCTCCCTCAGGGCTGGGAGACCTTGCTGGAGCTCGGCCTGGGCAGGGTGATGCGCTGGCGGATGCGCGAGGTGATGGCCGTGGTCGCGGGCGACCGCGCGGCCGAGTGCGAGTCCCGGTACGAGCGCCACTACCTCGACGAGGGACACCGGAAGGTCGTCCTCTACCCGGGCGCCGTGGACATGCTCGACGCGCTGCGCGAGCAGGGGTCGCGCCTCGGCATCGTGACGAACAAGGGCCGGGTCCGCACCGAGCACGACCTGCGCACCGTGCACGGCACGCGGGACCTGCTGCCGCTGTTCGACGTGGTCGTCACCACCGAGGACACCATCGAGCGCAAGCCGTCGCCCGCGCCGATCCTGCTCGGGCTCCAGCGCGCGGGCTGGACGGCCGGCGACTGCGTCTACGTGGGCGACGGCCCGCACGACGCCGAGGCCGCCCTCGCCGCCGGGACCGGCTTCGTCGGCGCCGGCTGGGGCTACTACCCCGACGAGCTCGCCTCGGCCCGGCCCCCGCTCGCCGTCGCCGCCGTCCCCGGCGATCTGACCGGCCTCCTGCCCCGGACCCGGTGAAGGACCGCCATGGCACCGTTCACGTTCACCCCGCTCACCCCCTCCGCCTTCCTGGAGCGCTCCGGGCTCGTCTTCCGTGACCGGCTCGCGGTCATCGACGGGAGCACGCGCCTGACGTACGGCGAGCTCCTCGACCGGGCGCGGCGGCTCACCGGAGCGCTGGCGGGCCTCGGCGTCGGGCCCGGCGACCGGGTGGCGGCGCTCTGCGTCAACAGCCACGTGATGCTGGAGCTGCACAACGGGGTGCCGATGCGCTCCGGGGTGCTCGTGCCGCTCAACATCCGCCTGTCCGCCGGGGAGCTGGCGCACATCGTGACGCACTCCGGCGCGCGGGTGCTGGTCGCGACGGCCGAGCTGGCCGGGCGCGCGCGGGAGGTCGCCGCGGCGACCGGGGTCCGGCTCGTGGTGGCCGGCGGCCCCGAGGACGAGTACGAGGCGCTGCTGGCCGCGGCCGAGCCGCGGCCGATCGCGTGCGAGGACGAGCGCGGGCTGCTGGCGATCAACTACACCAGCGGGACCACGGGACGCCCGAAGGGCGTCATGTACCACCACCGGGGCGCCTACCTGCAGTCGCTGGCCATGGCGCTGCACACCGGGCTCGGCCCCGGCAGCGCCTACCTGTGGACGCTGCCCATGTTCCACTGCGACGGCTGGTGCTTCACCTGGGCCGTCACCGCCGCCGGCGGCACCCACGTCTGCCTGCGCGCCGTCGACCCCGCCGAGATCTGGCGGCTGCTGCGCGAGGAGGACGTCACGCACTTCAGCGCCGCGCCGACCGTCCTCACCATGATCGCCAGCGCGCCGGAGGCGCGGGTGGACGTCCCCCTGGGACGGACCGTGCGGGTGCAGACCGGCGGCGCGCCGCCGACCCCGACGCTGCTGGCCCGCATGGCCGAGCTGAACATGGAGGTCACCCACCTCTACGGGCTCACCGAGACCTTCGGGCCGGTGGCCGTCAACCAGTGGCAGCCGCAGTGGGACGACCTGCCCCCGGCGCGGCGGGCCGAGCTCAAGGCCCGCCAGGGCGTCGGCAACACGATCGCCGAGCGGATCCGGGTCGTGGACGGTTCGGGCGCGGACGTGCCCGCCGACGGCGAGACGATCGGCGAGATCGTGGTCCGCGGCAACGACGTCATGCTCGGCTACTACCGCGACGAGGAGGCCACCGCCGAGGTGGACCTGGACGGCTGGCTGCGCACCGGCGACCTGGCCGTGCGCCACCCCGACGGCTACCTGGAGATCCGCGACCGGTCCAAGGACATCATCATCTCCGGCGGCGAGAACATCGCCTCCGTCGAGGTGGAGCGGGTGCTCGACGGCCACCCGTCGGTGCTGGAGTCGGCCGTCGTCGGCGTCCCCCACGACAAGTGGGGCCAGGTGCCGGTCGCCTTCGTCGCACCGCGGCCGGGTTCGCCGCCGGTGACCGAGGGCGACCTCATCACGTACGTACGCGAGCGGCTGGCGCACTTCAAGGCCCCGCGGAAGGTCGTCTTCGGCGAGCTGCCCAAGACGTCGACCGGGAAGATCCAGAAGAACGTCCTGCGCGCGAGCGGGGACGCATGACCCGCTCCGCGCCGCCGACGGCCGGGCCGCGGGCACCGAAGGAGGGCGTTCGCGCATGACCAAGACGACGACCAGGCCCGCGGCGCTGGTGACCGGCGCCTCCCGGGGCATCGGCCTCGCCATCGCCGAGCGCCTCGCCGCCGGAGGGCACGACCTGACGATCTGCGCGCGCGGCGGCGAGGCTCTTTCTGCCGCGGCCGGCGGGCTGGCCGCGCACGGGACCGCCGTGCGCGCCGAGGCCGCCGACATGGCGGCCGAGGACGACGTGCGGCGGCTCGCCGGGGCGCACGTGGACGCCTACGGGCGGCTCGACGTGCTGGTGGTCGCGGCCGGCGTCGGCACGGCGGGCCCGGTGGAGACCGCGCCGCTGCACCGGTTCGACAAGCAGTTCGCGGTCAACGTGCGCGCCGCCTACACGCTGGTGCAGGCGCTGGTGCCGACGCTCAGGGCGACGGCGGCGGCGCGCCCCGACCGGGGCGTGAAGATCATCATGCTGTCGTCGATCACCGGCGTCTTCCCCGAGCCCGGCCTGGCCGCGTACGGGGCCTCGAAGGCGGCGCTCATCTCGCTGTGCCGGTCGCTGAACGCCGAGCTCTCCGCCGAAGGCGTCACGGCCACCGCGATCTGTCCCGGTTACGTCGACACCGACATGTCCGCGTGGGTGCACGACCGGATCGACCCCGCCGGCATGATCCGCACCTCGGACATCGCCGAGCTGGCGATGAGCCTGACGCGGCTCTCCCCCCAGGCCGTCGTGTCGGAGCTGGTGGTCACCCGGCCCGGCGGGCAGTTGCACCGGGCCTGAGTGGATCACGCCACTACGTGCCCCATGAGAAGATTTTCCCCGTTATTTACTCTTAAAGGCTGATTTGAGTACGGGGGCGGCATGTTCGCGGTTTCTCTGGGTGACGACGGCGCGGAACTGCGGCCGCTGGAGGCCTGGCACGCCGAGGAGTTCCTCAAGCACATCGACCGGGGCCGGGACTACATCGGGCAGTACGTCGGGCTTCCCGACTCCGTCACCGACCTGGAGTCCAGCCGCTCGCTCCTGCGCGGCTACGCCGAGAAGGCCGCGGCTGACACCGGGCGGCTCTACGGCATCTGGGCCGGCGGCGAGCTGGTGGGCGGCGTCCTGTTCCGGACGATGGACGTCGCGAAGGGCTCCGCCGAGGCCGGCTGCTGGCTGGAGCCGTCGGCGGCCGGCCGGGGCCTGGTGACCAGGGCCGTGCGGGTGATCATCGACTGGGCCGTCGAGGAGCGCGGCATCCACCGCGTCGAATGGGTGGTCTCGACGGAGAACGAGCCCAGCATCGCCGTCGCCCGGCGACTCGGGATGACGAAGGAGGGCGTGCTGCGCGAGTACTACGCCTACCGCGGCCGGCGGCAGGACATGGAGATCTGGTCGGTGCTCGCGCCCGAATGGCGGGCGGCCCGCCGGCCCTGATCAAGGCGGCCGGGGCCGGGCCGGTGCGCGGCGCCGCCCCGCGCTTCTGCGCGCCGGGAGAAGGTTGCATACTGCAAGGGAGACGTGAACGGCGGCACCCTGGAGGCGCTATGCCGAAGACGACGCCCTGGCCGCGCGCGGGCCCCGGCGGGACGCCGGGGAGGGTCGCGACGCCCTCCCGGCCCGGCCCACCGGCCCGTTCCGATCCGAGGGGGCGGCTGCGGGCCGCGTGAGCGCCATGGGCCTTTCCCGTGAGGAACGCCAGGCTCTCGACGAGATCGAGGAGCGACTGGCCTTCGACGATCCCGACCTCGACGCCCTCCTGTCCGGGTCGCTGCCCGAGCGGCGGCGCGAGGTGCCGGCGGCCGTCTGGTGGACGATCGCCATCGTGGCCTACGTGGTGTTCCTGATCGGCGTCGTCATGACCGTGGCCACCCCTGAGGACGCCTGCCGGGGCACCTCCGACGGCCGCTGCCAGCCGCCCCCGGCCCGCACGACCCAGACCGTCCACGGTCAGCCGCTCCCCCCTGCCGCCGGGCTCACAGGTGAGCCGGCGCGTTCGCGGGATAGGGGGACGTCATGAACCGCAAGGACGACCACCCCGATGACGAGTTCTTCGCACCCGTGCTGCGTGAGCCGCCGCCCTCGGCGCGGGACGGCCGCTCGGGCCAGGTGAGCGACACCGGCGTGCCCGGCGTCGCCGGCGGCGGCAGGGGCGACTGGGACGAGGCGCCCCCGCCCTCGAACGCTGTCAGCTACCGCCTGCTCGGCGCGGCGCTCGCGCTGCTCGCCGGGATCGTGCTGGCGGTGCTCGCCGTGCTCGCCGGCCTGCCGTGGCTCGCGCTCCTGCCCGCCGCCGTGGCGGTGGCCGCGGCCGTGTATCTGGTCCGGGTGAGCGTACGGCGCACCCGCGCGGGAGGAGGCCCGCCCACCTTCGGCTGACCGCGCCCGAGATCGGCCGGGGGCCGGGCTATCGAGGTTCTCCGTGATCCGGCCGGTACGCGGACGCGCGGAACAGGAAGGAGGCCCAGGAGCGGTAGGGCCGCCAGTGGTCGGCCAGCTTCCGGTACGCGGCGGCGGGCGCGTCCTCCGGCAGGCCGTACATCTCGCGCAGGATCGCGAACAGCCGCGGCTCGTCGCCGGGGAAGGCGTCCGGGGCGCCCGCGCCGCGGATCAGGATCAGCCCCGCCGAGAACGGGCCGACGCCGGGCAGGGAGCGCAGCTCGGCCAGGGCCTGCTCCGGGGGGAGCGAGCGCAGGTGCTCGGCGGTCAGTACGCCGTCGAGCGCGGCGCGGGCCAGGCCGCGGATCCACTCCTCCTTCTGCGCGGGCAGGCCGAGGCCGCCGGCCTCCACGAGCGTCATGGGCGGCGGGAAGACCGCGTGCTCCCGGCCGTCGACGTCGATCGCGGCGCCGTACCGTTCGGCGATGCGCTGCTTGAGGCGCGAGGCGATGAGCATCGACGAGCGCTGCACGATCACCGCCCAGCACGCCGACTCCCACGGGGTCCAGAAGCAGACCGGCCGCAGGCCGGGCGCGGCGCGCTGGAGGTCGCCGAGCACGGGGTCGGCCTCGGCGAGCGCGGCGAAGCCGGAGCCGTCCACGTCGAGGGAGAGGATGCGCGCCACCTCGCCCCGGATGCCCGGCCCCGCGGGCCGGGTGGTGGCCACGGCGACCCCGCCGGGCGCGGCGGTCACGGACACGCCGATCGGCAGCCAGTCGGTCTCCGGGCAGAACCCGAACCGCAGCGCCCGGCCGTCGGAGGGCAGCGCGCTGGTGGCCGGCCAGTCCTCGACGAAGCGCAGCGAGGCGCCGAAGTCGAACGGGCCGGCGGCGGTGATCGTGAATCCGAACGTGGCCATGCGCCGTATCGTAGGAGCGCCGCGGAAGCGCTGGAGACACCCCTACCAGCACTCCGGAAATTTCCGGCAAAGCGGGATATTTTCCCGCCCTGGTGTTTGCCCCGCGGGCTCCTCGGAAGGGGCTACGGGTGAAACGCATAGCGATCGTGGGCACCGGCTTCGGTGGATACGCCTGCGCAAGACAGCTGGAGCGCCGGCTCAGACCCGGCGAGGCGGAGATCGTGCTGATCACGCCCAAGGACTACACCCTGTATCTCCCGCTGCTGCCACAGGTGGCGGCCGGGGTGCTGCAGCCCCGCTCCATCGCGACGCCGCTGCACGCGGGGCTGAAACGCAGCAAGCTGCTGCCGGGCGTGGCGATGGAGGTGGACCTGGACGCCCGGGCGGTGAACGTGCTCAAGATCAGCGGCGAGCCGGTGCGGGTGCCCTTCGACGTGCTGGTGCTCGCACCCGGCAGCATGACCAGGACGTTCGACATCCCGGGGCTGAAGGAGCACGCCCGCGGCATGAAGACGCTGGCCGAGGCGGTCTACCTGCGCGACCACTCGATCGCCCAGCTGGAGCTGGCCGCCTCCACCTGCGACCCGGAGGAGCAGGCCGCGCGGTGCGGGTTCGTGGTGGTGGGCGCCGGCTACTCGGGGGTGGAGACGGCCGCGACGCTGCAGCTCGTCACCCGCCGGGCGATGGCCCGCTTCCCGCAGCTCGACCCCGGCCTGCTGCGCTGGACCCTCATCGACATCGCCCCCGCGGTGATGCCGGAGCTCGGTCCCGAGCTGGGCGCGGCGGCGCGGGACCTGCTGGAGCGGCGCGGCGTCGAGGTGCGCCTGGGCACCACCCTGGAACGGATCACCGAGGACACGGCGATGCTGACCGACGGCACCCGGCTGTCCGCGCACACCGTCATCTGGACGGCCGGGGTGACCCCGCGGCCGGTGGTGTCCAGCCTCGGCACGGAGACGGTCAAGGGCCGGCTGGTGGTGGGCGCGGACCTCCAGGTGCCGGGGTGCGAGGGCGTGTTCGGGCTGGGCGACGCCGCGGCGGTGCCCGACCTGACGGCCGAGCCCGGCACGCCCTGCCCGCCGACCGCCCAGCACGCCCACCGGCAGGCCAGGACCGCGGCGCGCAACGTGCTGGCGGCCCTGCGCGGCGGCCGGCCGCACGAGTACCGCCACCACGACGCCGGCCTGGTGGTGGACCTGGGCGGCTCGGACGCGGTGGCCAGGCCCTTCGGGATCGGCCTGACCGGGATGGCGGCGCAGCTCGTCACCCGCGGCTACCACCTGCTGACGACGCCGTCGAGCCGGTCGCGGCTGCGGGTGAGCGGCGACTGGCTGCTCAACATGATGGCCCCGGACGACCTGATCAGGCTGGACTTCCTCAAGGACTCCCCGGGCACGCTGGAGGAGCTGGAGCACATGCCGATCACGCCGCGGTCGCGCCGGATCAGCGTGACCGAGTCAGTGGGATCCCGACCGTGATCTCCTTGCCGAGCCGGTGGTCGCCGGCCAGGTCGAGGTCGTCGCCGCTCCAGAACCTGCCCGGGTCGTACCAGTTGGGCCGCCGGCCCGGGGGCAGCAGCCCCATCTCCTGGTAGGTGACGGCCACCACCTCGGCGCAGTAGGCGTTCTCCAGCGCCCGCTCCCCCATCGCCGTACGCGGGCGCGATCCCCGGGCCGGCCGGGGCAGGCGTGGCAGCCGGCCGCCCATCCACCGGGCCGCCAGCCTGGCGGTGGACGGGAACGGCGTGCCGTCGAGCCGGGCCACCGCGCGCAGCGCGGCGTCCTCCATCTCCGGGGTCGCCTGTGGCTCCAGCTGGCGCAGCCACGCCCGCTGGCCGTAGCGGTCGGCCCAGACGGTCACCGCGTCGCGCAGGTCGTGCAGCTGCACGCCCCGCTGGTGGGTGCCGGACCACAGGTCGGGCAGCGACTTGCCCAGCTCGGCGTGCCACATCATGGGCGGCAGGTCCTCGATGACGAGCGCCATGCCGACGTGGTTGACGGGACTGTTGGTCATGGTCTGGATGGCCCGGTCGGGGACGGTGCGGCCCCGGAAGATCCACAGGTCGCCCGTTCTGGTGAGCTCCACGGCTTCGTCGAGAGTCAGCACAGGGCTAGCCTAGGGACATGCGCTGGTGGAAGATACTCGGCCTGGCGGGGGTCGCGGGCGTCGCGGCCACGGGAGTGGCGATCGCGCGGGCGGAGCGCCGCCGCCGCGCCTACACCCCCGAGGAGATCAGGTCGCGGCTGCGCGAGCGGGTCGAGGGTCAGCCCGAGGGCCGCAGGTCGTAGACGAACACCACGTCCGGATAGGCCGGGTTGTCCACGTACCCCTGGACGCTGCCCAGGTAGGCCCGCCGGTAGTTGACCACCCACGGCATGGCCGCCGCCGCCTGCTGGTCCAGCACCCTGCGGGTGGCCCGGACGAACGACTGCTGCGCCGTGGCCCGGTCCGTCACGGTCAGCTCGGGCAGCGAGTCGAGCAGCGAGTCGGTGGTCGGGTCGTCCAGGTAGGCGAGGTTGAACACGGGCGGCTCGGCGCTGTGGAAGACGTTGCCGAACCAGGAGTAGCCGTCGGCGTAGTCCGGCCACCAGTACATGACGAAGATGTCCTGGCCGCGCCTCTTGCCCAGGTCCCACTGGTCGGGCCAGGGCATGGCGCGGGCCCGGAGGGTGACGTTGAGTGACTCCAGGTCCCGGCGCAGCCGGTCGACCAGGACCTGCTGATCGCTGTCGCCCTCGGCGTAGGTGAGGGTCAGCCGCAGCGGCCTGCCCTGCGGCCCGTACCCGGCCTCGCGCAGCAGCTCGGCCGCCTTCGCCAGGTCCTGCCGGGGCTCGCGGCCGGGCACGTGCCCGAGCAGCCCTTCCGGTACCACGCCGCTGTGCGGCATGACGCCGCCGCCCAGCGCCCGGATCACGCCCCGGTAGTCGACGGCCCGCTGCACCGCGCGCCGCACGCGCGGGTCCTTCATCGGCCCGGCGGAGGTGTTGAACAGCAGCATGGCCGTCTGGAACGAGGGCCGTTCGGAGGTGCGCAGGCCCGGCCTGTGCTCGGCCCGCGCGTACAGCTTCGGTTCCAGCCGGTAGAGGAAGCTGACCTCGCCGCGCAGCAGCTCCCGCCAGGCCTGGCGCGGGTCGGGCAGCACGCGGAACTTGACCGTGCGGTAGTGCGGCCGGTCCCAGCCTCCCCAGTATCCGTCGTACGCCTTGAGCGTCAGCTCGTCCCTGGCCCCCCGTTTCCAGGAGCCCACCGTGTACGGCCCGGTCCCGGCGTCCCTGCCCTCGGCGAACCACTTCTTCAGGTCCGGGGCCGCCCGCGTGTCGTAGATGTAGGCCGCGTAGGCGGAGGAGGCCACGACGTCGAGCGGCACCGGGTAGCGCAGCGCGAACGTGATCGTGTACGGGTCGTCGATCCTGATGGACGAGATCGCGTCCCAGATGTAGTAGGCGCCGGCCTTGGACGCCACGGTGCGCTCGATCGACTGCTTGACGGCGACGGCGTCCATCACCCGGCCGGTGTGGAAGGTGACGTCCCGGCGCAGGTTGAAGGTCCAGGAGCGCCCGTCCGCGGTGCTGCGCCACGCGGTGGCCAGGCGGGGGGCGCTCTTCTTGGTGATCGGGTTCCACAGCGTGAGCGTCTCGTAGACGTTCTGCAGGGCGACGACCTCGTTGGAGTACGACGTGCCGGGGTCCCAGTCCGTGATCACGTCCGTGTTCTCGACATAGACGAACGCCGACTCCCCGAGCCGCGGCTGCCGGACCACCGCCGGCGCCGAGCACGCCGTGGCGAACAGCACCAGCGCGGCGACCGCTGCGAGACAACGGCGCAACGCATCTCCCTCTATGACCGATCTTCCGTGAGAACCTACTAGACGATCATGGCGGATGTCCGAAACCACCGAAAAATTGGGCAATCCGGAGATCGAATTGCTATCCTCGTGCCTTGTCCCGTCCGGGGTTGCCAGCAGGGGACCGACCGGAGTGAGGTGCCATGGGTCGTAGCCGAACGATCCGCATGAAGATCATCGGCCTACTGCTGGTTCCGCTCGCCTCAATGGTGGTGCTGTGGGGAGTCATCACCGCCGTGACGGCGAGCGAAAGTCTGGAGTTGAAGCAGTATCAGACGCTCTGGACGAACCTGCGACAACCGGCGTACAAGCTCGGCAACGAGCTGCAGCGCGAGCGCCTCGCCTCCGTTCAGTTCCTGCGCGGGGACGCGTCGGCCGGCAGGCCGGCGCTCGCCGGGCAGCGTGCCCGCGGCGACAGGGCGAAGGAGGAGTTCAGGAAGCTCTCGGGCAGGTCCCGGGACACATCGGAGACGATCCGCAAACAGGTGGACGCGGTGTATACGCAGCTCGACAGGCTCGACGCGGTCAGAGGAGAGATCGACACGGGTCTGTCCGACCGTATGCGCACGGTGGAGTCGTACAGCACGATCATCGACTCCCTCTTCGACCTGCACCGGCGCGTCGGCTTCAGCGGCGACCTGCCGATCTACGAGCAGTCCAGGGTCGTCATCGACCTCGGCTACTCCAAGGAGCTCCTCACCCGCGAACAGGCGCTCGGCCTGGCCCCCACCACGACGGCCGAGCGCAGGCTGTTCACCCGGCTGGCCGGCAACCGGCGCTTCCTCATCGACCACGCGCTCGGCCAGCTCGACCCCGGCCTGCGCGACGTCCAGGTGTCGATCATCACCTCCTCCGACTACCAGCGCATGCGGCTGATGGAGGACCAGATCATCGCGGGCGGCTCGCCGGACGGGTGGCTGAAGACCACCGAGTCGCTGGCGAAGTCTTTTCAGGACGCCCAGATGCGCGCGAGCATGATCCTGCAGGAACGCTCGAAGCCGGTGGCCGACGCCGTGCTGATCCGGGCGTACGTGCTGGCCGGGACCTGCCTCGTGCTGGTCCTGGTGTCGATCGCGTTCACCCTGCGGATGGGCAACCGCCTGTCCAGGGAGCTGGCCAATCTCCGTGAGGCGGCGCTGGAGGTGGCCCAGGAACGGCTGCCCGAGGTCGTCGCCAAGCTGCGGAAGGGAGAGGAGGTCGAGGTGCCCGGACTGTCGGTCAAGAGCACGACCGTCGAGATCGACGACGTCGGCCAGGCCTTCTCCACCGTCCAGCAGACGGCCGTGGAGGCGGCGGTCGGCCAGGCGCAGCTGCGCGACGGCGTCGGCCACGTGTTCCGCAACCTCGCCAGGCGCAGCCAGGCGCTGCTGCACCGCCAGCGCATCCAGCTGGAGGGCATGCAGCACCGCGCCACCGACCCCGACGACCTGGACGACCTGTTCCGGCTGGACCATCTGGCCACCCGGATGCGCCGCCACGCCGAGGGCCTGATCATCCTGTCCGGCGCCACCCCCGGCCGCGGCTGGAGCAGGCCGGTGCCGATGCTCGACGTGGCCCGCGGCGCCGCCGCCGAGGTGGAGGACTACCAGCGCGTCACGGTCGAGCCGATGCCGGCCCAGCGCCTGGCCGGCCCGGTGGTCGGCGACGTGATCCACCTGGTGGCCGAGCTCATCGAGAACGCCACCGTCTACTCTCCCCCGCACACCTCGGTGATCGTGCGCGGCGAGGTGGCCGCCCGCGGCTTCGCCTTCCACGTGGAGGACCGGGGCCTCGGGATGAGTGACGAGCAGCTGGCGGAATACAACGCGCGGCTGGCCAGCCCGCCCGAGTTCGACCTGGCCGACAGCGAGCGGCTCGGTCTCTTCGTCGTTTCCCGCCTGGCCGCCAGGCATGACATTCGCGTGATGTTGCGCGATTCACCATATGGAGGGACCACCGCCATCGTGCTGATCCCGGCAGAACACGTGACAGCCGCTCCGGACGAGCCGGAGGAGCCCACCGGGGCCCCGGTCCGCCCGATCCGGGTGGTGCAGGGTGAGTAGGGACGAGCGCTGGCTGGACGAGGACGCCGGTCCGATCGTCCCGGCCTACCTGCTGACCCGGGGCCGCACCGTGCCCGCGAGCGAGGCCATCGACCTCATCGCGGTCATCATCACCTCCGGCGGCCTGACGCCGCCGGTCGGGCTTGGCCCCGAACACCTGATCATCCTGCAGAAGTGCACCAGGCCGACGCGGCTGGTGGACGTCGCGGCGGAGCTCAACCTGCCCATCGGCGTGGTGCGGGTGCTCGTCGGCGACCTGCACCAGCAGAAGCTCGTCCAGGTCGAGTCGCCGCCTCCGGCGCCCGACGCCACGGTGCTCCTGGAGGTCATCGACGGTCTGAAGGCTCTCTGAGCACCTCTTCGGCCCGATGACAGGCGACCCGGCGTCCTCCGGGCCGTCCGTCCAGGTCACGCAGCGCGGGCATGCTCTCACACTCCGCCACCGCCATCGGGCAGCGCAGCCGGAACGGGCAGCCCGTCCCCGCCGGCCGCGCCTCCGCGCGCCCGCGCGCCGCGGGCGGCTCTCCCCCGAGCCTGGGCACGGCGTCGCGCAGCGCCAGCGTGTACGGGTGAGCGGGCCGGGAAAGCAGGTCGGCCGTGGGCCCCGACTCGACCACGCGGCCCGCGAACAGCACGTGCGAGGTGCGGCAGAGCCTGCCGACGACGGCCAGGTTGTGCGTGATGAGCAGGCGGCCGGCCGGCAGCCCGGCGAGCAGGTCGAGGATCTTGGCCTGGACCGTCACGTCGAGGGCGCTGGTGGGCTCGTCGAGGATGAGCAGCCGGGGGTTCACCGCCAGGGCACGGGCGATCACCACGCGCTGGCGCTGGCCGCCCGAGAGCTGGTGCGGCCTGCGGCTCGCCAGCGCGGGGTCGAGGCCGACCTGTTCGAACAGCTCGGGGACGCGGTGGCGGGCGTGGCGGGGCAGCGCCTCGGCGACGGAGGCGCCGGCGCGCATCCGGGGGTCGAGGGCCTCGGCCTGGAAGACGGGCTGCACGTCGCCGTGGAAGCGCCTCATGTCCACTTTTTTCAGGTTCTCGTTCCCGTACCAGATATTTCCTGACATGGGGGTGAGGAGGCCGAGGAAGGCCCGCGCCAGCGTCGTCTTGCCCGACCCGCTCTCGCCGATCAGGCCCACGCCGCCCTCGACGATGTCCAGGGTGACGTCGTGGACCACGGGCGTGCGCCCGTACCCGAGCGTCACCCGCTCAGCCCTCAGCAGGGCGCCCGGCAGGCTCACGGCAGCGCCTCCAGCAACTCGCGGGTGTAGGGGTGGGAAGGCTCGGCCAGCACGCGGGCGGCCGGGCCGCTCTCCACGACCTCGCCGTCGCGCATGACCAGCACCCGGTGGGCGATCGTGGAGACCAGGGCCAGGTCGTGCGAGACCAGCAGCAGCGCCAGCCCGCGCGCCGCGCACAGCTCGCGCAGCACGGCCACCACCTCGGCCTGCACGGTCACGTCCAGCGCGCTGGTCGGCTCGTCGGCCAGGATGGCCTCCGCGCCGAGCGCGATGGCCAGCGCGATCGCGAACCGCTGCGCCTGCCCGCCGGACACCTCGTGCGGGTAGCGGCGCAGGACGGCCGGGTCGAGCAGCACCGCCTCGACCGCCTCCGCCATGACCCGCTCCGCGTCGCCGACGCCGTGCAGCTTCAGCGCCCGGCGCATCAGCGTGCCGAGCCGGGTGGTGGGGCTGAGCGCGGCCTGCGGCGACTGCATGACCAGCGCCACCCGCGCCCCCCTGATCGCGCGCAGCCGGGCCGGCGAGGCGGTCAGCACGTCCACCCCGGCCACCCGGACCAGCCCGCTGACCTCGGCGCCCTCGGTGAGCCCGAGCAGCGCCATGAGGGTGGTCGACTTGCCCGAGCCGCTCTCCCCCACGATCGCCACGCACTCGCCGGGCGCCACGTCCAGCTCCGGCACCCGCGCCACGACCCGATCGCCGTACCTCACCTGAAGGTCGCGTACCTCGATCACTTCACGATCCTCCGCGGGTCCAGCGCGTTGCGCAGCCCCTCGCCCAGCACGTTGAACGCGAACGCGGTCAGCAGGATCGCCAGCCCCGGGAAGGTGACGACCCACCAGTTCGTGGTGAACAGCGTCTGCCCCTGCTCCACCATCAGCCCCCACTCCGCCGTCGGGTCCTGCGCGCCCAGCCCCAGGTACGACAGCGCGGCGGCGGTCAGGATGACCCCACCGGCGTCGAGCGAGACCTGGACCAGGACGGGCGTCAGGGAGTTCGGCAGCACGTGCCGCAGGATGATCATGATGGCCGGCACGCCGAGGCAGCGCGCGGCGTCCACGTACGGCCGGGTGGCGATGGAGGCGGCCGTCGACGCCGACAGCCGGGCGTACCAGGGCCACCAGGTGACCGCGATGGCCACGATCACGGTGGTGACGCTCGGCTCCAGCACGACCGCCAGGGCCACCGAGAGCAGCAGCGCGGGGAAGGCCAGGAACACGTCCGTGATCCGCATGATCACGTCTCTGACCCAGCCGCCCGCGTACCCGGCCACCATGCCGAGCAGGACGCCGGCCGTGGCCGAGGCCGCCAGCACGGCCACCGCGATCAACAGTGACGTCCGGCCGCCGTGCAGCACCCGGGAGAACACGTCGCGGCCGGCCGCGTCGGTGCCGAACCAGTGCTCGCCGTCCGGCGGGCTCAGGGCGTTGACCGGGTCCACCTCGTCCGGCGCGTACGGGGTCAGCCAGGGCGCCAGCACGGCGGCCAGGACGATGAGGGCGATCAGCACCGCCCCGGCGAGGGCGAACCGGTCGGTGATCCGCGGCAGCGTGCGGCGCAGCGGCGCCGTCCCCGGCGGCGCGCTCACCGGGCCCTCGTCCTCGGGTCGATGACGCCCTGCAGCAGGTCGACCATCAGGTTGGCGAGCACGTACACCAGCGCCACCAGCAGGGTGACGCCCGCGACGGCCGGCGTGTCGGAGTGGGAGATGGCGCTGACGGCGTAGCGGCCCAGGCCGGGCCAGTTGAAGACGGCCTCGACCAGGAACCCGTTCACGATCGCGTACGCGAACACCAGCGCGATCAGCGACAGCACCGGGTTGAGCGCCGGCCGCAGCGCGAACCGGGTGAGGATCGTCGTCTCCCTGAAGCCGAGCGCCCGCTCCAGCCGGGCGTGGTCCTGCGACGCCTCCTCGATGAGCGTGGCGCGCACCAGCTGCGCGATCACGCCCGCCGGGTACGCGGCCACGACCAGGGCCGGCAGCACCAGGTGCGCCAGCGTGCTGGTGAAGATCGGCCAGTTGCCGGTGATGAGGGCGTCCACGATGGTGATGTTGGTCCAGAGGGTCAGCGGGCTGGTGGTGTCGAGCGAGCTGTCGTACTCCCCGGCGACCGGGAACCAGCCCAGGTTGCTGCCGAAGACCGTCTGCAGCGCCAGCGCCAGCCAGAACACCGGCAGCGACACCGCGAGCATGCTGGTCAGCCGGACGGAGAAGTCCGGGAAGCGGCCCCGGAACCGCGCGGCCAGCACGCCGACCGGGACGCCCACCGCGATGGCGATCACCAGCCCGGCCCCGACCAGCTCCAGGCTGGCCGGGAACGCGTGGTACAGGTCCTCCAGCACCGGCCGCCGGGTGTGCAGGCTGGTCTGCCAGTCACCGGTCGCCAGGTCCCTGACGTAGACGGCGAGCTGCACCCACAGCGGGTCGTCCAGCCCGAACCGCTCGCGCACCTCCGCGAGCTGCTCGGGCGTGGCCTTGGGCCCGGCGTAGGCGACCGCCGGGTCGCCGGGCACCATCCTGGTGATCACGAAGGTGAGCGCGACCACGCCGGCCATGACCAGGAGCGCCTGGCCCAGCCGGCGGATCAGGTAACGCGGCATCGCTCAGCCGGCGGGCTTGAGGTCGTAGAAGAAGACGACGTTCGGATAGGCGGGGTTGTCGACGTACCCGAGCACGTCCGCGGTGAGCGCGCGCTGGTAGGTCTGCACGTACGGCACCGCGACCGCCGCCTCCTCCTGGATGATCTTCTTCTGCAGGTCGGCGTAGGCCTGGTCCGCCGCCAGCGCGTCGGTGGCGGCGAGCTCAGGCAGCTTGTCGATCGCGTCGTCGATCGCGCCGTCCTTGAGGTACGACAGGTTGAACTGGACCTCCTCGGCGCTGCGGAAGACGTTGAAGAACCAGGAGAACGCGTCGGCGTAGTCGGGATACCAGTACATGACGAAGATGTCCTGGTCGCCCTTCTTGCCGCGGTCCCACTGCGCGTTCCAGGCCATCGCCCGCGCCTGGAGGGTGACGTTGACCTGCTTCAGCGCCGCGGTGAGCAGCGTGACCAGCAGCTTCTGGTCCTCGTCGCCCTGGGCGTAGGTGAGGGTGAGCTTCAGCTCGGGGTTGTCCGGGCCGTACCCGGCCTCCTGCAGCAGCGCCCGCGCCTTGTCGAGGTCCTGCTTGGGCTCCAGGCCGGTGGTGTGGCCGAGCAGACCGGGCGGCACCAGCCCGCCGGCCTTCTGCCCGGCGCCCTTGAGCGCCGCCACCAGTCCGTCGTAGTCGATGGCGTGCTGCAGCGCCTGCCGGACCCGCACGTCCTTGGTCGGCCCCTCGGCGGTGTTGAACAGCACCAGCAGGTTCTGGAACGACGGCGCCTGCTTGGCCTGCACGCCCTCGGTCATGCCCGCCTGCTGGAACAGCTGCGGGTTGAGCCGCTGCACGAAGTTGACCTCGCCGCGCTGGACGAGCTGCCAGGCGGTGGTGATCTCCGGCGTGACCCGGAAGGCCGCCTTCTTGTACTGCTCGGGCCGCCAGCCGCCCCAGTAGTCCTCGAACGCCTTCAGCGTCAGCTCGGTCTCCTGGCCCTTGCGCCACGAGTCGATCGTGTACGGGCCGGTGCCGACGTCCAGTTTGCCGTTCTTGACGTCGTCCTCGTTCTTCTCCAGCGCCTCGGCGTCGTAGAGGTAGGCGGCGTAGCCGGAGGAGGCGATGAGGTCCATCGGGGACGCGTACTTGAGCGTGAACTTCAGCGTCGCGTCGTCCGGCGTCTCGATCTTGTCGACCGCGCCCCAGATGTAGGCGGCGCCGCCGTTGGACTTCATCGTGCGCTCGATGGCCTTCTTGGCGGCCTCGGCGTCCAGCGGGGCGCCGGTGTGGAACTTCACGCCCTGGCGCAGCTTGAACGTCCACTCCTTGCCGCCGTCGGCCGAGGACCACTCGGTGGCCAGCCGCGGCTCGGCCTCCTTGGTCGCGGCGTTGTAGCGGGTCAGGCCCTCGTAGATGTTGGACATGGCGATGATCTCGTTGGAGTACGAGGTCGCCGGGTCCCAGTCGGTCACCACGTCGAGGTTCGGGGCGTAGACGAAGGTGGCCTCGTTGTCCTGGGTGGCCGTCTGGCCCGCCGGGGTTCCGCCGGTGCTCGGCTGCGGGCTGCCGCCGGCGCCGCGGACCTGGCCACCCGCGCACGCGGATGCGGCCAGGGCCACGACGCCGGCGACCCCGGCGACGAGCAGACGCTTGTGCCAGCGCATGGGGGGATCCTTTCGAGTTGTCACCGGGTGAGAGGGCCGGCGGCTTTGGCGTGTATCCGCACGGCAGGCTCCGCGAGATAGCTGAGCGGCACCTCCAGCAGGTCGACGATCTGGACCCGGTCCGGGTCCGCGCCCGCGGCCACGGCTCGCGCCGCCGCCTCCTGCTTCACCCTTTCGATCGCCTCTGTCCGGCTTTCACCCGCAGGCATGATCGTATCGACTCTGCCGCTCGCCAGGGCGATCGCGGCGCCGACGGCGTTGGCCACCTCGGCGTGCTCGGGGCGGATGACGCGGCTCACGCCGGGGATCCGCTCGGGCAGCAGGAAGGCCCCGCCACCCACCGCCACCAGCGGCCGTCCGGCGCGGCCGAGCGCCATGCGGTCCACCGCGTCGGCGGCCAGCTCGTCGGCGGCGGCGATCACCCTTTGCAGAGTGTCGCGGAAATCTTCCGATATGTCGCTCAAGTCCCACTGGACTCCCGCCGGGCGCCGCCCCGCCGCGACCGCCGCGTCCGTGAGCGTCGCCGTGCCGCCCCCGAACACCAGCGCCTCCTCCGCGATCCGGTAGCCGACCGAGCCGGGGCCGAACCGCGTCCCGCGCACGATGGTGCCTCCCCCGAGCGCGATGGCCAGGATGTCCGGCATGCGGAAGTTGGTCAGCACGCCGCCGATCTCCACGGCCGCCGACGACTCCCGCGGGAACCCGCCCGTCAGCACGCCCAGGTCGGTGGACGTGCCGCCGACGTCCGCGACGATCGCGTCCGGCACCCCCGACAGGAACGCGGCGCCGCGCAGCGAGTTGGCCGGGCCTGACCCGATGGTCGACACCGGCAGCCGCGCCGCGTGCTCCAGCGTCATCAGCGTGCCGTCGTTCTGCGCCAGATAGGGGGTGGCCGCCAGCCCGCGCTCGGCCAGCGCGGCCGTCAGCGCGCCGGTGACGTGCCCGGCGACCCCGTACAGCGCGGCGTTGAGCACGGTCGCGTTCTCGCGCTCCAGCAGCCCGAGCGAGCCGACCTCGTGGCTGACCGAGACCGGCAGCCCGTACTCGCTCCTGACCAGCTCCTCGACCGCCCGCTCGTGGCCGGCGGTGGCCGGGCTGAACACGGCCGTGACCGCGACCGCGTCGGCCTCCACCCCGTCCAGGAAGCGCCGGATCGCCCCGGGGTCGATCCGGCCGATCTCGCGCCCGTCCACGTAGTGACCGCCGGGCACCACCGCCTCGCCGGCCGAGACGGCCTGGCGCAGGTCGGCGGGCCAGCCGGAGAGCGGCGGCACGGCCGTGGTGGCGGGCGCGCCCAGCCGCAGCACGGCCACCCGGCCCAGGTTCGCGCGCTCCAGGATGGCGTTGGTGGCGTGCGTGGTGCCGAGCATCACCCGGCCGACCCGCCCGTGCGCTCCCGGGCCCAGCTCGCCCAGCACCGCGTCCAGCGCCGCGCGCAGGCCCCCGGTGACATCCCGGCTGGTGGGCCGCTTGACCTTGACGATCACCCGGTCGTCCGCGCCGAGCACCACCGCGTCGGTGTTGGTGCCGCCGACGTCGACGCCGATCCGCAGGTCCGCCTCGCGCTCAGCCACGCGCCAGCTCCTCGACCGGCACGTAGTCCAGGTCGTAGCCGAACGCCCGCGGCCCCGCCGTGTCGAGCCCCTTCTCGGTGCGCCAGAGCGGGTCGCACGGCCAGGCGAGCACGGTGACGCGCTGGCCGTAGCGCAGGTCCTCCGTCTGTACGGCGGCCGCCGTCTCGGTGTCGACCACCGAGATCAGGTCCGGCACCATGGCCCTGACCTGGTTGTCCTCGACGGCGACCAGGTTCTCGTTCTGCAGCTCCAGGACGAGCGTGCGGCCCCGGTCGTCGCCGGTGCCCTCGATCGTGGCGGTGCCCCTGACGAACCCGCCGGTGGTGCGCCGCGCCACGTCCGTCAGCTTGCCGGTGATCAGCCTGGCCGCCCCCAGCTCCGCGGCGAGTGCGGCCAGCGGGTCGGCCGCGCCCTCGGTCGCCCGGCCGATCTCCAGCGCGCGGGTGACCGTGCCCTCGATGACCGCGCCCCTCGCCCGTTCGGCCGTGAGGACGTAGTCGGCCATCAGCGCCGAGGAGCCCGCGGCCACGCAGACCGCCCGCGCCAGCCGCTCCGACCACAGGCCGTCGACCGGCCGGATCGTCACCACGTTGCCGGCCACGTCCGACATGATCACCAGGTCGGCGGGCAGCCCCGCGACGTACATGGAGACCATCTGCACCTCGGGGAAGGCCCGGCCCATGCCGTCGGCGTCGAGCAGGGGCAGCCCGAGCCCCGCCGCCCAGGCCACCGGCTGCACCCCGTTGGAGCCGCCGATCTCCGACGACATGACAGCCGCGGGCGGCCTGCCGAAGAGGCGCTCGACCTCCTCGGCGACGCGCTTCGGCTCGTCCTCGCTGTGGATCATCTCGTGGCTCACGGTCGGCGCCCCGATCCCGGACAGCGGCAGGACCAGCGCGTCCGGGGGCAGCTCGGCCAGCCGCACGAGCGGCACCGGGCCGTGCTCCGCCACGGCCCGCGCGGCGGCCAGCGACCCGGCCCGCACGCCGCCGCCCCCACCGGTGCCGAGCACGGCGCAGCCTCGGGCCAGAGCCGGTATGTCAGTTTCGCGGATGCTCATAGGGAGCCCCAACCAAGCACATACCGCGCCATAACGCCAGCCTGTCGTTCCCCTGACTGGTAGACCTGAGGAGGGTCCAGAGGCGGAGGAGGAGCGCGGATGCGGATCTCGGTGGCGGCCGACAGCCTGGACGGGGTGGCCGAACGGGTGGTCACCGCCCTGCGGCGGCGCGGCCACGAGGTGATCAGCCACGGCGCGCTGGCCGGCGGCGAGCGCGACGACTGGGCGTGGGCGTCGGAGTCGGCCGCCCGCGACGTCGCGGAGGGCCGCGCCGACCAGGCGGTGGTGTGCTGCTGGACCGGCACCGGCGCGTCCATCGCGGCCAACAAGGTGCCCGGCGTCAGGGCCGCGCTCTGCGTCGACGCCTACACCGCCGACGGCGCCCGCAAGTGGAACGACGCCAACGTGCTCGCCCTCAGCCTCCGCCTCACCTCGGACGTGGTGCTCGACGAGATCCTGGACGCCTGGCTGGAGGGCGCCCCGAGCACCGACGCGTCCGACCGCGCCAACGTGGCCCACCTGGACGAGATCTGATCCCGGACGCCGACCGGGCCGCCGGCGTCCCCCTCTCCGCGCCTATGACCTGACCCGGACGCCCGCGAATCGTCGGTGCCGCGCTTTAGGGTGCAGGGCATGACCGACCTCATCCTCCGGGGCGGGCTGCCCTGGGGCCTCGACGGCCCCGCGGACGTGCTCGTCCGCGACGGCCTGATCGAGCGGGTCACCCCCGCCTCCGACGCCCCCGGCGCGCGCGTCGTCGACGTCGCCGGGCGGCTGATCCTGCCCGGTCTGGTCGACGCCCACTGCCACCTCGACAAGACGCTCCACGGCGGCCCCTGGGTGCCCCACTCGGCCGACGACACGCTCGCCGGCCGCATCGGCAACGACCTGTCCCGCCGCGGCGAGCTGGGCGTGCCGAGCGTGCCGCGCATCGTGTCCCTGCTGCGGACGATGAGCTCGTACGGCACCACCAGCGTGCGCAGCCACACCGACATCGACCCCCGGGTGGGGCTGCGCGGCGTGGAGGCGGTCCGCGAGGCGGCCGGGCAGGTGCCGGTCGACGTGACGCAGGTGGCGTTCCCGCAGCACGGCCTGCTGACCAACCCCGGCACCGCCGAGCTGCTGGAGGAGGCGCTCAAGAGCGGCGTGGAGGCGGTCGGCGGCCTCGACCCCGCGGGCATCGACCGCGACCCCGTGCGCCACCTCGACCTGATCTTCGGCCTGGCCGGCCGCTACGGCGTCCACGTCGACATCCACCTGCACGACGGCGGCTCGCTGGGCGCGTGGGAGGTGGAGCTGATCACCGAGCGCACGCGCGTGCTCGGCCTGGCCGGCCGGGTCACGATCAGCCACGCCTACGCGCTCGGCCAGGTCGACGCCGCCCAGGCGGGCCGGCTGGCCGAAGGGCTCGCCAGGGCGGGCGTGGCGGTCTGCACCGCCGCCGTCTACAGCTTCCCGGTGCCGCCGGTCAAGATCCTGCGGGCGGCCGGCGTGACGGTGGCGTGCGGCCACGACGGCATCCGCGACCTGTGGGGGCCGTTCGGCAGCGGCGACATGCTGGAGCGGGCCATGCACCTGGCCTACCGCAGCACGTTCCGCCGTGACGAGGACATCGAGCTCGCTCTGGAGGCCGCCACCTACGGCGGCGCACGCGCGCTCGGGCTGCGCGGATACGGGCTCGCACCGGGTGACCGGGCCGACCTGGTCGTGGTCGAGGCGGGCGGCGCGGCCGAGGCCGTGGTCGTTCACCCTCGGCGCACCCTGGTCATGAAAGACGGCGTCGTCCTGCACAATTGACCGGCGGGACCATCGAAAGGCAGGGCAAGTGCTCTCTATTCACCAGCGGATCGCCGAAGAACTCGGGGTGCGCGAGGGGCAGGTGCGGGCCGCGGTCGACCTGCTCGACGGCGGCGCGACCGTGCCGTTCGTCGCGCGTTACCGCAAGGAGGCCACCGGCGCGCTCGACGACGCCCAGCTGCGCACGCTCGAGGAGCGCCTGCGTTACCTGCGCGAGCTCGACGAGCGGCGGGCCGCGATCCTGGAGTCGATCGAGTCCCAGGGCAAGCTCGACGACGAGCTGCGCGCCCAGATCATGGCGGCCGAGACCAAGGCCCGCCTGGAGGACATCTACCTGCCCTACAAGCCGAAGCGGCGCACCAAGGCGCAGATCGCCCGCGAGCTGGGGCTGGAGCCGCTGGCCGACAAGCTGCTCGGCGACCCGTCGCTCGACCCGGCCGGGACCGCCGCGGGCTTCGTCACCGAGGGCGTGGCCGACGCCGGGGCGGCGCTCGAAGGCGCCAGGGCGATCCTCATCGAGCGGTTCGCCGAGGACGCCGACCTGATCGGCACGCTCAGGGAGCGGCTGTGGGAGCGCGGCAGGCTGGCCTCCAAGGTGCGTGAGGGCAAGGAGGAGGCCGGCGCCAAGTTCTCCGACTACTTCGACTTCGCCGAGCCCTTCACCAAGCTGCCTTCCCACCGCATCCTCGCCATCTTCCGCGGCGAGAAGGAGGAGATCCTCACCGTCACGCTCGAACCCGACGACGCCGCCGACTACGAGCAGCGGATCGCCGCCCGGTTCGGCGTCTCCGACCAGGGGCGGCCCGCCGACCCGTGGCTGACCGAGACGGTCCGCTGGGCGTGGCGCACCCGCATCCTCGTCCACCTGGGCATCGACCTGCGGATGCGGCTGTGGCAGGCGGCCGAGGACGAAGCGGTGCGGGTGTTCGCGGCCAACCTGCGCGACCTGCTGCTGGCCGCGCCCGCCGGCAGCCGCCCCACGATGGGCCTCGACCCCGGCCTGCGCACCGGCGTCAAGGTGGCCGTGGTCGACGCGACCGGCAAGGTCGTCGACACCGCGACCGTCTACCCCCACGAGCCCAAGCGGCAGTGGGACCAGTCGCTGGCCGTGCTCGGGGCGCTGGCGCAGCGCCACGGCGTCGAGCTGATCGCCATCGGCAACGGCACCGCCTCCCGTGAGACCGACAGGCTGGCGGGCGAGCTGGTCAAGCACCTGCCGTCGATCACCAAGGTGGTGGTGTCGGAGGCGGGCGCGTCCGTCTACTCCGCGTCCGCGTACGCCTCGCAGGAGCTGCCCGAGCTGGACGTGTCGCTGCGCGGCGCGGTGTCGATCGCCCGCCGGCTGCAGGACCCGCTGGCCGAGCTGGTCAAGATCGACCCGAAGTCGATCGGCGTCGGCCAGTACCAGCACGACATCGCCGAGTCGAAGCTGTCCCGCTCGCTCGACGCGGTGGTCGAAGACTGCGTCAACGGCGTGGGCGTCGACGTCAACACCGCCTCCGCGCCGCTGCTGACCCGCGTCTCGGGCATCGGCTCCACGCTGGCCGAGAGCATCGTCCGCCACCGCGACGCCAACGGCCCCTTCCGTGCCCGCACCGCGCTGAAGGACGTGTCCCGCCTCGGGCCGAAGGCGTTCGAGCAGTGCGCGGGCTTCCTGCGCATCCAGGGCGGCGACGACCCCCTCGACGCCTCCAGCGTGCACCCCGAGGCCTACCCCGTGGTCCGCCGCATCCTCGACTCCGTCGGCACCGACCTCAAGTCGCTGATCGGCAACACCGCCGCGCTGCGCTCCCTCGACCCGCCGGCGTTCACCGACGACAAATTCGGCCTGCCGACGGTCACCGACATCCTGCGCGAGCTGGAGAAGCCCGGCCGCGACCCGCGACCCGCCTTCCGCACGGCCACCTTCAAGGAGGGCGTCGAGAAGCTCTCCGACCTGGAGCCGGGCATGATCCTGGAGGGCGTGGTCACCAACGTGGCTGCGTTCGGCGCCTTCGTCGACATCGGGGTCCACCAGGACGGCCTGGTCCACGTGTCGGCCATGTCCCGCACGTTCGTCAAGGACCCCCGCGACGTCGCCAAGCCCGGCGACATCGTGCGCGTCAAGGTGCTGGACGTCGACATCCCGCGCAAGCGCGTCTCCCTCACGCTCCGCCTCGACGACGCCGCCGCCCAGCCCGCCGCCCCCGGCTCCCGGGGCGACGGCAGGCGCGGCGACGCCCGCGGCAACGGCGCCAAGCCGGCCGGCGGACGCGGTGGCGGACACGGTGGCGGACGCGGTGGCGGCGCCCGCGGAGACGGCGCCAAGCCGGGCGGCCGCGCGGACGGCGCCAAGTCGGGCGGCGGCCGTGCGGACGTCGGCCGGGGCGACGGCGGGGACGGCGGGGACGGCGGGGACGGCGGGGACGGCGCCAAGAGCGACCGGCGCGGCAGGGGCGAGAACAACCAGCGCGCCAACACCCAGCGCGACCGGCGCGGCCAGTCCCAGCGCCGCGCCGAGCCGACAGGCGCCATGGCCGAGGCCCTCCGCAAGGCCGGCCTCACCGACAAGTAGCCGCACCGGTGCCTCCCGGATCACCCGGGAGGCGGCGGCGGCCCCGGCTCGTCACCGGGGACGACCGGCGTCCGCACGGGGCGATACGGTCGAAGGGTGACCACGTACGACCGCGCGATCGAGCAGGCCCGTGACCTTCTGCGGTGGCGTTCGCCGCTGCGCACCGAGCTCTGGGCGTCCCGCCTGGCGGCCGAGGCCGACCAGGACCTGCTGGACGGGCTGGCCCGGTCGGAGCGCCCGGAGGCGCGGCTGGCACTCGCCGCCCTGGCCGCCGTCGACGCCGCGGACCTCCTCACACCCTCCGACCCGGACACCCCACCGACCGGCCAGGAGACCGACCACCCCACCCTGCCGGATGAAGCGGACCCGACCGCGCACACCCCCACCTCGCGGGAGACGGAGCCCTCCGTGGACGGGGCGGGTGAGGTCGGGGCGGGTGAGGTCGGGGCGGGTGAGGTCCGGGCGCCCGATCTCGCCGGGCTCGGGCGGGAGGCGTTGACGTGGCTGCCCGGGTGGGCCGGTCGCATGGGCCGGGTGAGGTGCGAGGGGGCCTGGTACGGCCGGGGCGACCGTTACGGCGAGCAGGTGCTCGCGGCCCTCGCGTTCCGTTACGCCAACGGCAAGGAGCCGCACCTGCTAGTGGTGGGCATCGACCAGGCGCACGGCGGGCTGGCGGTGGACGCGGTGGTGGAGGAGCCGACGTTCCTCGACGACCTCGGCCTGGCTCCGGCGCCGGAGGACGTGGTGGCGGGGCGGGTGCTGGACGCGTTCGAGGTGACCGACCTGCTCATGGGGGCCGAGGTGGCCGACAGCCTGCCCGCCGTCCGGGCGCTCGCGCTGTCACGCGCCCGGTCCGTCCCCGATCCGGTACGGCACGCGCCCGACGAGACGTTCACCGCCTTCGAGGACCTGCCCGCGCTGCCCGGGGCGGACGAGGCGTTCGGCGCGCTGGCCGAGTTCCTGGGCGAGCGGCCGCTGTGGTGGAGCCCGGCCCGGGTGTCGGCGTTCCTGACGTCGTGGCTGCCGCGCGAGGCGATCCTCGGTGATGCGGCGATCGCCGCCATGCCCGAGGTCCTGCGCGCCTGGACGCGCCACCTGGGCGACCATGAGGAGATCCTCGACCGGATCGCCGCTGAGGCTCCGCGGCTGCCCGCCCTCATGGCCGACGACTCCCTGGCCGGCCTGGCCAAGCGCGTCGCCCGCAGCCGTCCCCGGTAGCCACGCCCCGGACGGGCCCGCCTGCCACGCCCCGGTTGACGGACGGTGCCGCCGGATCAGCGGTGGGTGGTGGGCGGGGGCGATCCACGGGTCGCGGGCGGCTATGCTCGCTGTGACGTTCACCGCTGCCCCCGCCCGGGCGTTGAGAGGGAGTTTTACGCGATGTACAAGGAGTTCGCTGCCGAGGCGGTCGTCTGGCTCGTGCCGATCGTGGTTCTCATCGGCCTTGCCCTGCTGATCACCGCCTGACAGCCAGGGGCGCTTCGCCCCTGGCCCTCACTCTCAACGCGCGAAGGTCGAAGCGGATCTCGCCGTCGAGCCAGCGTCTCCACAGCCTCGACAGCGTTCCGGCGCGATTTCCGTTTCCGGCGCGATTTCCGGCAAGGTGTCGTCCACGCACTGTTGCCCCCATGACGGCCCGGACCCCCGCCGCCTCCCCCTGTTGAAAGCGGCATTCCGATTAACCATCGGCACCAGAGTGACAGTCAACGTCCAGATTTGCCGAAAAATCGGGCTATGAGGCCCAGGCCAGCAGCGGCCCGCCCTCCCGCAGGCGCTTGAGCGCCTGTTTCTCCAGCTGCCGGATCCGTTCCCTGGTCAGTCCTAGATGCCCGGCGATCTCGGTATAAGTCCGGATCTCCTCTCCGGCCAGCCCGAACCGGAGCCTGATGATGTACGCCTCGCGCGGCGGCAACGTCGTGACCAGCTCGTTCAGCTCGGCGCTCAGTGCCCGGCGTTCGGTGAACTCCTGCACCTCCACGCCGTCCTCGTCGGCGATCAGATCGCCGATGCTGGCCTCGCCGTTCTCCCCCACCGGCGTGTCGAGGCTGACCGTCTCCTGGGCGTACGACCGTAACGTCATCACCTGCCGGATCGAGCGCCCGGCGGCCTCGGCCAGCTCGTCGGGCTCCGGGTCGCGGCCGAGCGAGGCGGCCAGCCGCCGTTCCACGGTGAGCAGCCGGGAGAGCTCCTCGGCGACGTGGATCGGCAGCCGCACCGTACGGCTCTTGTCGTGGATGCCGCGCTCGATGGCCTGCCTGATCCACCACATGCCGTAGGTGGAGAACTTGTAGCCCCGCCGGTAGTCGAACTTCTCCACGGCCCTGATCAACCCGAGGTTGCCCTCCTGGATGACGTCGGTCATGGGCAGCCCGCGGTGGGCGTACTTGCGCGCCGCGGCCACGACGAGCCGCAGGTTGGCCCTGATGAGCAGCTCTTTGGCGCGTTCGCCGTCGCGGCGGACGTCGTCCAGCTCCGGGGAGTCCGCGCCCCGGCCGATCAGGTGGTCCGCGTACAGGCCGGCCTCGATCCGTCTGGCCAGGTCGACCTCGTCCGCGGCGGAGAGCAGGGGGGTCTTGCCGATCTGCCGTAGGTAGACGCCGAGCAGATCGGGCTCTTCGGCCGACATGCCGGGGCGACTACCCGGTAAACGGCGGGGAATTCCCCTCTTCGCTCAGCTCGGCGATGGCCAGCTCGGCGGTGGGCCTGATCTCGAAGAACTTGTCGAGCGCGGTGATCGCGAACAGGTGCTTGCACCGGCCGTTGAGCCCGGACAGCAGCAGCCTGCCGCCGGAGGCGGTGACGGCCTTGTGGAGGTAGACCAGCACGGACAGGCCGGAGGAGTCGCAGACGCTGACCGCCTGCATGTCGATGATGAGCATCGGCGGCTGGGTGAGGTCGAGGGCCTTGGTGACCCGGTCGCGGACCTCGGCGGCGGAGCCGAAGTCGAAGTCGCCCGTCAGCCTCGCGATGACGCACGGCCCCTGAAGGCCGAGGCTGATCGACAAGGCTTGGTCCGAAGTCACCCGGCTCCACCTACCCGCGTTGCGTATGACTTTCCCTTACTTTACGAGAAGTATCGGCGGGGGTTGACCACGAGCATCTGCTCGATCTGGGCGTCCGTCACGCCCGCCGCGCGCAAGGCCGGCAGCACGTCATCATGAATATGGTCATAACGCCAGTTGGGCGCGATGGCGGCGACCTGGTCCCACTCGTTGGGGAAGTAGTCCATGAAACACGCGGCGTCGTGGCTGAGCACCATCCGGTCGGCGTAGCCGCGTTCGCACAGGGCCGCGATCGTGGCCACCCGCTGGGGCGTCGGGTTGTAGAGGTCGAGCCCGAACCGGTCCATGCCGAGCGTCGCCCCGGTGTCGGCGAGCCGCCGCAGGTAGTCCAGGTCGTTGCTGTCGCCGGCGTGCCCGACCACGACCTTGGTCAGGTCGACGCCCTCCTCGGCGAACAGGTCGAGCGCGGTGATCCCGCTCTGGGTGGCGGAGTTGGTGTGCACGGTGATCGGGGCGCCGGTCCGCGCGTGCGCCCGGGCGACGGCCCGGCAGATGCGCTCCACGCCGGGGGTGAGCCCTTGCCGGTCGACCACGCACTTGAGGAAGGCGGCCTTGACCCCGGTGTCGGCGATGCCCTCGGTGAGGTCGCGGACGAAGTCGTCGATCATCGGGTCGGGCATGTCGAGGAGCAGTCCGGGGCCGCGGTGCTCGTACTGGTGGGGAAGTTCCTCGAAGCTGTAGACGCCGGTGGCGACGATGACGTGGAGGTCCGGCACCCCGGCGGTGACGCGCTGGATGCGCGGGATGTACCGGCCGAGCCCCCACACGGTCGGGTCGGCGATCGTCCGCACCCCCTTGGCCGCGAGCGCGTTCAGCTTGCCGATCGCGTCGGCGACCCGGACCTCCTCGTCCCACCAGGCGCCCTTGCCGTAGTTGTCGACGTGCTCGGTCGCGGTGACGAAGACGTGCTCGTGCATCAGGGTCTGGCCGAGTTCGGCGACGTCGACCGGGCCTCTGACGGTGTTGACGACGGACATGGCCACCTCCGTACCGGCTGGTCTGTCGGCGCAACGGTAAGCGGGCGCTGACTGGCCGTCAACCACCGGCCCAGCCGGGGGAAGAGCGGCACGGGCGCGGGCAGCCGCCCGTCCTCCCGCTCGCGCACCGGCACGCCCGCCGCCTCGGCGGCCAGCACGTTCTTCAGCGAGTTGTCGTCGGTGGTGGCGGGCCAGCACGTCGCCCTGCGCGATCTCCAGCACGAACCCGAGGTGCGGGCGGGCGTTCACGTAGGGAATGGTCGTCGTGATGTACATCGGGTGCCTCCCACGGGCCCCTGACACGACGAGAGGCCCCGCTCGCAGGGCCTCATCAAGGACGTCGTCCGGTGAACCCCGCTAGGGGGCCGTCATCACCGGGAACGCCATCATACCGCCCAGCCTACCGACCGGCCCACGACTCTCCCGGCATTTTCCGTACGGGGAGACGGCGCTTCAGGCGAGCCGTCGGCGCACCGCCCACAGCGCCGCGCCGACGGCGAACACGATCAGCCCCGCGACCACCGACGGCAGCGGCAGGGTGGCCGCGAGCAGGAGGCAGAGCGCCAGCCCGAGCACCGGCACGGCCTTCGGCGGGGCGCCCTCGTCGCGGCCCAGGGTCAGGGCGGCGGCGTTCGCGATCGCGTAATAGACGAGCACGCCGAACGAGGAGAACCCGATCGCCTCCCTCAGGTCGGCGACGAGCACCAGCACGACCACGGCCGCCCCCACCGCCAGCTCGGCCCGGCGCGGCGCCTGGCGGACGGGGTCGACGGCGGCGAGCGCGCCGGGCAGGTCACGCTCGCGGGCCATGGCGAGCACCGTGCGTGAGACGCCCAGCAGCAGCGCGAGGAGGGCGCCGAGCGAGGCCACCGCCGCCCCGGCCCGAACCACCGGCTCCAGCCATCTCTCGCCGCCGGCCTTCACGACCTCCACCAGCGGCTCGGGCGAGGCGGCGAGCAGCCCGGGCCCGAGCGTGTGCAGCGCGGCGGCGGCGACCAGCGTGTAGACCACCAGCGTGAGGCCGAGCGCGATCCCGATGGCGCGCGGGATGGTCCTGCCGGGGTCGCGGACCTCCTCGCCCATGGTGGCGACGCGGGCGTAGCCGGCGAAGGCGAAGAAGAGCAGCCCTGCCGCCTGGAGCACGCCCCACCCGGTCACCTCGGGATCGAGGATCAGGTGGAGCCCGGGCGGCAGGTCGTCCAGGGAGCCGACCTGGACCACCTGGTCCTTGTCGACGACCTGCGCGTTGGGGATCCCGGCGGGGTCGGCGGTGTCGTCCACGGGAAGGCCGATCGCGGTGCCGGTGTCCGGCAGGAACGCCGCCGCCACGACGGCGGTCAGCACCAGCAGCACGAACCCCACCATGAGCCGCGCCGCCCGCGCCGACCGCCGCACCCCGGACAGGTTGAGCACCGTCAGCACGACCACCGCCGCCACGGCCAGCGGCCTGGCGAGGTCCGGGGCCGCGTACGCGCCGAAGGTCAGCGCCATGGCCGCGCAGGAGGCGGTCTTGCCGACGGTGAAGCCCCACCCGGCGAGATAGCCCCAGAAGGGGCCCAGCCGGCGTCGTCCGTACACGTAGGTGCCGCCCGACTCCGGGTGGCGGGCCGCCAGGCGGGCGGAGGAGGTGGCGTTGCAGTAGGCGACGACGGCGGCCAGCCCGAGCGCGGCGAGCAGCCACGATCCGGCCGCCGCGGCGGCCGGCGCGAACACGGCGAAGACCCCGGCCCCGATCATCGCGCTCAGCCCCACGACGACGGCGTCCCTGGTCTCCAGCCGCCGCGCCAGTTCGTCGGCCACGCGTCCCCTCCTCGCTGTCCGGAGCACTCTTCCGCACCGGACGGCGCCGATCAACCTACGGCCGGGGAACGCGAGCCGAACGGACGGTGACGCGCTACCCGTCGGTCCCCGGGCCGGGCACGACCAGCACCGGCCGGCGCGCGTGGTGCAGCACCCGGTCGGAAGTGCTGCCGAGCAGCAGCGACTTCACGCCGCCGAGTCCGCGGGTGCCGGTCACGATCAGCTCGGCGTCCAGTTCGTCGGCCACGTCCACGATCGTCGCCCACACGGCCGTCGCGTCAGGCACGCGGCGCGGCCGGGCCTCCAGCCCCGCCGCGCGGGCCTGCTCGACCCCCTGCGCGACCAGCGCGTTCATGGCCTTGTCGATCGCCTCTTCCTCCACGGGCGAGGTGTCGATCGTCATCATGAGCCCGGCTGAGGCTCGCGCGGTGGTCATCGCCAGCCTCTCCCACACGGTCAGCACGACCGTGTCATGCCCGGGGAACATGCGCCCGGCGAAGGCGATGGCCGCCTTGGCGTCGTCGGATCCGTCGTACGCGAGGAGAATCGTCATACCCGATCCTCTACCGGGAACCGGGGTGGTCATGCCAGGACGGGCGCACCGGCGCGGCGGACGGGCGGGCGCAGCATCGACAGCCCGGCCAGCGCGAGCACGCCCAGCTCGGTGACGACCACCGTGCGCTGGATCAGCCCGGCGGGGAACTCCTCGTTGGTCAGCGGGACGCCGAACATCCGCACCGCGTACGGGATCACGACCATCACCAGCGCGGTCAGGGCGACGACGCTGAGCGTCCGCACCCAGCCGGCGTACCGGATCCGCGCCCTGGCCAGCAGCAGCCCCGCCAGCGGCATCACCAGGAACGCGACGAAGGCGGCATACCGGTGGATTCCCCCCGAGATCGACAGCGGCAGGCCGGGCGCGTCGGTCGGGAAGGCGCCGACCAGGAACATGCTCACCCCCCACACGGCCAGCAGCGCCACGACCCACCGGTCCGCGCCGGACCGGCGCAGCGCCTCGGCGATCAGGGCCGCGCCGGCGGCGAACGACGTCAGCGACAGCGGCAGCAACCAGCCGGCCGCCTGGAAGGCGTACTCGCTGATGACGGTGTGCATCGGGTCGAGGCCCGCCTCGGTGTGCAGGGTGAGCATGGCGCCGGTGCCGGCGCCGATGGCCGCGAATCCGCCTAAGAGCAATCCCCTCATGACTCAACGGTCGTGGCGCGCGGCCTCGCGGAGTATCGGAGAAGAGCCCCAGCGTCCCCTGAACCGTCCCTTAGTACTTTGGTGGCGCCGTCCCCTGAGAGCCGCCCGCGACCTGCGCGGACGCGACCCCGGGTAGGGCCTGCCGGATCAGGGGGGCGGGGGCGGGCCTCAGACCTTCGCCGGGGGCACGTCGAAGTAGGCGCGCACCACGGTGGCCCCGGCGCGGGTGTGGATCCGGACCAGGTCGCTGAGCAGGTTGACGATGAGCAGCCCGCGCGAGCCCGCGATGTGCGGGGCGACCGGCCTGCGGCCGGCGAGCAGGTCGGTGATGTGGCCGGTGTCGCCGACCTCGCACACCAGCCGGTCGCCCTCACGCCACACCCGCAGGAGACCGGCGCCGCCGCCGTGGTCGAGGCTGTTGGCGCCCAGCTCGGCGACGACCAGGCGGATGTCGTCGAGCCGGTCGCCGGTGAACCCCATTCCGGCCGCCGCGTCGGCCGCCAGGGCGCGGGCGCCGGCCAGGTCGCCGCGGTCGAAGCGGAGCGCGACGTGGTCGGCGGGGTCGCCGAGCGGCCGGTTGTGGCCCTCGACGACGGCGTGCGGGGCGTAGCGTGGGCTCGGCCGCTCGCCGTCGGCGTCGCACAGCACGGGATGGGTGAGCTCCGCCTCGCGGAGCACCTCGGGGTCGAGGCCGTCGGCGTCGTACGGGCACAGGATCGTGAGCGGGCGGCCCGAGAACGCGACGTTGATCAGAGCCTCGTGCTGGGCGCACGCGGGGTACTCCACGTCGCTGCGGCCCGGCCAGATCGGCTCCCCGACGATGCGCACGCGGTCGTCGCGATGGCGGTCGGCGAAGTCGAGCAGGACCGCCGGGATGATGCGGCCGGGGTTGCGGCCCTCGGCGGTCATGTCGAGCATCAGCACACACTCGGCGGCGGGACCCAGCTCCCGCCGCAGCAGCTCCAGCTTGGCGCCGGGAACGGCGACGGCGACGGGCTCGCCGACGGCCAGGCCGTCACGGACGAACCCCGCGACGGCGGCCGTGTATTCCCGGTCGCCTCGGTAGAAGAGGGCGGGATGGGTGAACGGCTCAGCGTACATCGCCCTACAAGCTACCCGGCATCGACGACTTCATGGCCTGCCGCTACCGCCTCTTTCCCGGCGAGGGGATATCGGCACGCCGATGGGTATCCATCCGTCGTGAAGAGCTATCAGATCGTACGGCGACCCCGTCGGCCGCGCCGCACGCACTCCCTGGATCTGCGCACCCCGACCGGCCGACTCCTCCCCTTCTAGCCTTGCTGTACCTATGCTCGTTCCATGTCGGATTTGCAGATGCGCGCCTCGGACGAGGACCGGGAACGCATCGCCCAGCAGCTGCAGCAGGCGTTCACCGAGGGCCGTCTCGACCAGTTCGAGCTGGAGGAGCGGCTGGAGAAGGCGCTGAGCGCCAAGGTCCACGGAGATCTGACCGGGCTGGTGGCGGACCTGCCCGCGACGGCCCCGTCCGTCAGGGACGTGGTGACGCTGGAGAGCACCCACGACCACATCAAGCGCGCCGGCGACTGGGCCGTCCCCCGCCGGATCCGGGTCGCATCCAAGCACGGCGGGGTCCACCTCGACTTCTCCGAGGCGGTCGTCCCCCACCAGGTGGTTGAGGTCGAGCTGGACCTCAAGTACGGGTCCGCGAAGATCATCCTGCCGCCCGGGGCCTCGGCCGACGTCGACGGCTACCGGAGCGACTGGGGCACCACGACCGTCGCCGACGTGTCAGGCCGCCGGCAGCCCGGCGTCCTGCACGTGGTGATCACCGGGCAGAGCAAGTACGGCGCCCTGACCGTCCGCTATCCCCGCAGGCGCTGGTTCACCCAGTCGTGAAAGGCGGCGAGGTGGTGCTCGCTGGGCACCAGCACGCCGCCTGACCGGTAGGCCCGCGAGGACATCCCGGGCTGGGTCCGCTCGCAGGCGTCGAAGTCCTGCTCGTTGACCCGGTGGAAGAGCTCGACCGAGCGCGACAGGTCGGCGCCTGAGGCCACCACCTCCGGGTGGTAGAGCCAGTCGCACTCCACGACCGTGCGGTCGGCGGCGAGCGGGAACATCCGGTGCACGATGACGTGGTCGGGCACGAGGTTGACGAACACCTGCGGCTTGACGGTGATCGCGTAGTAGCGCCGGTCCTGCTCGGCGGAGACGTCGGGCAGCCTGCCGAACCCGGGGCCGCCGTCGACGGTGAAGCCCTGCACGCGTTCGGCGAACTCGGCGCCGTGGCCGACGTAGTACTGCGCGGCGTAGCCCCCGGCGAACTCGGGCAGCACGGCCGTGAGCTCGGGGTGGATGGTCGCGCAGTGGTAACACTCCATGAAGTTCTCGACGATCAGCTTCCAGTTGGCCCGCACGTCGTAGCGGATGCGGCGGCCCAGGGCCAGTTCGTCGGTCCGGTAGTGGCCGATGGCGGCGGGGTCGCCGAGCCGTTCGGTGGCCGCGTGCACGACCGTGTCCTCGAACGAGGGCGGTCGGTCGGCGAGGCAGACCCACGCGTAGCCGAGCCACTCGCGCAGCGCGACCGCGATCAGCCCGTACGCGACGCGGTCCACGTCGGGCATCTTGACCAGGTTGGGCGCGGCGGCCAGCCGGCCGTCGAGGTCGTAGGCCCAGGCGTGGTAGGCGCACTTGAGCGTGCGCTTGACCTCGCCCGTCTCCTCCACGCAGACGCGGGCGCCGCGGTGCCTGCAGACGTTCAGGAACGCGCGCAGGGCTCCGTCGCGGCCGCGTACGACGATCACGTTTTCCCTGCCGACCTGGACGGTCCTGAAAGCGCCCGGCCTGGCCAGTTCGTCCGATCGGAGTGCGCAGAACCACAGCGCCTCGAAGATCCTGGCCTGCTCCGCCTCGAACAGCGCGGGATCGGTGTAGGAGCGTCCGGGCAGCGTGGAGATCAAACTCGAGGTGCTGGTCAACCGACACTCCTTGTTGCGTATTACGCACCGAGTTGCTCTATATGCGACATAGTCAGGTCGGCCTCCGAGCGTGTCAAGAGGAACGGACCGCCCTCGGCCCGCGCCGGCGCGCCGGTTTCCGCCGGCTTGACGCCGAGGTTTCAGTACCGTGCAAGCGGCGATCAAGATCCCGCCCATAATGTGCCTTCGTCCCTGAAACTACGAAAGGCACAACCATGACACCCCCACGCCGTCGCCTCACTCTCGCGTTCGCGACGTTCGCGCTTGCCGGCCTGACGATCACCGGGTGCGGCGCCATCGGTCAGGCCGTGGACTGCAACACCGCCGCCGCCGAGGTGACTCCGATCCTGAACGAGTTCTCCACCGCGATGACCTCCTCCGCCGCCGACCCGAAGGCCGCCGAGGCCGCCGGCCAGGAGGCCGCCGCCAAGGTGAAGACCCTGGCCGCCAACTACGACGGCGAGGTGGGCGCCGCGCTCACCGACCTCGCCACCGGCCTGGAAGGCATCAAGATCGACGGCTCGGACCCGGCCGGCTCGCTGGAGTCGGTCAACAAGCTGCAGGGCTTCGTCACCAAGATCCAGCAGGCCTGCGCCTGACACCCCGCCTCCCGGGGGCAGCGCTCGACTGCCCCCGGTCGCTCGTCAGGTGGGCGTGGCCGCGTTCGGCGGGCGGGAGGCGATCCGGGCGGCGATCGACCGCTCCCAGGACTTGAGGAAATCCCCGTAGCCGTCGGCGAACCCGCGCAGCTCGCGTGCCCCCTGCGGGGACAGGGCCGTCAGCTCGTACGCGACCTCGACCGTCGTCCCGCCCCGGCCGTCGTCCACGGCGGTGACCGTCACCGTGCCGGCCCGCGAGCCGGGGGTCACCCGGGCATAGCTGATCCGGCCCTCCTGCCGGTCGACCACCACCCAGATCGTGCGCTCGCCGTGGGAGTCGGTCTCGAACACCGTGCCGGGCCGGGAGTCGTCGGCGGCGGGCACGGGGAAGCGCGGACGCCAGCCCTTGACCCACTCCTCCTCGCCGCGCGGGGTGAACAGGCGCAGCGCCTCCGACGGCGGCAGCGCGACCGGCACCTGCCCGGTCAGCGCGTAGTGCGCCGGGCTCACCGGTCGACCAGCCTGTGGGCGTCGTCGGCGGTGAGCGTCAGACCGTAGACGGACTTGAGCTGGGCGATCTTGTCGAGGGTCTCCTCGGAGAACGGCGCCCGCCCCTCCAGGGCGTGGAGCGTGATGCCCTCGACAAGGTCACCGAGGGACATGTCGAGATATTCGGCCAGCCCTTTGAGGACCTTGAGCAGGTTCTTCTCCACCCGGAGACCGGTCTGGGTTCGCTCACTTGGTACCACGGTAACAAGATAACACGATCATGCCTGGCCGGCCGCTTCCGCGTAGGCCCGGTCGAAGCCGGCGAGCACGGCGGGCCACGAACCGGCCGCGGGCGGGTTGTCCCGGTTGTGGCGGGTGATCCGCTCCCGCAGCTCCCGGTCCGCACAGAGCCGCGCCACGGCCTCGGCGAGGGCGTCGGCGTCCCGCCCCAGCAGCCCCTCCGTGCCGTGCTCGACGAAGTCGGCCACCCCGCTCTGCGTCCGCGCCACCACCGGCAGGCCGGCGGTCCTGGCCTCCAGCGCGGCGATGCCGAACGACTCGCGCGGCGCCGGGGCCACGAAGACGTCCGCCGACTCCAGCACCTTCGCGATCCGCTCCCTGCTGTAGCGGCCGGGCAGCGACACCCACCCGGCCATGCCGCGCCTGGCCAGATAGCGCTCCATGGCGGACCTGGCCGGCCCGTCGCCGACCACCGTGGCCCGCAGCGGGATCGCCGCGGGCACCCGCGCCCGCGCCTTCTCCAGGATCCGCAGCAGGCCCACCGGATGCTTGCGCGGGGCCAGCCGGCCGACGGCCACCACGTGCACCTCGTCACGGGCCTCCCGGCCGCCCGCGGGCAGCGGCCGCCAGCCGGACAGGTCGAGGCCGTTGGACACCACCCGCACCGGCACCAAGGCCCCGGCGACCCGGCGGATCGGCGCCGCCGCCGCGCTGCTCACCGTGGTGGCCACCAGACCCCAGCGCTGCCACCCGTACAGCAGCTTGAGCAGCCGGTAGAGCGCCCGCGTGACCGGGTCCCACATGCTGTGGACGGTCACCACGCACGGCAGCCCGAGACGTACCGCGGCGCGCACCCCCATCCACGCGAACGGCGAGACCGCGCCCATGTGCACGTGCACCACGTCGGGCCGGGACAGCGCCAGCCGCCTGGTGAGCCCGCGCACCCCGCGCGGGTGGACCGGCAGGTCGAACGGCATCCTGGCGACGATGCGGTGCACCCCCTCCAGCGGCTCTCCCCGGGTGGCGGTGGCCACCTCGACGGCGTGGCCGGACTCGCGCTGCGTCCGCACGAGATCGGCGACCTGCACCTCGATCCCTCCGAGCCGCGGCAGGTAACAGTCGCTCACGTGAAAGATCCGCACCTCGCCCAGACTAATCTGGGGCTGTGCCTCCACGTACCGCAGTCTTCTTCCACGCGCATCCCGACGACGAAGCCCTGCTGACGGCGGGCACGATGGCGATGCTGGCGGCCGAGGGCCACCGTGTGGTGCTCGTGGTGGCCACGGCCGGCGAGCGCGGCCTGGCCGACCTCGGACCGGGCGAGGCCCTCGGCGAGACCCGGATGAAAGAGCTCTACCAGTCGGCCGCGGTGCTCGGCTGCGCCCGGGTGGAGTGCCTGGGCTACGGCGACTCCGGGCTGAGCCCGAAGGGCGGCGTCGCCGACGAACGCCCCGACAACGCGTTCATCGACGCCGACACCGAGAAGGCCGCCACCGCGCTCGCGGAGATCCTGCGCGAGGAGGAGGCCGACCTGCTCACCATCTACGACCCGGCCGGCGGCTACGGCCACCCCGACCACCTGCAGGTCCACCGGGTGGGCAAGCGGGCCGCGGAGATCGCCGGCACGCCGATCGTGCTGGAGGCGACGGTCAACCGCGACCCGCTGCTGCGGCTGCTGCGCCTGGCGGGCAAGGTCTACCGGTTCCCGCCTGAGTTCGACGTGCGCACCTTCGAGAGCGCCTACGCGGCGGGCGAGACCATCACCCACCGGGTCAACGTGCGCCGCTACTCCCGGCAGAAGCGGGCCGCGATGGCCGCGCACGTCTCCCAGGCGACCGGCGGCGACAGCGACCGCACGCTGGCCGTGATGCTCAAGGTGCCGGGCCCGCTCTACCGCCTGGTGTTCGGCACCGAGTGGTACGTCCGGCGCGACCTGCCGCCCGGCACCCGCGTCCGTCACCCTTTCGACCCGGGCCCGAAATAGTACGCCGGGGGGATCCGGGCGCTCCCCGCAGCCGACAGACTGGGACCCGATGAAGAACAAGTGGCTCCAGATCTCACTGTCCGCCCTGTCACTGGGCCTGGCGGTGGTCCTCGTCGTCTACCTGCCCCAGATCGTCCGGGCGCTGACCGGCAAGGACGTCTCCTGGCGGGAGATCTGGGCCGTGTTCGGCACGCTCGGGGCCGGCACGATCGCGCTGATGACCGCGCTGTGGCTGCTCAGCCTGCTCGCCTACACGTTCGTGCTGACTGGCTCCCTGCCGGGGCTGGGGCGGCTGCAGGCGCTCACGCTCAACGCGGCGGGCAGCGCGGTGAGCAACCTGCTGCCGTTCGGCGGCGCGGCCGGGGTGGCGCTGACGTTCGCGATGGCCAGGGGCTGGGGCTTCGGCAACCGCGCGATCGTGGTGATGACGCTGGTCAGCGGCGTCTGGAACACCTTGTTCAGGTTCGTCCTGCCCGCCGTGGGCATCATCGCGCTGCTCATCGCGGGCCGGGTGCCCGACGCGCGGGTGGCCAACGCCGGCTGGGCGGGCGCGGTCTCGATCCTGGTCCTGGTCGCGGTGGTGGCCGTGGCGCTCTACTGGGACCGCGCCGCCGCCGCGCTGGGCCGCGGGCTCGACTTCCTGGTACGGATCATCCGGCTGCGGGTGCGGCCTTCGGAGGCGTTCCACCGGCTGCGGGCCGACACCGCGGGGATCGTCAGGACCCGGTGGCTGCCGCTGTCGGGAGGCATGGTCGCGTTCCTCGGCCTGCAGTGGGCGATCATGGTGGCCTGTCTGGTCGCCACGGGCGCCTACCCGGGCCTGGCCGAGTCGATCGCGGTGTTCGCGCTGTCGCGGGTGCTGACGACCGCCCTGGTCACGCCCAGCGGCGCCGGCATCATGGAGGCGGGCGTGGTGGTCCTGCTCACCTCGGCGTTCGGGGTGCCGCTCGCCCCGGCCACGGCCGCCGCACTGCTCTTCGGCTTCTGGACTTACACTGTCGAGATCCCGTTCGGTGGCCTCGCGCTCGGCGCGTGGGCGCTCCTGCGCAGGCGCGACCGCCGTGATGCCGCCGCGGAGCCGCCCCCGTCCACGATCTCGAAGGCCCCCAGGTGACGATCAGAAACATAACGCTCGATTATCAACCACGGGCCTTGTGCGTGATTCGGAAGCCCGCATAGCGTGGCGGCTGACATGGTGGCGTTCCGAGTTCTGGGGCCAGTCGAGGCGTACGAACACGACGAACTCGACCTCGGCGGGTTGCGGCAGCGGGCCGTCCTCGCCCGGCTCCTCGTGGCCAGAGGCCAGGTCGTGCCCGTTGACACCCTGCTCTACGACCTGTGGGCCGACGACACGGCCAAGGGCGCCCAGTCGGGTCTGCAGGTCTACATCTCCCGGCTGCGCCGCGTGCTGGAGCCGGGCCGTCCGCGCGGCGGGCCCAACCGGCTGCTGGTGACTGTCGCCTCCGGCTACGCGCTGCGGGTGGCGCCCGACCAGGTCGACGCCCTCCGGTTCGAGCAGCTGGTCCGCGCGGCGGGCGAGCACCTGGAGGAGGGCGACCCGCAGTCGGCGCGCGGCCGCCTGGAGAAGGCCCTCGGCCTGTGGCGCGGCACCCCCTACGCCGACTTCGCCGACCAGCAGTGGGCCGAGGCCGAGGTCAACCGGCTCGCCGAGCTGCGCCTGGTGGCGCGCGAGCGGCACGCCGACACCGGCCTGCGCCTCGGCCAGCCGGCCGAGACCGTGCCGGACCTGGAGGCGCTGACCACCGAGCACCCGCTGCGCGAGGAGGGCTGGCGGCTGCTGGCTCTCGGCCTCTACCGCTGCGGCCGGCAGGGCGACTCGCTGGCCGCGCTGCGCAGGGCGCGCGGCATCCTCGCCGACGAGCTGGGCATCGACCCCGGCCCGGCGCTGCGCAAGCTGGAGTCCGACATCCTGGCCCAGTCGCCCGAGCTCGACCTGGCCCCGCCGCCGCGCCCGTCCAGGCCGGTCCCGGTGGCCGACACCTGGCCGCCCCGCCCGGCCACGCCCGTCGAGCCGCCGCCGCTGGAGCCGGAGCCGTTCGTCGGCCGCGACGCCGAGCTGTCCAGGCTGACCACGGCCGCCGCCCGCACCGGCCGCTTCCAGGTGGCGATCGTCACGGGCGTCGCCGGCGCGGGCAAGACCACGCTGCTCCGCCAGCTCCAGAGCAGGCTCTCCACCGACGGCTGGACTGCCGCCTCCGGCGCCTGCCCCGACTCCAGCGCCACCCCGCCGGGCTGGGCGTGGGTGGAGATCCTGCGCACGCTCGTCGGCGTGACCGGCGCCGGCGAGTACGCCCAGTTACTCGCCCCGCTGCTCGACGACGCCGCCCCCGACCCCGACGACGACGAGGTGTCGGGCGGCTTCCGGCTGCACCGCGCCGTCGGCGGCTACCTCGCGGGCGTGGCGAGGCGCTCACCCGTCCTGCTCACGCTCGAAGACCTCCACTGGGCCGACGACCAGACGCTCGCGCTGCTGCGCGCGCTGCCCAGCCTGCTGGCCACCAGCCGGGTGCTGCTCGTGGTCACCTGCCGCGAGAGCGAGCTCGACGACAGCCAGGCCGACGTGCTCGCCGCGCTGGCCCGCCTCGGGCCGGTGCGGGTGTCGTTGTCCGGGCTCGACCCGAAGGCCGTGGCGCAGCTCGTCCGCGCCACCTGCGTGCGCGAGATCGAGGACGACGCGGTCGAGTCGATCGTGGAGCGCACCGCGGGCAACCCGTTCTTCGTGCGCGAGACCGTACGCCTGCTCGACGCCGAGGGCGCGGCCGACCGGGCGAGCGCGGCGGAGGTGCTGTCGCAGGTGCCGTCCGGGGTGCGCGACGTGCTGCGGCGGCGCATCTCCCGGCTGCCCGCGGGGGCGCAGCAGATCCTGCTGCAGGCCGCGGTGATCGGCCGGGACGTGGACGTGGACGTGCTGGTCGACGTGGCCGGCGACGAGGACGCGGTGGTGGAGGCCGTGGAGGCGGCGCTGCTGGCCGGGCTGGTGACCGAGCCGGGGCCGGGCCTGCTGCGGTTCGACCACGACCTGGTGCGCGACACGATCTACTCCGACGCCTCGCGGCTGCGCCGCACCCGGCTGCACGCCGCCGTCGCCGCGGTGATCGAGCGGCGCGCCCCGTCCGACGTGGCGGCGCTGGCCCACCACTACTTCCTGGCCGACGCCGCCGAGAAGGCGGTCCACTACGCCGGGCTGGCGGCCGAGCAGGCCGAGCGGCGCTTCGCCCACCGCGAGGCGGCCACGCTGTGGGAGCAGGCCATCGCCGCGTTCGACCGCACCGGCGGCGACACCAAGCAGCGCCTGCAGCTCATGCTGCGCCGCATCAAGGCGCTGGCGCTCTGCGGCGACATGTCGGCGGCCCGGCTGCTGCGGCGCGAGGCGATGGACTCCGCGCTCCCGCTCGGCGACCTGGAGCTGACGGCCCGGGTGGCCGCGTCGCTGGCGGTGCCGCACAAGGGCATGGCCCGCGACTTCACCCGCACCGCGTGGGAGATCGTCGACATCACCGAGCGGGCGCTGTCGGAGCTGCCGGAGGGCGAGCAGTCGCTGCGCGCCAGCCTGCTCACGACGCTGGCGCTGGAGCTGGAGGGCTCCTCCTCCCCTGAGCGGGGCCGCCAGGCGTCGCTGGAGGCGCTGGAGGTGGCCCGGCAGAGCGGCGACCCGGCGCTGATCGCGGTCGCGCTGAGCGCCCGGCTGCGCCAGTCCTACGACATCCCCGCGGTCGACACCCGCGAGAGCATCGGCCGCGAGCTGCTGGAGGTGGCGCGGCGCTCCGGTCAGATCGCCACCCAGGCGCTGGCCCACCTGGTGCTGCTGGAGTGCGCGGCGGCGCGCGGCGATTTCGCGGTGGCCGACGAGCACGCCGCGGCGGCCGACCAGCTGGCCCGCCAGTACGACCTGTCGGCGCCGGCCGCGGTGCACGCCTGGTACGTCGGGCTGCGGCGCATGATCGCCGGTGACTACCCCGCGGCCGAGCGGGCCTACCGCGACGCGGCCCGGCTGACCGCCAGGGCGGGCATGCTGGAGGGCCGCCAGGACCTGCCGCTGATCACCACGTTCTGCCTCCACCTGGTCGACGGCCGGGCCTCGGAGATGGTCGACCTGCTGGGCGAGGCCCACCAGCGCGGCGCCAAGTGGACCCTCGACGCCTACGCGCTGGCGCTGGCCTCGGCGGGCCATCAGGCCGACGCCAAGGCCGTCGCCGCGGTGCGCCCTCCGGTCCGTCCCGACTTCCTGTACGAGCTCGCCATGACGTGGCGGGCGCTGGCCGGGATGCTGCTCGACGACCGGGAGCGGATGGTCGACTGCTACGACAAGCTCAAGCCGTTCGCCGACCGGGTGGCGGGCGCCGGCACCGGCGTGGTGGCGCTGTGGCCGGTGGCGCTGACGCTCGGCGACCTGGCGATCCGGGTCGGCCAGCCCGAGGCGGCCCGCGACCACTACCTCAAGGCGCTGGAGGTGGCCCGGCGGGTCGGGGTGCCGCGGTGGGTGGAGGCCGCGGAGCGCTCGGTCAGCAACGCACCTGGAACCGGTCGCTCCTGATCGTCTTGGCGCCCTCGGCGGCCAGCTCGATGCGGTACCAGCCGGGGTTGCCGGAGATCGTGGCCTCCCACTCGGCCGTCTCGCGCGCCCCGGCGAAGCCGGAGTGGTCGACAAGGTAGGTGCGCCAGGTCCTGGCGGCCGGGCTCCAGCGGGCCAGCTTCCAGCTGTAGGAGACGGTCCGGCCGGTGTCCGGGTTGACCATGAGGGTGCGGGCCACGAACGTCTTCACGCAGCCCGGCTCGGTGGGCAGCGCGCCGACGGTGACCGTGCCCGCGGCGAGCGCCCGCGCGGCCGGCTCGGTGGTGACCGGCGTCTCCCGCGCCGACAGGGTCGCACGGGTGGCCGGGGCGGTGGCCGGGGCGGTGGCCGGGGCGGTGGCCGGGGCGGTGGCGAGGGTGGCGGCCGGGGCGGAGTTCGCGGTGCCGTAGGCCGACAGTCCGGCGTAGGCTGCGGTGAAGGCCAGGGCCGCCACCGTGAACTTGACCGCGCTCGCCGCACCGCCCGCCAGGACCGCTCCGCTTCTCGTCGCCATCGTCACCCACCTCTTTCGCTCGCTTCAGGTGTACTGGGAGGTGGTTGACCGCGGCTTGCAGGCCGGTATGGCAGCCGATTGCAAGCTGAAGTAAGGTAAGCCTGACCTAACGATTGGGGGTGTGGAGTCCGCCATGAGGCACTTCCCGCTCGTCCTGCCTGCGCCGGCCGAACCGTTCTGGCTGGGTCTCCCGTACTGGCTGGTGGGCGTCATCCTCATGATCGCCTTGTTCGCGGTGTTCCAGGTCTACTACTGGGGCGGCCGCCGGTTGGGCGAGAAGCTGTACGAGTCGCGCGTCGGCGAGCGGATGGGCCGGGAGCGGATCGCCAGGATCGAGCGGGTCGTGGAGAAGTGGGGGGCCCTGGCCGTCTACGGTTGCTTCTGGGTGCCCATGCTGCGCCACACGCTGCCCTGGGTGGCCGGGGCGCTGCGGGTGTCCTATCCCTGGTACGTGGTGGCGAGCGCGCTCGGCTGCCTGACCTGGGCGCCGTTGTGGTGGTTCGGGGGCATGGTCGCGCTCTGGGCGTGGCTGCGGCTCGCCGCCCAGTCGCCGGTCCTGGCGGCGCTGGTCGCGGTGGCCGTGGTCGCCGCGGTGGCGGCCTACATCGCCTGGCGGCGCAGGAAGCGGGCGAAACAGGAGACGCTGGCCGCCTGACCTCCTTATCGGCATGTTTCACCGGATCGACGGCCTCGTGATGTCACCATGGTGCGCATGCGCATCGCCGTTCTCGCAGGTTCCGCCCTGGTCGCCCTGGCCGTAGGGGTCCCCGCCGCGCCCGCCGTCGCGGTCCCGGCCGCCGACGCCCCGGCCGTGGCCGCGAAGCAGGCCCTCGTGATCGACTCCACCGGCACGGTCCACTTCGGCAAGCGCGAGACCGCCCGGGTGCCGGTGGCCAGCCTGGTCAAGGTGATGACCGCGTACGTGGTGCTGCGCGAGGCGAAGCTGACGGAGATCGTCACGGTCACCGCGCAGGACGTCCGCTACGCCGCCAGGGGCGGCGCGGCGACGGCGGGCCTGCGCGCCGGCGAGCGGCTCACGGTCAGGGACCTGCTGTACGCGCTCATGCTGCCCTCCGGCGCCGACGCGGCGAACGCGCTGGCCCGCACCTACGGGCCGGGCAAGCCCGCCTTCGTCGCCAAGATGAACGGCACCGCCAGGCGGATGGGCCTGCGCGACACCCTCTACACCAACGCCGACGGGATGCCCACCCCGCGCGACGGCGGCTACTCCACGGCCGCCGACCAGGCGCTGCTGGCGCGGTACGCGCTGGAGATCCCGGCCTTCAGGACGGTCGTGGGCCGCGAGACGCACCGGGTGGCCAAGACGGCGCTGCACCCGGCGCACACCTGGCGCAACACCAACAAGCTCCTCGGCCGGACCCCCGGGATCGTCGGGGTCAAGACGGGCTACACCCGCAAGGCGGGGTACTGCCTGCTCTTCGCCGCTCAGCGCGACGGGCGCGAGGTGATCGGGGTGCTGCTCGGCGATCGCGACGAGCGCCGGTTCGCGACCGCCGAGCGGCTGCTGGAGTACGCCACCGGGGAGGTCGTCCTCGGCTGAGGCCCAGCGGGGGGATCAGCCGGGGATCAGCACTCGACGACCGGGTCGAGGCGGTCGGCGGTCCAGCGCAGCGTGTGCGCCAGGCGGACCCTGACCCGGGCCCGCTCCCGATGCGGCAGCACCGGCGCGTCCGGCAGCGCCGCGTGCGCCGACTCCTGGTGTCCCATCGCGGTCCGGTAGGCGAGGACCTGCATGGCATCCATGAAACCCTCCTTCTTAATCCATTAAGACCTTAATCGATTAAGAGGGCACGCGCAAGAGATCCGCTACGGTGGGACGATGGCCAGGGTCACTCTGCAGACGATCGCCGATCGGCTGGGCGTGTCCAGGGCGACGGTGTCCTACGCCTTCTCCCGGCCCGACCAGCTCAGCGACGACCTGCGGCGGCGCATCCTCCAGGTCGCCGACGAGCTGGGCTACGCCGGCCCCAACGCGGCCGCGCGCTCGCTGCGCCTGGGCCGGGCCGGCGCCGTGGGGCTGCTGTTCAGCGAGACCCTCGCCTATGCCTTCGCCGACCCGTACGCGCTCGGGTTCTTCCGGGGGCTGGCCACCGCCGCCGAGGAGGCCGGGGTCGGGCTGCTCATCCTGCCGCTCCCGCGCGGCGGCACGCGCACGCCGCCGGTGCTCGACGCGGTGGTCGACGCGTTCTGCGTGGTCTCGCTGCCCGACGGCCACCCGGCGCTGGCCGAGGTGCTGTCTCGCAGGCTGCCCGTGGTGGTGGTCGACGAGCCGTACGTGCCGGGCCACCCGTTCCTGGGCATCGACGAGCCGGCCGCCGGGGCGCGGGCCGCGCGCCACCTCATCGAGCTGGGCCACCGGCGCATCGGCGTGGCCATGGTGGGCCTGCACGGCGACGGCCGGACGGGCTGGGCCGACCCGGCCCGCCAGCGCGGGGCGGTGTTCGAGGCGATGCGGGGGCGGCGCTCCGGCTACGAGGCGGCCTGCGTCTCGGCGGGCGTCGACTGGGCGTCCGTGCCGTTCTACGAGCTGGCCAGGAACTCGCGGGCGGCCGGCAGGGAGGCCGGCCACGCGCTGCTCGGGCGCACGCCGCGGCCGACCGCCATCCTGGCCAACACCGACGTCCTGGCGCTCGGCATCCTCGACGCCGCCGCCGACCTGGGGCTGGACGTGCCCGGTGACCTGTCCGTGGTGGGGTTCTCCGACAGCGCCGCCGAGGAGGCGGGGCTGACCACGATCCGGCAGGCCAAGCAGGAGATCGGGGCGGCGGCGGGGCGGCTGCTGCTGGAGCCTCCGGACGAGCCCGAGCGGCTGCTCTTCCCCCATGAGCTGGTCGTCCGCGCCTCGACCGCGCCGCCGCGCCTATAGTCGGCCAGTCAAGTGGCGCAAAGGGCAGGTTTTCACATCATTGCCCGTCATTGACCCTTGTTGTGCGGTACGCGTAGTTTCGATGATCGAAGTGCTGATTCCTCCGAGGGAGACGCGTATGGGGACGACGGGCGTGGCGATCGTCGGGTGCGGCAACATCGCCCAGCGGTACGCGACCCACCTGGCCGCCTACCCGGAGATCGACCTGCTCGGCGCGCAGGACGCCGACCCCGAGCGGGCCCGGACGCTGGCCGCCGCGCACGGCGCGCGGGCGTACGAGACCCTGGACGAGCTGCTGGCCGACCCGGGCGTCGAGATCGTGGTCAACCTGACCGCGCACAAGGCGCACTACGAGGTCATCCGCCGCTGCCTGGAGTCCGGCCGGCACGTGCACAGCGAGAAACCGCTCGCGCTGCGGTACGAGGAGGCGGCCGAGCTGGTGGCGCTGGCCGGCGAGCGCGGGCTGCGGCTCGGCGCCGCCCCCGCCACCTTCCTCGGCGAGTCCCAGCAGACCGCGCTCAAACTGCTGCGCGAGGAGGCGATCGGCCGCGTCCGGCTGGTGTACGCGGAGGTGAACTGGGGCCGGATCGAGGTCTGGCACCCCGAGCCTGTCGGCTTCTACGAGGTGGGCGCGCTGTTCGACGTGGGCGTCTACCCGCTCACGATCGCCACGGCCGCGCTCGGCCCGGCCCGGCGGGTGACGGCGTTCGCCTCCACCCTGCACCCGCAGCGGACCCGCCTCGACGGGACGCCGTTCACCCTGACCACGCCCGACTACGTGGTGGCGAACCTCGAGTTCGACGGCGGCGTCCAGCTCCGGCTCACCTGCGACTTCTACGTCGACGGGTACAACACCAGCCAGCACGGCATGGAGTTCCACGGCGACGAGGGGTCGCTGCTGCTGCGCGGCTGGCACGACTTCGACGCGCCGCTGGAGATCAGCGCCTTCCGGGAGCCGCCCCTGCCGGTGACGCCGCTGCGCGAGCCGTACCGGGGGGTCGAGTGGGGCCGGGCGGTGCGCGACCTCGCCGCCGCGATCCGCGAGCGACGGCCCCACCGCGCCACCGGCCGGCAGGCCGCGCACGTGGTGGAGATCCTCTGCGCCGCGCGCACCTCGTACGAGAAGGGCGGGACGGTCGAGCTGACCAGCTCCTTCGAGCCGCCGGCGCCGATGAGCTGGGCGGAATGAGGGTACGGCACCCACGGTAGGGGATCACGAGGGGGCGTGAGATGGCGATCAAGGTCACGGTGTGGGGTGAGAACCGCCACGAGCGGCAGGAGAAGGACGTGCGCCGGCGCTACCCCGAGGGGATGCACGGCGCGATCGCGGCAGGGCTGGCCGAGCACCTCGGCGCGCGGGTCCGCGTCCGCACCGCGGTCCTGGACGACCCCGAGCACGGGCTGTCGGACAAGGAGCTGGCCGACACCGACGTGCTCACCTGGTGGGGTCACTCGGCCCACGAGGAGGTCGCCGACGAGGTGGTCGAGCGGGTGCGGCGGCGGGTGCTCGGCGGCATGGGGCTGCTGGTGCTGCACTCCGGCCACTACTCCAAGCTGTTCCGCTCCCTGATGGGCACCACGTGCACCCTGAACTGGCGCGACGCGGGCGAGCGCGAGCTGGTGTGGACCGTGGCGCCGGGCCATCCGATCGCCGAGGGGGTGCCGCGCCCGCTCGTCATCCCGGAGCACGAGACCTACGGCGAGCCGTTCGGCGTTCCCGAGCCGGACGAGCTGGTGTTCGTCAGCTCGTTCGGCGGCGGCGAGGCGTTCCGCAGTGGCTGCTGCTACCGGCGAGGGCTGGGCCGGATCTTCTACTTCAGCCCCGGGGACCAGAAGTATCCCGTCTACCACCATCCTGACGTGCGCCGGGTGCTGGCCAACGCGGTGCTGTGGGCGGCCCCGCCGGCCGGCGTCGGCCCGCCGCTCGACAACGCCCACGCTCCCGTCCGCTGGTAGGCGGAATCTCGGGGCCCGATCCGGTCGGGAACATTCCGCGATGGCGCGGGGACGGACCGGAGCCACATCAGTTGCCACAAAAATCCTGGAATTTCGTCCTCTGCCGTTTTCGGTTGCTGAGAGCAAGCGCTATCCCTAATATTACGGCTTGTGAAAATTCGCATGACAATGGCGATGGCCGCGCTGACCCTCCCTTTCTCCGCCACCGCGGCCGGCGCCGCCGTGGACCCGATCAAGAGCCCTGAGCTCACCGCCAACGATCTCTACGAAACAGGTCCGCTCCCCCGGACGAAGTGCGCGGAAAAGCGCGTCAGGTCCGGCGACAAGAAGCAGGCCAGGGCCTACATCAACGGCATCGTCGCCTGTCTCGACAGGACGTGGGGCGCGCACCTGGGCAAGGCCGGCGTGGCCTTCGACAAGGTACGGGTCAAGCACGTCAATCGGGTTCCGAAGAAGTACTGCGACTTCGAGTACTCCAAAAACCCCTCACAAATGCTGTATTGCGACAGAAACCAGACGATTATGGTCCAGCTCGGCAAGGACTGGCTGAAGGACCCGGACGACCTGTGGCTGTTCCACCACACCGCGGCCATGTACGGCTATCACGTGCAGAATGTCGTGGGCATCGCCGACGCCTACGAAGACGAGCCCTACGACCGCAGATCCGAGCTGCTGGAGCAGGGGCGCCGCTCCAGCCTGCAGGCCGACTGTCTCGGCGGCGCCTTCCTCAAGAGCGTCTGGCCGCTGAAGGGCCGGTCGTCGCGTGACTTCCGCGAGCTGCTGAGCCTGCTCGAAGGCGACGTGCGCGGCGAGGAGCGCTGGTACGGCAAGACGGCCAACATGCGCGCCTGGATCAAGCGCGGGTTCGCCTCCGGCGACCCCAAGTCGTGCAACACCTGGGTGGCGCCGTCCTCCCGGGTGGCCTGAGACGGGTGGCCCGAGAAGGGGCCTCACCGTCTGCGCATCAGGCCGTGGCAGGCGATCGCGGCGGCGGCCACCACGTTGAGCGAGTCCACCCCGGCGTCCATCGCCTCCGGGCTCATCGGGATGCACACCGGCTCGTCGGCCTCGTGCAGCCACCTGGACGACAGGCCGTCGCCCTCGGCGCCGAGCAGCAACGCCACCCGGTCGGCGAGCTTGACCTCGTCGAGCGGGGTGGCCGACTGGTCCGGGGTGAGAGCGAGGGTGCGGAAGCCGGCCGCGCGCAGCTCGTCCAGGCCGGTGTACCAGTTGTCCATGCGGGCGTACCGGATCGAGAAGACCGCCCCCATGGACACCTTCACCGCGCGCCGGTAGAGAGGGTCGGCGCAGCGGGGCGAGAGCACGATCCCGTCCACGCCGAGCGCCGCCGCGCAGCGGAAGATCGCGCCGACGTTGGCGTGGTCGACGATGTCCTCCAGGACGACGAGGCGGGTGGCGGACCCCAGGAGCGAGGCGGCGGACGGCAGCGGGAGGCGGGCCATGGAGGCGAGGGCGCCGCGGTGGATCCGGAAGCCGGCGACGGCCGACATGACCTCGTCGCTGACCACGTACACGGTGGCGTCGCCGAGGACGTCGGCGAGCTGCGGGAGCCAGCGGCGGGTGGTCAGGACGGACCGGATCGGGTAGCCCGCGCCGACGGCACGCCTGATCACCTTCTCGCCCTCGGCCAGGAACAGGCCGCGCTCGGCCTCCAGGCTCTTGCGCAGTTCGACGTCGCGCAGCCGGGTGTAGTCGGTCAGGCGGGGGTCGGCGGCGTCCGTGACGTTCTCAAGCACGTTCCGATACTGCCATGAGCCGCCTGACCTGCCAGACCGCCGCGTAGCACGTCAGGACCAGGCAGAGCCCGACGACGGTGCCGGCGCCGACCTTGGTGATGACGCCCGGCAGGCCGAAGACGGGGTTGGGCTCGTCCAGCCGGGGCCAGGCCAGCGCGCCGGCCACGGTCCCCACCGCGCCCCAGGTGAGGACCGTCCAGCGGACCCGGGCCGGGGTGCGCAGGTCGGCGGGCGGCGGCACGGGCGCCATCCTGGACAGGCCCCGCCAGGCCCACCACACGACGACCGCCAGCCCCACCGCGGACGAGACGTACTGCAGCACCCGGAACAGCGGGAGCACGCCGAGCACGGTGACCGACAGCCACGCGCCCCACTCCCCGGGTCCGGTGGAGTGGGTGAAGGAGTCCCACCCGACGTGGGTGGCCGAGCCGATCAGGCCGCCGGCCACGATGGCGGGCACGCCGCGGACGAGCTGGGGCCAGGTGGGCCGCAGCGTGGCGGCGCGGCCGGCCAGCCCTGGCGGCAGCAGGGCGAGGAGCGGATCGCGGAGCAGCCCGTGGAAGAGCACCAGCAGGATGAGCACCGCTGCCAGGTCCACGGTCACCACGCCCCGCCAGGAGTGCCAGTCGCTGTAGTCGGGCAGCATCGGCAGGAAGATCGGCAGGTCGGGCACCATCGCCCCGAGCGCCAGCGCCCACGGGTCGGCGAAGCGGCGCAGGCGGGGCGAGGAGATGAACGGCAGCACCGCCGCCACGTGGCTGGGTGTGAACGGCACGGGCCCCCCTCAGCGTGAATGCTTGATCATGACATACCCACGCGTTTGGCTTTCCTCGCCCTCAGCGTCTATGGTCACGCTCTGTAATGAATGAGGTACGCAACGCTGCCGACGCTCGGCAGCCGGAGAGCGCGGAGGTCGGCGATGCCTGATCAGCGGGTTCATGAGCATCCGGCCGCGTCGGCCGAGTGGCTGCGGGCGGCACGCCACGCGCGGTGGCTGTCGGTGGTCACGCTCGTCTGGCTCGGCGTGGAGAGCACGCTGGGGCTGGCGGCCGGGTTCGGCGCGCACTCGGTGGCGCTGATCGGGTGGGGGCTGGCGGCGCTGGTGGAGGCGCTGGCGAGCCTGATCGTGGTGTGGCGGTTCACCGGGGCGCGCACGCTGTCGCGGACGGCCGAGCACCGGGCGCGGCGGGCCGTGGCGGTGAGCTTCTGGCTGCTCGCCCCCTACCTGGTCCTGCACGTGGGCCACGACCTGGACGCGGGGCACCGGCCGCAGGTGAGCGTGTTCGGCATCGTGGTGACGGCGGTGAGCCTGGTCAGCATGCCGGTGCTGGGCGTGATCAAGCGGCGGCTCGGGGCGCGGCTGGGGTCCGGCGCCACGGAGGGCGAGGGCACCCAGAACATCATCTGCGGCGCCACGGCCGCGGGCGTGCTGGCCGGGCTGTGGCTCAACACCTTCGGGCTGTGGTGGGTCGATCCCATCGTGGCGCTGGCCCTGGCCGTGGTCGCCGTACGGGAGGGGATCAGAGCCTGGCGTGGTCACGTTTGCCACCACTGATGGTGACCTTGAGTGATAAGTGCACCAAAAGAGGTGTTTTCCCCCAGCAAGCGTACCGAGTATCGTTCCCCGGGTATCGCGGAGTACCAACCGCCAGGGTCTCCGGAAGATCAGGGCCAGCCAGGCGATCAAGAACACCAAGAGGACAGCCGTGGGGCGACACCGCACAGACGACTTCGACGGCGGCTACCGAGCCCAGGATCCAGCCCCCCGCACCTCGCGCAGACGGGCGCGTGGCGGACGGGGACGGGTGCTCGTACCGCTCGCCGGGGCCGTCGCGCTGTCGGTGCTGCTGGGCGTCGCGGCCTTCGTCATCTTCAACCGCGAGCACGACTGCTCCGACGGCACGCTGCCGCTGCGGGTGGTGGCGAGCCCCGACGTGCAGCCGGCGCTGAGCAAGATCGCGGGCACGTACACCAAGGCCCTGCACTCGATCGACAGCAAGTGCGTCGAGGTCACCGTGGTCAAGGAGACCTCCGCCAAGGCGGCGAGCGCGGTCGCGGCCGGGAAGTTCGCCGGTGACGTCTGGGTGCCCGACTCCAGCCTGGTCCTGAGCCGGCTGGAGTCGGCCGGCAGGCCGGCGGAGGCGGCGGTCCCCCAGCCGGCCGGCTCGATCGCGAGCTCGCCGGTGGTGCTGGCGGCGGCCAGGTCCTCGGTGACCAAGCTGGAGGGTGCGCTCAAGCCCAGCTGGTCGACCCTGGTGGCGGCGGCGAACGCGGCCGACCCCGACGGCCCCGGCAAGAAGGTCCGCGTGGTCGCGCTCGATCCGCAGAAGAGCTCGGCCGGGCTGGCGGCGCTCATGGCCGCCTCCGGCGTGGCCAGGGAGACGGGCCAGACCAAGGCGCTGGTGGGCGCGCTCAAGCGGCTGTCCGGCCAGGTCGCGGCCGACTCCGCCGCGCTGCTGGCCAGCCTCACGGTCAAGACCGGCGGCAAGGTACCGATCGGCGTCAGCTCCGAGCAGGCCATCCACACGCACAACACCAAGAAGCCGGAGACGCCGGCCGTGGCGCTCTACCCGGCCGAGGGCACGCTCAGCCTCGACTACCCGTTCACCGTCCTGACCAAGGACCTCGCCACGCAGAAGGCCGCGGCGGACTTCCGCCAGGAGCTGTCCAAGGACTCCGCGCGCAAGGTGCTGCGGACGCAGGGCTTCCGCGACCCCGACGGCAAGGCCGGCGGCGCGCTGTCGGAGGACGAGGGCTTCACCCCCGCGGCTCCCAAGGCGCTGCCCGCGCCCGACGCCAAGACGGTGGCCACGGTCAGCCAGACCTGGAGCAGGCTCAACCTCGGCACCCGCCTGCTCACCCTGCTCGACGTCTCCGGCACGATGGCGCTGCCGGTGCCCGGCACGAACCTGACCCGCATGCGGGCCATCAGCAAGATCGCCACGGAGGGCCTGGCGCTGTTCCCGCCGGACTCGGAGATGGGCGTGTGGATGTTCTCCACCCACCTCGACGGCCGGGGCAAGGACTGGAAGGAGGTCGTCCCGGTCGGCCCGCTGACCGAGAGCATCGACGGCGCGCTGCGCAAGGACGTGCTGGCCAGGGAGCTGTCCACGGTGCAGGCCAAGGCCACCGGCGACACCGGGCTGAACGACACGCTCAAGGCCGCCTACACCGAGATGACCAGGACCTACGCGCGGGACAGGATCAACACGCTGCTGATCCTGACCGACGGCGCCGGCAACGACGACCCCGACGGCGGCGTCGGCAACGCGGAGATCCTGCGGTTCCTGGAAGAGACCTACGACCCGCAGCGGCCGGTCAGCATCCTGCTGATCGCGTTCGGCCCGGAGGCGCAGGCGGGCAAGAAGCAGATGGACGCGGTGGCGAAGGCCACCGGCGGCGAGGCGTACATCGCCAAGGACCCGCTCCAGGTGCGCGACTTCTTCCTCCAGGGGATGGAGCGCCGGCTGTGCACCCCCGACTGCGACGGCTGACACACCAGTCACATCTGACCCTGTTTTACCTGGTTACAACCACTTAGCCGGAATCTGGCAACCCGCTGGATGGCAGGGGCGTCCTCTACGCCGGGGATGTCCTTGTCACCCGCGGGGAGGTACACGTGCCCGGATGGCCGGCGGTCGACCGCGCCCACGATCTGGAACTGGTGGCGGCGCTGCGCCGCGGCGACCGGGGGGCGCCGGAGCGCCTGTACGACGCGTACGGCGACCGGCTGCACGACTACGCCGCCTCGCTCCTCGGTGACCGGCGGGCGGCCGACGCGGTGCACGACGCCGTGGTCACCGCGCAGGGGTGCGCGGAACGGCTGCGGGAGCCGGCCAGGTTACGCGCGTGGCTGTACGCCCTGGTGCGCTTCCAGGCCATGGCCAGGCTGGGATCCCGTCGCGTGGCCGCGGCGCCGCCGGACGATCCCGACGACCCCGAGCTGGCCGAGGTCGTCGCGGTCACGCTGGACGAGCTGCGCAGGAGCGAGCGGGAGATCCTGGAGCTGTCGCTGCGGCACGGGCTCACGTCCGCCGAGACCGCCGCGGTGCTGGGGCTGACCTCGCGGCAGGCGGCGAGCAGGCTGCGCCGCTCGCGTGACCTGCTGGAGAACGCCGCGGCCGCGGTGGTGCTGGCCAGGACCGGTCGGGCGCACTGCCCGGAGCTCTCGGCGCTGCTGGACTCCTGGGAGGGCCGGCTGACGCCGGCGCTGCGACGGCGGCTGGCCGCGCACGTCGGCGGCTGCGAGGTCTGCACCGAGCGGCGGCGCAGGCAGGTGTCGGCGGCGCGGCTGCTGGAGATGCTCCCGGTGGCGTACGCGCCGTTCTCGCTGCGCGAGCGGGTGATCGGCACCTGCGGGGACCCGGGGATGGGCGACACCCGCACGATGATCGTCGACCGCGGTGACGGCTTCGACCGCGCCGGCTTCCCGGTGCCGTCCGGCCGGCCGCGCGTCCGCCGCCGGCCCGGTCTGGCGCCGGCGCTGGTGACGGCCGCGGCGCTGCTGGCCGGCACGACCGTGGTGGTGGCGCTGACCGGGGCCGAGGGCGCAGGGACGGCCCTGCGACCGCCGCCCGTCGCCTCCCCCGTCAGCTCCCCCACCGTCCCGGCCACCCCGTCCGACACCGCGTCCGACACCGCGTCTGCCACCGAGACCGCCTCTGCCGGCGAGGACACCGGCAGCCCGCCGGCCGAGTCCGCCGAGACGCCGGACCCCACGCCGGCCGCGAGCGGACGCGAGCGGACGCCGTCGCCGGGGCCGACCCGGCGGACCGCCGCCGAGGCGGCGACCACCAGGCCCCCGGCCGTCGGCACCCCCACCCGGCGGCGGACCGCCCGTGCCGCCAGGCTCACCGCGACGTGCCCGGCGGACATGGCGAACGCCGCCACGATCGGCTTGCGCGCGCGCAATCAGACCGTCTCTTGGAAGGCAGTGGCGTCCGACGGGCTGGACGTGGTTCCGGCCAGGGGCTCGATCCGGCCGGGCGGCACCGCCGTGATCTGGGTCACCGTGCACGACCCCGGGGCGGCGGGCGACGGCACCGTCACCATCACCTCCAACGGCGGCGGCTCGACCTGCGCGCTCAGCTGGGACGACCCGGCCACGCCCACCAGCCTCCCGGACGACGACGTCACCGCGAGCGCCGAGGCGACGGACACCCCCGCGCCTGAGGCGGCCGTACGACCGGCCGCATTTTCCCTCCGTGACAAAGTGTGACAAGTTGGACGCTGTGTCGATACATGGGTGGCGGATAGGGCATCCTGGTGTGCTTGGGAGCACGTAGGCCGGGGCTGGTCTTACCCATGTGGCGAATCCCACATGGAAACGGGGCGGGCTGCGGTAAACCTGACGTGATTGCCAAGCGTCGGCGTTGACGTGCGCGCGCACCGATTGGTCCCATGGAGCGATCGGCCGCAGACCAGCGCAACGTAAAGAGAACCGGAGAGAGACGGCACATGCTCAAGCAGCACCGCAGAGCGGTCACCTGGCTGCTTTCGCTGGCCTGCGTCGCGGGAGCGGTGGTCGCCCTGCTCGACATCGACACCCCCCTGCGGCCGTTCCTGATCTCCCTCTTCCTGCTCGTCGTGCCGGGCACCGCCGTGGTCGGGCTGTTGCGTGATCGCGATCCGCTCGCGGCGCTGTCCGTCGGAGCCGCCGCGAGCCTGGTGATCAACGTGCTGCTGGCCCAGGCCATGCTCATGTTCGACGCCTGGTCGCCTCGGGCGGGCGTGGCGACGGTCGCCGTGCTCGGCGGGTTCATGTACGTGCTGCGCGTGTTGTACCGGGGCAAGAACCTGCAGACCGGACAGGGGGCCAGGGCAAGGTGAAGATCAGCATCGCGCGCCCGCGCGAGCTCGGGGCCCCGGAGCGGGCCCGATGGCGGGAGATCCAGAAAGGCGATGCGAGCCTGGACAACCCGTTTCTCTCGGTGGAGTTCGCGGTCGCCCTGGATCGGCTGCGCGATTATGTGCGCGTCGCGGTGATCGAACAAGATGATCGAATTGTCGGCTTTTTTCCGTATGAGCGGCATAGTTTCGGCATTGGTAAGCCTCTTGGGGGTTTTCTCACCACCTGCCATGGTTTGATCGCGATGCCCGGACTGGAGATGGACGCCCGGACGCTTCTGCGCGCGTGCAGGCTGACCGTCTACGACTTCGATCATCTCGTCGCCGGCCAGCCGACGTTCGCCCCGTACGAGAACGACGTCCGTCCGGCTCCCGTCATGGACTTCACCGCCGGCTACGACGCCTGGCTCGACCAGGTCAAGGCCAACTCCCCGAAGAACCTCAAGACCGTCCGCTACAAGGAGCGCAAGCTCGGCAGGGAGCAGGGCGAGCTCCGCCTCGCCTGGGCCTCCCCCGACGCCGGCGAGCTCCGCACGCTCCTGGCCTGGAAGTCCGACCAGTACCGGCGCACCGGCCGCGTCGACAGGTTCGCCCAGCCGTGGATCGTCGAGCTGACCGACCTGATGCACGCCTCCAGGTCGCCCGACTTCTCCGGCGTGCTCACCATGCTGTACGCGGGCGACACGCCGGTGGCCGGCCACTTCGGGCTGATGACGGCCACCACCCTCGTCGGCTGGTTCCCGGCCTACGACACCGAGTACGCCCGCTACTCCCCCGGCATCGTCCACCACATGCGGATGGCCGAGGCCGCGGCGCGGAGCGGCCTGGACATCATCGACATGGGCAAGGGCGGCAAGGAGTACAAGGACTGGCTCAAGAGCGGCACCCTCTACGTCGCCGAGGGCCGCGTGTCGCGACCGACGCCCGCCGCCGCCGTCCACTGGATCGGCCGTACTCCCGTGAACAAAGCCCGAACAATCGTCCTCGATCGGCCGTCTCTCTATAAGGCAGCCGACCGAGTGCTCAAAGGCTTCGGACGGGTGCGAAGTTCCTTACAGCACGATCCGAACACAGTCCCGAAAGAAATGCCGGGAGCGCACTAGCACTCCCGGAGCGCCACAGCAGCACAGCATCACCCCAGCACCACAGCAGCACAGCACCACCCCAGCGCCACCCCAGCACAGCCCCCGAGCACAGCCCTCACCTCACTGGACCCGGTCGATGCACCAACTGTCTCGTCAGCTATTCCCTCCACACGGGGGATCACTGACGCCGGCAGGTCTCGGCGGAGTCCCGGAAGGAACGTCGTCATGAGTCCCGAGACTGTCAAGCCCAACGGCAAGTCGCCTGTCACGCCCCTGCGTTCGATGCCCCCCATCGAGCGGTTCACGCCGATCACCCCGCATTTGGCCATCTCACCCACGGTGAGCGTGGTGGTGCCGGCGATGAACGAGGCGGAGAACCTCCCTCATGTCTTCGCCACATTGCCGCAGTGGATCGACGAGATCGTGCTCGTGGACGGCAACTCCGTCGACGACACGGTGGCCGTGGCCCGCCGTCTGCGACCCAATGTGAAGATCGTCACGCAGACGGGCCGGGGGAAGGGCAACGCGCTCGCGGAGGGCTTCGCCGCCTGCACCGGCGACATCATCGTCATGATCGACGCTGACGGCTCGACCGACGGCCACGAGATCATCTCGTTCGTGGGCGCTCTCATGACCGGCGCCGACTTCGTCAAGGGCTCGCGCTACGCCTCCGGTGGCGGCAGCGACGACCTGACCTTCAGCCGCCGCCTCGGCAACAAGGTCCTCACCGGCATCGTCAACAAGATGTACGGCACGCAGTACACCGACCTGTGCTACGGCTACAACGCCTTCTGGTCGCGCCACCTGGACGTGCTCGACCTCGACTGCGACGGCTTCGAGGTGGAGACCCTGATGAACATCCGCGCCGCCAAGGGCGGGCTGAAGGTGCACGAGGTGCCCAGCCACGAGCGCGACCGCATCCACGGCGAGAGCAACCTGCACGTCGTACGCGATGGCCTGCGCGTGCTCAGGACGATCCTGCGGGAGTGGCGCCGCCGGCCGGCTCCCCCCAGGCCCGAGCCCGCCGCGGCCCCTGCTGCGGACCGGGGCGTCGCGTAAGCGCTCCGCACGCTCGAACGCCCCCGAAGGAATCGTCGTGAACACGTCTGTCGTCATCTGCGTCTACACCGAGGACCGGTGGGAGGACATCAGGCAGGCCGTGGAGTCGGTCGAGCGCCAGACGCGCCCGCCCCACGAGCTGATCCTGGTCGTCGACCACAACCCCGACCTGCACCTGAAGCTGAAGCGCGCCTACCCGGACGCGACCGTCGTGGAGAACTCCCACGAGCCGGGCCTGTCCGGCGGCAAGAACACCGGCGTGGCCGCCGCCAACGGTGAGATCGTCGCGTTCCTCGACGACGACGCGGTCGCCGATCCCGGCTGGCTGGAGGCTTTGGAGGAGGGCTTCCAGGATCCGGGCGTCGTCGGCGTGGGCGGCCGCACCGAGCCGATCTGGGCGTCGGGCCGCCGGCCGCGCTGGTTCCCGCACGAGTTCGACTGGACCGTGGGCTGCACCTACCGGGGCATGCCCGAGGTGAAGGCGCCGATCCGCAACGTCATGGGGGGCAACGCGGCCTTCCTGCGCGACGCGGTGTCCGAGGTGGGCGGCTTCCACAGCGGCATCGGCCGGAGCGTGCAGGGCCGCAAGAGCCGTCCGCTGGGCTGCGAGGAGACCGAGTTCTGCATCCGGCTCAGCCAGCGCAGGCCCGGCTCGGTCATGATCTTCCAGCCCGCCGCGGTCATCGGCCACAAGGTGTCCCGGCAGCGCGAGACGTTCGCCTATTTCCGCTCCCGCTGCTACGCGGAGGGCCTGTCCAAGGCCCTGGTGACCCGCGAGGTGGGCACGCAGGACGGGCTGTCCAGCGAGCGGGCGCACGCCATGAAGACGCTGCCGCTCGGCGCGCTGCGCGGTCTCGGCGAGGCGGTCAGGGGCGACGTGGGCGGTCTGGGCCGGGCCTTCGCGATCGTGATCGGGCTGGCCTGGACGGCCTGGGGTTATCTGGTGGGCTCGATCCGGCTGAAGGCGGTGCGCTCATGATCAGGGTGCCGATCCTGATGTACCACTCGGTCACCGACTCCCCCAACGAGGAGACCAAACCGCACTCGGTCCGGCCGTCCGACCTGGACGAGCAGCTCGCCTACCTCGCGGAGAGCGGCTTCACGCCGTTGACGCTGGGCGACCTGGTGGCCAGACTCAACAAGATCAACGGCAGGGAGCTGCCGGGCAAGCCGATCGTGCTCACCTTCGACGACGGCTACGCCGACTTCCACGCCCAGGCGCTGCCGCTGCTGGAGCGCCACGGATTCCCCGCCACGGTCTTCCTGACCAGCGGCTGGGTCTCCGACGCCGGCAAGGACGCCGCGGGCCGGCCGCTCGACGACATGCTGAGCTGGGGCCAGGCCCGCGAGGCCGCCCAGTGCGGCATCGAGATCGGCGGTCACAGCCACAGCCACCCGCAGCTCGACCAGCTCCGCGCGGAGGAACTCCGCCAGGAGCTGCGCCGCAACAAGGGCCTGCTGGAGGACAAGCTCGGCACGCCCGTCGCCACCATGGCCTACCCGTACGGCTACTCCAGCGCGCGGGTCCGCCGCGAGGTGCGCAAGGCGGGCTACTTCGCCGCCTGCGCGGTGAACAACGCGATCGCGGCCGACCGCCACGACATGCTCGCCATCCCGCGCCTGACCGTCTCCCGCCACACCACGATCAGCATGTTCAAGAAGGCCGTCGAGGGCACCGCCGTGCCCCTGATCTATCTGCGCGAACGCGTCCTGACCAAGGGGTACGCGGTCGTCAGAAGGACGCGATACGGGCTGCAGCGGGTTCGCGGCCATGTCTGATCTCTGGCGGAGGCTGCTGCGCGACCTCCGCAACCCGCTGTTCCGCAACGGTTACGCGCTCATGGCCAACACCGGCATCACCGCGGTGCTCGGCATGGGCTACTGGCTGCTGGCCGCCCACTACTTCTCCGAGGAGGAGTTCGGCAGGGGCCAGGCGGTCATCACGCTCATGCGGCTGTTCGCGTCGCTGACCGCGCTGGGCCTGGTGGGCGCGCTCGCGCGCTACCTGCCGATCGCCGGCCGCCGCACGCCGGGGCTCATCCTGCGCGGCTACGGCATCGCCGCCGCCACCGGCGTCGCCGCGGCCTTCGGCTTCCTGCTGACGCTGCCCCTGTGGGGCGAGACGTACTCCGTGCTGGCCGGGTTCGGTCCCGGGCTGTTCTTCCTCGGCGCGGTCGCGGTCTGGGCCGTCTTCACCCTCCAGGACGTGGTGCTGACCGGGCTGCGCAGCGCCGTGTGGGTGCCGGTCAACAGCATCGTGTTCGGCCTGGCGAAGATGGGGCTGCTGATCGCGCTCGCCGGGGCGCTGCCCGACGGCGGCATCTTCGTCTCCTGGATGGTGCCGACCGCGATCGCGCTGATCCCGATCAACTGGCTGATCTTCGGGGTGGTGGTGCCGCGGCACCTGCGGCAGACCGCCGCCCTGGACCGGCGGCCGCCGGGGATGCGCGAGATCGGACGGTTCCTGTCCGGCGACTTCCCCGGCACGCTCTCCGTCCTGGCGATCGTCTACCTGGTGCCGGTGGCCGTGGCCACCCAGGTCAGCGAGGCGACGTTCGGGCGGTTCTCCATGGCCCACACGCTGGGCTGCATGATCGAGCTGCTGGCCATGAACATGGCCGTGTCGCTGACCGTGGAAGGCTCCTTCGACCGGTCGCAGCTGGCCGCCAACTGCCGCAACGCGCTGCGCAGGGCGTTGATGATCATCGTGCCGATCATCCTGGTGGTGGTCGTCGGCGCCCCGCTGATCCTCCAGGTGTTCGGCGACGACTTCGCCGCCGAGGGGACCCTGCTGCTCCGGCTCATGGCGCTGGCGGTGCTGCCGCGCGTGCTGATCGAGATCTATCTCAGCGCGCTGCGGGCGATGGGCGAGGTGCGTAAACTGGCCGCCCTCCAGATCGGGCTGGCGGCGGCTGTGCTCACCGCCATCGCCGTACTGTTCCCGTTCGCGAGCGTGGAAGCGGCGGGATACGGCATGCTGATCAGCCAGACTCTCGTCGCGTTGGTGATCTTCGGAAAACTACGTAAGATTCTCAAGCCTGCCGAAACGCGGCAGCTCAGCGTCGCTCAGGGGCCGCCCGGGGCCCCATGATGGTCTACGTGAGGCAACGGGACGGCGATGGTATGACAGCGGGTTTCACCGGCTCTTCCGGCGTACGGGGGGACACGGGAGAGGAGTCAGAGGTGCCCTTCGATCCGGAGGCTACGGGGATCATCCCGCGGCTGGACCTCGACGCCGCCCAGAGCCCGCCCGGCAAGCCCCGCCCCGACGAGAAGACCTCGCCCGGCGAGAACCCCGCCACCGGCCGTCCCGCCGACGCCGCCGATGACGCGCAGGACACCGCCGACTCCGGCTCCACCGGAGACGAGCGGGACGCCGAGGACTCCACCGCCGACGCCGCCGGCTCCACCGGTGACGGGCGGGACGCCGAGGACTCCAGCCAGACCATGACGTTCCGCATCCCGGACATCCCGGAGGCGGCTCCCACGCCGCAATCCGCCACGCCCCGCCCGGCGGCTGAGGAGCCCTCCTCCACCCCCGAGGACGCGGACGAGTCCGAGCTCCCCGCCCAGGAGGACGCGGAGAAGGATCGGACGGCCCGCCAGAAGGCCGGCGCCCCGCAGGACGATCCCGGGGACTCCGAGGAGTCCGGGACGGCCACGCTGCCCAAGGTGACGCTCCGTCCCGTGGCCGAGCCGGTCGAGGACTCGTCCGCCACGACCCCGTTCCCCGTCCAGCAGGTCCGCAAGGACACCGACACGGCCGCCAAGACCGACGGCAAGCCGGCCACCACCGCCACCAAGACCCACGACAAGCCCGCGACACCCGCCGGGACCGGGGACACGTCCGCGACCTCCGCCCAGACCGGCGGCAAGCCCGTGACCCCCGCGGAGGCGGAGGGCGGGTCCAGGGGTGATGGGGCCACGGCGCTTCGGCGAGAGGTGAAGGCGCCCGAGGCGGCGCCCGGCGAGGCGACGGAGGAGGCGCCCGGCGAGACGTCCAGTGAGGCGCCGGAGGCGGAGCGGCCGGCCGCCGAGCCCGCGCCGCGGCCCCAGGTCCAGCAGCAGGCCGGCCGGCCGGCGGGGCTCTGGGCGCGGCTGCTGGTCAGCGCGCCCAAGTGGCTCCCGGTGCTGCTCGTCCTTGAGGGCCTGGTCATGTACGTGCTGGCGGTCAAGGCGCCGCCCGGCCCGTACTGGGGCGTCGACCCCGACGACATCAACGGCCTCGGCCTGATCTCCGCGCTGCCCGTCACCGCCTTCGCGGCCATCCTCATCATGATCGTGTCGTTCTTCGTCACGGTCGCGCAGAGCACCGACCGCAAGTTCCTGCTGTTGTTCCAGATCGCCGCCATCACGTTCGCCCTGCACGGGGTGGGGGCGCTGGTGGCCGAGGAACCCCGGTTCCCGACCGCGTACATCCATGCCGGTTTCGTGGAGTTCATCGGCAGGACCGGCGAGACGGCCATCAACATCGACGCGCGCATGGGCTGGCCGGGCTTCTTCGCGCTGTTCGCGTTCGTGACGAAGGCGGCCGGGATCGAGGATCTGACGCCGATCCTGAACTGGTCGCCGCTGCTGTCGAACCTGCTCTACCTGTTGCCGTTCGTGCTCATCCTGCGCCAGGTGGTGGCGACGACGCGGGCGCGCTGGTTCGCGGCGCTGCTGTTCATCCTGGTGCAGTGGATCGGGCAGGACTACTTCTCGCCGCAGGGTTTCACGTTCGCGCTCTATCTGGCGTTCGTGGCGATCCTGCTGCGCTGGTTCGGGCGGGTGGAGCCGCGTACCAAGCCGATCCCGGCGAAGGGGCTGCGCAGGCTGCTGGGCCGCCTGGACGCGATGACGCCGGGCGAGCTGGCCAACACCGGCATGTACCGCGCCGACAAGCTGCTCATGCTGATGCTGCTGCTGGCGCTGTTCGTGGCCTCCACGGCGTCCCACCAGATCACGCCGTTCATGATGCTCGGCGTGGTGACGGCCTTCCTGTTGTTCAAGCGGACCTCGCTGACGTGGGCGCTGCCGTTCTCGCTCGGCCTGGTGGTGCTGACCTGGATCAGCTACATGGCCGTCGGCTTCTGGGTGGGCCAGATCGAGACGATCTTCGGTGGGCTCGGCCGGGTCTTCGACAACCTGCAGACCAACACCGGCGCCCGGATCGAGGGCAGCGACTCGCTGCACGCGCTGGTGCTCCAGGCGCGGCTGGGCATCCTGGTGGTGATCCTGACGCTGGCCGCCGTGGGGCTCTACCGGCGGCTGCACCGCGGGGTGTTCGACCGGGCGGCGCTGATCCTGCTCTGCGTGCCCGCGCTGGCGCTGGCGATGCAGAGCTACGGCGGCGAGATGGGGCTGCGCATCTACATGTTCGCGCTGCCGGGCGCGTGCCTGCTGGCCGCGTACGCGTTCTTCCCGAACATGCCGGCCGACAGCGCCGACGTGCGCGAGGAGACCGTCCCGCTGCGCAAGCGCAACGTGCGTTTCAACCCCGACCTGACCAGGAAGGTCTCGCTGGTGCTCGCCGCGTGCATCGCGGTGGGGCTCGCGGGCGCCTTCCTCGTCGCCCGGTACGGCAACGAGAAGTTCGAGCGGGTGACCTCCGGCGAGGTCGCGGCCATGCACTACGTGTACGAGCACGACAAGCCGAGCGCCCGGGTCGTCTACCTGGTGCCGAAGCTGGGGCCGGAGGTCACGCCGACGCTGCCGTGGGGCGAGCGCGACATCGAGCTGGTCAACTTCGCCGGTCAGGCGCAGGTGTACAAGGATCCGTCGAACATCTCCGGCGTGATCGAGCGGCTGCGCCCGGGGCCGGAGAGCCCGCGCAACACCTACATAGTGGTCAGCCGCGGCCAGGTCAGCTACCTGCAGCTCAACGAGGGCTTCCCTGAGGGCTGGGGCGAGAGGTTCCGGGCCGCGCTGGACGCCGCGCCGGAGCTGAAGCGGGTCTACGCGAACGAGGACGCGGCGCTCTACACCTGGGGCTCGTTCGTGCGCGGCACGGAGATCCCCGAGCCTCGCCCGTACAAGGGCAGGGGAGATCCGACCTCCCCGTGGACACCCGTCGGCGTGGCGGCGCTGGGGGTGGCGTGGATCTGCCTGCTCGGCTACGAGGTGATCCGGCTCGGCGGCCCGCGCCGGGCGCCGCGAGCCCGCCGGTGGCTGCTGTGGGTGGGCGTCCCGGCGTTCGCGGCGGCGCTCGGGGTGATCGTGGAGCGGTTCGTCCACATCGCGGGGCTGTGACGGCTCAGGAGCCGCCGCGGCCGCTCCACTGGATCTCGTACGGCTGGAGCGTGACCTGCTTGCCGTCGACGGTGGCGGTCACGGCGGTCTCGGCGGTGTTGACCATGAAGAGCTGGCGTTCCTGAGCCAGGACGCGCACCCGCGGGTCGGATGACTGGACCTGCTCCAGCCGCGCGTGCGCGGGGAACCACTTGGTGAAGCCGCTGAGCAGGCCCGCCATGGGCAGCTCCTCGCCGGTGCCGGGCCGCCACAGGCAGCCCGGGCACTCGGCGCCGCCCTTGGCCTGCGGGTTCCAGTAGAGGGCCGTGTTGACGCCGCTCTTGGCGAACTCGATGAGGGCCGTGGCCTGGACGGCGACCCGCTTCTCCTCGGACCAGCCGGAGTTGTCGGGCTCGACGTACCACTCCGCCCACCAGACCGGCAGCTCGCCGGCCTTCTGCCGGAGCCAGCTGGTGATCGCGCTGAACTTGGCGGTGGCGGCGAAGTCGTCGGGGACGTTGCCGGCGTCGGTGGTCATGGTGGCGCCGTCGACGACGATGAAGTCGGCGCCCTTCTTGTGCTCGATCCAGTACTCGATCGCGTCCAGCGCCCGCTGGTCGACGGTGCCATAGGGGCCGCTCAGGTCGGAGGGCCGCCCGGCCTTGGCGCTCTCGATCGGCATGTACGGACCGCCGACCTTGATCTTCGGGTTCACCTTCTTGAGCGCGTCGTAGACCTTGTTGTAGAGCTCGGTGTAGCCCTCGGCGTCCCACCGGTTGGCGCTCTCGTTCCAGAAGCCCTTGAACTCGTTCCACACCATGAAGTACTCGACCGTCGGGTACTGCTTGGCGACGCGGACGGCGAGCTTGGCGTAGTCGTCGAAGTGCTCGGGCTTGACCGCGACCGTGTGGTTCTTGCTCCAGTCGGTGCGGCCGGCCTGGCCGCCCTTCATCCAGTCGGGCGCGCAGCACAGGGTGATCACCGGGATGGCGCGGGACGACGACATGAAGGTCAGGCGCCGGTTGAGGTCGACGAAGTTGTGCTGGCCGGGTCTCGGCTCGGGGTTGCCGGCGCCCCAGCCCATGATGTGCTGGTTCTGCAGCATCGGGACCCGGCCGAGGATGTTCCTGGCCCGGTCCTGGACCTTCGCGCCCTCGTTGTCGGCGCTGTACTGGGTGTGGGTGACGCCCCAGCGCGGCCAGTCCTCCACCACGGGGGGCGGCGGCAGGTCGGGGGCGGGCTCGGTGGGCGCGGTCGAGGCGATCTCGCCGCCGACGTAGGTGGCGGGCGGCGGCTCGTCCGAGCCGGACCGCAGGCCGGCGTAGGTCATGATCCCGGCGACGAGCAGCACCGCCACCACACCCGCCCCTACTGCCAGCGGCCACGGGGACCGCTTGCGGGCATGTCGACCCTCCGTCGGAATCACCGAACCCACCCTTCGCGAACGTTCCGAGCGAGGCCGGGCGGTGAGGCCCGGCTTTCTTCACCGTAACCGTCCAGCTTGCGAGTGGCTTGCGAACGGTCAGGACGATGGTGGCCGTTGCCCGGTCGCGGGTCCAGGAACCCCCGCATAACGGTACGGCACCGGTTGCCTACCCGGCTGTACGACGAACAAGCTGCCGGTTTCCTCGGTGTAGAAGGCCGATTCCACGGCGGCGGCCACCTCGTCGGCCTCCAGAAGGGGGAACCCGGCGCTGACGAACAGCTCGCGCGCGTCGGCCACCAGCGGGGTGTCGGTGAAGCCGGGGCAGACGGCGGAGACGCGGATGTGCTCCTTGGCCAGCGGCGGGGCGAGCGCGCGGACGAGCCCGACGACGGCGTGCTTGGTCATGGTGTAGATCGGGTCGCCGTCGTAGCCCACCAGCCCGGCCAGCGAGGCGGTGACCACGATGGCGCCGCCTCCGGAGCGCCGCAGCAGCGGCAGGGCGGCGGCGACGCCGTAGACGACGCCGTCCACGTTGACCCCGACGGTCTTGCGGTACTGGGCCGGGTCGAAGGCGTTCAGGTCGACGCCGCTGGAGATGCCGGCGTTGAGGTGGACCAGGTCGAGGCGGCCGTAGGTGCTCGCGGCCAGGTCGACGGCTCGCCTGGACGCCTCCTCGGTGCTGACGTCCGCGGCCAGGGCGGCGCCTCCGACCTCCTTGGCGAGCCGCTCGGCGCCTTCGCGGTCCAGGTCGACGAGGACGCACCTGGCGCCGCCCGCCGACAGGCGGCGGGCGACCGCGGCGCCGATGCCGCTCGCCGCTCCGGTGATGAGTGCGACAGTGCTCATGAAGCTCCTCAGCGAGGTGGGTGGGTGACGGACCTCGGGCGGCGGCCGTGACCGGCGGTCACGACGGGCCGAGCATGCGGTGCGCGCGGGCGATCAGGACGGGCACGGCGGCGCCGATCCGCTCGAACCCCTCCCCCACGGTCTTACCCTGGCGGAAACGGGCGTGGATGCCCTCGATGATGACGGCGAGCTTGAAGTTGCCGAGCGCGACGTAGAACCCCAGCTCGGCGGTGTCGCGGCCGGAGACCTCGGCGTAGTGGGCGGCGAACTCGGCGGCGGTCAGGAACCCCGGCGCGGCCGTGACGTCGCCGGAGACGGGGATGCCGGCCCGCTCCTCGTCCCCCGCGTCCTGCCAGTACGTGAGCGTGAGCCCGAGGTCGGCGAGCGGGTCGCCGAGGGTGGACATCTCCCAGTCCACGACCGCGCGGATCTCCGGTTCCGGGCCGAGCCGGACGAGCGTGTTGTCGAGCCGGTAGTCGCCGTGCACGAGCGTGCCGGCCGACCGCGCCGGCAGCCTCTCGCGCAGCCGGTCGGCCAGCCGGTCGAAGTCGGGCAGGTCGGCCGTCTTCGACCGCTCCCACTGCTTGCACCAGCGTTCGACCTGCCGGGCCAGGTATCCGTCGGGGCGGCCGAACCCGTCCAGCCCCGCCTCCCGGTAGTCGACGGCGTGGATGGCGGCCAGCACCTCGGCCAGGCTCCGGCTCAGCCGCCTGGTCGGCTCGGGCGCCAGGTCGCCGAGCTCCTCCCTGGTCCGCACCGCCGCGCCCGCCACGTGGTCCATGAGGTAGAACGGCGCGCCGATGACCTCCTCGTCCGCGCAGAAGGCGACCGGTCCGGGGACGGGCACCGGCGTCGGGGTCAGCGCGGAGATGACCCGCCACTCGCGTCCCATGTCGTGCGCGGTGGGCAGCACGTGGCCCAGCGGCGGGCGGCGCAGCACCACGCGGCGCTCGCGGGTCTCGATGAGGTAGGTCAGGTTGGACCTGCCCCCGGAGATGAGCGAGACGGACAGCGGCTCACCGGCGTCGGGCGCGTGGCGGCCCATCCAGGCGAAGAGCCGGGGCCGGTCGATCCCTGGTACGGTCATGGTCAGATATTAGAACGTTATTCGGTCCTGAAGGCGAGCTGAGAGTTGGATAACGTTCCGAACCTGTGGGAAAAGCGCTGGTCTGTAGCCCGTAAACTAGCTGTCCACATGTCTGCCGCTTGAGGCATGTCGACAGTAGGAGCCCCGTGCAGGTCACCCTCGCTCATCCCAGAGAGTTGGGAGACGCCGAAGTCAGCCGCTGGCGCACGCTACAGGAAAGCGACCCGGCGTTCGACAACCCCTTTCTCTCTCCCGAGTTCACCCTGATCGTCGGCGAGCTCCGCGACACCGTACGGGTCGCGGTGCTCTACGACGGGCCGGAGATCGCGGGCTTCTTCCCGTTCGAGCGCCATCCACTGGGCATCGGCAAACCGGTGGCCGCGGGGCTGACCGACGCGCAGGGCATGATCTTCGCCAAGGACCTGGAGGTCGACCCGTTCCGGCTGCTGCGGCGGTCCGGGCTCAGCGTCTACGAGTTCGACCACCTGGTGGCAGGCCAGCCCCTGCTGGGCTCCCGCCACGAGACCTACCCGTCACCGATCATCGACCTGAGCGACGGCTACGACGCCTACACCGACTACCTGCGGGCCAACTCCGGCAAGACCTACAAGACGACGCTGGCCAAGTCACGCAAGCTGGGGCGCGAGGCCGGCGAGGTGCGCCACGAGTACGCGATCACCGACCCGGCGCCGCTCCACACGCTGCTGGGCTGGAAGACCGACCAGTACCGCCGCACCGGCCGTGCCGACCGGTTCTCCCACCGGTGGATCGTCGAGCTGGTGGAGCGCCTGCAGACGACCGGCGGAGAGAGCTTCGCCGGGGTGCTCGACATGGTGTACGTCGGCGACCGGCCGGTGGCCGGCCACTTCGGCATCCGCACCCGCACCACCCTGGCCGGCTGGTTCCCCGCCTACGACACCGACTTCGCCAAATACTCCCCCGGCCTCATCCACCACCTGGCGATGGCCGAGAAGGCCGCCGCCGCCGGCATCCAGGTGATCGACATGGGCCGCGGCGACAAGGAGTACAAGGAGAAGCTCAAGAACGGCGAGTTCACGGTCGCCGAGGGCCGCCTCGCCAGGCCGGGACCGGCGGCGGGCTTCCACTGGATGATGCGGGTGCCGGCGCGCAAGGCCAGGGCCACCGTGCTGGCCAACCCGGTGCTCCACAAGACCGCCGACAAGGCGCTGAAGACGTACGGCCGGCTGCGGGCCGGTCTCATCGGCTGATCCCCCCGATGAAGCCGATAGAGGAGCGCACCGGGCGTCACTGCCTGCTCCTCCCGTCCAACCGTCTCGGCCTCTACCTGGCGCTGCGTCACTGGTGCTCGCCGGGCCAGCGGCTGCTCATGTCGCCGATCTCCGCGGATGAGATCCTCTTCCTGGTGCTCGCCGCCGGGCTGCGCCCGGTGATCGCGCCGCTGTCGCCGCGCGACGGCAACATCGACGCCGGCCGCGTCGACCTCTCCGACGTGGACGCCGTACTGACGACCAACCTGTACGGGCTGCCCGACCAGCTGACCACGTGCGCCGGGAAGGTCCTCGTCGAGGACGTCGCCCACGCCATGGAGACCTGCGTCGGCGGCCGGCCGCTGGGCACCTTCGGCGTGGCCGGGGTGTTCAGCCTGTCCAAGCACGCCGCGGCGGGCTCGGGCGGGGTGCTGGCCGTGGCGGACCCTGCCGACCTGCGGGCGCTGGAACGGGCCCGCGACGCGCTGCTGCAGCCGGCGTCGTGGTGGGCGGAGCTGGTCTCCGTGGCCACCTCGATGGCCCGCCAGGCGGCGCTCCGGCTCGACCTGGTGCGCCCCGCGCTGTGGCTGATGCGCGCGCTGGGCATGCAGGAGGAGCGCGAGGGCTACCGCATCGCGCTGCTGGCCCGCGAGCTGGAGGAGGCGCTGCCGTACGCGCCCGCGCTGCCGGCGTTCGACCCGTGGGTCCGGGCCGACCTGCACGACTACCGGACCCGGCGGGGCCCCGTCGCCCGCTGGTACCAGACCCGGCGGGTGGCCGAGGTGCCGCGCGAGCGCGCGCGCAGGCTGGCCGGGGTCGCGTTGCTGGCAGGTTTACCGATCGCCGCTCCGGCCGTCCGCGAACAGACCGATCAGCCCCTGTTCAGGGTGCCGATGCTCGTGCGCGACCGCGACACGGCCATCGCCGAGCTGGAGCGCCACGGGGTGGCGACCGGCTACCTCTACGACCCCCCGTACGACGACTACGCTCCGGGATTCACCGATCCCTCGCCCGACCCCGAGCCGGCCCGCTGGTGGGCCCGTCACGTGCTCCCGGTCGATCCGCTCTACGCGCACCGGGCGCTGCCCCTGCTGCGCGAGCTGGAGCCCGCGCCCGCGCTCAGCCTTCCTTGATCATCTCTGCCACGATCCGGCAGCCCCGCCGCACCTGCGCGAGCGACGCGGACCCGTACCCGATGACCAGGCCGTGCACCCGCTCGGGCCCGAGATGGTGGCGCTCGGCCGTGTCGAGCAGCACGCCGCGCTCCGCCGCGCGCTCCATGATCCGCGGGGCCAGTCCCGGCGGCAGCTCGGCCAGCATGTGCAGCCCGGCCGTGTCGCCGCGCAGCCGGCAGACCGGGCCGAGCACCTCCACCACGGCCACGCGCCTGCGCGCGTACTCCAGCCGCATCCTGCGCAGGTGGCGGTCGAGGTCGCCGCGCTCCAGGAGGGTGGCCACCGCCTGCTGCACCGGCCCGCTGGTGCGGTCGGAGACGGCGCGGCGGATGGCGGCCATCCGGTCGACCAGGTCGGGCGTGGCGACCAGCCAGCCGACGCCGACGTCGGGCGCCAGGGACTTCGACAGCGTGCCCAGCAGCACCACCCGTGACGGGTCGAGGCCGTGGAGCGCGGGCAGCGGGGCGACGTCGTAGCGGAACTCGGCGTCGTAGTCGTCCTCCACGACCGTCGCGCCGGTGCGCCTGGCCCACGACAGCAGCCGCTCGCGGCGCGGGATCGGCAGCCGCCCGCCCAGCGGGTACTGGTGCGCGGGGGTGGTGTAGAGCACCCGCAGGCCGGCGGGCAGGTCGTCGACGATCACCCCGTCCTCGTCGACCGGGCACGGCACCACCTCCGCGCCCCTGGCGGCGAACACGGTGCGCGCCACGTGGTAGCCCGGATCCTCCACGCCTGCCCGGGTCCCCGGGCCGAGCAGGGCCTGCGCGCACAGGTCGAGGCCGTTGCCGGTGCCGCGGGTGACCAGGACGTGCTCCGGCCCGACGGCCATGGCCCTGGTGCGGCGCAGATGGCCGGCCAGCAGCTCTCTGAGCCGGGGCAGGCCGTAGGGGTCGGGGTGGTCGCCGGGCGGCAGGTCGGCGGCCTTGCGCCAGGCCCGCCTCCAGGCGGCCGCGTCGTAGTCGCGCACCCAGGGCTGACCGGGCGACAGGTCGATCACGTCCCCGGGTCTCCGCGTCCACGCCGGCCTCGGGACGGGCGGGTCCCCCGCGACCTCGCGGACGGCGGCCGGCGGCGTCTCCAGCGAGGCGACGTACGTGCCGGAGCCGTGCCTGCCCTCCAGCCAGCCCTCGGCGTAGAGCTGCTGGTAGGCCTCCGTCACCACCGTGCGGCTGACCCCGAGCTGGGCGGCCAGCCCGCGCGACGACGGCAGCCGCTCACCCGCGGCGAGCGCGCCGGACAGCATGGCCTCGCGCAGCCGGGCGGCGAGCTGGGCGATCAGCGGCACCTCGGACTCCCGGGACAGGGAGATGGGGAGATCGACGAGAGCGCGCAAGTGGTCTCCGGAAAGGGGGTGATAGTGGCTCTCCAGAATAGGTCCACTTCGCCGTTACGGTCGACGCCATGCTCTCCACCACCGCCCGCACCCGGCTGGGCCGCTCCAAGGAGCGCGCCGCCGCCGACAGGGACGATCTGTACGAGGTGCTCGACACGGGCCTCATCTGCCACCTGGGCGTGGTGACCGACGGCTACCCGATGGTGGTGCCCACCGGCTACGGCCGGGTCGGCGACACCCTCTACCTGCACGGCTCGACCGGGGCCCGGTCGCTGCGGGCGGCCGAGGAGCGGGAGGTCTGCGTCACGGTGACCCACCTCGACGGCATCGTGCTGGCCAGGTCGGTCTTCAACCACTCGGTGAACTACCGCTCCGCGATCGTCTACGGCCGGGCCAGGCTGGTGACGGACGAGGAGGAGCGGATCACCGGGCTGCGCGCGCTGACCGAGCGCCTGGCCCCCGGCCAGTGGGACTACGCCCGGCAGCCGAGCCGCAAGGAGCTGGCCGCGACCGTGGTGCTCGCCCTGTCGCTGGAGGAGGCGTCGGTCAAGATCCGCCGCGGCGCGCCCTCCGACGAGGAGGCCGACTACGCGCTCCCCGTGTGGGCCGGGGTGCTCCCCCTGGTCACCACCTGGGGCGAACCCGTGCCCGACCCGGCGCTCCCCGACGGGATCGGCATACCTGTTCACATCCGTGACAGAAAGTAGTTCCATGAACGAGGGCGGATCCGGCCAACTCACCTCCTAGATCACGCGTCTCATCAGGTGGGCCGACCCTTGGTTGCAAGAAGGCGGACACATGGAGTGGAGCGCACCCGGCTACACGGAGATCAGGCAGCTCGGCGCGGGCGCCGGCGGCCGGGTCGTGCTGGCCGTGCACGAGGAGACCGGCGTCAAGGTCGCGATCAAGTACCTCTCCGAGAGGTGGCGGCACGACCCGGCCGCGCTGGACAGGTTCCGCTCCGAGGCGCGGTTGCTCACCACCTTGCGCGACCCGAACGTCGCCACCCTGTGGGAGTACATCCAGGACCCGCAGGGCGCCGCCATCGTCATGGAGCTGGTCAATGGCGTCCCCCTGCGCGCGCTGCTGCGTGAGAGCGGCGCCACCGGCCCCGAAGCGGCGCTGGTGGTGCTCAAGGGCTCGCTGCTCGGCCTGGCCAGGGCGCACGCGCTCGGCCTGGTCCACCGCGACTACAAGCCGGAGAACGTGATCGTCCGTGAGGACGGCCGCAGCAAGCTGGTCGACTTCGGCATCGCCGTCAGGCAGGGACAGGCGACCAGGGCCGAGGGCACGCCGCCGTACATGGCTCCGGAGCTGTGGGCAGGCGAGCCCGCCTCCCCGGCGACCGACGTGTACGCGGCCACCGCCGTGTTCTTCGAGTGCCTGACGGGCCACCGGCCCTACCGCTCGTCCGAGCCGACCGTGCTGGGCTACCAGCACCTGCACGCCCCGGTCCCGGCGCACGACGCCCCCGAGCCGGTACGCGGGCTGATCCTGCGCGGGCTGGCCAAGGACCCCGCCGACCGGCCGGCCGGAGCCGAGGCGTTCGTCGCCGAACTGGAGCGGGTGGCCAGGGCCGCCTACGGCGAGGACTGGGAGGAGCGCGGCCGCCGGCGGCTGGCCGGGCTGGTGCTGCTGCTCGCCCTGCTGCTGCCCGAGCCCGCCGAGCCCGCCGCCACGCAGGTGACCACCACCCTGGCCCACACGGTGTTCAAGGGCGTGCGCCGCAAGGCGGTGCGCGTCGCCATGGCGGGCGGGCTGGCCGCCGTGGTGGCCGCCGGCGTGGTGGTCGTCGCCGTCAACAGGGAGACGCCCACCCGGCTGAACCCGGTGGCCGCCGCGCCGTCGGAGCCGCCGGCGCTGACACCGTCCCCGGCGCCGGAGCGTACGCCCGAGCAGAGCCCCGGACCCGCCACGGACCCGACGAGCGAGCCGTCGGACCAGGCGCTCGGCAGGCTGCCGACCGTGGACGACGCGACCCTGCCCACGCCCGGCACGACCGGCGTCCCTGACCTCGCCACCACCGGCTTCTCCGACCCGCGCGTGACCGCCACCGGCACGTCCACGAGCGTCCCGACGTCCACGAGTGCCCCGACGTCCACGGCCCCGGAGACCACCCGCCCGCCGACCACCCAGCCGCCCACCTCTCAGCCCCCGACCTCGCCGCCGACCACTCCGACAGGCACCCCCACCACGGGCACCCCCACCACGGGCACCCCGACGCCGAGCGGCCCGGTCACCAGCGCGCCGCCCGAGACCGCGGTGTCCTCGCTGTCCGTGAGCCGGTTATCGGTCCGGGGCGCCGTGGCCGCGGGAGCCTTCGCCCTCGACGCCACCGGCACCGGCCCTGTGACCGTCCGCGCCACCTGGCTCGTCGCCGGGGAGGCCGTGCGCTCCGAACGGATCCGGCTCGGCGACGCCCGCTCCTACACCCGCTCCCTCTCGTACGACCTGGGCGAGCGCCCCTGCGGCAGGAGCGTCACGCTCACCGTCGCCTCCGACCCGCCCGCACGCGGCGGCAACGCCACGGCCACCATGAACGTGCCGCCCTGCCCGACCGAGGCGACCGGTCTGCGGGTGCGGCTGGCCATGGCGGGCGGCACCGCCGCGGCCACCGTGTCCCTGCGCACCAGCGGCACCGGCCAGGTGCCGGTCACCGCCGCCTTCGCGGTGGACGGCGACCAGGTCGCCACCCGGACTGCGAACGTGTCCGGGCGCACCTCGTACCTGCGGACCTTCCGTCACGCCTTCCGCGCCCGCCCGTGCGGCTCCACCATCACGGTGCGGGTGACCGCGGGCGACCGGACCGCCGCCGCCCGCGCCGCCGTCGTCTGCCCCATCGAGGTGAAGAGCGTGTCCGTCGTCCGCGCCGTGGCGGGCCGGGGCGCGCTGACCACCACGGTCGCGGTGACCACCGGCGACGCGCGGCCGGTCCGCCTGGTCGTGGGGTTCTACCAGGACGGCCGGCTCGCCGGCACCAGGCAGCTCACGCTGTCCGGCGCCACCTCGTACACCCGGACGCTCCGGCATCCGGTCGAGGCCGCCTGCGGGACGTCCTGGCTGGTACGGGCGAGCACCCGGCCGGGCGCCGGCAACGGCGTCTCCCAGCGGGACGGCCGGCTGCCCGCGTGCGAGCCCGAGGTGACGGAGACCCCGCAGCCGCAGATCGACTGACCTCGTAGTTCCGATTTCGGATATCTGCTGCCGGTGATGGTGAAACGCCGGTTAAGCTACGCTCCGTCTGTTGAGGGTGGGGGCCCGGACAACCGTAGAGGAGACCGCTATGTACGGCGATGAGCGGTGGGGGGTCCCCGGTTACACCGAGGTCCGAGAGCTGGGCAGCGGCGCCGCCGGCCGGGTGGTCCTGGCCACGCGCGACCACGACGGGGCCGAGGTCGCCGTCAAGTACCTGTCCGACCGGCTCAGGGACGACGTCAGCTTCGTCGCCCGGTTCCGCCAGGAGGCCAGGGTGCTGGGCGCGATGCGCAGCCCGCACAACGCCAGGCTGATCGACTACGTCGAGCACGGCGACGGCGCGGCCATCGTGATGGAGCTGGTGAACGGCGTCTCGCTGCGCGAGCTGCTCCGCTCCGAGGGCCCCACCGGGCCGGAGGCCGCGCTGACCGTGCTCAAGGGGTCCCTGCGGGGCCTGGCCGCGGCGCACGCCATGGGCATCGTGCACCGCGACTACAAGCCGGAGAACGTGATCGTCCAGGGCGACGGCGCCAGCAAGCTGGTCGACTTCGGCATCGCCGCTCCCGTCGGCGTCGGGGCCGGCGCGGCCGGCACGCCCCCGTACATGGCGCCGGAGCAGTGGTCGAGCGCGCCCGCCTCGCCCTCGACCGACGTGTACGCGGCCACCGTCGTCTTCTTCGAGTGCCTGACCGGCGCCCGCCCGTACCGCGCGACCAACCTCGCCGCGCTGGCCCGGCAGCACCAGGCCACCCCGCCGCCCGTCGAGGAGGTGCCGCCCGCCCTGCAGGGCCTGGTGGAGCGGGGCCTGGCCAAGCACGCCGCCGACCGGCCGGAGTCCGCCGAGGCGTTCCTGACGGAGCTGGAGTCCGTCGCCCGCGAGGCGTACGGGGACGACTGGGAGGAGCGCGGCAGGCGGCGCCTGAGCTCGCTGGCGGGCCTGCTCCTGCTGCTCTGGCCGATGCCGCCGGAGGCGCCGGCCGAGGCGGTGACCACGCTGGCGGAGACCCGTTTCGGCGGGCCGGGCAAGCTGCTGAGCAAGGTGTCCGCCAAGGCCGCGATCACCACGGCCTGCGTCGGCGTGGCCATCGCCGTGGCGGTCGTCCTGGTGAACCCGTGGAAGGGCGAGACCGCCCTGCGCGCGCAGACCAGCACGGCCACGCCCACGCCGTCGGTCTCCGCGGCCGAGCCGGAGGAGACCGAGTCCCTGGACCCGATCGAGACCGAGACGCCCGAGGAGCCGACGCCCACCCCTGAGGAGACGACTGAGGAGACGACGCCGCCCCGGACGCAGTCCGCCGCGCCCGTCACCCAGCCGACGGCGACCCGCAGCCCTTCGGCGAGGCCGAGCAGGTCCCGCACGCCCACGCAGCGGCCCACCCGTACCCGGGTGCGGACCTCCGCGGCCACCCCGACCGAGGAGCCGGAGCCCGAGCTCACCGGCAGGGCGGGCACCGCCAACCAGGGCACCGCACAGCCCACGCGGGCCTCGGCCACGCCCACGCGGGCTCCCACGACGCGGCAGCCGACCCGGCAGCCCACGCGGACCCCGTCCACGGACCCGACGCCCACGCCGAGCGACACCTCGACCGGCGAGGAGCCGCCGCCCGGCATCACCCGCTCGCCCACGCCGGAGGTAAGCGACGGGCCCGCGCTGCTGTCGCTGGGGCTGGTGACGTTCGGCGCGGTTCCCGTCACACTGGCGGTGAGGCGACGCATGGCGGGGCGTCACCGCAGGAAGCGCTGACGCTCCGGGGGGACGGACGGGGATGAGCAGTCCGAGACACGGGATCGCCGGGTTCCGGCTGACCGAGCACACGTGGATCACCGAGCTGGGCAACTGGATCGACGCGATCTCGCCCGACGGCCGCAGGGCCGGGGCGCTGCTGTTCGACTCCAGGATCATCGAGTTGCCCGGGGTGCGCGACCGGGTCGTGGCGGCGGTGCTGACCGATCGCCGGCTCGTCATGGGAGGGCTGGGCGGGCTGATCCCGGTCGCCGACGTGGTGGCGGCCGGCGACCAGGTGTGGCTGCTCACCGCCCAGGCGGTCACGCCCACGCTGTCGAGCCTGCTGGCGGCCGGCGCGATGGAGGCGGCCGGCGCGGCGGCGGTGCTGGCCGACACCGCCCAGACCCTGCTCGCGCTGCACGCCTCTGGGGTGACGCACGGCTCGGTGCACCCGGGCACCGTGGTCGTCACGGCCGACGGCGCGGCGCTGCTGTCGGAGCGCGGGCTGGCCGACGCCATCAGGGGCGGCACCTCCACGCCGGAACGCGACGTGTCCGGCTGGGCGGCGCTGGCCCGCGGGCTCGCCGCCGCCTGCCGGCACCAGGCGCCGCAGGCGGCCGCGCTGTTCGAGCGGGTCGCGGCCACGGCGACCACCCACGGGCTGGCGACGGCCAGGAGCGGCCTGCTCGCCGAGTCGCACGCGCTGCCCGGCGGCCTGCTCACCCGTGACGGGCTGGCGCGGGCGGCGCGCGGCCAGTCGATGTTCGCGCAGCCTCCCGCGTACGGCAGGCCCGCCGAAGCCGAGCAGGAGCGCGACGAGGGCGACATCGTCACCCTGCTGCACGTCCCGCAGGGGCATGACAGCACGCCCCACACCGCGCACGCCGGCCGGGCGACCACCAGGCCAGGCAGCGGGGAGGCGGTGCGGTTCGGCCCCGGCGTCGCGCCCGACCCGCCGCCGAGCGCCGCCGAGCGGATCTGGCGCGAGGGCGCTCTCCCCTCCCGGAACGGGGGACGCCGGGCGGCCGGGGCGCGGCGTCGCCGGACGATCGTGTCGGCGCTGGTGTTCGCGGCCGTCATGGCCGGGGCGATCGTGGCCTGGCTGCGGCTGAGCGGCGGTGACGACCCGCCCGTGGCGGTGCGGAAGGTGGCCGTCAGCGCGTCGGAGAAGACGCTGGGCTGCGACAGCGACGCGTTCATCACCGGCACGATCGACACCAACGGCGGGGTCGGCGAGATCCGCTACGAGTGGCGGATGAACCTCGACAAGGACGTGGAGAAGGGCACCCTGCGCGCCACCGCCGGCACCACCTCCTACGACGTGGACCTGACGTGGCGGCTTCAGGGCGAGCGCACCGCCAAGGCCACGGCCACGCTGCGGGTGACCTCGCCGGGACCGGCCCGTACCGGGAAGACGACCTTCACCTACAAGTGCTGAATGCACACCAAAGCGGTTGTTTACTACGCTGACGTGCATGACCTCGCAGACCCCCGCGGGCTGGTACCCCGACCCGTACGGCTCCCCTCAGCTGCGGTGGTGGGACGGCGGCGAGTGGACCGACGCCACCCACCCGTTGGAGCAGGGCCCGGCGAACCAGGGGCCGGCGCAGCAGCCTTCCGGCCCGCAGCCCGCCTCCGGCCCGCAGCACCGTGACCAGCAGCCCGATTGGCCCTCGGCGGGGGCGAATCCCACCCTCGCCTACGGGCAGCCCCCGATCCAGGACCGGCCGCCCGCGTCCGGGCCCCAGCAGCCCCCGTACGGCCAGCCCGGTTCTCAGCCCTACGGCCAGCCCGGCCAGCAGCAGGCGTTCGGTCAGTCCGGTCCGCAACAGGGCCCCTACGGGCAGTCCGGCCCCCAGCAGCCGTACGGGCAGCCCGGCCAGCAGCAGGGCCCCTACGGGCAGTCGTACGGGCAGCAGCCGCCGTGGGGCGGCCCGGGGTACGGCCCGCCGCCCAAGCGGAGCAACCCCACGCCGTGGATCATCGGCGGCGCGGTGGTGGTGCTCGTGCTGGCGATCCTCGTGACCGCCGGCGTCGTCTTCGTCAACAACGCCGCCGACCCGGTCGCCGCGCCGACGTCGACGTCCCAGGCCCCGACCGAGGACCCCACCGAGAACCCCACCGAGGACCCCACGGAGACCGAGGAGCCGGACCCGGCGCCCTCGACCGGCCCGCCGGCCGCCGCCGAGCTCCCGCAACCGGTCGAAGGCCGCGTCACGGACCCTCAGGTCAAGGTCTCGTACGAGGTCCCTGACGGCTGGGAGGTGCCTGCCTCCTCCTCGATCAACAGCACCGAGCCGGGGGCCCAGCTGTGGAGCAGCGCCGTGCAGCGGACCTCCCAGGAGAAGTTCGACGGCCGGTCCGACTGGATCGGCAACGTCTACACCGGGCCGCTCAGCGACCGTTACCCCTATCCGGGGGCCGCAGGGATCGGTCTGTCGGCCAAGGCGGTCTACGCCGACTTCAGCAACAGGTTCTACTCGCTCCAGCACACCACCAAGATCGTCAAGGACCAGGCGATGAAGATCGGCGACCGGGACGCGTGGCTGGTGCAGTTCGAGCTCGACTTCACCCCGATCTCGGAGGATAAGGGCTACAAGTGGAAGAAGGAGAACGGCGCCGTGGTGCTCATGGACCGCGGCGAGGGCGAGCGGCCCGCGCTCATCTTCATCTCGGTGCCCGACAACCTCGGAACCGGCGTGGTGGACAAGGTGGTGAGCTCGCTCAGGCCCGCGTGACGGGTGCCACTAGGCTGGGGCCCATGGTCAAGCGGGCGGGGTCACTCCGAGCCGCTGCGGCGAGGAGAACGTATGAGTGATTCGCTGGTCTGGATCGACTGTGAGATGACGGGTCTCGACCTCGGGCGCGACGCGCTGGTCGAGGTGGCGTGCATCATCACGGACAGCGAGCTCAACCAGCTCGACGACGGCGTCGACGTGATCATCAAGCCGCCGCCGGAGTCGCTGGAGCAGATGTCCGAGGTCGTCCGCGAGATGCACACCGCGTCGGGGCTGCTGCCGGAGCTGGCGACCGGGGTCACGCTGGCCGAGGCCGAGTCGCTGGTGCTCGACTACATCCGCCGTCACGTACCCGAGCCGAAGAAGGCCCCGCTGTGCGGCAACTCGATCGGCACCGACCGGACGTTCCTGGCGAGGGACATGCCGGCGGTCGACGCCTATCTCCACTACCGGATGGTCGACGTGTCGTCGATCAAGGAGCTGGCGCGGCGGTGGTACCCCCGGGTCTACTTCGCCGCGCCCGAGAAGCAGGGCGGCCACAGGGCTCTGGCCGACATCCTGGAGAGCATCCGCGAGCTGCGTTACTATCGTGCAGCCGTGTTCGTCGGCCAGCCGGGGCCTGACTCGGCGACGGCCCGGACACTCGCGGAGCGTGTCAGCGGTTAACGGGTGGCGTGAAGACTCCCGAACACCGCTACACTTTTCCTGTGCCGCCGCGCAGGCGGCGCGATGGTGGGTGTAGCTCAGTTGGCAGAGCGCCAGGTTGTGGTCCTGGATGTCGAGGGTTCAAGTCCCTTCACTCACCCCAGGTGCCAACGGCCGGTCCTTCGGGACCGGCCGTTGGCGTTTTCTTCCGACAACTCCCCAAAAACATGTCAATGCGAGTTATGCTCGCTGTCTACCGCTAACGCCGGTTGGTCGGGGGGACTCGGCGATCTGACCGTCTGCCGCCCCGGAGGCCGGATGAGAGTCGACGACGCAGCGTTCGATAGCGTGTTCACGTCCCTGAGCAAGCGTGAGGCCGAGGTCATGGACCTGATCGCGACAGGGCAGTCCAACAGCCAGATCGCCCAGCGGCTGTTCCTCAGCGAGAAGACGGTCAAGAACCACGTCAACCGCATCTACGCCAAGCTCGGCGTGGACTCCCGCGTCCGCGCCATCGGCCTGTGGCGTTCCCGCCATACCGAGTGAACCCGGCCCCTCCGGGCCTCCGCCCCTAGCCGAACACCGCGGGCGGGGGCACCGGGGCGAGCACCGCGTCGCCGTCCCTGATCGGGGCGGCGCCGGCGACGAAGTTCGTCAGCGCTTCCCCGTACAGGCACCTGGCCTGGGTGAGGCCGCCGGCGGCGCGGCGGGCGAGCGGGCCGAGCGGCAGTTCGGCCCGTGAGGCGGCGACGATCAGGTTGCCGAACCGGCGGCCGCGCATCACGCCCGGCTCCGCCAGCAGCGCGACGTGGCGGAAGGCCCCGGTGACGGTGGCGAGCAGGCGTCTGGCGAAGGCCAGGCCCTTGCCGTCGGCGAGGTTCACCAGCAGCGTGCCGGTGGGGCGCAGGACGCGGGCGAGGTCGCCGAGATACTCGACCGTGGCCAGTTCGACGGGCATGGTGGCGCCGGTGAAGGCGTCCAGCACCACGAGGTCCGCCGAGGCGTCCCAGACCTTGGCGGCGCCCTCCCGGCCGCCCGCGACGATCATCTTGAGCTTGGGCACGGAGCGCAGGTCGAGCTGCTCACGGACCAGGTTCACCAGGAGGCCGTCGGGTTCGATCACGATGTGCCGGGAGCCCGGGCGGGTGGCGGCGACGTAGCGGGGGATGGTGCAGGCGCCGCCGCCCACGTGCACGCAGCTCAGCGGACCCTCGGCGAGCAGGTCGATGACGTCGGCCATCAGCCGGACATATTCGAATTCGAGAAAAGTCGGGTCTTGTAGGTCCACGTACGACTGAGGTACGCCATCCTTGGACAGCACCCAGCCGTCCTGCCTGTCCAGGTCCCGGAGCAGCTCCACCTCGCCGAAGCTCACAGAATACTGGCCGGGCATCGGTTCCCTCTGTCCACGTGCCACGTTCATCTCCTCCTGGGAGAAACCGTATGCGACAGCGCAGGCTGATTGTGGTCGTTGGCGCGGTTCTGGCCGTTTCAGCGGCGGCCGCCTTCGCGGTCTGGTCCGCCGCCGGCGGCGTAGAGGGCAGCCCCGCCGAGACCTCGGCCGCGTACTTCCAGGCCTGGGAGGACAGTGACGTGGTCGCCATGTCGCGCCTGGTCGACCGGCCGCCGGCGGACTTCCGCGCCTGGCACGACGCGATGACCGGGGAACTCGGCGTGGAGCGGCTGCGGCTGGAGCCGGGTCGGGTCAGGGTCACCGGCGAGGAGACGGCCGAGGTGCCGTTCAGCGGGGTCAGGGAGCTGGAGGAACTGGGCGAGTGGCCGTTCGCCGGGACGCTCCGGCTGGCGGTGCGCGAGCGGGAGTGGAAGGTGCTCTGGCAACCCGAGACCCTGCACCCGCTGCTCAAGGACGGCGGCACGATCCACCTGGTGGAGCTGTTCGCCTCGCCGTCCGAGCCGCTGACCCGGGAGGGCGACAAGATCCCGCACAGAAGCTACGCCGACGCCCACCTGGTGCCGCTGCGCGACGATCGGGAGGAGGCCGAGCCGGTGGGCCGGGTGCTGGTGGCCAGGGCGCCGGGCCGGCCGGACCAGGAGCTGCTGCGTGACGTACCGGAGGAGAAGGGACAGCGGACCACCCTGTCCCGCGCGGTGCAGGCGGCGGCCGCGCGGGCGCTCGACGCGCGGGCGGACGCGGCCATCGTGGCGATCGACCCCCGCACCGGCGAGATCCTCGCGGTGGCCGACCGGCTGCGGGACAACTACAGCGCCTTCAAGGACACCTTTCCGCCGGGTTCGGTCTTCAAGGTCATCACGGCGGCCGCCCTGCTGGGATCCGGTCTCCGGGCCGACGACCAGGTGCCGTGTCCCGGCACGTACACCGTCCCCGGCCACAGCGGCTTCCGGAACGACGGCGAGGCGGAGCGCGGCGTCGTCTCCTTCACCGACGCGTTCGCGCACTCGTGCAACACCACGTTCATCGAGCAGGCGCTGAGCCGGCTGGACGCGGCGGACCTGACCGAGACGGCCGCGCAGTGGGGGTTCGGGCGTTCCCTGCCCACCGGCGTGGACGGCTTCTGCGGCAAGATCCAGGACAGTGACGACCCCGACCAGCGCGCCATCGACGCGATCGGGCAGGGCACGGTCACGGCCAGCCCGCTCTGCATGGCCGCGGTCGCCGCCGCCGTGCAGAACGGCACCTGGCGGCCGCCCAGGCTGGTCTCCGAGCGGGCCGCCCGGCTCATCGACGGTCCGGCGCCGGAGCCCGTGGAGCTCGACCCGGACGTGGTGGCCGGGCTGCGCACGATGATGCGCGCGGTGGTCGACCACGGCACGGCCGCGGGCGCCGGGCTGCCCGCGGACCTGCACGGCAAGACCGGGACCGCCGAGACCGTGGACGGCGAGCCGCACGCGTGGTTCATCGGATACCGGGGCGATCTGGCCTTCTGCGTCTTCGTCCGGCACGGGGGGTCCAGCGTGTCGGCGGCGCTGCCGATCGCCTCCCGGTTCCTGAACGGGCTCTAACCTACGGTACCGTAGGTTCATGTCCACGATCTCCGTCAAGCCCGTTCTGCGGGGGTGGTTGCACGCGGGAGCCCTGCCCGTGTCGCTGGTCGCCGGGATCCTGCTCGTGGCGCTCGGCCCGACCCTCCAGGCCCGCATCGCCTCGGCCATCTACGCGATCACCTCGGGGCTGCTCTTCGGCATCTCGGCCACCTACCATCGCGGCACCCTCGGCCCCACCCTGGCCGAGTGGCTGCGCCGGCTCGACCACGCCAACATCTACCTGATCATCGCCGGCACCTACACGCCCTTCGCCATGCTCGCGCTCGACGGCGCCGCACAGGCCGCCGTGCTCGGCGTCACCTGGGGCGGCGCGCTGGCGGGCGTGCTGTTCAGGGTGCTGTGGATGGGCGCGCCGCGCTGGCTCTACACAATCCTCTACATCGCGCTCGGCTGGACCGCGGTCTTCGTGCTGCCCCAGCTGGTGGAGGGCGCCGGGGTGGCCGCCGTGGTGCTGGTCGCCGTCGGCGGCGTCCTCTACAGCGCCGGGGCCGTCGTGTACGGGCTGCGCCGGCCCGATCCGTCGCCCCGCTGGTTCGGCTATCACGAGGTGTTCCACGCCTGCACCCTGGCCGCCTACCTGGTGCAGTACATCGCGGTGTCGATCGTGGTCTACTCCCAATGATCGCCCATTCTTGACCAGGCCGGGAGATGCCCCAGCGACTCAGGCGGACATCAGGGAGGAATGGAACACCTCGCACGCGCCTGGTGGCTGCCGCTCGTCCGGGGCATCGCGGCCGTCATCTTCGGCATCCTCGCGGTGATCTGGCCGGGCATCACCCTCCTGGTGCTGGTCACGTTCTTCGGTGCGTACGCCATCGTGAACGGCGTTTTCGCGATCTTCACCGCGTTGCGCCACGACGTGCGGTCACGGATCTGGGCCATCGTGGTCGGCGTCCTCGGCATCCTGGCGGGTTTCGTCGCGTTCGCCTGGCCGGGGATCACCTCGCTGGCGCTGCTCTACGTCATCGCCATCTGGGCCATCTTCAGCGGTCTCGCGGAGATCGTGGACGGCATCCAGCTTCGCAAGATCATCGACAGGGAGTGGACGCTCATCCTGGGCGGCGTGCTGTCGGTCGTCTTCGGCGTGCTGCTGTTGATCTGGCCGGCCGCGGGGATGCTCAGCCTCGTCTGGCTGATCGGGCTCTTCGCGATCCTGTACGGGATCACGCTGATCGCTCTGGCCTTCCGCCTGAAGAAACTCGGTCCACAAACGGTTTATCCGTAAATTTTACGTATATATCGACGCTCCGGTGGGGATTATATGGCTGTCTGGCCCAATGCGGAGGAGACATGGACGTTCACGCCCGCCTTGCCCGCCACCTGCTCGTCGACGGATACCGCCTCGTGCTCGACCTCGAACTGAGCCAGGGCTCCTGGCTCGTCGACGCCCGCGACGGCCGCCGCTACCTGGACTTCTACACGTTCTTCTCCTCCGCGCCGCTGGGCGTGAACCCTCCCTTCGACCCCGACTTCGCCCGGCTGCTCGGCCAGGTGGCCCGGAACAAGCCCGCCAACCCCGACATGTACACCGAGCATCTGGCCGACTTCGTCGACACCTTCACCCGAGTGCTGGGCGACCCTGACCTTCCCCACCTGTTCTTCGTCGAGGGCGGCGCGCTGGCCGTGGAGAACGCGCTCAAGACCGCGTTCGACTGGAAGAGCCGCCGCAACGAGGCCGAGGGCCGTTCGCCCCGGCTCGGCGGCAAGGTCCTCCACCTCACCAAGGCCTTCCACGGCCGCAGCGGCTACACGCTGAGCCTGACCAACACCGACCCGGTCAAGACCGAGCGCTTCCCCACCTTCGACTGGCCGCGGATCGACGTGCCCGCGATCCACGCCGGCGACGTCGAGGCGGCCGAGGAGCGCGCGCTGGCCCAGGCGCGCGCCGCCTTCGAACGGCACCCGCACGACATCGCCTGCTTCATCGCCGAACCCATCCAGGGCGAGGGCGGCGACAACCACATGCGGCCGGAGTTCCTTCAGGCCATGCAGCGCCTGTGTCACGAGCACGACGCGCTGTTCGTGCTGGACGAGGTCCAGACGGGCGGCGGCGCCACCGGCACCCCGTGGGCCTACCAGCAGCTCGGCCTGCAGCCGGACATCGTCGCCTTCGCCAAGAAGGTGCAGGTCGGCGGCATTATGGCGGGACGGCGCGTGGACGAGGTGCCGGGCAACGTCTTCGAGCGCAGCGGGCGGATCAACTCCACCTGGGGCGGCGGGCTGGTCGACATGGTCCGCAGCCGCGGCATCCTGGAGATCGTCGAGCGGGACGGGCTCATCCCGAGGGCGGCCGCGCTCGGCGCCACCGTCCTGGAGCGGCTCGGCAAGCTGGAGGCCGAGCATCCGGAGACCGTGTCGAGCGTCCGGGGCCGCGGGCTGATGTGCGCCTTCGACCTGCCGGCCCCCGCCGACCGGGACGCCCTGGTCACCCGGCTGCGGGAGGAGGCGGGCGTCCTGGTCCTGCCGTGCGGGCCCCGGTCGGTCCGCCTGCGCCCCGCGCTGAACATCACGGAGACCGACGTCGACCACGGCCTCTCGGCGCTCTCCGCCCTCCTGGAGAGCGCCCCCTGAACGCGGCCCGCTGAGAGCGGGAAGGCTAGCTGATCGTCAGGCAGGCGACGCGCTCGCCGGCGTCGCCCGCCTCGGAGCCGCTCGTCTTCGTCGTCTCCGAGTGCACGACCAGGGAACGGGGCGGCGAGGCCGGGTCGAAGCCCCACGGGTGGCGGGCGGTGGCCCGGCCGGCGCCTTCGCTGTCGGTCTTGAAGTCGAGCCAGATCTCGTTGTCGGCACTGGCCTGACCGGGCCGGTGCTGGTAGTGCGGCCCGGCGTCCGCGCCCGACTTGCCGCACGGCGCGGTGTGGAGGTGGGCGCCGTAGGCGCGGCGGGGCCGGAAGCCCTCGACCACGAGCGACGTGATCGTCTGGCCGCCCGACGACTCGGCGGTGAGGCTGGCCTGGGCGCCTCGGGGCACGAGCTTGCGGTCGTAGACGATCGCGGAGGCGCCGGCGGTGGTGAACTCGCCGGCGCCGTTGAGCGTCGTGGCCACCTGCTCGCCCGCCTGGTCGCCCGGCTGGTCGGCCGGGTGGGCGAGCTGCGGCGGGCTCGCGCCGCAGCCGGCGGCGAGCAGGACGAGCAGGACGGGCGGCAGGACGGGCATGCGTGTGGGCATGCCCCACTCATATCAGTAACTCAATGACTACGCACCGTGTTTGGCCGCGATGGCGTCGATCCGTGCCGCGAGGGTGAAGTCCAGCTCGGTGAGGCCGCCCCGGTCGTGGGTGGTCAGCGCCAGGTGGAGGGTGCGCCACCGGATGTCGATGTCGGGATGGTGGTTGAGCGCCTCGGCCTCGACCGCGATCTCGTCGACGACGCGGATGGCGGTGGGGAAGTCGGGCGCGGTGATCGTGCGCCGGATCTCGTCGCCCTCGCGCCGCCAGGCCGGTAGTTCGCGTAGTTTCTGCTCGACGTCCATGGCCCCCACTCTAGGGATCGGCGGTCGCGCGCTCAGCCGAAGTGGGCCCGGGTCTCGGCGAAGGCCCGGTCGGTGCCCTCCAGGGCGCGGGCCACGTCCTCCTCGGTGTGGGCCGCCGACATGAACCAGTTGTGCCAGGGATGCAGGTAGACGCCGTGCCTGAGGCAGGCGTCGCTCCAGTGCAGCGCCACCGACAGGTCGGCGTCGCCGTCGAAGCTGAGCCACGGGATGGTCACCGGGCCGGTCTGGTTGACCGTGAAGCCGTGCGCCTTGGCCTGGGCGTGAAGCCCTTCCCTCAGCTGGGTCCCGGCTCGTTCCATGGCCGCGATGCCGTCGGTGTCGCGCAGGGTCTCGATGGTCGCCTTGGCCGCCGCCATGGCCACCGCGGAGAACCAGAACGACCCGGTCGTGTAGAGCGTCTGGGCCGCGCCGCGCAGCGCGTCGGTGCCGGTCAGGGCCGCGATCGGGTATCCGTTGGCCATGGCCTTGGACCAGGCGGTCAGGTCGGGCCGCACCCCGTACCGCTCCCACGAGCCGCGCAGGTCGATCCGGAACCCGGCGCGCACGTCGTCGATCACGAGCGCGGCGCCGATCCGGTCGGCCAGCGCCCGCGCGCCGCGGGCGAAGGCCGGCTCGACGAGCTCCTGGTCCTCGAACGAGTCGTGCTTGAACGGGGTCACGATGATCGCCGCCACGTCGCCGTCGGCGCTCGCGGCCGCGGCCTCCAGCGACTCCAGGGAGTTGTAGTCGAACTCGACCAGGTCGGCCCGCTCGTTCGGGGTGGTCCCCGCGGTGGAGGGGGTGCACCACGGGTCGGCCCCGTGGTAGGCGCCGTGCGCGCGGAGCACCTTGGCGCGGCCGGTGGCGGCGCGGGCGACCATGAGCGCCTGGGTGGTGGCGTCGGTGCCGTTCTTGGAGAACATCGCCCAGTCGGCGCTGGGGATCGTGTCGACCAGCAGCTCGGCCAGCTCCACCATGATCGGGCCGGGGCCGTTGAGGCAGTCGCCGAGCGCGGCCTGGCGGGCGGCGGCCTCCTCCACCCTGGGGTGGCGGTGTCCCAGCACGACCGGGCCCCAGCTGCACATGAAGTCGATGTACGCGCGCCCGTCCGCGTCCCACTGCCGGCAGCCTTCGGCCCGCTCGAAGAACTGGGGGTAGCCGGGGGCGAAGATGGCCGCGTTGAGGTGCCCGTACATGCCGCCGGGGACGACCTTGGCGGCCCGCGCGCGGAGTTCGGCGTCTGTCATCGGGGACTCCTGGGGTGTGGGTGGTCGGCGGGGAGGGGACGTGGGTGGCGTCCGCGGGCGCGGGGCCCGTCCGAGCGGGACGAGTGCCGGTCGAGAGGGGACGGGCGATCAGCCGAGGAGGGACAGCACGGCGTCGAGGTCGGTGAGCCCGGCGTCGGAGCCGAGCCCGGTGGCGACCAGCGAGGCGGCGGCGGTGCCCCAGCGGGCGGCGGTCAGCACGTCCTGGCCGTGCAGCAGTCCGGTGACGAACCCGGCGCAGTACGCGTCGCCGCAGCCGGTGGTGTCGGCCACCTCGGTCTTGATCGCGGGCACCCGTTCGGCGCCCGCGCCGGTCACCACGAGGCTGCCGTGCTCGCCGAGGGTGACGAGCACGCCGCGCGGCCCGTCGGCCAGCAGCGCCTCGGCGGCCTCCCGCACGTCGTCGGCGCCCGCCATCAGCCGGGCCTGGCTCTCGTTCGGCAGGACGTAGTCGACGTGCGGCAGGAACGCCCGCGCCAGGCCGAGCAGGTCGGGCATCTCGGACAGCAGGTCCATCGTGACCAGCGTGCCCGCGGCCCTGACCTCGTCGAGCAGCGCGAAGAAGGCGGGGTCGGCGAGGGCGAAGGTGACGTCCATGCCGCCCAGGTGGATCGCCCGCGCCCGGCGCAGCAGGCCGGTGTCCAGGTCGGCGAGGGTGACGCCGAGGTTGGCGCCGGGGACGTGGAAGCTGGGGCGCCCGCCGTCCGGCCGGATCGGCAGGATCGAGGCCGCCGTGCGCTCCCCCGCCCTGCGGGCCAGCCGGGAGACGTCCACGCCGTGCTTGGCCAGCACCGCGACCAGGAAGTCGCCGAGCTCGTCGTCGCCCGCGGCGCCCATGGTGACGACCTCGTTGCCCAGTTTGACGAGGTCGACGGCGGTGCCGGCGGCGGAGCCCGCGGCGGTGAGCCGGATCTCGTCGACCAGCACGGTGTCCTGTCCGCCGGGGATGTGGGAGACGGGCCTGGCGAGGATGTCGACGATGTGCACGCCGACGGTGACGACGGTCATGAGCCTAAATAGACAGACGTCCGACTAAAAAGTCAATATGCTGGAGTGAACACGAAAGGGGGGCATGCCGGTGCCGAAGATCGTGGACCACGACGAGCGCAGGCGCGAGGTGCTGTCCGCCGCCCGCCGGGTGATCGTCCGGGACGGCATCGACGCGGCCACCACCCGCGCCATCGCCAAGGAGGCGGGCTACTCCAACGGCGTGCTGGCCCACTACTTCACCGACAAGGACGAGATCCTGCTGTCGGCGCTGCGCCAGTCGCACGAGCGCATCCGCGACCGGCTGTCCCGCAAGGTCGACGGCGTCTCCGGGCTGGCCGCGCTGCGCGAGCTGCTCCTCGACAACCTGCCGCTGGACGCCGAGCGGACCCAGGAGACGCGCCTGGAGGTCAGCTTCTGGAGCCGCAGCCTGGCCTCCGAGCGCCTGGCCGAGGTGCAGCGGTCGGAGGCGGCCGAGCTGCGCGCGGCGGTGCGCGACCTGCTCGGCCAGGCCAGGGCGGCGGGCGAGCTGACCACCGAGCAGAACCTCGACGACGTCGCCGAGCACCTGCTCGCCCTGGTCGACGGCCTGAGCCTGCACCTGCTGCTCTACCCTGACCGCCTGCGCCGCGTCGACCTGGAACGCCTCCTGCTGCAGCACCTCGACGGGCTTTAGAGCGTCAGCTCGAAGGCGCCCTGTGCGGCCAGCCGGCGCAGGAACGGCTCGGCCTCGAACGCCTCCGCCGTGCTCAGCACGCCGGACTTGCCGGGGCCGTCGCCGCTGACCAGCCGCACCGCCGCGTCGGCGGAGGCCAGCGCGCCCACCCACCAGATGTCGCGGCCCCGCAGGTGGGCGGTGCGCCCGCCGCCGCCCTCGGCGACGACCTGCGCGGCCACCATGAACGTGGTGCGCGCCCGTTCCTCCGGCGAGGCCTCCTGGCTGGTGAAGATCTGCTCCTCCTCGAACGTGCTCGCGGTGAGCTGGGACTCCACCGTACGGGCGGGCACGTGGCGGGGGATGGTGACCATCTCTCCCGAGGGGAACGGCGCGATCATGGAGCGCGGCCCGACGGGCGGCGGGAACGGATAGACGGTGTTGCGGATGTCGACCGGGCCCACGTGGAGCGCCCCGCCGGTGTAGGTGACGCGGTCGATCTCGCCGATGAGCAGCTCGGCGGTCTTCACCGCGGCGGGCGTCATCCGCCAGCCGCTGATCGAGTAGCCGATCGTCACCCGGTCCACGGCCGGCAGTCCGCCGGCCGCGGCGGCGGCGAGCAGGTCGGCCAGCCCGCCGTAGAAGCTCAGCTGCGGGATCATCACCACGCCCGCCTGCTGAGCCGGTCCCTGCATGGCGTCGAACAGCCACTTGACCGGCTTGGGCTCGATGGCGTGGTCGATGTAGTGGCAGCCGCCCGCCACGGCGGCCTGGGCGAGCGGCTCGCAGGTGCGGGTGAACGGCCCGGCGCAGTGGATCAGTGCGGCGCTGTCTGCGGCCAGCTCGCGCAGCGCCCCGGTGTCGTCGAGCGCCGCCGGGTGGACGCGGACGCGGGGCGAGGCCAGCTCTCCTGCCAGCGCGCGCAGGGCCTCGGCGTTCCGCCCGGAGAGCACGATGTCCTGGTCGCGGGCGAGCAGCTCGGCGGCGACCAGGCGGCCGGTGTGCCCGTTGGCGCCGTAGATCGCGATGGTCATGGACGTTCCTTCCCTAGGATGGGTTCGAACTTACGTTCGATCGTAACCACAGTCAACGGCGTTGCTGCATTTCGGACGACCGACTACATTGCCGCCATGAGCCTCCGCGAGCAGCTGTGCGCGTACGGCCGGCGCGCCGTCGAGCTGGGCCTGGTCATCGGGACTTCGGGCAACCTCAGCGTCCGCGAGGGCGACCGGGTGACGGTGACCCCGTCCGGGGTGGCCCTCGACCGGCTGACCCCGGAGCTCTGCCCGGTCGTGGACCTCGACGGCCACCTCCTGGAGGGCGAGGCGGCGCCGTCGTCCGAGACGCCGATGCACCTGGCGATCTACCGCACCACCGACGCGCGGGCGGTGGTGCACACCCACTCGGTGTTCGGCACGGTCGTGGCCACCACGAAGACCGGGCTGCCGCCGGTCCACTACAACGCGCTGCTGCTGGGCGGGGCGGTCAGGGTCGCCGAGTACGCCACGTACGGCACCGACGAGCTGGCCGCGAACGTGCGCGCGGCGCTGGAGGGCAGGCGGGCGGCGCTGATGGCCAACCACGGCGGGGTGACGATCGGCGCCACGCTGGAGGAGGCGTTCGAGGCCACCCGCCAGCTGGAGTGGCTGTGCGAGGTCTACGTGCGCGCGCTCGGCGTCGGCGAGCCGGTCGTGCTCACCGACGAGCAGCTCGCCGCCGTGGTGGAGCGCGCGCTCAACCCGCCGGAGTTCCCCCGCCGTTGAGCGCCGCCTCGGCGAGCCCGAGCGGCAGCCCGCCGGACCCGGCGATCCGGTCGTGGAAGGACTTCAGCGAGCCTCCGTACGCGTCGCGGATCCGCTCGATCTCGATGGCCCCGGTCAAGTACGACGGCGCCTGGGTGGGCCAGGCGCAGTAGCGGCCGACCTCGCCGCGCGCGGTGCCGGGCGACAGCGACGCCCTGGTGGCCATGAACGTCTCGGCCTCCTCCACCGTCATGTCGCCGCAGTGCAGCGCGGTGTCCACGACGATGCGGGCCGCCCGGAAGATCCGGAAGTCCAGGTGGGCCAGCTCGGTGGCGGGCGTGTCGAAGTAGCCCTGCTCGTGCAGGAGCTTCTCCACGTACAGGCCCCAGCCCTCGGTGAAGTACGGGGTGCGGAAGACCTTGCGGACCGGGTGCGGGTTGGCGGCCAGCGTCGCCAGGTGCCAGTGGTGGCCGGGGTAGGCCTCGTGGACCGCGATCGACGGCATCTGGGCGCGGCTGTTGGTGCGCAGCCGCTGCCGTACCTGCTCGGGGGTGAAGTGGCCGGGCGTGTACGGGACGAAGAACACGCCGGTGCGCGAACTGCTGAGCGGCGGCGGCGCCAGGTAGTGGGCCACCGACACGACCGGGCGGCTGTAGACGGCCGACGGCAGGACCAGGCACTCCTCGCCCTCGGGGAACGTCACCAGGTCCCGCTCCAGGACGAACGCGCGGGCCCGGGCGGTCTCGGCCTCGTACTCGGCCCGCATCAGCTCCAGCGTCTCGGGATGGTCGTCCATGAGCGTCTCCATGGCGGCCCTCCAGTCGGGCGAGCCGCCGGCCCGTACCGCGACCTCGCGCATCCGCCCGTCGAGCTCGTCCCAGGCGGCCCTGCCCTTCTCGTGCAGCTCGGCCGACCCGTACCCGAGCAGCTCGCGCTCGCGCAGCAGGCGCGAGTAGAGCCGCTCCCCCATCCGCCAGGTGCCGCCGCAGCGGAAGTCCGCCAGGAACGCGACCAGCTCGTCGAACGCGACGGCGGCCGGCTCGGCGGCCTCGGCGAGGCGGGCCCGCAGGTCCGGGTCGGCGACCATGCCGGGCACGGTCTCGGTGAGGAAGCCGCGCCCGGTGCGGGCCTGCCCGAGCCCGCGCTCCACGAGCAGCGGCGCGGCCAGTTCGGGGTCGAGGTTGGCCCGGCAGGCGGCCAGCACGCCGGGCACCTCGGCCAGCCGGGAGATCGCGGCGGCCACCAGCTCGGGCTCGGGCCTGAGCCGGTGCTGGAACGGCGTGAACAGGGCGGCGAAGACCGCCGACAGGTAGACGGCGGGGTCGCGCCGCCAGTCGGGCCACTCGGCCAGCGCGACCGCGCCGCGCAGCTGGGAGAGCACGAGGCCGCGGTCGATCGGGTCGCCGGCGGGGTCCGCTTCGAGCCGTGCGAGCCACCGGGCCTCCTCGCGCTCGCGCTCGTCGAACGCGGCGGCGGAGAAGTCGCCCAGTGTGTGGTCGTAGCCTTCGGCGCCCAAGGTGCTCGCGACGACCGGACGCCGGGAGAAGTACCACCTGAGAAACTCGTCCACCGACGCACCTTATCCTGGCCCCATGCCCCTCCAGATCACCGGTGCGTTAGGCGATCCCGACCTGATCCGCCTCCCCTGGGAGCTGCCGCTCGCCGAATGGCCGCAGCACCATCTCGTCGACCTGCCCCGCGGCATCTCACGGCACGTCGTGCGGTTCGCCCGGCTGGGCGGCAAGGTCTACGCGATCAAGGAGATCAGCGAGAGGTACGCCAAGCGGGAGTACCAGCTCCTGTGGGACCTGGCCCGGCTGGACGCGCCCGCCGTGGAGCCCGTCGCCTACGTCACCGGCCGCGAGGAAGGGCTGGACGCGGCGCTGATCACCCGCCACCTGCAGTTCTCGCTCCCGTACCGGGCCGTGATGTCCGGGACGCTGCGGCCCGACACCCTCACCCGCCTGATGGACGCGCTGGTCGTGCTGCTGGTGCGGCTGCACCTCACCGGGTTCTACTGGGGCGACTGCTCGCTGTCGAACACCCTGTTCCGGCGCGACGCCGGGGCCTTCGCCGCCTATCTGGTCGACGCCGAGACGGGCGAGATGCATCCGATGATCAGCGAGGGGCAGCGGCTCGGCGACATCGACGCCGCGCACCTGAACATCTTCGGGGAGATGCTCGACCTGGAGGCCGGCGGCCTGCTGCACCCGTCGATCGACCCCATGGAGACCGCCGAGGACATCGTCAGCCGCTACCACCGGCTGTGGGCCGAGCTGACCCAGGACGAGATCATCGAGGAGGTCGACTGGCACCGGGTGGAGCAGCGGATCCGGCGGCTGAACCTGCTCGGGTTCGACGTGGCCGAGATGATGGTGCGGCGCAAGGTCGGCACCGGCCGGCTGATCGTCCGGCCCAAGGTGGTGGACTCCGGACATCACCAGCGCCGCCTGCTCCGCCTGACCGGCCTGGACGCCGAGGAGAACCAGGCCCGCCGGCTGCTCAACGATCTCGACGGGTTCCGGGTGGCCAAGGGGCTGCGGCACGAGGACGAGGCGATCGTGGCGCACCGCTGGCTGGCCGAGGTGTTCCAGCCGACGATCGCGGCGATCCCGGCGGAGCTGCGCGGGAAGCTGGAGGCGCCGCAGCTGTTCCACGAGATCCTCGACCACCGGTGGTACCTGTCGGAGGCGGCCGGGGCCGACGTGGGACTGGCCACCGCGGTGACGTCGTACGTGCGGAAGGTGCTGGTCTTCAAGCCCGACGAGAAGGCGCTCCTTCCCGACGACGAGAACGCGAGTCAGATCTCCTGAATGGCTGAACTCCCCCTTTGGGGAGGGTTTTTCTTCGCCTCAGCTATAAACACCTTCATCTCGGTACGACTGCCGTTGTCACGGTTGGCTTTCCGTCCCTTCCGGCACTTCTAAGCTGTCGGGGTCCTCAAGCCACGCCTCCACCCCGAGGACCCGGCGGTCCGCGTCCGGGCGCGGCGAGCGCGGGCCGCCGCCCCTTCCACGGCACTCCGGTACGGCACCTGTCCCCGGGTCGCGTGAGGAGATCACCCGGCCGGGCCGGGACGGCGGGCGGTCAGCTTGGTGACGGCCTCGACGATCTCCGGCCAGAGGGCCCTCGGCAGGTCGTGTCCCATGCCGGGGAAGACCATGAGCTCCGCGCCGGGGATCGCCGCGGCGGTGGCCTGACCGCCCGCGAGCGGGATGAGCGGGTCGTCGGCGCCGTGGATGACCAGGGTGGGGACGTCGAGCCGGGCCAGGGCCTCGGTCCGGTCGGGAGAGGAGACGATCGCGGCGAACTGCCTGGCCACGCCGGCCGGGTCGTGGCAGCGGTCGAACGCCAGCCCGGCCAGCCGCTCGACGCGCTCGCGGTCGGGTCCGTACCCCGGGGAGCCGATCACCGACGACGTGGCCACCGCCTGCGCGACGGCGCCCTCCCGGGTGGTCGCCGGCCTGGTGAACAGGACCGCGCGGGCCTCCTCGCTCGGCGGGGCGACCGAACCGCCGGGCATGGACATGATCGAGGTGAGGGTCAGGACCCGCTCGGGGTGCCGGAGGGCGAGCGACTGGGCGATCATGCCGCCCATCGAGGCGCCCATCACGTGCGCGGCCGGCCAGCCCAGCGCGTCCATCAGCCCGGCGGCGTCCTCGGCCATGTCGTCCAGCAGGTAGGGCACGGGCCTGCCCGAGCCGGGCACGCCCGCGTCGTGCAGGTGGGTGGACAGTCCGGCGTCGCGGTTGTCGAACCTGACGACGTGGTGTCCCTGGTCGGCGAGCAGCTCGCAGAGCGGGTCGTCCCAGTGCACGAGCTGGGCGCCCAGCCCCATGATCAACAGGAGCGGGCGCCCGCCGGGAGAGCCGAAGCTCTCGTACGCGATGTCGATGCCATGGGCCGATGCGATCGAGGTCACGGCCCTAGAATGACATTCTGATGTGGGTCAAGCCAAGCTCAGCGGCGCAGGAGCTTGCGCAGCCGCTCGCGGCCCAGCACCAGGCCACCGCCGAGCAGCACCGCGCCGCCGACCACGACGGCGCCGGTCACGTTGCTCCGCTCGGTGGCCGCGGCGGCCTGGGCGGCGGCGCCTGCCGTCGGCCTGCCGTCCGCCATCGGCTCCACGGCGACCGCCTTCGGAGCCTCGGTCTTGGCGGGCTCGGTCTTGGCGGGCTCGCTCTTCGCGGGCTCGCTCTTCGCGGGCTGGGCTCCGGCGAGGGCGTTCGGCGCGTCCTGCTCGGCGTCCGCCTTGGCGCCGGCCAGGGCCTTGCCGTCCTCCGCCTTCTCCCCGGCCTTGTCCTCGGACTTGTCCTCGGCCAGGACCGGCGGGCTGGCAGGGTTGCGGTCCATGCGGCCCCAGGCGCCGGTGGAGAACGCCACCGGGTGGTTCTTCAGGCCCACGCCGTCGCCCCACTTGGTGATGACGTACTCGACCTTGATGTGGCCCTTGCCGCCGTTGCCGTCCACCATCAGCGTGCGCGGGTTGAACGTCCCACCGGTCAGGTCGGCGAAGGTCTTCCCGTCCAGGTCGAGCATGATGCCCCTGTTGGAGGGCGTGCCCGGACCGCGGTCACCGACGAAGAACGGCGCCTTCTTGCCGTTGTAGAGGACGTAGCCCTCGGTCAGCAGGGGCCAGCTGGGGCTGGCGGCCATGCCCTTCTGCATGGGCTTGCCGCTGGCCGGCAGCCCGGTGTCACCGGCGCGGCCGGAGCCGTCGTCCCAGAAGTAGGAGGCGGTGGTATCACCCTTGAGCAGGATCTTTTCGGTGCTCATGTCGAGGTCGGCGTGGGCGGCGCCGGAGCCGAACGCCAGCGTGCCGGCGGCGGCGACGAGCACGGCGAGGGAACGCATGCTGAAACGAGCGGGCATGAAAGCGCAAATCCTTTGTGAGGCAACAGCAAAACGCGCGCACGAAGGGCGTAGCCGGGCGTCAAGCCATGCGGACGCTACGCGGGGGCGCGACGAGAAAGATCAGGAAATGGTGCCGCTCAACCGGCGGCCGGTGACATCCCGCGATAGGGGGGACGTGCGCGGTGATACATCACGAAGAAAAGTCCTCTCCATCTCGCCTACCGGGTTAGCTGACGGGTTCGGACGTGGAGATGTTGCCCTACCGGCCGCAAGGGCCGGATTCACCCCAAGGAGATGGGTCCCCGGTTCCCGCGAGGCGCGGGATTCGGCGCCAGGCAGCGGCCTCTTCCTGGTGAAGAGTCATGGTCACCGCCTGGTAACGCTTACCAATTTAGCGGGCAAAGCGGACATATGCAAAGGTAAGCCCATGATTCGGGCGAAGATCTACCTATAAAAAGGGGGTACGGCATGCCGTACCCCCTCGGAACACCCGGTTTCAGCCGCCGCTCTTGCGCCTGAAGGACCGCTTGCCCGCAGCCGGACCATGAGTCCCGTGGACCTTGGAATGGTCGGCTCCCCTACCACCCCCGCCGGTGCCCGCCTGCTGGCCGCGCTTGCGTTCCAGAGCCTCACGGAACTTGCGCTTCATCTCGTCCTCGGGAGTCTCGTCGACTTCCGGCTCCGGTGTTTCCGCCATGAGGACCTCCTGGTGTGCGTACGGTCCCAGCTTCCCACGCGAACCTTGACCGCGCGAAACCGGGGATCATCACGAAACCCGCTCCGGCGGCTTGGTGTTGGCTTGACCCGATCCAGGAAACACCCCTGACATGCAGTCCGACCCCCCGGAGCGGCGGCGGTGAGCCCGCTCGGCTTCCTCGGCCGCGACCTCGCCGTCGATCTCGGCGCGGCCACCACCCAGATCTACGCGCGAGGCCTGGGCATCGTGCTCAACGAGCCGTCTGCCGCCCTGACGGCCACCGGCCGCACCCTCTTCGGCGCTCCCGCGTACGAGTCGGGCGGCGGGATCGCCCGCTGGCCGGTGCGCGAGGGCGGCGAGCTCGCCGGGCGGCTGATCAAGTACTTCCTGACGAAGGTGCACGGGCACCCGTTCGCCCGGCCACGACTGGTGATGGCGCTGCCCGACGCCTCCTCGCCGCTCCTGCGGGCCGCGGCGCGCGACCTGGCCTACCGGGCGGACGCCCGGCGGGTCTACCTCGTCGAGCACGCCGTCGCGGTGGCGCTCGGCGCGGGACTGCCGGTACGGGAGCCGGCGGGCCGGATGATCGTCGACATCGGCCCGCGGCTGACCAGGATCGCGATCCTGGCCTGCGGCGCCGTCGTCGCCGCGACGACCGTCCACACCGGCGGCGACGCCGTGAACAGGGCGATCGCCGCGCTGGCCGCCTGCGAGCTCGGCCTGCTGGTCGGCGAGGCGGAGGCGGAGGCGGTCAAGCTCCGCGCCGGTTCGCGCTGGAAGCCGATCGACCGGCACGTGATCGTCCGCGGCCTCGACCCGGAGTCCCGGCGCGAACGGATCGCGTGGCTGCCCGTCCAGCAGCTGTACGAGGTCACCAGGGCGCCGGCGGACGCCATCGCCCGCGCCGCGGCCTCGGCCCTGGAGCGCTGCCCCGCCGAGCTGGCCGGCGACGTGGCCATGCACGGGGTGGTGCTGACCGGCGGCGGCGCCCTGCTGCGCGGCCTCGCCAGGCGCCTGCGCGCGGCCATGGGCGTGCCGGCCCGGCGCGCGGACCGGCCCGTCGAGTCGATGGCGCTCGGCCTCGGCCGATACGCCGACCGCCTGGGCGCCATCGGCCCCCGGCCCCCGCTGTGACAGCCCGGCTACAGCGGGGTCGAACAGGTGCCCCGCGCTATGTAGGCGAGCCCGTCGAAGGCAGCGCCGAGCACGGCCGGGGTGAAGGACAGCTTGTACGAGAAGCGCCCGGCCACGGCGCCGTAGCCGCGCACGTACCGCTGCTCGCCCAGCCATCGGGTCACCGCCTCGGGCCTGGGCCCGAGGCGCAGGTCGACGACGTGATCGCGGGGGCAGGCGGCGGCCAGCAGGGATTCGGCCACGTCGGGCCGGCCGGCGGCGGGCACCCGGTGGCGTACCGGCGGCCTCCGCACGTCGGGCCTGCCGAACCGGAGCCGCCTGGCCCGGAACTCACCCTGCCCGAACAGCAGGCCGAGCGCGTAGTAAGCGGCGCCGTGACGCTGACGCAGATGACCTCCCATGAGCGGAGCGCCGTAGCCCGCGTAGTGGCCGGCCGCCACGTGAGCGTTGTGCGCCCAGACGGCGATCTTCGCCGCCGGGTCCTCCAGCAGCCGGTCGACGTTGTCGGCCATGAACAGGTCGCGGGCCGCCCCGGCCGTGCGCGTCCCGTCGGCGTCGCGCATCGGCCGGGTCATCAGTGTCGCGAACTGCAGCACGGTCCTGGCATGCGCCGCCGCCTCCCCCGGCCCGCCGGCGCCCACCTCGTCGGCCAGCCTGCGGGCGGCCGCCTCGATCGCCGGGCCGAGCGGCTCCCCCACCCCCAGGCGCGCCGCCCCCAGCACCTCCAGCGGCCCGAGCGACTCGCCGGCCCGCTCATCCAGGTGATCGCGGAGCCACCGCAGCGACGCCCCGGGGAACTGCGGGTCGATCCCGGCGAAGCGCACCTTCGGCTCGGCGGTGCGGTTGTGCTCGCGCATCCACTCCACCACGGCCAGCATCTCCCGCGTCCGCCACGTCCAGAACCCGAGGTCGGCCAGCAGCCGCTCCGGCTCGCCCGCCCCGCCCAGGACGTAGGCGTCCAGGGCCTCGGACGCCGACACACTGGCCTCCATCGCCAGTACGGTGAACCCCAGCTCCTCCACGAGGAACCGCAGCAGCCGGTGCTTGAGCAGGAAGAACTCCCGCGTGCCGTGGGTCGCCTCCCCCAGCCCCGCCACCCTGACACCGTCGAGAACCTCTCGCAGCGGCTCCAGGCCGGTGACCGGCGCGCGCGGGTCGAGCCCGTCGAGCGGGACGGCTCTGGACGCGAGCCAGCCGGTCACCTCGGCCGCTCCCGTCACGACCCGTCTCGAAGGCTTGCCAGGGCGAGCATCAGGCCGAGCACGCCCAGCACGACGCTCACCACCGTCAGCGCAGTGCCGTCGAGCCAGAAGTGCAGCAGCCCGAAGTCGCTGTCGAAGAACTGGTGGGCCACGAACCCGCCGAACCCCTGGAGCATGAGAATGACGCCGATGAACCCCATGGGAACCACGCTGGCACCTCCGGCGGGCCCGCCGCATCCGACCAAGGTATGGTCCGCATCAGCCCTTGGCCCACACCGCCCAACTAAATCGCCCTTTCGGTGGATATAGATCCCTTCGTCACGAAAAAGCACTAGATTTGCGGCAGAGGCTACGACGAAGGCGAGGACATGGCGCAGCTTCCGGGGCAGATCGACCCTAACGTGCCCAGTGTGGCCCGCATGTACGACTACTACCTGGGCGGCAAGGACAACTTCCCCGCCGACCGGGAAGCCGCGGAGCAGGTGATCGAGCTCGGCCGCCGGACCGGCACCGACATCCGCGAAGTCGCGCTGGCCAACCGCGGTTTCCTCATCCGCAGCGTGCGCCATCTGGCCCAGTCGGGCATCCGGCAGTTCCTCGACATCGGCACCGGTCTGCCCACCCAGGACAACGTCCACCAGGTCGCCCAGCGGGTGGCGCTCGAATCCAAGATCGTGTACGTGGACAACGACCCGATCGTGCTGGCCCACGCCCGCGCCCTGCTGGCCGACAACAACGAGACGATCATCGTCCATGGCGACCTGGCCGAGCCCGACGCCATCCTCGCCGCCGCCGCCGACCACCTGGACTTCACCCAGCCGGTGGCCGTGGTCATGGCGGCGGTGTTCCACTTCTTCCACGACGACGACCAGGTGGCCAAGATCATGGAGACGCTCCGGCGGCCCCTGGTGTCCGGCAGCCACCTCGTCGTCTCGCACGGCTACATCGAGCCGGGCGAGGGCGAGGAGGACAAGGTCGACGAGGTCCGCGGCGTCTACCGGCGCAGCACCTCTGGCGGCATCGCCTGGCGCGGCCGGGAGGAGCTGCTGTCCCTCTTCGACGGCCTGGAGATCCTCCCGCCGGGTGTGGTGCCGGCCCAGAAGTGGCGCAACGACGACGACCCGTACCCGTGGCCCGGCCTGGCCAGGGGCGGCGTGCTCGGCGTCGTCGGCCGCGTCCCCTGACGTGCCCGCCCTGAAGTGGCCCCGGCCCCGGATCGTGCCCCCGCCTGGAGCGACCCTCTTATCGGCGGGGACGGGTCGTACTGGATGATGCGCCGGATCTGCCGGGCCCGCCCGACCGACTCCACGTAAGCGGCGGGCTCCGCCCAGGTCAGCCGCGTGAGGCGGTGCGCAGCGCCCGGTAGAGCAGCCGCGCGTCGCCCAGGTGGTGGCGCAGCAGCTTCTCCAGGCCGCCGATCGGCACCAGGTTCTGCGGGGCGCGCGGGTCCTTGTAGTCGACGCCGGCCAGCGGCGGCAGGGCGAGCGTCACGGCGTCGGCCAGCCCCGCCGCCTCCGCCGGGTCCAGGTCCGCGCTCGCCTCGCAGCGCACGATGCCCGCCCACGGCGTGGGCGAGTGCGCCGGCAGCCGCACGTACCAGGCGTGCCGCCGCCAGCTCGTGCCCATGAGGAACACCGGCGTGCGCTGTCCCGGCGCCAGCGACGACACCACCGCCGACTGGGCGGGCGGCAGGTAGGCGGTGTGGTGGGTCTTGATGTAGCCGATCGTGCGCGGCAGATGGCCGCGCCCGCGCAGCGGCCCGTCGACCAGCAGCAGGTCGTCGGCCATCCCCCGGTGCCGCACCGACAGATCCACCTCCAGCTGGGTGACCTGCCGCTGCAGCGCCAGCGACAGCTCCTCCACGGTCGAGTCGGCCGCCCTCCCGGGACGGTAGTCGGCGTGCGCGGTCTTCACCTCCGGGGTGTACGGGGAGGCGCTGATGAGCGCGCGGTGCACCTCGATGTCGGCCAGCTCGGCGCCGTCGGGGCCGCACCGCACGATCCCCGCCGCGTACGAGGCCGCGATCCCCGGCATCGGCATGGCCGCGTCGGGGTCGTCCACCCACACCCGGGCGTCGATCCGGCGGACCCCGTCGGCGACCAGCAGCGTTTCGGGGGCGCGGGCGCCGGGGCCGGGGGTGACGGGCTTCCAGTCGCCGGCCGGCCGCTCGACGTCCAGGACCAGCTCGGCGCTGGTGGCGCCCAGCTCGGAGAACGCCTCGGCCGCCAGCGCCGCCGCGTAGCCCGGATCCCAGGGGTCGACGGAGAACGCCGTCACAGCCCCGCCTTCCGTACGTGTGAGCCCTTGGCGTCGCGGCTGACCTCGAACCGCACCGGCACCCGCTCGGCCAGCGCCGGGACGTGGGTGACGACGCCGACCATGCGCTCCTGCCCGGCGGCGAGCCGCTCCAGCGTGGTGGCGACCGTGTCGAGGGTCGCCGGGTCGAGCGTGCCGAACCCCTCGTCGAGGAAGATCGAGTCGAGGCCGCGGGCTACCGCGTCGGACAGCGCCAGCGCCAGCGCGAGGGCCGCCTGGAAGGTCTCGCCCCCGGACAGCGTGCGGGCGCTGCGCCGCAGCCCGGCCTCGGCGTGGTCGATCACCTCGATCTCGGTGCGGTCGCTCAGCGCGAGCTCGTACTGGCCGTCGGACAGCTCCTTGAGCAGGCCGGACGCGGTGGTGACCAGCACGTCGAGCGCCTCGGCGCACAGCCAGCGTTCGAAGGCGTTGGCGCGCAGCCGCAGCGCCAGCTCGTGCGCGACCTTCGCGGCGTGCTCCTTCCCTGCGGCCTCCTCCGCCAGTTCGGCGGCGCGCTCGCGGGCCTCCCTGACCCGTTCGAGCCGGGACTCGACGCGGGCGACCTCGCCGGCGACGGCCGCGCCGAGCTGGTCGGGGGTGCCTTCGCCGGGCAGCGGGACCTGGTGCTCGCGCAGGCGTTCGGCGAGCCTGGCGCGTTCGCGGGACAGGCCCGCGCCGGCGACGGCGAGCGCCTCGTCGCGCTCGGCCAGCGCCGCGGCGGCCGCCCGCGCGGCCCGGTCGCGCCAGGCCAGCAGGTCGGTCCAGGCGCGGTGGAGGTCGTCGCGGGCCAGCGGGGGCGGCGGGTCGTCGTGCGAGCCGAGCGCGAGCAGCCGGTCGCGGGCCGTCTCCAGCGTCCGCCACGCCTCGGCGGCCCGCTGGTCGGCCCGCTCGGCGTCGGTCTGCGCCTGACGCAGGCGGGAGCGGGCGGACCTGGCGGCGGCGCGGGCCTCGGCGGCCACCTCCTCCGCCTTGGTGATCGCGGCCAGTCTTCCCTCGGCCGCCGCCCGGTCGACCGCCGGGGGCAGCGCGGCCAGCTCCGCCTCCAGCTTGGCCACCTGGGTGGAGTAGAGGCCCGCGGACGTCTCGGCCTTGGCGTAGGCGGTGCGCGCCCGTTCGGCCTCCTTCCGCGCGGCGGCCAGCGCGCCTTCGGCGGCCCGGATCTCGGCGGCGCCGGGCGCCCGCGCGGCCGGCCCGGAACCCGGATGGGCGTGGCCCGTCCGGCCGTCCCGGGTCTGCTCCGGTCGCCCGGCGGCCCGGGGGGAGTCGACGGGGCGGAGGCAGACGGGGCACGGGTCCCCCGGGGCGAGCCGGGAGGCGAGGTCGGCGGCGGCGTGGGCGTCGCGCAGCCGGTCGCGCAGCCGCTCCGCCTCGGCCATGGCGCTGTCGGCGTCCTGGAGCGCCGACCTCAGCGAGGCCAGGGACTCCGCCGCCGAGCGGGCCTGGGCCCGCGCCGACTCCGCCTGGGCGGTGAGCCGGTCGCGGGAGTCGAGCGCGGCGAGCGCGGCCTGGGGCCGGTCACGGCCGCCGAGCGCGGCCAGCGCCTCGTCGGCCGCGTGCTCGTCGGCCTCCAGCGCGGCCACCTGGTCCAGCAGGGAGGCCGCCGCCTCGGCCGCCGCGCGCCGGGCCGTCGCGAGCGTCTCCACCCCGTCGGGCATCCGCGGCCCGGCCAGCGCCGCCTGGCGTTCGACCACGGCCGCGCGCTCCTGGGTGGCCCGCCGGATGTCGGCCTCGCGGGCGCGCAGCAGGTCGAGGTCGGCGTCGAGGGTGCCGGCCAGCCGGCGCAGCGCGGACAGCCGCTCGGCCAGCTCCGCCTCCAGCTCGGCCGTCGCGCCGGACAGCTTGGCGAGCTGGTCGCGGGCGAGCGAGGCGGCGCTCCTGGCCGTCTCCTCCTCGCGCACCGCCCGCTGCCTGATCGCCTCGTACACGTCGGCGTCGAGCAGCTGCACCAGCAGGTCCTGCCGCTCGCGCGGCGCGGCGTGCAGGAACTCGGCGAAGCGCCCCTGCGGCAGCACCACGCACTGGGTGAAGAAGCGGTATTCGAGCCCGGTCACCCGCTGCACCTCGGCGGTGACGTGCTCGCCCTCGGCGAGCGGCCTGACCACGGCCTCCCACGCCTCGTCCAGCGGCGCCCCGCCGGCCAGCTCGTCGATCCTGGCCTCTTTGGTGCGGACCGTGCCCTTGCCGTCGCGGACGAGCGCCCGGACCACGCCGTAGCGGCGGCCGTCGCTCTCGAACAGCAGCGCCACCTTGCCGGCCGCGACGGACGGGGCCAGCGCGTGGGCGATGACGTTCTCCCTGCCCCAGCGCGGCACGGTGCCGTAGAGCGCGAAGCAGAGGGCGTCGATGATCGTGCTCTTGCCCGCCCCGGTCGGCCCGGTCAGCGCGAAGTAGTCGACGTCGGAGAAGTCCACCTCCACCGGGTCGCGGAAGCTGCCGAAGTGGTCGAGTCGCAGCAGCAGCGGGCGCATCAGCCGGTCACCTCGTCGTAGAGCCGGTCGAACAAGGTGGCCACCTGCTCGTCGGCGCGGCCGGTCGCGGTCAGGTACTCGCGGAACAGCTCGCGCGGGCTGCGGGCTGGCGCGCGCGACTCCCGTACGGCGGACACGGGACGGAAGCGCTCGTCCAGCGACACGTCGAGGGTGCCCGGCAGCAGCTCGCGCACCTGGTCGGCGAGGCCGACGCGGGGTTTCTCCTCGACGACCACCCGCAGCCAGTCGTCGCCCGTCTCCAGCGACTCCAGTTGGTCGAGCGTGCCGCGCACGGTGCGCAGCCTGCGCGGCGAGCGGAACACGACCTCCTCCACGACGGCGGGCCGGCCGGGCGCGACGTCCACCAGCAGCGCGCCGGGAAGGTTGCCCTCCTCGCCGAAGTCGACGGCGAGGGGGGAGCCGCTGTACCAGATGGGGCACGGGCCGGGCAGCTGCTGGCGGCGGTGCAGGTGGCCCAGCGCGGCGTACTGGGTGGACGGCGGGAAGGCGGTGGCCTCGAAGTAGTAGGAGAAGATCGACTGGGCTTCCCGCTCGCCGCCGCCGAACCGGCCGCCGGGGAGTGTGCCGTGCGTGGTGATCAGGTTGACGGTGTCGCCCTGGAACCCCGCGGTGAGCGCGCCGATCAGCTCGCCGATGCGGGCGGCGTAGTCGCGGTTGTGCTCCGCGGCGGTGCCGGCCAGCACTTCGGCGGCGCGCACCACGTAGCGGTGCGACAGGAAGGGCAGCACGGCGAGCCGGACCGGTTCGCCGGTGCGCGCGGCGAAGGAGAGCGTGCCGCCCTGGTCGGGGCGGCGGAACGAGCCCACGACGTGCAGGCCCAGCTTGCCGAGGAGCGGCCGGTAGACCTCGAACAGCTGCGGGTTGTCGTGGTTGCCGGCCAGCACGACCACGTCGCGGCCGCCCTCGCGCAGCGCCATCAGCGCGGGCAGCACGAGCTGCTGCGCCTCGGGGGTGGGGGCGGAGGTGTCGAACAGGTCGCCGGCCACGATCACCAGGTCGACGTCGCGCTCGCGGGCGGTGGCCACCAGCTCGCGCAGCACCGCGCGGTGCTCGTCGAGGCGGGGGCGCCCCTTGAGCACCTTGCCCACGTGCCAGTCGGCGGTGTGCAGGATCTTCACGAGTCGGCCTCTCAGAAGGGCGGGATGTCGTCTTCGACGCCGGGCAGCCCCTGGAACGGATCGGCCGACGCCTCGGCGGGGGCGAGCGCCTCCGACGGGCGGGTGGCCCAGGCGGGGAACGGGAAGGCGACGGCCAGCGGCACCGGGATCTCGGGCTGGGCCACGAACATCGTGCCCGGCCTGGCGATGGTGGCCCGGTCGCGGACGGCCGGGGGCAGCCAGCCGTACTCGGACCTGGCGGCCTCGGCGGTGTCGAGGCGGCCCGCGACGCGCACGGCGCTGTTGGCGACGATGCGCCGCTCCACCTCGGACGCGGTCTGCTGGGCGCCGATCAGGATCACGCCGAGGCTGCGGCCGCGCTCGGCCACGTCGAGCAGGATCTCCTTGATCGGCGAGTCGCCCTCGCGCGGCGCGTACTTGTTGAGCTCGTCGAGCACCACGAACAGCAGCGGCTTGGCCGTGCCGGAGGACTCCTTGCGGTGGAACTCGCCGCGCAGCACCACGCCGACCACGAACCGCTGCGCCCGCTCGGGCAGGTTGTGCAGGTCGACGATCGTCACCTGGGCGCTGGAGGTGCTGACCGAGTGGTTGCGGTAGAACGGCAGGTCGCCGCGGATGATCGGCGACAGCGCCCGGACGGCGCTCCTGAGCCGGCGCAGGAAGGCGTTGACGGTGCCGAGCGGGGTCTGCGCGCCGGTCCACTGCTGGCGGCTGCCCTCGTCCTGGAGCTGGTCGGACAGCAGCTCGACCAGGTCGGAGAAGGTGCGGCAGGAGGTGCCCTGGATCATCACGGCGCCGCCGTCGCCGACCGGCTCCGCCCACGCCTTGAGCCGGGCCGCGACCTGGCCCACCAGCAGGGAGTAGCCGGCCCGCTCGTCGTCGGCGTCGGCGAAGGCGAAGCGCAGCAGCTCGTCCTGGCAGAACTCGACGAGCGTCCAGTAGAAGGCGCTGACGCCGTGGGTGCGGGCGGAGACGTGGGGGACGCCGTTGGGGTCGCCGGGCCGGGGCGGGGCGAACACGTGGACGCTGCCGAACGGCCTGGCCGGCAGCCCGAGCCGGCCGTAGACGCTCTTGGCCGCCGCGTCGAGCCGGATGTTGTCCTGGTCGAGGAAGAGCAGGTCCTCGCCCTTGACGGAGAAGATCAGCGCCTTGGTGTTGGCCGCCTCGCCGCCCAGGACGCCCGAGTTGAAGATCGAGTAGAGCAGGAACGTGGCGAACGAGGTCTTGGTGGCCACCCCGGAGACGCCGGAGATCGACACGTGCGCGCCGCGGGTGCCGTCGAGGAAGTCGAAGTTGACGTAGAGCGGCTGCCCGTCACGGCCCACGCCGAGCGGCACCCGGCGGTCCATCACGTCGAAGTAGAGAGCCTGGTCGCGGTCTCCCGCCCCGGCGAGGTAGACCCTGGCGCCAGGCAGCGGCGGCACGAACACCTCGGGCTCGACCCGGGTGACCCGCACCTCGGCCACCTCGATCACGGCGGCGGGCAGCGCGCCCTCGGCGATCAGGAACACGTCGGAGTCATAGGCGGCGCCCTCGTGACGCGCCTCCACGGCCGTCACCACCCCGGCCACCACCAGCGGGCCGTGGCCGGGCACCTCGCGTCTGGTCACCACGACGTCGTCGAGCTGCACGACCTTGCCCGGCTCCAGCCCGATCCAGAACGACAGCGGCGAGGCGGCCTGCGTGCCCAGCACCCGGCCGACCGACTCGGCCGCCCCGGAGGCTCCGGAGGCCACGGCGGCCCCATCGACGCTCGCCATCCCGTTGACCGTCACGAAGCCCTCCACCCCCATCAACGCCTCCCAGCAGGGTAATGCGCCACGGTGACAGAAGCGTGCCGCACACCGGAAGAACCGCCTCGACCCGGCGCTCGGGCACACTGTGCGGGTGACGTCGATCGATCATCCGCCGGCCACGCCGTTCGAGGAGCGGCTGTGGGCGGCTCATCACGACGGCCGCACGGCCCTGTGCCTGAGCCTGCTCCGCGACGCCGACCTGGCCCTGCCGATCACGGCCGGCGCGGCGGCGGGGACGGAGGCTCCCGCGTGGGCGACGGCCGCGGACGCCGAGCGGACGTGGGTGCTCGCGTACACCTCCGTGGCGGCGATGCTGGCGGCCACCGGCGGCGTCGCCGCGCACTGCCGGGTCGTCTCGCCGGTCGAGCTGGCGGCCGGCTGGCCGGACCCGCGCTGGGGCCTGGCGGTCAATCCGGGGCTGCCCGCCTCCTTCATGCTGGAGTCGGGCACGCTCGCCAGGCTGGCGGTGCCCACGCTGGCCCAGGACCTCCTCATCGCCCCCGGGTCCGGGGTGCCGACGGTCCAGAAGCTGCTCTCCCCCGCGGACGTGCACGACCTGATCACCGGCGGCGAGCCGAGGATCTCCGGATACTGCCATCACGCGCTGGACGTCTCGCACATCGCGACGCCGTCCGTGCTCGCCGAGGCGCTGGGGCAGCCCGGCATGCTGACCGGCGACGGCTCGCTGAACGTGCTGCGCTGGCGCCCGGTCGGTCTCGATCTCTACCGCACCCCGTACGGCGGGACCGACGAGGAGCGCAGGGCGGCGGTGGCCGGGTGGGTGGTCGAGGAGCCGCCGTTCGTCGGGCTCGGCCTGGTCCCGAACGTGGACCAGGTCATCCGCGAGTACAAGGTGTACGGGGTGGTCCTGCCGCACGGCGCGGAGATCTGGGAGCTCACGATCGGGGGGACCGAGCACCGGCGCGCCATGTACCACGGCGACCTGCGGCGGTGGTTGCTGATCGGGACGGGCGCGGCATGAGCCGGGCGTTCTACCGGGCCCGGTGGCGGGGCGCCGACTACCTGGCCAGTCCTGAGCCGCACGCCCTGGAGCTGTGGGTGCGGCTGCGCAGCCCCGAGCCGGCTGACGGGTTCGAGGAGGTCGAGCCCGGCTGTCATGTCCGCGCGGTCCCGGCCGCCGAGTGCGCGGCGCTGGACTTCGTGACCGTGGAGTGCCGGTGGCGGGGCGAGCCGTTCCAGGTGCGCGAGGAGCGGGACGGGCAGGTGCTGCTGGAGTATCTGGGCGGGTCCGTGCTCACCGCCCGGGGGCTGGGGCTGGAGCGGATCGAACGGGGCGTGTACCGGCTCTGGGTGCCCTCCGTAGAGGTCGACGACCTCGGGGAACGGGCCGTACCGCTCAAAGGTGACGATCAGCCCTTTTGATCTTTCACTTGCCATCCGCTGTTCATGTGACGGAAACTGGCCAGAAACACAGAAGTTTCGTCGGATGCGACAGGGGCGAGGGGGGTGTTCGGCGTGGAACCCGTCGGTCCTCCCGATACGGCCGCGATGCGGGCATACGCCGACGAGCTGCGCGAGATGTTCCGGCAGATCCAGGACAGCGGGCTGGAGCTGCACGCCCGCGCCAAGACGGTGCAGATCACCGAGAAGTCGCGTGACGGCCTGGTGTCGGTGACGGTCAACGTACGCGGGGAACTGGTCCGGCTCGACCTCGACCCGCGCGTCTACCGGCGTCCCGACGCACGGATGCTGGCCGACACGATCACCCAGACGACGCACCGGGCGGTCGCCAGGGCCCGGGAACGCGTCATGGAGATCTTCGAGCCGGTGATCCCGCGGGCGGAGTTCCAGGCCCACCTCGACGGCGACGTCGAGGCGGCCATGGCGCGCCTCGCGGATCGGATGGAGGGCAAGGCGTGAGGCTCTGGAACGGCACCGAGATCACCAAGCCGGTGGTGGACCGCGGCCTGGCCCAGTGGGAGACCATGGCCGGGGAACTGGACGCGAGCCTGGCGGACCTGACCCTCAAGCTCAAGGAGGCGCTGGCCGCGGCCCCGTGGGGCGCGGGCGCCGAGGGGCGGGCGTTCTGGAAGGCCCACTTCCAGGGAGACGGGCCCACCCGCCTGATCGAGCAGTGTCTCCACCTCTCCAAGGAGATCTCCGGCGAGTCGGACAGGGTGCGCAGCGCCGTCGACAACACGCTTCAGGTGGACGCCGCCATGAAGCAGGACCTCTCCTCAGGATTGAGAGCCTGAGGCCGGGGACGTGACGCTCAACGGGGGATCGGACGTCCAGGGCCCCACCAGCTATGGCGGCAGCGGACAGCCGAGCATGTCGGAGATCGTGGCCATCGACAGCGACGTCCGTCCGGTGTGGGAGACCGAGGCGCTGCCCGACTGGGTGGTCAACTGGCTGATCCCCATGCTGTCGGCCGGGCAGAAGTGGCCCGAGGCCAGCGAGAGCGGGCTGTCGACGCTGGCCAAGAGGTACGTGAACCTGGCGAACGACGTCACCGCCGGCACCACCCAGGCGGGTCAGGCCACCCGCACCGTCGTGACGGGCTGGGCCGCGCCGTCCACCGCGAACTTCGTCGCCAGGGCCAGAACCCTGCACGGTGAGCAGGGCGGGCTCGCCGGCGTGGCCAGGAACGCGCGCGGCTACGCGCAGCAGGCCAACAACTTCGCGGTCGAGACCCAGTACTCGAAGATCTCCATCAACGTGGCCTTCTGGGTGACGGTCGTCGCCATCGCCATCGCCCTGATCGCCTCGTTCTTCAGCGCCGGGGTCAGCACCGCGATCATCGGTCCGTACGCGGCCGCGGCCCGGGCGGCGATCACCCGGATCCTCGTCAGGCTGATGACCGTCGGCGCCAGGCAGGTGGGCACCACGCAGCTGGCCAGGGTGACGGCGCTGAGCGGGGCCACCGGGCCCGCGCTCATCTCCCGCCTGCTGGCCTCGACGCTCGGCAAGGAACTCATCGAGGAGATCGGCGAGGAGTTCTTCATCGACGCGGCCACCCAGTACCAGCAGATCAAGGACGGGACCCGCGAGAGCTGGGACTGGAAGAAGTCCCTGGCCGCCATCTCCGGCGCGGGCACGGGCGCCGTCGTCGGCACGAAGGTGGCCGGGCCGGTGTCCCATGTCACCAGCATCGTGCCGGGGTTCGCCGGGCGCGCCCTGACCACTGGCGCGACCAACATGGTCGCCTCCCCGGCAGGCAGCTTCGTGGCCAACGGCGCCGTCTACGGGCAGTGGCAGAACCCGTTCAGCGCCGAGTCCCTCACGGGCGCCTTCCTCGGCGGCGTCGGACGTACCGGGTCGATCAGCCCCTTCAGTCCCGATGTCTACTCGGCGCTGGCCAACCCGGCCTCGACCCTCGCCTCCGCGTACGACAACGCCGCCCGCACCGACGCCGCCCGCGCGGGTGACCCGCCCCCCTCAGCCCCGGGCGGGAACGCCCCGAACGGCGGGAACACCCCGGACGGCGGCCAGCCGGGCACGCAGGGAACCGCGCGCACCGGCGAGCCCGCGGCCGCGCGGCCGGCGAGCGCGACCGCTCAGAACGGGACCCAGACCGGGGCGCCAAGGCCCGCCGCGACCCCGGCCTCCGCCGCGCCGGACGCCGAGCCGGCCAGGCGCGCCACCGCCCCCGCGCAGCCGGGGGACCAGCCGGACGCCGACAGGGCCCGCAGGACCGCCGCCTCGCCGCAACAGGCCGGCGAGACGACGCCCCGGCCCGATCAGCCCGCCCAGGACGCCGAGACGACCGAACGACGGTCCAGGGAGGCCACGCCCCAACAGCCGGCGCCGGACACCGAGCAGCCCGACCGCGCCGCCGAACGACCTGCCCCCCGCACCGCCGAGCCCTCCGTCCAGGACACCCGCGCCCCAGAGCCGGCCGTCCAGGACACCCGCGCCCCAGAGCCGGCCCAGGAGGGCCGCCCCGCCGAGCCGGCCGCCCAAGACGTGCGCGCCGAGCAGCCCGCCCAGGACACCGGTGACGCTCGGCCCGAGGCGCCCGCCGCCCAGGACCCGGCTGCGGGCACCGCGACGACGCCGGACGTGGACGGCACCACCGCCCACACCGGGGTCGCCGACCCGGCCGCCGCACCAGGCGGTGCGGCGCCGGCCACCGCGCCGGGCGCCGCCCCCGACCAGTCGCCCGGCGGCGCGACCACGTACCAGAGCAGGCCGGGGACCGTCACGTCGCGGCCGATCGCCGGCACCAGGTTCGTGACCGACGGCCGCCAGGGGCCCGACCTGACCCTCGACGCCGTGCGGGCGGCCACCGGCGAGCTGCTCACCAGCCACTTCCTCGACGGGAGCGTGACCGGCCTCACCTGGTCGGACGACGGCCGGACGCTGGCGGTGCACACCTCGGCCAACGGCACCCACTACTTCAGGCCCGTCGTGGGCTCGAGAAACAGACGCGACGAGATGGCCCGGACCAAGGTCAGGAAAGGGGTCTCCGACGAGAGCCGCCCCCATGAGGTCCGCTTCAACCCGCGCGTCGCCGACGACCAGCTGTCCAGGGTCTGGCTGCACGAGATCACCGACACGCTGCAGCAGGTGCGCGCCGAGCGGCTGCCCGTTCTCATGCGTCCCACCCGCGAACAGGCCAGGCGGGACATGTGTGTGGACGCCCGGTTCAACGAGCTGGCGTTGCTGACCGACAAGTGGCACAACGCTCCGACGTTGCCGGACAAACGGCTGCTCGCCGTCGAGATCGACGGGGTGAACCGGGACCTGCTCGGCCGCGGTCACACCCCGCCCCTGCCGCCGTGGGCGCCCACGCAGGAGATCCGGCAGCCACACGCGCCGCCGCTGCCGCAGGGACGGCCGTCCATCGACGAGGTCCAGGCCATCATCGACACGCTGACCCGGGCCGAACAGGAGCTCCGGGCCCAGATCGAGGCGAAGACCGCCAGCGCCGCGCAGGCGCGCGAGGAAGCGCTCAAGTCCACCCAGGAAGCCAGGAAAGCGCTGCGGCAGCACGACTCGGGCCGGTTCGAGCGAGCCAGGAAGGCGCGCAAGGCCCACCTGCAGCACCAGGCCACGCAACGCCGGCACCTCCGCATCGCCAAGGCGTACGAGACCGCCCTGGTCAGGGCCGGCGAGTCCAGGAAGGCGTACGAACAGCTCCTGTCGTCGTTGCGGCGGGCGCCCGCGCCGAACCAGCTCGGCCAGCTGACCCTGCCCAAGTCCGCCCGGCGGGCCGAGGCGGCGGCGCGGCGGCGCCACCAGAGCTACCTCGATGCCCTGACCAAGGCGCTGCCGCAGCAGGCCGCCCTGACCACGGCCCTGCCCGCGGGCACGCTCGCCCACCTGTCCGCCCTCACCACCGCGGTCAACGACCTGCTGGCACGCAACGGAGCCCGGCACCGGTTCGCCCCGGACGAGCTGGAACGCGTCCTGCGGGCGGACTTCCACCGGATCGTCTCCCCCGACGGCCTGGTGCTGCGCGTGGGCCACGGTGACACGGCGGCGGAGATCCGGTTCAAGCTCACGCTCTCCGACCTGGCCGAGGTGCTCAACCCAGGCATCAAGGCGTCGGAGATGATGGTGGGCCTGTTCTTCCAGGCTGCCCGTACGGTCACCGCGACCCAGGCGGGCAGCGTCGGCATGTCCGGCGGCTTCGACACCAGTGTGCTGGCCAAGCTCATGCCGGAAGGCGAGTGGTACCAGGCGTTGACCCAGACTCTGGGCATCAGCGCCGGAGGAAGCGGCGGGCGCGGCAACTCCACGACGGGTGGCGCCGGCATGTTCGCGCAGGGCGGCTCCGTCGCGGACAACAGGAGCGAGTCCCTGCTCTTCGACGCCGCCGCCGCGTGGACCGTCGAGATCCGGACCGGGCAGCAGACCGCCTGGCGGGACACCACCGTGGTGGACACCGGCACACCGGGGGATCCCGGCGCGCAACGCCTGTGGTTCTCGCACTCCTACACCGACCAGCCACCGGGCAGGCTCGTCCGGATCCCCGATGATCAGCGCGTCCAACAGCTCCCCAACGTCGTGGTCAGCGAGATGAGCGGCCTGCAGGACGCGTTCGACGTGATCGCGCGGGAACTCGGCGGCGACTACGCCAAGATCGGCGAGATCGAGCGGGCGAACCTGCGCGCCTTCGTCTCCCACGAACTGCCCCACCGGCTGCGGGACGCGGTCAACACCGGGATCGAACGCGTCTTCACCGTCGACGGCAGGCCGCACGCGCGGGTGCGCGCCGAGAGCAGGATCGTGCTGGTGGCCGCAGAGCCGCTGGGCGGCGCGACCGCCGAGGAGTGGGAGGAAGAGGTCCTCGTGGACTTCGTCGCCACTCCCGGCGGCCTGTCGTCCAACAGGTCACTCGGGGGCGAGCTCTCGGCGGGGTTCCGCAGTCCCCTGCTGGAGGATGTGAACGGTCCCGGCGACTACCGTCCCAGCATCGGCCCCAGGGTCAAGGGCTCCATGGGCAGGTCGCGATCGGCCTCGGCGACGGCCAACAGGCAGGCGATCCACCCGAGCGTGCACCGGAAGATCGGCCGGAAGCAGACGTACCGGCTCGCGGTGGAGACCACGTTCACCGTGGAGAAGTTCGGCAAGCCCCCGGTCACCCTGCCCACACTGCACAGCACGGTCACCGCGAGCATGCGGGAGGCGGCCGCCTACCGCTACGGCCTGCCCGTCGACCGGAACGCGCTGGTGTACCGGAACGGCCGGCCGGTCACCGACGCCGACGGGAACGCGCTGGTGCGGGGCGAACCCAGTCCGCAGGCGCCTCCCGGCCGCAGGGCCGAACTGCCGGCGTCGCTCGGCGACGGCCCGGGGCGGATGCGAGGCGCGGGACCCGGCCTCGTCCAGGACATCGACGGGCTGGACACGGTCCGGCGGAAGGTGCTGGACCAGCTCGCGGAGCGCGGCCTGATCCCGAAGACCGTGAACGGCGCACCGAAGTACGCCTTCGGCGACCTCGCGCGCGCCGCCCAGATCCTCAACCTGCAGGAGGTCACCGAGCAGCTCTCCGAGCACCGGATCAGAAGCGCGTACGACTCGCTGGCGCAGGACGGCATCGTCTTCGACCTGGTGAAGCTGGGCGTCAACGGCGCGCCTGAGCACTTCACGCTGAAGATCTCCCTGGAGCAGCACTTCGCCGGCGGAGCCCGCTACATCGGACACACCGATGCCGAGACGGTGGTCAATCTCGAGATCAGCTCCGACACCACGGCCCGGGCCTCGGGCCGGTCCAGGAGCGGCGGCGTCGGCGGATCACTCGGCCTGAGCGACGGCCCCGCCGAAGGGCTGGACGGGACGGTGCACGAGGCCGGGGGCCGGTACGACTACCAGAGAGGTCGCTCGATCGGTTCCAGCGGCGGCAACACGACCAACGAGGTGGTGCTGTACGAAAGCACGGGCCCTGTCGCGATCTTCTCGCTGGCCCACGACCTGAAGGTCGAGCTTCTGCACGACGACGAGCCGACGCTGCTGGCGTCCGAGCGGGGCACCGCCAGACTGTTGTTCGCCGCCGACCTGCTGCCATCGGACACCGCGACGCCGCCGGCTCCGCTCGGCGAGGTGCCCGCGGGCGCCAGGGCCAAGATGACGCTGCTCCATCTGGACGTGCCCGGGATGTGGCAGGCGGCACGCGGGGTGCTGCCCTGGGCGACGCGTGCGGACTCTCCGGCGTTCCAGAAGATCTTCTCGACGCTGAACGTGCGCAACCTGGTCGCGCACGCCAAGATCCTCAACGGTCCCGTCCTCACCAACACGGTCGTCCGCCCCCAGGGAATACCGGTGCGCTCGTCGCTGTCGGTGTCGGCGGAACTGGGCCAGGCCGAGGTCATCGCCGTGGTCGACCAGGTGGACGGCAAGATCCTCTTCGGGCTCGGCAGCGCCGGCGTGTCCTGGGGCGGGTCGTCCGGCCACAACGTCGGCGGCTCGGGGAAGGCCGGCGACCTGGACGACGGCGGGCAGACCAGCGACAGCGGCACCCTGGGCGGACCCTCCCGCTCCTCGGGCAGCTCCACCTCGCAGTCGATCCTCAACATCTGGGGCACGGAAGAGCTCCTGATCGACTTCGGCCGCCAGTACGTCATCAGGTCGTCGGTGGATCTCACGCTGACCGGCTCGGAGTCCGCGACGTCCGGGCTGCCGATCGCCGAACAGCTCGGGCTGGGCACGAGGACCGCCGAGGTGACGGGCACCGGACTGTTGTCGATCTCCGAGTACGACGCGCTGGTCCTGTACTCGGAGGGCAGGCTGAACCTGCCGGGCCGCCTGGTCGGCGACGCGGTCGAGCGCCTGCTCAACGGCAGCCTGCCGCTGGACGCCGGCCTGGCCGTGCCCCTCACCCAGAGGTACCTCAAGGACGTCGCCCAGGCCCGGAGCGCCGGCCAGGACGTCGGCTACGCCGACCGGCACACGCCCGCCGCGCTGCTCGCCAAGGTGCAGGAGCTGACCGGACTCGGTCCGGTCCCCGGCGCCCCGAGCGTCAGCGAGGAGCAGCGGCTCCAGAACGCGCTGAGCGAGGCGGCCGAGCTCATCGAACGCTCCCGCGACGTCGTGGTGGCTCCGTCGCTCGAAAGCGCGACAGGGATGGGGCTGGTGGAGTCGCTGATCCTGAGCGACGAGCAGGGCAAGGCCGTCACCTCGGTCAACGCCGTGGTGGCCGCCATCCAGGCCGGCGCTCCCGAGCTGGCCCAGGACCCGGACCTCCGGGCCCAGCTGGACAGCGACTTCTCCGAGAACGCCATCAGGATCCACGTCGACGACGCATGGTCACGTCGCGGCTACCAGAAGACCTACGGGTTGCGGATGGGCCTGTCGGAGGCGACGCCGTCCGAGGAGCTGACGGTCAGGTACCGGCTGCTGTACGAAGACCCCGCGGGCGAGCGGCGGGCCGAGGTCCTCAGGCATTCGCAGACGTCGGGCCTCATCAAGCAGCACTACGACTACATCGACCGCACCCGCTCGGAGACCCGGACAGGCTCCTACGCGGCCGGTCTGGAGTACGGCGGCGGCGACCACGGCGACGGCCAGGGGGCCGGCGTCTCGACGGACGTCGGGTATGCGTTCTCGCACTCCGCCAACGAGCAGGGCACCCGGCTGAACCGGCTGAGCCTGTTCATCGGCAACCACCGGATCGCTCAGGGCGGCATGTTCGTCGTCGTCGATGTCTCCCGGCACAAGGTGGGCGGCGAGCCGGTCTTCGGCACACCGGTCGTGTTCGACGCCTCGCTGACCCGGCCGGTCCCGACCGGCATGATCATGCCCGCCGACCAGGACCCCGGTCCGGTCTCCACCGTGAGCGATCCCCGGCCGGCCGAACTGCGGGCCGGGCAGTTCCCCGTGGCGCTCTGGGAGGATCCGGCCAAGCCCGACCTGTTGGAGGTCGTCAGCTGGCAGGCGTCGAAGATCGTCGGGGCCAAGGCCGTCCGGGAGAACCGGGCGGTGCTGGAGGAGCGTCTCAAGCGATCGGCCCTGCTGGCCGCCTTCGAGCGGATGTCGGGACCGGAGGGCATCGTCATACCGATCAACGACCTGCGGTTCAAGAACCAGGGCGCCCGGATCACCATCCATGCGCGCACCTCGGATCTCACCGTCATCGCCGGACCGTTCGAGGGCGAGAAGGGCCAGGTCGACAGGAAGGCCGACTCCCTCAACGCCTCGATCACCCGCAGCCGGGCGCTGCCCCTCGGCATCAGCGCCGGCCGGAGCGACGGCGCCACCGGCCTCAACGCCGGCGTCCGCGGCGGCGAGCAGGCGTCGGAGAGCGTGACCGACCATCACGGCGCCCGGCGCGAGCGCAGCAGCTTCGAGAAGGGCAACCTCTTCATCGTCCGGCTCAGGGTGGACTACGACGCCACCTACCAGCACGTCGCCCGGCTCCCGAACCAGGAGGAACGCCTCGTCGGCGAACCCGTCCGCCGGACGGGCATCACGAGCGGCTGGACGGACGTCATCCTCACCCAGCAGGAGCTCCAGGAGATCATCTCCCGGATGGAGTCGGACGTACGGCTCACACCCCCCTCCGCTCCGGAGACGGAGCCGTTCTGGTTCATCCCGGAGACCGGCCGTCACGGGCTGATCCAGGTGCTGCAGGACGCGCGCCTGGCCGCCCGCGAGCGCGGCGTCCCGGCGCGGGTGAGGGTCATGGAGGCCGACGGCCTCCACGTGTACGTGGCCTCACCCGACGGTTCGGTGACCAGCGCGACGCCGGACGGCCGGTTCGCCGAGGCGTTCGCCACCCTGCCCCCCGCCCTGCTGGAGGCCGCCGACAGGGTCCGCTTGGACCTGCGCGGCGTGTTCATGAACTCTCCGGTGTCCGGCTCGTTCGCGCAGCAGGTCACCCATGCGCTGAGCCGGCACGGCGTCTTCGCGGTGGACGCCGGCAAGCCGGTCTGGCCCGCCGACGTCCGCAAGTCGGCGGCGCCGGTGGGCAGCAGCGTCGCCCAGGGCTGGTCCACCGGCGGCGGCACACCCTCCGCCAGCGGCGGCGCGCCCTCCCCAGCGATGGAGGGCACGCTGTTCGACCGGGCCGGGCGCCCGGACGCGGCCCCGGACCTGACCCTGCAGGAGACCCGCGGGCACGAACTCACCGCGGCGGATCTGGGCGGTGCCGCCGCGCACATCTCCTGGGTCTCCGCCTACCAGATGAACGTCCAGTTCCCCGCCGCCCCCGACCAGCGCGTCCGGGTGCAGATAGAGGACCCGGGCGCGGGCCTCCTCGCCTCTACCGAGCTGCGGGCGGGCACACCTGATGATCCGCACGTGGTGCGCCTGTGGCCGCGGATCCACCCGGACGTGGTGTCGTCGGTCCTGGTGCACGAGCTGTCGCACGTGGCCCAGACGGTCACCGCGACCTCGGCCGGCGCGCCGCAGGGCGTGATCAGGCCGTCGACGACGGGCCGGCCGGTCGAGGGCGACGACCTCTGCGTGGTCCCCCGCCTGGACGAGCACGCCCACCTGGCGCGCAGGTGGAGGGCGGCCGCCGACTCCGCGGACCGCGCCCGCCTGGCCGACGCGATCGACGCCATCGCGGCCGACGTCGAACGCCGCGGCCAGACCCCGCCTTCTCCCCCGTGGGGCACGGGGGAGCGCGACGCCGCCCCGCAGCCGCGGAGCCGGATCGACAGGCTGCTCAACGGCGGGCTGGAGCTCAGGGACACCCTCTCCGGGCGGCGTCCCACGCTCCCGGAATCGGCCGCGTCCGCCGCGATCGAGCGCGCCGCCGCACTCATGGGCGGCCGCACGCGGGTGGCCTCACCCGGCGTGACGGACATCCTGCTGCCCGGCCGCCCGCCGATCCGCGTCGAGGTCCGCCCGCCGCAGCCCGCCGCGCCGGACCGGGACCCGGAGCTGAGCCGCATCCCGGAACAGGGCGGGCTGGTGTTCCAGGTGGACGGGCGGCTCACGATCGGGGCGACCGAGCGGTCCGCCGCCGCCATGACCGCTCGGGCGATCGCCCTGGCCCAGGGCCGGGCGAGCGCCGACCAGGCGGCGCTGGCCGAGCTGTCCGAGCTGTCGGAGGCCGTCCGCCAGGTGCGAGCCGCCACCGCGGCGCAGCGGCCCGGGCGGCTGGGCGTGCTGTTCGACCTGGTCTCCGCCGCCCGCCCGGAGGCGCTCCAGCTCCTGCCCGGGCCGGTGGCGGCCGAACTGGCCACGCTCGCGTCCGGGGAGCGTCCCCGCGACTGGGCCGCGATCCTGCACCGCCTGCGTACGCTGGCCAACACGACCGGCTGGGACCCGCCGGAGTGCCGGTGCCCCGAGGGCGAGCCGTGCACGTGCGGCCGGAACCCGCGGCCGGCCGTGGCCCCGGCGGACGCGGTTCCGGCGGACGCGGTTCCCGCATGATGAGATTCACCGAGAGAGGGTGCACCGAGCGAGGGTGCGCCGAGCGAGGGTGCGCCGAGCGAGGGTGCGCCGAGGGAGAGGACGGTCATGGCGTTCGCGGTGGCGAGGGCGAGAGACGAGGCTCACCTCTATCTCGATCTGCATCCGTGCTCCTGCGGGTCGACGGACACCACCTGGGAGAGCGGGCTGGTCAGCGTGGAGGGCGAGCTGGTCAACCTCTACTCCGGCACGTGCCGGGAGTGCGCGGCCCCGCGTGAGTACGTGTTCGGCCTGCCGGAGCGTCCGGTGATGCCCACCGGCTATCCGACGTTCGGCGGCCCGGAGCCGTCGGAGCTGCTCGACGCGGGTGAGTGGATGTGGGTGGCCGACCTGTCGGCGGGCAACGTCCCGGTGGACGACCCGGCCGAGGCCGAGCGCACGCTCCGGGTGGCGGCCGCGGCGGTGGCGGAGGTCGTCAAGTTCGTGCCGGCCGGCGCGGACGAGGTGCCCGACGACGGGTTCTGGTCCGAGCGGGGCCTGCGCGTGCGCGCGGCCGAGCCTGGCCGGTTCCGGCTCGACCGGCTGCTGGTCGTGAGGGACACCTACCAGGACCTGGTGAGCCGGCATGCCTGAGCCCGGTCCGGCCCGTACGCTCGTGGAGGCGTACGTCTATCTCGACCTGGCCGGCGGTTCGCGCGGGGCGGAGACCGACGAGGTGGCCGACGGCTGGCTGGTGCGGCTCGGCGACGTGGAGGTGCTGGTGCCCCGTGAGTCCGAGGCGTGGGCGCGGGAGCAGGGCCTGACCTTCGGCGCGGGCCTGTCGGAGCTGATCGATCCCGGCCAGTGGGTGCTCGTCGCGACCACGTACGCGCGCCGGGCGCTGGAGGGGGCGCTGTTCTTCGCCGCCGACCCGTCGGACGCCGGGACGTTCGACGAGGTCGCGTCCGGCTGGCGGTTCGCCGCCGACGCGGTGGAGGAGGCGCTGAAGTTCTTCCCCGACGGCGCCGCGGAGCTGGACCCCGGGGACTTCTGGACCGAGGCGGGCAGGTCGCTGCGCGAGTCGGAGCCCGAGCGGCTCACCAGGGACAGGCTGGAGAGCGATCTCGCGTCCTACCGCGGGCACCTGGAGGACTTCCGCCGCCTGCACGGCCGCTGACCGGCGGGGTCCGCCCCGATCGTCAGGGGGACAGCAGGCCGTGGGAGAGCTGGTCGGCGGCCCAGTCCTCCCACCGCGTCGCCGGCCAGCCGCATTCGCGTCTCATCACCGGGAACAGGTCGGGCGACAGGATCCCGACGGTGATGTCGGTGGCCCGGCGTTCGTCAGGCCGGGCCGCAGGGCCCGCAGGCGGGCCAGGACGGCGACGGCCGTCCCGTGGGCGGCGGTCACGATGCGGCTTCTGGTCTGTGCCGAGCGGTGCCTCGGGCTCTTGACGTCCTCCACGCCGGCGGGTGGGGCGGGTTCGATCCCCTGGCGCCGGCCGTACCGACCGTGGAGGCGCTCCCGCGCCTGGTCCGACCACCTGGACGCACTCGGCGTGGGGCGCTCCCCCGTCAGCGAGGGCAGCGTGGGCCGGCTGATCAGCGGCATCACCGACCCCGGCGGCATCGAGATCCGGCTCTGTACCCGGCAGAGCCGGTCATGAGCGCGCGGCCCGGCCCTGACAAAAGGAAAAACCCCAGTTCAGTTTCCTGAGCTGGGGTTTTCTGCGGTACGCCGCCAGGGACTCGAACCCCGGACCCGCTGATTAAGAGTCAGCTGCTCTGACCAACTGAGCTAGCGGCGCTTGCGGGGATGAATATACCGGTGAATCGCAGGCTGGTCGAATCGGTTGGACGCGGACGTATCCGGCTAGAATAAAGTTCGGCCAGCAGACAGGAGCCTTGATGTTCGCCTCCCCCGCCGACGTGACCGAGCGGCTCGCCGCCGTCGACTACCTCTCCGACGACGCCATCTCCACCTCGGTGTTCCTGGCCGCCGCGCTCGGCAAGCCGCTGCTCGCGGAGGGGCCCGCGGGCGTCGGCAAGACCCAGCTGGCCAAGGCGGTCGCCCAGGCCACGGGGGCCGCCCTGATCCGGCTCCAGTGCTACGAGGGCCTGGACGAGGCGCGGGCGCTGTACGAGTGGAACTACAAGAAGCAACTGCTGCGCATCCAGGCCACCAGCGCCGACCACGACATCTTCACCGAGGAGTTCCTGCTGGAGCGGCCGCTGCTCAAGGCCATCAGGACCGAGGAGCCGACCGTGCTGCTCATCGACGAGATGGACAAGGCCGACGTCGAGGTCGAGGGCCTGCTGCTGGAGCTGCTCTCCGACTTCCAGGTGACGATCCCGGAGCTGGGCACCATCACCGCGCGGCGCAGGCCGTACGTCGTGCTGACCTCGAACGCCACCCGCGAGCTGTCGGAGGCGCTCAAGCGGCGCTGCCTCTACCTGCACATCGAGTACCCGACGCCGGAGCGCGAGCGGGACATCGTGCTGGCGCAGGTGCCGGAGCTGCCGGCCGACCTGGCCGAGCAGCTCGCCCGCACGGTGGCGACGCTGCGGGCGCTGGAGCTGAAGAAGGCGCCGTCGGTGGCCGAGACCGTCGACTGGGCCCGCACGCTGCTGGCGCTCGGGCGGGCCGAGCTGGACGAGCAGACGGTGGCGGGCACGCTCGGCGTGGTGCTCAAGCACAACTCCGACCACGAGCGCGCCGTCAAGGAACTCGGGCTGGCCTGATGTCGCTCGTCGACAGGCACGTCGGGTTCGTGCACGCGCTGCGGGACGCGGGGCTGCCCGTCTCGCTGGCCGAAGGGCTGGACGCGGCGCGGGCGCTGCGGGTGATCGACCTGGTCGAGCGGGAGTCGCTGCGCGAGGCGTACGCGGCCACGCTGGTGAAGAAGCCGGCCTACCGGCCGGGTTTCGACGTGCTGTTCGACCTGTGGTTCCCGCCGGCGATCAGCGGCCTGCGGCAGCGCGAGGAGGTGGACCTGGAGCAGGCTCCGGTCGCCGAGCTGCGCGAGCACCTGGCCGGCCTGCTGGTGGACGGCACGGAGATCGAGCTGCGCGCGTTCGCCCGCGCCATGGTGGACCGCTTCGGCAGGCAGGAGGCGCAGCCGGGCCGGCAGAACTGGTTCTCCTACAGCGTGCTGCGCGCCCTGTCGCCCGAGACGCTCATGGCCGGGATCCTGCGCGAGGTGCTCACCGGGCGGGAGCGCGGCGGGCTGGCCGAGAAGACCGCCAGGCAGCGGGTGAACTCGGGCATCCGGCGGTTCGAGGAGGCGGTGACCGCCGACGTGCGCCGCCGCATCGCCGAGGACTCCGGCATCGAGAAGATCTCCCGCTCGGCCGTGCGGCCGCCCCTCGACCAGATCGACTTCCTGCGCGTCACCAAGGCCGACCTGTCCAGGCTGCGCCGCGAGGTGCACCCGCTGGCCCGCAGGCTGGCCGCGCGGCTGACGATCAAGCACAGGAAGGGCCGGCGCGGGCGGCTGGACTTCCGCCGCACCGTGCGGGCCTCGCTGCAGAGCGGCGGCGTGCCGATGGACATCCACGTCAAGCCGCCCCGGCCGCACAAGCCGGAACTGGTCGTCCTCTGCGACACCAGCGACTCGGTGTCGTCGTTCGCGCACTTCACGCTGCTGCTCACGTACGCCCTGCGCGAGCAGTTCACCAAGGTGCGGGCGTTCGGGTTCGTCGACACGGTGGACGAGATCACCCGGTTCTTCCAGCCGGGCGCCGACGTCGTGGACGCGATGGCCCGGCTCGCGAACGAGGCCGACATGGTGCGCTTCGGCCGCACCAACTACGGCCACGCGCTCGAGACCTTCGCCGAGCGCTACGGCGACGCGATCGGGCCCAAGACCTCGCTGCTCATCCTCGGCGACGCGCGCTCCAACTACCAGCCGCCGGCCCTGGAGGTGCTGAGGTCGCTGACCGGCAGGGCCCGGCACGCGTACTGGCTGAACCCGGAGCCGCGCCGGCAGTGGGACACCGGCGACTCGATCGCCACCGAGTACGGCTCGGTGGTGCCGATGCACGAGTGCAGGAACGTGGCCCAGCTCGCCGCGTTCATCGAGGACCTCGCCTGACCGCGAGGTCCGGACGCGATCTAGACGCGCTGCAGTTCGCGGGCGGCGGTGCGGGCCAGCAGCTCGATCTGCGCCGCGTCCAGCAGGGCGGTCCGGTTGGCCCTGATGTGCTTGGCCGCCAGCCGGGGCTTGAGCAGGGTGAGGCCCTCGGCCGTGAGCGTGCCGCCGCGCGGCAGCATGCCGCAGTGGACGGCGATCAGCGGACGGATGACGACCTCGATGCCGGTCTCGCGGCTGAGCAGCTCGGCGAACGCCGTCGCGGCGGCGGTCTGCTGGTTGGCCGTCTTCGTGCCGTACTTCTCGCCGAAGAAGAGCCTGCCGCCGTACGAGGCGATCTCGGTGTCAGGGCTCCACGACTCGTTGTCGACGATCCACACCCCGCCCGGCCCGATGACCAGGTGGTCGATGGACGCCTGGTCCCTGATGGCGCGGCCGTCGAGCACGCGGTAGCCCTGCCGGCCGAGCGCGCGCCGCAGCAGCCTGCCCGTGATGACCTCGCCGCGCCGCCTGCCCCGCCACACGGCGGTGGCCCGGAACGAGCGCCAGTCGAGCCACCAGTCGACGCCCGCGACGACGCCGCCGAGGGCCAGGCCGCAGAGGGCGGGCACCGGCAGGCCGAACCGGAGCGCGAGCGCGAACCCGGCGACGGCCCCCACCGCCGCCTTGAGAATCCGGGAGCGGCGCCGGCTCTGGGCCCCCTCCCGCCAGAACTTCTCGTACCACCACTGCGGAGAAGACCCCGTGAACTTCTCGTCCTGCTGCACGTAGATAGAGCCACCGGGCACGGCAAACTCCCCGAATGAAGATGTCGTTCCATTACGGGATCTGCCACTCCGAAGATCCCTCGCCGCTAAAAGAGATACCCCATGCCGAAGGAAGGTGAGCCTAAGGTGACGTAATTGGTACCTCAAGGACCGCACTCAAGACGTTCGACCGACCAGTCGGTACGCTTGCTCCCGTGAGAGATGAACCGGTACGCCGGCGGCTCCTGGCCGAGGCCACCAGGCTCTTCGCCGAACAGGGCTTCGAGAGCACGTCGGTGCAGGAGATCGTCGTCGCGGCGGGCGTCACCAAGGGCGCCATGTACCACTACTTCGACTCCAAGGACGACCTGCTGCACGAGATCTACGCCAGGGTCCTGCGCATGCAGATGGACCGCCTGACGCAGATCGCCGACAGCGGCGGCACAGTGGTCGAGCGGTTGCACCGGGCGGCGGCCGACGTGGTGGAGACCACGACGGACAACCTCGACGACTCCAAGATCTTCTTCCGGTCGATGCACCTGCTGGCCCCCGAGACCCGCAAGACCGTGCGGGCCGAGCGCCGCCGCTATCACGAGCGCTTCCGCGCCCTGGTGCTGGAGGGCCAGCGCGAAGGCGTGTTCAGCGACCGGGTGCCGGCCGAGCTGGTCGTCGACTACTTCTTCGGCTCGGTCCACCACCTGGGCACCTGGTTCCACGCGGACGGGCCGCTGACCGGCGCCCAGGTGGGCGAGCACTTCGCCGACCTGCTGCTCACCTCACTCGGGTCAGGACGACCCGGTGAGCACGGGTCAGGACGACCCGGCGAGCTCGGGGCCGGGCACCCCGGCCAGTGAGGCCAGCGCCTCCCGGTGGTCGCCGGGCGTGCCGAGCGCGACCTCGGCCGACTTGGCGCGCTTGAGATACAGGTGCAGCGGGTGCTCCCAGGTCATGCCGATGCCGCCGTGCAGCTGGACCGCCTCCTCGGCGGCGTGTACGGCCACGCCCGCGTTCCACGCCTGGGCCACGGCGACGGCGGTCGGCGAGCCCTCGGCCACGGCGTTGCGGGCGGCGGCGCGGGCGCGCACCACGTCCAGCCACAGGTCGGCCAGCCGGTGCTTGATCGCCTGGAAGGAGCCGACCGGCCGGGCGAACTGGTGACGCTCCTTGACGTAGGCGAGCGTGGTGTCCAGGCACCACTGCGCGACCCCGTACTGCTCGGAGGCGAGCAGCCCGGCGCCGAACCGCAGCACGTCCGCCAGGTCCACGTCGCCCACGCGGGTGGCGTCCGCGCCGTCGAGCGTCACGGTGGAGACCGGCCGGGTCAGGTCGAACGAGGTCGTCGCCCGCACCTCGGCGCCCTCCACGAGGTACAGGCCGCCGCCGGCCGGGACGAGCAGCACGTCGGCCACGTCGGCCCCGGCGACGCCGGTGACCGTGCCGGACAGCGTCCCGCCGTCCGGCGCCCGCACCGACGCGCCGCGCTCCGGCCGGTACGGGGACGCGGCGAACGACACCGCCAGCGCGGCCGTCGAGCGGCCGTCGGCCAGCCGTTCGAGCAGCTCGCCCGCGTCCGCCTGGACGAGCGCGTACGTGGCCAGCACGGAACTGGTGAAGAACGGCACCGGGGCGATGCCGCGGCCCAGCTCCTCCAGCACGACCGCGGCCTCGCTGGCGGACGCGCCCGCGCCGCCGTACTGCTCGGGGACGAGCAGCCCCGCCACGCCGATCTCCCCGGCCAGCGTCTTCCACAGGTCCGGGTCGTACGGACGCGACTCGGCGCGCTTGAGCACCGCGGCCGGCGGGCAGCGGTCGGCGAGCAGGTCGCGCACGGCGGCCCGGAGCTCCTCCTCGACCTCGGAATAGAGCAGGCTCATCGCGGCAGGTCCTTCCAGGGCACGTCCTTGTCGATGCGGGGTTCGGAGGGCAGGCCGAGCACCCGTTCGGAGATGATGTTGCGCAGGATCTCCGAGGTGCCGCCCTCGATCGAGTTGCCCTTGGCCCGCAGGTAGCGGTAGCCGGGGCCGCGGCCGTAGAAGTCGATGCTCTCGGAGCGGCGGAAGGCGTAGTCGTCGTAGCCGAGGTCGCGCAGGAACTCCATCTCCAGGCCGGTCAGCGCCTGGTTGAGCCTGGCGAACGACAGCTTCATGCCGGAGCCCTCAGGCCCCGGCTGGCCGGCCGCGAGCTGCTCGCGCAGCCGCGCGCCCGACAGGCGGGTCACCTCGGCCTCCACCCAGAGCGACAGCAGCCGCTGGTGCAGGTCGTGGGTGCGCAGCTCGGGGTGCTCGCGCCAGGAGCGCAGCACGCCGCCGACCATGCCGGCGCCCCGGCCGCCACCGCCGCCGCCGATGGCCACCCGCTCGTTCATGAGCGTGGTCTGCGCGACCCGCCAGCCGTCGCCGACGGCGCCCAGCCGCAGGTCGTCGCCGAGCCGCACGCCGGTCAGGAACACCTCGTTGAACTCGGCCTCGCCGGTGATCTGCCGCAGCGGCCTGACGTCGACCCCCGGCGCGTGCATGTCGCAGACGAAGTACGTCAGGCCGCGGTGCTTGGGCACGTCGGGGTCGGTGCGGGTGACCAGGATGGCCCAGCGGGCGTGGTGGGCGCCGGACGTCCACACCTTCTGCCCGTCGACCACCCACTCGTCGCCGTCGCGTACCGCCCGGGTGGCGAGCGTGGCCAGGTCGGAGCCGGCGCCGGGCTCACTAAAGAGCTGGCACCAGATCTCCTCGCCGGTCCACAGCGGCCGCAGGAAGCGGCGCCTCTGCTCGTCGGTGCCGAAGGCCAGGATGGTGGGCGCGGCCATGCCCAGGCCGATGCCCTGCACGCCGCCGTCGATCTGCGGGGTGCCGGCCAGCTCGCGCTCCACGACCGCCTGCATGTCACGGGAGAGTCCCAGGCCGCCGAGCCCTTCGGGGAACCAGACCCAGGCCAGGCCGGCGTCGAACCTGGCGCGCAGGAACTCCAGCCGGTCGCCCGCCGGGTCGTTCTCGCTCAGGAACGCGGCCACGCGCTCCTTGAGCCGTGCTTCGTCCACTCCAGCTCCTGTCGTCGGGGGGATCACATGTACTGCTTGAGCTCGCGGTAGGCGAGCGACCGCTTGTGCACCTCGTCCGGCCCGTCGGCCAGGCGCAGCGAGCGGGCCCCCGCCCAGAGCGCGGCCAGCGGGAAGTCCTGGGACACGCCGCCCGCGCCGTGCACCTGGATGGCCTTGTCGAGGATCCGTTCCACGGTGATCGGGGTGGAGATCTTGATGGCCTGGATCTCGGTGTGGGCGCCCTGGTTGCCGACGGTGTCCATCAGCCAGGCGGTCTTGAGCACGAGCAGGCGCAACTGCTCGATGCTGACGCGGGACTCGGCGATCCAGTCCTGTACCACGCCCTGCCGGGCGATCGGCTTGCCGAACGTGGTCCTGGCCAGCGCCCGGCGGCACATCAGCTCGACGGCGCGCTCGGCCATACCGATCAGGCGCATGCAGTGGTGGATGCGGCCGGGGCCGAGCCGGGCCTGGGCGATGGCGAAGCCGCCGCCCTCCTCGCCGATGAGGTTGTCCACCGGGACCCGGACGTCCTCGAAGACGATCTCGGCGTGCCCGCCGTGGTCGGCGTCGTCGTAGCCGAAGACCCGCATGCCGCGCTCGATGCGCATGCCGGGGGTGTCGCGCGGCACCAGGACCATGCTCTGCTGACGGTGCTTGGGCGCCTCGGGGTCGGTCTTGCCCATCACGATGAAGATCTTGCAGGTGGGGTTCATCGCGCCGGAGATGAACCATTTGCGACCGTTGATGACGTACTCGTCGCCGTCGCGCACGATCGAGGTGGCGATGTTGGTGGCGTCGGAGGAGGCCACGTCGGGTTCGGTCATCGCGAACGCCGAACGGATCTCGCCGTCGAGCAGCGGCCGCAGCCACTCCCGCCGCTGCCACTCGCTGCCGAACATGGAGAGGACCTCCATGTTGCCGGTGTCGGGCGCGGCGCAGTTGGTGGCCACCGGCGCGAGGTGCGGGCTGCGGCCCATGATCTCCGCGAGCGGCGCGTACTGCAGGTTGGTGAGCCCGGCGCCGTGGTCACCCGGCAGGAACAGGTTCCACAGGCCGCGTTTCCTCGCCTCGTCCTTCAGGTCCTCGATAAGGGGCGGGACGCCCCAGCCGCTCGCCCTGACCTGCTCCTCGAAGGCAGGCTCGGCCGGGTGGACGCATTCGTCCATGAACCGCAGCAGCCGCCCGCGCAGCTCCTCGGTGACGCTGTCGAAAGCGAAGTCCATGCCGCGAGCCTACCGACCGGCCGGTATGCCTGTCGACAGTGGTCGCCCGCAAAACCCGCCAGGTGGCCCTCTCCGGTACGAACCGGCCCCTCTAAGGTCGGCGCCATGACCGCGAACCTTCCCGCACCCGTGGTGCTCGAAAACGACGTCGTCCGGCTGGAGCCGCTGACCCTCGCCCACGTGCCCGACCTCTTCGCCGCGGGCGGCGGGGACGACGAGGTGTGGCGGTGGATGCCGATCGCCACCCCGCGCACCGAGGAGGACCTGGCGACGGCCGCCCGAGCCCTGATCGACGACGACAAGCACGTGCCGCTGGCCGTGGTGCGTCAGGAGAGCGGGCGGGCGATCGGCTGGACCGCGTACTGCGACGTGCCGGGGTTCGACGAGAGCGTCGAGATCGGCTGGACCTGGTACGGCCGCGCCCACTGGCGTACGGCCGTGAACACCTCCTGCAAGCTCCTGCTCATCGACCACGTCTTCGACAAGCTCGGCCACAACCGGGTGCTGCTCAAGACCGACGCGCTCAACCTGCGCTCCCAGGCCGCCATCAAGCGGATCGGCGGCCTGCACGAGGGCACGCTGCGCCGTCACCGCCTCAGGCCGGACGGCACCTGGCGCGACACGGCCTGCTTCGGCATCCTCGACGAGGAGTGGCCGGCCCACCGAGCCCGGCTCACCGGCTGACCCCCGGCCGCCCGCCGTCCTCGCCACCCCCGCCGGACCCGTCGCTCGGGTCGGCGGGGTCGCGGTGGAGCATGCCGGCCAGGAGCTCGCGCACGCCGGCGCGCAGGTCGTCCGGGGACGGTTCGGCGCCCGCGCCGGCGATCGTGTCGAAGATGACGCGCGGGTGCGGGCCACGCTTGGACGTGGACCCCGGCAACCCGGTCGCCGTGGCCCTGCGCGACACCGCGATGTCGCCGGCCACGCGGCTCACACCCGATCTGATGCTGCGGTCAACGGACGAGCTTCTACGGTGGCGGCCACCGGCGCCGGCCGCGAGTGGTCCGGTGCCAGACGGCCGAGCGTGATCGTGCCGGCGATGGTCAGCGCCGCCGCGCACAGCGCCGGGATCGCGGCGGACGGGCCGGTCGGCAACGGCTCGCCGAGCAACAACACCCCGGCCGTCACCGAGGTGATCGGGTCGACCACCTGCACGCCCGCGTAGGCGATGCCGAAGTAGCCGACCGCGTAGGAGCGCTGCAGCAGCACCACCGCCAAGATCAGCAGCACCGGCACGGCCAGTGTGAACCAGTGGACCAGGCGCCCGAGGTCGCCCTCCAGGCCGCCGCCCACCACCCGGACGAACGTCGACACGCCGGCCGTGACCACGCCCGCGCCGATCGCCAGCAGCATCGCCCTGGCCGGCCCGCGCACCCGGGTGGCGGCGACCTGGCTGACCAGGGCGATCAGCAGGATCACGCCGATGAACCCGAGCGCCGCGCCGTCGCTCAGCCGGGGGACGGCGTCGCCGTGCGGGACCAGCATCATCAGCCAGAGCAGGCCCACGACCACGGCGATCGACCCGAGGATCTCCGCCCGGTACGGTCTGCGGCCGTGCAGGAAGGCGGCCAGCGGCACCGCGAACACCAGCGTGGCCACGCTGATCGGCTGCACCGCCACCAGCGGCGCGAAGCTCAGCGCGACCGCGTGCAGGCACGCGCCGGTGAGCCCGATGGCGCCGCCGATCCACCACCTCGGGCGCCGCATCAAGGTGAGCGAGGCGCCCGCGGACACGGCCTCGTACTGCTGCAGCGCCGCACCCAGCGCGTATCCGAGAGCACCCGCCAGCGCGATGAGCACGCCGATCCAGGTCATGGGCGCCCGCGCCGGGGAAGAGGTCCTTGGAGCATTGCTCCAGCCTAGGGCGTACGCACCACGACCGAATCATCCTTTCGGACATTCTTCCCCCGGTCGGGCGGGGCCCCGCGGGTCGGCCTGAAGATCAGGACGTCAGGAGCGCTCGGGGCAGACGCAGAACGCGTGGCCCTCCGGGTCCAGCAGCACGACCCAGCTCACGCCCTCGTCGGTGACGCCGGGCTGGAACTCCGGCTTGGTGGCGCCCAGCCCGAGGTACTCCTCCACCGCCTTGTCCACGTCGGGCACCCGGAAGTCGAGGTGGAACTGCTTGGCGGCACTGGGCCACGGGACGGGTTCGCGGCCGGGCACCCGGCCGAAGTAGAGGGTGGTGGTGCCGTCGCCCACCCCGGCGTACTCGTCCTCGGCGTGCAAGATGGGCAGCCCGGTCACCTGGTGGTAGAACTCGGCCAGTTTCTTCGGCTCCGCGCAGTCGATGCTGGTGGCGAGGAGCTTCGCTTTCGTCGTCATGCACCCAGCGTCCCAGCCGTACCTGCCATCCTCTGTCAGGTACGGATCATGTACGCGCGGAGCCGCCCTTGACCCGCTTGAGAATGCGGTCCCACTCGGTGCCGAACGGGTTGTCCTGCACCAGGTAGGTCCAGGTGGCCTCGGGCCGCCTCAGGTCGGGCTCGGGCGCCTCGAACGCCTCCAGGGAGCGCCGCTCGATCTCCGCCTGCAGCGACTTGTACTCGGCCACCGCCTCCCGGTGGAACTCGTCGATCGGGCTCATCCGGCCCAGCGCCCGCAGGTGGATGCCCTCGCGCAGGTCGTGCAGGAAGGCCAGGTGCTCGGTCCAGCAGGTGTCGATGGCGTGCAGCACGATCTGCCGGGCGGTCTCCTCGCGGGTGTCCTCCGGCAGCGCCGCCCACCGCTCGGGGTCGGACTCGGCCAGCGCGCGGGCGGCCGAGTCGGTGTGGAGCACCTTGTCGCGCCACTCCAGGATGAGCTCGCGCTGCTGCTCCAGCAGGCGGGTGTAGCGCCAGGTGTTGCGGTGGATCTCCAGGTTGACGCCCTCGGCCACGCGCTGGGCGTGGCCGACGATGTAGGCGGCGCGGCGGTGGCGCACCCGGCCGTCGGGGTCGGCGGCGGGTGGCCGCTCGTCTGCGGCGAACTGGGTGACCAGCCCGTCGTCGAGGCCGACGAAGAACACCGAGCCGCCCGGGTCGCCCTGGCGCCCGGCCCGGCCGCGGAGCTGGTCGTCCAGACGGCTGCTGGCATGGCGGCCGGAGCCGATCACGTACAGGCCGCCCAGCTCGGCGACGCCCTCGCCGAGGCGGATGTCGGTGCCGCGGCCGGCCATCTGGGTGGACACGGTGATCGCGTCGCGCTCACCGGCCCTGGCGATGATGGCGGCCTCCTCGGCGTCGTTCTTGGCGTTGAGCACCACCGGGTCGAGGCCGCGGCGGCGCAGCAGCGTGGCGAGGCTCTCCGACTCGGCCACGTCGAGCGTGCCGATGAGGATCGGCCGGCCGGTCTCGTGCACCCGCTGGATCTCCTCGACCAGCGCGGTCTCCTTCTCCGCCGCCGTCGGGTAGATCCGGTCGGGCTCGTCCTCGCGGACGCACGGCCGGTTGGACGGGATCACCGCGACCTTCAGCCCGTAGAACTCGCCGAGCTGCTCGCTCACCGCGACGGCCGTGCCGGTCATGCCGCACACCCTCGGGTAGCGCTTGATCAGGCCCTGGACGGTGATCGAGTCGAGGATCTCGCCCTTGTCGCTGGCGGGCAGCGCCTCCTTCGCCTCGACGGCCGCCTGCAGGCCGTTGGGCCAGCGCTGCAGCACCGCCACGCGGCCGCGCGACGGGTTGATGAGCTGCACCTTGCCCTCGCGCACGATGTAGTCGACGTCGCGGCTGAGCAGGGCGTGGGCGTGCAGGGCCAGGTTGAGCTCGATCAGCGTGCCGGGCTCGTTCTCGTCGTAGAGCTCGACCTCCAGCAGCTTCTCCACGGTCTCGGCGCCCTTGGGCGTCAGGTAGACGTTGCGGGCCTGGTCGTCGATCTCGTAGTGGTAGCCGCGTACGAGCGTGCGGACCAGCGCGGCCATCTCCGGCACCGTGTCGCCCGCGTCGGACGAGCCCGCCATCACCAGCGGCACCTTGGCCTCGTCGACCAGGACCGAGTCGGCCTCGTCGACCAGCGCCACCTCCGGCTCCGGCACGATCAGCTCGCCCGCGTCCGTGCGCAGCCGGTCGCGCAGCACGTCGAAGCCGATCTCGCTGACCGGCCCGTAGGTGACGTCCCTGGCGTACGCCTCGCGCCGTTCGGCGGGGGTGGAGTTCTGGTCCAGCCAGCCGACGGTGACCCCCATGGCCTCGTAGAAGGGGGCCATCCACTCGGCGTCGCGCCTGGCGAGGTAGTCGTTGACGGAGATCACGTGCACCCGCCTGCCCTGCAGGGCGTAGCCGGCGGCCGCCATGGCGCCGGACAGCGTCTTGCCCTCGCCGGTGGCCATCTCCGCGATCTTCCCGTCGAGCAGGGCGAGCGTGCCGATCAGCTGCACGTCGTACGGACGAAGCCCGAGCGTGCGGTCGGCGGCCTCCCTGGCGATGGCGCAGAACCCGGCGAGGTCGCTCATGTCGGGCGCGGGGAGCTCGTCGAGCGCCTTGACCCGGTCGGCGCGCTCGGCCGCGGCCTTGACGACCTTCCGGTACGGGCTCAGGCTCACCCCTCCGGGGCGGTCCAGAAGGTTTCTGACGATTCCTGTAATCGAGGCCACAGTTCCTCCAACGCGCGCTTCGCCGGCACCGTTCCCCTCGCGCCCGCGCGGAGCGGTCCGCCGTACGGACCCTAACCCATCCGGCGGACCGCACCCGCCCGCTACTCCCGGCGCGCCCGCCAGGCCGGGACGACCCCGGCCAGCAGCAGCAACGCGCACCCTGCCCAGCCCGAGGGGCCTGGCCGCTCACCGAGCAGCACCACCCCGACCAGGGCCGCGAAGGCCGCCTCGCCGAGGGAGACGATGGCGACGGTGGTGGCGCTCAGCGTGCCGAGCGCGCGGAAGAACAGCCCGTAGGCCAGCGCGGTGGGCACCGCGCCGAGGAAGACGAGCAGGGCCGCGCTCTCCCAGCCGAGCCGCGGCAGCACGCCGCCGGCCAGCGCGAACGGCAGCACGCACGCCGCCCCCACGAGGAACCCGACGGCCGCGGTGACCAGCGGGCTGCCCGGCTCGGCCGCCGTGCCGCGCCGCCGTGACAGCAATGTCACCCCGGCGTACCCGAAGGCCGACAGCATCGCGTACCCGGCGCCCGCGAGCGGATCGCCCGGCACGGCGGCCGCCTCGGGTCCCGCCGTCCCGGCGAGCACCGGATCGGGGTCGAGAGGGGCGGGGTTCTCTCCTGGGGAGCCCGCCACCAGCAGGGCCAGGCCCGTCAGGGCGGCCAGGAGTGCGGCGAGTCCCGGGACGCCCAGACGCTCGCGGAGGAAGAGCCGCCCGCCGAGAGCGGTGAACACCGGGGTCGCGCCCATGGTGATCACGGTGGCCACCGCGACCCCGGACCCCGCGATGGCGGCGAAGTAGGCCGCCTGGTAGACGGCCATGCCCGCGCCCACCACGAGCACGTGCCCGCGGAGGTCGCGGTCCAGCAGCGACCGCGCGGCGCCGAGCAGGGGGCCGAGCAGGGGGAGGAGGAAGGCGGCGCCGAGCAGGAAGCGCCAGAAGGTGACGTCGAGGGCGTCGAGGCCGCCCGCGGCGAACAGCAGGGATCCCGCCGCGCCGCCGGTGCCCCACGCCGCCGCGGCCGTGACCACGTACCCGGTGGCACGCCGGATGGACAGTTGGGTCATGACAGATCGCTCCGGATGGGAGTGGTGGAAAAGGGCCCGTAGGCGGGCAGCAGCCACCCCCGGATCGGTCAGACCCGGAAAATCAGGAAACGCCGCCCGCTAGTGGGCGGGCGGCGGGGAGCAGATGATCAGTCGCGGCACGGGGCCCACCTTAGCGCCGGCGGCGGGCGCGGTTCATCCGGAAATCGCACAGAGAGCCCGGAGAGCCCGGAGAGCCCGGAGAGCCCGGCACCCCGGGAGCGGGGCGCCGGGCTCGGACCACATGATCATTTGGAATCGGGCACGAAAATGCCGCGTCCCCCGTGACGCGGCCCGCAGCGGTGTCCGTGGCTCACGGCCAGGAGGTGTCTCCCGCGGGCTCGATCGGCGACTCCAGCACGCCGAGCCGTTCGAGCAGCGTCAGGAAGGTGGCCGCGTACGGCGAGGACCCGGTCACCGCGGCGACCCGGCCCCAGTCGACCTGCTCCCGCAGCGCCCGCACCTGGGGCAGCAGCGCGCCGTAGTCGCAGGCGTGCTCCGACAGCGGCATGAGCCAGGAGATCACCAGGTCCGTCGCCTCCAGGACGGGCACGATCACCGCCGACGCCTTCATCGGCTCCGCCCGGTCCAGCAGCTCGTCGGTGACCTCCCGGTCCGACACCCGGAAGATCAGGTCCACCAGCTTGCCGTCGTCGTACGCCTTGACCAGCCAGTCCTCCGGTGGCTTGGCCGTCTGGAACCCGATGTTCCGCAGCGCGTCGAGGGCCGCGGGGACGTCGTGCTCGGTGATCACGAAATCCACGTCGTGCAGGGACGGCGCCGCGCCCCGCGCGTACGCGGCGCACCCTCCCGCGAGCGCGAACTTGACGTTCGCGTCCTTCAGTCCGGAGCTCGCCCGTTTGAGCGTGTCAAGGATGGCGTCAGTGACTTCATGGCTGTGACTGCTCATGAAAGGCGGCTACCCTCACGATCGCCGAATAGGCCTGCTCTGACGCGTAGAATGACGGGTTCTGGGTAGCGCGCCGACCCATGACGGAGTTCCTGGAGAAGACCGAGCAGGAGTACGAGGGCGAGCACGACAGGCCCTTGCGCACCTACGCCCGCATCATCGGCGTGTACGGGACGGTCGTGGCGGCGGCGACCGTGGCCGCGAAGCTCACCGGCAGGCGTCCGCCGGAGCGGATAGGACTGATGGACGTGGGCCTGATGGCGGCCTGCACCCACAAGCTGTCGCGCCTGCTGGCCAAGGACCCCGTCACCAGCCCGATCAGGGCGCCGTTCACCCGCTTCGAGGGGGTGAGCGGGCCGTCGGAGCTGAAGGAGGAGCCGCGCAACACCGTGGGCGAGCTGGTGAGCTGCCCGTTCTGCATCGCGCAGTGGGCCGCCACGGGATACGCCATCGGCCTGGTCTTCGCGCCCCGGGCGACGAGGCTGGCCGGGGCGGCGATGACGGCCGTCGCCGCCTCCGACTGGCTGCACCTCGCGTACGCCAAACTCGTGAAGTCCAGCTCGTGAAAGTCCGGCCGTGAGAGCCGGGCTCACGAAGAGCCCGGCCCGCTAGCGCACCCGGGGCAGCACCTCCCGCGCGTAGAAGTCGAAGAACGCGTCCTGCTCCGGCCCGATCTGCCCCACGTACACCTCGTCGAAGCCGGCCTCCACGTACGCGCGCAGAGCCTGCGCGTGCACCTCGGGGTCGGGGCCGCACGGGCTGCCGCCCACGGCCTCCTCCTCCGTCACCGACTCGGCGAGCTGCTCGAAGTGGCGGGGCAGCGGCAGGATCTGGGACGCCTCCCCCTTGATCCCCTGGGTGGGCCAGAGCCGGTGCACGGTACGCCGCGCGCTCGCCTCGTCGGCCGCGTAGCAGGCCTTGAGCCCGCCCACCGCCGGCTTGCCCGAACCCCCCGACTTGTGGAACAGCTCGACGGACTCGGCGCTGGGCCGGGTGGTGACGAAGCCGTCGCCGATCCGTCCGGCCAGCTCGGTGGAGATCTCCCCGAGACCTGAGACGTAGACGGGCGGCGGCTCGTCGGGCAGCGTGTAGAGCCTGGCCGTGTCGACCTGGTAGTGACGGCCCCGGTGGGAGACGAGCTTGCCGGTCCACAGCTCGCGCATGAGCCCGACGGCCTCCTCCAGCATCTCCCGCCGCTCGGCCGCGGGCGGCCAGCGTGACTCGATGACGTGCTCGTTGAGCGCCTCGCCGGTGCCGACGCCGAGCCGGAACCGGCCGCCGGTGATGGCGGCGCTGGTGGCCGCCGCCTGCGCCACGATCACCGGGTGGACGCGGACCAGCGGGCAGGTCACGGCCGTGGCGATGGGGAGCGAGGTGGCCTCGGCCAGCGCGCCGATGACCGTCCACACGAACGGTGACTGGCCCTGGGCGTCCAGCCAGGGGTGGAAGTGGTCGGAGATCCACAGGGACTCGAACCCGGCGCGCTCGGCGGCCTTGGCCTGCCGGACGAGCTCCTGGGGACCGTGTTCCTCCGCGGACAGCAAGTAGCCGAAAGTCGTCATGAATTTTTCCTGCCCGAGGTCGAACAGGAAAACATGTTAAAGGGTCCACCACGCGGGCAGTAGCGGAGGCATGGCTACTTTGCTCTGGATCATCGCAGTGATTCTCGTCATCGCCGGCATCTATGTGATTCTGGCCCGTCGCGATCTCCTCTGGGGGATCGTCCTGATCGTTCTGGGGTTCCTGGTCGGCCCTGGCGGGGTCAGCATCTTCAATGTGTAGGGCGTTTGCGGACGCCCCACACGCCCGTTCATTGGGCCGGTGGTTATGCCGGCCCAATGAATTGTCATAGATAAAGACGGAGTTGTACCTATTGAAGCCCTTCCCGGGACGGCCCCGGGAAGGGCTTCTGCTTCGGCCGCGCCGGTGAACCCGGCGCCGGGTTCGCCGGCGCCGGGGGCGGTCAGTCGCCCGACAGGCGGTAGACGGCGTACGCGGCGCCGAGCACCGGCAGGGCGACGTTACGCACCCGGATGCCGCCGGAGGTCATGCCCTTCTCGGAGCCCTTGTGCGCGTGACCGTGCAGGATGAGGTCGGCGCCCGCCGTGTCGACCGCCTCGGCGAGCAGGTAGCTGCCCAGGAACGGGTAGATCTCCAGCGGTTCGCCTTCCAGCGTCTCCTTGATGGGCGAATAGTGCGAGAGCACCACCTTGCGGTCGGCGTCCATCTCCTTGAGCGCCTTCTGCCAGGACTCCGCGATCAGCCGCGTGTGCCGGACGAAGTTCTTGGTCTCGCGCTCGCCGAACTCGCTGGCGCACTTGCCCGCGAACCCGCCGCCGAAGCCCTTGCCCCCGACCACGCCCAGCCGGGTGCCGGGGCACTCGATGACGACGCCTTCGTCGTTGAGTACGATGACGCCGGCGTCGCGCAGCTCGCCGGCGATCTCGTGCTGCAGGTCGGAGTGGTAGTCGTGGTTGCCGAGCACGGCCACGACGGGGATCGGCAGGTCGCGCAGCTCGTCGGCCACCACCCTGCCCTCCGCCAGGGTGCCGTGCCGGGTCAGGTCGCCGGCCACCATGAGGATGTCCGCGCGCTCGTCGATCCCGTCCAGGCTCTTGCGGTACTGGCCGCGTACGTCCTCACCCAGGTGGATGTCTCCCACGGCCGCGATGCGCACCTCAGTCAAGTCGCTCATCCTCTCCTGGCCGGTTGACCTCGACGACGTTGATCTCGTTGTGCACGCGCAGATCCGGGGCGATCTCCCGTGCCACCTCGCCGAGCCGTTCACGCTGTTCGGCGCCGCTCACCTGGCCGCGCAGGAACAGCTGATCGCCTCTGACGTCGACGCGGATGCCCAGCTCGTGCGTGCGGACGTCCTCGGCCAGCGCCGCCTGGACGCGGGCCGCGACGTACTGCGGAGCTTCCATCGCTTTCCTCCCTTTACTCTTTGCCGCGCATGCCCGGCAAAGAACCGCTCAAACGGTACGAAGGAGGCGGATGACGGCCCGTTCCACCTCACCGTGGGTGGCGAGCTTGCCGAAGTCCACGTCGGCGCCCAGTTCGGTGAGCGCGTGGGAGATCGTCCTGCCCTCCTCGTACGCGGTTATCACCCGCGGATCCACGTACGACGCCCGCGCCACGGCGGGGGTGTTGCCGAGATACTCGGCGACCTCCTGGACCACCCGGCTCACGGCCCGCTTCCTGGCCGTGTCGCTGTCGGCCATGCGGGAGACGGCCAGCCCGACGGCGGCCAGCACCGTGCCGTGCCAGGTGCGGAAGTCCTTGGCCGTGAACTCGCCGATGGTCTCGCGCAGGTACTCGTTGATGTCCTCGCTGCGCACGTCCACCCAGCCGTTCTCGCCCTGGTAGCGCAGCAGCTCGCCCTCGGCGCGCAGCGCCTTCAGCGCCCTGACGACCCGGCAGGCGCCCGGGTCGGCCACCTCGACCTCGCGGGGCACGTCGCCCTTGGCGGGGTACGAGCACGTGATCGTGCCGCGGCCGCAGGCCACGTGCTCCATCCGCAGGGTGGCCAGGCCATAGCTGTCGTAGCCCTCGCCGCCGACGCGGAAGAAGCCGACGTCGAGCAGCCGCGCCGCGGCGGCGAGCACCCGCTCCTTGGTCAGCTTGCGCCCCTTGAGCTGCTCGTCGACGCTCTTCCTGAACGCGGGCAGCCGCTCGGCCAGCTCCAGCACCCGGTCGAACTTGGCCTCGTCCTGCCGCTGCCGCCACACGTCGTGGTAGCGGTACTGGCGGCGCCCGGCCGCGTCGGTGCCGACCGCCTGGAGGTGCCCGTGCGGGGAGGCGCAGATCCACACGTCGGTCCACGCGGGCGGGATGGTCAGGGCCCTGATCCTGGCCAGCGTCGCCGGGTCGCGGATCGTCTCGCCTCGCGGACCGTGGTAGCTGAATCCCCGGCCTCTCCGGCGCCGGGTGATCCCGGGCTCGTTCGGGTCGCTGGGACGCAGGTCGGGCACGCCCGCCGGGCTACCCGCCGCGTTAAAGGGCAAACGGCCAGGGCAGGTGAGTTCGCATGAGTGAAGACAAGAATTGGTCCGAGACCAAGGACAAGAAGGGCCATGCGATGGTGCCCGCCACACCTCGCGACGTGGCCCACATCCGGGTCGGCTCCTTCATCCTGGTGTTCCTGTTCGCCTTCGCGGTGCTCGGCGTCATCTCCCGGGCCTGGATCATGACGGGGATCGCCATCGTGCTCGCGATCCTCACGGCGGTCGACATCGCGCTCGCCGTCCGCCGGCAGAAGAACCGCGACGTCGGAGAGGCGGGCTGATCACCCCCATGGCTCCCCACATCCTCCAGGACAGGGTGGTCGTCGTCACGGGCGCGAGCGGCGGTGTGGGCCGGGCGGTGGTCCGCGAGCTCGGCGCCAAGGGCGCCAAGGTGGCGCTGGTCGCCCGCGGCGCCGTGGGGCTCGGCGCGGCGGCGGTGGACGTCGGCGCGGCCGGCGGCATCGGCCAGGTGTACGAGGCGGACGTCGCCGACTACGAGCAGGTGCGCAAGGCCGCCGAGCGGATCGAGGCCGAGCTGGGGCCGATCGACGTGTGGATCAACGCGGCGTTCTCGTCGGTGTCCGCCCGGTTCACCGACATCTCCCCCGAGGAGTACGAGCGCACGACCGCGGTCACGTACCTGGGGTACGTCTGGGGGACCAGGGTGGCCCTCGACCTGATGCGGCCGAGGAACCGGGGCACGATCGTGCAGACGGGCTCGGCCCTGGCGCACCGGTCCGTCCCGCTGCGGTCGGCGTACTGCGGGGCCGAGCACGCCATCCGGGGCTTCACCGAGTCGCTCCGCACCGAGCTGCTGGCCGAGCGGAGCGGCATCCGGGTCACCACGGTCCAGCTCCCCGCGATGAACGCGCCCCGCCTCGGCTGGACGCCGTCCGAGCCGGGCGGCCGTCCGCGGCCGAAGCCCCCGGTCCACCAGCCGGAGGTGGCCGCCCGGGGCATCGTGCACGCGGCCGCGCACCCGGAACGCAAGGAGTACTGGGTCGGCGCCGGGACCACGGCCGTCCTCCTGGCCCAGCGCGTCGCCCCCGCCCTGGTCGACCACTACCTGGCCAGGACCGCCGGCCGGGCGCAGCAGTCCGAAGAGCAGCCCGCCGGCGATGCCGCGAACCTGTGGGAGCCGGTCGAGGAGGTCCCCGGCCATGGCGACGACTCCGGCCACCGCCATCCGCACGCGCGCAGCCTCCAGCTGTGGCTCTCCCAGCATCGCCGCGCGGTCCTGCTCACCCTGGCGGCCGGCGGCGCGGTGGCGGCCGCGGCCGTGACCAGGAAGTCCTCCCCCTGAGAGAACCGGTTCTTTTCACAGAACGGCCGTTCCCCGGACAGCGGAACGGCCGTTTCGCGCTCTCCGCGCGGGACCGGGCCCGCGATTCGCCCATTCCCCCACGGGTAGACGCCCCCGGAAACGATCGGAGGGAACCATGGCTGAGCAAGATCTGCGGTTTCTCGGCGAGCTGGCGGCGCAACTGCGCGTCGACTCGGTGAGAGCCGCCGCCGAGGCGGGTTCCGGCCACCCGACGTCGTCGATGTCCGCCGCCGATCTGATGGCGGTGCTCCTCGCCCGCCATTTGCGCTACGACTTCGAGGACCCCGGCAACCCGGCGAACGACCATCTCATCTTCTCCAAGGGCCACGCCTCGCCTCTGCTGTACTCCCTGTTCAAGGCGGCGGGCGTGATCACCGACGACGAACTGCTGTCGTTCCGGAAGCGCGGCAGCCGCCTGGAGGGGCATCCGACGCCCAGGCTGCCCTGGGTGGACGTGGCCACCGGCTCGCTCGGCCAGGGCCTGCCCGTCGGGGTCGGCGTCGCGATGGCCGGGCGGCTGGAGCGCGGACCGTACCGGGTGTGGGTGCTGTGCGGCGACAGCGAGCTGGCCGAAGGCTCCATCTGGGAGGCGGCGGAGCAGGCCGGCGACACGGGGCTGGACAACCTGACGCTGATCGTGGACGTCAACCGCCTGGGCCAGCGCGGGCCCACCCGGCACGGCTGGGACACCGGGGCGTACGCGCGCAGGTTCGGCGCGTTCGGCTGGCACACGATCGAGATCGACGGGCACGACCCCGGCCGGATCGACGAGGCGCTGGAGCAGGCGCGCGGCACTCGCGGCCGGCCCGTCGCCATCCTGGCCGCGACCCGCAAGGGCGCGGGCGTGCGGGCGGTCGAGGATCGCGAGGGCAAGCACGGCAAGCCGCTGAAGGACCCGGACGTGGCCGTCGCGGAGCTCGGCGGCCGGCGCGACCTGCGGGTGACGGTGCGCCGCCCGGAGCGCTGGGCCGAGCCGCGGCGGTTCGAGGGCGGCGAGCTGGTCGTCCCCGAGTACAAGGTCGGCGACCGGGTGGCGACCAGGAGCGCGTACGGCGAGGCCCTGGCCGCTCTGGGCGCCGCGCGCGGCGACGTGGTGGCGCTCGACGGCGAGGTCGCCGACTCGACCAAGGCCGAGGAGTTCGCGCACGCGTTCCCCGAGCGGTTCTTCGAGCTGTACATCGCCGAGCAGCAGCTCGTCGCCACCGCCATGGGCATGGCCACGCGCGGCTGGGTCCCGTACGCGGCCACCTTCGCCGCCTTCCTCACCAGGGCGTACGACTTCATCCGGATGGCCGCGGTGAGCCGGTCGCCGATCCGGCTGGTCGGCTCGCACGCCGGGGTGTCCATCGGCGAGGACGGCCCGTCCCAGATGGGGCTGGAGGACCTGGCCATGATGCGGGCCGTGTACGACAGCACCGTCCTCTACCCGTGCGACGCCAACCAGGCGGCGGCCCTGACCGTGGAGATGGCGGACCTGGCCGGCGTGTCGTACCTGCGCACCACGCGCGGCGCGACGCCCGTCATCCACCCGCCCGGCGAGCGCTTCCCCGTGGGCGGCTCGCGCGTGCTGCGCCGCTCGCCGTCGGACCGGGCCACGGTCGTCGCCGCGGGGATCACCGTGCACGAGGCGCTGGCCGCCGCCGACACGCTGGCCGACGACGGGGTGCGGGTCGGCGTGCTCGACATGTACTCGGTCAAGCCGATCGACAGGGCGGTGCTGGTGGAGGCGGCGACCACGACCGGCAACCTCATCACGGTGGAGGACCACCGGCCAGAAGGCGGTCTCGGCGACGCCGTGCTGGACGCGGTCTGCGAGCTGGGGCCGCGGGTGGTGAAGCTGGCAGTGCAGGGCATGCCCGGCTCCGCCACGCCGCAGGAGCAGCTCGCCGACGCGCGCGTCGACCGCCACGCCATCGTCGCGGCCGTCAAGGGACTGATCTGAGGGCTCCACCCGGGGCGGCGGGCCGAGCCGAGTCTCCGCATGGGACCGGGCCGGCCGCCTTCCCGGCGACCGGCCCGCCCCACGCGGTGCGGATCAGCGACGCGCCTTGGCGGTCGCCTTCCTGTTGGCCTTCTTGATGGCGTCCACGAGCTCCTGCTTGTTCATCTTCGAACGACCGCTGATGTCCAGCTCGGCGGCCACGCGCCGCAGGTGCTCCTTGCTGGCGTTGGCGTCGACGCCCTCCGCCGTACGTCCCGAGCGGTCCGTCGCGCCCTTGTCCGACGGCCCCTTCTCCGCCTTCGGCTCCCAGTGGTCGCCCACCTTCTCGAAGGAGTGCTTCAGCGCGGAGAAAGCCGTCATGTGGGCGCGCCGGCCCTCGCCGTACGTCTCGACGGCCGAGTCGTGCGCCTTCATCCACGTGTCCTGCGCCTTCTTCGGGGAGCGGCGGACGGTGGACGGGAGTTCCTCTCTGGCCGGCATGCGCGGCCCACCTCCTCCTTACAACGGCGGCTCGTCGTAGCGGCGACGCTCCTCGTACACGGTCGTCCTGCGTGCCTCGGGCTCCTCGTAGATCTCGTGACGATGGACCGGCTCCTCGATGGGGCCGACCGCCCTGCGGGCAACCTGGATCCGGTAGAGCGCGAACAGGAGCCCGACCAGCCCACCGAGCATGATGATCACACCGACGACATTGATGTCCACACCGGCGAGATCGAATTCGACGGCCCACGTCAGGATCGCGCCGAGCATGATGAGGATGATGCTTCCGGCGATGGTCATTTGATTTACCTCCTTGACACGAGGAACCTCTATCCACATGACGAAAATCAAACCCATCGTGGTGATAGGGCTGATGGGAAGCGGTAAAAGCACGGTAGGCCGCCTCATCGCCGGTGCTCTCGGGCTTCCTTTCAGCGACAGCGACCCCTTTCTGAAGGAGAAGTACGGGGGCAGCGCCGCCGAGTTCGCCGCCCGTGAGGGGGTCGACGTGCTGCACGCGCGGGAGGCCGAGCATCTGGTCCAGGAGCTCGCCGGCGAGCCGAAGGTGGTCGCCGCCGCGGCCAGCACGGTGGAGAGCGCGCCGGCCCGAGAGGCGATGCGCGAGGCGCTGGTCATCTGGCTCGACGCGGAGGACGCGGTGCTCGCCGAACGGATGCGCTCCAGTGACCACCGGCCCGGCTTCTCCCCGGCCGACATGCGCGCCCGGCGCGAGGGCCATTTCCGGGAGGTGGCGGATCTGACGTACGACGTGGGCGCGTCGAAACCGGAGGAGGTGCTGGCGGCCGTGTTGCGCGATATCGGCTTGCCCGCCGCCGGCCAGGGCTGATAACCAGGGGCGATGTTCTCCGAGAAACCTGTCCTGACCGGCGAGCGGGTGACGCTGCGGCCGGTCGGGCCCGAGCACGCCGACGGTCTGTACGCGCTGGTCTCCGATCCGGAGGTGCGGCGGCTGACCGGCTCGCACGCCGCCTTCGACCCTGAGGCGTGCCGCCGCTGGTGCGCCACCAGGGGTGACCAGCCCGACCGCCTCGACCTGGCCATCGAGGCCGGCGGCGAGTACGTCGGCGAGGTGGTGCTCAACGAGGTCGACCCGGCCAACCTGTCGTGCAACCTGCGCATCGCGCTGATCGGCGCGCGGGCCTTCGGCAAGGGGTACGGCACCGAGGCCATCGCGCTCACCCTCGGCCACGCCTTCGGCACCACGCCGCTGCACCGGATCAGCCTGGAGGTGTTCGCGTTCAACGACCGGGCCCGGCACGTCTACAAGAAGCTGGGTTTCGTCGAGGAGGGCCGGCTCCGCGACGCCCTGCGCTGGGAGGGCGCCTGGCACGACGCCGTGGTGATGTCCGTGCTGCGGCCCGACTGGCTTTCAAGATCTGACTTCCTGACATAATGATCATCACCCACGGGCTCCCCGAGGCGCGCGGGGGGCCTGTGGTGCCCGGGAGCCCTGCGCAACCAATGCGCGTCCGGCCGCGTCTAAGCCTTCTGATGATGCGTTCGGTGCCTGGCGATCCCGAGAAGCTCGGCGGCTACTGGCTGGCGGGGCGGATCGGCGCGGGCCGGCACGGCGTGGTCTACGACGCCTACGACGACGCCGGCCGCCGCTTCGCGGTCCGGGTCCCGCGCGGCCCGCTCCCCCGCCTCCGGCCCGTGACCCACCCGCACCTGGCCGGCGTGGTCGACGTCCGGCCCGGCGGGCCGTTCCCCTACGTGGTCAGCGAGTACGCGTGCGGGACGTCCCTGCGCGAGGCGGTCGCCCTGCGCGGCCCGTACGCGGGCGAGCAACTGGTCGCGCTGGCCACCGCCGTGGCGTCCGCGCTCTCCTGCCTGCACGCCGCCGGCCTGACCCACGGCGACCTGCGGCCCGGCAAGGTGCTGCTCACCGGCGACGGGCCGAAGGTCGTCTGCCCCGGCGGGCCCGGCGCGGTCGGCTGCGCCCGCACCTACCTCGCCCCCGAGGTCGTCACGGGCACGCGGCCTGGGGCGGCGGGCGACGTGTTCGCCTGGGGGGCGCTGGTGCTGTTCGCGGCCACGGGCGAGGACCCGTTCCGGGGCGGGTCCATGGGCGAGGTCATGCACCGCCTGCTGTCCTGCGACCCGGACGTGACCGTGCTCCCGTGCCGGCTGCGCGACCCGGTGGCGCGCGCCCTGTCCAAGGACCCGGCGTCCCGTCCCGGCGCCGCCGGCCTGCTGATTCCGACGCCGGCCCGGGTGCCGCCGCTGCCTGGGCCGCCCGCCCTGGGCGAGGTGGCGGAGGAGCTGTACGCGTCCTTGACCGCCGGCGATCGGGCCCGGCTGAGGGACCTGCTGGTGGAGCTGGACTCCGGCACGGCGCCGGTCGTCGGCCACGGGCCCGTCGAGCCGGTGATCTCCCGGCTGCTGGAGTCGGGGCTGCTGGTCCGGCCCGGCGTCGCCGTCCCGCCCACCCGCGCGGAGGCCGGCACGCTGGTGGCCGTCACCGGCGACCGCCTGGCCCCGGCCAGCCGCGCGCTCTTCCACGCCTGGCCGCGCCTGCGCGGCTGGCTCGACCAGCCGCGCGAGGAGACCCGCTCCTGGGCGCCGGCCTGCCTCCCACCCTTTCGGCCCCGCCGGCCCGGGTTACGGTGGCCGTCGGCGGCGGCCGTGGCCGCCGCCGCGTTGGCCGCGTCCGTCGCCCTCCGGGACGCCCGCCGGACGGCCGAGCGGCTCGGCGCCGCCTTCTCCCGCCCCCGCTCCCCCTTCCGCCCACACGCCAGACCCTGAACGGGAAGCTCTGCGCGGGGTGAGCCTCGACGAGCCGCTGGCGTACGGGCCCGCGCCGAAATAGGTTTCTGCCCGTGCCCGAACTCGATCCCGCGCCGGACCTGGTGACCTTCGGCGAGACGATGGCCCTGTTCGTCTCCCGCCGCACCGGCCCGCTGCGCTTCGCCCGCGACTTCGACCTGGGGCTCGGCGGCGCCGAGTCCAACCTGGCGGTCGGGGTGACCCGGCTGGGCCGCTCGGCCTGCTGGGTGGGCCGGGTGGGCGCCGACGAGTTCGGTGACCTCATCCGCTCGGCCCTCACGGGCGAGGGCGTGGACGTGCGGGCCCTCCCCGACCTGGAGGCGCAGACCGGGCTGATGATCAAGGGCAGGCGTACGGCCGACCACGTCGACGTGCGCTACTACCGCGCGGGCAGCGCCGGCTCCCGCCTGCGGCCAGAGGACCTGGACCCCGCCCTGATCAGGGGCGCGCGGGTGCTGCACGTCACGGCGATCACCCCGGCCCTGTCGGAGTCCGCCCGCGCGACCGTACGGCACGCCGTGGAGGAGGCGCGGGACGCGGGGGTGCCGGTGTCGCTGGACGTCAACTACCGCAGGGCGCTGTGGAGCCAGGACGCGGCGGGCGCATGGCTGCGCGAGGTGGCGGGGCGGGTGGACGTGCTGTTCGCCACCGCGGACGAGGCCCGCCTGATCGCCGCCGACGCCCCGCGGGACGACCCGGCCGCGACGGCGGCGGCGCTGGCGGCGCTGGGGCCGCGGCACGTGCTGGTCAAGCTGGGGTCGCGGGGCGCGGTCGAGTGGTCCGACGGGGTCTGCCGCCGGGCGCCGGCCTACCAGGTGACCGCGGTGGACCCGGTGGGCGCGGGCGACGCGTTCGCCGCCGGATGGCTGGCCGACTGGCTGGAGGGCGCCGAGCCCGACCAGCGGCTGCGCACGGCCTGCGCGGCCGGGGCGTTCGCGGTCACCTCGCAGGGCGACTGGGAGAGCCTGCCCACCCGCGCCGACCTGACGCTGCTGGAGCGCTCAGCCGACGGGGTCAGCCGGTAGCGGCCGGCCGGAGCCGATCAGCGCGGTGCGTGACCGTTTCGCCCCACTAGGCTGGCAATCATGGCTGAGATCGCACTTGCCGACGGGGTGTGGACGTTCAACGGCGAGACCCTGAGGGTCGTGCCCGGCAGCGGGCGCGACGTGCACGAGGTGCGGAAGACGCTGGGCGAGCTGGTCATCCCGCTGGAGGCGATCGCGGGGGTCACGTTCGAGCCCGCGCGCAAGGGCGGCCACCTGCGGCTGCGGCTGCGCAAGGGGGCCGACCCGCTGACCGACGCGGTGGCGGGCTCCCTCACCGCGCCCGCCGACCCGTACCGGCTGCAGATCCCGAAGGACCGCACCGGCGCGGCCGAGTACTTCGCCGACGAGATCCGCGACAGCCTCACGGTCTGGCAGACCCCGGCGGGGCCGTGCGAGGAGTTCCTGCTGCCCGGCCCCGCCGTGCCGATCACCGCGACCGCGGGCGACGGCACGGTCAGCTTCGACGGGGAGCGCGTCCGCATCGAGTGGACCGGGTTCGCCTCGACGTCCAAGGAGGAGGCGGGTCCGCAGGAGTTCGCGGTGACGGACCTGACGGGCGTGGAGTGGAAGCCGCAGACCGGCATCAGCCACGGCGTCCTGCGCTTCCACCCCAAGGGCGAAGGGCCGCTCAAGCAGCCGCAGAAGGACCCGCGCTGCGTGGCGTGGGGGATGCAGCGCTTCGGCGGGACGACCTGCCTGGTGGCGGCGGCCGTCCTGGCCCGCATCCCGCGCGGGCCCGCCGAGCTCCCCCCGCCGCCGCCGAACACGACGGCGGAGACGGAGACGATCCTGCGTCACCTGTCGGAGCTCGGCGAGCTGCACCGCCAGGGCGTGCTGACGGACGAGGAGTTCAGCGCGGCGAAGCAGGCCCTGCTCCGCCGCCTGGGGTGACTACCTCTCGGCGTGCGCGGCCCGCTCGTTGGGCACGCAGTGCGTCATCTTGAGGTCCCCCACCTCGCGCGGCCCGTTCCGGCCCAGGTTGGCCAGGCGCTCCTGCTCCTCCTTGGTCAGGTCCTGGGTCGCGAGCGGCTTGAGGTGCTTGACGTCGTCGGGCGTGATGCCGAGTCCCTCGCCCACGCGCAGGCCCAGTTCGTCGTCGACCATGAGGAAGTGCCAGACCATGCGCTCGGCGATGCGCCGGTCGCACTGCTTGAGGTTCGTCACGAAGTTGAGGACCAGGTCGTCGCGCTCCCAGTCCTCCATGAGCCGGAAACGCTGCCCGGCCTGGGTGTAGTCGTTGGTCCTCGGGATGCGCTTGCGGGTCAGCCGCCCGCTGAGGACCGGCCCCTCCTCGTCCACGGTCGGGTACTCGGCCTCGCGCAGCCCGTCGAGCAGCGACGGCTCGTAGTTGATGTGCGGCGACTCACCGGCGGTGTCGACGAAGTACGTCATCTGGCCGTCGCGCTGGTTGGTGTTGATCTCCGCGTTCTTCGCCTGGTTGACCGGCAGCTGCAGGTAGTTCGGGCCGACCCGGTAGCGCTGCGTGTCGCTGTACGAGAACGTCCGGCCGACCAGCATCTTGTCGTCGGAGAAGTCCAGCCCGTCGACCAGCACACCGGTGCCGAACGAGATCTGCTCGTTCTCGGCGAAGTTGTTGGACACGTTGCGGTTGAGCACCAGGCGCCCGACCGGCCGGGCGGGGAACTCGTTCTCCGGCCACAGCTTGGTGTCGTCGAGCGGGTCGAAGTCCAGCTCGGGATGCTCGTCGTCGCTCATGATCTGGACGAGCAGCTCCCACTCGGGGTAGTCGCCCCGCTCGATCGCCTCGTGCAGGTCGCGGGTCGCGTGGCCGAGGTCGTTGGCCTGGATCGCCGCCGCGTCCGCCTCGGTCATGCTGCGCACGCCCTGCTTGGGCATCCAGTGGTACTTGACCAGCACGGTCTCGCCCTGCTGGTTGACCCACTTGTAGGTGTTGACGCCGAACCCCTGCATGTGGCGGTAGTCCGCCGGGATGCCGCGCGGGCTGAACAGGTTGACCAGCATGTGCATGCTCTCGGGCGTCTGCGACATGAAGTCGAAGATCCGGTTCGGCTCCTGGCGGAACGTCACCGGGTCGGGCTTGAGCGAGTGGATCACGTCGGGGAACTTGATCGCGTCCCGGATGAAGAACACGGCCAGGTTGTTGCCCACCAGGTCCCAGTTGCCGTCCTCGGTGTAGAACTTGACCGCGAACCCCCGAGGGTCGCGGGCCGTCTCCGCCGAGTCGCGACCGCCGATGACGGTGGAGAACCGCAGCGCCACGTCGGTCCGCTTGCCCGCCTCCTGGAACAGCTTCGCCCGGGTGTAGCGGCTGACCGGCTCGTCGCCGATCTTCCCGTACGCCTCGAAGTAGCCGAAAGCGGTGACGCCCCGGGCGTGCACGACCCGCTCGGGGATGCGCTCCCGGTCGAAGTGGCTGATCTTCTCCAGGAACTGGTAGTTCTCGAGCGTCGCGGGGCCGCGAGCGCCGACCGTCCGCTGGTTCTGGTTGTCGTAGACAGGGTGCCCCTGCCGGTTCGTCAGGATCCGCCGCTGGTCCTCCGGGCCGGACCCCTGACCGGAAACATCAGTCATGTCACCGTTCCTCTCCTTTGATGAGCCTCTTCCCCCCATGCCCTCAACTCCGGGCAGCTCACGGGCAAAGACTCATCGGGCGGACCGGCCGCACCGGTCCAGGAACGAGAAAAACCCAAGCCGACCAGTGGCTTGGGTTTCCCGGTGGTGCGCCGCCAGGGACTCGAACCCCGGACCCGCTGATTAAGAGTCAGCTGCTCTGACCAACTGAGCTAGCGGCGCCCGCAACACGTGTAACTCTATCAGCCACCGCGTACTGCCCGCACCACGCGTGGATCAGCCGAGGCGCTCCGCCAGCCTCCCGTACGCGGCCAGCACCGCGTCCCAGAAGCGGTCCACCTCCAGGCGGGTGCCGACCAGCGCGTTGGGGGCGCGGCCGTCCGTCCGGAAGTCCACGACGGTCATGCCCCGCGTGTACTCACCCCTGGTCTCCACGTTCACCACCGCCGGCGTCATCGTCACCAGGGTCGGGTCCATCGCGTACGCCACCGCGCACGCGTCGTGGACGGCCGGGCCGGCGTCGGCGGTGACCGTGCCGTACGCGGTGGCGGCCGGGACCAGGAGCTCGGCCAGACGGCCGAGCGGGCGCATGCGGTCCAGCACCTCGGCGTTGATGACGGCCGTCAGGGTCACGTCCAGGCCCAGCATCCGCACCGTCCAGCCGGACTCGAAGACGATGGCGGCGGCCTCGGGGTCGGCGAGCATGTTGAACTCGGCGGCGGGGTTGTGGTTGCCGCGGGTCCAGGAGCCGCCCATGATGACGAGGTCGCGGGCCCACTCCACGACGCGCGGCTCCTTGCGCACGGCGAGCGCGAGGTTGGTGAGCGGGCCGATCGCGATGAGCGTGACCTCGCCGGGGGCGGCGCGCAGGGTGTCGATGATGAGGTCGACCGCGTGCCCGTCGGCCGCGGCGCGCACCGGCTCGGGCAGCACGGCGTCGCCGAGTCCTGTGGGGCCGTGCACGTGGCCGGCGCGCACCACGGGGTGCAGGAGGGCGCCGGGGCTGCCGGGGGCGACCGGGATGTCGCCGAGGTCCAGGAACTCCCGGAGCGCCAGGGCGTTCCTGGTGGTCACCGCCAGGTCGGCGTTGCCGCCCACGGTCGTCACGCCCACGAGCTCCAGGCCCGGGGCGCCCGCCGCGAGGGCCAGCGCCATGGCGTCGTCGATGCCGGGATCGCAGTCGATGAGCACTTTCGTCACGGGACCGTACGATACGCACCGCTTGGACCGGCTGATCGGGGCGGCCGGCTCGCGAGCCCGGATACGCGGAGACGGGGGCCCGATACGCATGAGATCGGGGCCGGGCAGTTCCCCCAAATCTGCCCGACCCCGATCCGGTTGGCGGTCCAGGCCGGCGGCTTTCCCCCAAAAGCCCCGGCGGTCCCGCGCCGCAGACGAGCGGTCCCCCTCCGCCGTCTGCTTTTTCGGTGTAGGTCCTCGGTCGGTCGCACTGCTTCCGACCTGTCTACGACGCTACCGGGGCCTATGCAACGACCGCGTCATAACGCAGTCGAATATCCGTTTAATCAGGGCTACGGGATGTCCAACCGGACCTCGGTGCCCTCTTCCAGCGAACGCCCCACGGTGCAGTACTTCTCGTGCACCCGGTGCGCCACCGCCCTGAACACCTCGTCGGCCTCCTCCGAGGGCAGCTCGACGTCGTAGCGGACGGTGATGGGCCCGAGCCGGTTGGGCTCGGCCTTGTCGGCGGAGATCTCCATGGCCAGGCGCACCAGGCGCTGGCCCCGCTTGGCCGTCAGCGGCTCGACGGTGACGATGTGGCACCCGCCCAGCGCCGCCAGGAGCAGCTCGACGGGGGTGAACACGCCCTCGTCCGTCCCGCCGCCCATCCGCACCTCGGCGCCTCTGGCGTTCGTCGCCAGGAAACCGCCGTCCTCGGTCCGCTCAACCCGCACGTTAGCCATGATTTAGACCCTACTCACCCGGCTCTCATCTTCGGCACGCATGGTGGCTGTCATGGCCAGCGAGCGGAACGTCCTCGGTCCTGTGCTCTTCCTGCTCGGGGTGTGCGCGCCGCTGGCCGCCCACCGGCTCGGCTACGCCTCCCCGGTCACCGGCGCGGCTCTCGCCGTGTACGCGATGGCCGCGGCGATGGCGGCAGGCGTCCTCGATCGGCGCACCAACCGGCACGCCAAGCGGCGTACCAGGGGCACCGTGCTCATCGCCGCCGGGCTGGAGCCGGCCGCGCTGCGGCGGCTGCTCGCCGGCGGGGGCGCCGACACCGTCGCCGTCTACCGCACCGACCGGGTCACCGCCGAACTGCTCGACCTGCGGGATCGCCACGGCGTGGTGCTGGTGGTCGGCGCCGAGCACGACCCGCGGGCCAAGGAGCGGCTGAGCGCCTCCGGCCTGAGCAGGCAGGTGCCGGACATCGCCGAGCGCGAGGTGATCCTCGCCGGTCCGCGGCACTTCCAGCGGTACGTGCGAGGCGCGCTGTCCAGGCTGGCCGTCCCCGGCACACAGGTTCACACCGCAAGGAACCGGTAAAGGACCGGTCAAGCAGGGGTTTCGGTTTAGGACGACATTACCTCTGTTATGAGAGTGTTACTGGTCTAAGGAGGCAAAGGTGATGGCTTTCCCCGGTACCGCCCGCGCCGGACAGTTCATGGGCGCGCACGTCAGCGTCGACATCCGCACCGCCCTGCCGTCACGGGAGCTGGCTCCCGTGCTGGACCACGCGTTCAGGTGGCTGCGCTGGGTGGAGGAGACGTTCGACCCGGACGACGAGGACAGCCAGATCGGCCGGCTCAACCGGGGTCAGACCCTGCGCCAGGTGCCGGAGATCGTCGAGGTGCTGCACCGGTGCGACGAGATGAGCGCCGCGACCGACGGCTGGTTCGACGCCCGGATCAACGGCAAGGTGGACCCGTCCGGCTACATCAAGGGCTGGGCGCTGGAACGCCTGTCACGGGCGCTGACGCAGGCGGGCGCCGTCGACCACCTCATCGACGCCGGCGGCGACATCCGGGTGCGCGGCTCGGTCTCCCCGGGCAGGCGCTGGCGCGTCGGCGTCCGCGACCCGCGCACCGGCGCGGTGCGCCGGGTCCTGTTCGCGCACGACGTGGCCGTCGCGACCTCCGGCCGCGCCAAGATCGTGGACCCCCGTACGGGCGAGCCCCGGCAGGACCTGTCCTCCGTCACCGTGCTCGGCCCCGACCTGGGCGTGGCGGACGCCTACGCCACCGCCATGTACGCGATGGGCCCGGTCGTCGCCCGGCGCTTCGCCACCGGACTGGCCGCCGAGGGACCGTACCAGACCTTGATCGTGGACCTCGACGGGCAGCTCTTCGGCACTCCCGGACTGGCCGCCTACAGCGGAGCGGGCACGCTGCTCGCCGGCTAGGCGTCGGGGTGCTCGCGCAGGTATTCCAGGTAGACCGGGCGGAGCGCCGCCCCCAGGTTTCCCTCACCCGCCGTGATCGCGTCGCTGAGCAGCGCCGACACGCGGGTGAGGTCGGCCGTCGTCTCGCTGTGGTGGCCGGTGGCCGCCTCGGCGGCGGGGATCACCTTGAGCAGGTTCCACAGGAACCCGAGGTCCCCGTGGCGGACGGCGTAGCGCACGGCCCGCTCGTGCAGTTCGCTGTCCGACAGCGTTTCGAGTCCGGTGGCGTCCATCTCGCTCCTTCCTGGTAGAAGCCCCTCTTTCCCCAGTGAGCGGGGCGGTAACGCATCGAAACCAGCCTCGGCCTATCGGTCCGGCACGGTCAGTGGGAGGATCAAGCAGCGTGAGATTCATCATCAGAACCCTGGCGGCCGCGGTCGCGCTCTGGGTGGCGGTCCAGTTCATCGACGGCATCGACGTGACCGCGCCGGAGAACTCCGCGACCTACTGGGGCACGCTCCTGATCGTCGCGCTGATCTTCGGCATCATCAACGCCATCGTCAAGCCCATCGTGAAGGGCCTCGGGTGCGCGCTGATCGTGCTCACCCTGGGGCTGTTCCTCCTGGTCATCAACGCCGCCATGCTGCTGCTGACCAGCTGGGTCGCGGGCCAGCTGGACATCCCCTTCCACGTCGACGCCTTCTGGCCGGACGCGTTCGTCGGCGCGATCATCGTCAGCGTGGTGACCTGGCTGCTCAGCTGGCTCATCCCCGACGGAGACTGAGGTCGGCCACCGAACCACGCTCCCGCAGGGTGGGTCGCTGGACGACGCGCCGGCGCTCACCCCGCCCGTCTGCCGCCTCGCTCATGAGCCGGACGGACGCGGAGACGATGCCGTCGATGTTCCAGTCGACGGTGGCCAGCCCCGGCGTGAGCAGCCCCGACATCGGATGGTCGTCGTAGCCCATCACCGAGACGTCGCCCGGGATGGACAGCCCCAGGTCGCGGGCGGCGGCGTAGACGCCGTAGGCGATCGAGTCGGCGAAGCAGAAGACGGCGCTGGGCCGGGCGCCGGTCAGCAGGTCGCGGGCGGCCCGCGTGGCGCCGGACGGGCCGTGGGCGGCGCTGGCCATCTCGATGTGGAGGCCGAGCCGCTCGGCCTCGGCCATGACGTGCACGTCGGCCGGGCGGTCGGGGGTGCTGGGCCGGGTCGGGGTGAGCACGCCGACGCGGCGGTGGCCCTGCGAGCGCAGGTGTTCGAGCGCGAGGGTGACGCCGCGCCGGTTGTCGAAGATCACCTCGGCGGCGGTGCCGCGCAGCGAGTCGCCGATCGCCACCACCGGCAGCGACGCGCACAGCTCCGGCCAGAACGGCGCGGCCGGGTCGAGCGGCTGCACGATGAGGCCGTCGACGCGCTGGTCGCGCAGCTGCTGGGCCAGGGCCTGCTCGCGCGCGGGGTCGCCGACGGCGTCGAGGATGAGGGCGTAGCGGTCGTGCTCGCGCAGGCCCCGGCTGATGCCCACGGCCAGCGACTGCTGCCAGAGGTCTTCGAGCGAGCCGCAGAGCAGGCCGATCATGCCGGTGCGCCCGCTGGCCAGGGCGCGGGCGATCGGATCGGCCTCGTAGCCCAGCTCGGCCGCGACCGCGCGGACCCGCTCGACGGTCTGCGGGGAGACCTGGATGCCGCGCAGGGCGTAGGAGACGGCGGCGGGTGACAGGCCGGTCGCCCGCGCCACCTCGCGGATCGTCGCTCGCTTGCGGGGCATCCCGTCACGATAGACCGTGCCGCCGACATTCCGGTGACCACGCGGTCACACCACGGTCACGCCGCGTCGGACGTCCGCAGCACGCAGCAGGTCCCGCACGCCTCGGCGTCCGGCAGCGTCACCCACAGGCAGCAGGTCCGGCGGAAGAAGCCGTCGCCGGCCGGCTCGATCAGGCCGTCCACCGGCTTGCCGATCCGCCTGAGCAGCTCCATGTAGTCGCCGGGCACCAGCTCGGTCAGCGGGTGCGCGAACGCCTCGGCCGTCGAGCCCCACAGGGTCCGCTCCCCCACCCGGGCCAGCGCGCCGAGCGCCCTGACCAGGGGCCGCTGCGACTCCTCCAGCGCCTCACGGATCGCCTCCGCGCCCTCCGCCCAGCTCACGCGGGTGGCCGCGACCGTCACCCCGGCGTCGGAGCGCCTGACGTACGTGTCCGCCAGCTTCATGATCGGCACCCGCCCGTCCAGCGCCCAGCCGAGCGCCATCGGCATCGTGTGCCAGTAGCCGTAGGTCTTCCAGAACAGGGCCGCGCCGACGTGGCGCGGCGCGTTCCAGCGCGCCGCCGTCTCGTCGACCAGCTCGCCCAGCGGGACGTACGGCTCGCGCACCAGCTCGGCGACGGCCGTCCAGCTCTCGTCGGGCTCGATGACCAGGCCGGGCTCCACCCCCAGCACGCCACCGCGTGCGGCGGCGGCGCGTTCGAGCACCTCGGTCAGCACGCAGGAACCCCCTAGTTAGGCTTACCTAAGGTAGCAGGGCGTCCCGCGAACCAGCCACTGACGAGCTGCGCGCCCACCACGCCCAGCCCGGCCATCAGCGGCACCGACCAGCCTCCGGACATCTGGGCCAGATACCCGAACAGCAGCGGCCCGAGCGCCGCGATCACGTACCCGACCGACTGCGCCACCGCGGACAGCGCCGTCACGGACGCCGGGTCGGCCGGCCGCAGCGCGATGATCAGCAGCGCCAGCGCGAACGACGCCCCCTGCCCGATGCCCAGCACGATCATCCACAGCCACGGCACGGTCGTCGGCGCCACCAGCACCGCCAGGTAGCCCGCGCCCGTCAGCACCCCCGCCGCCATCACGTACGGGACCTGCGACGCCCGCCGCCCGGCCAGCACCGGCACCCCCAGCGTGGCGGCCACCTGGACCAGGGTCGTCAGCCCGAGCAGGTAGCCCGCCTGGTCGGCGGGCAGGCCGGCGTCCAGGAAGATCTTCGGCAGCCAGGCCAGCATGATGTAGAAGCTCGCAGACTGCAGCCCCATCCAGGCCGTGATCTGCCAGGTCAGCGGGCTGCGCAGGATGGCCCGGATGGGCCGCGGGCCCTGTTGCGGCGCCGCCTGCCTGCCGAACGCCTGCGGCAGCCAGAGCAGGGCGGCCGCCACGGCCGGCACCGCCATGAGCGCCGACACGCCGCGCCAGTCGTGGCCGGTGGCCCGCTCCAGGGGGATGACCAGGGCCGAGCCGCCCGCCGCGCCGCCGACGATGGCCGAGGAGTAGACGCCGGTGAGCAGGTTCACCCGGCCGGGGAAGTGCTGCTTGACGATCGCGGGCATGATCACGTTCATCACCGCGATGGCCGTCGCCGCGATGGCCGAGCCCGCGTACAGGACCGGGGCGCCGTCCAGCACGCGCAGCAGCAGGCCGAGCGCCAGCACCAGCAGGCCGGCCAGCAGCGTGCGGTCCAGGCCGATGCGGCGGGCGAGCAGCGGCGCGAGCGGCCCGAACACGCCCAAGCAGATCACCATGACCGTGGCGATGCCGCCGCCGGCGGCGGGGGTGAGCCCGAGGTCGGTCATGATCTCGTCGAGGAGGGGCGAGATCCCCGCGATGGCGGGCCGGAGGTTCAGCGCGGCCAGCACGAAACCGGCGACGAGCAGCGCGGACCTGAACGACATGGGGCTCCTCCCTTCGCACAGTGGGTTGACAACGTTGTCCGGCACTGCGCGGTGAGAAAGGATCCTAGACGTGAGACCGACGATGAAGGACGTCGCCTCGGCAGCGGGCGTCGCGCTCAAGACCGTGTCCCGCGTGGTCAACGGCGAGCCCGGCGTCCACCCCGCGACCGCCGACCGGGTGCGCGCGGCCATCGACCGGCTCGGCTACAGCCGCAACGAGAGCGCCCGCGTGCTGCGCCGGGGCCGGACCTCCACCGTCGGGCTGGTCATCGAGGACGTGGCCGACCCGTTCTACGCAGGGCTGGGCCGGGCCGTGGAGTCCGTGGCCGCGGCCCACGGCTGCCTGCTGCTGAGCGCGTCGTCCAGCGAGGACCCGGCGCGGGAACACGAGCTGGTGCGGGCGTTCTGCGCGCGGCGGGTGGACGGGCTGATCGTGGTGCCCGCCGGCGCCGACCACTCCTACCTGCGGCCCGAGCTGGACGCGGGCACCCCGGCCGTGTTCGTGGACCGGCCGCCGGGGCCCGGCCTCGACGTCGACACCGTGCTCGCCGACAACGCCGGCGGCGCCGCCCTGGCCACCCGCCACCTCCTGGCGCACGGGCACCGCAGGATCGCGTTCCTCGGCGACCAGCCCACGATCTTCACGGCCGCGCGGCGGCTGCACGGCTACCGGACCGCGCTCGGCCGGCTCTACGACGAGCGGCTGGTGTCCATGCGGGCGCCCACCCTCGACTCCGTACGGGAGGCGCTCGACCGGATGCTGGCCCTGGACCGGCCGCCGACGGCGCTGTTCACCGGCAACGGGCGGCTCACGGTGACCGCGCTGCGCGTGCTGGCGGGACGGCCTACGGCGCTGGTGGGGTTCGACGACTTCGAGCTGGCGGACCTGCTGCGGCCGGCCGTGACGGTGGTCGCGCAGGATCCGGCGCGGATGGGGCGGGTGGCGGCCGAGCTGCTCTTCCGCCGGCTGTCGGGCGACGGCGGGCCGGCCGAGCATCCCGTCCTGCCGGTGGCGCTGGTCCGCCGCGGCTCGGGCGAGCTGCCGCCGTAAGCCGGTTCACGGGGTCCGGGCGGCGGGGCTCGCGGCGGGCGGCGCGGCGGGCGGCGCGGCGGGGGCGGGCGGTTCGGGGCGGAGGGGGCGGAAGAGCGCGAGGGCGGCGAGGACGCCGGCGACGCCCGCGACGACGATCCCGAGGCGGGGCGTGAGCAGCTCACCGGCGACGCCGACGAGGGCCGCGCCCACCGCCTGGCCGGTCATGAGGCCCGTGGACAGCAGGCCGAACGCCTGGCCGCGCACCTCCTCGGGCACCGCGTCGACGAACCGGCGCTGCAGGCCCAGCTGGTAGGCGAGGCAGCCCGCCGCGACGGCGGCGAGCACGGCGGACCACGCGACGCCGGGCGCGGCCAGGAACGCCAGCCACGGCACGCCCATCAGCACGGCCAGCGGCAGCGAGAGCCGCTCCCGCAGCGCCGGCGCGGCGAACCTCCCGACGGCGAACTCCCCCACCGCCATCCCGGCGGCGGCCGCGGCCAGCACCACCCCGGCCTTCCCCTGACCGCCCAGGTACGGCACGATCATCGCCTCCGCCCCGGCCAGGCAGAGCGGCGGCGTCCAGGACGCCAGCAGCAGCCCGCGCACCCGCCGGTCGGCGAGCAGCGTCCTGTTCACCCGCAGCGTGGTCCGCACGGCGCCCCGCCCGTGGGCGGACGCCTGGCGGGGCCGGCGGCCGGGCAGTCCGAAGCGGAGGACCAGGGCGCCGAGCGCGGACAGCGCGGCGGTGGCCGCGAGCGCGCCCTGCGGGCCGGTGGTGGCCAGGAAGGCGCCGCCCACCGCCAGTCCGGCGATCTGGGCGCCGGCCGAGGTCATGCCCAGCAGCGACCGGCCCAGGACGAACGCGTCCCCGGGCAGCACGTCCGGGAGCATGGCGCTGCGCGCCGCGCCGAAGAGCGGCGCGAACACGCCGGTGGCCAGCACCAGCACGATCATCGCCCACACCGGCAGCCCGGCGTACGCCAGGAGCAGGCACACCGCGACCCTGACCAGTTCGCCCGCCACCATGAGTCCCCGCGCCGGGAGCCGGTCGGCCAGCGACAGCAGGAACATGCCGCCGGCGATGTGCGGCAGCCAGCCCGCCATGTACGCGGCCGCGGCCAGGCCGGGCGAGCCGCTCTCCGCGTACACCAGCACCGAGAGCGCCAGCATCTTGATCGAGTCGCCGGAGACCAGCAGCGCGAAGCTGCCGAACAGCACCTGGAACTCGCGGACGGCGAACACCTCGCCGTAGGTGGCTCCGCGTTCGGTGGACGCCACACCAACTCCTCGGGGATTAAGGGGTGGCGGCCCCGGAGGGAGGGCGGGGCCGCCGGGCCTGCTCCTCCCGATGGTGGCCGGGGGCCCCCGCGCGCGGCGAAGCTTTCGGATATAACCGAAAGATGGTGGTAAGAATCGACGTCACCCCTCAGGACGTGGCCGCCAGCCGGTTCGCGATCTCGCCGCTGATCGAGACCATGCACGCGCAATGGCTGCTCGACGGCCGCGGGCCGGGCGGCGTGCACCGGCACTGGGTCGAGCGGTGGCGCGGGACGTACCGGGAGCTGGAGCGCCGTCACCCGGCGCTCGCCGCCGTGGCCGTCGTGTCCGGCAACCGGGGCGACGCCAACGTGGACTTCGTCGCGCCGCCGCCCACCGGCGTGCGCGTGCCGTTCGAGGCGGAGCTGTCCGCCATGCGGCGGACGCCGATCGAGCAGGCGCACGCCGAGATCGCCGCGGTGCTGGCCCGCCGGCCGCCCGCGCCGGCCGCGCTCAGGGACCTGCTGCTGGGCCCGGACGTGGTACGGCTGATCGCGGACGCGTACGAGGCCCTCTGGACGGAGATCGTGTCCAGGACATGGCCGCACTTCCACGCGATCCTGGAGCGGGACGTGGTGCAGCGGGCCGGGCGGCTGGCCGCGTACGGGTGGGCGGCGGCGCTCGACGACCTGAGCGACCAGGTGCGCTGGCACGACGACGGCCACCTCGAGATCGCGATCGGGGCCGAGGAGGAGCGGCACCGGCTGGGCGGTCAGGGGCTGCTGTTCCTGCCGTCGGCGTTCATCGGCAACCTGGGGGCCTATCTCGCGGAGGCGTGGCCGTACGCGCTGATCTATCCCGCGCGCGGGACCGCGGTGGGCCCGCCGTCGCCGAGCTCCGGGCCGGCGCGGCTGGCACGGCTGGCGCGGCTGATCGGGCGCACCCGCGCCCGCGTCCTGGAGGAGCTGGCCGCGCCGGCGACGACCACCCAGCTGGCCGCGCTGTTCGGGCTGAGCGTGGGCACCGCGGGCGGCCATCTGGCGGCGCTGCGCGAGGCGGGGCTGATCAGCGGCACCCGCACCGGCCGCAGCGTCCTGTACGCGCGGACCCCGCTCGGCGACGCCCTCTGCGCGGGGTCGGTTCTCTGACGAGCCGCGCCCGCTCCCGGACGGGCCCCGGGATCGCTAGCCTTTCCTCGGGATGGCACGAAGGTATAGTCGAGCGCATCCGTTCAGCACACTTGTTCACAGACCCCAGGGAGCGCGCGCATGAACGCCGACGCCGCACAGGAAGCCCGCTTCCCCCAGGAGCTGATGTACGCCGCGGCGTCGCAGTACTACCTCCAGGACGCCACCCAGGCCGACATCGCCAAGCGGCTCGGCGTCAGCAGGGCGACCGTGAGCCGGCTGCTGACCGAGGCGCGCCGGCAGGGGATCGTCGAGATCAAGGTGCATCGCCCCGAGCGGCTGGCCGGCGGCCATCTGGCGAGCCAGGTCGCCGACGTGCTGAACCTGGACCGGGTCCACCTGGTGCCCAGGGTCAGCGGCCCGGCGCTGGGCCCGTGGCTGGCCCCCGGCCTGGCCAAGGCGCTGGCGGCGGTGGGGCTGGAGTCGGGTGACGTGGTCCTGGTGTCGTCCGGCAGCACCGTGTACGAGTGCGCCCGCGAAGGGCTCGGCCGCTTCCCCGGCGTGCGGATCGCCCCGGCGGTCGGCGGTCAGCAGGACCCGCAGCCCTGGTTCCAGACCAACGAGACCACCCGGCTGTTCGCCGAGCAGGTCGGGGGCGTGCCTCACTACCTGTACGCGCCCGCGCTGCCGGGCCCCGAGCTGTTCTACTCGCTGCAGCACGAGCCGTCGGTGCGCCGGGTGATGGACCTGTGGGCCCAGGCCAGGTGCGCGGTCGTGGGCGTCGGCTCGCCGCCGCTGATGCGCCAGGTGGTGCCCGCGTTCGTGCCGCGCGAGGAGCCCAGCCTGCGCCGCGCCGTGGGCGACGTGTGCTCGCGCTTCTTCGACCGCGACGGCGACCCGGTCGGCTATCCGGGCAGCGAGCGCCTGGTCGCGGCCGGTCTGGAGGAGCTGCGGCGGATCCCGCACTCGATCGCCGTCGCGGTGGGCGCGGAGAAGGTCCTCTCGATCATCGCCGGGGCCAGGGGCGGCTATTTCAACCGGCTCGTCACCGACGCCCTGACCGCCGAGAGCATCCTCGCCGCCGCGCGCTGAGCCCGTGCACACCTGTTCACCCGAAGGGACCGGGTTGGGTGGTCTAGTGAACACCGGTGCTGGACAAATATTCTGCTCTCACGCTACCGTGTGGCGCACCATGGGACGTCGCCCCTTGTGAGGCACGTCCCGGGTCGCAACCGGGGGACGCGACCACCCGAGGACGCGAGGCGTCCGGCTGGATGAGCGAGTGAGGTAAGTACCCGTGAACAGAATCAAGATGCGGACGTCCGCCTTCGCCGCCGTGGCGGTCCTCGCGACCTCGGCGCTGGCCGCGTGCGGCTCCGGCTCCACCGGCGACGGCGAGGCCACCGGTGGCGGCGCGGGCGGCGCGGAGAACGGCAAGGTCGCCTTCCTCATGCCCGACCTGGCCTCCACCCGGTACGAGCAGCAGGACAAGCCGCTGTTCGAGGCCAAGATGAAGGAGCTCTGCCCCAGCTGCTCCGTCATCTACCAGAACGCCGACTCCGACGCCGCCAAGCAACAGCAGCAGGCGAACTCGGCGCTGGCCCAGGGCGTCAAGGCCATCGTGCTCGACCCCGTCGACTCCACCGCAGCGGCCAGCATCGTCCGGGCCGCGCAGTCGCAGCAGGTCCCGATCATCGCCTACGACCGGCCGATCCCGTCCACGCCCGCCGACTACTACATCTCCTTCGACAACGAGAAGATCGGCTCGATGATCGCCGCGTCGCTGGTCGAGCACCTCAAGGCGGAGGGGGCCGAGGGCGGCGTCCTCCAGGTCAACGGCTCCCCGACGGACGCGGCGGCCGGCCTGATCAAGAAGGGCATCCACAGCGCCGTCGACACCAGCGGCTTCAAGCTGCTGGCCGAGTACGACACCCCCGAGTGGAGCCCGGAGAAGGCGCAGACCTGGGTCAGCGGCCAGGTCACCCAGTTCGGCGACGACATCGTCGGCGTGGTCGCGGCCAACGACGGCACCGCCAGCGGCGCCATCGCCGCCTTCAAGGCGGCGGGCAAGGACGTGCCGCCGGTCACCGGCAACGACGCGGAGATCGCCGCCGCCCAGCGCATCATCAAGGGCGACCAGTACAACACGATCTCCAAGCCGATCAAGATCGTCGCCGAGGCCGCCGCCGGGGTCGCCCACCAGTTCATGCAGGGCCAGAAGCCCGAGGGCAAGACCACCCTGTACGACACGCCTTCCGAGCTGTTCGTCCCCACGGTCGTGACCAGGGACAACATCAAGGAGGTGCTGTTCGACAGCGGCATCATGAAGGCGGCCGAGGTGTGCACCGGCGAGTACGCCGAGGGCTGCGCCGAGCTCGACATCAAGTAGGGGGTCCCCGTGTCGCCCACTCAGCAACCGGACACCGTCCTGTCCCTGCGCGGCGTCAGCAAGAACTTCGGGGCGGTGGCCGCGCTCACCGGCATCGACCTCGACGTGGCGGCACACCAGGTCGTCGCGGTGGTCGGGGACAACGGCGCGGGCAAGTCCACGCTGGTCAAGATCCTCTCGGGGGTCCATCCGCCGGACGCCGGGACGATCACGTTCGCCGGCCGGGTGGTCGACATCCCCAATCCGGCGGCCGCGCACAGGCTCGGCATCGCCACCGTCTTCCAGGACCTGGCCCTCTGCGAGAACCTCAACGTGATCCAGAACCTGTTCCTGGGCCAGGAGATCCGCCCGCTGCGGCTGAACGACGTGGCGATGGAGACCCGCTCGTGGGAGCTGCTCCGGCAGCTCTCGGCCAAGATCCCGAGTGTCCGGGTCCCGGTGGCGGCGCTGTCCGGGGGCCAGCGCCAGACCGTGGCGATCGCCCGGTCGCTGCTCGGCGACCCGAAGATCATCATCCTGGACGAGCCCACGGCCGCGCTGGGCGTCGCCCAGACGGCCGAGGTGCTCAACCTCGTCGAGCGGCTCCGCGAGAACGGGCTCGGGGTGATCATGATCAGCCACAACATGGCCGACGTGAAGGCCGTGGCCGACAAGGTCGCGGTGCTGCGGCTGGGCCGCAACAACGGCGTCTTCGACGTCGGCGACGTCTCCGCCGAGGACATCATCGCCGCGATCACCGGGGCCACCGACAACGCGGTGACCCGGCGGGCGAGCCGGCATCAGGAAGGGCTCCCGTCATGAGCACAGTGGCCACCGACCGCCAGGACGAGCGGCTCCAGCAGCGTGAGGGCCTGCGCGGCGCGCTCACCGACGTGGTCGAGCGGGCGCGCGGCGGCGACCTCGGCGTGATCCCCGTCGTGGTCGGGCTGATCGTCATCTGGAGCGTGCTGCAGATCCTCAACCCGATCTTCCTGTCCAGCCAGAACCTGGTGAACCTGACCATGGAGTCGGCCGCGGTCGGCATCATCGCGCTGGGCATCGTGTGCGTGCTGCTGGTCGGCCAGATCGACCTGTCCGTCGGCTCGGTCAGCGGCCTCTCGGGCGCCGTGCTGGCCGTGCTCTTCGTGGACCAGGGGCTGCCGGTCTGGGTGGCGATCAGCGCCGCGGTCATCATGGGCGCCGCCATCGGCTGGGTGTACGCCCAGCTGTTCAACCGGTTCGGCGTGCCCAGCTTCGTCATCACCCTCGCGGGCCTGCTCGGCTTCCTCGGCCTGCAACTGTACGTGCTCGGCACCAAGGGCGCGATCAACCTGCCCTTCGACTCGGGGCTGGTGAACTTCGCCCAGCTCGCCTTCCTGCCCGGCTGGCTGGCGTACACGCTCGCCGTGGTCGCCGCCGTCTGGCTCTTCGCGAGCGGCTACCTGCACGCCCGCGAGCGGCGCGCGGCCGGGCTGTCGTCGAAGAGCACCTCGGCGCTGGTGACGCGGAGCGCCGCGCTGCTGGCGGCGCTGCTGTTCGTGGTCTGGTACCTGGGCCAGACGCGCGGCGTCGGCTGGATGTTCGTGTTCTTCGTGGCGCTGGTGCTGGTCATGCACTACCTGCTCTCGCGCACCCAGTGGGGCCGGTCCGTGTACGCGGTCGGCGGCAACGTCGAGGCGGCCAGGCGCGCGGGCATCAACGTCAAGCAGGTCTACACCTCGGTGTTCGTGCTCTGCTCCTCGCTCGCGGCGGTCGGCGGCATCCTGGCCGCGGCCCGGCTGGCGGCGGCCAACCAGAGCAGCGGCGGCGGCGACGTCAACCTCAACGCCATCGCCGCCGCGGTGATCGGCGGCACGAGCCTGTTCGGCGGGCGCGGCACCGCCTTCGGCGCGCTGCTCGGCATCATCGTCATCCAGTCGATCTCCAGCGGCCTGACGCTGCTGAACCTCGACTCCTCCATCCGCTTCATGGTCACCGGGGCCGTCCTGCTCCTGGCGGTGGTCGTCGACTCCGTCTCGCGCCGGTCGAGGACCTCGCACGGCAGGGCGTGATGGCGGCCATCAGCGTCGACGCCGGCACCACGGTGATCAAGGCGGTCGGCTACGACGGCGACGGCGCCGAGACCGCCGTGTCCAGGCGGCCCACGGTCGTCTCCAGGCCCGCACCCGGCCATGCCGAGCAGGACATGGGCGCGGTCTGGGACGCCGTCGCCGCCACCGTCCGCGAGGTGGCCGCGGCCCTCGGCGAACCGGTCGACTTCGTGGCCGTGACCGCGCAGGGCGACGGCTGCTGGCTCGTCGACGCCGCCGGCGAGCCGACCGGCCCGGCCATCCTGTGGAACGACGGCCGCGCCGCCGCGATCGTGGACGGCTGGATCCGGTCCGGGCAGGCCGAGCGGGCGTTCCGGGTCAACGGTTCGTCGGCCGCCACCGGGCTGCCGCACGCGATCCTGTCCTGGCTCATGCGGCACGACCCCGACCGGCTGGACCGCTCCACCGCCAACCTCACCTGCGGCGGCTGGATCTTCGCGAAGCTGACCGGAGAGATCGCCGCCGAGGAGTCGGACGCCTCCGCCCCGTTCATGGACCTGCGCGCCCGCCGCTACGCCCCCGAGCTGGTGGAACTGTTCGGGCTGGACCCCGCCGGACGGCTGCTGCCCGAGATCCGCGACGACGCCCGGCGCACGGCCGGGCTGTCGAAGCCCGCGGCCGACCTGCTCGGACTGCCCGAGGGCACGCCCGTGGTGATGGCACCGTACGACATCGTCACGACCGCGCTCGGCGCGGGCGCGGTCAGCCCCGGCCAGGCGTGCGGCATCCTCGGCACCACGCTCTGCGTGGAGACCCTGGTCGAACGGCCGGACCTGGACGGCGACCCGATCGGCATCACCATCGCGGCGCCGGGCGGCTACCTGCGCGCCTTCCCCACGTTCACCGGCACCGAAGTGATCCAATGGGCCTGCCGGCTGCTCGGGCTCGACCGGCCGGGCGAACTGGGCGAACTGGCCGCCCGGAGCGAACCGGGGGCGCGCGGCCTGGCGTTCCTGCCGTACCTCTCCCCCGCCGGTGAACGGCTGCCGTTCTCCGACCCGCTGGCCCGGGGGTCCTTCCTCGGCATGTCGGTCGAGCACGGCCGCGAGCAGGTCGCCCGCGCCGTGCTCGAAGGGCTCACCCTCGTCGTCCAGGACTGCCTGGCCGCGACCCGCGCGGCCCCGCGCGAGCTGCGGGTATGCGGCGGCGGCTCGGCCAGCGCGCTGTGGCTGCGGCTCATCGCCGCCGTCACCGGACTGCCGGTGCTGCGCCCGGTGGACGCCGAGGTCGGCGCCAGGGGGGCGTTCCTCGTCGGCCTCGCCGCCACCGGCGCCTCGACCATCCAGGACGCCGCCGCCCGGCACGTGCGGCTCGGGGACGCCGTCGAGCCCGAGCCCGGCCCGTACGCGGACGCGTACCGGAACTTCCTGACCCTGCGCGATCAGGCGGCCCGCTCCTGGCCGCTGCTCGCCGAGACGCGGAGCCGGACATGAGCGCGTGGATCGGGATCGACCTCGGCACGCAGAGCGTGCGCGCGATGGCCGTGGACGCGGACGGGCGGGTGCTCGGCGCGGCCGTCCGCCCGCTGACCAGCCACCGCGACGGCGTCCGGCACGAGCAGGACCCCGAGGAGTGGTGGGCGGCGCTGGCCGCCGCCACCCGGGAGGCGCTGCGCGAGGTGCCCGCCGGACGGATCGAGGGCGTCGCGGTCGACGCCACCTCCGGCACCGTCCTGCTCACCACGCCGGACGGGACGCCGCTGACGCCCGCCCTCATGTACGACGACCGGCGCGCGGCCGGGCTGGTGGACCGGGTGAACGCGGTGGGCGCGCCCGTCTGGGAGCGGCTGGGGTACCGGCGGATGCAGGCCAACTGGGCGCTGCCCAAGCTGCTGTGGCTGCTCGCGGACGCCCCGCCGGGGGCGCGGGCGGCCCACCAGAGCGACTTCGTCAACCGGCGGCTGTGCGGGCGCGAGGTGGCGACCGACCTGAGCAACGCGCTCAAGACCGGGGTCGACCTGATCGACGAACGCTGGCCGTCCGACGTGCTGTCCGCGCTCGGGGTGCCCACCTCGGCGCTGCCCGAGGTGGTACGGCCCGGCACCCGGATCGGCGCGGTGTGCGCCGAGGCGGCGAGGGCCACCGGCATCCCGGAGGGCACCCCCGTGATCGCGGGGACCACCGACGGGTGCGCCGCCCAGCTCGGCGCGGGCGCCCTCACCCCGGGAAGCTGGAACTCGGTGCTGGGCACCACGCTCGTCCTCAAGGGCGTCACCCGTGAGCTGGTCCACGACCCGCTCGGCGTCGTCTACTCGCACCGCGCCCCGGACGGCTCGTGGCTGCCGGGCGGCGCGTCCAGCACCGGCGCGGGCGTCCTCTCCCGCGACCTGCCCGGACGCGACCTCGACGCCCTGGCCGCCGAAGCCGCCGCCCGCCGCACCGCCCCGGGCGGCGGAGGCGTCCCGGGTTCCGGCAGCACGGGGCGTTCCGACGGCGCGTACGGTCGCGGGAGCGGCGGGGCGTGGGAGGCGGCGGGGCTGCCGATCATCTACCCGCTGGTGTCGCGGGGTGAGCGGTTCCCGTTCGCGGCGCCGGACGCGGAGGGGTTCACGATGGGGGAGCCCGCCGACGACGTGGAACGTTACGCCGCCATCCTGCGGGGTGCCGCGTTCGTCGAGCGGCTCTGCTTCGACTACCTCGACCTGCTCGGCGCACCGGTCGACGGCGAGATCATCCTCACCGGCGGCGCGACCAGGAGCGCGTACGGGAACAGGCTCCGCGCCGACGTGCTGGGCCGTCCGGTGACACTCCGGGAGAACGCCGAACCGGCGCTCGGCATGGCCGTCCTCGCAGCCGGAGCCACCACCGCTCTCGGCACGACCACTCACAGAACACCCGAAACGCCCGGAGTGAACGGAACGACCGGGATCGCCGGGGTGGCCGCGCGGATGGTCCGTACCCGCGAGGTCGTCGAGCCGTCCGGCGCGGACCTGCGGGAGCCGTACCTGCGCTTCGTCGCCGCCCTGGAAGAACGCGGCTGGCTCCCCGAGCCCGCCGCCGCCCACGCCCGCGAAAGGAGCGCGCGATGACTCCCCCGACGCCCCGGAACCATCCGCGCAGCGGCCCCCGTGACCAGCCGGCCTGCGACCAGGAGGCCGTGATGACCGATCGCCCCGCGACCCTGGTGCTGGTGCGGCATGGCGAGACCGTCTGGCACGCCGAGAACCGCTACGCCGGGATCAGCGACATCGAGCTGACCGGCCGCGGGCACGACCAGGCGGCCGAGCTCGCCGCGTGGGCCGCCGGCGCGGGGCTGGCGGCGGTGTGGTCGTCCACGCTGAGCCGGGCCCGGATCACCGCCGCGGGCGCCGCCGCGGCGGCCGGGCTGACCCCGCGGGCGGACGAGCGGCTGCGGGAGCTGGACTTCGGTCAGGGTGAGGGGCTGACCGCGCGGGAGATGCGCGAGCGGTTCCCCGAGGCCCGCGCCGCCTTCGAGGCAGACCCCGGCGCCCACCCGCTGCCGGGCGGCGAGGACCCGGCCGAGGCCGCGGACCGGTTCACGGCCGCGCTGTTCGACGTCGCCGCCGCGTCCCCCGGCGGCCGGGTGCTCGTGGTGGCCCACACCACCGCCATCAGGCTCGCCCTGTGCCGGCTGATCGGCGTCCCGCTCGGCGAGTACCGGCGGCTGTTCCCCCGCCTGGACAACTGCGCGCTCACCGAGCTGCGCCCGTACGGCGGCCCCGCCGGTCCCCGGGCCGCGATCTTGCGGTACAACACCCCGATTGGAGCCGTTCGTTGACCATCCGAGTGCTTGCCGCCGGCGACCACTTCGTCCGCAACGACCTGCTGGCCGCGGCGCTGCGCCGCGAGGTGCCCGGCGATCTGGAGATCAGCGAGCTGACGCTGCCGTGGCCGGTCGTCCCGTTCGGGCCGGTGGGCGAGGTCGACGAGGCTTCGGACGTGGAGGAGGAGCTGATCGCCGCGCTGCGCGGGGTGGAGGTGTGCGTGACGCAGATGGCCCCGCTCACCCGGCGCGTCCTGGACGCCTGCCCCGACCTGCGGCTGTTCTGCGTCAGCCGGGGCGGCCCGGTCAACGCCAACCTGGAGGCCGCCACGGAGGCGGGCGTCGCCGTCACCTTCGCGCCCGGCCGCAACGCGGTCGCCACCGCCGAGCACACGCTGGCGCTGATGCTGGCCGCCACCCGCCGGGTCCCGCAGACGCACGCTGACCTCGCGGGCGGCGTCTGGCGCGGCGACTACTACTCCTTCGACCTGGTCGGCCCCGAGCTGGAGGGCAGCACGGTCGGCCTGGTCGGCTACGGGGCGATCGGCAGCCGGGTGGCCAGGATGGTGGCGGGCTTCGGGGCCGAGGTGCTCGTGTACGACCCGTACGTGGACGTGCCGGGGCGGGTGGAGCTGGACGAGCTGCTGCGCCGGTCGCGGTTCGTGTCCCTGCACGCGCGGGCCACGCCCGAGACCACCGGCATGATCGGCGCCGAGCAGCTCGCGCTGATGCCGCGCGGCTCGGTGCTGGTCAACTGTGCGCGCGGCGCGCTGCTCGACTACGACGCGCTCTGCGACGCGCTGGAGACGGGTCACCTGTTCGGCGCCGCGGTGGACGTCTTCCCCGAGGAGCCGATCCCGGCCGGCTCGCGGCTGCTGGCCGCCCCGAACCTGGTGATGACCCCGCACCTGGCCGGGGCCAGCAAGGAGACGGCCATGAAGGCCGCCTCGATCGTGGCCGGCGACGTGGCGAGGTACGTCCGCGGCGAGCGGCCGGCGCACTGCGCCAACCCCGAGGTCATCCTTTCAGCGCGCCGGCCATCAGGCCGCGCATGAAGAACCGGCCGAGCAGCACGTAGATGAGCATGGTCGGGAGCGACGCCAGGAGGGCCGCGGCCATCTGCTGGCTGTAGGGGGTGGCCTGGGCGCCGGCGATGTTGTTCAGCATCACCATGGCCGTCCAGCTCCGCGGGCCGGTGAGGAAGACGGCGAACAGGAAGTCGTTCCAGAGCGAGGTGAACTGCCAGATGATCACCACCGCGACGGCCGGCCCGGACACCGGCAGCACGACCGACCAGTACGTGCGGAGCATCCCGGCCCCGTCCACCCGCGACGCCTCGATCAGCTCGCCCGGGATGGTCACGTAGTAGTTGCGGAAGATCAGCGTGCAGATCGGGATGCCGTACACGACGTGGGCCAGCACCAGCCCGGGGATGCCGCCGTACCAGACGCCCGGCATCCCGGTCAGCTCGTTCAGCCCGACGAGCAGCTGCACCAGCGGGATCATCACCCCCTGGTACGGGATGAACATGCCGAACAGGAACAGCGTGAACAGCACGTCGGCGCCGGGGAAGCGCCATTTCGCGAGCACGTACCCGTTCATCGAGCCGAGCGCGCACGACAGGATCGAGCCGGGGACGGCGACCAGCACGCTGTTCCACAGGCCCGGCGCGAGCTTCTCCCACGCCACCCGCCACGCCTCGGCCGTCCAGGTGCGCGGCAGGTTCCACGCCTGGCCGGGGTCGGCCTCGGTGAGCGGCTTGAAGCTGGTGACCAGCAGCACGTAGACGGGGATCAGGAAGATCACCACGAACGCGAGCAGGATCGCCGTCCTGGCGAGGGAGGGCACCCGCCGTCCGCGCCGCGCCACCGCCGTCATGGCCGCCTCTCCCTGCGTACGGTCCAGATCAGGTACGGGATCACGAAGACGGCCACGCTGAGCACGATGTAGGAGGCGATGGTGGCCCCCTTGGCCGGATCGTGGGAGTCGAAGACCGCCACCCACATGAACACCGCCGGCACGTCGGTGATGATCTGCTTGCCCGCGACCGCCACGATCAGGTCGAACACCTTGAGCGAGATGTGCCCGAGGATGATGAGCGCCGACAGCGTGACCGGGCGCAGCAGGGGCAGCACCACGTGCCGGTAGACGCCCCACTCGGTGCAGCCGTCCACCCGGGCGGCCTCGCGCAGCTCCTCGGGGACGGCCCGGAACCCCGCCAGGAATAACGCCATGACATATCCGGACATCTGCCAGATCGCGGGGAGCGCCATGGCCGCCATCCCCCACTCCTGGTCCCGGAACCAGTCCCACTGCGGCAGCCCGAGCCAGCCGAACAGCCGGTTCAGCCCGACCGCCCGCTCGTCCTGACCCGAGTTCATCAGCCACCGCCACACGATGCCGGTGGCGACGAACGACACGGCCATCGGGAACAGGTAGACCGCCCGGAACGTGCCCTCGCCCCGGACGCCCTTCTCCATCAGGAACGCGAGGAACCACCCGAGCAACAGCGCCCCGGCCACGAACACGACCGTGAACACGATCGCGTGGTTGACCGAGAGATGCCAGCGGGCCTCGTCCCAGAGGTCGACGAAGTTCGTCAGACCCACGAAGTCGCCCTCGGACACCTCGTCGTGCTTGTCCGTCATGGCCAGCCGGACGTTCCACCCCAGCATGCCGTACACGAACACGCCGATCGCCACGATCGACGGCGCGACGAGGAACAGGCCCGGGAGCCAGGTGCGCACCCGTCTCACCGACCACTCCCTCCGTCGAAAGGACGGCAGGCCCGCCCCTCCCGTGCTACTGGGCGTTCGCCGTCGCGGCGTCCGCCAGGCCCTTCTGCAGCGCGGCCACGTCCTTCGTGCCGAGGAACAGGCCGACCTGGGTGTTGATCTCGGCCAGCCACGGCTGGCCGACCGCGACGCCGTGCTGGATGGAGCCGGCGAGCTTGTCGCCCGACCAGTCCTTCAGCGCGTCGGCCAGGTAGCCGGTGTAGAGCGACTGGTCGGCGTCCTTCCGGGCGGGGATGGAGCCCTTCTTCGGGTTGAACGCGTCCTGGCCCTCCTTGCTCGCCGCGACCTTCAGCCACGCGATGGCGCCGTCACGGTTCTTGGCGCCCTTAGGGAGGGTGAAGCTGTCGGACAGCCACAGGTACGTGCCGTCGGTGCCGGGGGCCGGCGCCCAGTCGAAGTCGGTCTTCGACGTCTTGCCGAGCCCGCCCTCCGGGGGGTTGTGGAAGTAGCCGTACGCCCAGTCGCCCATGACGTTGAACGCGGCCTCGCCGTCGGCCACCTGCTTGGCGGCCGGCTGCCAGTCGTCCTGCGGGTCGCCCGCGTACGACATGATCGTCTTGAAGTTCTCCAGCGCCCTGGTCACCTCGGCGCCGTTCCAGTCGGCGCCCGGCGCGAACAGGGCGTTGTAGGCGTCGGTGCCGAGCGAGCCCAGCAGCACGCTCTCCAGCAGGTGGACCGCGGTCCACTCGGAGCCGATGGACAGCGGGATCTTGCCGGTGTCCTTGACCTTCTCCAGGGCGGCGACGAACTCCTCGACGCTCTTCGGCGGCCCGGCCACCCCGGCCTCCTTGAGCACGCCGGGGTTGAACCACAGCACGTTGGACCGGTGGATGTTCACCGGCACGGAATAGACCTTGCCGTCCACGCTGATCTGCTCGACGAGCTGGGCGGGGAAGACGTCCGCCAGCTTCAGCTCGTCGTACAGGAAGTTCAGCTCCTCCAGGTCACCCGCCTTGATGTAGCCCTGCAGCTCGGCGCCCGCGTGTCCCTGGAAGGTGTCCGGCGGGGTGTCGGCCTGCAGCTTGGACGCGAGCAGCGCCTTGGCCTTGTCGCCTGACCCGCCCGCCACGGCCGCGTCGAAGAACGCCTGACCGGGGTTGCGCTGCTCGAAGATCTGCCGCATGGCCTGCAGGCCGTCGGCCTCACCGGGGCCGGTCCACCATGAGAAGACCTCGACCTGCTGCTTCCCGCCGCCCGCGGCGCCCGGGTCGCCGTCGGACGAACCGTCGCCGCCGCAGGCCGACAGGCCGAGCACGCTCGCGAGGATGACCGCGGCGGCTGACCTCCACCGTCGTCTCATCGCACACCATCCCTTCGAGAAGCCCCCGAACTTCGGTGATTTGACAACGTTGTCAACATCGCCATCAACCCACCTCCCCCGCGCGCCCGTCAAGGACGGCCGCATAACAGGTCGGCATACCGCCTCGTCGTCCCAAGTGGCACCGGCGTGGCGCGCCGGCCCCGGTCACGTGAGAGAACATCGCGTGCGGATTCGCCGGTGCCGCAGGGAACACTTCCCGGTATGGCCGACGAGCCCCTCGAACTGGGCGAGATCTCCCTCTCCGACTGGCACGCGCACGCTGACACGATGACCGAGGTGGGGTTCCTCACGATCGCCCGCCGGCTCCCCTCCCTGATCCGCCAGGCCATGGGCATGGCCTGGCAGGCCAGCCCTCGCGACACCCTCGCCACCGTTTCCCTCAACCTGCTCGGCGGCGTCTTGACGGCCTTCGGGCTGCTGGCGACCACGGGCGTGCTCAACGCCCTGTTCAGCGAGGGGCCCACGCCGGAGCGGGTGCGGGCGGCGCTGCCCAGCCTGATCCTGGTCGCCACCGCCGCCGCGCTGCGCGCCGCGGTCACGGCGGGCGCGGGCTGGGCGCAGGCGCGCCTCGAACCCCAGGTCACCCGGCTGACCGAGAAGCGGCTCTACGAGCTGACCAGCCACGTCGAACTCTCCGCCTACGACGACCCGGACTTCCACGACGCGCTCCAGCGGGCCAGGCTCCGCGGCGTGTCCACGGTCGACTGGGTGGTGGCCTCCGCCATCGGCGTGGTGACCGCCGCCGTCGGCATCGCCGCCGTGGGCGGCGTGCTCGGCGTGCTCCACCCGGTGCTGCTGCCGCTGCTGCTGCTAGCCGTGGTGCCCGACGCGTGGGCCGCGGTGCGCAGCGCCAGGATGCGCTACACCACGATGTTCGCGCTGATCCCGGTCATCCGGCGCAAGTGGATCATGGCCCAGCTGCTGGCCGAACGCGACTCGGCCGCCGAGGTCCGCTCGTTCACCATGCGCGGCTTCCTGCTGCGCGTCTACGACACCGCCGCCAAGGCGGAGCAGGACGTCATGCTGCGGCTGGCCAGGCGGCAGACCGTCGCCAGGCTGGTGGGCGAGGCCCTCGGCGGGCTCGGCACCGGCCTCGTCTACGTCGCCCTGGGGATCCTGCTGGCCGCCGGCGCCATCCCCCTCGCCGTCGCGGGCACCGCCGTACTCGCCATCCGCTCGGGCTCCCAGTCACTAGGCAACCTCATGTACGCCACCAACCGGCTCTACGAGGAGGGCCTCTACTTCACCGACTTCCTGGAGTTCTGCGCCGACGCCGAGCCGCGCCTGCCCGACACGGACCGCGCCCCCGCACCCGAGCGCTTCGAGCGGATCAGCGCCCGGGACGTGACCTTCACCTACCCCGGCTCGGACGAGCCCGCGCTGCGCGGCGTCAGCGTGGAGATCAAGGAAGGCGAGGTGGTCGCCCTGGTCGGCGAGAACGGCTCGGGCAAGACCACCCTCGCCAAGATCCTCTCAGGTCTGTACGAGCCCGACACCGGCAGCGTCCGGTGGGACGACGTCGACCTGCGCCAGGTCAGCCCCGAGGACCTGCGCCTGCGCACCGCCGTCATCGCCCAGGACCACACCCGCTGGCCGCTCGCCGCCCGCTACAACGTCACCATGGGCACCAGCAAGGGCGAGGCCGCCCTGCACGCGGCGGCCGCCGTCGCCGGGGCCGACGAGGTGATCGCCCAGCTGCCCCACGGCTACAGCACACTCCTCGACCGCCGCTTCAAGGACGGCCAGGAACTGTCGGGCGGCCAGTGGCAGCGCATCGCGGTCGCCCGCGGCTTCCACCGCGAGGCCCGGCTGCTCATCTGCGACGAGCCGACGGCCGCCCTGGACGCGCGGGCCGAGCACGCGCTCTTCGAGCGCATCCGCGACCACTCCGACGGCCGCACGGTCCTGCTCATCACGCACCGCCTGGCCAGTGTCCGCCACGCGGACCGCATCTACGTCCTCAAGCACGGAAAGGTGACCGAACAGGGCGACCACGAGACCCTCATCGCGCTGAACGGCCTCTACGCCGAGCTCTACACCCTCCAGGCCTCCGCCTACCGCTGACCTTCGCCGGTCGACGGGCCGAACAGGTCGTCGAGCGCCCGGACGGTGGCCGCGCGGGTGAGCCAGGCTTCGAGCTGGTCGAGGTCCGTGCAGGAGACCACGCGCGCCCGGACCTCGTCGGGAACCTCGAACCCCCGGGCACTCAACACGAGCAGCACCGACTTGGCGCTCTCCTCCGCCTTCCCTTCGGCCTTCCCTTCCGCCTTCCCCTCGGCTATGCCCTCTTGAAGGCCGCGACCATAGTGTTCGCGGGCCCATGGCGTGTAGACCGGCCAGTCGGTGGACGTCATGATCTCCTCCATCAGGCGGCGAATCTCGGGTGCGGCCATGCTGTATGCGTATTCAGTGTACTTCGTAGCGTGACGGCCGTCCGGGCTCTTGGACATCCCTTGGGCGAAGGCCTCGACCACCTTGCGATCGCGCCCGTGAACCATGACCGACAGGGCCGCCAGCCCCGGATCGGCGGTGACCTCGTCAGGATCGGTCATGCAGGGAACACTGTCGGGCCCCAGCACCCGGGCCTCGAAACAGTAGCCGTCCAGACTGGTGCGGACGGGCTCCCCGTAGAAGGCGGCGGTGGCGCGATCAGGACAGATGAGCAGGACCGTGACGCCGCAACGCAGTTGCAGCCACAGGGCGGCGGCGTAGCGAGCGAGTTGCTGCGGGTCCTTGGACTGATCCTGCTGGATTTCCACGATGACGGCATGCGCCGTCTCTTGCGGCGGGCCCAGAGTGAAGATCAGGTCCGAGGCGATGTCCTCGGAGTTGCGGGTGTTGAAGGTCGCGCTCTCCCGCCGGATCAGCGGAGTCTCGGGCAGGTCGGCCCCCAGCAGGTCCCGCAGGATCTTCATCACCAGCTGGGGGCGGTCGGCGAACAGCTTGACGAGCGTGTCATGTCGGGGGGACGGCATGACACGTATTGTCACACAGCAAGTACGGCGCGTGAGCACATTCGCGTGACCAGGGGTGAGACTTCCAGGGAACGAGGCTCAGAGGACGCTGCGGTAGTAGGAGATCTTGTTCCTGATGTAGCGCCTGCGTTCGTTGAGGTTGTCGATCTGGCCCTCGACGCGGCCGTCGTGCTCTTCCAGGAGCTTGATGCGGTCGGGGATGGTGTGGTCGCCGGCGCGGGTCAGCTCCGCGAACCGGAGCATCTGGGCGATCGGCATGCCGGTGTCGCGCAGGCATCGGAGCATGCCGAGCCAGCCGATGTCCTGCTCGCTGAAGCGGCGCTGGCCTGCGGCGTTGCGCTCGACGCGTTCGAGCAGGCCGATCTTCTCGTAGTAGCGCAACGTGTCCAGGGTGAAGCCGGTCTCCTCGACGACTTCTGCGGGGGTATAGACGCTCACGGGCATGAGCATCTCATCTGGAGCGGACTCCAGGTCAAGCTCCAGGTCGAAGCGTCCGGAATATGGTAAAAATTCCGGATCGATGCGGCGGTTGACATGGAGTGCGCTCCAGATTCCATTGTCGTAGCCATGAACATCGCACTCGGCACCATCCCGTTCGGCACGACCGTCAGCGAGAAGGACACCTTCGCCATCCTCGACCGTTTCGTCGAGGCCGGCGGCCGGATGATCGACACCGCCGACAACTATCCGTTCTGGGTGCCCGGACGCACCGGCGACGAGAGCGAGCTGGCCATCGGTTCCTGGCTCGCCGCCCGGGGCAACCGGGACCAGGTGTTCCTGAGCACCAAGGTGGGCGCGCGGCCGACCGTGCCCGGCGACACCACCCTCGACTCGGCCGAGGGCCTGTCCGCCGCGGCGATCCGTACCGCAGTCGAGGGCAGCCTGCGCAGGCTGGGCACCGACCGGGTGGACCTGTACTGGGCGCACATCGAGGACCGGTCGGTGCCGCTGGAGGAGACGCTGGGCGCCTTCGACGAGCTGGTCCGCGCGGGGAGGACGGCGGCGATCGGGGCCAGCAACCTGCCGTCCTGGCGGCTGGAGCGGGCCAGGAACGTCTCGGCCGCGCACGGCTGGACGCCTTACACCCATCTGCAGCTCCGCCACACCTACCTGCGCCCGCGGCCGCACACCGAGCTGGCAGAGGCGGGGCACACGCTCACCACGGACGAGCACCTGGCGTACCTCAAGGACACCGGGATGACGCTGTGGGCGTACAACACGCTGATGTTCGGCGCCTACACGCGCGAGGACCGGCCGATCCAGGACATCTACCACCACTCCGGTACGACCCACCGCCTGCAGGTCCTGCACGAGACGGCGCGGGAGCTGGGCGCGACCCCGAACCAGGTGGTGCTGGCCTGGCTGCTGGCGGACGGCCACGTACCGATCGTCGGCGTCAGCAGCCTGGACCAGCTGGAGGAGGCCATCGGCGCGACGGAGCTCAAGCTGGACGACGAGCTGAAGTCCCGGCTCGACGCCGCCGGCTGACCCGCGGGGGGCGGTCAGGGGGCCAGGGCCGCGCGCTGGGCGGGGCCGAGCCGGCCCGGCCGCACGGTGACCGTGTACGCGTCAGTACCGGCCCGCTGGACGGCGACGGGGTCGGCGACGGCCGGATGGCGCTCGGCGTCGCCGAGCGCCGCGGCGACCCGCTCGGGCGGCCAGCCGAGGGCGCCGGCCAGCACGGCGGCGGTGAGCGGGCGGCCGGCGTGGAGCAGGGCGGCGGCCACGGTCAGCACATCGTCGGCCGCCTGCGGCCCCAGAGCGCCGCTCATGTCCTGCCCGAGCTCGGCGAAGAACCGGCCCATCTGGCGCATCCGGTCCCCGGCGGGCGTGTCGGGGCCGAGCAGGGTGACGCCCTCACGCGCCGCCTGCGCCCAGTCGGCGACCTTGCGCGAGCTGGCCGACCAGGCCCCGAACCACACGTCGTCCTCGACGACGTAGCGCTCCCGGCGCGGCCGGGCGTCGCGCTCGCGCCGCACCATGCCCAGCCCTTCGAGGTAGCCGATCGCCTTGGACACCGACGCGGGGCTCACCTGCAGTCGCCGCACCAGGTCGGCGGCCGTCAGGCTGGCCGAATCGGTGGCGAACAGGCAGGCCAGCACCCGTGCCGCCATCCTCGGCACTCCCGCCTCCACCATCACCGCCGTGAACCGCTCGACGAAGCGCCGCACCGCCTCGGGGTCGCGCCCGTGCGGGTCGTCGGCGGGCGACACCGGGGGCGTGGCGGGCCCGCGCCTGCGGGCCCGCCACCCGGTCGCCTGGTGGGCGTGGTCGGGCCGGTACGCGCCGGGCCCGCCGTTGCGGCCCACCTCCCTGCTGACGGTCGAGGTGGGCCGGTCGAGCCGCCGGGCGATCTCCGCGTATCCGAGTCCCTCGGCCAGGCCGGCGGCGATGCGCCTCCGGTCCTGCCAGGTCAGCCTGCTTCCCGGCATCCCACCTCCCGTAGCCGGTCCCAGTATGCGTTCGCCGCCAGCCCATTGCAACGCGATGGCGAGCCGGGCTTGCGTTCACCGTCACCGCCATTGCACTGATTCGCCCTTACGCCCTGCCAAATAGGCCATCTACTCGCCCATTTTGTTGCCGTCATCGGAAACGCAACGTAGCTTCACGCCCAGATGAACGACCAGGAAGGGCGATGGGATGAACACGGCGGAAGAGGTCGCGCTGGACGTGGAGGGGCTGCGCATGCGCTACGGCGCCACCGACGTCCTGCGTGAGGTGACGTTCCGGGCGCGGCACGGCGAGGTGCTGGCCCTGCTCGGCCCGAACGGCGCGGGCAAGACCACGACGATCGAGATCCTGGAGGGGTTCCGGATGCGCTCGGCGGGCCGCGTCACGGTGCTCGGCACCGACCCCGCGCGCGCCACCGAGGACTGGCGGGCCAGGATCGGCGTGGTCCTGCAGTCCTGGCGCGACCACGGCAAGTGGCGGGTGCGCGAACTGCTGGCGCACCTGGGCGCCTTCTACGCCGGCTACGCCACCGAGCGGGTCCCCCGGCCGTGGGACGCCGACGAGCTGATCGCGGCGGTCGGCCTGACCGGGCACGCGGACAAGAAGATCCGGATGCTCTCCGGCGGCCAGCGCCGCCGCCTGGACGTGGCGATCGGCCTGGTGGGCAGGCCGGAGCTGCTGTTCCTCGACGAGCCGACCGCCGGGCTCGACCCGCAGGCCAGACGCGAGTTCCACGAGCTGGTCCGCGGGCTGGCGGGCTCGGGCGAGACCACGATCCTGCTGACCACGCACGACCTGGACGAGGCGGAGAGGCTGGCGGGCCGCATCGTGATCCTCGACGGGGGCAGGATCATCGCCGACGGCACCGCCGAGGAGCTCGCCCGGCGCATCACGGGCGAGGACGAGGTCCGCTGGACGCTGGACGGGCAGCGTTTCACCCGGTCCACCCGCGACTCCACCGCGCTGGTCTTCGACCTGTTCCAGCGGCACGGGAGGCGGGTCGGCGAGCTTGAGGTCCGACGGTCCTCGCTGGAGGACACCTACCTCGCCCTGGTGCGGCAGGCCGAAGGGGCGGCGCGATGAGCCCGGCGGCCGCGGCGGTGCGCGCGGGGTGGACGCGCGGCCTGATCGAGCTGCGGCAGTCGTTCACCAACGGCGCGGAGCTGTTCGCCCACCTGCTGTGGCCGGGGCTCACGCTGGCCGTGGCGTGGTGGCTGCGCGACGTGCCGTTCGGCGACAGCGGCTACCCTCTCGGCACCCTGATCCTGCCGAGCGTCCTGGGTATGAACGTGGCCAACGGCATGATCGCTATGAGCCAGCAGCTCACGGCCGAGCGTGAGGACGGGACGCTGCTGCGGGCGAAGGCGGTGCCGCACGGCATGCTCGGCTACCTGACCGGCAAGGTCGTCTCGGTGGCCGGCGGCACGGTGGCCGACCTGGCGATCTTCCTGATCCCCGGGCTGCTGATCATTCCCGGCCTGGTGGCCGGGGACCCGGCTGCCTGGCTGACCCTGGCCTGGGTGGTGGCGCTGGGGCTGGTGGCGACCCTGCCGGCCGGGGCCGCGCTCGGCTCGTTGTTCGGCAGCGCGCGGGCGCAGGGCCTGATCATGCTGCCGTTCCTCGGCCTGATCGCGATCTCCGGGATCTTCTACCCGATCAGCTCGCTGCCGGGGTGGCTGCAGGGGGTCGCGCAGGTCTTCCCGTTCTACTGGCTGGGGCTCGGCACGCGCTCGGCGCTGCTGCCCGACAGCGCCGCGGCCCTGGAGATCGGCGGGTCGTGGCGGCACCTGGAGACCGCCGGGGCGCTGGGCGTGTGGGCGGTGGCCGGGCTGCTGCTCGCGCCGATCGTGCTGCGCCGGATGGCCCGGCGCGAGTCGGGCTCGAACGTGGCCGCGCGGCGCGAGCGCGCGCTACGGCGGATCGGCTGAGCGCCTGCGCACGTGAGCCGCCGAGCGGCCGCGTGACGGATCGGCTGAGCCGCCCTAGCCGAGCCGGCAGCGCCGGACGTTCACGGCAGGTGGACCGCCAGGTAGCCGTGGACGAGTCGTTTGCACTCGGCGACCAGCTCCCGGTCGCCCTCGGGATCGACCCGGAAGGCCAGCTTGAGCACCGCGTCGGCGGCCTCGACCGCGACCAGGATCGCGCGGTCGAGCGCCGGCCCGGCGGGCGCGTCGAGCAGGTCGACGGTGATGGCGCGCAGCCGGTCGGCGACGATCGCGTTGTTCTCCAGCGCCGTGTCGAGCATCCGGTTGGTGCCCTCGATGGCGGGACCGCCGGGGGCGCGCAGGATCTCGCCGAAGTCGACCACCGCGAACCCGGGTGTGGTCCGCTTCATCGCCACGAACTCGTCGATCGCCAGGTCGACCAGGTCGGTCCAGTGGCCGAGCTCGGCGGCGGCGAGGCGCTCGGTGACGCGGTCGAGGAACGCCTCCAGGTTGCGCAGCGCCAGCGCCCGCACCAGCCCGTGCTTGTCGGGGAAGAACTGGTAGAAGGTGCCGATCGGCACCTCCGCGCGCCGGGCGACCTCCTTGGTCGTCAACGCCTCGTAGCCGATCTCGTCGAGGAGCAGCGCGCACTCGTCGAGCATCCGCTCCACCCGCTCCAGGCTGCGGCGTTGCGCCGGACGGCGACGCAAGGTACTCGTCATGTCCCCCATCCTGACGCACTACCGGCAGGTAGTGACCGGCTCAGCTAACATGAGCCGGACTCAAGCAGAGGGAGCACGGCATGTTCCTGTGGGGCACGGCGACGGCCGCCTACCAGATCGAAGGCGCCGCGGACGAGGACGGCCGGGGCCCGTCCGTGTGGGACACCTTCTCCCGCGAGCCGGGCCGCACCAGGGACGGCCACACCGGCGACGTCGCCTGCGACCACTACCACCGCTGGCCGGAGGACGTCGCGCTGCTGTCGGACCTCGGCGTGAACGCCTACCGCTTCTCCCTGGCCTGGCCTCGGATCCAGCCGCGGGGCAGCGGGCCCGCCAACCAGAAGGGCCTGGACTTCTACGACCGGCTGGTGGACGCGCTGCTGGCGGCCGGGATCACGCCGGTGCCGACGCTGTTCCACTGGGACCTGCCGCAGGCGCTGGAGGACGGCGGCGGCTGGCTCGCCCGCGACACGGCCCACCGGTTCGCCGAGTACGCCGCGCTGGCCGCCGAGAGGCTGGCCGACCGGGTACGGATGTGGATCACGCTCAACGAGCCGTTCGTGCACATGGCGTACGGGTACGCGATGGGCGTCCACGCCCCCGGGCGGGCGCTGCTGGCCGGCGCGCTGCCGGCGGCGCACCACCAGTTGCTGGGCCACGGCCTGGCGGTGGGGGCGCTGCGGGCGGCGGGCGCCGGGCAGGTGCTGATCACCAACAACTGCACCCCCGTCTGGCCGGCGTCGGACGCGGAGGAGGACCGGGCGGCGGCGCGGGCGTACGACATCCTGCACAACCGTCTCTTCAACGACCCCGTGCTCCTGGGCGAGTATCCCGATCTGTCGGCGTACGGGGTGGGCCGGTGGGACGTGGTCCGGGACGGGGATCTGGAGGTCATCGCGGCCCCGCTCGACGGGATCGGGATCAACTACTACAACCCCACCCGGATCGCCGCCCCCTCCTCCGACGGCCTGCCGTTCGAGGACGCCGGGATCCCGGGCTACCCGACCACCGCCTTCGGCTGGCCGATCGTCCCTGACGGACTGCGGGAGCTGCTCGTCCGGCTGAAGGACCGGTACGGGGAGGCGCTGCCGCCCGTCTACGTCACCGAGAACGGCTGCTCCCAGGAGGACGTGCCGGGCCCGGACGGCGTGGTCGACGACCGGGGGCGCATCGCGTTCCTGGAGCGGCACGTCGAGGCGATGGAGCGGGCCCGGCGGGAGGGGGTGGACGTGCGGGGGTACTTCGTGTGGTCGCTGCTGGACAACTTCGAGTGGGCCGAGGGCTATCACCAGCGGTTCGGGCTGGTGCACGTCGACTTCGCGACCCAGCGCCGCACCCCGAAGGCCTCCTACGCGTGGTTCAGGGACTTCCTGGCCGCCGGCGGGCGGTCAGAACACTGAGACGTGCACGTGGTCGTAGTGGTTGGCCGTCACGCCGCCCCGGTCGGACATCATGTCCCAGCCGCCGCCCGACCTGATGTCGTAGTAGCGCTGCTTCCAGATGATGTACATCACGCCGAGCCGGTCGCCGTTGCGGATGAGCCATTCGGCCAGGGCGTCGCCGCGGTCGGACTCGCCGCCGGTGGCCATGCCGCGGGAGATCATGAAGTCGCAGGCCCGGCCCTTGCCGTGCTCGCCGGGGTCACCAGGGCGCAGGCAGCCGACCCCGTACGGCATCGGGAAGTTCTGCATGACCTCGGCGCGTACGCTGATCATGCGCTGGGTCAGTCCGCCGGCGTTGCCGGGCTGCTGGAAGCCGTACTTGGCGAGCAGCCGGTCGAGCTCGCGCCGCCTGCTCTGGAGATTCTTGATCTCCTTCTCCAGCTTCTTGACCCTGTCGTTGGCGCGGAGCCTGGCCTTCTGGGCGTCCTCGATGAGCTTCTCGACGCCCGCGACCCGGCTGGCCCGTTCCTTGACCATGTAGCTCATGTTGGCCGCCTGCCCGAGCGCCTTGTGGGGGTCGACCTGGCTGCTGAAGAGGCGGGTGGTGTCGAGCGGGCCGAGGATGTAGGCGGTCTCGGCCAGGGAGGCCAGCTCGGACTCGGCGGCGGCCAGGCGCCGCTGCAGCGAGCCGGAGGTGTCGACGGCCCTCTTGGCCTGGATGCGGATGTCCTCGAGGCTCTGGATGGAGCCGCGGTAGCGGTCGTTGAGCTGGGCGGCCTGTTTGGTGAGTCTGCGCAGCTGGGCGGGGCTGGGATCGGCGGCCGCCGGCGAGGGGCCGGGAAGCGCGAGCAGCGCGGTGAGGACGATGGCGAACACGGCCACACGTCCGGCTCTCACGCCCGCCCTCCCCTCGTAGACGTCGGAAACTATAGAAGATGATCTTGAAAGCTGTCATCTTAACCTCCGAACTGCTGCCCGGTTAGAGAGAATTGTCGGAATCTGTCCGAGATAAGACACAAATAAAGATTGGGTCTTGCCGGGATCGTCGCACCACATTGAGATGGCGGCGTACGCGTCTCTGCGAAGGGGCAGGAACCTGTGTCTCGTTCACTCACCCTTGTCACGGCCGTGATCCTCGGCTTAGGCACCTCCATGGTCGCGCTGGAAGCCCAGGCGTCCGTGGACCCGCTCCCGCCCGGCGACCGCATCGAGCTCTACCAGCTCGACAGCCCGCCCGGCACCGCCCAGAACCTCAGGGAGAAGGGCTTCGACGTCGTCCACCAGGAGATCGAGAACGGCAAGGAGCACATCGAGCTCACCGCCGCCCAGAACGATCTCGAAGGACTGCGCAAGCTCGGCCACCGGCCCCAGCCGGTACGCAACCCGCAGGGCCAGACCCAGTTGCAGGCGGCCAGGGCCCAGGCGGCGAGCGGCTACACGGTCTTCAAGTCCTACTCCGAGCGCGGCGGCGTCGCCGACCAGCTCAGGAAGATCGCTGACGAGAACAAGGACATCGTCAAGCTGCAGTCCATCGGCAAGACGATCCGCGGTCAGGACATCCTCGCCGTCAAGGTGACGTCCCTGGCCCGGGTCCTGCCCGACGGCGTCAAGCCCGCCACGCTCTACTCGGCCACCCAGCACGCCCGCGAGTGGATCGCCACCGAGACGAACCTGCGGCTGCTCAAGCACGTGGTGGCCAACAAGCGGCAGCTGTCGGACGTGCTGAACAAGAGCGAGCTCTGGTTCGTCCCGGTCGCCAACCCCGACGGCTACGACTTCACCTTCACCGAGGGCAACCGCCTGTGGCGCAAGAACCTCCGCGACGTGAACGGCGACGGCCGGATCACCGTGGGCGACGGCGTGGACCTCAACCGGAACTTCCCCACGAACTTCCACTACGACGAGGAGGGTTCCTCCTCGGTCCCGAGCAGCGAGACCTACCGCGGCGCCGGCCCGGCCAGCGAGCCGGAGACCAGGGCCATGGACGGCCTGCTCCGGCGGGTGCGGTTCGAGATGCAGCTCAACTACCACTCGTTCGGCCCGCTGCTGCTCTACCCGACCGGCTTCCAGGTCGCCACGGAGACCGCCGACAACCCGATCTACGAGGCGCTGACCGGGAACGACGAGCGGCCGGCCGTGCCCGGCTTCGACCCGGACCTGGGCGCCGAGCTGTACACCACCAACGGCGAGACCACCGACCACGCCCACTCCACGTACGGCACCCTCGCCTGGACCCCCGAGCTGAACGAGGGCTGTGACGGCTGCGGCTTCGTCTTCCCCGACGACGAGGCGCTGGTGCAGGCCGAGTTCGAGCGGAACCTGCCGTTCGCGCTGGACGTGGCCAGGTCGGCCGTCAACCCGGTGGAGCCGGTGACCCACCTGGGCAACACGACGCCGGACTTCGTCCTCGACCCGTTCGAGGTCAGCTACGGCAAGAACCAGACGGTGCAGGTCAACGCCAAGCGCAAGCTCGGCCCGGTGCTGCTCAACTACCAGGTCAACAACGGCCGCACCCAGGTGAAGCCGACCAAGGAGTGGAAGGGCGGCGAGCGGTACGGCAAGGGCTACGACCGCTACTACCACTGGATGCGCGGCCAGGTCACCGGGACCAAGCCGGGCGACACGGTCAAGGTCTGGTTCAGCGCCCTGGGCAAGAAGAGCGCGACGTTCACGTACAAGGTGCACGACGACATCGGCGGCAAGGTGCTCGTGCTGGCCGCCGAGGACGTCACCGGCCTGAGCCCGGCGCAGGGCGTGACCGAGGCGAAGTACGCCGGCGCCTACGCGCAGGCGCTCCAGGCGGCCGGTTACAGCTCCGACGTGTACGACATGGACAAGATGGGGCGTAAGGCTCCGCACCCGCTCGGCGTGCTCAGCCACTACAAGGCCGTCATCTGGGAGACCGGCGACGACATCATCCCGCGCAGCGCGGGCCAGGTGCCCGGCACCACCTCCAAGGCGGGCGTGGACACCGAGCTGGCCGTGCGCGACTACCTGAACGAGGGCGGGAAGGTCATGCACGCGGGCAAGTACCCGTCGTACGCGGCCAACGCCAACGGCGCCTACTACTACGAGCCCGACCAGCCGGGCCAGCCGGAGTGCGCGGCGCCGAGCGACCCGCCGTGCATCCCGGTGTTCAACGACTTCCAGCAGTACTGGCTGGGGGCCTACGTGTTCTTCGACAACTCGGGCAGCGATCCGGCCACCGGTCAGCCGTACCCGCTGAAGGGCGTGAAGGGCGCCTTCGACGGCTTCTCCGGCACGCTGGAGCCGGACGTGCACACCAACGCGTTCGTGGCCACCTCGGCGATCCTGCCCCCGGACCGGTTCCCGCTGTTCGCCAGCTCGGCCCCGATCAAGTGGGACCGGCCGGGCGCCCCGTTCGACCCGCACACCGGGTCCTGGGACGTCTACAGCGGCATCTCGGACGTCGCCTGGAAGCGGCTCACCAAGACGATCGACCTGACCGGCCGGTCGAGCGGCGAGCTGACGTTCTGGACGTCGTACGACACCGAGGCCGACTGGGACTTCCTCATGGTGGAGGCGCGCACGGCGGGCGGCGACGACTGGACCACGCTGCCCGACGCCAACGGCCACACCAGCCAGGCGACCGGCAGCAGCTGCCAGTCCGAGTGGAGCAGCATCCATCCGTTCACCCAGCGCTACCAGGGCCCGAACTGCGAGCCGACCGGCACCTCCGGCTCCTGGAACGCGGCCTCGGGCAACTCGGCCGGCTGGCAGCAGTGGCGGATCGACCTGACCCCGTACGCGGGCAAGCGGGTCGAGGTCTCGATCGCGTACGTCAGCGACTGGGCCACCCAGGGCGCGGGCGTCTTCGTCGACGACGCGGTCGTCACGCTGGACGGCGCGACGGCGGAGGAGACCTCGTTCGAGTCCGACCTGGGCGGCTGGACGGTGACGGGCCCGCCGGAGGGCACCTCGCCCTCGGTCAACAACTGGGCCCGCACGGACCAGGTGTTCGAGGAGGGCGCGGGCGTCACGACCACGGACACCGTGTACCTGGGATTCGGCGCGGAAAGCCTGCTCGACCAGGCGACCAGGACCGATCTGGTGAAGCGGTCGATGGCACACCTGCTCAACGGCCGGCGCTGATCGGCTGAGGAGGGGCACGGCACCCGGGTGCCGTGCCCCTCTTGCGTGCCCCTCTTGCGTGCCTGGACAGAACATGATTCGGTCTGCTTGCGAAGCAACCAATCGGTTCCGGCAGGAGGCTCACGACATGCGCCAGCACGACAAGCTGTTCATCGGGGGCGAGTGGGTGACCCCGGCGGGCACCGGCACCATCGACGTGATCAACCCGCACACCGAGGAGGTCGTCGGCCGGGTCCCCGACGGCACCACCGAGGACGTGGACCGGGCGGTGGCCGCGGCCCGCGAGGCGTTCGACCACGGGCCGTGGCCGCGCATGACGTTCGCCGAACGGGCGGCCGTCCTCGGCAGGCTCGCCGAGATCTACGCCGAGCGGCAGGGCGAGATGGCCGCGCTCATCACCGAGGAGATGGGCTCCCCGATCACGTTCTCCAACCTCGCCCAGGCGCCGCAGCCGCTGGGCATGCTCAACTACTACGCCCAGTACGGCGCCACGTTCGAGCAGGAGGACCAGCGGCCCGGCGTGTTCGGCCCGGTGACCGTGCGCCGCGAGCCGGTGGGCGTGGTGGCGGCCGTGGTGCCGTGGAACGTCCCGCAGTTCGTCACCATGACCAAGGTCGCGCCCGCGCTTCTGGCCGGCTGCGCGATCGTGCTCAAGCCTGCCCCCGAGACGCCGCTGGACGCGTACCTGCTGGCCGAGATGGTGCGCGAGGCCGGGGTCCCGGCGGGCGTGCTCAACATCGTGCCCGCGGGCCGCGAGGTCAGCGAGCACCTGGTCTCCCACCCGGGCGTCGACAAGGTGGCGTTCACCGGCTCGACCGCGGCGGGCCGGCGCATCGCCTCCATCTGCGGCGAGCAGCTCAAGCGCGTCAGCCTGGAGCTGGGCGGCAAGTCGGCGGCGATCGTGCTCGACGACGCCGACCTGACCTCCTCGATGGGCATGCTGGCGATCGCCTCGCTGATGAACAACGGCCAGGCGTGCGTGGCGCAGACCCGCATCCTGGCCTCGCGCAACCGCTACGACGAGGTCGTGGACGCGGTGGCGAACATGGTCAACTCCCAGCCCGTGGGCGACCCCGCCGACCCCGCCACCGGGATCGGCCCCCTGGTGGCCAAGCGGCAGCAGGAGCGCGTCGAGGGCTACATCAAGATCGGGATGGACGAGGGCGCGAAGGTCGTCGTCGGCGGCCTCGACCGCCCGTACGACCGCGGCTGGTACGTCGCCCCGACGGTGTTCGCGAACGTCACCAACGAGATGCGCGTCGCCCGCGAGGAGATCTTCGGCCCGGTCCTGGCGGTGATCCCGTACGACGACGAGGCGGACGCCGTGCGGATCGCCAACGACAGCGACTACGGCCTGGCCGGCACGGTGTGGACGGCCGACACCGAGCACGGCATGGAGGTGGCGCGTCAGGTGCGGACCGGCACGTACGGCGTCAACTGCTACATGATCGAGACGGCCGCGCCGTTCGGCGGCTACAAGGCCAGCGGCCTCGGCCGCGAGCTGGGCCCCGAGGGCCTGGGAAGCTACCTGGAGTACAAGACGATCGCCCGGCTGGGCTGACCGGCGGCGAGGGGTCCCGGTGCACGACCGGGCCCCCTCGCCTCCGCGACGCTCAGCGACCCAGCGCGCCCCCGCGACGCTGGTCCCGCCGGTCGGCTACGAGAAACGGAGCCACGTCCCCAGGCCGTGGCGTCCCCCGAGGCTCCTCCTTGCGGTTCGCTGCCATCCGCCCTAGGTAGACGTGTCCCGCTCAGGAAAAGTTCGAAGAGATCCACTTTCCGATGCGGCGGATCAGCTCAGGGGTCGCCGCGGCCTCCGCGTGGCCGTACCCAGGCTCGATCCACAGCTCCTTCGGCTCCCGCGCGGCCTCGTAGAGCTGGCGGGCGTGGTCGAGCGGGAAGAACGCGTCCGCGTCGCCGTGCACGATGAGCAGCGGCGTCGGCGCGACCAGCGCGGCGGCCTCGTGCGGCGGCATCGGGATCGGGTCCCAGCGGCCGACGGCGATCCTGGTCCGCTTGGCCACCCTGGCCGCCCAGCGGCCGAGCGGCTGCTCGATCGCCCAGTGGACCTGGCGCATCGGCTTGGTGCCGCGGTAGTACCACCGCGCCGGGCCGCTGACCGCGACCACCGCGTCCGCGCCCTCGCACAGCCCCGCGTGCCGCACCGCCACCGCGGCCCCCATGGAGAAGCCGACCACCGCGATCCTGCGGTAGCCGGTCGCCTTCGCGTGCCGGACGGCGGCGGCCACGTCCAAAATCTCCTTGTCGCCCACGGTGCTCTCGCCGCCGGACCGGCCGTGGCCGCGGAAGTCGAAGGCGACCACTCCGCCGTAGCCGCTGAGCACGTGCACGATCCGCCGCGCGGACCGCTCCCGCCACGACCCGGTGAACCCGTGGGCCACCACGATCCCCACGTCCGCGGCCCCGGCCCCGCCGGGAGGGGTGTGCGCGGCGTCGATGCGCACCCCGTCGTCGGTCCTGAGTGTGACGGGAAAGCTGGTCGCGAGTGGCATACTCCGAGCTTAAATTCCTCCTCCGACCAGCTCTTCCCCGCCCTCCCCCCGGCCGGTCAGCGCCGGTCGGCCGCCCATGGCGCGCAGCAGCGGCAGGGCCCGGCCGCGGTGGCGGGCCGCCCCCTCCTCGTCCCCCACCGCCTCGGCGACGGACGCCAGCCGCCGCAGCGCGGCGACGACCACGCGCGGGTCGCCCGCCTCCCGGCCCAGCGCCAGCGCGTCCCCGGCGCAGCCGCGCGCCGCGCGCGCCTCCCCCGCCAGCAGCGCCAGGTCGCCCCGCGCCAGCCGCGCCCCCGCCAGCGCCACCAGGTCGTCGCCGGCCGCCGCCGCGTCCTCCAGCTCGCGCAGGTAGCGCCGGCCGAGCGCGGGCCGTCCCCGCGCGAAGCAGACCCGCACCGCCGCGTTGTAGCCCACCCCGAGCCAGTACGAGTAGCCGTCAGCACGCAGGCCCTCGACCCCCGCCACGACGGGCTCCACCACCCCGCGCGCGCAGCCCAGCAGCACGTTCGCGCAGTCGGCCAGCTCCCCCGGCGCCCCGAGCGCGGGCAGCCGCTCCAGCGCCTCACGCGGGCAGGCGACCCCCATCGCCGTCGCGGCCCTGGCCAGCCGCAGCCCGGGCGCCGCCGCTCCGGCCCGCACCGCCCACGCCAGGGCGGCGTCGCACTCCGCCGCCAGGGCCCGCGCCCTGCGCAGGTAACGCACCCGTTCGCGCCACGGCAGCCGCCGCGCCAGCGACACCCTCTCGTGGCACTCCTCGTACGCCGCGCAGACCGCCTTCAGGTGGCGGTCGCGCAGCCGGTCGTCCTCCCCCGCTTCCCGCAGCCGCTCGGCGGCGTACTCCCTGACCACCCCGCGCAGCGCGTACGAGCCCGTCACCAGCCGCGCGGCCACCAGCCGGTCGAGCAGCGCGGGCACCTCGGCCCGCCGCAGGATCCCGCCGTCGCCGCACACGGCCGCGGCCAGCTCCGCGTCGAACGCCCCGGCGAACACCGCGAGCCTGCGCAGCAGCACCCGCTCCCGGGGCGCCAGCAGCTCATGGCCGAGCCCCACCACGGCCCGCACCTTGGCGGTCCGGTCGGCGGCGGCGGGCAGCAGGCCGTGCCGGCCGCCGAGCCGGTCGGCGATGCGCGCCGGGGGCAGCGCGCATCCCGCGGCCAGCTCCAGCGCCAGCGGAATCCCGTCGAGCAACCGGTGGAGCCGCTCGGCGTCCTCCACCGGCGCACCGTCGAAGAACTGCGACATGGGGTCACCATCTGTGGCGAAGGGATCACTCGTACGTGACAGTGTGACACTTTCGCGAGGTCAGCGTGCCGGGAAGCGACGTCCTGGCACCGCACGCGTCATCTGAGGGGATCAACTAAACTTGTGGGGTCGCGAGTTCGCGCGGCCGGCCCCATCGATACAGAGCGAGAACTCATCATGCCTTTGAACAGCCGCGACGACCTGAGGAACATCGCGATCATCGCGCACGTCGACCATGGCAAGACCACTCTTGTCGACGCCATGCTGTGGCAGTCGGGGGCGTTCCGCGCCAATCAGGACGTCGACGACCGGGTCATGGACTCCAACGACCTCGAACGCGAGAAGGGCATCACCATTCTCGCCAAGAACACCGCCGTACGCCACGGCGGCATGACGATCAACATCATCGACACCCCGGGCCACGCCGACTTCGGCGGCGAGGTCGAGCGCGGCCTGTCCATGGTCGACGGCGTGGTGCTGCTGGTCGACGCCTCCGAGGGCCCGCTGCCCCAGACCCGGTTCGTGCTGCGCAAGGCGCTGTCGGCCAAGATGCCCGTCATCCTGTGCATCAACAAGGTCGACCGGCCCGACTCCCGCATCGCCGAGGTGGTCGACGAGGTCTACGAGCTGTTCATGGACCTCGACGCGACCGACGACCAGATCGACTTCCCGATCGTGTACGCCTCGGCGAAGGCGGGCCGCGCCTCGCTGGAGCGCCCCGCTGACGGCGGCATGCCCGACTCGCCGGACCTTGAGCCGCTGTTCGACATCATCAAGTCGACCATCCCGGCGCCCACCTACGACCCCAACGCGCCGCTCCAGGCGCACGTCACCAACCTCGACGCCTCGTCCTACCTCGGCCGCATCGCGCTGTGCCGGATCCACCAGGGCCGGCTGACCAAGGGCCAGCAGGTCGCCTGGTGCCGCACCGACGGCAGCATCCAGAAGGTGCGGATCACCGAGCTGCTCATGACCGAGGCTCTGGAGCGCAAGCCCGCCGAGGAGGCCGGCCCCGGCGACATCATCGCGATCTCCGGCATCCCCGAGATCATGATCGGCGAGACGCTGGCCGACCCCGAGGACCCGCGCCCGCTGCCGCTCATCACCGTCGACGAGCCCGCCATCTCGATGACGATCGGCACCAACACCTCGCCACTGGTCGGCAAGGTCAAGGGCGCCAAGGTCACCGCCCGCATGGTGAAGGACCGCCTCGACCGGGAGCTGGTCGGCAACGTGTCGCTGCGCGTGCTGCCGACCGAGCGGCCCGACTCGTGGGAGGTGCAGGGCCGCGGCGAGCTCGCGCTGGCCATCCTGGTCGAGCAGATGCGCCGCGAGGGCTACGAGCTGACCGTGGGCAAGCCGCAGGTGGTCACCAGGGAGATCGACGGCAAGGTGCACGAGCCGGTGGAGCGGCTCACCGTCGACTGCCCTGAGGAGTACCTCGGCGCCGTCACCCAGCTCCTGGCCGTCCGCAAGGGCCGCATGGAGCACATGACCAACCACGGCACCGGCTGGATCCGGATGGAGTTCGTGGTGCCGGCGCGCGGCCTGATCGGCTTCCGCACCGAGTTCCTCACCGAGACGCGCGGCACCGGCCTGGTGCACCACGTGTTCGAGGCGTACGAGCCCTGGTTCGGCGAGCTGCGCACCCGTGGCAGCGGCTCGCTGGTGGCCGACCGCTCCGGCCCCGTCACCGCGTTCGCGATGCTCAACCTGCAGGAGCGCGGCACCCTGTTCGTCTCGCCCGGCACCGAGGTCTACGAGGGCATGGTCATCGGCGAGAACTCCCGCGCCGACGACATGGACGTCAACATCACCAAGGAGAAGAAGCTCACCAACATGCGCTCCTCCACCGCCGAGGAGACGGAGAAGGTGATCCCGCCGCGGGTGCTCTCGCTGGAGCAGGCGCTGGAGTTCATCCGCGAGGACGAGTGCGTGGAGATCACCCCCGACGCGGTGCGCATCCGCAAGGTGATTCTCGACGCGGCCACGCGCGGCCGCGCCGCGGCCCGCGCCAAGCGCGCCTGAGCGTTCTGACTCGAAAGTCACCCCGCCGTGTGGAGAAGCATTCTCCGGTACGGCGGGGTGACTTTGCTCATTTACCGGCCCGGACAATGGGGAAACCGGGCCATGGGCCACGGATGCCCAGGTCGGAGCCGCTGTGACGCACGGGTGGGGATTTCCGTCACCTCTCTAGTGAGGTGTGCGGGACACGCCCGCAGGGAATTCAAAGATTGGCGTGATTTTCCGCCCCGGAAAAGACCGAAGGCGTCAACGCCGGGGCAACGTCATCACACCGTTACCCGTCAGAGAGAACAATCGGCCGGACGAGTGAATCATCCAGACTGTGGAAAGGCTCCGAGCTGTCATCGGGTTCGGGCTGGCTGTCCTGTCGCTGGGCGCCATCGCCTGGTGCGCCGTCACGGCCCAGCCCGTGCCGCCGCCTGCCTCTCCGCCCTGGCCGGCCGAGACCGACTCGTGGGACGTGTCCGCCCCCCGCGCCGGACCGGCCGTCGAGCGTGACCGTGAGGCGCTCACCGAGGTGACGGTCGCCCCGGCGAGCGCCGCCGACCTGGCCGGGGTGCCCGAAGGGCGGCTGGACGAGCGGCTGCGGCAGGTGAGGGTGACGATCGTGCACCGGCTGCGGATGGACGCCGCCGACAGCCTGGCCGGGACGCTCCGGCAGGGCGCCGAGTTCCCGCGCGGGATGCGCCGCTTCACCGACGACGGGTTCGGCGCCGTCAAGGTCAACGGCACCGTGCTCGCCCCGGCGGGCCGGCTGCCGCCGCTGCTCACCACCGCCGGCGGCCGCACCACGGTCCGCTTCACGGTGACCCTGCTGCGCCAGGTGCGGCCCGAGGAGCTGCTGCGGCTCGACTTCAACGCCCCCACGGCCCGGCCGCTGCTGGTCGTCTACCGCAAGGTCACCCTGCGGCCGGGCGAGTGGACCGTGCTCCGGGCGACCTCGATCGAGCCCGACCGGGAGGAGCCGGAACGGCTGGAGTTCACCGTCGGCCTCTACCCGGTGAGCGTCACGCTCGCGCCGGACGCGTACGGCTTCCCCGACGTGCGGGAGGAGGACGACTTCTCCTGGGCGACCGCGCTCGGCGTGCTCACCGCGATCGTGCTGGCGGTGCTGCTGCTGCGGGCGCTCGGCGGCCGCTGGTGGCGGCGCCGCCCCAACCGGGAGCTGGCCGCCGGGCTGGGCCTGGCGGCGCCGGTGATCCTGCTGGTGGCCGTGGCCGAGGAGTTCACGCTCCTCGCGTACCTGATGCTGTTCGTCGGGCTGCCGCTGCTGGCGCTGCGCCACGCCGTCCAGGTGCTGCCGAGCGGCCCGCAGTGGACGCCGCGCGACGCGCTCGGCGCGACCGGGGTGGGCGTGCTGCTCGCGGTCGGCATGCTGTCGTGGTCCTACCGCTACGGCCAGTTGCCGGGCGACACGCTGGTCACCGGGACGGCCGTGGCGGCGGCCGCGGCGGCCGGGTCGGCGATGGTGCTCAGCGCCGACCTCGGGGTGCGGGCCGTGGTCGTGCGGCTGACCGCCTTCGCCGCGGGGTCCGCTGTCGCGCTGCTCGCGCTGGTGCTGTGGGCCAGGGCGCTGGCCACCCAGGTCTATCCGCCCGACAGCGTCCGGTTGCTGCTCGCGTTCTGCTGGGCGCTGCTCCCGGTGGCCGCCGTCGCCGTCGCCGTCAAGCAGTGGACCCGCGGCGCGGTCGTGGTCGCCGTCGTGGTGAGCCTGCTGGTGCAGGGCTGGCCGACCGAGTGGCTCGACGCGGGCTCGTGGAGCCGGGCGCTGCCCGAGCAGGCCGTGCCGCGCATCGGCGAGCTGGAGCTGACCCCGCTGGTGCGCGGGGTGATGGGCCTGCTGCTGCTCGGGTTCCTGCTGCTGGTGCTCCGGCTCAGGCGGCTCGGCACCGCCCTGGGCGCGACGCGGGACTCCGCGGCGGAGTCCACGATGATCGTCTGTCTGATGGTGGCCTACCTGGCCCCGCAGGGCAGCGCCACGCTGGGCGACATCAACGTGCCGCTGCCGATGCTCTCCATCACCGCGCTCATCGCCTGGGTGACCGCGCGCTGGCTGCTGGCCGACCCGCACCCGTCGGTCGTCGAGCCCGGCGACCAGGAGGAGCATCGGGAGCTGATCAGGGCCGCGCTGCACCGGCGGCTGCTGCTGGGCTCCGAGCAGGAGTTGTACCGCGCCGGCCGCGGCCGGCTGGGCGCAGGCGAGCTGTCGATGGCGGAGTTCGACCGGCAGCGCGAGGCGCTCGACACGGCGCTGCGCGGACACGGCAGCCATCCCGAGACCGCCTTCGCCACCGCCGCGGGCTGCTCACCCTGGCACAACGGCGTCTACGGGTTCATCGTCAGCCTGCTGCTGAGCCTGCCGTTCCTCATCGTGTTCGGGGTGCCGATCGGGGCCGACCTGAGCAGTTTCGTGTTCGAGGCCCGCTCGGTGATCGCGCTGCCCGCGTTCGGCTTCCTGTTCGGTTACTTCTATCCGCGCATCCGCGGCACCCAGCCGATGACGAAGGCGCTCAACCTGATGGCGGCCGCGCTGGCCACCGAGCTGTCGGGCTACGTGGCCGCCCTCGCCGAGCCCGACCTGGGCGCGATGGACAAGGTGCAGGTGGTGGCCATCATCGTGGGCAAGGTGGCGCTGGTCTCGATCGGGCTCGGCCTCTACTGGGAGTGGCGGATCATGCACCTGGCCGGCGAGCCGTGGGCGAGGGTGCGCAACATCCGCAGCCTGCGCAGCCTGGCGACGCCGCTGCTGGCCATCATGATCGCGGCGATCACCACCGCCGCCACCTCGGCCGCCGGCCAGACCGTCGACCGCATCCTGCGGGGGGACGAGACGTCCCAGCAGCCGTGATCAACTCCGGTCCGGCAGCTCGCTCCCCCGTACGTGCGCGCAGAGCCAGTCGATCAGCGGCCCGAAGTCGCGCCAGCAGGCGCGCACCCGGTCGGCGGCCTCGGCGGTGTGCACCCACGGCTCCGGTTCGAACCCGCGGCCGGCGTACAGCGACCTGTGGCGCAGCAGGTCGAGCCTGGGGTGGTCGGCGGGCACGCCGCGCGGCCTGGTCTTGAGCCGGTCGCCGCCGCGCTCGTAACCGGCGGCGTCGAGGGCCGCCACGACGCGTTCCAGCGGTTTGCCGGTCACGTCCTCGTCGACCGCCGCGCGGAACCGGGCCACCTGGTCGGGGGCCTGCGAGTAGACGCCGCCCGCGGCACGCAGGCCGTCCGCGCTGACCTGGGCGTAGAACCCGATGCCGGGCATCAGCCCGACGAAGGCGCCCTGGTGGGTCTTGTACGGCGACTTGTCCCTGGCGTAGCGGACATCCCGGTACGGGCGGAAGAGCTTGGCCTCACCGAACTCGTCCGCCAGCTCGTCGGCCAGTGCCTGCATCGGCGCCCGCACCGCCTCCTCGTACAGGCTCTTGTGGCGGGCGAAGTAGGTCTTGGAGTTGTCCGCCTCGAGGCCCTCGTAGAACATGAACGCCTCGTCAGGGATGCCGGTGAAGCCCATGCCTCCCAGCCTGCCATGCCGCTTCGGCGGTCACCGCTCCGGAGGGGCCTGGCGGTAGCGCCGGCCCGGCCGCGGCGGCGTCCGGTAGAGCTCGCTCACGGTCACCATCCGGTAGCCCTCGCGGGTGAGCGTGTCGAGGATCCGCGGGACCGCGTCGACCGTGGTGCGGTGGATGTCGTGCAGCAGCACCACCGCGCCGGGTCTGGCCCGCGACGCGCGCCTGGCCACGACGGAGCTGACCCGGTCGCGCCAGTCGTAGGTGTCGACGTTCCACAGGATCTGCGCCAGCCCGCGTTCCCGGGACTCGGCCGCGACCCGGTCATCGGTGGACCCGTACGGCGGCCGCATCAGGCGCATCCGCACGCCAGTCAGCGCGCGCACCAGGTCGCCGGTCCGCTGCAGTTCCCGGGCGATCAGCGGGCGCGGCAGGGTGGGCAGCTCGGCGTGGCTCCAGGAGTGGTTGCCGAGCTCGTGGCCCTCGGCGACGATGCGCCGCAGCCGGGCGGCGCCGCCGGGGGCCTGCGCCATCTGCCCGACGACGAAGAACGTGGCCCGGGCGCCGTACTCGCGCAGCATGGTGAGCAGCCGGTCGGTCTCGGCTCCCGGCCCGTCGTCGAAGGTGAGGGCCACGCACCGGCGGCATCCGGTGACGGCGGGCGGAGGCCAGTCGCGCTGCATCGGGGTCAGCCGTTTGACCAGCGTCTCCGGGTCGGCCGCGGAAGGCGGGCGCGCCATGAGGGGCACCCGTGCCGGCGGCTGGGCCGCGCATCCCGTCACCAGCGCCAGCACCGCCATCGGCAACACGGGCGCAGCCCTCCACGCGCGCATGTTCCCCCCGGCGGCACGCTCACGAGGGCATCACGGATAGTCGCCGGCAGGCCGCCCCCGCAAGTCCCTGACCAGCTCTTCCCACCATGATGGGATATCCGCCTGCAACTCCTTGTAACGACGCGCCACTCTTAGGGCACATCCGGCCGGATCGGTCCCAAGATGGCGGCGTTTCACCGGGCCTTCACGCCAGCGGTAGAAACCGTCCCGGTAGCGCACGACAAGCCCGATCCAGACGGGCAGGGTCGCGCCGTCCCCCAGTTCGTACGCGGTGGTCACGCCGAGGCCGTGCAACTCCGCATGGAGTTTCTCCGTCGCCGCACGGGACTCACTCACGCGCCACCCCCTGCCGACGATCCGCCGTACACGAGGAGGTGTACCCATTCACAGCCCGCAGCCGTCAAGGACATGGAGTAATCATGAAACTCCGCCCGGCGATCAGGAGGGCGTTCGACGTTATTGGTCGGCCGCCTCGCGCGGCTCCGCCACGACCATGATGAACCGCAGCTCGCCGGCTCCGGCGTTGGCGTAGCGGTGGGCTCTGTCGGCGGTGAAGAGTACCGCGTCGCCGGCCCTGACCACGTGACTCTTGCCGTGGACCGTCAGGGTCAGCTCACCGTCGAGCACGGTCAGCATCTCCCTGGTGCCCGCCGGGTGCGCGTCGCCGTCGTGGTGCTCGCCGGGACCTGCTGGCCCAGCGGCAGGGCCTGCTGAGCCTGGTCGCCGTGCTCGTCTCGCTCTACCCGGCGAGCACGCTCCTGCTGGCCCGGCGGGTGCTCGGCGAGCGGCTGCACGCGGTGCGACTGACCGGCGTGGCCTGCGCGCTGGGCGCGGTCGCCCTCATAGCCGTCGCCCAGCGCCGCGGACCAGCAGGCGGCTCCCGCGGCGGGGCCGCATGGATCCAGGGGCGGGTGAGAGACGGGGATCAGGCGGCGTCGGCGGCGGTCCGGAGCGCGCCCTCCTCGCGGGCGTACTCCTCCAGCATCCCCCGCAGCTGCCGGCGTCCCCGGTGCAGGCGGGACATGACGGTGCCGATGGGGGTGCCCATCCGCTCGGCGATCTCCTTGTAGGCGAACCCCTCGACGTCCGCCAGGTAGACCGCCACCCGGAAGTCCTCGGGGAGCGAGCGCAGCGCGTTCATCACGACGCTGTCGGGCAGCCGGTCGAGCGCCTCGGTCTCGGCCGAGCGCAGCCCGGTCGAGGTGTGGGACTCGGCGGCGTGCAGCTGCCAGTCCTCCACGTCCTCGGCGGCCGACAGCTTGGGCGAGCGCTGCTTCTTGCGGTAGTCGTTGATGAAGTTGTTGGTGAGGATGCGGTGCAGCCACGCCTTGAGGTTGGTCCCCTCACGGAACTGGTGATAGGACGTGTAGGCCTTGGCCACGGTCTCCTGCACCAGGTCCTCGGCGTCGGCGGTGTTGCGGGTCAGGCGCATGGCGGACGCGAACAGCTGCGACGTCACAGGTACGACATCGCGCTCGAACCAGTCTTGACGCTGCTCTTCGGTCATCGTGATCAAATCATTCCCCCTTGCGCTATCCCCCGTTTCGGCACCGGCCGGCTGACAGCGGTTCCATCGTCTCAGGCCCCGCGTAAGGGCCGCGTTAGGGGTTCCGCGCTGGTCAGAGAGGTTTCCGGTCTCTGTGCTCGCGGCGCGCTTCGTCACGTCCACGGCAGGACACGTTTCATAATAGTAACACTATTTCCTCATTTCTATGGAAAGAGTGGCGGGAATCACATGAGATAGCGTATAGACCATGGATTTTGTGGACCGGCATGCTCCGGCGACGCGACGGTGGGTGGCCGAGGCCGTCCACAAGGTGGAGGCCGACGCCAACCGGAGCTGTGATACGCACCTGCACGTGTTTCCGCTGCCCTCCGAGTGGGGGGTAAACCTCTACTTGAAGGACGAGTCGGTGCACCCCACCGGTTCACTGAAGCACCGCCTCGCCCGGTCCCTCTTCCTGTACGGCCTGTCCAACGGCTGGATCGGCCCCTCCACCACGATCGTCGAGGCGTCCAGCGGGTCCACCGCGGTGAGCGAGGCCTACTTCGCCCGGCTGCTCGGGCTGCCGTTCATCGCGGTCATGCCCGCCGCCACGTCGCCGGAGAAGATCCACCTGATCGAGTTCTACGGCGGCAAGTGTCACCTGGTCACCGACCCGGGCGCGATCTACGAGGAGTCCAGGCGGCTGGCGGCCGAGACCGGCGGCCACTTCATGGACCAGTTCACCTACGCCGAACGGGCGACCGACTGGCGGGGCAACAACAACATCGCCGAGTCGATCTTCGACCAGATGAGCATGGAGCCGCACCCCGAGCCCACCTGGGTCGTGGTCGGCGCCGGCACCGGCGGCACCAGCGCGACGATCGGCCGCTACATCCGCTACCGCCGCTACGCGACCCGGCTGGCCGTCGCCGACGTGGAGGGCTCCGCCTTCTACCCCGGCTGGGTGTCCGGCGACGCGGAGGTCACCGCGCCCGGCTCGCGGATCGAGGGCATCGGCCGGCCCCGGATCGAGCCGTCGTTCCTGCCGACGGTGATCGACCGCATGATCGCGGTGCCCGACGCCCGCTCGATCGCCGCCATGCACTGGGTGCGCGAGGTCACCGGCCGCGACGTGGGCGGCTCGACGGGCACCAACGTCGCCGCCTGCGTCGAGCTGATCAGGGAGATGCGCGAGGCCGGGGAGCCCGGCAGCGTCGTCACGCTGATCTGCGACAGCGGCGACCGCTACCAGGGCACCTACGGCAACCCCGCCTGGCTCGCCGGCCAGGGCCTCGACATCGGCCCTCACCTGGCCGAACTACGCGCCTTCCTCCCGACCTAGACGACGGCGAGTTCGGCCAGGGCCTGGCGGATCTGCTCGTCGCCGGGGTCCAGGGCCGCCGCGCGCCGCAGGTCGGCCCGCGCCGCGTCCAGCTCACCGAGCGAGCGCAGCGCGTAGGCCCGGTTGAACCGCACCTCCGCCCCGTCCTGGAGCTCTATCGCCCTGGTCAGGTCGGCCACCGCCGCGTGCGCGTCACCCTCCTCGAACGCCAGCGCGCCCCGCCCGGCCCAGGCCACGGCCAGGTCAGGGGCCCGTTCCAGCGCCGAGTCGAACGCCTTGCGGGCCTCCACCAGGTCGCCCCGCGCCGACTCGATCTGGCCGAGGACGCTGAGCAGGAACGGGTTGCCGGGATCGCGCCGCGCGTCCGCCCTGGCCCGGTCGAACTCCTCCAGGGCCACCAGCAGGCCGGCCCGGTTCACGTACGCGTCGGTGAACCCGGGATCCAGCTCGATCGCGTGGTCGAGGTCGGCCAGCGCCCCGGCCATGTCGCCGCGCGCGTAGCGCGTCTCGGAGCGGTTGTAGTAAGGCTCGGGGAAGGGCGGCCCGGCCCGCATGGCGCTCTCGTAGTCGGCCTCCGCCTCCTCCCGCCGACCCAGCCGATACAGCAGGTTGCCCCGGTCGACGTAGTGGTCGGGATAGCCGGGGTCGGCGGCGACGGCGGCGTCCAGGTCGGCCAGCGCCGCCTCCAGGTCGCCGCGCATGGCCAGCAGCCGCGCCCGGTTGGCCCGCAGCACCAGCCGGTGGATCGGGTGGTGCGGCGCCAGGTCCCGTTCGGCCAGGTCGATGGCCTCCTGCACGAGCCGCATGGCCTCGTCGGCGCGGCCCAGGCGGACCTGCACCAGCGCCTTGCCGTTCAGATCGAACCCCAGGTGGAACGCCCGCTCGCGCCGGTCGGGCAGCAGGGAGGTGAGCGCGACCGCCTGGTTGATCCAGGCCAGCGCCTCCCCGGGGTCCCTGCTGCCGGGGTCGTGGTGCCTGACCAGCAGCATCGCGGTCGCGTACGCGGCGGTCGCGAGGTTCTTGGGGTCGGTGCTCGCCCGCCGGCCGCGGTCGAGCAGCTCGCGCGCCTCGTCCTCGCGGTCGAGCGCGGCCAGCGCGGTGGCGGTCCGGTGCGCGAGCGTCCACCACTCCTCGCCGCCTTCCGGCAGCGCGGGCAGCAGCGCCGCCCCGGCCTCGGCCATCGCGTGGTGGAAGCCCTCGTTGCGGTAACGGTCCAGCTCGGGTCCGAGCGCGTACGCGGGAGCTGGATGCGGGGGCCCCGAGGACTCGCGGGAGATCGTGAGCTCGGGCACCCGCCGTTCGAGCACGTCCAGCAGCCGCAGGTCGGTGGGATCGGCGTGCGCGGTGTTGACCACCCGCAGCTCCAGCGGCCCGGTCGCGGCCAGGTGGGCGCGGGCGAACTCCGCCAGCCCGTTCGCCAGCCGCAGCGTGCGCAGCGGCGCGGGCACCAGGATGCGCTCGGGCTGGGGCAGCCGGTCTGCCAGCGTCACCCGCCGGGCCGGCACCCGGTCGCGCAGCGCGGGCGCCACCGCTCTGATCTCGATGTCGTGGGCGGCGATCAGCGCGTCGTCCGCCTCGGGCACGAGCACGTCCAGGAATGCGGCCCCGAACGTGTAAGGCCCCCGGAGCCCGCGATGAGCGTCAAAAGTGATCCGTCTCAGAACCGTCGCTCCCCTGGCACGAAGAAATGACCAGAATTCACGGTATGAACTATCCGAATTCTGGAGAAAAAAGTGGGCGGCGCTCCCCTCGGAAAGCGCCGCGCCCTATGCCACAGAGGAGGTCAGGCGGCGTGCTTCGGCGTCGCCGCCCCTGCCAGTGCGACGGTCCCAGGCTTGTGGACCACGACCTTCTTCATGTTGGCCCTTTCCGACTCCATGTCCGACAGACCGTCCAATGTCAGCACGGCTACCGGCGGACGACAAGGGCTGCCACGAAAACTGATATTTCCGGATCAGTCACCACTTACTCGCCCAGGATGGCGTCCACAAAAACCTCCGGGTCGAACGGCGCCAGATCGTCCGGACCCTCGCCCAGACCCACCAGCTTGACCGGAACGCCCAGCTCCCGCTGGACGGAGATCACGATGCCGCCCTTGGCGGTGCCGTCGAGCTTGGTCAGCGCGATGCCGGTGATGTTGACCACCTCGGCGAACACCTGGGCCTGGCGCATGCCGTTCTGACCCGTGGTGGCGTCGAGGACGAGCAGCACCTCGTCGACGGTGGCCTTCTTCTCGATGACCCGCTTGACCTTGCCCAGCTCGTCCATCAGGCCGGTCTTGGTGTGGAGGCGGCCGGCCGTGTCGACGATCACCACGTCGGCCTTCTCCGTCATGCCCCTGGCGGTCGCGTCGAACGCCACCGAGGCCGGGTCGCCGCCCTCGGGGCCGCGCACGACGTCGGCACCCACCCGGTCGCCCCAGGTCTGGAGCTGGTCGGCGGCGGCGGCGCGGAAGGTGTCGGCCGCGCCCAGCACGACCTTCTTGCCGTCGCCGATCAGCGAGCGGGCCAGCTTGCCGGTGGTGGTGGTCTTGCCGGTGCCGTTGACGCCGACGACCAGCACCACCGCCGGCCGCTCACCGTGCCTGGCCACGTGGAGCGTGCGGTCGAGGTCGGGGTTCACCTGGATGAGGAGCTGCTCGCGCAGCAGCGCCCTGACCTCCTCGGGCGTGCGGCTGCCGAGCACCTTGACCTTGGTCTGCAGCTCCTCCACCATGGCGCGGGTCGGCGCGACGCCGACGTCGGCCGTGATCAGCCGCTCCTCGATCTCGTCCCACACCTCGTCGTCGAGGCGGTCTCGGGACAGCAGCTCCAGCAGGCCCCGGCCGAAGGAGCTCTGCGACTTGGCCAGCCGGGAGCGCAGCCGCACCATCCGGCCCGCCGACGGCGGCGGCACCTCCACCTCGGGCGCCTTGACCATGGGCTCGGCGGGGGCGGTGGGCTGAGCCGGCGGCGGGATCGTCGTGGTCGCGCCTTCGGCCTCCCCGGCCGCCGGCGGGCGCTTCTCCTCCTCCTCGGGCAGAGGAGGCGCCTGAGGAGGAGGCGGCGGCGCCGCTTTGCCTCCCGGCCGGAACAGCAGGAACAGGCCACCTGCCGCGATGAGGGCGACAAGGACCACGATCACGATCACGCCGAGGTAACCATCCACAAGATGTCAGTTTTCCAGATGGACCGGCATGGTCAGGACCAAGGGCGCGCCGATCAGGCCGGCTCGCGCTCCCGCAACCGCTGACTGACCACCTGCGTCACCCCGTCACCGCGCATCGACACGCCGTAGAGGGCGTCGGCGATCTCCATCGTGCGCTTGTTGTGCGTGATGACGATCAGCTGGGAGCTCTGCCGCAGCTCCTCGAAGAGCGTCAGCAGCCGCTGCGTGTTGGTGTCGTCGAGCGCGGCCTCGACCTCGTCCATCACGTAGAACGGCGACGGCCGCGCCTTGAAGATCGAGATCAGGAACGCCACGGCGGTGAGCGACCGCTCGCCGCCCGACAGCAGCGACAGCCGCTTGACCTTCTTGCCCGGCGGCCTGGCCTCGACCTCGATGCCGGTGGCGAGCATGTCGTCGGGCGCGGTGAGCACCAGCCGCCCCTCACCGCCGGGGAACACTCTGGTGAAGATCTGCTCGAACTCGCGGGCCACGTCCTCGTAGGCGGAGGCGAACATCCGCTCCACCCGCTCGTCGACCTCCTTGACCACGGTCAGCAGGTCCCTGCGGGTCTTCTTGAGGTCCTCGAGCTGCGAGTTGAGGAAGGCGTGGCGCTCCTCCAGCGCCGCGAACTCCTCCAGGGCCAGCGGGTTGACCTTGCCGAGCTGGTTCATCTGCCGCTCGGCGACGCGGGCCCGCTTCTCCTGCTCCTCGCGCACGTACGGAACGGGGGGGTCGCCCGGCACCGGCGCGTCGGGGCCGTACTCGACGACCAGGGCCTCGGCCTCCACCCCGAACTCGTCCATCGCCCGCCGCTCCAGCTGCTCCAGGCGCATCCGCTGCTCGGTACGGGCGACCTCGTTGCCGTGGACGCGGTTGACCAGCTTGTCGAGCTCCTGGCCCAGCTCACGCACGTGCAGGCGGACCTGCTTCAGCTCGGCGTCGACGGCGACCCTGGCGAGCTCGGCCTCGTCGCGCTCGCGGGCGGCCAGCTCGACGGAGGCCGACAGCGCCGTCAGGACCTTCTTCGCGCCCTCGCTCACCCGCCGGGCCACCTCCGCCTGCCTGCGCCTCCTGGCGCGCTGAGCGGCCGCCTGGGCGCGCTCCTGGCGTTCCCGCTGCGCCGCCCTGGTCAGGCCGTCGGCGCGGCCCTCGATGCCTTTGACGCGCTCCTCTGCGGTGCGCACCCGCAGGCGGGTCTCCATCTCGCGCTGGCGGGCCGTCCCGGACGCCGAGGCCAGCTCGTCGCGCCGGTCGGTGGTCGGCTCGCTCTCCAGCTCCTGCGCGTACTCGGCCTCGGCCAGCCTGATCTCCAGCTCGGCCAGCTCCTCCAGGCCCTCGGCGCGGGCCTCCTGCGCGGCGCCGACGCTCCGCCCGAGGCGCTCGGCCTCGCCGCGGGCCGCCTGGGCGGCGGCCTCCAGCTGGGCCAGGCGCCTGGCCACCGCCGCGGTGGCCTGGTCGGCCTCCCGCTGGCGGGCCCTGACCCGGTCCAGCTCCGCCTGGGCCGTGTTGACGCCGCTCTGGGCGGCGCCTGCGGCGGTCTGCGCCTGGCTCACCCCGGCCTGCGCCGCCTCCAGCGCCGCCTGGGCGGCGTGCTCGGCCTCGACCGCCTCCGCCAGCCCGGCGGCGGTCTGACCGGCGCGGGTCTCGGCGTCCTCCAGATCGGCGACGGCGTCGTCGAGCGCCGCCCGCACCTGCAGCACCGACGTGCCGCCCTCGGACCCTCCGGCCGCGACGTGCGCGCTCACGAGGTCGCCGCCCGTCGTGACGGCCCGCAGCTCCGGACGCTCCCCGACCACTCGCCGCGCGGTCTCCAGGTCCGCCACCACCACGACGCCGCCCAGCACCTGATCGAGCGCGGCCCGCAGGCGTGCGGGCACGCTGACGAGCCCGACCGCCCAACGCCCACCGGCCGGCGCCTCGGCGAACTCGCCGTCACCAGCCGGCCCGCCCGCGTGGTCAGGGCCCGCACCGCCGGGGCCCGCGCCGTCAAGGCCGGCGACCAGGAGCGTCGCCTGGCCGGCGTCCTTGACGCGCAGCAGCTCCAGGGCCGCCACGGCGGTGGTGACCGACTTCACGGCGATGGACTCCGCCACCGGGCCGAGCGCCGCCGCCACGGCGAGCTCCGCGCCCGGGGTGACCTGCATGACCGCGGCGAGCGGGCCGAGCACCCCGGCCAGGTCGGTCTCCAGCAGGGCCGCGCCGCCGTCGCCCTTGGCCAGGCCCAGCTCCAGCGCGTCGCGCCGGGCGCGCAGCGCCGCCACCGCCTGCTGAGCCTCCTGGTCGGCGGACCTGGCCGCGCCGACGCCCGCGCGGGCGGCCCGCAGCGCGGCGCGCGGGCCCTCCAGCGCCGCCTCGGCCTCCTCGGCGGCGGCGCGCGCCTCCTCGGCCGCCGCTCTGGCCTCCTCGACCCGCGCCTGGGCGACGGCCAGCTCCTCGGCCAGCGCCGGATCGAGCTCCGGCTCCTCCAGCCGCTGCGTCTCCAGCTCCTCGCGGGCCAGCCGCTCGCGCTCCGCGGCCTCGGCCGCCGACCGTTCCAGCCGCCCGATCTCCTCCTCGGCCGCCCGCGTCCTGCTCCGTACGGCGTCGACCTGGCCGCGCAGCCTGGCCAGGCCCTCGCGGCGGTCGGCGGCGGCCCTGGCCGCCATCGCCAGCCGGCGTTCCTCGGCGGCCAGCTCGGTCTCGGCCTCGGACCGGCGCTCGACGGCCTCCTCCAGCAGCTCCTGGGCCTGTTCCAGCTCGGCGCGGAGGATCAGCTCGCGCTCGCGGACCTCGGCCGCCTCGCGTTCGAGGTCCTCGGGGTCGCGGCCGCGCCGCTCGATGGCGGCGGCGTCGAGCGCGTGGCGGTGGCGTTCGGCGGCGAGCTGCTCCAGGCCGGAGAGACGCTCGCGCAGGGAGGACAGCCGGAAGTAGGTCTCCTGGGCGGCGGCCAGGCGCGGCTGGGTCTCGGCCTCGGCCGCGTCGAGCGCGGTCTCGCGCCGCTGGGCCTCGGCCAGCGCGGCCTCCACCTGGGAGCGCCTGGTCAGCACCGCCGCCTCGTCGGCGGCCTCGCGCTCCAGCCGGACCCGGAGCGTGCAGACGTCGTCGGCCAGCAGCCGCAGTCGCGCGTCGCGCAGATCGGCCTGGATGACGGCGGCCTTGCGGGCGATCTCGGCCTGGCGGCCCAGCGGCTTGAGCTGGCGGCGCAGTTCGGTGGCGAGGTCCTGCACGCGGGTCAGGTTGGCCTGCATCGCGTCGAGCTTGCGCAGCGCCTTCTCCTTGCGCTTGCGATGCTTGAGCACGCCCGCGGCCTCTTCGATGAAGGCCCGCCGGTCCTCGGGGCCGGCGTGCAGCACGGCGTCGAGCTGGCCCTGACCGACGATCACGTGCATCTCGCGGCCGATGCCCGAGTCGGACAGCAGCTCCTGGATGTCGAGCAGGCGGCAGGTGTCGCCGTTGATCGCGTACTCGCTCTGCCCGGACCGGAACATCAGCCGGCTGATCGTCACCTCGGTGTAGTCGATGGGCAGCGCGCCATCGGTGTTGTCGATGGTCAGCGTGACCTCGGCCCGGCCGAGCGGCGGCCGGGACGAGGTGCCGGCGAAGATGACGTCCTCCATCTTGCCGCCGCGCAGGGACTTGGCGCTGTGCTCGCCCATCACCCAGGCGAGGGCGTCGACGACGTTGGACTTGCCGGAGCCGTTAGGGCCGACGACGCAGGTGATGCCGGGCTCGAACCGCAGGGCGGTGGCGGAGGCGAAGGACTTGAATCCGCGCAGGGTCAGGGTCTTCAAATACACGCGCGGACCCCCTTCTCCCTGGACGGACTCCGGGAAAGACTACTGGTCCCGACTGCCCGTCGTTTGCCGGTGCGGTCGGGACCTGAGGGAGCCCTGTCGAGAAGGTAGGAAACTGTCTCTTGTCAGAACATTGTTTTAACTACGGCACATAACAAGGGACGCCTCGTGGAGACGTCCCTGGATCTTGCGCTCCGATCACTCTCAGGTGAGTGCCGGCTCGCGCTCCTGCATGCGACTGATCGCCTCGTCGCGGGTCTGTGCCGCAAGAGCGTCATTCTGGGCCTGGAGTCGGATGAGTTCTGCCTCCAGGTCACGGATACGCTGCTGCAAGCGGCGCATTTCCGAGACCATACGAGGGTCAGGACCGCCGACGTGGCCGAGTAGAGCCTTCGCCATGGTAAAGGGTCCTCCACGCTGAGTGACCAGACTGGTTCGCGCACTTCTTATTCCGCGGGAGGGGTGCGCGTGGTACCTAACAAGGGTCGCACCGGCAGAGTGGGCGGTCAAGTCGAAGCACGGGCTGAAGCCCACCCGCAAGCACTCCCGACATATAACTATACCCTATTTGCACGGTTCAACGAAAGCGCCTACCTCTCCACAAAACCACCCAAACTACCTCGGGGTTCGCTCCACCGTTCCACTACTCCATCGACTTTCCCCGGCGTGTCGCAACCTCGGAGCAGGTCGAGCAACTTGACGCAGGCCTCGCGCCGCCCTTCGGCCACGATCTCCACCCGCCCGTCGCCGGTGTTCCTCGCCCAGCCCACCAGGCCGAGCTCCAGCGCCCTGGCCCTGGTCCACCACCGGAACCCGACCCCCTGCACCCGCCCGCGCACCCACGCCGTCAGCCGTACGTCATCCATGTCTCCCCGGTGATCCTCTCCGCCCCACGACGCCCCGCCGTCTCCGGGGCCACCTCGCCCGATCATGCTTCGCGCCCTTCTCACGCCACCCGCGACCCGGCCGCCGCCGCGCCGAACGCCCTGATGGCCGCGGTCTCCAGCTCCCCAACCCAGGCCAGCCCGAGCACCGACGGGGGCAGCCCGGTGACGGGCACGAAGCTCACGTCCGGCCGCCGGTGATGGGCCGCCGTGGGGGCGCAGAACAGCATCCCGCCCCGCCCGAGCGCCACCTGGGTCAGGCCCTCCTGTCCGGTGGTCACCGTACCCGCCCGCGGGATCGGCCTGCCGGAAGGAGTCGCGGACGGGGTCACCCGTTCCCTCCACGCGCGCGGCGCGGGACCGTCGAGGCCGATCATGGGGAGTCCGGCCAGCTCTTCGGCGTCGACGCCGGTCCGCCCGGCCCATGGATGCCGGGCGGAGACGCCCAGCAGGTAGGAGACCCGGTTCAGCCCCTCCCCCGTCTCCAGGTCGGGCTCGTCCACGGGCAGCAGCGTGAACACGACGTCCACCCGCCCCGCCCGGAGCTTGCCGAACGGGTCCGAGAGCGGGATCTCCACCAGCTCCACCTCGCAACCCGGATGCCGGCGCTCGAAAGCCCGCACGCTTCCCGTGACGACGTCCGTGGGCGTGGCCAGGAAGCCCACCCTGAGCAGCCCGGTCACCTCGCGGGCGACCGCCTTGGCCCGGCACACCGCGCTCGCCAGCCCGTCGTAGGCGGGCCTCAGGTCAGCGAGGAACCGTTCGCCGAACGGCGTCAGCCGCACCCTTCTGCTGGTCCGGTGGAACAGCCTGGCGCCGATGCGGCTCTCCAGCGAGCGCGTGAGCTGGCTCACCCGGCCCGGCGACAGGTAGAGCCGCTCCGCCGTACGAGCGAAATGCAGTTCCTCGCTGAGCACCACGAAGCACTCCAACTCCCTGAACTCCATCCCATCCTCCGCGGATCGCTTAGCCTGACTCAACCAAGCCTTCGGCCTTCGCCATTGTTCCCGGGGGCGCGCCGCGGCGAGTCTGAGCGTCATGACCATGACCGTCGACTCCACTTCCGGCCGGGCGCGGTGGCTCGCCGTGGCCTCCCTGGCGATGGGCACCTTCGCCATCGTGACCAGCGAGATGCTTCCCGTCGGACTCCTGACCTCCATCAGCGGCGAGCTGGGCGTGTCGGACGGCACGGCGGGTCTGATGATGTCGGCTCCCGGCCTGGTCGCCGCAGTTTCGGCGCCCGTGCTCGCGATCATCGCCCGGCGGCTCGACCGGCGCCTCACGCTGGTGGGGCTGATGGCCCTGCTGGCGGTCGCCAACCTGGGGTGCGCGCTCGCCCCCGACCACCTCGTCATGCTCGCCGCCCGGGTGCTGACCGGGGTGAGCATCGGCGGTTTCTGGGCCTTCGCGGCGGGCCTGGGCCCGCGGCTCGTGCCGGACCGGTCCGTCGGCAGGGCCACTTCGACCATCCTGTCGGGCGTGTCCGTGGCCTCGGTGCTGGGCGTGCCGGCGGCGGCGTTCGTCTCCTCGTTCGCGGGGTGGCGAGTGGCCTTCGCGGCCCTGGGGCTGGTCGCCTTCGTCCTGGTGGCGCTGCTGGCCGCGACGCTCCCCCCGCTCCCCGGCCACCCCCGTCCCCAAGCGTCCCCGCACCGCGAAGCACCCGGACCGGCTGCGCCGTCTCCCGGGCCGTCTCCCGACATGTCCGGCTCCGCACGCCCGGAGGCGTCCGGGCCGGTGCTGGACGTGCTTCGCTCCGGATCGGCGGAGCGCGAGGATCCGGGGAGCCGCCGTGGGAAGATCTCTCGGCCGCTCAGGATCGTCCTCGTGCTGACCGTCCTGATCATCTCCGGCCACTTCGCGGCCTACACGTACGTGCGGCCGTTCCTGGAGCAGGAGGCGGGCGCCGGCTCCGGCCTCGTCGGCACGGCGCTCCTGCTGTACGGCGCGGCGGGCGTGCTGGGGAACTTCGCTGCAGGCGCACGGGCGGCCAGGCGGCCCAGGGCGGTGCTCATCACGCTGGCCGTGCTCATGGCCGTGGCCACCGCGGCGCTGCCGCTGATCGGGCAGCCCCTGGCCGCGCTGATGGTGTGGGGCCTGGGCTACGGCGGCGTGGGCGTGACCCTGCAGCTGTGGATCATGCGCTCGGGCGGTGGCGAGCTCGGCACCGCGCTCTTCGTCGCCGCCTTCAACGTCTCCATCGCCCTCGGCTCCTTCGCGGGCGGCCGGGTGGCCGACGGCGTCTCGGTCGCCGCGACCATGTGGCTGGCCGCGGCTCTCACCGCCGTCAGCGTGGCCGTCGCTGGCATCGGGGGCAGAAGTACGAGGAACGGTTCATGAAGGGCTCCCGCCTGATCGGCGTGCCGCACCGCGAGCAGGGCTGCTCACGCCGCCCGTAGACCTCCAGCGAGCGGTCGAAGTAGCCGCTCTCCCCGTTGACGTTCACGTACAGGCTGTCGAAGGACGTGCCGCCCTGCAGCAGCGCGGCCCCCATCACCCGGCGGACCGCCTCCAGCAGCTCGGCGATCTTGGGACGGGTCAGCGTGTTGGTCGGCCGCGCCCAGTGGAGCCGGGCCAGCCAGAGCGCCTCGTCGGCGTAGATGTTGCCGACCCCGCTGATCAGCGACTGGTCGAGCAGCGCCCGCTTGATCTCGGTCCGCTTCCTGCGCAGGCCGGCGGCGAAGCGGGCCTCGTCGAACGCGCTCTCGAAGGGGTCGGGCGCGATGTGCGCGATCGGCTCGGGCACCCCGCCGGCCAGAGGGCTGACCATGACGTGGCCGAACGTCCGCTGGTCGACGAAGCGCAGGTCGGGGCCGCCGTCGTGGAAGCGGAGCCGTACGCGCAGATGCTTCTCCTGCGGCGCGTCGTGCGGCACCACGAGCAACTGGCCGCTCATGCCGAGATGCGCCATCAGCGCCTCCTCGGCGCCCGACAGCGGAAGCCACAGGTACTTGCCGCGCCGCTCGGCCGAGAGGGGCGTGCGGTTCTGGAGCCGGGCGGCCAGCTCCAGCGCCCCGGGCAGGTGACGCCTGATCGCACGGGGGTGGAGCACCTCGGCAGAGGCGATCTCCCGCCCGGTCACCCACTGTTGGAGACCGCGGCGGACGACCTCTACCTCGGGCAGCTCCGGCAACCTAACCCGCCGGCTGGCTCTCGCGCTGATCGCGCCCGGCCCGGATGCGGGTCCAGGCGGCCTCGGCGGCCTGCTGCTCGGCCTCCTTCTTGCTGCGGCCGGTGCCGGCGCCGTAGGACTCGCCGCCCACCCGCACCTCGGCGGTGAACGACTTGGCGTGGTCGGGGCCGCTCTCCTCGACGTGGTACTCGGGCACGCCGAGCGCCTCAGAAGCGGTCAGCTCCTGCAGCGAGGTCTTCCAGTCGAGCCCGGCGCCGAGCGAGGCAGAGCGCACGATCAGCGGGTCGAACAGGCGGTGGACCACCCGGAACGCCTCGTCGAGGCCCTTGTCGACGTAGACGGCGCCGATGAGCGCCTCCAGCGTGTCGGCCAGGATCGAGGACTTGTCGCGCCCGCCGGTGCCCTCCTCGCCTCTGCCGAGGCGAAGGAACCGGCCGACGCCGAGCCCGCGGGCCACGTCGGCCAGGGCGCGCATGTTGACCACCGCGGCCCGGAGTTTGGCCAGCTGGCCCTCGGGCAGGTCGGGATGGTTGTGATAGAGGGTGTCGGTGACCACGAGTCCGAGCACCGAGTCGCCCAGGAACTCCAGGCGCTCGTTGGTCGGCAGGCCGCCGTTCTCGTACGCGTAGGAGCGGTGCGTGAGCGCCCGCTCCAGGATGTCGGGATCGAGGGCCACCGACAGGACTCGCTCGATCTCGTCTCTGGCGACCTCCACGGCCACCGGCTTAGGACCTGCGCCCACGTGCTTTCCTCCTCGGACATCTCCACACGGCGCGACGGCTGCGGAAGATGCCCGAAAACGTGGTGGGCGTCGGGGGACCGGATCTCCGGCGTCCACCACGGCCGCGGGCGAAACCGCCACCGCACACGTCTGAGACGGTAACGCCGGCCGGGGCACGATGGCACCGGCCGGAATCACGTCAACTCGGCGGATCAGGCAGACGGCTCGACGACCTGACGACGGTTGTAGGTGCCGCAGGTGGGGCACGCGATGTGCGGCTGCTTCGGAGACCGGCACTGCGGGCAGCTCACCAGGGCGACAGCAGTCGTCTTCCACTGGGAGCGACGGGCGCGGGTGTTGCTCCGCGACATCTTTCGCTTCGGGACGGCCACGTCACTTCTCCTGATCGTTATCGTTCTCGGTCATCAGACCCTGCAACGACGCCCAGCGGGCGTCGATCTTGTCGTGCCGGTGATCGTCGCCGGCCTCGGCCAGCTTGATCCCGCATTCCGTGCACAGCCCCGGACAGTCGTCCTGGCAGACGGGGCTCAGCGGCAGTGCGAGCACCACCGCGTCGCGGAACGTCGGCTCGAGGTCGAGCAGATCCCCGTCGAGCAGCGAGTCCTCCTCCGAGGCGTCCTCGTCGGAGTAGAAGAACAGCTCCTGGAGCTCGACCTCGATGTCGGAGGACACCGGGTCCAGGCACCGCGCGCACTCCCCCGTCAGCGGGGCCTGCGCCGTGCCCGAGACGAGCACGCCTTCCATCACTGCTTCGAGCCGGAGGTCCAGCTCGACTTCGGCGTCTTTCGGCACGCCGATCATGTCGACGCCGAGATCTGCCGGTGCCGGAAGGACCAGGGCAAGCTCCCGCATCGTGCCCGGCCGCTTTCCCAGGTCGTGGGTGGAGATCACCCAGGGGGAGCGGGGGTCGAGGTGCTGAGTCATCCTGCTCTCGCTAGGCATGGCGAAAACGCCGTCGTACAAGGCCGAAATCAAAGAATACCAGGTCGCCGTCAGCCCTTGAGCCGCTCGGTGAGCAGCTGGTGGACCAGGTCGGGGACCAGGCCTGACACGTCCCCACCGTACCGGGCGATCTCCTTCACCCGGCTCGACGACAGGAACGAGTATTCGGGGTTGGTCGGCATGAACAGCGTCTCCACGCCCGACAGCCGGTAGTTGAGCTGCGCCATCTGGAGCTCGTAGTCGAAGTCGCTGACCACCCGGATGCCCTTGACGATGGCCGGGATGTCGTTCTGCTTGCAGAAGTCGACCAGCAGGCCGTGGAACTTGCGCACCTTGACGTTGGGGTACTCCTTCGTCACGGTCTGCAGGACGTCGATCCGCTCGTCGACGGTGAACAGGCTGCTCTTCTCGATGTTGATCAGCACCGCCACGACGACCTCGTCGTACAACCTGGCGGCTCTGGCGATGATGTCGAGGTGGCCGTTGGTGATGGGGTCGAACGACCCCGGGCAGACTACGCGGCGCAAGACGCCTCCTCTGGTCTACGGGCGGTCATCATTCCCCGGCGGCGCGACCGTACCAAACGGACGCTTCACCGTAACGGCGGACCCTCTCCTCAATGAAGCCATCAGGCCACACCAGGGCCTTTCCCCTGCTTTCCCGCTCAAAGGCCACCAAAGCCCCGGACAGCAGCCAGCCGTTGTCCCGCAGCGCCGCCAGCACCCGGGCCACCTCCTCGTCACCCACCGCGTACGGAGGATCGGCGAAGACGATGTCGAACGGCTCCGCGCACGGCTCGGCCAGCACCCGCTCCACCCGGTCGGCCAGCACCGCCGCGCCGTCGAGCCGGAGCGCGGCCATGTTGGCCCGGATCGTGCGCACCGCCTTCGGGTCGGACTCCACCATCAGCGCGTGCGCCGCCCCCCGCGACAGCGCCTCCAGGCCGACCGCCCCCGAACCGGCGTACAGGTCCAGCACCCGGGCGCCCGCGAGCCCGTACAGCGAGTCGAGGGTCAAGAAGACGCCTTCGCGCGCCCTGTCGCTCGTCGGTCTCGTGCCGCGGCCCGGCGGCACGTCGAGCCGCCTCCCACCTGCGGCGCCCGCGATGATCCGAGTCATGGGAGCCATTGTTCCGCATGCCGGAGCAGGTCAAGAGTGGACAAGTGTCGGCCTCGACTGCGCAAGGGTGATTCACACCGGGTGGCTCGGTGAGCATGATGAGTTCTGCGGCCTTCGAGGTGACCCAGAGAAGGCCGACCGGCGTGATCGTGAGCCCTTCCGCACGCCGGTACCCTCGGCACCTGACCCGGGGGATGGGCCCAGCCGGGGACGGCATTCGGGGGGAGGCCGTCCCCGCGGCTGGGCCCAACATCTTCTTTCTCCCTCACCCCGCGCCGGCGGCGCTCCCCCGCTCAGGTCTTCTCGAGGTATTCGGCCTTCTCGTCCTCCAGCAGCCGGTCGATCTCCGCGCGCAGCGCGGGGTGCGAGGCCAGGCCGGGATCCCCGGCCAGGACCGCGGCGGCCTCCTCACGGGCCTCGGCGATGACGTCCTCGTCCCGGAGCAGCTGCAGCAGCTTCAGGGACGAGCGCTTGCCCGACTGCGCGGCGCCCAGGACGTCGCCCTCGCGCCGCTGCTCCAGGTCGACCCGGGAGAGCTCGAACCCGTCGAGCGTCGAGGCGACCGCGTCGAGGCGGGCCCGGGCGGGGGTGCCCTCGGCGAAGTCGGTGACCAGCAGGCAGAGTCCCGGCAGGCCGCCCCGGCCCACCCGGCCGCGGAGCTGGTGGAGCTGGGAGACCCCGAACCGGTCGGCGTCCATGATGATCATGACGGACGAGTTGGGCACGTCCACGCCGACCTCGATCACCGTGGTCGCGACCAGGACGTCCAGGTCGCCCCTGGTGAAGGCGCGCATGACCGCGTCCTTCTCCTCCGGTGGGAGCTTGCCGTGCAGGACGCCCAGCCGCAGGTCGGCGAAGGGGCCCTGGCCGAGCAGCTCTGCCACGTCGAGCACCGCCAGCGGAGGGCGGCGCTCGTCGTCGGCCGCCTGGGCCGCCAGGTCGCCCTCGTCGCCTTCGAGGTCGCCGATGCGCGGGCAGACGATGTAGGCCTGCCTGCCGAGCGCCACCTCCTCGCGCACCCGCTCCCACGTGCGCTCCAGGTAGTGGGGCTTCTGAGCGGCGGGCACCACGTGGGTGGTGATCGGCGCGCGCCCCGACGGGAGCTGCGAGAGCGTGGACACCTCCAGGTCGCCGAAGACGGTCATGGCGACCGTGCGCGGGATCGGGGTGGCGGTCATCACCAGGACGTGCGGGCGAGCCTCGCCCGCCTTCTCGCGCAGCGCGTCGCGCTGCTCGACGCCGAAGCGGTGCTGCTCGTCGACCACCACCAGGCCGAGGTCGGCGAACTGGACGTGCTCCTGCAGCAGGGCGTGGGTGCCGACGATCACGCCTGCCGTCCCGGAGGCCGCGTCGAGCAGGGCGGCCCGGCGGGCCTGGGCGCCCATGGAGCCGGTCAGCAGCGTGACCGCGGTGCCGCCGAACATGCCGCCCTGGGCCAGGTCGCCCAGCATCGAGGTGATCGAGCGGTGGTGCTGCTGGGCCAGCACCTCGGTGGGCGCGAGCAGCACCGCCTGCCCGCCCGCGTCGACCACCTGGAGCATGGCACGCAGCGCCACCACGGTCTTGCCCGCGCCGACCTCGCCCTGCAGCAGCCGGTGCATCGGATGGGCCGCGGCCAGGTCGGCGGCGATCTCCTCGCCGACCTGGGCCTGACCCTCGGTGAGCGCGAACGGCAGCCGCCCGTCGAAGGCGGCCAGGATGCCGTCGTCGCGGCGCGGCCTCGGCCTGGCGGGCCAGGCGGTGGCCGCGTGCCTGCGCCTCAGCAGCACGGACTGCAGCACGAACGCCTCGTCGAACTTCAGCCGCTTGCGCGCCCGCTGCACGTCGGCGAGGTCCTTCGGCCGGTGGATCGCCTCCAGCGCGTCGGCCAGGCCGGTGAGCCGGTGGCGGGCGCGCAGCTCGCCGGGCAGCGGGTCGTCCAGCGGCCCCAGCGTGTCGAGGACCACCCCGACGGCCCGCCTGATCGCCCACGGCGTGATGTCCTTGCCCGCCGGATAGATCGGCACCGGCGCGGCGGCGAACTCGGCGGCGCTGGCCTCGCCCTCCTCGAACAGCTCGAACTCCGGGTGGGCGAGCTGCCAGCGCGGCTTCGCGCGGGCGCCGAACAGCCCCACCTTGCCGGCGAACATGCCGCGCCGCCCCGGCTTGAGCCGCGACTCCGCGGCGTGGGAGCCCTTGCCGAAGAACGAGAGATAGATCTTGTTGCCGGTGCCGTCGACGACCTCGACCTCCAGCCAGGTGCCGCCGCGGTTGCGCATCGGCTTGCGCATCAGCCTGCTCACCTCGCCGACCACGGTGACGTGCTCGTCGACCGCCAGCGCGTCGAGCGAGGTCAGCTCGCCGCGCTCGGCGTAGCGGCGGGGATAGTGGCGCAGCAGGTCGCCCACCGTCTCCAGGCCGAGCACCTCGCCCAGCAGTTTGGCGGTCTTCGGGTCGAGCGCCTTCGTCAGCGGCTCGTCGAAACGGCTCACGGCACCTAGTTCTACCTCGTACGGCCGACAGGAATCACTCGACACCGATGAGAAGCGGGTAGCCGCCCTGCTCGCCGCCGTAGACCACGAGGTCCGCGTCGGGCCTGACGCGGCGCAGGTGGTCGGCCACGCCGGTGGCGAGCCCGTCCGGCGCGTCGGCCCCGGTCACCAGCGTCACCAGCTCGCCGCCGCCGGCCAGCATCCGGTCGACCACCAGCGCGGCGACCTCCTCCAGCGTCCGCCCGATCACGGCCACGTCGCCGTCGATCAGCCCCAGCACGTCCCCGGGCCGGCACAGGCCCGCGCTGGTGACCCCCTCGCGGTCGGCGACCACGAGATGGCCGTGGCGGGTGTGGCCGGCGGCGCCGGTCATGGCGACCACGTCGTCGTCGTAGCGCCGCGACGGGTCGTGCACCGCCAGCGCCGCCAGCCCCTGCACGGTCGCCTCGGTGGGCAGCACGGTCACCACCACGCCGTCCTCACGGGCGATCTCCGCGGCCGCCACGGCCACCGCGCCGGCGTCCTCGTCGTTGGGCAGCACCACGACCTCGCGGCCGGCCTGCCGGATCGCGGCGAGCATGGCGGCCAGCGCGGGCCGTCCGCCCGGCTCGCGCCGCACCACGACCGCGCCGCACTCCTCGAACAGCTTGGCGATGCCCGCGCCGGCGGCCACCGCGACCACTCCCCTGCCGTCGCCCGCGGCCCGGGCGCGCTCGGCGAGATAGGTCACCCTGATGCGGTACGGCCTGCCCACCCGCAACGCCGCCTCGATGGCGGGGCCGGCCTCGCCGACGTGCACGTGCACGTTCCACAGCCCGTCGCCGCCGACCACGACCAGCGAGTCGCCCATCGCGTCGAGCTCCGCGCGCAGCTTGCCCACCGCGTCGTCGTCGGCGTCGAGCAGGTACATCACCTCGTAGCCGGCGCCCACCTCGGTCATCGGCGTGACCCGCGCGGTCGGCGCGGGCACGTCGTAGCGCTCGCGGTGGCTGCCGGTGATCGCCGCGGCCAGCGACTCCAGCACCACGGTCAGCCCCGCGCCGCCGGCGTCGACCACGCCGCTGCGGGCCAGCACGTCCAGCTGGCCGGGCGTGCGGCGCAGCGCCGCGCGCGCCTCCTCCGCCGCCCGCCGCGCCACCTCCGCCGGCCCTGTCTCGACCCCCCGCACGGCCTCGGCCACCGCGCTCAGCACGCTCAGCACGGTGCCCTCGACCGGCCTGGCCACGCACCCGCGCGCCAGGTCGGCGGCCCTGGCCAGCGCCGCACGCAGGTCGCCGCCGTCCTTCAGGATCTCGGCCAGCCCGCGCAGCGCCTGGCTGACGATCACACCGGAGTTGCCGCGCGCCCCCACCAGCGCCCCGTACGACAGCGTCTGCCACACCACGGCGGCGTCCACGTCGTCGGGCAGCGACTCCACCGCCTCGGCGGCCGAGAGCATGGTGAGGTGGAGGTTGGTCCCGGTGTCGCCGTCGGCCACGGGGAACACGTTGAGCGCGTCGATGTCGGCCCTGGCCCTGCCCAGCGCGTCAGCGGCCAGCCGCGCCCACCGCCGCACCGAAGGCGGGTCGAGAACGTCCATGGGCACGTGTCCCGACCTCCCGGTGCTACAGTTCGCTACAGAGGAGAATATCGTCGTGCCGGGCCCGGTCCCAGTGATCGGTTCGCACCCACCCGTGGCGATCCGATATTCTTGCCTGGCTGGCCGGTTGTCCCGGCATGCCCTCCGCCCTCACAGCATCAGCGGACAGGGCTACATCGACTGTTTTAAGGAGCGATACCGTGGCTTCCGTCTGCGATGTCTGCCGCAAGGGGCCGACTTTCGGCAACAACGTTTCCCACTCCCACCGCCGCACCCGCCGCCGCTGGAACCCCAACATCCAGACGGTCCGCGCCGTCGTCGGCGGGACGCCGAAGAAGCTCAACGTGTGCACCTCCTGCATCAAGGCCGGCAAGGTCACCCGCTAGGTCGCACGTCAACGACAAGCCCGCGCTCCACGAGGAGCGGCGGGCTTTTCGCTTTCCCGGCCCGGCCCTGTCCGGCGGCCCCGCGCCTTCCGCGCGGGGCCGCGGTTTCCCACGCCCTACGTAAGGGGCCGCGGTTTCCGCGCCTTCCGCGCGGTGGCCCGCAGGCCGCCCGTGCCTTTCCGTCCGTACGAGGTCAGCGCCAGCGCCAGGCGTGGTCCACGGGCCCGATGCCGGCGCCGAGGGGGAAGCCGCGCGCGATCGCGCCCGTGACGTACTCCTTGGCCTTGCCCACCGCGCCCGGCACGTCCTCGCCCAGGGCCAGGTAGGAGGCGATGGCGGAGGCCAGCGTGCAGCCGGTGCCGTGCGTGTGGCGGTTGTCGTGCCTCTCGGCGGTGAAACGGTGCTCGGTGACGCCGTCCGTCAGCAGGTCGACCGGCGCGCCCGGCAGGTGACCGCCCTTGATCAGCGCCCAGCGGGGGCCCAGCGCGAGCACGGCGTCGGCGGCGCGGCGCAGTCCGTCCTCGTCCTCGACCTTGACGGAGGTGAGCTGCTCCACCTCCCACAGGTTCGGGGTCACCACGGTGGCCGCCGGCAGCAGGCGCTGCCGTACCGTCTCCACGGCCTCCGGCGCCAGCAGCGTGTCACCGTGCTTGGAGACCCCCACGGGGTCCACCACGACGGGCGCCGCGTACCCGCCCAGCGCCTCGGCCACGGTCTCCACGAGCGCGGGCGAGGCGAGCATGCCGGTCTTGACCGCCTGGGCGCCGATGTCGCCCAGCACCGAGTCGAGCTGCGCACGCACCGCCTCGGCCGGGAGTTCCCAGTAGCCCTGGACGCCGACGGAGTTCTGCGCGGTCACCGCCGCGATCACGCTCATGCCGTGCACGCCGAGGGCCAGCATGGTCTTCAGGTCGGCCTGGATGCCCGCGCCGCCGCCGGAGTCGGATCCGGCGACGGTGAGGACGCGGGCGGGACTCATGGGGGAAGCTGAATCCGTCATATCCCCCATCCAACCACTTGACCAGGTGGGCGACGGCCCCCGGCTCAGGCGATCGCGCAGTCACCGCCCACGAGGCCGCAGTTCTTCGGCGTGCCCGCCCGGCCCGTGGCCGAGATGGTCAGCTCGGCGCTGTCACCGGCGGCGATCGGCGTGGTGATGTCCACGATCAGCAGGTTGCCGTCCTGCGTCCACTCCACGCCCCGCACGTCCAGGATCTTGCCCCGGACGGGCATGGACAGGGTGAAGGAGTCCAGCGTCCGCGGTGAGTCGTTCGTCACGCTCATCGTCGCCGTGTAGCCCGCCACCCGCTGCCGGTCCACGTTGAACCGGACGTTGACCGTCGCCGCGCCGCCCGACAGCGGCCGGCTCCGGGGCGCCGCCTCGGTCGTCGGCGTGGAGTCCGGCTGAGGCACGCCCTGGGTGGGGACGGTGCCGTTGCCCACGTCACCGGGCGAGGGGGACTCGGTCGGCTCGTCGGTGACCTCGTCGTCGGTGACCTCCTCGACCGTCTGCTCATCGACCGGCTCGTCCTCGACGGGCGGCGCCGACCTGGTCTTCGTGGGCCTCGGCGTCGGCGCGGAGGTGCGGCGCGGGGCCGGCGAACCGGTGTCCGACCGCGTCGGCTCCGGCCGGGCCTCCTCCTCCGTGGCCTCCTCGTCCGGCGTCTCCTCGTCCTCGACCGGCTCGGTCTCCTCCACCGGCTCGGACACCTGCGGGCCGGGCTGGTTCGATCCCTGCACGGCGGCGCACCGGCCGCCGGGGCAGGCTTCGTCGCCGCCGCCCATCATCTTGACGCCGATCACGGTGCCGCCCAGCACGACGGCGACGGCGGCCACCGACAGCAGGGCCAGCCGTCCCCGGCCGCCGGACCTGCCACCGGACCGGCCGTCGAACCCGCCGGGATCGTCGGGGTCGTCCGGGGGCTTGCGCCGTCCGCGCCCCCGGCGGGGCTCGGGGTCGCCCTGCTCCTCGCCGGACCGGTCCGGGCCGAGGAAGCCGGTCTCCGCCTCCGCCCATGCCGGGGTACGGGCGACCATGGTGGGCTCGCCGGCCACCTTGACGTCGCCGGGCTCGGGCGGCAGGCCGGGCGCGTCGAACCTGCCCGTCGCCTCCTGCCCGAACGGGTCGCCCTGCTCCCGGGACAGGCTCCGGGTGTCGCCGCCGAACGGGTCGTCCCGCGGCGGCCGGAAGGCGCCGTGCGGGTCTCCCTGGCGGAACGGGTCGTGCGGGTCCGGCTGGCCGAACGGGTCGCCCTGCTGCGACCGGAACGGGTCGTGCGGGTCCGCCTGGCCGAACGGGTCGCCCTGCTGCGACCGGAACGGGTCGTGCGGGTCCGCCTGGCCGAACGGGTCGCCCTGCTGCGACCGGAACGGGTCGTGCGGGTCCGGCTGCTGGGACCGGAACGGGTCGTGGGCGTCCGCGAAGGGGTCGCCCGCCGGCGGCCGGAAGGCACCGTGCGGGTCGGCGGGGCCGAGCCCGGGGTTCGGGCCCTGGTCGGGCAGGCGGCCCTGCGGGTGGCCGTCCGGGGCGTCGTCCCAGGACTGCGGCCGGGCGAACGCGCCGGTGGTCTCGAACGGCTGGTCGTCCCGCGGGCGCCCGTGATCGGCGCCGGGGCGGGGGGACGCCGCGAAGGCGCCGGTGGTCTCGAAGGGGTCGGACCGGTGACCCGTGGCCGGGGGCGGGGTGTCCCGCTTCGGCATGGGCGCCCACTGGCCGGTGACTTCCGGCTGGTCGGGCAGGGAGGGCCAGCCTGGAGGCTCGGGCCTGTCGTCCTTGCCCCAGAAGCTGTCGGACTGCTGGTCGTCAGGGCCCCAGAAGGCGCTGTCCCCCCGATCGTTCGCGTCTTCGGATCCACCTGTCCCGTGGCGGCCCATGAACAGCCCTTTCTGCCGGTTACAGTTGGCCGCCAATCTTCATAACACCTCGGCTACGCCCTTGTCCCATCAATCTCCATAGTCACACCCTAAATCCGGAATTTTTCCGGCAAATTAGGACACTCGGTCACCGAAAGTGATCCCAGCCGCCGGGCCCCGGCGCACGACCCCGCACGTGCACGCCCTCCCCCTCCGACACCCTGCCGACGACCCGCCACGCGTCCGGCAGCGGCACCTCCGGGGGGAAGGCGGCGGCCAGCGCGTGGTCCTCCCCGCCGGTGAGCACCCAGTCGAGCGGGTCGGCGCCGAGCTCCGCCGCGGCCGCTGCCACCGCGTCCGGCACGGCGAAGGCCCCGGGATCCAGGTCGATCCGCACGCCTCCGGCCCGCGCGACGTGCCCCAGGTCCTGGAGCAGCCCGTCGCTCACGTCGATCAGCGCGCTCGCGCCCAGCCGCGCCGCCTCGGGCCCGCACGCGTAAGGAGGCCGCGGCCGCAGATGCACCGCGACGGCCTCCGCCAGCGGATCGCCTCCGGGTCCCGGGACGGGGGGACGCGAGCCGGCCGGTGAACCGTCCGATCCCCCGTACGAGCCGGACCCGGGAGACGGGAGCACCCGGCCGGAGTCGAGCAGAGCGAGGCCGGCGGCCGAGCGGCCGAGGACGCCCGCCACCGCGATGACGTGGCCGGGCCGCGCCCCGGAACGCTCCACCGGCGCGCGGCCCTGAAGGTCGCCGAGCACCGTGACGCCGACCACCACCAGGTCGCACCTGGTCACGTCGCCGCCCGCCACGCTCGCCCCGACCAGCGCGCACTCGTCGCGGAAGCCGTCGGTCAGCGCGTCCAGCCACGTGACGGGAAGGCCGGGCGGGATGCCCAGCCCGACCACGATGGCCGTCGGGACCGCGCCCATGGCCGCCACGTCGGCGAGGTTCTGGGCGGCGGCCTTGCGTCCCACGTCATAGCCGCTGGACCAATGGCGGCGAAAGTGCCTACCCTCGATCAGGACGTCCGTGGACACCACCACGCGCCCGTCGGGCGCGCGCACCAAGGCGGCGTCGTCGCCAGGGCCGAGCAACACCGTCTCACCCTGGGGCAGCCGCCCGGAAACACGCGCTACAACACCGAACTCGCCGAGATCCCCGACTGTGATGACGCACCTCCTGACGCACACAGGGTACGGTGGCCCTTCGGCGTGATCCAATCGCCTGGGAGGACGTAATGGTGCAGGCCTACATCCTTATTCAGACCGAGGTCGGCAAGGCCGCCGCAGTGGCTCACGAGATCTCCGGCATTCCCGGGGTGACTCAGGCGGAAGACGTCACGGGACCGTACGATGTGATCGTCCGCGCCGAGGCGCGCAACGTCGACGAGCTGGGCAAGCTCGTGGTGGCCCAGATTCAGGCCGTGGAGGGGATCACGCGTACCCTTACGTGTCCGATCGTCCATATCTGAGGTTCCCATCGATGCGTGCGGCCACCGCCCTGTTCGTCCTTCTCGCACTCGCCGGATGCGGCGCCGTCCAGGTGGAGCCGCCCGTTCCGGAGGGTGAGGCGGCGGCCGCCTGCGACCGCCTCGCCGGGTTGCTGCCGGAGACGCTCGACGGCGACGGCCGCACCGCGAGCGTGCCGGAGTCGCCGTACGTCGCGGTGTGGGGCGAGGGCGCGATCGCGCTGCGCTGCGGCGTGCCACGGCCGGCCAGGATGGCCCCGACCGACCGGCTCCAGGAGATCGACGGGGTGGGCTGGTTCGCCGATCCGGAGACGCCCACGTTGTTCACGGCCGTGGCGGCGCCGCTCTACGTGGAGGTCGCCGTCGGCGGCACGCACGTGGCCGGCGAGGTGCTGGCCCGACTGTCGGAGCCGATCGGGCAGGTCTCACCGCAGGCCCGGTGACCGGTTCAGGGCGAGCTGGATGAGCCGGTCGACCAGCTCCGGGTAGGACAGCCCGGACGCCGCCCACAGCTGCGGCGCCACCGACAACGAGGTGAAGCCCGGCATGGTGTTGATCTCGTTGAGCACCAGCTCGCCCTCGGGCGTGTAGAAGAAGTCGACCCGGGCCAGCCCTTCACAGCCGAGCGCCTCGAACGCGCGCACCGCCAGCGCCCGCACCTCCTCGGCGGTCTCGGCGGGCAGGTCGGCGGGCACCGTGAGCGACATCTGGTCGGGGTAGTACTTGGCCTCGAAGTCGAAGAACTCCTGGCCGCCCTCGACCCTGACCTCTCCGGGAGCGGACGCGGCGGGCGGGTCGTCGCCGAACGACTGCAGCACCGCGCACTCGATCTCCCGGCCGCCGACCGCCGCCTCGATGAGCACCTTGGGGTCGTGCTCGCGGGCGAACTCGACGGCGCGCTCCAGCTCGGCCCGGTCGTGCGCCTTGGAGATGCCCTGCGAGGACCCGGCCCTGGCGGGCTTGACGAACAGCGGCCAGCCGAGCTGCTGCTCGGCCTCCTTCATCACCCGGTCGCGGCCGACGCGCCAGTCCCGGTCGCGTACGGCGAGGTAGCGGCCGATCGGCAGGTCGGCGGCGGCCAGGACCGCCTTCATGTAGCCCTTGTCCATGCCGACGGCGCTGGCCAGCACGCCGGAGCCGACGTAGCGGACCCCGGCCATCTCCAGCAGGCCCTGGATGGTGCCGTCCTCGGCGAACGGCCCGTGCATGACGGGGAAGACCACGTCGACCGAGCCCAGCTCGACCGGGATGCTCCCCTGGTCGTACGCGATCAGGCCGGTGCCGCCGGTGGGCAGCGCCAGCGAGGCGCCCGAGGCGTCGACGGCGGGCAGCTCGCCGCCCTCGATCTGGAACCGCTGGTCACCGGCGGCCAGCACCCACCTGCCGTCCTGGGTGATCCCGATCGGGATCACCTCGTACTTGCTCGTGTCGATCGCTTCCAGCACGCTGCCCGCCCCCATCAGGGACACGGCGTGCTCAGAATTGCGACCTCCGAAGACGACGGCGACGCGTGGCTTGCTCATGACGTCCGAATCTACCGGGGCGTACCCCCCGCAGCGAGCCAAGCACGCGGTGGCGGGTCAGAGGCCGTAACGCTCGGGCTTGGGAGAACGGGACATCAGGAGCATCCCGGCCTCGGTCGGGGACATGCCGTCGTGGACCACGCCCACCACGACCTCGGTGATCGGCATCTCCACGTCGTGCTTCCTGGCGAGCTCCAGCACGGACTCGCAGGACTTGACGCCCTCGGCGGTCTGGCGGGTCGCGGCGATCACCTCCTTGAGCGTCATGCCGCGCCCGAGGTTCTCGCCGAAGGTGCGGTTGCGCGACAGCGGCGACATGCAGGTGGCCACCAGGTCGCCCATCCCGGCCAGGCCGGCGAAGGTGTGCGGGTCGGCGCCGAGCGCGGCGCCCAGGCGGGAGATCTCGGCCAGCCCGCGGGTCATGAGCATGGCGCTGACGTTGGCGCCCATGCCCATGCCGGCGGCCACGCCGACGGCCAGTGCGATCACGTTCTTGACCGCGCCGCCCAGCTCGACGCCCACCACGTCGGTGTTGGTGTAGGGGCGGAACCACGGCGGCAGGTGGCAGGCCTTCTGCAGCCGGTCGGCCACGCTCTCGTCGGAGCAGGCCACGACGGCGGCGGCGGGCTGGCGCTGCGCGATCTCCTTGGCCAGGTTGGGGCCGGAGACGACGGCCACCCGCTCGTCGGGCACCCCGGCCACCTCCCGGATCACCTCGCTCATCCGCTTGGTGGTGCCGAGCTCGACGCCCTTCATCAGGCTCACCAGCACCGCGTCGCGCGGGATGTGCGCGCGCCAGGACTCCAGGTTGGCCCGCAGCGTCTGGGAGGGCACGGCGAGCACCACGAACTCCGCCCCGTCGAGCGCCTCGGCCACGTCGGTGGTCGCGCGCAGCGAGGTCGGCAGCGCGATGCCGGGCAGGTAGTCGGTGTTCATGTGGGTGCGGTCGATGGACTCGACCACCTCGCGCCTGCGCCCCCACAGGACGGTCCGGTTGCCCGCCTCGGCGAGGACCATCGCGAACGTGGTCCCCCACGACCCGGTGCCGAACACCGCGATCTTCGCCATCTCGTCACCGTCCGTCGGGGTCGTAGGAAGTCTCCGGCGCCTTCTCGCCCCGGAGCACGGCGAGCTGCTCGGTGATCGCCGCCATGATGTCGGCGGTCGCGTCGCGCAGCACCGGCGCGTGCGGCGGCAGCCCCGCGTACTTGGACAGGTCGACCGGCTCGCCGACCGTGACCCTGAACGTCTTGCGCGGGAACAGCCTGGGCCTCTTCTCACCGTACGGGAGCAGCTCCTGGGCCCCCCAATGGGCCACCGGGATCACCTTGACGCCGGTCTCCAGGGCCAGCCGCGCGGCGCCGGTCTTGCCGGTCATCGGCCAGAGCCGCGGGTCGCGGGTGCAGGTGCCCTCGGGATAGAAGAGGATCGCCCCGCCCTCCTTGAGCCGCTCCGCCGACTCGTGCAGCGACCTGGCCGCGTCGCTGCTGCCCCGGTAGACCGGGATGGCGCGCAGCGAGCGCACCGCGTAGCCGAGGAGCGGCACCTTGAACAGGCTGGACTTGGCCAGGACGATCGGCCAGCGGCCGTGGTCGTAGAGGAAGTGGGCCAGCAGCACCGGGTCGGCCCACGACAGGTGGTTGGCCACGAGGATGACGCCCCCGGTGCGCGGGATGCGGTCACCCCGGCGCCAGTCGCGCTTGATCAGGAGCCACGAGAGCGGCTTCACGATCACGACGGCCAGCGTTTCCCAGAAACGCGATGGACGCGTCAAGCCGCTCATGGTCTCCTCCAGCGCTGACGGTTGCGCCCAAGTCTCCCGGTTGGCGGCACGGGCTGTCGAGGCGCGATGCTTAGCCTATGAGCTTGCGCTGGTCCCTGGTGATCCCGGTGAAGACGCTGGTAGCGGCGAAGACGCGGCTGGCCGCCGCGACCGGGCCGCACCGCACGCGACTGGCCGTGGCCGTCGCCTGCGACACCGTGACGGCGGCGCTGGCGTGCCCGCCGGTGGCGCGGGTGATCGTGGTGACGGCGGACCCTGCCGCGGCGGGGCCGCTCGCGGCGCTCGGCGCGGACGTGGTGGAGGACCCGGACCGGGGGCTCAACACGGCGCTGCGCACGGGCGCGGCGCACGCCGCGCGGCTCGCGCCCGGCGACGCGGTGGGAGCGCTGCAGGCCGACCTGCCGGCGCTGCGGCCGGCGGAGCTGGCGGCGGCGCTGACCGCGGCCGCCGAGTTCGACCAGGCGTTCGTGCCCGACGCGCTGGACGTCGGCACCACCTTCTACGGGGTACGGCCCGGCCGCCCGTTCCGTCCCCGCTTCGGCGGGGAGTCACGGGCCAAGCATCTGGCGGGCGGGGCCAAGGAGCTGTGCCCGCACGGCCTCGACTCGCTCAGACGGGACGTCGACACGCCTGACGACCTGCGCGCGGCGATGGAGCTGGGGCTGGGCCGGCACACCGCCGTGGTGGTGGCCGAGCTGTGGCCGGACTCCGGCTGACCCTCTAGATTGGCTCACGTGCAGGCCACCGTGCGCAGCTTCGACACCGCGACCCGATCCGGCACCGTCTTCCTCGACGACGGGACCGTGCTGGCCTTCCCCACGCACGCCTTCGACGCGGGCCCGCTGCGGCTGCTCCGCGCCGGGCAGCGGGTCAACATCGCGGTGGCGGGCGGCGAGATCACCTACATCACGCTGTCGACGTTCCCGCTGCCATGAAGAAGCCCGGGCCGCCGATCATGGAGCCCGGGCGCCGCCGTCCGCGGTCTACTTCTTCTTCGCGGCCTTCTTGCCGCCCTCGTTCACCAGCTCCTTGAAGTCGGAGCCGGGCCTGAACTTGGGCGCCCAGCTCTCGGCCACCTTGATCTCGGCGCCGGTCGAAGGGTTCCGCGCCGTGCGGGCCGGCTTGTGCACCATCTCGAAGGCGCCGAACCCGGTGATCGACACCTTGTCACCGTTCGACACCGCCTTCTGGACGGCGTCGATGATCGCGTTGACGGCCTCGGTGGCCGTTCTCCTGTCGCCCACGCGGTCCGCGATGGCGTCGACGAGCTCCCGCTTGTTCATGAAGTTCTTTCCCCCCAGTTATGGCTCGGGGTTCCAGCTCACGAGTCCGGCGTAGAAACCCCGTACGCGCTTGAAAGTAGGCGGGATCGCGGGGGAACTCAATCACCGTGCGTGTTTTCGGCATCGCGTGGCGTGTCGAGCAGGGTCATCAGGCTTTCCAGGCGGGCGGCCGCCCTGCCGGGATCGCGCTTGGCCAGGTCGCAGATCGCGAGGAAGCGGCGGCCCAGCCTCTCCCGGTCCGCGGCGGGCAGCAGGCGGACGCGGCGGTGCGCTTCGCGCAACCGCCGCGCCAGTGCGTCGTCCTCTAGACGGTGGTCGGCAGCCATGGCTGCCGACCATTCTCGTACGAGGTGATGTCGTCGGCGTGCCGCAGGGTCAGCCCGATGTCGTCGAGGCCCTCCATCAGCCGCCAGCGGGTGTAGTCGTCGATCTCGAACGCGACGGTCTCGCCGGCCCAGCGGACCTGGCGTTCGGCCAGGTCGACGGTCACGTCGAGCTCCGGATCCGCCTCGACGGCCCGCTGCAGGGCCTCGACCCGGTCGCCGGGCAGCACGACCGGGAGCAGGCCCATCTTGGTGGAGTTGTTGCGGAAGATGTCGCCGAAGCGGGCGGCGATGACGACGCGGAAACCGTACTGCTGCAGCGCCCAGACGGCGTGCTCCCGCGAGGACCCGGTGCCGAAGTCGGGCCCGGAGACCAGGATCGAGGCGCCCGCGTAGGCGGGGTCGTTGAGCACGAACGAGGGGTCCTCGCGCCAGGCGGCGAACAGGCCCTTCTCGAACCCGGTGCGGCTGACCTGCTTGAGCCAGACGGCCGGGATGATCTGGTCGGTGTCGACGTTGCTGCGGCGCAGCGGCGCCGCCTTGCCGGTGTGGGTGGTGAAGGCGTCCATGGTGCGTGGTCTCCTAGAGGTCGGCGGGGGCGGTCAGGCGGCCGGTGATCGCGGTCGCGGCGGCGACCTGCGGCGACACGAGGTGGGTGCGGCCACCCTTGCCCTGCCGGCCCTCGAAGTTGCGGTTGGAGGTGGAGGCGCTGCGCTCGCCGGGCTGGAGCGTGTCGGGGTTCATGCCCAGGCACATGGAGCAGCCGGCCTCGCGCCACTCGGCGCCGGCGGCCTTGAACACCTCGTCCAGGCCCTCCTCCTCGGCCTGCTTCTTGACCATCATCGAGCCGGGCACGACCAGCATGCGGGTGGTGACCTTGCGGCCGCGCAGCACCTCGGCGGCCGAGCGCAGGTCCTCGATGCGGCCGTTGGTGCAGGAGCCGACGAAGACGGTGTCGACCTGGACGTCGCGCAGGGGCGTGCCGGGGGTCAGCGCCATGTACTCCAGCGCCCGCTCGGCCGCCGAGCGGGCCACCGGGTCGGTGAAGCTCTCCGGGCCGGGCACGCTGGCGCCGAGCGGCAGGCCCTGGCCGGGGTTGGTGCCCCAGGTGACGAACGGGGTGAGCGTCGTGGCGTCGATCTCCACGACCTTGTCGAACACGGCGTCGTCGTCGGTCCTGAGGGTCTTCCAGTACGCCACGGCCTGGTCCCACGCCTCACCGGTGGGGGCGTGCGGGCGGCCCTTGAGGTAGTCGAACGTGGTCTCGTCGGGGGCGATCATGCCCGCGCGGGCGCCGGCCTCGATGGACATGTTGCAGACGGTCATGCGGCCCTCCATGGAGAGCTTGCGCACGGCCTCGCCGCGGTACTCGATGATGTAGCCCTGGCCGCCGCCGGTGCCGATCTCGGCGATGACCGCCAGGATCAGGTCCTTGGCCGTGACGCCCACGGGCAGCTCGCCGGAGACCTCGATGGCCATGGTCTTCGGCCGGTAGGCGGGCAGCGTCTGGGTGGCCAGCACGTGCTCGACCTCGCTGGTGCCGATGCCGAACGCGATGCCGCCGAACGCGCCGTGGGTGGAGGTGTGGGAGTCGCCACAGACGATCGTCATGCCCGGCTGGGTCAGACCGAACTGCGGGCCGATGATGTGGACCACGCCCTGGCCGGCGTCGCCCATCGGGTGCAGCCGGATGCCGAACTCGGCGGCGTTCTTGCGCAGGGTCTCGACCTGGGTCTTGGAGACGGGGTCGGAGATCGGGCCGAGCACCGTGGGCACGTTGTGGTCCTCGGTGGCGATCGTCAGCTCGGGCCTTCGCACCTTCCGGCCGGCGAGCCGGAGCCCGTCGAACGCCTGCGGGCTGGTGACCTCGTGGATGAGGTGCAGGTCGATGTAGAGCAGGTCGGGCTCGCCGTCGGCACGGCGCACGACGTGCTGCTCCCAGACCTTCTCCGCCAGTGTGCGGCCCATGGTTTCCTCCTGTTTCACATGCGATGCTGCGCATCGCCGCTCGGTCGCCGAGACCCGGTCTCTCGTCCCTCGTCGCTCCGGTCGCTTCGCTTCCTGCGCTCCTCAGCCGAGAGACCGGCGCTCCCTCGCGGGCACCCGACCGACTTGCCTTCTCATATGGCGAGACTGCAGTATCGGTGTATGGACAACTCTAGCGGAGTCGGAGTACTGGACAAGGCCGTTCTGGTACTCAACGCCCTCGAAGCCGGACCGGCATCACTGGCGCAGCTCGTCCAGGCGACCGGCCTGGCCCGCCCCACGGCCCACAGACTCGCCGTCGCGCTCGAACACCACCGCATCGTGAGCCGCGACACCCAGGGCCGGTTCGTGCTCGGCCCGCGGCTCTCAGAGTTGTCGACCGCCGCAGGGGAGGACCGGCTGCTGGCGGTGGCCTCCCCCGTGCTCATCCAGTTGCGCGACACCACGGGCGAGAGCGCGCAACTCTACCGCCGCCAGGGAGACGAGCGGGTGTGCGTGGCCGCGGCCGAACGCTCCAGCGGCCTGCGCGACACCGTGCCCGTCGGCTCCGCGCTGCCCATGACGGCGGGCTCGGCCGCGCAGATCCTGCTGGCCTGGGAGGAGCCCGACCGGCTGCACCGCGGGCTGCGCGGCGCCAAGTTCACCGCCGCGACGCTGGCGTCGGTGCGGCGGCGGGGCTGGGCGCACAGCGTGGGCGAGCGCGAGCAGGGCGTGGCCAGCGTCTCCGCGCCGATCAGGGGCAACGGCGGCAAGGTGGTCGCGGCCGTCTCGGTGTCGGGCCCGATCGAACGGCTGACCAGGGCGCCGGGGCGGCTGCACGCGGTGCCGGTGATGGCGGCGGCGGAGCGGATCACCGAGGCGATGCGGCGCACCTCGTGACCGGCCGCCGGCGCTCATCGGCCCGCCCTCGCACGTCGCCGTGAGCCGCCGGGACGGGTCATGAAGCGGACCTCCCATCGGAATTCGGGGAGCCGAGTGTCTCGCGGGAGCACTAGCCTGAGTGCGTGACAGATCGCATCGAGGTAGCCGCCACTGAGCTGCGACCCCTGCTCGAAGAGTTCATCTTGTGGGCGCGCGTCAACGCGCCTGACAGCGACCCCGAGCTGGTGGGTCCCGCCGCCCTGTGGCACCGTCTCGCCTTCTCGCAGGACCTCGGCACGTGGAAGCGCGCCGACCTGCGCAACCTGCTGCTGGACCGCATGCCGAAGGTCGTGGACGATCCCGACGCCGCGGCCGACGGCATGCTGCCCGCCGTCGACGCCTACCTGACGTTCCTCTCGGAGACCGGCAGGCTGACCACGGGCTCCGACAGCCTCGACGATCTGCGGGCCGAGCTCGACGACGTCGAGGAGCCGTTCGTCGAGCTCATGGAGGACCTCATCGACGACCTCGAAGGCGACGAGGACGACGAGGAGGCCGGCGACCTGGGCGACCTGGAGCCGTTCGCCGAAGCGCTGGCGGCCCTGCCGACGATCCGGCTGCGTCCCGACACCGAGCTGGCCGCGGCCGCCCGGGAGGTGCCGCTGATCGCCCAGGCCCGCGACCTGGCCCTGTGGGTGGGCTCGGGCCGGCGCATGGGCGACGACACCCTGCTCAGCGACGCCGAGATCGAGGAGGCGCTGGCCGCCGTCGGCCTGCCCAGGCCGGACACGCAGGGACCGCTGGCCGAGGTCGTCCCGCAGCTGTGGAACGTCTGGAACCTCGCCGTGGACCTGGAGTTCCTGGAGCCGGGCGAGGGCAACACGGTCGCGGTCCAGGACGACACCTCGGAGTGGCCGTTCGACGACGACGAGGACGTGCTCGACGCCTGGATGCTCGGCCTGCACTCGGTCGACTACGGCGACCCGGAGCCGGCGGACGACGACCTCGCCATGGCCCTGGCCGGTCTGACCCGCAACCTGCTCGTCCGGCTGCTGCTCGCAGGCGGTTCGCGGGAGCTGCCCGAGCTCCGCGAGGAGCTGGCGCGGGCCGTCGCCGACAACGACGAACTGGGCGGCGACGCCTGGGAGGCGACGGGTGACCCGCTGGCCCCCGTGCTTGACTGGCTGACCGGCTACGGCATGGTCGAGGTCGACGGCGACACGGTCAGGCTCACCCCCCTCGGCACCGAAGGCGTCGTCCACCTGGTGGACGACTCCGACATCGAGGTCGACGCCCGCCCGGCGATCGAGACGATGAGCGCCCACGAGCTGCTGGTGCTCAGCGCCGAGCTGCCGGAGGAGGAGGCCGACGCCGAGCTGGCTGCGTGGATGCGGCTGCGCGAGCCGGTCACGGCCGCCCAGGAGCTGCTGGAGGCGGCGGCCGAGGACGAGGCCGACGCGCTGATCCGGGTGCAGGCGGCCAGCGTGGTCGGCTCGCTCGGCGCCGCCGCGGTCCCGGCCTGGCAGGCGGCTCTCAAGCAGCCGTCGTTGCGCCCGTACGCGGCCACCCACCTGAGCCAGCTGGAGGTGGAGGACGCGCCGCAGCCTACGCAGGACGACACCTACTGGCTGATCCTCGACATGTGGACGATCTCGGCAGGGCTGGGCCGGGCGGAGTTCGTGGGCAGCCTGCGCGACATCGATCCGGAGATGCTCAACGAGCTGCTCGAGGTGATCTGGAAGATCCCGCACGCGCACGTCGAGGAGCTGCTGGACCGGATCTCCCAGGTCCACCCCGACAAGCAGGTGGCCAAGGCGGCGCGCCGGGCGCTGTTCAAGGCCCGGTCGGCCACGCCGTAGCCGTCCGGTGAAACCCGCCGCCCGCCCGGTTCCGGGGGCGGCGGGTTTCCCGGAAAAGCGGGACGTTCGAAAAAGGCGACCGGGTTCAGGAAAAGCGACCGGCCGGAAAAGCGAAAAGACCCGGTCCGCGGACCGGGTCTTCGTCGAAGGCGTAGTCCCGACCGGATTCGAACCGGCGCTACCGCCTTGAGAGGGCGGCGTCCTGGGCCACTAGACGACGGGACCTTCGTGAGCTTGCGACAGTGGTAGTCCCGACCGGATTCGAACCGGCGCTACCGCCTTGAGAGGGCGGCGTCCTGGGCCACTAGACGACGGGACCCTGTCCACAAGCGGTGTGCCGAGGACCTCCTCGGCAACGGACGTAACTCTACCGCACCCCAAGGAGCACTCCAAACCGCTTTGCCTCCCCTCAAGGGGCATGATCCCGGTCCGGACGGGCGTCAGGAGCGGGGTCCTCCGCCGTCAGGGTCAGGCCAGCAGATCGGGCCGGTGACGGCGCACCCACTCGCCCATGCGCCCGTGTTCCCACAGCGGTTCGACGGCTCCCAGAGGGATGCCGAGCCACTGCAGGCCGGTGACGGGATCGACCGGCACCCGGGCGAGGTGGGCGCGCATCCAGCCGGGGACGCGCGGTGGCACCTCACGCTCGCCCCAGCCGACCAGGCCGAGGCTCTGCATGGCCCCGGCGCGCACCCGGACGCCGCCGGGCCGGGTCACGCGCCGGGGGCTGGGCATGCGGCTCTCGACGGCGTCCACTCGCTCGATGTCGGCCCACTTCAGCCGGAGGCGGAAGCCGTACGTGTCGGTCATCTCCACCCCCGCGTCGGAGAAGCGGACGACGGTGCCGCGGACCATGCGGCGGTATCGGGACACCAGCGCGCCGACGAGCGCGCCGGTGGCGGCCATGGCGATGACCAGGCTCCACAGACCGTCGCGGGTGAGGACGCCGCCCAGCACGACGGCGGCGACGAAGAACAGCACGAGATGGAGGGCGAAGGGAGCGACGAAGCGGCCCAAAGCCCGCTGCCGGATTCGGAATTCTTCCACAGAACCAAAAAACGGATGCCCTTATCGGACATCCGTCTCATGCTGGGGTACCAGGACTCGAACCTAGACTAACTGAACCAGAATCAGTCGTGCTGCCAATTACACCATACCCCACCGCTCGCGAGCCCCTGCGGAGCGCGCTCGGCGACGTCCGAAAGAATAGCCCAGCAGAGGGGGTAAGGCCAAAACGAATCCGCGACACCCCTGCGGGCGTGCCAAGCTGAAGGGGACGAACCGCCTCGTGGAGGAGCCCCAGCGTTGGCCGACAACCCCTTCTTCGCCCCCAGCAGCCTCCCCTACCGGCTGCCTCCGTTCGCCGAGATCCGCGAGGAGCACTACCTGCCCGCGTTCGAGCGCGGGATGGCCGAGCACCTGGCCGAGGTCGCGGCGATCGCCGGCGACGAGGACCCGCCCACCTTCGACAACACCATCGCCGCGCTGGAGCGCTCCGGCCGGATCCTGCGCCGCACGGCCACGGTGTTCTTCAGCGTGGCCGCGTCCAACACCTCCGACGCCGTCATGGAGATCGAGAAGCGCGTCTCGCCCGAGCTGACCCGGCACAACGACGCGATCCTGCTCGACCGGGCGCTGTGGGCCCGCGTCAAGCGGGTGACCACCGACGACCCGGAGCAGGCGTGGCTGCTGGAGAAGTACCGCGAGGACTTCGTCAGGGCCGGCGCCGACCTGACCGAGCCGGAGCAGGACCGGTTGCGGCGGCTCAACCAGGAGCTGTCCAAGCTGGCGACCGAGTTCTCCCAGAACCTGCTGAGGGCCTCGACCGAGTCGGCGCTGGTGGTCGAGGACGCCAAGGAGCTCGACGGGCTGGACGAGGCCACGGTCAGGTCGCTGGAGAAGGACGGCCGTTACGTGCTGCCGCTGCTCAACTTCACCAACCAGCCCGCGCTGGCCCAGCTCACCGACCGGGACGTGCGCAGGCGCCTGTTCGAGCTGAGCGTCGGCCGCGCGCCGGCCAACTTCGGGCTCGCCGTCCGGATGGCCACGCTGCGCGCCGAGCGCGCCGCCCTGCTCGGCTTCCCGAACCACGCCGCGTACGTGGTCGCCGACCAGACGGCCAAGACCGTGGAGGCGGTCGAGGAGATGCTGGGCCAGCTCGTCGGCCCGGCGGTGCGCAACGCCGAGGCGGAGGCGGAGGCGCTGGCCGAGCAGGCGGGGTTCGCGATCGAGCCGTGGGACTGGTCCTTCTACGCGGAGAAGCTGCGCCGGGCCCGCTACGACCTCGACGCCGACGCCATGCGGCCCTACTTCGAGCTGGACCGGGTTTACCGCGACGGGGTGTTCAAGGCGGCGACGCTGCTGTACGGGGTGACCTTCACCGAACGGCCCGACCTGACGGGCTACCACGCCGACGTGCGGGTCTTCGAGGTGTTCGACGAGGACGGCTCCGCGCTCGGCCTGTTCCTGCTGGACCCGTACGCCAGGGCGAACAAGCGCGGCGGGGCGTGGATGAACAACCTGGTCGACCAGTCGTTCCTGTTCGACGAGAAGCCGGTGGTGATGAACAACCTGAACATCACCAAGCCGGCCGCCGGGCCGACGCTGCTCTCGTACGACGAGGTGAACACCGCCTTCCACGAGTTCGGCCACGCGCTGCACGGGCTGTTCAGCCATGTGCGCTTCCCGCGGGTGTCGGGCACGAAGGTGCCGCGCGACTTCGTGGAGTACCCGTCGCAGGTCAACGAGATGTGGCTGACCTGGCCCGAGATCCTGGAGAGCTACGCCCGCCACCACGAGACCGGCGAGCCGATGCCGGCCGAGCTGGTGGAGAAGCTGAAGGCGGCGGAGAGGTTCAACCAGGGCTTCAAGACGCTCGAGTATCTCGCGGCGACGCTGCTCGACTGGGCCTGGCACAAGCTGCAGCCCGGCGAGGAGGTGGCCGACGCCGAGGCGTTCGAGAAGGCGGCGCTGGAGGCGGCGGGGATCGCCTTCGCGCTCGTCCCGCCGCGCTACCGGACCAACTACTTCATGCACATCTTCTCGGGCGGCTACAGCGCCGGCTACTACTCCTACATCTGGAGCGAGGTGCTGGACGCCGAGAGCGTGGAGTGGTTCAAGGAGAACGGCGGGCTCAAGCGGGCCAACGGCGACCACTTCCGCCGCGAGCTGCTGTCGCGGGGCGGCAGCGTGGACCCGCTGGCGTCGTTCCGCGCCTTCCGCGGCCGCGAGGCCGGCATCCGCCCGCTGCTGGAGCGACGCGGCCTGCTCTAGACGGCTCTCAACGGGCTCTGGCGGGCCTCAGAGGAACGCCTCGGCGTGCCCGGCCGCCCACTGCTGTCTCCGGGCGGCCGAGGTCGCCGCGGACGACCTGCACCCCCGCGGGCAGGTCAGCGGCGGCGGGGGTCGCGGGTGAGCGCCCGCACGGGCGCGCCCACCCTGATCAGCTCGGCCACGACGTGCCGGCCGGCGGATCCGGTTGCTCCGGTGATGAGGAACGTCATGCGGGCGACCGTACGAGCCGAAGAGGAACGTCCAGTCCCGCGAGGCGACATCCCGGGCGTGCGGGGGGGGCGGCGATCAGCCTCGCAGGCGTGACAGCGCGGCGCGGACGCGGTCCCTGGCGCGCTCGCGGCCGAGCACCTCGATCGACTCGAACAGCGGCAGGCCGACCGTCCGGCCGGTGATCGCCACCCGCACCGGGGCCTGGGCCTTGCCGAGCTTGAGCCCGTGGGCGGCGCCGACCTCCTCCAGCGCCTCCTTGAGCGACTCGGGGTCCCAGCTCACGGTGTCGAGCCGCTCAAGGTAGCCGCTGAGGATCTCCTCGGGGGAGTTCTTCATCGCCTTGTCCCAGGAGGGCTGGTCGAACACCGGCTCGTCCAGGAACAGGAAGTCGACGTTGTGCCGGATCTCCGACAGCACCGCGACCCGGGTCTGCGCCAGCGGGGCGACCTTGCTGAACAGCTCGTGGTCCCAGGACGGTTCGAGGTAGGGCAGGCAGCGCTCCTCGAACGTCTCCAGCGGCAGCGCCCTGATGTACTCGCCGTTGAAGGCGCGCAGCTTCTTCTCGTCGAAGAAGGCGCTGGAGGAGTTGACGTCCTCCAGCCGGAACAGCGGCACCATCTCCGACCACGGCATGATCTCGCGGTCGTCCCCCGGGCCCCAGCCGAGCAGCATGAGGTAGTTGACCATGGCCTCGGCGAGGTAGCCCTCGGCGCGGTAGTCCTCCAGCGCGACCTTGTCGCGGCGCTTGGAGAGCTTCTTGCGCTGCTCGTTGACGATGACCGGCAGGTGGGCCCACACCGGCGGGGTGGCGCCCAGCGCCGGCCAGAGCAGCTCCTGCTTGGCGGCGTTGCCGAGGTGCTCCTCGCCGCGCACCACGTGGGTGATGCCCTGGGTGATGTCGTCGACCGCGTTGGCCAGCACGTACAGGGGCGAGCCGTCGGTGCGGGCGATGACGAAGTCTTCCTGCGCCTCGTTGGGGAACTCCACGTTGCCGCGGATCAGGTCCTCGACCAGGGTCACCCCCTCGTCGGGAGTGCGGAAGCGGACCGCGCCGGCGGTCAGGCCGCGCTCGCGGCAGTGGCCGTCGTAGCCGCGGTGCTCGGAGCCGGTGCGGGCGACCAGCCGCTCGCGGGTGCAGTCGCAGTAGTAGGCCTTGCCGTCGGCCAGCAGCTTGGCCACCGCCTCGCGGTGCTGCGGCTCGAACGTCGACTGGAAGTAGGGGCCCTCGAACGCGGGGTTGGTGCCGTTGACGCCGATCCAGTCGAGGGCCGAGATGATGCCCTCGGTCCACTCCGGACGGTTTCTCGACGCGTCGGTGTCCTCGATGCGCAGCACGAACCGGCCGCCGGACTGCTCGGCCAGCGCCCAGTTGAACAGGGCCGTGCGGGCGCCGCCCACGTGGAACATGCCGGTCGGGGACGGGGCGAAGCGCACCCGTAGATCAGTCACGTGCAACCACCTTGTTCGTGAGAGTGCCGATGCCCTCGATGCCGACGCTGACCTCGTCGCCGATCTCCAGCGGGCCGACGCCCGCGGGCGTGCCGGTCAGGATCACGTCGCCGGGGATCAGCGTCATGACCGCGCTGACGTGGGCGACCAGGGCGGGGATGTCGTGGATGAGCTGGCTGGTGCGGCCGCTCTGCCGGATCTCGCCGTTGACCGACGTGGTGAGCGCCAGGTCGGACGCGTCGAGGTCGGTCCGGATCCACGGGCCGAGCGGGCAGAAGGTGTCGAAGCCCTTGGCCCGGGTGAACTGCACGTCCTTCTTCTGCAGGTCGCGGGCGGTGACGTCGTTGGCACACGTGTAGCCGAAGACGACGTCCTTGACCCGCTCGACCGGCACGTCGCGGCAGAGCCTGCCGATCACGACGGCCAGCTCGCCCTCGTGGTCGACGCGGTGGGAGAGCGACGTCGGGTAGGCGATGGACTCGCCGGGACCGATCACCGAGGTGGACGGCTTGAGGAAGATCAGCGGCTCGTCGGGCACCTCGTTGCCCATCTCCCTGGCGTGCTCGGCGTAGTTGCGGCCGATCGCCACGACCTTGCTCGGCAGCATCGGGGCGAGCAGCTTCACCTGCGACAGGGGGAACCGCTCGCCGGTGAACTGCACCTGGTTGAACGGATGACCCGCGACGGCGGAGACGACCTCCTCGCCGGGGCCGCCCTCGACCACGCCGAACGCCACGCCTTCGCCTGCGGAGAACCTCGCTATACGCACCTGACAAGGCTATCGCCGCCACCGGCGGGGTCCGCCCCGGAACGGGCCGCCGCCATGATTTGCTTGTCGGGCAATCGCCGGAACGTCCTGGAGGAGCTCCCGTGTCCGTGGTGAAGATCAACGTGCTGACCGTTCCCGACGAGATGCGCGAGACGCTGGAGAAGCGGTTCTCGAACCGGGCGGGGCTGGTGGAGTCGGCCGACGGGTTCGAGTGGTTCGAGCTGCTCCGCCCGGTCGAGGGCACCGACCTCTACCTCGTCTACACGCGCTGGCGCAGCGAGGAGGACTTCCAGCGCTGGCAGGAGAGCCAGGCCTTCCAGCGCGGCCACGCCCAGGCCGCCGCGGAGCGCGGCGGCGAGGGACACGGTCATGCGCAGGGCCAGGCGCACGGACACGGGCACGGGCATGGGCAGGGCCCGGCCGCCTCCGCCTCGGAGGTGTGGACCTTCGAGGTGGTGCAGAACGCCTCACCGGCGTCCTGAGCCCGCCTCAGAGGCGGTCCAGCGGGTTGGCGGCGATCCGGTCGAGCACGCCGGCCCGCAGGGCGGACCCGGCGACGCTCGACGGCTTGCGACGCCCCTGCTCGCTGATGCACCCGGCGAACTCCGCGGGCAGGTCGAGCCTCGGGTAGCGGCGCAGCACCTCGTCCCGCACGTCCGGCGGGATGTCCTCGGTGCTCCGGCCCGAGATGTCCATGGCGGTCGACAGCTCCAGCAGGTGGCCCTCCGGGTCGTGGTCCACCGGCACCTCGTCCCACATGTGACGGACGATCACCTCGGCGGCGCGCACCCGGCGCTCCTCCGGCCACCCGGCGCCCGCGGTGAACGCCCAGGCCAGGTGGCCGCCCGCCTCCTCGAACGGCACCGAATGGCTGTCGAACTCCGGCGTCAGGCCCATGTCGTGCAGCATCGCCGACACGTAGAGCAGCTCCGCGTCGAACGCGATGCCGTTCGCCTGCCCGTAGGCGGCGGCGAACAGGTAGGCCCTGATGGAGTGGTTCAGGAGCGAGGGCGTGTGGTACTTGGCGGCCACCTCGCGGGCCGCCTGGCACACGGGCGTGCCGGGAAGCACGATGTCGTCATATCTCATGGCATTCAGCATGTCCGATACCGTGTCCGAGTGTGTGCCCGAGTGTGTGCCCGGCAGGCGACCTGACGGGCACCGGACCCGAGGGCATCGGCGGCCGACGATCGCGCACCCGACTTGACCAGGTGATCGGGATTCGGACAGCATGATTCACCCTCACCTCTTTGGCTCGAAAGGAATCGGCGTGCGCCGCCTCGCGATCCCCCTTGCTCTCACGCTCGTCCTCGGCGCTGCTGGGAGCCCGGCCCAGGCGGACGCCCCCGTCAAGCGCACCGCCGAGTGCCAGGGCGACTGGCTGCCCGGCACCCCCACGGCCGACGACGTGATGCGCGGCGAGATCTCGCTGGTCGGGCTGCCCGCCTACAAACTGGGCAAGAAGATCAACTGGGCGGCGAGCCCGTACAAGAACCGCTCGTGGGAGTACGTCTTCCACTCGCTGCGCTGGATGGGCACGCTCGTCGTCGAGTACGAGAACACCGGCGAGAAGCGCTACCTGGAGCGCGCCAAGGAGATCACCAAGGACTGGGTGGCGAACAACAGGCACGGCGCCCGCGGCACCAGGTCCTACGTCTGGAAGGACCACCCGGTCTCGCTGCGCACCCAGCCGCTCGTCTGCCTGAGCAGGCACGTCAAGGAGAGCTGGCTGAAGGAGAGCCTGTCCGTCCACGCCAAGCTGCTGTCGGACCCCCGGCTCTACAAGAAGGGCCACAACCACGGCATCGACCAGGACATCGCGCTCATGGCCATCGGCTGCCGCCACGGCCGCAAGGACTGGTCCGACCTGGCGTCCAGGCGGCTGACCGGCACCGTGAAGCTGGACGTCGACGCCCAGGGCGCGCTGATGGAGCAGGCGCCGCGCTACGCCGTCTACGTGTACGGCAGGCTCCAGGTCGCGATGACCAACATGCGCGCGTGCGGCCGTAAGGTGCCCGGCGAGATCGGCAGGCGGGCCGAGGCGCTCAAGGGCTTCATCGCCCACTCCACCCAGCCGAACGGCTACATGGTGCCGATCGGCGACGGCAGCGCCGAGACCGAGCCGAAGATGGACGCGGGCACGCCGAAGGAGAAGGTCCGCACGTACCGGGCCGGATACGTGTACGGCCGCACCGACTGGGACAAGCGCGACTCGGCGTACTACTCGATCAGGTTCGGCCCCGGCATGAAGGACCACGGCCACGAGGACCACCTCGGCGTCACCTACTACGCCCAGGGCCGCGACATCCTCGTCGACGCCGGCTTCCACTCCTACGAGAAGAGCGCGTACCGCTACTGGACCCTCTCCCCCGAGGCGCACAACGTGCCGACCGTGGTGGGCCAGCGGTTCCGGCCGCGCACCGCCAGCAAGCTCGACAAGGCCGTGTACGGCAAGGACAGCCAGGCGTTCCGGCTGTCGGACAAGGCCTACGGCGTCACCCGTACCCGGTCGGTGCTCGTCGGCCACGGCGAGGACGTGATGGCGGTGCACGACACCGCCGCCGGCGGCAAGAAGATCCGCAACCTGTGGCGCTTCGACGAGGACCTGAAGCTGATTTCCAACCAGGGCGGCCGGGTGGTGCTCGGCGACGGCTCGTTCAAGGTCACGCTGGTGCAGCTCTCCTCCTGCCGGCCGGTGGGCGGGCAGAAGGTCGAGCGGGGCGGCAGGCTCGGCTGGGTGTCGCCGACCTACCTGTCCAAGAAGCCTGCCGACGTCGTCGTCTCGCCGGCCGCGACGTCGCTGCTGACGATCGTGGTGCCGGGCACGGACGACCCGAAGGTGTCGTGCTCGGCCGGGAAGGTCACGGTCAACGGCGTGACCTTCCCGGCGCGCCTCCTCTGACGACGCGCCCGGGGATCAGCACTCGTGTCCGGCGCGGAGCAGGCCGTACGTGACCGCCTGCTCCAGCGCCTGCCAGGACGCGTCGATGACGTTCTGGCCGACGCCGACCGTGGACCACTCGGTGGCGTCGTCGCTGGAGGTGATGAGCACGCGGGTGACGGCGCCGGTGCCGTGGGTGCCTTCCAGGATGCGGACCTTGTAGTCGACCAGCTCCACCTTGGCCAGGTCGGGGTAGAGCTTCTCCAGCCCCAGCCGGACCGCCCTGTCCAGGGCGTTGACGGGGCCGTTGCCCTCGCCGGTGGCGACGATCCGCTCGCCCTTGGCGTGCAGCTTGACCGTGGCCTCGCTGACCAGGTCACCGCCCTTGGTGTGCTCGACGATGACCCGCCAGGACTCGACGTCGAAGTGGCGCCTGCGCTCGCCGCGTACGGTGTCGCGCAGCAGCAGCTCGAACGAGGCGTCGGCGGCCTCGAACGTGAAGCCCTTGGACTCCAGGTCCTTGACCCGGTCGACCAGCTCCTTGGTGTTGCCGGGGGTGAGCTCGTAGCCCAGCTCGCGGCCCTTGAGCTCGACCGAGGCGCGCCCGGCCATGTCGGAGACCAGCATGCGCATGTCGTTGCCGACCTGGGCCGGGTCGATGTGCTGGTAGAGGTTGGGGTCGACCTTGATGGCGCTGGCGTGCAGGCCGGCCTTGTGGGCGAACGCCGAGGCGCCGACGTACGGGGCGTGGGAGTTGGGGGTGACGTTGGTGACCTCGGTGATCGCGTGCGCGATGCGGGTCATGTCGGCCAGCGCCTGCGGCGGCACGAGCTCGAACCCGCGCTTGAGCTGCAGGTTGGCGACCACGGTGAAGAGGTTGGCGTTGCCGGAGCGCTCGCCGTAGCCGTTGGCGCAGCCCTGCACGTGGGTGGCGCCGGCCTTGACCGCGGCCAGCGTGTTGGCGACCGCGCAGCCGGTGTCGTCGTGGCAGTGGATGCCGACCCTGGCGCTGGTCTGGACGGCGGCGTGGACGATCTCGGCCAGCTCGTCGGGGAGCATGCCGCCGTTGGTGTCGCACAGGGCGATCACGTCGGCCCCGGCCTCGGCCGCGGTCCTGACGACCTCCAGCGCGTAGGCTGGGTTGGACGTGTAGCCGTCGAAGAAGTGCTCGGCGTCGAGGAAAACGCGCTGACCCTCCGCACGAAGGTGAGAGACCGTGTCGCGGATCATCGCGAGGTTCTCCTGGAGAGTCGTGCGGAGGGCCAGCTCCACGTGCCGGTCGTGACTCTTGGCGACAAGGGTCACGACCGGCGCGCCGGATTCGCGCAGAGCGGCGACCAGAGGGTCGTCGGCCGCCTTCACACCTGCCCGGCGGGTCGCGCCGAACGCGGCTAGCTGCGCGTGCTTCAGGTCGAGCTCTGTGCGAGCGCGCCTGAAGAACTCGGTGTCCTTGGGGTTGGCGCCGGGCCAACCGCCCTCGATGAAGCCGACGCCCAGTCCGTCCAGGTGGCGCGCGACAGCGAGCTTGTCGGCCACCGTGAGGTTGAGGCCCTCCTGCTGTGCGCCGTCACGCAGCGTGGTGTCGTAGACGTGGAACCGGTCGTCGGCCATGGGTTCTCTTTCTGGAAGTCGAGGAAAAGAAAAAGACCCCTCACGGACGTGAGAGGTCTGCGCGCTGGCGGTGTCCCTGCGTCAGCCAGCGCGCCTGCCGATAATGAGCAGACCGTAGAACATGGTGCTCCCGAGTCTGCCACACGGATTCAGTGCTCTGGACATCGATCTCATGATTCGGGACAGTTTTTGTCAGACGGTGACCCCGTCACCGCCTGTGATGGCCTTCTCCAGCGCCGCCGGGTCGAACGCCTCATTGCCGAGCACCGTGCCGTCGAGCACGACGGTCGGCGTGCCCTCGATGCGGATGCCGGCGGTGTCGCGCAGGTGCGCCTCCGCGTAGGCCTGGGAGGTGACGCACGATTCGGCGGAGGGCGCGCCGGCCTTCCGCGCGGCGGTCACCAGCTCCGCCACCGTGAATCCGGACGCCACGCCGTGCGGCGCCGGCTGCATCGCGTACAGCTCGTCCCGGAACGCCAGCCAGTTCGACTCGGGCACGCACCGCGCGGCCGCGGCGGCCCTGACGGAGTTCGACCGGGACGGCTCCTGGCGGAAGATCGTGACGGGGTGGTAGACGACCTTGACCTTGCCCTCCCGGGCCAGCCGCTGGATCGTGTCGTCGACCCGTTCGTGCAGTTCCTTGCAGACGGGGCACTCGAAGTCCTCGTACAGGTCGAGCACCGGCGCGGTCCCGCCCCGGTCGGCCAGCACCATGGACCCGTCGGGCTGCCGCATCAGCCGTACGCCCTCGGACGTCGGCCCCTGCTGGACCAGCGTCACGACGGCCATCACGGCCAGGACCGCCACGGCGGCCACCACGGCCGCCACCCTCTTGTTCATCCGCCCCGCTCTCGTACACCGATCGCCGCGACCCTACCGGAACCAGGACATGGGGTGTTATCCGGCAGCTTCAGGCCAGAATCACCCCCATGAGGTCGATCGGTGCACGGCCCCGGCACGACGTCGGCCACTCCGCCGCCGCCCGATCCGATGCCGGCGGAAAGACGTGCCGCGGGCCTGTCCATCCGCCGGGATCCCGTTCGTAGACAGGGCACAGGCACGACAGAAGGAGCGAGAACGTGAAGTACATGATGCTGATCAACAGCGGCGGGACCGGCGAGGCCCAGGAGGAGGCGTGCGAGGCGTCCTTCGAGGACTGGCAGGCCTTCGACCGGGCCGTGAAGGACGCGGGGATCTTCGTGACCGGTCACTCGCTGGCCGACCTGACCACCGCGACGGTCGTGCGGGTGGACGCCGGGGGGCGGCGGACCATCACCGACGGGCCGTTCGCCGAGACCCGCGAGGTCCTCGGCGGCTACTACGTGATCGACGTCCCCGACCTCGACGCGGCGCTCGACTGGGCGGGCCGCTGCCCGGGCGCCACCGGCGGCGGCTCGGTGGTGGTGCGGCCGATCGCCGAGTTCGAGGGCTGACATGACCGGTCCGCACGCCGAGCACGTGGAGGCGGTCTTCCGCGAGGAACGCGGCCGGCTGCTCGCCGCCCTCACGCGTCGCTTCGGCGATCTGGACCTGGCCGAGGAGGTCACGTCCGAGGCGATCGAGGCGGCGCTGGTGCGCTGGCCGGTCGACGGCGTTCCGCCCAGGCCGGGGGCGTGGCTGATGACCACGGCCCGGCGCCGGGCCGTGGACCGGCTGCGACGTGACAGGGCGTACGCCGCCCGGCTCGCCCTCCTCGCGGTGGAGGCGGACCGGGCGGCGCCCGCCCCCGGCGCGGGCGGCGACCTGCCCGACGAGCGGCTGCAGCTCTTCTTCACCTGCGCCCACCCGGCGCTGAACGCCGAGGACCGCGGCGCGCTGACGCTGCGCTGCCTCGCCGGGCTGTCCACCCCGGAGGTGGCGCGCGCCTTCCTGGTGCCGGAGGCGACGATGGCCAAGCGGATCGTGCGCGCCAAGAGGAAGATCCGCGAGGCGCGCATCCCGTTCCGCGCACCCGGCAGGGACGAGCTGCCCGAGCGGCTCCCCGGGGTGCTCCAGGTGATCTACTCGATCTTCACCGAGGGGTACGCGGCCAGCGCGGGGCCGGATCTGCAGCGGCCCGGCCTCGCCGAGGAGGCCATCCGCCTGGTCAGGATCCTGCGTCGCCTGCTGCCCGCCGAGCGCGAGGTCGCCGGGCTGCTCGCGCTCATGCTGCTGATCCACGCCCGGCGCGACGCCCGCACCGGCCCCGGCGGCGAGCTCGTCCTGCTCGGCGAGCAGGATCGCGGCCGCTGGGACCGGACGATGATCGAGGAGGGCCTCCGGCTGGTGCCCGTCGCGCTGGGCGGCGGCCCGCCCGGCCCGTACGGGGTCCAGGCCGCGATCGCCGCGCTGCACGACGAGGCCGCGGACGTCGCGACCACCGACTGGCCGCAGATCGTGGCGCTCTACGACCTCCTGCTCGTTCTCGCGCCCTCCCCCGTCGTGAAGCTGAACCGGGCGGCGGCCGTCGCCCTGCGCGACGGCCCGGAGGCGGGCCTGGCGCTGCTCGACGAGCTGGCCGGCGAGCCCCGGCTGCGCGCGTACGCCCCCTATCCCACGGCCCGGGCCGACCTGCTGCAACGGCTCGGCCGACTGCCGGAGGCCGCGGCGGCCTACCGCGAGGCGCTCGGCCTGGCGGGCACCGAACCGGAACGCGCCCACCTGCGCCGCCGCCTCGCCGCCGTCGACCCGGACTGACCTTTACCCGGCCATTGCCCCCGCGACCAGGGACGATTACGCTCTGCACGGAAATGGTGACCCACGGCGAGAGCGGGGACATGATCAGGCCTGTCGAAGAGCGCTACCGCACCGTCCGCGACCTGTTCCCGGAGCTCCGCATCGAGCTGGTCAACGGCCGCATCGTGGTCAACGAGCCCGGCACCTGGCAGCACAACACCGTCATCGCCCAGCTCCTCGCCCAGCTCGCGCCCGTGGTCGCCGAACGCCGCTGGGAGATCTGGCCCAACATCACCGTCCACCTGGGCGACGAGGCCGACCGTTACGTCCCCGACCTGACGGTCGTGCCGCAGGATCCCGTCATGGAGACCGACGAGGCCGTGCGCGGCGCCAGCACCCTCCTGCTGGTGGACGTGGTCTCGGCCGGCAACGCCTACGACGACCACGTGATCAAGCCGATGGGCTACGCCCCGGCCGGGGTGCCGCTCTACCTGGTGGTCGACCCGTTCCAGCGCCTGCTCAAGCTGCACAGCCGGCCGGAGCCGGGCGGGTACGCGTGCGAGACGGTGGAGCCGGTGGGCGCTCCGCTGCCACTCCCGGCCCCATGGGACTGCCTGCTCGACACGACGAGGCTGCTGAACCTCTGACCCGCCCGCCCGGACGTTCAGCCGATCTTGTGGACCCAGTCGCGCGTGTCCGGGCGCGCCCCGTACTGGATGCCCACCAGCTCCTCCCGGATCCGCATCGTCACCGGACCCGGCGTCCCCTCTCCCACCGTCCAGGACCGGTCGGCCCCCTTGACGAACCCGACGGGGGTGACGACCGCGGCGGTCCCGCAGGCGAACACCTCCGTGAGCTCGCCGGACTCGCACCCGGCCTGCCACTCCTCGACGGTGATGGCGCGCTCCTCCGCCCGCAGCCCGAGATCGTCGGCGAGGGCGAGGATGGAGTCGCGGGTGATCCCGGGCAGCAGGGTGCCGGTCAGGGCGGGGGTGACGAGCGTGTCGCCGAAGACGAAGAACAGGTTCATCCCGCCCATCTCCTCGACATACCGGTGTTCGGCCGCGTCCAGCCAGACCACCTGGTCGCAGCCGTTCTCGACGGCCTGGCGCTGGGCGACGAAGGCGGCCGCGTAGTTGCCGCCGCACTTGGCGAAGCCGGTGCCGCCGGGGGCGGCGCGGGTGTACTCGGTGGACAGCCAGACGGACACGGGCTTGAGGCCGCCGGTGAAGTAGGACGCCGCGGGCGAGGCGATGACGAGGTAGCGGTAGGTCTTGGAGGGCCAGTTGACGCCCAGCCCGACCTGGGTGGCGATCATGAAGGGCCGCAGGTAGAGGCTGTGGCCCTCGGTGGTGGGCACCCAGTCCCTGTCGGTCTGGACGAGGAGTTCGAGCGACTCGACGAAGGTGTCCTCGGGCAGCTCGGGCATGGCCATGCGCTCGGCGGAGCGGTTGAACCGCGCGGCGTTGGCGTACGGGCGGAACATCACCACCGAGCCGTTGACCTGGCGGTAGGCCTTGAGCCCTTCGAAGAGCTCCTGGGCGTAGTGGAAGACGGAGGTGGCGGGGTCGAGGGTGAGCGGCGCGTACGGCTCAAGCCTGGCGTCATGCCAGCCCCGGCCCTCGGTGTAGTCGATCGAGACCATGTGATCGGTGAAGACCTGCCCGAAGCCGGGGCCGGCCAGCACCTGCTCGCGCTCGGCCGCGGTGCGAGCGTGGTCGGATAGCTGCACGTCGAAGCTGAGCTTCTGAGCGATGGTCATGAGGTGGTCCTTGTCTCTGCGGTTCCTGCGGGCTGCCGCGCGACGGCAGTCCGTACTTCCTATTGTCTCGCCATTTGGGATTGCAAGGGGTACTTGTCCGTTTGGACATGAAAAAGCGCCCGGTGGTCCTCGTACGGACCGCCAGGCGCTTTCTGAGCAAGGGCGGCCCCTAGCTCGATACTCGCTCGGTGATGTCGTCGCCGATCTCGCGGGTGGAGCGGCTGCTCCACCCTGCCAGCCGCTCCACGATGTCGTCGGCGACGGCCTGCTCGACCTTGGCCGCCTCGTCGCGCAGGCCCAGGTGGTCGAGCATCATGGCGACGGACAGGATGGTGGCGGTGGGGTCGGCCTTGCCCTGCCCGGCGATGTCGGGCGCGCTGCCGTGGACCGGCTCGAACATGCTCGGCGCGGTGCCCTCGGGGTTGATGTTGCCGCTGGCGGCCAGCCCGATGCCGCCGGCGATGGCGGCGCCGAGGTCGGTGATGATGTCGCCGAAGAGGTTGTCGGTGACGACCACGTCGAACCGCTCGGGCTGGGTGACGAAGAACATCGAGGCGGCGTCGACGTGGCTGTAGTCGGTCGTGACGTCGGGGTACTCCTCAGCGACCCGGTTGACGGTGCGCTGCCAGAGGTCGCCGGCGAAGGTGAGCACGTTGGTCTTGTGGACCAGGGTGAGCTTCTTGCGCGGACGCGAGCGGGCCTTCTCGAACGCGTAGCGCACCACCCGCTCGACGCCGTGGGCGGTGTTGAGCGACTCCTGGGTGGCGATCTCGTACGGGGTGTCACGGCGCATGGTGCCGCCGGTGCCGGCGTAGAGGCCCTCGGTGCCCTCGCGGATGACGACCATGTCGATGTCCTCGGCCGGGGTGTCGGCCAGCGGCGTCTCGACGCCCGGGAAGAGCTTGACCGGGCGCAGGTTGACATAGTGGTCGAAGGCAAAGCGGATCTTGAGCAGCAGGTCGCGCTCCAGCACGCCCGGCGGGACGCTGGGGTCGCCGACGGCGCCGAGCAGGATGGCGTCGTAACCGCGCAGCTCCTCCAGCACGGAATCCGGCAGGGTCTCACCGGTGCGGTGGTAGCGGGCGGCCCCCAGGTCGTAGTGGGTGGCATCGATCTTGGTGCCGACGGCCTCGAGGACCTTCAGCCCCTCGGCCACCACCTCGGTGCCGATGCCGTCTCCCGGGATGACGGCCAGGCGGATGTTGCGCGACTCCATGGGTGTACCTTACCGGCTCGTCTCGACAGACGAACACTTGATCTCATCTTGTGGACATGTGGCACTGCTGCCGAGCTCAATCTTTCACACCGGAGGCGCACCGTGGCGTCATGGCGGCCGAGAAGGTGTGTCTCGACGGCAAGGCCACGCTCCTCGCCACCGGCGCGCTCGGCCTGCCGGGCCGCGACCGGCTCTCCAGAGGACCGCGCCTGACCACCGGGCCGGCGGAAGCGGTGCCCCCGATGCGGCGGGCGGCCGTCCTCTACCGGCTGGAGCTCTCAGGCGCGCCGCCGTTGTCACGGCGGTCCAGGGCGGTCTGCAGGGCCTCGGCGGCCTCGTCGCGGTGCTCGTCGGCGGTGTACTCGCGCATGATGATCATCTCTTTCGCGGGGTGTGTGGTTGCAGTGAGTCGGAACCCCGGTCGCGGACCCGACCGGACCTGATCTCGCCGGTCCGGGTCACGGACCGGGCGATGGGGCTTACCGGCCGACACGACGCCGCTCACCGCGGCGGGTCGTCGACCTGCCCTAACAGGCCCCGCCGCGGCAGGTAATGAGTACGAGCACCTGACGCATCACCTGTCAGATTACCCGAGCATCTCGTTGGGCGTCCTAGCATCTCGCATGCCGAGACAACAAGGCGGCCGCCGCCGGAGTCCCGGCGGCGGCCGTCAGCCTCTCGGTGGATCAGTCCTCCAGATCGACCGAACGTCCGCTCTCGGCGCCGATCTCCTGGCCGATCTGCTCGACCACCTCGGCCGGGATGGCCGTGTCGACGGTCAGCGCGATGAGCGCCTTGCCGCCCTTGGCGTGGCGGGAGACCTGCATGGAGGCGATGTTGATGCCCTGCTCGCCGAGGATGCGGCCGACCACGCCGACCATGCCCGGCCGGTCAGTGTAGGTGAAGAACGACAGGTGGGCGGTCGGCTCGATCTCCATCGGATAGCCGTTGACCTCGACGATCTTGGTGATCTGCCGGGGGCCGGAGAGCGTGCCGGAGACCGAGACCTGGCGGCCGTCGGCCAGCACGCCGCGGACGGTCACCACGTTGCGCCAGTCGGGGCTGTCGGAGCTGGTGACCAGCTCGACGCTGATGCCCCGGTCCTTGGCCAGCAGCGGCGCGTTGACGTACGTGACCTGCTCCTCGATCACGTCGGTGAAGACGCCCTTGAGCGCGGCCAGCTCGATGACCCGCACGTCCTGCGCGGCGATCTCGCCGCGCACCTCGACGTCGAGCTTGGTGGCCACCTCGCCGGCCAGCGCGGTGAAGACCCGGCCCAGCTTCTCGGCCAGAGGCAGGCCCGGCTTGACGTCCTCGGCGACAGCGCCGCCCTGGACGTTGACCGCGTCGGGCACGAACTCCCCGGCCAGCGCGAGCTTGACGCTCCTGGCGACCTGGGTGCCGGCCTTCTCCTGGGCCTCGTGGGTGGAGGCGCCCAGGTGGGGCGTGACGACGACCTGGTCCAGCTCGAAGAGCGGGCTGTCGGTGCACGGCTCCTTGGCGAACACGTCGAGGCCGGCGCCGGCCACCCGGCCTTCCTTGATCGCCGAGTAGAGGGCGGCCTCGTCGACGATGCCGCCGCGGGCCACGTTGATGATCCGCACCGAGGGCTTGACCTCGTGCAGCTCGCGGTCGCCGATGAGCCCCAGGGTCTCCTTGGTCTTGGGCAGGTGGACGGTGATGAAGTCCGCCTGCTTGAGCACCTCGTCCAGGCTCATGAGCTTGACGCCCATCTGCGCGGCGCGGGCCGGCGGCAGGTAGGGGTCGTAGGCGATCAGCTCGACGCCGAACGGCTGCAGCCGCTGCGCCACGAGCTGGCCGATCTTGCCCAGGCCGAGGATGGCGACGACCTTCTCGTCGAGCTCGACGCCGGTGTACTTGGACCGCTTCCACTCGCCGTTCTTGAGCGCGGCGTGTGCCTGCGCGGTGTTGCGGGCGCTGGCCAGGATGAGCGCGACGGTCTGCTCGGCGGCGCTGGTGATGTTGGAGGTGGGCGCGTTGACCACCATGACGCCGGCCTTGGTGGCCGCCTCGACGTCGACGTTGTCCAGTCCGACGCCGGCCCGGGCCACCACGCGCAGCTTGGGCGCGGCGGCGATCGCCTCGGCGTCGACCTTCGTGGCGGACCGGACGATGAGCGCGTCCACGTCGGCGAGGGCGGGCAGCAGCTGGGACCGATCGGCGCCGTCGGTGTGGCGGACCTCGAAATCGGCGCCGAGGACGGCGAGGCCGGCCTCGGACAGCTCCTCTGCGACCAGTACGACGGGCTTGTTCACGAGCGTGAGTCCTTAGTGGCGTGCGGCGGGCGTCAGGGACACGTCGATGGGCCCCCGGGTTCGTTCCGAGTCTATCGGTGGCTTGTGAACGCTTTCACGAAGGCTCGGCATCTGAGACGAGACGCCTCGTACCCAGGCGGACAGAAAGTCATCCACACCAGAGCCATCTTCATCTTGATCGGGAGAATTATTCGCCATTAGCCTGATAAGCCGTGGCCGACTACCTATGGTTCGTCATATGAGCATCGGGAACCCTGCGCTTGCCGACGTGCTCGCCCAGCATGGTGCCCCGCACCGGTTGCTGGCGGCTCTGGCCGACGGTGGAGTCCTGGTGGCCGTGCGACCAGACCGATCCGTCGTCCTGGGCACCACCCAGGCCGGTGACCGGGTGCTGCTCGGATACACCAGCGCGGCGACCTACGCCAGGCACCACGGCAGCCATTCGCTGTCGGCGTGCGATGCCGACACCATCCTCGACATCCAGCGCGTCACCGGCGTGCGGGAGATCGTGATCGACGCCGCCGGCCCCGCCGCGGCCGCCGTGCCCATCGACGATCTCCAGCGCTTCCTCACCTCGACCCGCACCGGGCCCACCCCCGTGCTGTCGGGGGCCGCCCCCGCCGCCTACGCGACGGGCGCCATGGCCACGGTGTCGCGCAGCGGCACGATCGCCGCAGCGCCGAGGCAGCAGGAGGCGCCGTCGATCCCGTGGATCCCCGCCCCCCGGCCGCACCTGTCGGGGCCGATGCAGCAGGTGGACCCCGGTTACCGGCGATGCTCGCACCCGATCCTGCCCGCGCTGCGCCAGGCCGTCGCGCAGCTGCTCATGGACTTCCCGCTGGTCCACCACGTGTGGATCTCCGAGGCCCGCACCGCCTCCGGCGCTCCCGGGATCATGCTGCACGTCAAGGTGCACATGTCGGCCGCCGAGGACGTGGTGCGCGACCTGCATCGCGGCGTGCGGGCCAGGCTCCCGCAGCTCGCGGCCAGCGGGGCGCCGATCCTCATGGCCAGGGTGGCCGACGCGCGCAGCGAACGCCGCATGGTGGAGATCGGCGCGCACGTGGTGTGCGCCAACGTGAACGACTGACGGCGAATCCGGCGAACCACGGCGAACTAGGCCCTACCGCACGGCCTCCCGCTGGGCTTCAATGAGTTCCGTGATCGCACCCGCCGTGGCCGCCCCCACGGTCCCCCGAGGCGTGCGGCTGGGCTACGGCGTGGGGTCCTTCTGCACCGCCACCTTCGGTTCCGTGCCCGGACTGCTCCTGCTGTTCTACATGACCAACTTCCTGGCGGTGCCCGCGTGGCTGGCCGGGATCGTGGTGACCGCGCCCAAGGTGTGGGATCTGCTGCTCAACCCGATGGTGGGCCGCTGGTCCGACCGGACCTCCTCGCGGCTCGGGCCGCGCCGTCCCTGGCTGCTGGCCGGCGCCCTGACGCTGCCGGTCGCCTTCTTCCTGGTGTTCGCCGGCCCGCCGCTGACGGGCTACCCCGCCGCGCTGTACGTGGGAGCCTGCTTCATGGCGGCGGCCACCGCCTACGCGCTGTTCGAGGTGCCGTACAAGGCGATGCCCGCGGAGATGACCGACGACTACCACGAGCGGACGTCGCTGCTGCAGTGGCGGATGGTGTTCGTCGGCGCGGCCACGGCGATCGCCGGCGTCGCGGCCCCCCTCATCGTCAACAGCCAGGGCGAGAGCGGCACGCTGGCGAGCTACCGGCTCATGGGCGGCGTGATCGCCGCCGTGCTGCTGGCCGCCATGCTGGGCGCCTTCTTCGGCACGGCGCGCGCCCCCATGACCGGGGCGCCGGAGGCGGACGGGGGCAACCTGTTCAAGCAGTTCGCCGTGGTCAAGGGCAACAAGGGGTTCCTCTGGCTGACGGCGCTGAGCTGCACGCAGCAGCTCGCGGTGGCCATCATGCTGGCCGCCGCCCCGTACTTCGCCACGTACACGCTCGGCGATCCCCGGGCCACCACCACGCTGTTCGCGGCGCTGGTCGGCCCGATGATGCTGACGATGCCGATGTGGACGTGGCTGTCCAGGCGCTTCGACAAGCGAGGCGCGATGATCATGGCGGCCGCCACCTTCTCGGGCGGCACCGCGCTCGCCCTGGCCACGCCGGTCTTCGGCGCCTGGTACGCCCACGTGATGATCCTGCTGATCGGCACCGGGGTCGCCGGGGTGACGCTGCTGCAGTTCTCCATGCTGGCCGACGTGATCGCGGCGGACGCCGCCGACACCGGCAAGCGGCGGGCGGGGGTGTTCACCGGGCTGTGGACGGCGATCGAGAGCGGGGTCAGCGCCTTCGGCGCGCTGATCTTCGGGCTGGTCCTGTCGATCGGCGGCTTCATCTCCTCCGTGGCGAGCCAGCGGGTGGAGCAGCCGGACAGCGCCGTGACAGCGGTGCTCATCGGACAGACGGCGGTCCCGTCGCTGATCATCCTGCTGTCCGTGGCGATGACGCTGAAGTACCACCTCAGGGATCCTAGGCGAACCGTCTCCCCGGCGGTGCCTGACGCGACCGTGTGAGCAGCCCTGCCAACAGCACCGCCAGCAGCGGCGCGCCGAGCACGACCAAGGCCGTGGCCGTCCACGGCACGGTGAACACGGCCGGCTCCAGGCCGTCCGGCGGTAGGTCCCGCCTGGTCAGCGGAACGGCCAGCGCCGCGCCCATGACCGCGCCGCCGACCGCGCCCACGAGGGCGCCGATCCCGGCGATGAAGCCGGCCTGAGCGGCCAGGATCGCCCTGCGCGTCCTGGGTGACCCGCCGACCGCCGACACGATGTCCAGGTCGCGGCGCAGGTCGGCCGCGGCCAGCCCGGTGGCGGCGAAGGTGCCGCCGAGGCTGAGGACCAGCGCCAGGCCGAACACCCACCAGAACATGCCCAGGGTCGAGGGCACCTCCACGTCGAGGGCGGCCACGTCCGCGCGCGCGGTCGGCAGGCTGAGCTGCCGTTGCAGTCGCCGAAGGTCGGCGGACCGATGCGTGGTGTACAGCACACGCTCGGCCACCGTGTACCCGGCCTTCTCCAGGACCGCGGGCGGGACCACTACACCGATCCTGCGCGGGTCGCTGGGCACCGCCACCACGGCAGGGATCCGGACGAGACTGCCTCCCCCCCTGCCGTTCGCGCTCAAATGGAGGGCGAGGATGCCGTTATGGAGCAGCGCGGGATTGAACACGACCGCTTTGCCGTCGGTCAGCGCCTCGACCGCCCGGGGGTCGGGCCGTCCCTGGAGGAAGGCGAGCAGCCGGGCGTCGCCGATGGACGGGTCCACGAAGAGCTCGCCGGTCCGGGGCTTCTCGGGTCCCGCCACTAGCTGCACGGCCCTCCCCTCGCCGTCGAACACCTTCCCCGCGGGCACCAGCGGCACGCCCGGCAGCGCCTTGGCGGCAGCCGCGCGCAGGTCGGCCCATCCCCGATCGTCGACCTGCCTGGCCGCGATCCGCAGCGTGTCCGGTGGCTGCTCGGCCCGGTACCTCATGAGGGCGGCGGTGATCGAGCTCTCGACTCCGATGCCCAGCGTGAAGGCCCCCATCGTGGCGGCCATCACCGCAGCCGCCGCGGACGCCGTACGGGTCCGATGGCGGGCGGCGTCGCGTACGGCCAGCCGGAGCGGGAGCGGCAGCCGCGCGGCGAACCCGCCGAGGGCTGTCACCATGGCCGGGATGAGCGCGACCAGGCCCAGCACCACCAGAACACCGGCGGGGAGGAGAAACGCGTCGGCGAGCGCGCCGTACGAGCGCCCGCGGCGCAGCGCGTACACGGTCGCGGCAAGCCCGCCCACCAGCAAGAGAACTGCCACCACGGGAAGCCGGGCACGCCGCGAGCCGGCGAGCACGCCACGCCGGGCACCACGCGGGGCGGCGCCGGCTGCCGCGCTGTCGCTCATGTTGTCTCCCGCGTTGTTCTCGCGGTCGGCCAACACGCAGGCCGGGTCCTGGCGCGCGGCTGACACGGCGGGGACGAGGGCCGCGACGAGCGCTCCCGCCACGCCGAGTGCCGTCACGCCGAGCACCGGGCCCCAGGGCACGTCCACCGGGCCGGACGGGCCCAGCAGCCGCTTGAGCAGCGGCATGAGCGCCAGCGTGCCGCCGGTGCCGAGCGCCGCGCCGAGCAGGGCGGCCACACCGCCCAGCACCAGCCCGTCGGCCAGCACGATCGCCTTCAGATGGCGGGCGGAACCGCCTTGCGCGGCGATCAGCGCCAGTTCCCTGCGCCTGCGCCGCAGCCCGACGGCGAAGGCCGGGCCCGTCAGCAGGGCCATCTCCATCACGACCAGCACCACCATGGCGGCGAGCGTCATCAGGGCGGGCGTGCCGAGTGCACGCTTCAACGGGTCACCGTACGCGCCGGCCACAGGCGGGCCGGTCAGCACGGCACGGGAGGTCACGAGCATGCCGACGCCGTTCAGCCGCCGCACGTCCTCCCACAGGACCGGCCGCGCGGAGTCGGCGAGCCACCCGGGACCGTGCCCGCCGCGCTTGTCCAGCAGGAGCGTGTGCTGGAGGCCGACCACCTCCCGGATCTTCAGGTTGTGCGGGTGCTCGACCACGCCGACCACGCGGACCCGCCGGTCCCGGGCCGTCACGGTGATCGTGTCGCCGACGCGCAGGCCCAGCTCCCGGGCCAGGGCAGGTGTCACGGCCACCTCACCCGCGGAGGCGGGGAAACGCCCCTCGGTCAGGAGGCGGATGCCATGGGTCATCGGGTCGCGCAGGTCCAGCTCCAGCGCGCTGACCTCCTGGTAGCGATCGGTGTCGCGGATCTCCACCGATCCCACGTCATAGGGGATGAGCCGGGCGTCCAGCAGCGCGGTCACCTCGTCCGCGCTCCGCACCGCGGCGTCCCTCGCGGAGCTCCCGGACTCCAGGGAGAACCGGCCATGCACGGGCTGGGTGACGCGGCCGTCGTGGGCCGTGGTGACGATCCGCGCGTCGGCGGCGCCCAGCTCGGCCGTGATGTCCTCGCCGGGTGCGACGTCCACGGTGGCGTCGTAGGTGAGCAGGGCGGTGAAGACCAGCACGGGCAGCCCGATCATGACCATGACGAGCGCGGTGCGGCCCTTGGCTCGCAGCGCCTCCCTGCGGGACAGGCGCAGCGCCGCCAGGAACGCGCTCATCTCGCGGTCTCCATGAGTTCCGCGGTCGAGTCGGCCACCCGGCCGTCGCGCAGGTAGACCACGCGGTCGGCCCAGGCCGCGTAGCGCGGCTCGTGCGTCACCAGCAGCACGGCCGCGCCCGCGTCGCACCGCTCGCGCAACAGCCGCAGGATGTCGTCGCCCGTCGCGGTGTCGAGCGCGCCGGTCGGCTCGTCGGCCAGTAACAGGCGTCGCTCGCCGACCAACGCCCTGGCTATCGCCACCCGCTGGCGCTGGCCGCCGGACAGCTCGCCGGGAAAGCGACCGGCCACCTTGCCCGCGCCCACCTCGCATAGCACGGCCTCGGCCTCCTCGCGGGCCCGCCCGGCGCGTACGCCGTCGAGTTCGCGCGGCAGCATGACGTTCTCGGCGGCGGTCAGCGACGGGATCAGGTTCAGGTCCTGGAACACGTACCCGACGCGGCCGCGCCGCAGCGCGGCCAGGTCACGCACCGAGGCCAGATCGGCGCCCTCGACGGACACGCTCCCCGAGGTGGGCCGGTCGAGCCCGCCGGCCAGGTTGAGCAGGGTGGACTTGCCGGACCCGGACGGGCCCATCACGGCCAGCAGCTCGCCGCGTCCCACCGCCAGGGTGACGCCGCGCAGCGCGCGCACGTCCCCGAAGGCGCGGACGACCTCCCGCATCTCCAACACGCTCATGCGTTCCTCTCCTTGAGTACGGCCTCGCAGTGGTCCAGCCAGCGCTGTTCCGCCTCGGCCTTGAAGATCATGGAATCCAGGACGAGCCGCTGGGCGGCCCCGTCCGTGGCGCCGCGCTTGGCCCTGGTCAGCTCCTGCAGCGCGCGCATGGTGGCCATGCACTGCGCGAGGATCACCTCGGCCACGTCCACGTCGGCGGCGGCGACCGCCATGGCGATCTTGATGACCAGCTCGTCCCTGGGCCGGTCGGTCTGGCCGACAGGGGTGGCGAACCACGTCGACAGCTCCTCCCGGCCCGCCTCGCTGATCGCGTAGAGGGTGCGGCCCTGCTCGTCGGCGCCGCCTGGGGCGACCACTCCGTCGCGTTCCAGGCGGGAGAGCGTCGTGTAGACCTGGCCGATGTTCAGGGGCCAGGTCGCACCCGTGGACGCCTCGAACTCCACCCTGAGCTGGTAGCCGTAGCGTGGCCCGTTGCTCAGGAGGGCGAGCAGTCCGTGTCTGATCGACATGGATACTCAGTATGCATACTCGGTATGCTCCCAGCAACAGATCCGCGTATTCTGGACAGCGCGCGCTCTTCAGGCCGATACTCGGAGGATGAGCTCGACGCCTCGACCGTTCCGCGCGTCTGACGATGAGCGGGACCGCGCGATCGACGAGCTCCGGGAGCGCGCCGTCGAGGGGCGGCTCTCTCACGACACCTTCGTGGTGCGCGTGGACCAGGCATTGCGCGCCCGCAACCAGCAGGAGCTCGACGCGCTCGTCGCCGACCTGCCGCGGCGGCCGACGTTCCGGGAGCGGGCGACGCGCGCGCTCACCGGCGCGGTGTCGGCCGTCTCCGACTTCACCACCGCCCTGCAGTCCGCCTGGCGCAAGCCCCGGCTGCCCCGCCTGGCCCTGCCCGACGACCGCCGGCGGTTCGTGGTCGGCCGCGGCTCGGCCTGCGACCTGGTCCTGGCGGACCTGACGGTCTCCCGCGTCCACGCCGAGCTACGCCGCGAGGACGACGGCGGGTGGATGCTGGCCGACCTCGGCTCGCTCAACGGCACCCGGCTCAACGGCTGGCGGCTGCTCGCCCCGGCCCGGGTCAGGGCGGGCGACGAGGTCGCGTTCGGCGACTGCGGCTTCCTGGTGAGCGACGAGGGCCCGTAGCCCCGTCTCCGTAAATATACGGATATTTGCGGATTACACCGTGCGCCGGTCGGCCTCATGATCACAGGCGAGACCCTGTCGCATCCCCTTGGAGACCCCCTATGCGGCGCACCTCAGCATCCCTCGTCGCGGGCGCGCTCGTCGCGGCCCTCGCCTGGGCGTCCGGCCCCTCCTCCCCCGCGGTCGCCCTCGACCCCACGCCCGGCGTGGCCGACCTGACCCAGGACCTCAACCAGATACTCGCCGACTCCCGGCTGACCATCGCCCAGGCCGGCGTGATGGTCAGGAGCGCGGCCAACGGCGAGGAGCTGTACTCGACCGACGCGGGCAAGCTCCTGGTGCCGGCGTCCAACGCCAAGCTGTTCACCTCGGCCGCGGCGGCGGAGGTGCTCGGCCTCGACTACCGGTTCACCACCGGCGTGCTGAGCTCGGGACGCAGGTCCGGCCCGGTGCTCAACGGCGACCTAGTGCTGCGCGGCACCGGCGACCCGACTCTGCTGGCCGAGGACTACGACGCGCTGGCCGCCGAGGTCGCCGCCAAGGGCGTCAGGCTCGTCACCGGCAAGCTGGTGGCCGACGACACCTGGTTCGACGACGTACGGCTCGGCCAGGACTGGGCGTGGGACGACGAGACGGCGTACTACGCGGCCCCCATCTCCGCACTCACCGCCTCCCCCGACCGCGACTACGACGCGGGCTCGGTGATCGTCTCCGTCGCGCCCGACGGCGACGGCGTCAAGGTGTCCACGACGCCCGAGACCTCCTACCTGAAGATCGTGAACAACGCCCGTGCGGGCTCGGCCACCGACGTCCTCATCGAGCGCAGGCACGGCACGAGGACCGTGGTCATCACCGGCACGGTCGCGTCCTCGTACAGCGAATACGTCTCGGTGGACGACCCGGCCGCCTACGCCGCGACGCTGTTCCGCGACGCGCTGGGCAAGCGCGGCGTGCGGGTGCTGGGCAAGACCGTGGCCGGCGCGGCCCCCGAGGGCGCCGCGGAGCTGGCGAAGAGGGAGTCGATGCCGCTGAGCGAGCTGCTCGTGCCTTTCATGAAGCTGAGCAACAACATCCACGCCGAGATCCTCACCAAGGCCATGGGACGCAAGGTCGCCGGCCGGGGCACCTGGGAGGCGGGGCTCAAGGCGAGCTCCGACTTCGCCCGCGCCAACGGCGTGCAGGTGCTCAACCTGCGCGACGGCTCCGGCCTGTCGCGCCGCGACGGCATCACCCCCTCCTCTATCGCGCAACTGCTCATCGGCGTGCGCGACGAGCCCTGGTATCAGACCTGGTACGACTCGCTGCCGGTCGCGGGCGACGCCGACCGGTTCGTCGGCGGCACGCTGCGCAGCCGGATGCGGAACACCCCGGCGGCCGGCAACGTGCGCGCCAAGACGGGGTCGCTGACCGGCGTCACCGCGCTCTCGGGGTACGTGACGAGCGCCGACGGGGAGCCGCTGGTGTTCTCCATCATGCTGAACCAGTATCTGTCGTCCGCGCCCAGGGACATCGAGGACAAGATCGCGGTCCGGCTCGCGCAGTTCTCCAGGACCGCGCCGGTGGACGCCGCGGTCCAGCTCAAGTCGGCCACCCAGGAAGGACCCGACCTGGAGTGCTCGTGGCTCAAGCCCGTGCAGTGCTAGCACGACCGCTTCGCTGACCGGGTGCGCCTCACGGGGCGCACCCGGATTTTTTTCCGCCCTGACGCGTGGACGTGGAGCTGGGTTTACCGAGGTCACCGGGTTAATTGTTACGATTGCGACACGCGGAACTCAAGATATAGACGCGTTTTTCAGGACATAGCAGACGTATACGGGCCAGAATGCGGTCTCGACGCAGCGTCTCACCTCATCGGAGGACAGCAATGCGCAGACGGCTCCAGGCACTGGCCTGCCTCGGAAGTCTCGCGGCGATGAGCATCCCCGCGTCGAGCCCCGCCTCCGCGTCCCAGACGGCCCGGCCCACGCGCACCCAGACGGCACCAGCGCAGTCCGCCCAGACGGTCCGCGCGGTCCAGGCGGAACAGGCGGGTCTCGCGGGCCGGGCGGCCCAGCGGTCCGCGACGACCCAGGAGCCCCCGACGCAGATGGCGCAGGCGGTGCGGATCGCCCGGAGCTTGCCGGCCACCGGCGAGGCGGGTGAAGCGCTTGAATCGGCGGGGGCGGCGTGCCGGGTCCTGGTCGCCAGGCCGGTCGTGGACGCCGGCGGGATGCTCAGAGCCGCGGCCACGCGGACCGGCTGCGACGACCCCGCCCGGCTCCGCGTACGGGTCAAGCAAGCCGTCACCGGCCCCGACCGCACCCTGAAGAGCGGCTCCCGGGTGCTGCGGAACGGCAGCGTCTCGCTCAGGCTGCGCTGCTCCGCCACCCCGCGCCGCTACTACGTCACGGCCCTGGACTACACGGGCGGCTCCGGCTCCTCACGCACCGTGTCGCTGTCCTGCGGCGGATCGGCCAGAACCGGTCAAGGCGCCTCGACCGCCGAGTCCGAGGTCGTCAGGCTCACCAACCAGGCCCGCGCCCGCAACGGCTGCCGGCCGCTGACACACGATCCCCAGCTCCGCAGGGCGGCCGAAAGGCACTCGGCGGACATGGCGACCCGGGGCTACTTCGACCACACCGGCAGGAACGGCAGCTCCGTGGGCGACCGCATCCGCGCCGCCGGCTTCTCCCCGGTCCGCGCCTGGGGCGAGAACATCGCCATGGGCCAGAGCACCGCCGCCCAGGTGGTGCGCGGCTGGCTCGACAGCCCCGGACACCGCCAGAACATCATGAACTGCTCCTTCACCCACATCGGCGTCGGCCACCACTCCAGAGGCCCTCACTGGACCCAGGTCTTCGCCACCCACTGAGCCGATCCACCAAGGCCACCCGCTGAAACCATCCACTGAGCCCATCGGCCGGCCCGTCACCCCGAGCCGGTTACCACCGCATCCGGCGCTCCCTTCCGGCGGGTCCGGCCACACCTCCCTCTGCGTCGAACCGTGGCCGGGCCCGCACCCGGGCCGTACTCCAGGCGCGTAAGGGCTGGTCGAGCGTCCGGACGCCGAGCACCGTCACCGACGCGCGCAGCGTGCGGTCCCGAACCTTCGGCATGGTCACCGTGGGCGCAGACGAAAGGCCTCGTACGGTGACAGGCACGCCGGGCGGGGGGTGGAAGCAGCGGGGAGAACGGCGGCGCGGCTGCCAAATCGACCGGTGAACCCGGAGGAACAACCCCGCTCCGCGGGGGTCTCACGAGATCTCGCACGGCGCACGGCTCGCGCGGGGAAAGAACAACGCCCTCAGGTCGCGCGGGGAAGGAGCCGCAGTGAAGGGGCGTGGGTGGAGGAACGTGGAGGACCAACGGGGAAAGGTCCCGTAAAACGGTGGTGGGGCCCACCTCGTCGCCGAGATGGGCCCCCCAGTGCTCCCGCTAGCCCGAGCGGCGGGCCGTGAGGATGTCGAGGACGTCGTTGAGGACGTCGACATCGACGAGGTCGTTGTCGGAACCGTTGTTGGTCCACTCGCCGTCCTGCGACCTGTTGTACCTGATGTCGTCGCCCTCGCCATCGTCGTGGTACGTGCTGACCAGTACCGGCGCGGTGCTGTAGCTCTGGGCGAGCGCGGGAGCGCCGCCCAGCATGACCATCCCGCCGATCAGGCCGGCCAGGACAAGTCCCGTCTTGTACATCGGATCTCCTCTGTTACCTCTTGACTACTCTCCGTGGTAGCGGTCCAAGTCTCCCCGATGGCCAGACCGAGCACACGCCGGATTCCCTTCCTTGACGTGGGAGGGAGTGTCTCTTAGGTGAACCTCGACGAAGGCGGGGGCGGTCATGGCGTTCCGTGTACCGCCGCAGGGTGCCGGCGTGGCACCGCGGCCGGTGATCCTGACCGGCGCCGACTCTGGCGATTGCCGCAAACGACGCGACCCCGGCGGGGAGGATCACTCCCGCCGGGGTCGCGTGAGGGCGTCGCGCGACGCCCGGGAGGCTCAGGCCTTGAGCCAGCTCATCATCGGGCGGAGCTCGGCGCCGGTCTTCTCGATCGGGTCGTTCTCCAGCTCCTCACGGTGGCGCTGGAACTCCTTCTGGCCGCCGTCGAACTCCTCCACCAGCTCGCGGGCGAACCTGCCGTCCTGGATCTCGGCGAGGATCTCGCGCATCGCCCGGCGGGTCTCTTCGGTGACGACGCGCGGGCCGCGGGTGTAGCCGCCGTACTCGGCGGTGTCGGACACCGACCAGTACATCTTCGAGATGCCGCCCTCGTACATGAGGTCGACGATGAGCTTCATCTCGTGCAGGCACTCGAAGTAGGCGACCTCCGGCTGGTAGCCCGCCTCGATGAGGGTCTCGAAGCCGGCCTTGATCAGCTCGGAGACGCCGCCGCACAGCACGGCCTGCTCGCCGAACAGGTCGGTCTCGGTCTCCTCGGTGAACGTGGTCCTGAGCGCGCCGGCGCGGGTGCCGCCGATGCCCTTGGCGTACGAGAGCGCCAGGGCGAGGGCGTCGCCGGAGGCGTCCTTCTCGACGGCCACGAGGCAGGGCACGCCGCGTCCCGCCTCGAACTGGCGGCGCACCAGGTGGCCGGGGCCCTTGGGGGCGACCATGCACACGTCGACGCCCTCGGGCGCCTCGATGAGGCCGTAGCGGATGTTGAGCCCGTGGCCGAAGAAGAGCGCGTCGCCCTCCTTGAGGTTCGGCGCGACGTGCTCGGCGTACAGGTGGCGCTGGACGTGGTCCGGCGCGAGGATCATGGTGAGGTCGGCCTCCTTGACCGCCTCGGCGGGGGTGACCACCCGCAGCCCGTCGTTCTCGGCCTTCTCGCGGCTCTTGGAGCCCTCGGGGAGGCCGACCCGCACGTCCACGCCGGAGTCACGCAGGGAGAGCGCGTGGGCGTGGCCCTGGCTGCCGTACCCCAGCACGGCCACACGGCGCCCCTGGATGATCGACAGGTCGGCCTGGTCGTCGTAGAAGATCTCGGTCACGTGCGAAAAACCTTTCAGGCGGTACGGTCCAGTGCCCTGAGGGACCGGTCAGTGATGGAACGGGCGCCGCGGCCGATGGCCACCATGCCCGACTGGACGAGCTCTTTGATCCCGAACGGTTCGAGCACCTTGACGAAGGCGTCGAGCTTGTCGGGGGTGCCGGTGACCTCGATGGTCACGGCGTCGGCCGCGACGTCGATGCAGCGGGCGCGGAAGAGCTGGACGAGCTCCAGGACGTGCGAGCGGCTGTCGGCGTCGGCCTTGACCTTGATCAGCGTCAGCTCGCGCTGCACCGACTGGGACGGGTCGAGCTCCACGATCTTGAGCACGTTCACCAGCTTGTTGAGCTGTTTGGTGACCTGCTCCAGCGGCAGCTGGTCGACGCTGACGACGATCGTCATGCGGGAGATGTCGTCGTGCTCGGTGGGGCCGACGGCCAGCGAGTCGATGTTGAAACCACGCCGGCTGAACAGCGCGGACACCCGCGCCAGGACACCCGGCTTGTTCTCCACGAGCACGGACAGCGTGTGTCTGCTCATTCCTCGTTCTCCCACGTAGGCGCCATGTCACGGGCGATCTTGATGTCGTCGTTGCTCGTCCCGGCCGCGACCATGGGCCAGACCATGGCGTCCTGGTGGACGACGAAGTCGATCACCACCGGGACGTCGTTGATCTCCATGGCCTTCTTGATGGTCGCGTCGACGTCCTCGGGACGCTCACATCTCAGGCCAACACAACCATAGGCGTCCGCCAGCTTGACGAAGTCGGGGATCCGGCGCGTCGCCTGCAGGTCGGTGTTGGAGTAGCGCTGGTCGTAGAAGAGGGTCTGCCACTGGCGGACCATGCCGAGATTGCCGTTGTTGATGACGGCGATCTTGATCGGCACCCCTTCCAGGGCGCACGTGGCCAGCTCCTGGTTGGTCATCTGGAAGCAGCCGTCGCCGTCGATGGCCCACACCACGGCGTCGGGGACGCCCATCTTGGCGCCCATCGCCGCCGGGACGGCGAAGCCCATGGTGCCGGCGCCACCGGAGTTGATGAACGCGCCGGGACGCTCGTGCGCGATGAACTGGGCGGCCCACATCTGGTGCTGGCCGACCCCGGCCACGTAGTAGGCGTCGGGCCCGGCGATGGCGCTCAGCCGCCGCATCACGTACTGCGGGGCCAGCGAGCCGTCGTCGAACTCGTCGTAGCCGAGCGGGTAGGTCTCCTTGTAGCCGTTGAGCATCGTCCACCAGTCGGCGTAGTCGCCCTGCTGGCCTGACGCCTCCACGGCGGCGGTCAGGTCGCTGATGACCTCCTTGCAGTCGCCGACGATCGGCACGTCGGCGTGGCGGTTCTTGGAGATCTCCGCGGGGTCGATGTCGGCGTGCACGATCTTGGCGTACGGGGCGAAGGTGGAGAGCTGCCCGGTGACCCGGTCGTCGAAGCGGACGCCCAGGCCGATGATCAGGTCGGCCTGCTGCAGGGCGCCCACCGCGGCGACCGTGCCGTGCATGCCGGGCATGCCGAGGTGCTGCGGGTGGCTGTCGGGGAACGTGCCGCGCGCCATCAGCGTGGTGACCACCGGGATGCCGGTCAGCTCGGCCAGGCGGTACAGCTCCTCGGAGGCGCGGGCCTTGTGCACGCCGCCGCCGACGTAGAGCACGGGCCGCCGCGACTCGGCCATCAGCTTGGCCGCCTCGCGGATCTGCTTGGAGTGCGGCCGGGTGACCGGGCGGTAGCCGGGCAGCTGCATGACCGGCGGCCAGGTGAACGTGGTCTCCGACTGCAGCGCGTCCTTGGCGATGTCGACCAGCACGGGGCCGGGGCGGCCGCTGGCGGCGATGTGGAAGGCCTCGGCGATCGTCCTCGCGATGTCGGCCGCGTCGGTGATGAGGAAGTTGTGCTTGGTGATCGGCATGGTGATGCCGGAGATGTCGGCCTCCTGGAAGGCGTCCGTGCCGATGGCCGCGCTGGCCACCTGCCCGGTGATCGCCACGATCGGCACGGAGTCCATGTAGGCGTCGGCGATCGGGGTCACCAGGTTGGTCGCCCCCGGCCCGCTCGTCGCCATGCACACGCCGACCTTGCCGGTGGCCTGGGCGTATCCCTCGGCCGCATGGCCGGCGCCCTGCTCGTGCCGTACGAGCACATGCCGGACCTTGATCGAGTCGTACAGCGGATCGTAGGCGGGGAGGATGGCGCCGCCAGGGATCCCGAACACGGTGTCGACTCCCACGTGCTCCAGCGCCCTGACCAGGGCCTGTGCACCTGTCATCCGTTCGGTCATCGGCTCGTTCCTTGTGTGATCACACGTGAGGACATAAAAAATGCCCCTCCCCACGAGAAGTGGGAGCGGGGCGGCGCGCAGGTCGGAGTGCTTCGCTAACGGCCTGCGCGCCGGCGAAGTACTACGAGAATCTCACTGCGAAGCATGGATTACACCATAGCCGCTACGAACGCCCTAGTGTCAACTTGGTGGGACACAGGTCTCATACGGTGAGACTGGTTCTTCTCAGCGAGTCGACGCCCCTGGCCGCCATCGGCCGGGCCACGAGGAAGCCCTGACCGCGCGTGCAGCCCATCTCGCGCAGCAGGTCGAGCTGCTCCGGCCGCTCGATGCCCTCGGCCACCACGACGAGCCCGAGGTCGTGGCCGAGCCGCACGATGGTCCGGGTGAGCAGGGTCAGCGTGTCGTCCTGGCCGAGCCCGGACACGAACGACGGGTCGATCTTGATCATGTCGACCGGGAGCTGCCGCAGGAACGCCAGTGAGGCGTAACCGGTGCCGAAGTCGTCGATGGCCAGCCGCACCCCGAGGGCGCGCAGTTCGGACAGCCGTTTGACGGTCTCGTCGGCATCCTCGACGAGCATCTCCTCGATCACCTCGAGGGTCAGCGCGGAGGCGGGCAGCCCGCTGTCGGCCAGCGCCTCCTCGACCACCTGGACGAACCTGGGGGCGGTGATCTGGCGGGCGGACAGGTTGAGCGACAGCCCGATGTCCCATGACTCGGCCCGCCAGGCGGCCACCTCGCGGCACGCCTCGCGCAGGATCCACTCCCCCAGCGGCACGATGAGGCCGGTGTCCTCGGCCGGGCCGAGGAACTGGTCGGGCGGCACGAACGTGGAGCCGCGGCACCACCGCACCAGCGCCTCGACCGCGGTCACCCGGGAGGTCGCCAGGTCGACGACGGGTTGGTACTCGATCGCGAACTGGTGCTCGATCAACGCCCGCTGCAGGTCGGCGGCGAGCTCCAGCCTGCGGACCACGTCGGCGTGCATCTGCGCGGCGAACACCTCGACCCGGCGTCCGCCGAGCTCCTTGGCCCGCGCCATGGCGACGTCGGCGTTGCGGATCAGGTCGCCGGCGGGCACGTCGTCCTCGGCGAAGGCGACCCCGACGCTGCCGGTGAGCGCCACGTCGCGGTCGGCCACCCGGAACGGCTCCTGCGAGACCGCGCGCAGCAGCCGCTCGGCCAGGTCGACGGCGAGCTGCGCGTCGCCGCCGGTCTCGATGAGCACCGCGAACTCGTCGCCGCCCCACCGGGCGAGCGTGTCGTCGGGGCGCACCGCGCCGCGCAGCCTGCGCGCGGCCTGGCCGAGGAGGTAGTCGCCGCTGGCGTGGCCGACGGAGTCGTTGACGGAGGTGAACCCGTCGAGGTCGAGGAAGATCACCGCTACGTGCCCGGAGCCGCCGAGCATCTCGCGGGTGCGCTCCTCGAAGTAGGCGCGGTTGGGCAGTCCGGTGACACCGTCGTGGAAGGTCAGGTGGGCGACCTGGTTGCGCAGCGCCTCCTCGTCGCTGATGTCGCGGGTGGTCACCAGGATCTGGTCCTCGCCGGTGGCGTGGCGGGTGGCGACGGACTCGGTGGGCCGCCAGGTGCCGTCGGCGGCGCGCACCCGGCAGGCGATGAGGCAGGCGCCGGGGGCGGGCTCGTCCTCGTCGTCGAGGCCCATCGCGCGTAGCGACGACTGGATCTGCGGCACGTCCTCGGGGTGGATGTAGTCGAAGATCGAGCCGCCGACGATCTCCTCAGGGCGGTAGCCGTAGGTCTCCTCCACCCCGGCCCCGATCTCGTGCACGGTGCCGTCGTAATCGCAGATGAGCACCACGTCGCCGGTGCTCTCGGCCAGGTCGCGCAGCTGCCTCTCGCCGCGCGAGAGCAGCGTGCGCAGCCGCAGGTTGACTCCCGCCAGCACGAACAGGCGCAGCAGCAGGAGCAGCACCATCGAGGCGGCGATCACCACGACGCCGGTGACGGGCGGCTCCTGCCCCCCGCTCGACAGGTGGATGACCATGATCACCGTGGCCACGCCGACCAGCGCCAGCGGCAGCAGCGCGACGAGGCTGCCCATGACAGGCCAGGCCGTGGCCTCCCGCGGCCGGGCCCACGGGACGGCGCTCAGCAGCAGGAAGGCGGCGGGCGCGAGCGCCAGGCTCCAGCCGGGCTGCCCGCCGCCGTCGAGCCTGGCAACCGCGCCGGCCATGGTGAAGGTCGTGGTGGCCGCGAGCACGCACAGGCCCGCCACGCCGAGCGGCAGCGCCACCGCCCGTCCGGTGACGATGGACGGCACGACCGTGCACGTCACGAGCAGCGCGAGCATGGGCGGCAGCATCGAGAAGGTGAACAGCGCCGGGTCGGCGGTGGCGTCGTAGACGTGGCGCAGCGCGACGACCCACCCGATGACGAACAGCGCCGCGGCGCACAGGTAGGAGTCGGTGACGTGGCGGAGCACGACGAGGGCGGGCGGGCGGCGCCCGCCGGCGATGAGCGCGCCCCCGCCGATCAGCACGGTGCCGATCAGCACGAGCAGGTCGGCGAAGCTGACCATCAGGCTGGAGCTGTCGGTGAGCGGGCGCACGGCCACGCCGACGGCCCAGAAGGCGGCGCCGCCGCCCATCCAGCGGACGCCGTGCGCCATGGACCGGCGCTCGCCCGGCCGCCCGGAGGCGAGCAGCAGCGACGCGGCGGCGAGCATGGCCGCGCAGAATCCGGCGATCGCGCCGATGGGGAGGGCCGGGCCGCCCGCAAGGAGCGCAGCCGCGACCCCGGCCGCGCCGATCGCCGCTCCGGCGGTCAGCGATGCCCGTGGATCACGCCAGCGGATCACAGTCGTTGCCATCCCGTCCTCGAAACCTGCTCCCGTGGCCGCCGAAACCCGGCGCGTCCACATCGCCAGTGTGTGCGGTCACGGGTGCGCGGGTGGTGACAACGCCGATGTCGTCACCGATCTGATAACCACACGGACCAATTGCCACCAATTTTTCCTTGACGAGGAGTCAGGAAACCTTGGATAGAAGCAACGGTACGCACCGAAGGTCACGACCCAGCCACGGTCCGGATTCTCCTCAGTACGCGTCGGTGATGACGTTGTCGAGCGGCTCGCCGCGGAGGTAGCGAGTCATTTGCGCGTGGATGAGCTTGAGCATGCGCCGGACGGAGGCGGGCGTGCTGCCGGCCACGTGCGGAGTGATCAGCACGCCGGGCGCGGTCCACAGGGGATGGTCCTCGGGCAGCGGCTCCGGCGCGGTCACGTCGAGGGCCGCCCGCAGCCTGCCCGCCTTCAGCTCGGCGACCAGGGCGCCGGTGTCGACCACCGTGCCCCTGGCGGCGTTGACCAGCACGGCGCCGTCCTTCATGCGCGCCAGGAACGCGGCGTCGACCAGGCCGGTGGTCGCCGGGGTGGAGGGCACGAGCAGCACGACCGCGTCGGCGAAGGGCAGCAGGTCGGCCAGCTCGTCCATGCCGTGGACCGGCCCGTACTCGGTGTCGCGGGCGGTTCTGGCGACCCGTACGATCTCCACCTCGAAACCGGCCAGGCGGCGCTCCAGCGCGGCGCCGATGGAGCCGTAGCCGATGATCAGCACGGTGGAGTCGGCGAGCACGCCGGTCTGGCGGTAGGTCCACTCCCCGCGCCGCTGGGCCTCGGCGAACTCGGGGAACTCGCGGACGACCGCGATCATCGCGCCGGCCGCCCACTCGGCGGTGCCGGCGTCGTGCACGCCGCGCGCGTTGCACAGCACGACGCCCTCGGGCAGGTGGGGCCGGTAGGCGTCCACGCCCGCGGTGACGGTCTGGAGCAGGCGCAGCGAACGCATGCGGGCCAGGATCCCGGGCACGTCGGGGACGAGCATGAGAGGCGGGACCCAGACCTCGACGTCCTCGATCCCGGCCGGCTCCGGCACCTCGCGGTGGAACACCGCGCACTCGACGCCGGGCAGCTCGGACAGGACTTCGGCGACGGCGTCGGAGGGCACCCAGATCTTCATGCGGGAAACCTTAAGGGTCGGGGGCCAGTATGGAACACATGAGGCGCATCTGGATGATCATGTTGCTGGCGGTGCTGACGGCCTGTTCCGGCGCGGGCGGGGTGGCGACGACGCCCACGGCCTCCGTCGTTCCCGAGCGGTCCCCGGGCGAGCCGACGACGGTGGCGGAGAACCTCGAGGTGCCGTGGTCGATCGCGTTCCTGCCCGGCGGCGACGCGCTGGTGACCGAGCGCGACACCGGCCGGCTGGTCCGCCTGGACGGCTCCGGCCGGGTCACCGAGGTGGCCAGGATCGAGGGGGTGGTCCCCGACGGCGAGGGCGGGCTGATGGGTCTGGCGGTCAAGGACGACCGGCTGTTCGTGTACTACACGGCCGCCGACGACAACCGGATCGTGCGCTACCGGTTCGACGGCGCCACGCTGTCCGACCCCCGGGTGATCGTCGAGGGCATCCCGAAGGGGGGCATCCACAACGGCGGCAGGCTGGCCTTCGGCCCCGACGGCCACCTGTACGCGAGCACCGGCGAGATCGGCGACCGGGAGCTCGCGCAGCGGCGCGACTCGCTGGCGGGCAAGATCCTGCGCATGACCCCCGACGGCGAGCCCGCCCCGGGCAACCCGTTCGGCACGCTCGTCTACAGCCTCGGCCACCGCAACGTGCAGGGACTCGCCTGGGACGAGCGGGGCAGGCTGTACGCGTCCGAGTTCGGCGCCAACACCTTCGACGAGGTCAACCTGATCAAGCCGGGCGGCAACTACGGCTGGCCCGAGGTCGAGGGGCGGGGCGACAACCCGGAGTTCGAGAACCCGATCGTCACCTGGGACACCTCCGAGGCGTCACCGTCCGGGCTGGCCTACGCGAACGGCTCGCTGTGGATGGGCGCGCTGCGCGGCGAGCGCCTGTGGCAGATCCCGCTGGCCGAGGACGGCGCCCCCGGCACGCCCGTCGCCCACTACTCCGGCGTCCACGGCAGGCTGCGCGCGGTCGCCCAGAGCCCCGGCGGCGAGCTCTGGGTGGGCACCAGCAACAGGGACGGCAGGGGCGACGTGCGCGCCGGCGACGACCGGATCATCGCCGTGACGCCGTGACCGGTCAGCCTCCGGACGCGCAGACGACCTCGGCCCGCGGACGGTACTTGGTGGTCAGCTTCTTGTCGCGCTTGACCACCTTGCCGCCCTCGTAGAAGACCCGGGTGACGTCGATGGTGAAGCCCTGCTGGCCCGGCACGGGCTGGCAGTCGGCGGCGTCGCTGGTCTCGCGGCGGAACGGGGTGAAGTCCCGCTTCTCCGACTCGACGGCCTCGACCTTCTCGTACCGCCTGGTGCTGTAGAGGGCGACGGTGACCGACGTGCCGGTGGACGACGCCTTGATCAGCACGCCGTGGTCGGAGTCGTTGCGCCACTTCAGGTCGAGGTCCGGATAGAGCAGCGCGGCGTCGCGGCCGGCCGGGAAGCGGGACGAGTGGTAGTCCATCGGCGTGTGCGCGACGTCGACGAAGCCGCCGAAGAAGACGGCGTTGTAGAGGGTGGTGGCGAGCTGGGAGGCGCCGCCGCCCATGATGGTGACCAGCCGGCCGCCGACGACCTGCGGCGCGGGCACGTAACCGCCCTCGGCGGTGCGCTCGCCGATCACGTCGTTGAGCGAGAACGTCTGGCCCGGCCTGACCAGGTGGCCGTCCAGGTCCGCGGCCATCTGCCGGATGTTGGTGACCCGCGGCTGGCAGCAGTCGAACTCGGAGGTGAACGAGCCCACGGCCTCCTTGATGCCGAGCCCGCTCACCTCTTCGGTGGTGACGTCGGGGGGCGCGGCCGACAGGGTGACCGGGAGGACCCGCTCGCCGCCGCGCCGCAGCAGGGCGGCCACGTCGCGGCTGAGGCGCCTCTCGTCGACGCCGCGTCCGGCGCGGGAGGGGATGAGCCGGGCCCGGCCGTCGACGATCTCGTACGTGGCGTCGCGGGGCGCCTGGGCGGCGTCCACCAGGACGGTCTCCACCGGGCGGAGCGCCTGGGCGGCGTCGAACTCGGGCGTCAGCGCGCCGTCACCGTCGGGGTCGGCGACGAAGGTCAGGCTGGCCGCGATGGTCTCCGGGGCGAGCTGGGCCTGCTTGCCGTCGAGGGTCAGCGTGATCGGGCCCTCGACGGCCCGGATCGCCTGGGTCCTGGCCCGGTTCACGGCCGCCCGGGTGGTGGTGGGCTCGGCCGGCTTGAGCGAGAGTGACGCCTTGCCGGCGCCGGTGAGGAAGGCGTCGCTGATCGCCTTGACGGCTTCGCCCCGGTCGAGCAGGGCGCCGCCGCGCGGCTGGGTGACGACGGGCCGCAGGCCCTTGAACGTCACCTTGCCCTCCACCGGCGGCTGGTCGACGGTCTCGGCCAGCCCTTCGACGGTCCGGGAGAGCTGGGAGGCGTCGACCGTGACCTTGGGCTCCAGCTCGGTGGTGCCGGTCAGCCCCCGCCACACCTCGGCTGGGCTGGGGAAGCCGCTGGGCACCTGGTTGATCGTGCTGACCACGTCCAGTTCCAGGCCCGCCTCGTCGGGCTGGATGGTGTCCTCGTAGTCGCCGACGCGCACCACGACGGGCTTGCTGAGGTCGGCGGCCAGTTCGTTGCGGAGCTTCTCGGCCGCCTGGGTGACGGTCAGGCCGCCGATGTCGACGCCGGCGACGCGGGTGCCGCGCAGCACCGAGCCGGACATGAGAACGGCCGGCACCAGGTAGGCCAGCAGGGCGACGAGGAGCACCAGCACGCCGACGGCGGGCAGCAGCCGGCGGCGGCGGGACGGCTCGCCATCGGTGAAGGAGGGCGGCGGTGACGGGTCGGTGAAGGCCGGCGACGGCTCCTCGCGGACCGGCCACGGCTGTGACTCGGGCGCCGCCGACGGCAGCGCGCCGTTGCCCGCGGGTGGCCGGCCGGCGGGCCGCGTCTCCTGGCGTCCGGTCGTGGGACCGAAGATGTCCCTGGACACACCGGGAGGAAGGCCCTCCACCTTGGGTTTGCGGGAGGTGGCGCGCTGGGGTAACGGCACCGAGGCGAACGGGTCGGTCGGCGATTCGATCGGTCCGGCGTTACGCACGCCTCAATCTCCTCCCGCTCCGCAGCCACTTCTCAGGAAACAGTAAGGCACGCGGGTCCGGATATGTCACGGGATAAGGCTACGGAAGTGTGTCAGCCGATCCAGCGGTATCGGTGTTCCGGCCTGCCCGCCGTCCCGTACCTCGGCCGCAGTTCCGCCCGGCCCGTCCCGCAGAGGTACTCCAGATAACGGCGGGCGCTCACCCGCGACAACCCCGTCAGCGCGGCCGTCTCCACGGCCGACAGGTCGCGGCCGGCCTCCCGCAGCGCCTGGGCGACCAGCGCGCAGGTCGCCGGCGACAGGCCCTTGGGCAGCGTACGGGGGACGCCGGAGACGCCGAACAGCCGGTCCACGTCGTCCTGGCGGGCCTCCGGGCCGATGGCGTTCAGCTGCCTGCGGGTGTGGGCGTACTGCTGGAGCCGTTCGGTGAGCGCGGCGGCGGCGAACGGCTTGATCAGGTAGTTGACCGCCCCGCCGCGCATGGCCTCCCTGACCGTCGGCACGTCGCGGGCGGCGCTGATGACGAGCACGTCGACGCCGCTGAGCGCCTTCAGCACCGCCAGACCGGACATGTCGGGCAGGTAGAGGTCGAGCAGGACGAGGTCGGGCCTGACCTCGTCCGCGGCGGCGATCGCGGCGGCCCCGCTGTGGGCGGTGGCCACCACCTCGAACCCGGGCACCCTGGAGACGTAGCCGCCGTGGATGCGGGCCACCATGAAGTCGTCGTCCACGACCAGGACCCGGATGTCGCTCACGTCGCCGCCTCGGCGGGCAGCAGGGCGGTGAACACCGCGCCGCCGGAGTTGCGAACCTTCACCCAGCCGCCTCGGCGCAGGCACGCCTGCCGGGTGAGCGCCAGCCCGAGCCCGCGCGGCCCGGAACGGGCCGCCTTGGTGGTGAACCCCTCCCGGAAGACCTCCTCCACCAGCTCGGGCGTGATCCCGGGCCCCGAGTCGCGCACCCGCACGCGCAGCCCGCCGGCGTCGGCCACGACCGAGACCTCGATCGTGCCGCCGCCGCCGTCGAGCGCGTCGATGGCGTTGGCCACCAGGTTGCCGACGACCAGGACGGCGTCCTGCGGGTCGCCGAGCACCCCCTCGGGCACCGCGGAGTCGTCGGACAGCACCAGGCGGGCGCCGCGCTCGGCCGCCTCGGCCGACTTGGCCAGCAGCAGCGCTGCCAGCGTGGGATCGCCGATCCGCTCGCGCAGCTCACCGGCCCGCACGCCGGGGGTGGTGCTGGTGATGAACGCGATGGCCGCCTCGTGCTCGCCCAGCTCCAGCAGCCCGACCACGGTGTGCATCCGGTTGGCGAACTCGTGCGCCTGGGCCCGCAGCGCCTCCGTCGCGCTGCTGGTCGACTCCAGCTCGCGGGCCAGCCGGACCAGCTCCGTGCGGTCGCGCAGGGTGATCACCCAGCCGCTCTGCCGGCCGCGTACGGACACCGGGGTGCGGTTGAGCACCAGCACCCGGTCGCCGTGCAGGACCACCCGGTCCTCGCCCTGGTCGGCGCCGCCGAGCACATCGCGCATGCGGGCGGAGACCGGCATCCTCGTCAGGTCGTCGCCGACGTCGCCGAGCAGCTCGCGGGCGGCGTCGTTGACCAGCGTCACGCGGCCGTCGAGGTCGAGCGCGAGCACGCCCTCCTTGACGCCGTGCAGCACGCCCTCGCGCTGCTCCAGCAGGGCGGCGATCTCGCGCGGCTCCAGCCCGAACGTCTGCCTGCGCACCCTGGCGGTGATCAGCGCGGCCGCGCCGAGCCCGGCCACCAGCACGGCCACCGCGGTCCACAGCAGCGGCGGCAGCGCGGCCGCCACCTCGCCGATGACCGTGGTCTCCAGCACGCCGACCGAGACCAGGCCGATGACGTCGCCGTACTCGTCGCGGACCGGGGTCTTGCCCCGCACCGTGGTGCCGATGGTGCCCTTCTGCGTGCCGACCCAGTCGTCGCCGGTGGTGAGCACGTAGCTGCCGTCGGTCGACAGCCTGTGGCGGATGAGCGAGGCGTTGGGGTGGGCGTAACGGACCTGGTCGGTGTTGGCGATCACCACGTAGTCGGCGCCGGTGGTCTGCTGCACGCTCAGCGCGAGCGGCTGCAGCACGCTCTCCGGACGCCGCAGCTTGAACGCCTCGCGCACCTGCGGCAGGGCCGCGACCGACTGGGCGATGGCCAGGGCGCGCTGCTCGTAGCGGGAGTCGTACTGGTTGCGGGTGTGCTGTGCCCACACAGCGGCGGTGCTCCCGACGGCGAGCAGCACGATCGCCGTCTGGAGCGCGAACAGCTGGGTGCCGAGTCTCACGCAGCACATGGAAACAGCGCCAGGTCACGGCCCGGTCGCGACCGATACGACCATTACGAACGCTACCTGCGCAGTCTCGACGCGGCGGCTCCCGGCCCGCACGATCCAGGGTCCAGAGATGTGAGAACCCCCTGGAGTGATTCATGCGTATGCGCGTCCTCGCCGCTCTCGCGGCGCTCTCCCTCGCCGCGCTGACCGGCTGCGGCGGCAGCGGCGGCGCCGGCACCAGCACCCTGCGCATCATGGCCCCCGCCTCGCCCGGCGGTGGCTGGGACCAGACGTCCCGCACCGCGGAGCAGGCGTTGAAGTCCGTGATGCCGGACCGCGGGGTCGAGGTCTTCAACGTCCCCGGCGCCGGCGGCACGATCGGGCTGGCCCAGCTCGCCGGCGAGAAGGGCAACGGCAACCTGCTGATGACGATGGGCCTGGTCATGGTCGGCGCCATCGAGCAGAACAAGTCCAAGGTCACGCTCGCGGAGACGACCCCGATCGCCAAGCTGACCGAGGAGTACGAGATCGTCGTCGTTCCGGCGCAGTCCCCGCTCACCTCGCTGCAGGACCTGGTGGCCGCCTGGAAGGCGGACCCGGCGAAGGTGTCGGTCGCGGGCGGCTCCGCCGGCGGCACCGACCACATCGTGGCCGGGCTCATGGCCAAGGCCGCGGGCATCGACCCCAAGCAGGTCAACTACATCGCGCACTCCGGCGGCGGCGAGGCGCTCAACGCGCTGCTCGGCGGCAAGGTGACCATCGGCGTCTCGGGCGTCGGCGAGTTCGCCGAGCACGTCAAGTCCGGCAAGCTGCGGGCGCTCGGCGTCACCTCGGGCGAGCGGCTGCCCGCGCTGGACGCGCCCACACTCAAGGAGGGCGGCCTGGACGTGGAGCTGGCCAACTGGCGCGGTTTCGTGGCCCCCGGCGGGCTCGCCGACGCCGACAAGAAGGCGCTGACCGACCTGGTGACCCAGATGCACGCCTCGCAGCCCTGGAAGGACGCGGTGGCCAAGAACGGCTGGATCGACTCGTTCATGACCGGCCAGGAGTTCGCCGACTACCTGCGGTCCGAGGAGACCCGGGTCAAGGGCATCATCGCCGAAATGGGGCTCGTGTCCTGATGTCCTCTCCTGAGGAGGCCGCGGACAAGCGTGGCCGGTGGCGGCCCGAACTGGGGCTGGCGCTCGTGGTGCTGGGCCTCGGCGTGCTCGTCGTCGTGGGCACGCTCGACGTGTCGGCAGCGGCCTCCCGGCTCGGGCCGGGGCCGCGGTTCTTCCCCATGCTGGTCGGCGGCGCGATGATCCTGATCGGCCTGTTCTACGTGGCCGACGTGCTGCGCGGCGGGCACGGCGACCCAGAGGAGAGCGAGGACGTGGACGCCGCCGCGCCCGCCGACTGGCGCGGCGTCGGCCTGGTCAGCGGCGTCTTCCTGGCCTTCACCGCGGTGCTGGACGTGCTCGGCTGGGTCATCGCGGGAAGCCTGCTGTTCTTCGGCCTGTCGGTGGCGCTCGGCGCCGAGCACAGGCTCCGCGCCGCCGTGATCGCGATGGTGCTCGCGACCGGCACGTACCTGGTGTTCGTCAAGGGGCTGGGCGTCACACTGCCCGCCGGGCTGCTGTCGGGGGTGATCTGAGTGGAGTCCCTGGGGCTGCTGCTCGACGGGTTCGCCGCCGCGCTCACGCCCGTCAACCTGCTGTACGCGCTCGTCGGCGTCACACTCGGCACCCTGGTCGGCGTGCTGCCCGGCATCGGGCCCGCGATGACCGTGGCCCTGCTGCTGCCGATCACCTTCACGGTGCCGCCGGCCAGCGCGTTCATCATGTTCGCCGGCATCTACTACGGCGGCATGTACGGCGGCTCGACCACCTCCATCCTGCTCAACACGCCCGGCGAGTCCTCCTCCATGATCACCGCGTTGGAGGGCAACAAGATGGCCAGGCGCGGGCGGGCCGCGCAGGCGCTGGCCACCGCGGCCATCGGCTCGTTCGTGGCGGGCACGATCGCCACCGCGCTGCTGGTGTTCGCGGCGCCGGTCGTGGTCGACTTCGCCATCTCCTTCGGCCCCGAGGACTACTTCGCGCTGGCGGTCCTGGCCTTCACCGCGGTGTCGTCGGTGCTGTCCCGGTCGGTCGTGCGCGGGCTGGCCTCGCTCGGGCTGGGCCTGGCGATCGGGCTCGTCGGCATCGACCAGCAGACCGGGCAGGCCCGGCTCACGCTGGGTATCCCGCAGCTCCTCGACGGCATCGACGTGGTGATCGTGGCGGTCGGGCTGTTCGCGGTGGGCGAGGCGCTGTACGTGGCCTCGCGGCTGCGGCACGCCCCGCCGGACGTGGTGCCGGTGGGCAGGGCCTGGATGGGCCGCTCCGACTGGGGGCGGTCGTGGCGGCCGTGGCTGCGCGGCACCGCGCTCGGCTTCCCGTTCGGCGCGCTGCCGGGCGGCGGCGCCGAGATCCCCACGTTCCTGTCGTACGCGGCCGAGAAGAAGCTGGCGCGCGGGGTGGCGCGGGAGGAGTACGGCAGGGGCGCGATCGAGGGCGTGGCCGGGCCGGAGGCCGCCAACAACGCCTCGGCCGCGGGCACGCTCGTGCCGCTGCTCACGCTCGGGCTGCCGACCTCCGCCACCGCCGCGATCATGCTGGCGGCCTTCCAGCAGTACGGGCTGCAGCCCGGGCCGCAGCTCTTCGACCACAACCCGGCCCTGGTGTGGGCCATGATCGCGTCGCTGTTCATCGGCAACGCCATGCTGCTCGTGCTCAACCTGCCGCTCGCCCCGCTCTGGGCCAAGCTGCTGCGGATCCCGCGCCCGTACCTCTATGCCGGGATCATCATGTTCGCCGCGCTCGGCGTCTACGCGCTGAACGCCAGCGCGGTGGACCTCGTGGTGCTGTTCCTGCTGGGTCTGCTCGGGTTCGCCATGCGGCGGTTCGGGCTGCCGATCGCGCCGGCGGTGATCGGCATGATCCTCGGGCCGATGGCGGAGATCCAGCTCCGCCGGGCGCTGGCCATCGGCGCCGGCGACGTGACGGTGCTGGTGCGCAGCCCGGTCGCGGCGGCGCTGCTCGTGCTGGCGCTGCTGGCCCTGCTGACGCCGCTGCTCCGCCGTCACATGGCCCGGCGGCGGATGCCGCCGCTGCCGGTCTCGCGGGAGGATTGACCGCCCCGGCCCCGGTGACGCCCGGGGCCGGGCCGACCGCTTGAGACCGGCCGTGTCACGCCGTCGGAGCGGCCTGGCGGGCCGCCCCGGCCGGCGCGCCGCTGGACGGCGCGCCCACGGCCCGGCGCACGATCAGCAGCCCGGACGCCGCCATGACCAGGGCCGCGGCGAACACCGTCCAGTACGCCGAGTCCGTCGCGGTGAACAGCGCGGCGGTGACGGCGACCGCGGTCACCGAGAACACCGACTCGCCCAGCTGCAGCGCCGCGCTGTTCTCGCCCTGCTCGGCGGGGGCCGACAACTCCAGCGTGAGCACCGACAGCGTCGGGTAGATCAGCCCCATCCCGAACCCGGCCGCGATCCACGCCGGGTAGGCCAGCGCCAGCGGCACCCCGGGGATCGCCACCGCCCCCATCGCCAGGATGCCGGCCGACAGCGCCGCCGAGCCCAGCCACAGGTTCGTGCCACGGCCGAACACCTCACGCCCCTGCAGCCAGGAGGCGAACGACCAGGTCAGCGCCCCACCGGTGAGCGCGATCCCGGCCGTGAAGGGCGACATGCCGCGCTCGTCGTGCAGCATGAGCGGCACCATCACCTCGGCCGCGAAGAACGCCCCGGTGGCCAGCCCGCGCAGCCCCACCACCGCGGGCAGTCCCCTGACCGCCCTGAGCGTCCCGGCGGGCAGCAGCCTGGGCAGCGCCACCGCCAGCACCAGCAGGCCGATCGCCAGCAGCGGGAACCGGTCGTCGCTCCCGTACTGCATGAGGACCGCGGCCACGGCCGTCACCGCGGCCCACGCGATCTTGCCCAGGAGTCCCCGGGCCTGGGCGGCGTGGCCGCCGTGCACCGGCTGCCCGGCCAGCCCGCGCACCAGCACCAGCCCGGCCGCCACCGTCAGGAACGGCACCAGCAGGAACACCCAGCGCCACCCCACGGTCTCCGTGATCAGGCCGACGACCGCGGGCCCCACCATGGACGGCACCACCCACGCGGTGGCGAACAGCGAGAACACCCGTGGGTGCAGTTCCTCGGGATAGACCCTGGCCACCACCACGTACAGCGCCACGTTCACCAGCGCCCCGCCGAACCCCTGGATCAGCCGCCCGGCGATCAGCACCTCCATGACGGGCGCCAGCCCCGCCAGCGTCAGCCCGCCGATGAACGCGGCCACGCCGGTCCACAGCGGCGCGAGCGGCCCGCGCAGGTCGGCCCACCGGCCGCCGAGCACCGTGCCCACCACCCCGGCCGCCAGCGCGCTGCTGAACGCCAGCCCGTACAGCTCCCGGCCGCCCAGCTCGGCCGCCACGACCGGCATCGCGACCGCGACCGCCACGTATTCGAAGGCCACCAGTGACACCATCGCCACCAGGCCCGCCGTCAATGCGGATGTCTTCTTCACAGCACGGAACCGTAGGGCACGGCCCGGGCCGGCCGCCTCCAGCGCCGGTCCTAGGTCCCGCCCGGCAGATCGTCCTAGGCCGCACGCCCCAAGGCCCGCACGCCCCAAGGCCCGCGCGCCCCAAGGCCCGCGCGCCACGGCCCCGCGGCCCGGGGCGGGCGGCGGGGCCGTGAGCGGCCGGAGCCATCGGCTGGAGTTATTCGGAGACGCCGAGCTTCTCCAGGATGAGCCGGCGGGCCTGGGCCGCGTCGGCCTTGCCCCGGCTGGCCTTCATCACGCCGCCCACGAGCGCGCCGACGGCGGCGATCTTGCCGGAGCGCACCTTGTCGGCGGCGTCGGCGTTGCTCGCCAGCACCTCGTCGATCATGGCCGACAGCTCGCCCTCGTCGTTGACGATCTTCAGGCCGCGCCGGTCGACCACCTCGTCGGGGGAGCCCTCGCCGTCGAGCACGCCCTCCAGCACCTCACGGGCCAGCTTGTCGTTGAGCGCCCCGGAGGCGACCAGCTCGGTCACCCGGGCCACCTGGGAGGGCGTGATCGGCAGGTCGGCCAGCGCCCGGCCGGACTCGTTGGCGCGGCGGGCCAGCTCGCCCATCCACCACTTGCGCGCGTCGGCCGCGGGCGCGCCCGCGGTGACCGTGGCCTCCACCAGGTCGATGGCGTCGGCGTTGTGCATGGCCTGCATGTCGAGGTCGGACAGCCCCCACTCGGCCTGCAGCCGCTTGCGCTTGACCGACGGCAGCTCGGGCAGGGCCGCCTTCAGCTCCGCCACCCAGGTCGAGTCCGGCGCGATCGGCACCAGGTCGGGCTCGGGGAAGTAGCGGTAGTCCTGCGCCTCCTCCTTGGACCGGCCGGACGTGGTGGTGCCGGTGTCCTCGTGGAAGTGGCGGGTCTCCTGCACGATCCGGCCGCCGTCGGCGAGGATCGCGGCCTGCCGCTCGATCTCGCCGCGCACCGCGCGCTCGACGCTGCGCAGCGAGTTGACGTTCTTGGTCTCGGTACGGGTGCCCCACTCGGAAGAGCCGCGGGGCATGAGCGAGACGTTCACGTCGCAGCGCAGCGAGCCCTCCTCCATGCGCACGTCGGAGACGCCCAGCGAGCGCATGATCTCCCGCAGCTCGGTCACGTATGCCTTGGCCACCTCGGGCGCGAGCCGGTCGGTGCCGGGGATCGGCTTGGTGACGATCTCGACCAGCGGGATGCCGGCCCGGTTGTAGTCGACGATCGAGTAGTCGGCGCCGTGGATGCGGCCCGTGGCGCCGCCCACGTGGGTGGACTTGCCGGTGTCCTCCTCCAGGTGGACCCGCTCGATCTCGATCCGCACGGTCTCACCGCCGACCTCCAGGTCGAGGTAGCCGTCGAAGCAGAGCGGCTCGTCGTACTGGGAGATCTGGTAGTTCTTCGGCATGTCCGGATAGAAGTAGTTCTTCCGGGCGAAGCGGCACCATTCGGCGATCGAGCAGTTCAGCGCGAGGCCGATCCTGATCGTGGACTCGATCGCCTTCGCGTTGGCCACGGGCAACGACCCCGGCAGCGCCAGGCAGGTCGGGCAGACCTGCGAGTTGGGCGGCGCCCCGAACGTGGTCTTGCAGCCGCAGAACATCTTCGACTCGGTGCCCAGCTCGACGTGCGTCTCCAGCCCGAGCACCGGCTCGAAGCGCTCGAGCGCCTCGTCGTACGGCATGGCCGTCTCGACAGTCATGATGCAGTCCTTCGTTCAAATCGTCGCGTTCGAAACATCAACCGGCCGCTCACAAGAAGCCCTCGCTTCTCAGCACCCGCGTGGTCGCTTCGACCCACACTCCGTAAGCCGGAAGCTGGGCGAGCGTTTCAAGAGAGACGTGGTCACCGGCGAAGGCGAAGTACTCGCCGACCTCACGATGGGCGATCCCGGCCAGCACCTTTGGCCGGGGGGCGAAGTCCGTGAGGGCACGGAGCTGACGCGCGATGACCCTGCCGAGGAAGACCTCGTCGGTGTCGCCCTCGGCGACCAGCCCTGGCACGAGAGGCCGGCTCATGGCGGCCCCCCCACCGTGCTGAGATAGGCGCGCACCTGCCTGGGCGACACGAACGTGCCCGGCTCGCCCTCGTTCCGCACCGGCTTGGCCACCGTGACCCGCGAGCGCGGGCCGCCACCGCCGGTGCGCCAGGCCGAGTCGAGGAAGACGAGCGCGCCCGGCGCCGACTGGTAGAGCGCGGACACGGCCACCGGCGAGTGCGTGGTCAAGATCACTTGACGCCAGGCGTTCCCCGTCGCACCGACCCGCCGGGCCAGCCGCCGCAGCAGCTCCCCGAGCCTGCTCGGGTGGAGGCCGTTCTCGACCTCCTCCACCATGAGCAGCCCGGACGACGCCTGGTCGTACAGCGCGGCCAGGAGCGCCAGCACTCTCAGGGTCCCGTCGGAGGCCAACCGGCCCGGCACCGGCTCGTGGTCGACCAGGATGTCGAACGACCACTCCTCCTGACTCTCGTCTAGCACCGGCCTGACCCCGGTCACGTCGGGCACCAGCGCGGACAGATCCACCATGAGGTCGTCCAGTTCGCCGGTGTCCGCCATGCGCCCGAGCACCGCGGCCAGGTTTCCGGCGTTCTCGGCGAGCGGCCGACGGTCGAAGGCGGTCACCGGCCTTCGCATCGCGGCCGGCTCCGGCACGTGGAAATGCCAGGAGGCGGCCTCCTTCGGCCAGATCTTCTGCACCGCGTCCAGGGGGAAGGCCAGCGCGTCCAGCAGGTTGGACTTCCCGCTCGAGTTCGGCCCGACCAGCGCGAGGAACGGCGGCACGTCGAGCTCGAAGTCCAGGAAGGACTTGAACCCGTCGATCTCGATCCGAGTCAGCACGCCGCCGTCCCCCTTCCCTAGAGCGCCGGGGCCTTGGCCAGGAGGCTGCCGCCCCAGCGGCTCTCCAGGGCCCGCTCCACGGCGGCGCCGACGCGGTAGCAGCGGTCGTCGCCCAGCACCGGGGCCATGATCTGCAGTCCGACCGGCAGGCCGTCCTCGTCGGCCAGGCCGCACGGCACCGAGATGGCCGCGTTGCCGGTCAGGTTGGACGGGATCGTGTAGAGGTCGGCGAGGTACATCGCCATCGGGTCGTCGGCCCGCTCCCCGATCGGGAACGCCGTCGTCGGCGTCGTCGGCGAGATCAGCACGTCGACCTGGTGGTAGGCGGCCTCGAACTCGCGCGAGATGACCGTGCGGACCTTCTGCGCCTGCCCGTAGTAGGCGTCGTAGTAGCCGCTCGACAGCGCGTACGTCCCCAGCATGATGCGCCGCTTGACCTCGGGGCCGAACCCGGCGGCCCGGGTCAGCGCCATGACCTCCTCGGCGCTGCGCTCGCCGTCGTCGCCGACGCGCAGGCCGTAGCGCATCGCGTCGAAGCGGGCCAGGTTGGAGGAGCACTCGGACGGCGCGATCAGGTAGTAGGCCGGCAGGGCGCTGGCGAACGACGGGCAGGACACCTCGACGACCTTGGCGCCGAGCGACTCCAGGAGCTGGACCGTCTCGTTGAAGCGCGCCAGCACGCCGGGCTGGGCGCCCTCGCCCTCGGCGAACTCCTTGACGACGCCGATCCGCATGCCGGAGACGTCGCCGTGGCGCGCGGCCTCGACGACGGAGGGCACAGGCGCGTCGATGGAGGTGGAGTCCATCGCGTCGTGGCCGGAGAACGTCTCGTGCAGCAGCGCCGCGTCGAGCACGTTGCGGGCGAACGGGCCGGGCGTGTCGAGCGAGCTGGCGAACGCGATCAGGCCGTAGCGGGACGAGCCGCCGTAGGTCGGCTTCATGCCGACGATGCCGGTGACGGCGGCAGGCTGGCGGATCGAGCCGCCGGTGTCGGTGCCGGTCGCCAGCGGCGCCTCGTACGCGGCCACGGCGGCGCTGGAGCCGCCCGACGAGCCGCCGGGCACCCGGGTCAGGTCCCACGGGTTGCAGGTGACGTGGTAGGCCGAGTTCTCGGTGGAGGAGCCCATGGCGAACTCGTCCAGGTTGGTCTTGCCCAGGATGACCAGGCCGGCCTCGCGCAGCCGCCGGGTGACGGTCGCGTCGTAGGGCGGGCGCCAGCCTTCGAGGATCTTGGACGCGGCCGTGGTCGGCATGTCGCGGGTGGCGAAGATGTCCTTGTGCGCGATGGGCACCCCGGCCAGCGGCCCGAGCCTCTCCCCGGCCCGCAGCCTGGCGTCGACGGCCCCCGCCTGCTCCAGCGTGGTCTCACGGTCGACGTGCAGGAACGCCTTGACCTGAGGCTCCACCTCCGCCATCCGGTCGAGATGGGCCTCGGCCACCTCGGTCGCCGTCACCTCGCGAGCGGCGATCATCGCGCCGAGCTCGGCCGCGGTCTTGCGGATCAGGCTCATGCCTCCTCCCCGAGGATGCGCGGCACCCGGAAGCGGTCGTCCTCGACGGCGGGAGCCCCGGAGAGGGCCTGCTCGGGCGTCAGAGACTGTCGCACCTCGTCGGGACGGAAGACGTTGGTCAGAGGCAGAGCGTGCGACGATGGCGGCACGTCCCCGGCGGCGACCTCGGCCACCTTCGCGACCGACTCGATGATGGCATCGAGCTGCGTGGCGTAGTGGTCGAGCTCGTCGTCGGTGAGCGCCAGCCTGGACAACCGGGCCAGATGCGCGACCTCGTCGCGGGTTATGGCGGACATGAGTCGTTGAACCCGTTTCGTGGATGGAGTTGGGACACTCACATCCTAGGGGCGTCGACGGATCGCCTCAGAATCGTTAACCACCTGGAAACACGCGCCGTGTCGCGGGCCGGTCAGACGCTCTGGGTCACCTCGGGCCGCAGGCCGTGGCCGAGCTCCTGGACGGCCGCGAGGCGCTCGCGGAGCCAGGCGGTGGCGTCGGCGGCCGGCATCGGCTCGCAGAACAGCCACCCCTGACCCAGGTCGCAGCCGATCTCGGCGAGGCGCAGGGCGACCGCCTCGGACTCGACGCCCTCCGCCACGGAGCGCAGCCCCAGCGAGCGGACCAGGTCGACGATGGAGCGGACGATGCGGTCGTCGGCGGCGGAGTCGGCCATGCGGCGCACGAAGGAGGAGTCGATCTTCACTTCGGAGATCGCCAGCCGCTGCAGCCGGATGAGCGAGGAGTAGCCGGTGCCGAAGTCGTCGAGCGCGAGCGGCACCCCCAGCGCGGCCAGCGCCTTGATGGTCTCCTGGGTGTACGCCTGCTCGCCGGTCAGAATGCGCTCCGTGACCTCCAGCTGGATGGCCGCCGGCGGCAGCCTGAGCCTGGCCAGCCCGGCTTCGAGCTGCTCGGGCAGGGCGTGGCCGAGCAGGTCGCGGGCGGAGATGTTGACTGAGATCTGCACCCGCAGGCCGGTGTGCCACCAGCGGGCGGCCTGCTCCAGCGCCTCTTCGATGACGTACGCGGTGAGCTGGCGCATGAGGTAGGACTGCTCGGCCAGCGGGATGAAGTCGGACGGCCCGATCGCCCCGTGGATCGGATGGCGCCAGCGCAGCAGCGCCTCGACCCCGTACACGGCGCCCCCGGCTCCCCCGGCTCCCCCGGCGTCACCGGCCAGGGCGACCTTGGGCTGGTAGTGCAGGCACAGCTCGCCGCCGTCGATCGCGCGGCGCAGGTCGCCCAGCAGGTTGAGCCGCTCGGGCGAGTTGCGGTCCTTGTCCGGCTGGTAGATCTCGACGCCGGTGCGGCCCTCCTTGGCCAGGTACATCGCCACGTCTGCGCGCTGGAGCAGCAGCTCGAAGTCGGGCGCGTGGTCGGGGAAGAGGGCGATGCCGACGGAGCCGTCGAGGTCGAACGACATGCCTTCGAGCCGCACCGGCTCGGTGAGGGCGGCCCGCAGCCGGGCGGCCACCTCGCGGGCGGCGTGCGCGTCCCTGATGGACGGCAGCAGCACGGCGAACTCGTCGCCGCCGAGCCGCGCCACCACGTCGCCCGGCCGCACCGAGTGGGTGAGCCGGTGGGCGACGAGCTGCAGCAGCCGGTCGCCGACCGGGTGGCCCATCGTGTCGTTGACCTCCTTGAACCGGTCGAGGTCGATGAGGAACAGGCCGACCCGCTCGTCCTGGCGGGACTCGGCCAGCGCCTCCTCGGTGCTGACGATGAGCATCTTGCGGTTGGGCAGCCCGGTCAGCTCGTCGTGCAGCGCCTGGTGGTCGCGGCGCATGGAGAGCGTGGCGGTGAAGTAGACGGCCGCGAGCGGGGCCACGAAGAGCGGCACCAGCCCGGGTGAGTGGTTCATCACGACGACGACCAGCGGGGCCAGCCCGAGGAGTCCGGCGTACACCAGGGCCTGCGGGCCGACCGAGGCGCGCAGCACCCGCAGGATGGACCGGCGTTCGTGCAGCGCGACGGCGCCGCAGACGAGGGCGGCCCTGATGGTGAAGTAGGCGAGGCCGGACAGCACGATGGCGGGCAGGTCGTCGCCGCTCGGCACCCACGGCACGGCGGGGCTGGGCACGTGGCCGAACGCGCCGATCACGACGGCCGCGGCGGTGAGCGCGAGCGTGGACTGGGCGACGTTGAACATCGCCCGGTGCCAGGCCTTGCGGGTGACCATCGCGTTGACGGTGATGGCCACGGCCTGCATGAGCACCGCCACGGGCAGCCCGAAGTAGAGCAGGACCGCGAAGGTGAACATGGCCGAGGGGTACGTGCCGCCCACCGCGGTCGCGGAGGACACCATGACCGGCCGCAGCTCGCCCAGGATCACCAGCACGGCGAGCATCCAGAACAGCGGCGTGCGGACGAGCTCCGTCGACGGGCCCGGATCGAGCCTCAGCACGGCCACGAGGAGGGCGGTGAAGCCGATCACGGTGACGCCCGCGAGGAACGCCCACAGAGGCGTGCCGGCGCGCGGCCCGGTGTCGCGAGTGTCGGTTGGGTCAGTCATCGTAACGAAACCCCCATTAGGTCCCTATGGGAGGGTACGACCATAACCCACTTCGTGAAGCCAAGTGCGTACGTTCCGTCACATCTCCTCCCCGGCAGACACCCACCCTCCGTAGTTACCTGGTCAACGCCCTGTATCCGCAGAAACTTCCCGACAATTACGGTTCGGGGGTGACCGCCAGCTCCGCCGCCGCCTTGGGCCCGCGGTCGAGCAGGACCGCGAAGCCCTCGCCGGTCAGGATCGGGACGCCGAGGCTCACCGCCTTGTCGTACTTGGACCCGGCGTTCTCGCCGGCGATCAGGAACGAGGTCTTCTTCGACACCGAGCCGGTCACCTTGCCGCCCCTGGCCGTCAGCGCCGCGCCCGCCTCGTCGCGGGTGTGGGCGGGGAGTGTGCCGGTGACCACGAACGTCAGCCCCGCCAGCGTCTGGGGCAGCTCGGAGACGGCCGGCGCCTCCTCCTCCATCCGGACGCCCGCGGCCCGCCACCGCTCCACGATCTCGCGGTGCCAGTCGACCTGGAACCACTCCCTGATGGTGACCGCCATCCGGGGGCCGATGTCCTCGACCGCGGCCAGCTCCTCCTCCGTGGCGTTCATGACGGCGTCGATGGAGCGCAGCTCGGCGGCGAGCTTCTGTGCGGTGGGCGGGCCGACGTGGCGGATCGACAGCGCGACCAGCACCCGCCAGAGCGGCGCCTCCCGCTTGACCCGGTCGAGCTCGGCGATGAGCTGGTGGGCGGCCTGGCTGGGGTTGCCGTCGGCGTTGGAGAACAGCGAGACGATCTTCTGCTCGCCGGTCCTGGGGTCGAGCTTGGGCAGGCCGGACTCCTGGTCGCGGACCACCGACCTGATCGGCGCCAGCCTCTCGATCGTGAGGTCGAACAGGTCGGCCTCGGTGCGCACCGCCGGCTCCAGCGGCGGCACCGGCTGGGTGAGCGCGGTCGCGGCGACGTAGCCCAGGCCGCGGATGTCGAGCGCGTTGCGGTGGGCGGCGAAGTAGAGGCGCTCGCGGATCTGCGCGGGGCAGCCGCGGGCGTTGGGACAGCGCAGGTCGGCGTCGCCCTCCTGCTCGTAGGCCAGCTCGGTGCCGCACTCGGGGCAGTGGGTAGGCATGACGAACGGCCGCTCGGCGCCGTCGCGCAGGGCGGTGACCGGCCCGATGATCTCGGGGATCACGTCACCGGCCTTGCGCAGGATGACCGTGTCGCCGATGAGCACGCCCTTCTTGGCCACCACGGCGGCGTTGTGGAGCGTCGCCCGGGTGACCGTCGAGCCGGACACCACCACCGGCTCCATCACCCCGAACGGCGTCACCCTGCCGGTGCGGCCCACGCCGACGTGGATGTCGAGCAGCCTGGTGTTGACCTCCTGGGGAGGGTACTTGTAGGCGATGGCCCAGCGCGGCGCCCGCGAGGTCGAGCCCAGCTCCCGCTGGACGCGGAACCGGTCGACCTTCACCACCACGCCGTCGATCTCGTAGGCGGGGTCGTGGCGGTGCTCGCGGTAGTGCTCGATGTAGGCGTCGACCTCGTCGACGCCGTCCACCACCCGGTAGAGGTCGCTCACCGGCAGCCCGAACGCGCGCAGCCGGTCGTAGACCTGCGACTGCGACTGCGGCTCCGCCGCGCCCTCCCAGACGCCCACGCCGTGGACCAGCATGCGCAGCGGCCGCCTGGCGGTGACGCGCGGGTCCTTCTGCCGCAGCGTGCCGGCGGCGGAGTTGCGCGGGTTGGCGAACGGCGGCTTGCCCTCCTCGACGAGCTGCTCGTTGAGCCGCTTGAAGTCCTCGACCGGGATGTAGACCTCCCCGCGCACCTCGACCAGGCTGGGGACGTCGTCGCCGGTGAGCCGGTGCGGGATGTCCCTGATGGTGCGCACGTTGGCGGTCACGTCGTCGCCGATCCGCCCGTCGCCGCGGGTGGCGCCGCGCTCCAGCCTGCCGTCGCGGTAGACCAGCGCGATGGCCAGCCCGTCGATCTTCAGCTCGCAGAGGTAGGGGCCGGGATCGCCTTCGGCCAGCCGCTCCGCCCTGGCCTGCCAGGCGGCCATGCCTTCGGCGTCGAAGACGTTGTCGAGGCTCTCCATCCTGGCCAGGTGGCGGACCTTGGCGAACTCCCCAGAGACCGGAGCGCCGACCTTCTGCGTGGGCGAGTCGGGCGTCTGCAGCTCCGGGTGGGCCTTCTCCAGCCCCAGCAGCTCGTTGAACCAGGTGTCGAACTGCGCGTCGCTGACGGTCGGCGCGTCCTCCACGTAGTAGCGGTAGCGCGCCTCCTCGACCAGCTCGCTCAGCTCGGCGTGCCGCTCCCGCGCCGCCGCGGGCGCCTCCTCAAGCTCGCTCGGCTCGCTCACGGCGTCTCCTTCCCGTACGGACCCCCAGGCAGAACGGTATCGCGGAGGACCGTCAATCCTTGAGGTCGCGGGCGGGGTCGTCCTTGACCACCTGGGCGGCCTCCCTGCAGGCGGCGAGCGCGGCCCTGGCGTAGCGGGGCGAGGCGGCGGCGAGCCCGCAGGCCGGGCTGAGCACGACCTTCCCCGCCAGGTCCTCGGGCGCGAAGCCGAGCCGCCGCCACAGCTCCAGCGCGGGCCTGGCGACCGCCACCGGGCCGGGCAGCCGCGTGTCGGTGGCGGGCACCACGCCCAGGAGCAGCCCGACGCCCGCCTCCACGAGCTCCCCGATCGCCTCCTCGTCCCTGCGCCTGATCAGTGACGCGTCCGCGGACACCGCCCGCACCCCGGCCCGGCGCAGCAGCGCGTACGGCACGGAAGAGGCGCAGCAGTGGACCACCGGCTCGGGGAAGGCGCGCAGCGACTCCTCCACCCGCCACTCCTCCACGGCGGCCAGCCGGCCGAACCCCGAGGCGGTCGGCACCGTGCCCGCGAGCACGCCGGGCAGGCCGGGCTCGTCGAGCTGGAGCACGAGGTCGGTGACGCCGGGCATGCGCCGGCGCACCTCGGCGCAGTGGTCGGCGACGCCCTGCGCGAGCGAGGCGGCCAGGTCGCGCACCGCGCCCGGGTCGGACAGGACCTTGTCGCCGTGGCGCAGCTCGATCGCCCCCGCGAGCGTCCACGGCCCGCAGACCTGGAGCTTCAGCGGCCCCTCGTAGCCGTGGCCGACCTCCTCCAGGCCGTCGAGGTCGCGCCGCAGGTGGTCGACGGCGCGCCGGTGGTCGCGTCCCGGCCGCCCGGCCAGCCGCCACCCGGACGGCTGCACCTCCACGGGCAGGTCGACGAGGAGCCCCGCCGTCCGCCCCACCATGTCGGCGCCGACCCCGCGCGCGGGCAGCTCCGGCAGGTAGGGCAGCCCCGGCACCTCCCCGAACACGACCCGCAGCGCCTCAAGATGATCGTCACCTGGGTGCGATCCGACCCCAGTGGCTTCCCACGTCAACATGGGCACCAGCGTAGGCTCTGCGGAATGAAGCTCACGAAGTACGGGCACGCCTGCGTACGCCTGGAGAAGGACGGCAAGGTCCTGGTCGTCGACCCCGGCGCGTTCACCCGCGATCCGGTGCTCGACGGCGCCGACGCGGTGCTCATCACCCACGAGCACTTCGACCATCTGGACGTCGACAGGCTCGCCGCCGCCTCCCCCGGCCTGGAGGTGTGGACGTGCGAGGCCGTCGCGGCCAAGCTCGCCGACCTGCCGGTGACGGTCAACGTGGTACGGCACGGCGACGACTTCGAGGCGGCCGGTTTCCGGGTGGACGTGGTCGGTGAGTGGCACGCCAAGAACCATCCCGACCTGGCCATCGTGCAGAACGTCGGATTCATGCTCGACGGCGCGCTGTTCTACCCGGGCGACGCGCTCACCGTGCCCGACGCCGAGGTGGAGACGCTGCTGGTGCCGACCAACGCGCCGTGGCTGAAACTCGTGGAGATGGTCGAGTACCTGCGCGCGGTCCGGCCCTCGCGGGCGTTCTCCACGCATGACGGACTGCTCAACGACCTCGGGCTCGGCCTGGTGGACAACTGGCTGCGGATGGAGTCGGAGAAGCAGGGGGCCGAGATGCGCCGCGTCCCCGTAGGCGACTCGGTCGAGCTCTAGGCCGCTCTAGGCCGCCGACGCGATCGTGGCCGATCCGATGACGGTCGGTCCCGAGTAGAGCACCGCGGCCTGCCCGGCCGCGACGCCGGTGGCCGGCCGGTCGAGCTCGATGACCAGGCCGCCGTCGCGCTCCTCGAACGCGCACCCGTAGACCTCGCCGTGCGCGCGCAGCTGCACGGTGAGATCGTCGCGGACCTCCGGGCCGTTCCACACCGGGCGCAGGCAGGAGATCCGGGTGACCTCCAGCGCCGAACGCGGCCCGACGGTGACGGTGTTGGACACCGGCTCGATCGACAGCACGTAGCGGGGCCTGCCGTCGGGGGCTGGCCGGTCGATGCGCAGGCCCTTGCGCTGGCCCACGGTGAACCCGTGAGCGCCCGGGTGGCTGCCGACCACCGCGCCGGACTCGTCGACGATCGGCCCTTCGGCCGCGCCGAGCCGCTCGGCCAGGAAGCCGCGGGTGTCGCCGTCGGCGATGAAGCAGATGTCGTGGCTGTCGGGCTTGTCGGCGACGGTCAGCCCGCGCCGGGCGGCCTCCGCGCGCACCTCGGCCTTGGTCGAGTCGCCCAGCGGGAAGATGGCGTGGCCGAGCTGCTCGCGGGTCAGGACCCCGAGCACGTACGACTGGTCCTTGGCCGGGTCGGCGCTGCGGGACAGCACGCCGTCGACGAGCCTGGCGTGGTGGCCGGTGGCGACCGCGTCGAAGCCCAGCGCCAGCGCCCGGTCGAGCACCGCGGCGAACTTGATCTTCTCGTTGCACCGCAGGCACGGGTTGGGCGTGCGGCCGGCCGCGTACTCGGCCACGAAGTCGTCGATCACGTCACGCTGGAACCGCTCGGCCATGTCCCAGATGTAGAACGGGATGCCGATGACGTCGGCCGCCCGCCTGGCGTCGCGCGAGTCCTCGATCGTGCAGCAGCCCCTGGCCCCGGTGCGGTGGGACTGGGGGTTGGCGGACAGGGCGAGGTGGACACCAGTGACGTCGTGACCGGCCTCGGCGATCCGGGCGGCGGCCACGGCGGAGTCGACGCCGCCCGACATGGCGGCAAGCACACGCAGTCCCATGACCGTTCCAGCGTACTGTCCGCGCGGAGATGCCGGCGCAGTGCCCGGGCGACGCGGGTGACGACCGGGGCCCGGGGTCTGCGAGGATTCAGCCATGCGACTGTTCGGGCGCAAGAGCGATGACGGGGGTGCCGACCCGGCTGAGCGGGTGGCGGGGTTCTGGCAGTGGTGGGAGAGCGCCAGGCCGGAGCTGGACGCGGCGGTCGCGGCCGGAGAGCGCGACAAGCAGGCGGAGCTGCTCGGCCCCGCGGTGGCGGCGATCCACCCCGACCTGGTGTGGGAGCTGGCCCCGGGCACGGAGGCGGCGCACGCGCTGGTCGTGACGGCCGCGGGCGACGCCGAGCTGCGCCCGCTGGCGCACCGCTGGGCCCGCGCGGCGCCGCCCGCCGACCTGCTGTGGGAGTTCCATCCGTCGCGCCGGGCGAGCGCCAGGCCCGGCGACCTGACGCTGGAGGCGGGCGGGCTCGCGTTCGGGCTCGACAAGCTGGTGCTGGGGCTGCGGGTGCCGCGCGGGGGGCTGCGGGTGGACGTGTCCGCGTACCACCCGGTCTTCGGCGAGCTGGACGAGGACGCCCGGATGGACGCCACGCTGCTGGCGCTCGACCGGCTGCTGGGCGAGGACGACGTGGCCCGGTGGGTGGGCGAGATCACCCCTGCCGCGTCGGCGCCGATCGACGCCGTGCCCGCCGTCCACCTGCCCGCGGTGGTGGCCGACGTGGCCGCCGACCACGAGACCGGCCAGTGGGCCACGCTGGAGGGCCGGACGGCGACCGGCGCCCCGCTGGCCGCCGCCACCCGCTACCCGCTGCGTCCCGTCGACCATCCGCTGCTGGACCAGCACATCGCCGTCACGCTGCCGTACCGCGACAAGGACGGCGGCGGCCTGCCCGTGGGCGGGTCGCTCGCCGCGCTGCGCGCGTTCGAGGAGCGGCTGGACGAGCGGCTGCGCGCGCTGGGCGAGGAGGCGGTGCTGGCCGCCCACCTGAGCGCCGAGCGCCGCCGCGTCATGCACGTGTACGCGACCGCGGAGAGCGGCGCCGCCGCCGCGATCAAGGAGCTGGCGGCCACCTGGAAGGAGGGCAGGGCGCGGGTGGACGTGAGCGCCGACCCGGCCTGGAGCGCGGTCGCGCCCTTCCTGGCCTGAGTCCTCCGTCCCGTCGCGGGCGCTCAGCCGAGGCCGGCGCGGCGGGCGCGGTCGACGGCGGCGGGCAGCACCTCGACGAGCCGGTCGACGTCGGCCTGGGTGGAGGTGTGGCCCAGCGAGAAGCGCAGCGAGCCTCTGGCCGCCGCCGCGTCGGCGCCCATCGCCAGCAGCACGTGGGACGGCTGCGCCACCCCCGCCGAGCAGGCGGAGCCGGTCGAGCACTCCACCCCTCTGGCGTCGAGCAGCATGAGCAGCGCGTCGCCCTCGCAGCCGGGGAAGGAGAAGTGGGCGTTGCCCGGCAGGCGGTGGTCGGGGTCGCCGTTGAGCACCACCCCGGGCACGGCGTGGCGGACGCGGGCGATGAGGTCGTCGCGGAGCGCCGTCAGGTGGCGGTGCTGGGCCGTCTGCTCCTTGACCGCGGTGCGGACCGCGGCGGCCAGCCCGGCGATGGCGGGCGCGTCGAGGGTGCCGGAGCGCACGTCGCGCTCCTGGCCGCCGCCGTGCTGCACGGAGACCGGCGTCACGCCGCGGGCCAGCAGCAGCGCGCCGACGCCCATGGGGCCGCCGATCTTGTGGCCGGTCAGGGTGAGCGCGTCGGCGCCGGACTCGGCGAACGACACGGGCAGCTGGCCGATCGCCTGCACCGCGTCGGTGTGGAACGGGACGCCGTGGTCGCGGGCGATGGCCGCCAGGAGGTGGATCGGCTGGATCGTGCCGACCTCGTTGTTGGCCCACATGACGCTGACCAGGGCGACACCGCCGGGGTCGCGTTCGATGGCGGCGCGCAGCGTGTCGGGGGCGACCCTGCCGTGCTCGTCGACCTCCAGCAGCTCGACCTCGGCGCCCTGGCTGTCGGCCAGCCACCGGGCGGGGTCGAGGGCGGCGTGGTGCTCGACCGAGCTGATCAGGACGCGCTTCCTGGGGTGACGGGCCCAGAACATGCCCTTGATCGCGAGGTTGTCGGCCTCGGTGCCGCCCGAGGTGAACACGACCTCGCTGGGCCGGGCGCCGAGCGCGTCGGCGATCGTCTCGCGCGACTCCTCCACCACTTTGCGCGCCTCGCGCCCGGTGGCGTGCAGGGAGGAGGCGTTGCCGACCCGGCCGAGTTGCTCCGTCATGGCCTCGATGGCTTCCGGAAGCATCGGCGTGGTCGCCGCGTGATCGAGATACGCCGACGGTCTGCTCACCCCGCAAGGGTATCTTGTTTGCCACTGTACCGTCCGGACGGTACAGTAAGACGCATGAGACGTGACGAGCTACTGGACGCGGCAGAAGACCTGCTCAGCGACCTCGGCTCGACCGCGCTCACCCTCTCCGCGGTGGCCGACCGGGCCGGCGTGAGCAAGGGCGGGCTGCTCTACCACTTCTCCACCAAGGAGGCCCTGATCAAGGCCATGGTGGAGCGTCTGGTCGCCGAGTTCGACGACCTGGTGGCCGCCCAGCCCGACGCCACCTACACCGAGCGCTACCTCGGCGCCACGCTCGCCGCCGTCCGCTCGGGCCGGCTGCGACGCTGGGCCGTCGTCACGGGCGCGTCCGGCAACACCTACCTGCTGGCGCCGCTGCGCGAGGCGATGGCCCGCTGGCATCGCGAGGGCCTGGCCGACGAGCCCGACCTGGTGGCGTCGCAGATCGTACGCCTGGCCTGCGAGGGTCTCTGGGACGTGGCCAGCCACGACCCGTCGCTCAACGGCGACGACGAGCTGCGCGAGCTCGACACCCGGTTGAGAGCCCTGCTGAAACCCCCTTCATGAGGTCCCGGGCTGTCAGTGTCCGGCCGCGGCCGTTACGGCCGGTCCGGTAGGACGCGCTCCCAGGAGACAGCACCGGGCCGCGTGCGCGGCGGACGGACTCCGTCCGCGCCCCGGGGCGTCGTACCGCCTTTCACGGAAGCGGCGGGTCAGCGACTCCGGCCCGGAGGCGTGCCCTCTCCCCTTTCCAGGCCCGGCTACGGCCGGGTCTTACTTCTGCCCTTTTGAATGAACGCTTCTGCGAGGTATGCCCACATGAACCGTGATCTGAGGATCGCGCGCTACGGCGCCGTTCTCACCTTCGCCCTCGCCGGCCTCATGGTCGGCACCATGACCGTGCGCATCCCCGCGCTGACCGACAAGCTCGGCCTGTCCGAGTCGGAGGTCGGAACCGTCCTGCTCGCCTGGGGCCTGGGCGCGCTGGTGAGCATGCAGTCGATGCGCCGCGTGATGGCCAGGGCCGGCAGCCGCACCGTGCTGCGCGTCGGCGGCCCGCTGACGGCGCTCTCCCTGGTCGCTGTGGCCCTCATGCCGAACCTCCCCACGCTGCTGGCCGCGTCAGCGGTCTTCGGCATGGCGTTCGGCCTGTTCGACATCGCGATGAACGCCCAGGGCTCCACCGTCGAACGCGCCCACGGCCGGCCGCTGATGAACGGCATGCACGCCGGCTGGTGCGTCGGCGCCATGGCCGCCGGCGCGACGGGCAGCGTGTCGATCGCCCTGGGCCTGTCCTTCACCGCGAACCTGGTGCTGGTCAGCCTGATCTCGCTGCCCGTCCTCTCGGTGCTCGGCCGGGCGTACCTGCCGGACGCCCCCGCGCCCGAGGCCACCGCGGGGCCGCGCCGCCGGATGCCGCCGGTCGTGTACCTGCTGGGCGCGCTGGCCTTCTTCGCGTTCATGGTCGAGGGCGTGGTCGCCGACTGGAACGGCCTCTACATGCGCGACACTCTGGGGGCGCCGGAGGCGCTGGCCGCCCTGGGCTACCCGATCTTCGAGGCGGGCATGCTGATCGGCCGGCTCACCGGTGACCGGCTGCGCTCGCGGTTCGGGGTACGGGGCATGCTGACGGTCGCGGGGCTGGCCACGGCCGTCTTCTTCGGCGTGGTGCTGGCCGCCCCGGTGCCCGCGGTGGCGCTGGCCGCGGTGTTCTTCGTGGGTCTCGGCGTCGCGACGATCTCGCCGATGACGCTCTCGCTGGCCGGCACCGCCACCTCCACCCCCGGCCCGGCGATCGCCCAGGCGGGCGCGATGGGCTACGCGGGGCTGCTGCTCGGGCCGGTCGCGATCGGCTTCCTGTCGGACGCGACCTCGCTGCGCACCGCGCTCGGCCTGGCCGTCGTCCTCGGCCTGCTGATCGCCGTGGCCGCCCGCCTGCTGCCGCGCGAGGAGCCCACAGTGATCATCCCGCTGCGGCCCGCCGGAGAGAAGCAGCCCTTGGCCGCCTGACCGCCCCCGAGGTGCCCCCGGCTCGGCGGAACCCGAGGAGAACGGGAGACGGCGCCGCACAGGAGTGCGGCGCCGTCGTCCCTCATGCGAGCGGAGTCGTTACTTGCGCTTGTCGACCTCTTCGGTGAGCTGCGGGACCACCTGGTGGAGGTCGCCCACGATGCCGTAGTCGGCGAGCTCGAAGATCGGCGCCTCCGGGTCCTTGTTGATCGCCACGATGGTCTTGGCGGTCTGCATGCCGGCCCGGTGCTGGATGGCGCCGGAGATCCCGGCCGCGATGTAGAGCTGCGGCGAGACGGTCTTGCCGGTCTGGCCCACCTGGAACTGGTGCGGGTACCAGCCGGCGTCCGTGGCGGCGCGGGAGGCGCCCACGGCCGCGCCCAGGGCGTCGGCCAGGCCCTCGATGACCGAGAAGTTCTCGGCCGAGCCCACGCCACGGCCGCCGGAGACCACGATCGCGGCCTCGGTCAGCTCGGGGCGGGCGCCCTTCTCCTGCTTGACCCGCTCGACGATGCGGGCGGACTTGGCGGCGTCGGACAGCGAGACCGACACCTCCTCCTCCGCGCCGGCGCCGGCGGCGGCCTCGGGGGCGGTGGAGTTGGGGCGCACGGCCACGATCGGGGTGCCCCTGCTCACCTTGGACTGGACGTTCACGCCGCCGCCGAAGATGGACTGCTCGGCCACGAAGCCGTCGCCGAGGCCCACGGCGTCGGTGATGACGCCCGAGTCGATCTTGACCGCCAGCCGGCCGGCCACTTCCTTGCCCTCGGCGGTCGCGGCTACCAGCACGGCCGCGGCGGACTTGTCGGCGACGAGCTGGGCGAGCAGCTCGGCCTTGGGCCCGACCACGTAACCGGTGATCTCCTCGGACCCGGCCACGTAGATCTTCTCGGCGCCGTACTCGGCCAGCTTGGCCTTGGCGTCCGGGGTGTAGCCGGGGCCCGCCCAGACCGCGGCGGGCGTGCCGAGCCCGCGGGCCAGGGTCAGCAGCTCCAGCGTGACCTTCTTGACCTCGCCGTCGACCTGCTCGACGAGAACGAGAATCTCCGACATATCAGTAAAACCCCCGTTCTCAGATGAACTTCTTGGACGCGAGGAACTCGGCGACCTTGGCGCCGCCGTCGCCCTCGTCCTTGACGACCGTGCCGGCGGCGCGCGGCGGGGCCTGGGCGAAGTCGACGACCTGCGACCAGGAGGAGTCGAGGCCCACCTGGGCGGCGTCGATCTCGGCGTCGGCCACGCCCAGCGTCTCGACCGGCTTCTTCTTGGCCGCCATGATGCCCTTGAAGGACGGGTAGCGCGGCTCGTTGATCTTCTCGACCACGGAGACGACGGCGGGCAGCGAGGCCTCGACCCGGTCGAAACCGTAGTCGGTGATCCGCTGGATCTTGATGGACGAGCCGTCGATCTCGACCTTGTTGGCCAGGGTGAGCTGCGGCGCGCCGAGTCGCTCGGCGAGCATCGCGGGCAGCACGCCGGTGCGCGCGTCGGTGGACTCCGAGCCCAGGATGACCAGGTCGAACCCGATCTTCTTCAGGGCCTGCGCCATGGCGTGGGAGGTGCCCAGCGCGTCGGAGCCGTGCAGCGCGTCGTCCAGGAGGTGGACGGCCTTGTCGGCGCCCATGGCCAGGGCCTTGCGGATGGTCTCGGTGGCCTTGCCCGGACCCATGGTGAGGACGGTCACCTCACCGCCGTGGGCCTCCTTGAGCTTGAGCGCCTCCTCGACGGCGTACTCGTCGAGCTCGTTCACCACGCCGTCGACCGCGTCGCGGTCGAGGGTCTTGTCATCGGACCTCAGCTTGCGCTCGGTCGCCGTGTCGGGGACCTGCTTCACGCAGACGACAATGTTCATGGCCGGTGGCCGACCTCCCATGTTCGCGTGCGCCGCCGCGAGCGGTCGGCGCCGGATGTCCTGTCCAGACTGCCAGGGCCCCATCGGCGTGATGACAGCGGGTGCCCCGACGCCATGTTACCCACGGGTAGCTTACGCGCGAAGATACGGTTCCGCGCGCAACCCCTCCCCTGCCCACCATACCGAGCTTTGTTCCGCTGGTTCAGCGCGGCCCTGGTCACCCGCCTCAGGCGGTGAACAGGAACACCAGGCCGAGAACCAGCGCCGTGCCCGCGAACAACGCCAGCACGGGAGTGCTGAAGAACGCGCTCAGCCCCACCGCCAGCCCCACCGCCCCGGCCACGCCCAAGGCGTCCGCGACGACCCTGCCCTTGGTGAGAGGGCCGCGCGAGAACAGCGCGAACCCCGCGTCCACCACGACTGCCAGGGAGAACGTCGCGAGCAGGAACAGCGCCACCTCCGGCAGCGGCTCGGTGGTCGCGGCCGTGAGCAGCGCCACGAACACCGCCGAGCCGGCCAGCCAGCGCCTGCGCACCTTCTCCCGGTGGCGCGCCCTGGCCTCCTCCGCCGAGCGCTCGCGACCTGCCCTGGCGGGCTGCCACGCGCGCGTCTCCATGTGGTGGACATCACGGCCGGAACCGCGCGCCGTACCCGCCGGGAGCCGGGACAGCCGGCGTGGCCGCTCCGTCACCTCGACGCCCAGCCGCGCGCACACGTCGGCGGCCGACGGCCGCGCCGCCGGATCGGTGGCCAGGCACTGGGCCAGCAGCGGCTCCAGCCAGCCGGGCACGCCCTCCAGGTCGGGCTCGTGGTGGACGACGCGGTAGGCGACCGCCGACGCCGGCCCCGTCCCGTACGGGTGACGCCCGGTGGCGGCGTAGGCCAGCGTCGCGCCGAAGGAGAACACGTCGGCCGCCGGGCCCGCCTCCCCGCCCTCCAGCACCTCCGGGGCTAAATAGCCGGGGGTGCCGACCACCGCGCCGGAGGCCGTGACGGACAGCGAGTCGAGCGCGTGCGCGATGCCGAAGTCGATGACGACCGGCCCGCCCTCGCTCATCATCACGTTGGCCGGCTTGAGATCGCGGTGCACCACCCCCGCGCCGTGCATGGCCGCCAGCGCCTCGGCCAGCCCCGCGGCCAGCGGGCGCAGCTCGGCCACCGGCACGGGCACCGCGCTGAGCGGCCTGCCCTGCACGTAGCGGGTGACGAGGTAGGGCCGGTCGACGTCGAGCGAGGCGTCGAGCACCTCCGCGACGTTCCTGCCGCCCACCCGCCGCATGGTCTCGACCTCGCGGGCCAGCCGGGCCAGCGCCGCCGAGTCGGCCGCGACGTGCGGGTGGAGCACCTTGACCGCGACCGTGCGGCCCTCGGGGTCGAGGGCCAGATGCACTGCGCCGAACCCGCCCGATCCCAGCCGGGACAGGAGCTGGTACGGGCCGAGGTGCTCGCTCATACCCCTACTTCTCCCCACGACGGCCGCGGGGGACACTCACGACCAGGGTGACAGGAAGCCCAGCCCCAGCTCCCTCATGAGGTCGTCGACCAGGCCGGTGATCAGCCCCGTCGCGCCGTCCTGGGCGCGGGTGGTCAGCTCCTCGATGACGGTCTCGGGAGCCCGCCACGGCTCCCACGACGGCGTGCCGCCCACCGCGTACATCACCGCGAACAGCGCGACCGTGCCCATCACCAGGGCCGCCACCGAGGCCGCTCCCGGCGAACGCAGCACGCCGGTGAGCGTGCGGGTGACCGCCTTGCGCGGCGCGCCGCCGCCGGGCAGCACGAACAGGCCGGCCACGAACGCACCCGCCGCGTAGGCGGCCGCCTCGTTCACCCCCATCCCGCCGCCCCAGCGCAGCACGCCCCAGACGCACACGCCGAACAGGATCGCCAGCGGCACCTGCACCACGCTCACCAGCGCGGCCTTGACCAGCGCCCACGGCGTGCCGACCAGCACCAGCAGCGGGTCGGCGGCGCTGCTGCCGCGCACCTGGCGCCGCTGCACCATGTCGCCGAACAGGTTCTCGCCCACCCGCAGCACCAGCGCCAGCACGATGGCGATCGCGCTCACCATGACCGGCATCATCACCGCGAGCGCGACCAGCGTGACCAGGGCGAGCAGCGCGACGAACTGGCTGCCCACGAGATACCGCTTGCGCTCGCCGGACGGCGTGTGGGCGGGCGGCGGCGCGTAGGAGCGGGGCTTCGGCTGGGCCTGGGCCCGCTGCTGCGGCTGCGCGTACGGGGGCGGCGGCGCGGGATAGCCCGCGACCCGCTGGTCGGGCCACGGCGGCCGGGCCGTGACCGGCGCGGGCACGTACGGCGGCGGCTTCTCCTCGCGGGACGGCCGGCTCGGCCGCTCGTACTGGACGGGCGGCAGCAGGTCGGAGAAGTTCTCCATGACCTTCGTACGGCCGAACAGCCGCTTGGTCATCCCCTGCCGCTCCTCGGGCGGGGACTCGTTGAACGTGGTGACCGCCGGGTCCAGCGCCCTGGCCATGCGCAGCAGCTCGCGGGCGTCGGGCCGGGCCTCGGGGTCGACCTGGAGCGCGCGGGTCAGCCAGCCGCGCAGCCACGCGGGCGCCTTGTCGAGCTGCGCCCGCCCTTCCATGATGTTGAAGCACACCGCCTCGAACGAGCCGGTGCCGAACGGCGGCACCCCGGTCGCGGCGAAGAACACCGTCGAGGCCAGCGAGTGCACGTCCGCCCGCTGCGTGATCTCGCTGTCCCGGATGATCTCCGGCGCCAGATAGCCCGGCGTGCCGACGAACATGCCCGTCTGGGTCAGCCGGGTGGCGTTGACCAGGTGGGCGATGCCGAAGTCGATGACCAGCGGCTCGCCGTCGACGAGCATCACGTTGGACGGCTTGAAGTCGCGGTGGATCACGTCCGCCGCGTGGATGGCGACCAGCGCCTGGCACAGTCCCTGCGCGAGCCTGATGAGCTCACGCGCGCCGAGCGGCCCGTCGGACAGCACGGTCTCCTCGAGCGTGCGGCCCGGCGCGAACCGGGTCACCACGTACGGCTGGCCCCCCACCAGCTCCGCGTCGAGCACCTCGGCGACGTGCGGGCTGCGCACCCGGCGCATCGTCTCGACCTCGCGGGTGAGCCGGTCGCGCGCCTTCAGGTCGGCGGCCACGTGCGGATGCAGGACCTTGATGGCGACCTCGCGGCCGTCACCGTCGATGCCGAGGTGCACCACGCCCATGCCGCCTTCGCCGATCTTCCTGACCAGCCGGTACGGGCCGAGCCGCTCTGGCGTCTGGGTGTTGCCCGCGCTCATCGCCATCGTCCCCGTGTCATCCCCCCGTGTCCCCCTTCAGCTCTTTCAGCAGATCGACCACGGGCTCGACGTTCACCGGAGTCCATATGGCTCTCCTCGCGTTGTCCCCGAATGTGCCGTAAGCGAGGATCAGCGAGAGTGCGGCCACCGCCGCGAGCGCTCCCGCCATCACCATCGCCGCTGTTCTCGAGGGTACGAGCGATGAGAGCGTCCTGCGCATCTGACGCCCCGGGCCCTCGACCCCGGGACCCGCGCACACCGTCCACAGCGCCACCGCCGCGCCCCAGGCCAGCGCGTTGTCCGGGCTCATGCCGGCCGCCACCGTGAGCAGGAGCGTCACGGGCAGGCCGAGGATGAGCGCGTACAGGCCCAGGGCGAGCGTGATGCCCGCCGACTTGGCCAGCGCCTTCGGATGGGCGAACACCCTGACCACGTCCAGCGCGGCGGCGCCCGTCGAGCGGCGGGCGGTCAGCTCCGGCTGGGCCAGGTCGGCGGCGCGCAGCAGCACGGCGACCGGCAGCGCCACCACGGCCACCAGCACGGGCGCCCGCGCGGCCAGCACGATCATGACGACGAGCAGCATCGCGCCCGCGACCCCGTACGCTGCCGAGCGCTGCAGCGCCTGGCCGGGGCGGGCGCCGGGGATGAACGGCTCCCGCTTGGTCTGCGGGTCGGGAGGGTACTGGGCCTGCGGCGGGATGTAGGGAGGCGGCGGCACGGGGGCGCCCCTGCCGTAGTCGGGGGCCTCGGGACGCACCCTCCTGGTGGGCACGTCCTGCGCCTCCGGCCGCACCCGCCGGGTCGGCACGTCGGCCTCCGGCACGTGCTGCCCTGCCGGGGCCTGCTGCTGCCAGGGGGCGGGCGGCTGGGCGTCGCGCTGCATCTGGCGCAGCTCCTCCGGGCTCACCCTGCGGGTCGGCCACGGGTCGCCCTCTCCGGGCAGCAGGGAGACGTACTGCTGGTCGGAGGCCGGGGGCGGGACGCGGGGGTCATGCCCTTCGACGAGCTTGCGCGGCGTCACGGCGGGTGTTGAGACCTCCCACGCGGGCTTGTCGCCGCCGCCCGTGCCGCTGAGCAGGCTCTGCGCCGGTCCCTGCGGCCCGCCGCCCGATCCGTACGGGGCGCCCGCGCCCTGCGACCCGCCGCCCGGGAGGACGGACTGAGGGCCGCTGCCGGCGGGGAAGGCGGACTGGGGGCCGCTGCCGGGAAACGCGGACTGGGGGCCGCCGGCGGGGAAGGCGGACTGAGGGCCGCTACCGGCCGGCGGGACGGAGGGCACGCCGCGGAGCCCGCCGGGCGCGGGCGTGGTGGGCCCTTCGTACGGAGGCCGCACGGTCGCGTCGGGGTGTGGCACCGTGGAGATCTCGTCGGGGACCGGCAGCCCCGCCTTGGGCATCAGCCTGGCCACCTGCTCGGCCAGCTCCGCCGCCTTCGGCCGCTTGGCGGGGTTGCGCTGGAAGGCGGCCTTGAGCAGCGGCTGGAGCGCCGCCGGGGCGGCCGCCACGTCGGCCTTCCCCGCGGTGATGTTGTAGAACACCATCTCCAGCGTGCCCTTGCCGAACGGCGGCTGGCCGGTGCCGGCGTAGAGCAGCGTGCCGGCCCAGGCGTGCACGTCGACCTCGGGCCCGGCCTCCTGCCCTTCGATGATCTCGGGCGCGAGGTAGCCGGGGGTGCCGATGAACATGCCGGTCTGGGTCAGCCGGGTCGCGTCGACCGCCTGCGCGATGCCGAAGTCGATCAGGACCGGCTCGCCGTCGAGGATCAGCACGTTGCCCGGCTTGAGGTCGCGGTGGATCACCCCGACCGAGTGGACGGCGGCGAGCGCGGCGGCCACCCCGTGGCCGACCTTGAGCAGCGCGGGCAGGTCGAGCGGGCCGTCGTCCTTGACGATCTCGTCGAGCGAGCGGCCGGCGACGTAACGGGTGACGATGTAGGGGCGGTGGCCGGTCACGTCGGCGTCGATCACCTCGGCGATGTACGCGCTGCGCACCCGCCGCATGGTCTCGACCTCGCGCGAGAGCCGGCGCCTGGCGACCTCGTCACCGGCGACCTCGGCGCGCAGGACCTTGACCGCCACCTGCCGTCCCTGGGGATCGACGGCGAGATGGACAACGCCCATGCCGCCCTCGCCGAGCCGTCTGAGCAGCCGGTAGGGCCCTAGTCGGTCATCGTTCATGGCATGAAGCACCATATCGGCTTAATCCCCGCCCACGAGATGAACCACGAGGCCACATTCCCACTCGTACAACGTCCAGATCGGGGTCATTGGTTTCCCCTCCAACGGTCTCGGTTCGGAAACGGGCCTGCCGCCTGCGTCTCACCTCCCGACCGATCGGTCACCGCCCCGCGGCGCCGTCAGACGGTCAGGGAGAGCACCTCCGCTCCCTTCAGCCCGGCCAGGGCGGCTCCTGGGACGGCGAGCTTGGACCGGCGCACGCCGCTGCCGATGACCACCTCGGGATGCTCGGCGACCCGGGTGTCGACCAGGATCGGCCAGTCGGCGGGCAGGCCGATCGGGGTGATGCCGCCGTACTCCATCCCGGTGAGTTCGACCGCCTCGTCCATCGGGGCGAAGCTGGCCTTGCGGGCGGCCAGATGCCGCCGCACCACGCCGTTGACGTCGGCCCGCGTCGTGGCCAGGACCATGCAGGCGGCGTAGCGGACCTCGGCGCCGCGCCTGCCGGCGACGACCACGCAGTTGGCCGAAACGTCCATGGCCACGCCGTAGCGCTCGCAGAACGCGGCCGTGTCGGCCAGCTCAGGGTCGATCTCCGCGACCCGCGCCCCCTCCACCTGTCCGATCGCCCGCGCCACCGGGTCGGCCAGCAGGTCGGTCCGGCCGGCGGCCGGAACCCAGTGCAACGTCATCCCATCTCCTCGGTCGCTCCTCCCAGGACCCTACGTCGGTCCCGCGAGCAGCGGGTGGCGTCACGATGACTGCAGCACGCGTTTGTGCAGCTCAGTGACGACGCCACGGGCTGATTCCATCGCTCCGGCCAGCCAGGCGGTCAGCCGGGTGAGCCAGTCGCCCGCGAAGTAGACCCTCCCGCTGGGACGTTGCAGAAGAGTGAAGGACGAATCAAAGGCGGGCCAGCTCGCCCAGCCGCCCTGGATGTGCTCCTGCCGCTCCCAGGCGATGGAGACGGAGGACAGGACGCCGGTGCGGTACTTCTCGCCGTGGACCTTCTTGCCCTGGGTGAGCGCGCGGCGGCGGCGGTCGTCGGGGGTGAGCGCGCCGTACAGCTCGGCGTCCGGCCCGTGGTTGTAGTAGCCGACCAGGACGCCGCGCTCGCCGTGGTAGCCGTACGAGGGGTACCAGATGCGGGCGATGTCCAGGTCGGTCTCGGTGACGCCGCCGTAGATCCGGTCCTCCAGCTCCCACCAGCGGCGCTCGTACTCCAGGCCGATCTTCCCGGTGGACATGGGCGTGGGCAGCCGCAGCGCGGCGGTGACGTCCGCGCCGAGGTTGTGCGGGATCTTGGCGAGCAGGTGGGGCGGCAGGGTGGCGATGCAGTAGTCGGCCTTGATCCGGCCGCCGTCCCAGGTGACCTCGACCCCGTCGGGCAGGTCGGTGATCCGGGTGACCTTGGCGCCGGTGGTGATCCGGTCCGCGCCGATAGCCTCCACCAGTCTGGTGACGATCGTGTCCGTGCCGCCGACGACCTGGAACATGGGGCTGGCCTGGTCGTGGCCGAAGTCGTTGGTGATGGCCCTGCCGGTGCCCGCGGCGAGCACCTGAGCGAGGCTGCCGGGCTGGGGGAACGGGACGCCCTCGTCCAGGCCCGGGTAGTCGAAGAAGCCGCGGCGGGGGGAGCCCTCGTAGTCGAGTTCGGGGCCCAGGTCGCCGAAGCGGCGCAGGAAAGTGAGCAGGCGTTCCCTGTCGTCGGCGGTGAGCTTGCGGTCGAGCGCGCCGGTGTCGGTGGCCTTGGCGAGCAGTTCGGCGACATATCCGTACATGTCGGCGCGGGCGGTGCGCTGGCGCACCGACTGGCCGTTGGTGTGGATGTACGCCTGGGCGTTCCTGTTGACGAACGTCTCGATGGGGACGCCCAGCTCACGGCAGTAGTCCAGGGTCACCATCCACTGCGCGATCCGGGCCGGCCCGGCGTTGAAGTACAGGCCCTCGCCCAGCTTGACCTCCTGGGCGGGGCCGTTCAGCTCGGTCAGCCGGTCGCCGCCGCGCAGGGTGAGGTTGCGCCCGCCGGCCTTGGCCCTGGCCTCAAGCAGCGTGCAGTCGTAGCCCGCCTTGCCCAGCTCGTAGGCGGCGGTCAGCCCCGTCACGCCGGCGCCGAGTATCACCACCTTGGCCGCGCCGCGCCCCCGCAGGGAGAAGTCGCCCGGCCTGGGCGGGGTGAAGGTCTTGTCCTGCCCGTCGGGGGCCAGCCCGAGCGCGCCCATGGCGGCGTACATGGCGCCGGCGCCGCCCGCGGCCCCGATCCCCACCAGCAGCCCGCGCCTGGTCAGCTCCGCGCCTTCCATGCCACCCGCCTCCAGCCCTGGCCGCGCTGTCGAACCGGCGCGACGTCACGAACCCGCCCATGCTGCCGCCCCGGACCCCGGACCGGCCGATCCCGAACCGGCCCGGAGCCCTGCGAACGCTGGAACCCTACGACTCCCCGCCGCCGGTCCTCACGCGAGGGCCCTCACCCGTACGGGCCGCTGCCGCACGCCACCTGACCGCCGATCGTCGCGAAGACGCCGAAGAGCGCCATGATCTGCGTGAAGTCGTCCGTCGTGAACTCGGTGTGCCGCGACCCCACCGTCTTCACCCCGGGAATCAGCGCCACGGCCGCCGCGATGGCCGTCGAGTTCCACTCAACCCCCAGCGTGTACGGAGGATCGACGGTGTAGGGCGTGAAGTCGGTCAACCGGTTGAGCGCCCTGGCCATGGCCTCACGGATCCGTCCCTGGGCCACGCGCGGCGGCAGCAGCTCGGCGGAGAACTTGTCGATCCCCTTCTTGACCGCCACCGTCTCCACGTCGCCGAGCAGCTCGCGGGCCTCCTCGCCGACGGCCTCGTCACCGGTGACCAGCACCACCGGCACACCGTGGAACCCGGCGCAGGCGGCCACCACCCGCGTCTCCCCGGCGACCTCGCCGTTGAGGTAGACGTTCTGGATCTCCTTGCCCATCCACGTGTGGTTGAGCACCCCGTGGCTCACCCCGGCCCGCGCGTGATAGCCGACGAAGGCGGCGGCCTGGAAGGACCCGTCGAGCCCCTGCGCCATCCGCTGCGCCTTGCCCGGCCCCCTGATCAGGGTCGCCCTCGGGTCCAGCAGGTCGATCCGCAGGTTCTTGGTCGAGCCGTGGGCGTCGTTGACCAGGACCTTCCCGGCGCCCGCGGCGAACGCCCCCTCGACGGCGGCGTTCGCGTCGGCCGTCATCAGCTCGCAGCCGCGCTCGTACCCGCGCTTGCCCGCGTGCATCTCCTCGGGGTCGGTCAGGCCGGTGACCCCTTCCATGTCGACGGAAAGGTAGACCTTCATACGCTCACTCCCTCGCTGATCACCGGGCGAGACGCTATCGGGTTCAGGAGCCCCAGGTCTCCACGCGGTGGATCTCCTTCTCCGTCATGAGCCCGACCTGGGCGGTCATGAAGGAGACGGCCTGAGCACGCCACGGCTCCGGGATCTCGGCGAGCGCCGGGGGGTAGCAGTGGTCGAGCCAGCTGGTCGACTCCTCACTGGCCTCGAAGTACTCCAGGCAGTCGGCGAAGAGGGTGTCCTCGATCCCGGGGATGCGGGCCAGGCCGTACTCGACCATCTCCTGCCCCCCGTACGGCGGCGGGCGGAGCCACTTCCTGGCGCGCGGGTGGTCGGCGGTGAGCGGGGTGTCGAGCGGGCGGCGCTCGACGGCGGCCTGGATGAGCTCCTTGTAGAGGCACTTGGCGCAGGTCCGGCAGGGGCCGCCGGTGCCCTGGAGGCACCAGCGGACCTGCGCGGCCAGCTCCGAGCCCAGCGCCAGGCGCATGGTGACGGCCTCGCTCACGCCGCCGACGGGCAGGACGATGTGCACGCCCGCCGCGGCGAAGAGCCGGCCCCACATCCCGTGCGGGGCCCACATGGGGTTGTCGGGGGTGAAGCGGTGCAGGTAGCGGCCGCCGCCGAGCCAGCGCGAGCCGATCTCGTACCCGAAGGCCAGCCCGCCCAGGCCCAGCCGGTCGGCGTTGAGCAGCGCGCCGGCCGCCACCGCGTGGTGCTCCGGGTAGCCGGGGCGGGGCTCGGCCAGCGTGTACTCCAGGTCGGAGCGCACCTCGGTGAGCGGCCGGCCCGTCTGGCGGGCGAGCCTGGCCAGGACGTCGGAGCGGTAGTGCGGCCACCGGTTCGGCACCCGGGGGTGCGGCGCCCGGCGGAAGTGGACGAACGGGGCGTCGGGATAGACCACGGCCGCCGCCACGGAGTCGGCTCCGCCGCTGTACGAGATCGCCAGCGTGCCGCCGGCGGGCCGGGGGTCCGCGCCGACCGGGCCGGCCTCGACGCCCCAGCCGTCGTGGAGCGCCCGCGCGAGCTCGGCGGAGACGGCCCGGTCGAAGACGATCCGCCGCCTGGTCCAGGGCGCGACGACGGTCCAGGCGGCGACCGCGAACAGGTCGGGGTGGGCGTCGTCCGGCACGTTCGTGATCGTGCAGGAGTTCGTGGCCAGCTTGACGGGATACCCGTCGGCGGCCTTGCCGGTGATCTCGTCCTCGGGATCAAGCCGGAACGTGAGGGTGCCTGCGGCCCAGGTCACGCGCACGGCTGCTGGTCCTCACGCGGACGGGACGCGACGCCCGTGGAGGTGCGGTCCCTGAGGTCGTCGATCGCCTGCCAGATGAGGACCTCGTTCTGCAGCAGGCCGTCGAGGGCCTGGGCGGTCTCCCTGGCCAGGCGGTGGGCGTCGCCGGCGAGCCGCTGGGCGTCCGCGACCCCGGCCTGCGCCTTGTCGGGCGGCTGCCGCTTGACGGCGGTGCGCAGGCGTTCGACCTCGCCCTGGAGGGCGGCCATCTCGCGACGCAGCGTCCGCACCTCCCAGAGGGCGTCCCTGATGTCCTGGCGATGGTCCGCGATGGAGATGTACCGGGAATCGAACCACGAACGCACGGCCTGACGCAGCCGCGCGGGAACGAGGACGCGCTTCATGAAAATTCACCATAGTCGTTTGCATCCCGCCCATCTGGGCCCGGACCGGGCTGTGGCTGGATCGGTATGGGTCCGGCATCGATTCGTCCCGGGCCGGCTCCTGACACAGGTGTTGACGAAGCCGCTTGCGCCCTTTACGTTTCCGGCTGGCGACGAAATATATCGTCGCGATTCCGAAAAGTTTCGGAGGCGCCATGTTACGCGGCGTTGTCGCGGTCACCCTGCTCGGACTCACCGGCGTGAGCCCCGCGCCGCACCACGGGGACCCGCCGGCCGTCACCGTCCGGGAACACATCCGCCACCAGGAGATCGACGGGTTCGGCATCTCCCAGGCCTTCAGGCGCAACGAGCTGCTGGAGGCGCTCACGCCCGCCCAGCGGCGCGAGATCCTCGACCTGTGGTTCCACCCGCGCAAGGGCGCGGGCCTGAGCATCCTGCGCCTGGGCATCGGCTCCTCGCCGGCCGGCAGCCCGTACGACCACATGGTCTCCCACCAGCCGGAAGACCCCGGCGGCCCGGACGCCCGGCCGCGCTACGTCTGGGACGGCGACGACAACAGCCAGGTGTGGGTCGCCAAGGAGGCACAGCGCTACGGCGTCGAGCGGTTCTACGCCAACGCCTGGAGCGCGCCCGGCTACATGAAGGACAACGGCGACGACAAGAACGGCGGCACGCTCAAGCCGGAGTGGGCCGAGGCGTACGCCCGCTACCTGGTCGACTACACCAGGTTCTACAAGAAGGAAGGCATCAGGATCACCGACCTGGCCTTCACCAACGAGCCCGACTACACCGCCGTGTACGCCTCCATGCGCTTCACCCCCGAGCAGGCCGCCGCGTTCGTCAAGGTGCTCGGCCCGATCGCCCGGGGCATGAACGTGGTCTGCTGCGACTCCTTCGGCTGGGACGAGGCGCGCGCCTACACCCGGGCCATCGAGGCGGACCCGGAGGCCCGCCGCTGGGTCAAGGTCCACACCGGTCACACGTACGCCAGCCCCGTGGACGGCCCGCTGCCCACCGGCCGCAAGGTCTGGATGTCGGAGTGGAACCCCGACGGCACCACCTGGAACGAGAACTGGGACGACGGCAGCGGCTACGACGGCATGACGATCGCCCTGGCCGTGCACGACGCGCTGACGCTCGGCCGGGCCAACGCCTACGTCTACTGGTTCGGCGCCTCACGCGGCGCGACCAGGGCGCTGATGCAGATCGACGACACCGCCGGCACCTACCGGGTGGCCAAGCGGTTCTGGGCGCTGGCCGCGTACGGCAGGTTCATCCGGCCGGGCGCGGTCCGGGTCGACGCCGCGAGCGGGAACCCGGCGCTGAAGGTCTCCGCCTTCCGCAACCGTGACGGGTCCACGGTCACGCAGGTGATCAACACCGGCGCCGAGCCGGTCGTCTGGCACGGCGTGCGCGGGCGGGCGACCGCGTACCTGACCGACAGCACGCACGACCTCGCCCCCGTCCCCACCACCGGCGGGAGCGTCACGCTCCAGCCGCGCTCGCTCACCACCGTCGTCGTCGGAGGCCATCGATGAGATCCCGGCTCGTCGCGCTCGCACTGGTGCTCGCCGTGCCCGCGCTCGCCCTGCCCGCGTCCGCCGCCCCCAGCGGGCAGGACGCCCCCAAGGGCCACCACCACGTGCGCGACCTGCGCGACCTGGCCCGCAAGAACGGCATCAGGATCGGCAGCGCGGTGGACGCGGCCGTGCTGCGGTCCGAGGCCGACTACCGCCGGGTGCTCAACCGCGAGTTCACCCACGTCACCGCCGAGAACGCGATGAAGTGGGAGAGCGTCGAGCCCGAGCGCGGCGTCTTCACCTGGGACGACGCGGACGCGGTGGTCGAGAACGCACGCCGCAACGGTCAGAAGGTGCGCGGCCACACGCTGATCTGGCACAACCAGCTCCCCGCCTGGCTGACCAGCGGCGTGGCGGACGGCTCGATCGGCCCGGCCGAGCTCAGGACGATCCTGCGCGACCACATCCGCACCCAGGTCGGCCGCTACAAGGGCAAGATCAGGGCCTGGGACGTGGCCAACGAGGTGGTCGACGACGAGGGCAACCTGCGGCAGAGCATCTGGCTGGAGCACCTCGGCCCCGGCTACCTCGCCGACGCCTTCCGCTGGGCCCGCCAGGCCGACCCGCGCGCCAAGCTCTACCTGAACGACTACAACGTCGAGTGGAACCAGGGGAAGATCGACCGTTACCTGGCCCTGGTCAAGGAGCTGCAGGCGCAGCGGGTGCCGATCGACGGCATGGGCTTCCAGGGCCACCTGGGCATCCAGTACGACTACCCCGCCGGCTGGGCCGACGTCATGCGGAGTTTCGCTGACCTGGGCCTGGAGATCGCGGTCACCGAGATGGACGTGCGCATGGTGCTGCCCGTCACGCCCGAGAAGCTCGCCACCCAGGCCGAGTACTACAGCAGGGCGCTGGCCGACTGCCTGAGCGTCAAGGCCTGCCGCGAGTTCACCGTATGGGGCTTCACCGACCGGCACTCGTGGGTCCCGGGCTGGTTCGAGGGTGAGGGCGCGGCCTGCATCCTCGACGAGGACCTGCGGCCCAAGCCCGCCTACCACGCCCTGCTGGCGACCAGGCGGCGTTAGCGCCCGGTGAAGGTGGGGGTGGACTTCTCGGCGAAGGCCGTCATGCCGTTCTTCGCGTCCTCCGTCGCGAACAGGCCGGAGAAGTGGAGCCGCTCGATCTCCAGGCCGGTGTCGAGGTCCACCTCCAGCCCCCGGTCGACGGCCTGCTTGGCGGCCCGCAGCGCGATCGCCGGGCCGCCGGTGAAGGTGGCGGCCCAGTCGAGGGCGGCCTGGTGGACCTCGGCGTCGGGCACGACCCGGTCGACCAGGCCGATGGCCAGCGCCTCGGCGGCGGACACGTGGCGGCCGCTGTAGATCAGGTCCTTGGCCCGGGACGGGCCGATCAGACGCGGCAGCCTCTGGGTGCCGCCGGCGCCGGGGATGATGCCGAGCTGGATCTCAGGCTGGCCCAGCTTGGCGGACTCCCCGGCGACCCGGAAGTCGGCGCACAGGGCGAGCTCGCAGCCGCCGCCGAGCGCGTATCCCGTGATCGCGGCGATGACCGGCTTGCCGACGCGGGCCACGGCGGTGAAGCAGTCCTGGAGGGTGCGCGAGTGGGCCGACATGTCGGCGTACGACATGACGGCCATCTCCTTGATGTCGGCGCCCGCGGCGAACACCCGCTCGCCGCCGTAGATCACCACGGCGCCAACCCCCGGGTCGGCGTCCACCTGGCGGGCCGCCTCGGCGATCTCCAGCTGCACCTGGGCGTTGAGCGCGTTCATCTTCGGACGGTCCAGTCGGATCGTGGCGATCTGGTCGGCCACCTCGACGCGTACGTACTCAGCCATGCTGCGCACCCTATCGCCCGCCTGTTCACCGGCCCCGGGAGGTCCGCACCGGGGAAAGGGTGAAGAATTCCTTCGCAAAGCTATCGCCAGAGAAGGAAAATGTTGAGACGCTGACTCCGTTCCGAACAGCCCCTCACAAGGAGCGGCACATGCGCAGAGCGCTGGCGATCGCCGCGGTCGCCATCCTGCCCTTAGTCGACGTCACGGCCGCGCGGGCCGCCGAGCCGGGCGACCGCCAGGCGGCCTTCTCGGCCGCCGCCGAGGAGTTCCAGGTCCCCGAGAGCGTCCTGCTCGGCGTCTCCTACCTCGAGTCACGCTGGGACTCCCACGCCGGGACGCCCAGCAACAACGCGGGCTTCGGCCCCATGCACCTGACCGACGCGGCCGCGTACTCCGGCTCGAACCACCACGGGGAGAGCCCGGAGGACCCGCGCGGCGACGAGAGCAGGCAGGCCCTCCCGCCCGCCGAGGCCCCGGAGGCGCCGGAGATCCCCGCCGCGCTGCGCACCCTGGAGCGGGCCGCCGAACTGACCGGCGAGAGCCGCGACCGGCTGCGCGCCGACCCGGCCGCCAACATCAGGGGCGGCGCCGCGCTGCTCGCCGACTACCAGAAGTCGATCGGCGCGCCGCTCAGCGACGACCCCGGCCAGTGGTACGGCGCGGTCGCCAAGTACTCGGGCGCCGACCAGGAGGAGGCCGCCCGGTTCTTCGCCGACGAGGTGTTCGCCACGATCGAGTCGGGCGAGCGGCGGGTCACCGACGACGGCCACCGGGTCACCCTCGACCCCGTCACCGGCCTGGACAAGGTGACGGCCTGGCTGAAGAAGCTCGGGCTGCGCCCGCCGCGCCGCGACGGCGTCGAGTGCCCGCCCACCGTGTCCTGCGAGTGGATCCCGGCCGGGTACGCCGAACTGCCCGGCGGCGGCTACGGCAACCACGACCTGGCGGACCGCCCGGCCTCACAGAAGATCGACTACATCGTCATCCACGACATGGAGGGCTACTTCGGCCCGTCGATCGGGCTGGTGAAGGACCCGGCCTACCGGGCGAGCTGGCACTACTCGCTGCGCTCGTCCGACGGGCACATCGCCCAGCACATCAGGCCGAGGACGTCGGCTGGCAGGCCGGCAACTGGTACATCAACGCCAAGTCCATCGGGCTGGAGCACGAGGGATTCCTCGCCGAGGGCCACACCTGGTACACCGAGGCGATGTACCGGACGTCGGCCAGGCTGGTGCGCTACCTGGCGCTGCGGCACGGCGTGCCGCTGGACCGGGCGCACATCATCGGCCACGACAACGTGCCCGGCACCCTCCCGACCACGGTGCGCGGCATGCACGAGGACCCCGGCCCGTTCTGGGACTGGGCGCACTACTTCAAGCTGCTCGGCGCCCCGCTGCACCCGTTCGGCGGCCCCCGCTCCGGCGCGGTCATGATCAGGCCCGACTTCGAGACCAACAAGCCGTATTTCTACGGCTGCGACCGGCAGAACCCCGAGGCCGCCTGCCCGCCGCTGCCCGCGCACACCGTCTGGCTGCGCACCGAGCCGCGCGAGGACGCGCCGCTGGTCAAGGACATCGGCAAGCACCCCACGGGCGAGTCGCTCTACAGCGTGTACGACCACAGCGCGCGGGCCAGCACCGGCCAGCGGTACGCGGTGGCCGGCCGGCAGGGCGACTGGACCGCGATCTGGTATCTCGGCCAGAAGGCGTGGTTCCACAACCCGGCCTCCGCCCCGACCGCCGTGCCGTCGATGGGGCTCGTGGTCACGCCCAGGCCGGGCCTGGCGACGGTCCCGGTGTACGGCAGGGCCTACCCGGAGCAGGAGGCCTACCCCGAGGGCGTCCCGTACCAGGCGGTCACGCCGCTGCAGTACGCCTTCTCGGCGGGCGAGACGTACACCCTGGCCGGACCGGCGGCGGCCGAGTACTACCGCGCGGTCACCTTCGACCCGGCAGGCCACCAGGTGGTCAGGGGCAGGACGAAGTATCTGCAGATCCAGTTCGGGCACCGGATCATGTTCGTCAAGGCTGACGACGTGCGGGTGACGTTCTCCGGGTGAACTCCGAGACCGCGCGTTTGGTGCGGGCCAGCGCCTCCTGCGAGGAGTCGTAGGTGCGCTGGGCCACGCCGACGAACACGCAGTCGACGACGAGGAGCTGGCTGATGCGGCTGGCCAGGGCGCCGGGACGGAACTCCGTCTCGCGCCCGGCCGAGATGAGCACGTGCTCGGCCAGCTCCGCGATGGACGAGCGGGGGTTGTTGGTGATGGCGACGGTCGTCGCTCCGGCCTCCCCCGCCCGCCGCAGCGGCTCGATCACGTCGGGCGTCTCGCCCGACGTGCTGATGCCGATGGCCACGTCGCCATCCTGGAGCAGGACGGCGCTGGTCAGCGCCAGGTGGGCGTCCTGGAAGGCGTGGCTGGACAGGCCGATGCGCAGCAGCTTCTGCGCCATGTCCTCGGCCACCAGCCCGGAGGCGCTCACCCCGTAGGCGTCGACGCGGCGGGCGCCGGCGATGGCGTCGACCACCAGGCCGAGCCGCTCGGAGGTGAGCTGGGCGACCGTGTCGTTGATCGCCTCGGACTCGGCCCTGGCGACCTTCTGGATGACCTCGGACAGCGGGTCGTCGGGGGCCAGGTCACCGGGCACCAGCCGGTCGGGCTGGGCGGCGGCCGCCGCCAGCGCCAGCCGCAGCTGCGGGTAGCCGGCGAAGCCGAGCAGCCTGGCGGTGCGCACGATCGTGGCCTCGCTCGTGCCCGACGCCGCCGACAGCTCCGTGATCGTGCTGCGGGCGACCGTCGCCGGATCCTCCAGGATCAGCTGGGCGACGGTCCGGGCAGCGGGCGTCAGGGACGGCAGCACCCCACGGACCGTTGCCACCAGGGTGTCGGCTCGCATGCCGGTGCCGGTGTCGTCCACGCCCCCGATTATGCCGCTGGTCGAGCCTATTTCCACACCGTGTGATCAGCGGAGCGTGCCGTTCGTCATGCCGACCGGTTCCTCGGGCACGGCCATGAGCCCCACCTCGGCCCGCGCCGCCACCAGAGGATGGTTCGGCACGACCCTGACGGTGTAGCCGAAGGCGCCGGTCCGGCTGAGCGGAACCACCCCGGTGTAGTGGGCCCGGCCGTCGTCGTCGACCCCGCCGGCGGTCAGCTCGACGTAATCCGGATGGATCAGCTCGTCGTGCGGTCCGACCTTGCCGTACGCGGCCTCCACCAGCACGTCGCCGGGCCCCAGGTCGCCGAGCGTGATCGTGGCCCGCAGCTCCAGCGCGGCCCCCACCTCGGGGGTGTCGCCGACGCCGGAGGCCTCCACGTGCTCCACGCGCACGCCCGGCCACTCCTTGGTGACCTTGAGCCGCCAGTCGGCGAACGCCCGCGCGGACGCGTACCCGTCGGCGGACAGCGCCCGCGCGGCCCTGGCGGCCGGCAGGTAGAGGTCCACCACGTAGTCGCGGAGCATCCGCCCGGCCAGCACCTTGGGCCCGAGCGAGGCGAGCGTGTGCTTGACCATCTCCATCCAGCGGCGGGGCAGCCCGTCGGCGGCCCGGTCGTAGAAGCGGTCGGACACCTCGTGCTCGATCAGGTCGTAGAGCGCGGCGGCCTCCAGCTCGTCACGCCGGTCGGGGTCGGTCACGCCGTCGGCCGTGGGGATGGCCCAGCCGTTGGTGCCGTCGTACCACTCGTCCCACCAGCCGTCGCGGATGGACAGGTTGAGCCCGCCGTTGAGCGCCGACTTCATGCCGGACGTGCCGGACGCCTCCAGCGGGCGCAGCGGGTTGTTGAGCCACACGTCGCAGCCCTGCACCAGCAGCTGGGCCAGGGCCATGTCGTAGTCGGGCAGGAAGACGAGGCGGTGGCGCACCTCGGGCCGGTCGGCGAACTTGACGATCTGCTGGATGAGCTTCTTGCCGCCCTCGTCGGCGGGGTGGGCCTTGCCGGCGATCAGGATCTGCACCGGCTTCTCGGGGTCGAGCAGCAGCTCGGTCAGCCGCTCGGGGTCGCTGAGCATGAGCGTGAGCCGCTTGTAGGAGGGCACCCGGCGGGCGAACCCGATCGTCAGCACCTCCGGGTCCAGCACGTCGTCGATCCAGCCCAGCTCGGCCGGCGAGGCGCCGCGGTCGAGCCACGACCGGCGCAGCCGCTCCCGCGCGCCCTCCACCAGGCGGCGCCGGAGCGTGCGCCTGATCTCCCAGATCTCGGCGTCGGAGATCTTCTGCACGCCCTCCCAGCCGCGCGCCCGCTCCAGCAGCGACGGCAGCTCGCGTCCGGCCAGCTCCATGAACTCGCGGCCGACCCAGGTGGGCGCGTGCACGCCGTTGGTGATCGAGCCGATCGGGACCTCGTCGACGTCGAAGCCCGGCCACAGGTCCTGGAACATCTCGCGGCTGACCTCACCGTGCAGCCGGGAGACGCCGTTGACGCGCTGGGCCAGCCGCATGCCCATGACGGCCATGTTGAACCGGCCGGGGTCGGACTCGGCGCCGAGCGCCAGAATGCGCTCGACGGGCACGGTCGGCCAGGCGTTGTCGCCGCCGAACTGCCGGGCGATCATGTCGACGGGGAACCGGTCGATGCCGGCGGGCACCGGGGTGTGGGTGGTGAAGACCGTGCCGGCCCGCACCGCCTCCAGCGCCTCGTCGAAGGAGAGCCTCGACTCGGTCAGCTCGCGGATGCGCTCCAGGCCCAGGAAGCCCGCGTGGCCCTCGTTGGTGTGGAACACCTCGGGTTCGGGGCTGCCGGTGATGCGGCAGAAGGCGCGGATGGCGCGCACCCCGCCCACGCCGAGCAGGAGCTCCTGCATCAGCCGGTGGTCGCTGCCGCCGCCGTAGAGCCGGTCGGTGACGTCGCGGGCGGCGCTGTCGTTGTCGGCCACGTCGGAGTCGAGCAGCAGCAGCGGCACCCGCCCGACCTGCGCCACCCACACCTGGGCGTGCAGCACCCGCTCGCCCGGCAGGGAGATGCGGACCTTGACCGGGGCGCCGTCGGGCTCCTTGAGCAGGCTCAGCGGCAGGCCGCCCGCGTCGAGCGACGGGTAGTGCTCCAGCTGCCAGCCCTCGGGCGAGAGGGACTGGGTGAAGTAGCCGTGCCGGTAGAGCAGGCCGACCGCGAGGATGGGCACGCCCAGGTCGCTGGCGGCCTTGAGGTGGTCGCCGGCCAGGATGCCCAGGCCGCCCGAGTACTGCGGCAGGGCGGCGGCGATGCCGTACTCGGGGGAGAAGTAGGCGATGGCCCGCGCCGCGTCGGGCAGCGTCTGGTACCACCGCGGCGCGGTCATGTACTCGCGCAGGTCGTCGGCCGCGTCGGCGAGGCGTCGCCGGAAGCGGCGGTCGGCGGCCAGCTCGGCCAGCCGGTCGGGCCCCACGGCGCCGAGCAGGGCGACAGGGTCGTGACCCACCTGCTCCCAGAGGACGGGGTCGACCTCGGCGAAGAGATCCAGTGTCTCTGGGTGCCACGACCAGCGCAGATTGTGGACGAGCTCGCCGAGTGCGGCCAGCTCCGCGGGCAGGACGGTCCGGACGGTGAACCGGCGGATAGCTCTCACAATAGGAACCCTACGGGCTAGGAGGAACGTCTCTTTCCTTCACCCCCAGCCCGGGCGTTCAAACCCCTTCCGGGACGAAGCATGAATGAGGACTATCGGGGCAACTTTCTCCACTGTCAGGTGTTCCCGGGGACACTCGGGAGGTCTATCCACTGCTGCCCGCAATCCACGTGCAAGGATCGATCCTGCCAGGAAAGCCTCCGGCGGTACCGAGTGCCGTCGCAACCCTGAAATGCGATGATCGGACGAATTCCCATCACGGACATCTCCCCCGTCGTCGACTGCGGGCAGTGGCCCGCCAAGGCGGTCGCAGGCGAGACCTTCGAGGTCTCGGCGACCGTGTTCCGGGAGGGCCATGACGCCGTGGCCGCCGGAGTCGTGCTCACCGCGCCCGACGGGCAGCGGGCCCGGCTGAGACCGATGCGCGAGACCGCCCCCGGCACCGACCGGTGGGCCGTGGACGTCTGCCTGCCGAGCGAGGGCGACTGGCTCTTCCGCGTGGAGGCCTGGAGCGACCCCGTCGCGAGCTGGCTGCACGACGCCGAGATCAAGATCCCGCGCGGCCTCGACACCGACCTCATGTGCGAGGAGGGCGCCCGGCTGTTCGAGCGCGCGGCCAAGGCCGTGCGGCAGGCCGACTGCCCGGCCCCGAACGGCGGCGAGAGCGCCTGCGGACACCGGGCGGCCCTGCTCGGCGTCGCGGCCAAGCTCCGCGACGCCGACCTCGACCCGCGGGCCCGGCTGTCGATCGCGCAGTTGCCCGAGACCGCCTCGCTGCTGGCGGCCCACCCGCTGCGCGACCTGATCACCAGGGCCAAGCAGTACAAGGTGCGGGTGGCCAGGCGGCGGGCCCTCTACGGATCCTGGTACGAGTTCTTCCCGCGCTCGGAAGGGGCCGTGGTCAGCGACTCTGTCATCAGCAAATCCGGAAATTTCCAGACTGCGGCCAAGCGTCTGCCCGCCATCGCCAAGATGGGCTTCGACGTCGTCTACCTGCCGCCCATCCATCCGATCGGCCACACCTACCGCAAGGGCCGCAACAACACGCTCAGCCCCGAGCCCGACGAGCCCGGCTCGCCGTGGGCCATCGGCTCGGAGGACGGCGGGCACGACGCCGTCCATCCCGACCTCGGCACCATCGAGGACTTCGACGACTTCGTCGGCCGCACCCGTGAGCTCGGCATGGAGGTGGCGCTCGACTTCGCCCTGCAGTGCTCCCCCGACCACCCGTGGGTCAAGGAGCATCCCGAGTGGTTCACCATCCGCGCCGACGGCACCATCGCCTACGCCGAGAACCCGCCCAAGAAGTACCAGGACATCTACCCGCTCAACTTCGACAGGGACCCCGAGGGCCTGTACGCGGAGATCAAGCGGGTGCTGCGCCACTGGATGGACCACGGCGTGCGGATCTTCCGGGTCGACAACCCGCACACCAAGCCGGTGGGGTTCTGGGAGCGGCTCCTGGCCGACATCCACGCCACCGACCCGGACGTGCTGTTCCTCTCGGAGGCGTTCACCCGGCCGCCGATGCTGCGCACGCTGGCCAAGGTCGGCTTCCACCAGTCCTACACGTACTACACGTGGAAGAACTCCAAGTGGGACGTCGAGGACTACCTCATGGAGCTGGCCCACGCCACGTCCCATTACCTGCGGCCCAACCTGTTCGTCAACACGCCGGACATCCTGCACGAGTACCTCCAGCACGGCGGGGTGCCCGCGTTCAAGATCCGGGCCGCGCTGGCGGCGCTGGCCTCACCGACGTGGGGGGTGTACTCGGGGTACGAACTCGCGGAGAACGTTCCGGTGCGCCCGGGAAGCGAGGAATACCTCGACAGCGAGAAATATCAGTACCGGCCGCGCGACTGGGCGGGCGCGGAACGGGAAGGCCGCAGCCTGGCGCCCTTCATCACCCGCCTGAATTTGTTCCGAAGAGCCCATCCGGCGCTTCAGGAATTGCGTAACCTACGGTTCCACAGGGTCGACCAGCCGGACATCGTCTGCTTCTCGAAGCGGCTTTCCGGCGCCTACGACACTGCCACCCGACGGCACGGACTGGGCGACGTCGTCATAGCGGTGATCAACCTCGATCCGCACCACACCCACGAGGCCACCGTCGACCTCGACCTGCCCGCCCTCGGGCTCGACTGGAACGCCGAGTTCGTGGTGGACGACGAGCTCTCCGGCGAGTCGTACCGTTGGAGGCAGAACAACTACGTGCGGCTCGACCCTCACATCCAGCCGGCCCACATTCTCACCGTGCGAGCCTCACCACGGTAGAGCTGAATTCAGCGGGGAGTCTTCAACTGTGTGTGCAAGCGCCTCCCTCATGAGCCCCGGAGAGGAGAGCTCATGAGCTCCACACCCATTCCCAACACCTTCGACGACGAGAAACCCCGCGATCCGTACTGGTATCGGCGCGCCGTCTTCTACGAGGTGCTGATCAGGGGTTTCGCCGACTCCAACGGCGACGGCACGGGTGACATCCGCGGCCTCATCGACAAGCTCGACTACCTCCAGTGGCTCGGCGTGGACTGTCTCTGGCTGCTCCCGCTGTACGAGTCCCCGCTGCGCGACGGCGGCTATGACATCGCCGACTTCATGAAGATCCTCCCGGAGTTCGGTGATCTGGGGGACTTCGTACGGCTGGTGGAGGAGGCGCACAAGCGCGGCATGCGGGTCATCGCCGACCTGGTGATGAACCACACCAGCGACGCCCACCCCTGGTTCCAGGCGTCCCGGCACGATCCCGAGGGACCGTTCGGCGACTTCTACGTCTGGTCCGACACCGACACGGGCTACTCCGACGCCCGGATCATCTTCATCGACACCGAGACGTCCAACTGGACCTACGACCCGGTGCGCGGCCAGTACTACTGGCACCGGTTCTTCCACCACCAGCCGGACCTCAACTACGAGAACCCCGCGGTGCAGGACGCGATGCTGGAGGTCCTGCGCTTCTGGCTGGACCTGGGCATCGACGGGTTCCGGCTGGACGCGGTGCCGTACCTCTTCGAGGAGGAGGGCACCAACTGCGAGAACCTCCCCAGGACGCACGAGTACCTCAAGCGGGTGCGGGCCGAGGTCGACCGGATCTACCCGGACCGGGTGCTGCTGGCCGAGGCCAACCAGTGGCCGTCGGACGTGGTGGAGTACTTCGGCGACCCGGTGGGCGGCGGGGACGAATGCCACATGGCCTTCCATTTTCCGCTGATGCCGCGCATCTTCATGGCGGTCCGCAGGGAGTCTCGTTACCCCATTTCCGAAATTTTGGCCCAAACGCCGAAAATTCCGGAAAACTGCCAGTGGGGAATCTTCCTCCGCAACCATGACGAACTCACCCTCGAAATGGTCACGGACGAAGAGCGCGACTACATGTACGCCGAGTACGCCAAGGACCCCCGCATGCGGGCGAACGTCGGCATCCGCCGCCGGCTGGCCCCCCTGCTGGAGAACGACCGCAACCAGATCGAGCTGTTCACCGCCCTGCTGCTCTCGCTGCCCGGCTCGCCGGTGCTCTACTACGGCGACGAGATCGGCATGGGCGACAACATCTGGCTCGGCGACCGCGACGGCGTCCGCACGCCCATGCAGTGGGACCCCGACCGCAACGCCGGGTTCTCCGACTGCGACCCCGGCCGTCTCTACCTGCCGGTCATCATGGACCCGATCTACGGCTACCAGGGGCTCAACGTCGAGGCCCAGCAGAAGAACGCCGCCTCGCTGCTCCACTGGACCCGCCGGATGATCGAGATCCGCAAGCGCCACCCGGTGTTCGGGCTGGGCGAGTTCGCCGAGCTCAACTCCTCCAACCCGAGCGTGCTCGCGTTCGTCCGGGAGCTGGGCGACGACCGCATGCTCTGCGTGAACAATCTGTCCCGCTTCCCGCAGCCGGTGGAGCTCGACCTGCGCCGCTTCGTCGGCGTGTCGCCGGTGGAGACGATGGGCGGCGTGCCATTTCCCCCAATTGGGGAACTTCCGTATCTTTTGACGCTTCCTGGGCATGGGTTCTACTGGTTCACCTTGCCGCCGGTCCGCACCCAGGAGGAATAGGACGTGCTGGACGAGCTCCTTGCCGCATGGATCACCCGCCAACGCTGGTTCGGCGGCAAGGGGCGCCCGATCGACTCACTGTCGGTCGAGTCCGACGTGCTCCTCGAAGCCGGAGACCCGAGCCTGCGCCACCTGGTCGTGTCGGTGCGCCAGGAAGGGTCCCACGAGCGATACCAGCTCCCGCTCGGCCTGCGCAGGGAGCTCCCCGACACCCTCACCCACGCCTACATCGGGCCGTACCACGCCGAAGACGGCGAATGGGCGGCCTACGACGCCGTCCACGACCACGAGCTGACCCACTGGATGCTGCAGTCCATGGCGGACGACGCCGACCGGGCGGGCGTGCGCTTCCGCCGCCTGCCCGACGTCGCGATCGACACCACGCAGCGCAGCCTCGTGCTCGGCGCCGAACAGTCCAACACCTCACTGGTGTTCGGCGAGGAGTACATCTGCAAGCTCTTCCGCCGGCTCGTCCCCGGCGTCAACCCCGAACTGGAGATCACCACCGCGCTGGCGGCCCGGCACGCGCCGCACATCGCGCAGCCGTACGGGTGGATCGAGACCGACCTCGACGGCGTCCCGACCACACTGGCGATCATGCAGGAGTACCTGTCGAACTCCACCGACGGCTGGGACCTGGCGCTCACCAGCGTGCGCGACCTGTACAACTCGCTGCCCGGCCTGCCCGCGGCGGACGCCGGCGGCGACTTCGCCGCCGAGGCCAACCGGCTCGGCGCGGCCACCGCCCGCGTCCACCACGAACTGCGCGAGGCGTTCGACACCGGCGTGATGGATCCGCCCGAGGTCAAGCGCATGGTCGAGGACTTCAGGCGGCAGCTCGGCCAGGCTGTGGCCGAGGTGCCCGAACTGCGCGCGTACGTGCCCGCGGTGGAGCGGGCCTACCACCGGGCCGAGGAACTGACCGCCGAACTCCCCGTCCAGCGCGTGCACGGCGACTTCCACCTCGGCCAGGTCATGCGCACCACCACCGACTGGGTGGTGCTCGACTTCGAGGGCGAGCCCGGCCGGCCGCTCGCCGAACGCCGTGCCCTCTCCTCGCCGCTGCGCGACGTGGCCGGCATGCTGCGCTCGTTCGACTACGCCTCCCGGCACCTGCTCGCCGGCCACGCCGAGGCGGCCCGCCTGGAGCCGAAGGCCGAGGAGTGGACCAAGCGCAACAGGGCCGCGTTCCTGGAGGGCTACGCGGAGGGCGGCGGCGTCATCACCCCGGCCGACGCGGCGCTGCTGCGCGCCTTCGAGCTGTCTAAGGCGGTCTACGAGGTCATGTACGAGGCCCGCAACCGCCCGGCCTGGATCTCGATCCCACTGGCGGCCTTCCGCTAGACCCGGCGCGGCCTATGTCGCACCACGCACCACAGCGGAAGGCGTTCGACCGAGTCGATGGCCGCCGGTCGGCGCCGCGCTGGATCGCCTCTCCTATGGCTACGCCGTCTCCGGTGTCGCTCCGCTCGAACCGGCCAGGAGTGCCCCGGGTCACCTGCGCCAGAACAGGTGGTGGGTGACGCCGCTCGGGCTGGGGACGATCTCCAGGTGGTAGCGGTCGCGCAGGTCGTCGGGTGACTCCCAGAGCCGCAGTCCGGTTCCGAGCTTCACCGGTGAGACCGCCACGTGCAGGGTGTCGACGAGGTCGGCCTCCAGGAACTCCCGGATGGTGGTGACGCCGCCGCCGAGGCGGACGTCCTTGCCTCCCGCCGCCGCGCGCGCCCTGTCCAGGACGGTGGCCGGGTCGCCGCCGACGAAGTGGAAGGTGGTGTCGGAGAGCGTGAAGGAGGGGCGTTCGTGGTGGGTCATGACGAACACCGGGGTGTGGAACGGGGGCTCGTCGCCCCACCAGCCGCGCCACTCGTGGTCCTGCCAGGGGCCGCGCTGGGGGCCGAACTTGTTGCGGCCCATGATCTCGGCGCCGATGTCGTTGGTGAAGTCGCGGGTGAAGTAGTCGTCGAGGCCGCGGCTCCCGCCGGGTTCGGTGCGGTTGGGCCAGCTCGCCGTGGCGCCGGCCCAGGCGAACATCGCGCCCGGGTCGATGTCGCCGCCGAACGGGCGTTCGAGGCTCTGGTCGGCGCCGGCGCCGATCCCGTCGCTGGAGACGGTGAAGTTCTGCACTCTCAGCAGCTGGGCCATGGGTCCTCCTCAGGGGTCGTACCACTCCGTCGAGACCTTGGTCGGAGCCGAGGCGCCCGGATTGACGAAACGGGCCGTACCTGCGCTTATTTTTCTATAAACCCAAGATTCCGCACTTTCGGTGATTGTCGGGGTGAATGCGGGCAGTGCCACAGATGGACGGTCGCCATAGGGCAGTGTTGGGAGCATGCCGATGAGGACAGAGCTCGACCGCCTCGCGGGCGGGGCGCATCATGATCCGCACTCCGTGCTGGGTGCCCACCTGGGGCCGAACGGGACGACCTTCCGTGCGCTCCGCCCGCTCGCAGAACAGGTCCGGGTGGTGCTGGAGGACGGCACCGCACACGATCTGAGACATGTGGCCCATGGCGTGTTCGAGACCACGGTCTCCGGTTTGGACAAGGTTCCCGCCTACACCTTGAGCGTCCGTTACCCCGGCGGTGAGGCGTACGAGACGCGCGACCCGTACCGGCACTGGCCGACGCTGGGCGAGGTCGACCTGCACCTGATCGGCGAGGGGCGGCACGAGCGGCTCTGGGAGGTCCTCGGCGCCCGGGTGATGGAGCACCAGGACGTGCCCGGCACGGCGTTCGCCGTCTGGGCCCCGAACGCCCGCGGCGTCCGCGTGATCGGCGACTTCAACCACTGGGACGGCACCGCCCACCCGATGCGCTCGCTGGGCCGCTCGGGCGTGTGGGAGCTGTTCGTCCCCGGCGTCGACGCCGGCGAACGCTACAAGTACCAGGTGCTGGGCGCCGACGGCGTGTGGCGCGACAAGGCCGACCCGATGGCGCGCCGGACCGAGCTGCCGCCGCAGACCGCCTCGGTCGTGGAGCGGTCGCGGTACACCTGGCAGGACGAGGAGTGGATGGCCGAGCGGGCCGAGGGGCAGCCGCGCAACGGGCCGGTGAGCATCTACGAGGTGCACCTGGGTTCGTGGCGGCCCGGCCTGTCCTATCTGGAGCTGGCGGACCAGCTCTCCGCGTACGTGGCCGACCTGGGCTTCACGCATGTGGAGCTGCTGCCGGTGGCCGAGCACCCGTTCGGCGGGTCGTGGGGCTACCAGGTGACCTCCTACTACGCGCCGACGGCCCGTTTCGGCACGCCTGACGAGTTCCGCGCGTTCGTGGACCGGATGCACCAGAAGGGCATCGGGGTGCTGCTGGACTGGGTGCCCGCGCACTTCCCGATGGACGACTGGGCGCTGGCCCGGTTCGACGGCACCCCGCTGTACGAGCACGCCGACCCGGCCAGGGGCGAGCACCCCGACTGGGGCACGTACGTGTTCGACTTCGGCCGCCGCGAGGTGCGCAACTTCCTGGTCGCCAACGCGCTCTACTGGCTCCAGGAGTTCCACATCGACGGCCTGCGGGTGGACGCGGTGGCCTCGATGCTCTACCTGGACTACTCGCGGCGCGAGGGCGAGTGGACGCCCAACGTCTACGGCGGCAGGGAGAATCTCGACGCGGTCGAGTTCCTCAAGGAGATGAACGCCGTCTGCTACCGGGAGGCCCCCGGCATCATGACCGTGGCGGAGGAGTCCACCGCGTGGCCGGGTGTGTCGCGGCCGGTGCACCTGGGCGGGCTCGGCTTCGGGTTCAAGTGGAACATGGGCTGGATGCACGACACGCTGGAGTATCTCCGGCACGAGCCGGTCTTCCGGCAGTACCACCATCACCAGATGACGTTCTCGCTCATCTACGCCTACTCGGAGAACTACGTCCTGCCGCTCTCCCATGACGAGGTGGTGCACGGCAAGGGCTCGCTCCTGGGCAAGATGCCCGGCGACGAGTGGCAGCGCTTCGCCCAGCTGCGCGCTCTGCTGGCGTTCATGTGGGCGCATCCGGGCAAGCAGCTGCTGTTCATGGGCGGGGAGTTCGGCCAGGGCTCGGAGTGGTCGGAGGAGCGCGGGCTCGACTGGTGGGTGCTGGAGTTCGACGGCCATCAGGGCGTGCAGAAGCTGGTACGCGACCTCAACCGGTTCTACAAGGACACCCCGGCGCTGTGGGAGCAGGACACGCGGCCCGAGGGCTTCCGGTGGATCGACGCGGACGACGCGCCGGGCAACACGTTCTCCTTCGTCCGTTACGCCCGGGACGGGTCCGCGGTGGCGTGCGTGGCCAACTTCAGCGGCGGGACGCACGAGAACTACCGGATCGGGCTCCCGTACGGAGGGCGGTGGACCGAGGCGGTCAACACCGACGCCTACGAGTACTGGGGCAGCGGGGTGGGCAATCTGGGCGCGGTGGAGGCGGTCGAGGAGCCGTGGCACGGCCTGCCGTACTCCACGACGCTGCGGGTGCCGCCGCTGGGTGCGGTCTGGCTGCGGTCTCCCGCCTCCTGACAGGCGGCTGAAAGTTCGGTGAGAAAGCGGGATCAGGGCCTGTGCCGTCCGGATAAATCACCCTAAACTCCGAGATCATGTCTCTTCGGAGGAAGCTGGTGCGACTTCGCCCCCTGATCGCCACCGCGATCATGCTGGCGCTGCTCCCCGCGGCGCCGGCGTTCGCCGACGATCCCACGCCGACACCGTCCCCCAGCGCCGCCGCGAGCGCCGAAGAGAAGATCGAGGAGGGCTTAGCGGTCGACGGCGGCACCGTGCGCGCCATCGTCGAGCTGACCGACCCCGGCCAGCACGCCCCGGTGGCGGGCAAGGCCGCCGCCGACAGCGTCGAGGTGCTGCTGCAGCCGCAGAGCCAGCCGTTCATGGTGGTCGAGGGCACGGCGGAAGAACTGGCCGCGCTCGCCGAGGACCCCCGGGTCACCTCCATCCACCGCGACCGCGCCTACCCGCCCGCCCTGGCCTCCAGCATCAAGCAGATCGGGGCCGACCAGGCGCACGCCGCCGGCCACACCGGGGCCGGGCAGAACGTCGCCATCCTGGACACCGGCATCGACCTGGACCACCCGTTCCTGGGGAACCGGGTGGTGGCCGAGGCGTGCTTCTCCGCCGTGGACGCGAGCACGGAGTCGCTCTGCCCCAACGGCGAGCCCAGCCAGACCGGCCGCGGCGCGGCCGACGCCACCACCGCCAAGTGCCTGCTCGACGGGGTCAACCTGTGCGACCACGGCACGCACGTGGCCGGTATCGCCGCCGGCACCGGCGGGGTCGCGCCCGGCGCGGGCATCATCGCGGTGCAGGTGTTCAGCCGGGTCAACGACGAGGACCTGTGCGGGGCGGCCGCCTGCCTGCTGGCGTACGAGTCGTCGCTGCGGCTGGCCCTGGACCACGTGGCCTCGCTCACCGAGCCGATCGCGGCGGTGAACCTGAGCCTCGGCGGCATGCCGTACCAGACCACCTGCGACGACAGCGAGGAGGGACAGATCTTCAAGCCGAAGATCGACGCCCTGCTCGCCAGGAACATCGCCACCGTGGTCGCGGCCGGCAACGAGTACTTCGAGGGCGCCTCGTTCCCCGCCTGCATCAGCTCCGCCGTGTCCGTCGGCGCCAACGACGACGGCGACGCCATCGCCGACTTCTCCAACCGGGGCGCGCTGCTCGACCTGTTCGCGCCCGGCGTGGACATCGAGTCGTCGGTGCCGGACGACCAGATGACCGTCTACAGCGGCACGTCCATGGCCACCCCGCACGTGGCGGGCGCGCTGGCGCTGCTGAAGGCGCAGTCGCCGCAGACGCCGATGCCTGAGCTGATCGCCAAGCTCGTCGCCACCGGCAGGCCGTACGTCTACCAGGTCGGCGGCGCCGAGGTGCGCACGCCGCGGCTGGACGTGGCGGCGGCGGTGACCGGCAGCGCGCCGCAGCCGGACGTCAGCCAGAGCCCGCCGACCGCCCCCAACCCGACGGACCCGGGCCCCACAGACCCCGACCCGACCGACCCCGACCCGACCGACCCGGACCCGACCGACCCCGACCCTGCCGATCCGGAACCGTCCGGCCCGACGCCCCAGCCGGAGCCGTCGCAGGACCCGACGCCGGTGCCGCTGCCCACCGTCACCGTCACGGTCACGATCACCGTCACCCCGACCCCGCCCGCGAAGGCGGCGCCGGTCTGCACCCGGGGCACCGCGGGCAAGCGGCTGACCGCCAAGCAGTGGGCCAAGGAGATCCACCGCGGCAGCGGCACGATGAGCGACGAGACGCTCGGCTGCTACCTCAAGCTCGTGGGCAAGGCCAGCAAGGTGTTCCCCGAAGTGACCAAGGCCTCGTCGCTGGGCAAGGCGTACCGGGTGCTCAAGAGCACCAGGACGGCCAAGCGGAAGCTCGACAGCGCGCTGCTGGCAGGCTGGCTCAACTGGGCGCACGGCTCGAACGGCACCAAGACCCTCGGCTCCGCGGAGAAGGTGCGGCTGTCGAAGAAGTCGACGGGAGCCTCGCTCAAGAAGGCCGCCGCCAAGGTGATCAAATCCCGGTAAAGGGCTGGGCAACCGAGGCGTCACGGACGACGCGACCGGGGAGCAATCCGCCGTGCCGTCCGCTCGACGCCCTCGGAGGAACCAGTGGGATCTCGCTCCGCGCTCGCCTGCGCGCTCGCCCTGACCGCGGTGCTGGCCGCGCCCGCGGGACACGCGGGCGCCCGGGACGGCGCTCCGGACGGCGTGCGGGGCGAGGCCTCGGGTGACGCGTCGGACGGCGCTCCACGGCGGGCTCCACAGGCCGCTCCCCGGAATGCTCCACGGAGCGCCGAGGACGGTGACGGGCCCAAGGTCGGCCGGGGCCTGACCGCGCGGGTCCGCGCCGAGCGGAGGGTCCGCTCCATCGTCGAGCTGCGGCCCGGTCATCCGGTGGGCGGCGTCGCCACGGACGTCGAGCGCGCCTCGCCGGGGTCCAGGGTGCTGGAGATGTCCGCCTCGGCCGGCTTCCTCGTCGCCGAGGTCGACGCCGCCGCGCTGGCCGAGCTCCGCAGGGACCGCCGGGTCAGGGCCGTGTACGCCGACCGGCTGAGCGTGCCGTTCCTGGCCGAGAGCACCAGGGTGATCGGCTCCGACGACGCGAACGCGGCCGGCTGGACGGGCCGCGGCGCCACCGTCGCCGTCCTGGACCTGGGCGTCGACGGCGACCATCCCTTTCTGACCGGCCGCATCGTGGACCAGGCCTGCTTCTCCACCACCGACCCGACGACCGGGGCCGTCTCCCTGTGCCCGAACGGCCGCGACACCCAGACCGGCCCAGGAGCCGCGAACAGCTCGATCAGGCGCTGCATGGCGGGCGGCGTCAACCAGTGCGGCCACGGCACCCACGTGGCCGGCATTGCGGCCGGCCGGTTCGCGCCCGGCGCCCCGGCGAACGGGGTCGCCCCCGGCGCCTCGATCCTGCCCGTCCAGGTCTTCAGCCGCCTCGACTCCCCGGCGGGATGCGCGCAGGTCGGCGCGGGGACGCCCTGCTTCGTCAGCTACACCTCCGACCAGAAGCTGGCGCTGGAGTACGTCGCGCGCGTGGCCAGGAGGCACAACGTGGCCTCGGTGAACATGAGCTTCGGCGGGTCCGGCCCGTACGAGCGGCACTGCGACGCCGACCCGGAGGCGGGGGCGCTCAAGGGCGAGTTCGACGCGCTGGTGGGCCTCGGCGTCGCGCCCGTGGTGGCGGCCGGCAACGGGGGGCGCGCCGGCGTCTCGGCGCCGGCCTGCGTCTCCAGCGCCGTCGCGGTGGGCGCCACCGACGACGCCGACCAGATCGCCGCCTTCTCGAACCGGGGGCGGCTGCTGGACCTGTTCGCCCCGGGCGTGGCGATCACATCCTCGGTGCCGGACGACTCGTACGGGACCATGAGCGGCACCTCCATGTCCACGCCGCACGTGGCGGGCGCGTTCGCGGTGATGCGGCAGGCGTACCCGGCGCTCGACCCGGCGCGGGCCCTGCGGCGGCTGCAGGAGACCGGCCGGCCGGTCGCGGGCGGCGGCCCCGTGCGACGCCTCGACGTGGGGCGCGCGACCGCGACCGCCGCTCCGCGCTGAGCGGTCACCTCGGCATGAGCCGTCCCTACTTGGCATGAGTTGGACACACGCGTCCGACTTGCGCCGCTTAGGGTGGCTCTATGGACGCAGGTAAGGCGATCTTCGATACCGTTGAAAAACTCCGGCAGCGACGTACCGCGCCGCTCGTGCTCGAACTCGACCTCACGGAGGGACTGACTGAGGGACCGCCCGCCGACCCGCTCGCCGCGCTGATGTCCATGCGCAAGCCCCGCCTCTCCGACGTGCTGGCCGGGCTGAAGCGAGCACGGCAGGACTCACGGGTCAAGGCGCTGATCGTGAAGATCGGCGGCAATCCGATCGGGCTGGCGACCGTGCAGGAGCTGCGCCAGGCCGTCGTCCAGTTCCGCGCCTCCGGCAAGCAGACCGTGGCCTTCGCCGAGACGTTCGGCGAGTTCGGCGCCGGGACCGTCCCCTACTTCCTGGCCAGCGCGTTCGAGCGGGTCTACCTGCAGCCGAGCGGCGACGTGGGCCTGACCGGCGTGGTCCTGGAGCAGCGCTTCCTGAAGAACGCGCTGGGCAAGCTCGGCGTCGACTACCAGGTCGGCCAGCGCCACGAGTACAAGACCGCGGCCAACACCTTCACCCAGGACCACATGACCGAGCCGCACCGCGAGTCGATGGCCCGCATCGTGGAGTCGGTGACCGAGCAGCTCGTCGCGGGCATCGCCGAGGGCCGGCGGCTCGACCCCGCCAAGGTGCGCGAGCTGATCGACCGCGGCCCGTTCATCGGCGCCGAGGCGCTGGAGGCCGGCCTGGTCGACGGCCTGGCCTACCGGGACGAGGTGTACGACGAGGTCAAGCGGTCCGCCGGCGCGGACGCCCACCTGCAGTACGTGTCCCGCTACCACCGGGCGTCGGCCGTCAAGAAGCTCCCCCAGCCGACCGCCGACGGCATCGCGCTCGTGCACGGCAGCGGCGCGATCCGCACCGGCCGCAGCGGCCGCGGCCCGCTCGGCGGGGGCGGCGCGATGGGCTCCGACACGATCAGCGCCGCACTGCGCGCCGCCCGCCGCGACCAGCACGTCAAGGCCGTGGTGTTCCGGGTCGACAGCCCCGGCGGCTCGTACGTGGCCTCCGACACGGTGTGGCGTGAGGTGGTGCTGACGCGCGAGGTCAAGCCCGTGATCGTGTCGATGGGCGACGTGGCTGCCTCCGGCGGCTACTTCGTCGCGATGGCCGCCGACGTGATCATGGCCCAGCCGGGCACCCTCACCGGGTCGATCGGCGTCCTGGGCGGCAAGCCGGTGCTGTCCGAGCTGATGGGGAAGATCGGCGTGGACACCGAGCAGGTCTCCGAGGGGGCCAACGCCGGCATGTTCTCCACCAGCCGGGCCTTCTCCCCCGAGCAGTGGGACCGGGTCAACGCCTGGCTGGACCGGATCTACGACGACTTCGTGGGCAAGGTGGCCCAGGCCCGCGACCTGAGCCGCGAGCGCGCCCACGAGCTGGCCCGAGGCCGCGTGTGGACGGGCGCCGACGCCCGCGAGCGCGGCCTGGTGGACGAGCTGGGCGGCCTGGAGGACGCGCTGCTGCTGGCCAGGAAGCGGGTCGGCCTGGCGGAGGAGGCCCCGGTCCGGGTCTACCCGAAGCTCAACCCGCTGGAGCGCCTGCGCGGCCCCGAGTCGAGCGAGGACAAGGCCGCGGCCCTGGCCCGGGTGCGCCTGGACGCCTGGGGCCCGCTGGCCCGGCTCTCCGCCGAGCTCGGCCTCCCGGCGATCGGCCCGCTCGCGCTCCCCGCGTGGTACCGGATCCGCTAGGCGCTCACCGAGCGGTAGCGGCCGCGCAGGCGGATGAGCGGCCGCAGGCCCGGGGTGACGTAGTCGACGCTGAGCACCCGGGCCACGAACAGGGTATGGTCGCCGGCCGGCACCACCTGCGCGGTCTCCGCCTCCAGCGCCGCGACGCCGCCGTCGAGCACGATCGCGTCCGAGTACGCGCCGCGGTGGTGCGGGGCGCCCGCCACGAGATGGCGGGCGCTCGGCCGGCCCGCGGCCGCGAACCGGCTCGCCATCGCCGCCTGTCCTGACGACAGCAGCGAGCACGCCCACCGGTCGCGGCGCAGCAGCACCTCGCTGAGGTAGCCCCGGCTGCCCAGGCTCACGAGCACCAGCGGCGGATCGAGCGACACGGACATCAGCGCGGAGATGGTGACGCCCAGGTCGTCGCGGTCGTCGCGCACGGTGACGACCGACACGCCCGCCGCGAGCTGCCCCATCGCGTCGGTGAACTCGCTCACCGCCGGGCCCCCCGGGAGCCGGGGAGCCTGGCGGGCGGGAGCGTCAGCCCAGGCCGTTCGAGGTCAGCCATTCCTCGGCCACCGTGGCGGGCTCGTCCTTGTTGACGGAGATCTTCTGCATCATCTCCAGCAGCGAGTCCGTCGTCAGCTTGGCGGACACGCCGTTGAGCGTGGTCCGGACCGTGTCGTCCGCCGTGGCCTTGTGGACCAGCGGGGTGACGTTCTGCGCCGGGAAGATGTTCTTGGTGTCCTCCAGCGGCGTCAGCTCGTTGACGGTCATCTTCGGGTCGGTGCTGAAGACGTTGCCCACCTGGATGGAGCCGTCCTTGATGGCGTCGGCCGTCGTCGGCCCGGTGGGCTTCCACTCCTTGAACTCGATCCCGTACACGTCCTTGAAGCGCTGCTCCCACCGCTCCTTGAACTCCGGCGGGCCGCCCACCACCCAGTCCTTGGAGACCTTGGCCAGGTCGTCCATGGTGGCGACCTCGGCGGCGGACTTCTTGGTGACCGAGAGGGTGTCCTTGTCCTCGGCGGGCGAGGAGTCGAGCACCTCCAGCTCCGGCGGCAGCTTCTCCTTCAGCGCCGCGTTGATCTCCTCGGCGGTGGCGGCCGTGCTCTCCTTGTCGACGTAGGCGAGCAGGTTGCCGTTGTACTCGGGAACGACCGACAGCCCGCCGCTCTTCACCTGGTCGTAGACGACCTCGCGGCTGCCGATCCTGGGCTTCTCCTCGACCTTGACGCCCTTGGCCTCCAGCGCCTGGGCGTAGATCGACGCGAGCAGCACGCTCTCGTCGAAGTCGAACGACCCGATCACGACCGTCCCCCCGCCGGAAGCCGTACCGCCCGGCGTCGCGGCCGTGGTCTGCAGCGGGTTGTCACCACCGCCGCCGCCACAGCCGGCCAGCGCGAGCGCCGCGGTCAGGAGCACCGCCGCGGTGCCGAACATGCGTCTCATCAGTTGTTTCCCCTTCTAGCGGGAGGTTGCACCACTGTCACGTACCTTCAGCCGCCGGCTCACCCCCGGAGAGACGGTCACCCTCTGCACGAGGGTGAAACCGACCTGCACCACGAGCGCGAACAGCACAATCAACACAGAACCCCCGAAAACGCTCGCGTAATCCTGTGTCGCGAAACCGTCGATGACGAACCGGCCGAGCCCGCCCAGTCCGGTGTAGGCCGCGACCGTGGTGGTCGCGACCACCTGGATGGCCGAGAGCCGGAGCCCCAGCAGGATCAGCGGCAGCGCCACCGGCACCAGCACCTTCCCCAGCACCTGCCCGCCACGCAGCCCCATCCCGTACGCGGCGTCGCGCAGCTCGGGGTCGACCCCCCTGATCCCCTCGAAGGTGTTGACCAGGATCGGCGGCACGGCCAGCAGCACCAGCGGAATGATCACCGGCCAGATCGACGCGGTGCCCAGCAGCAGCACGAACAGCACCAGCGCGCCCAGCGTGGGGATCGCCCGGGCCAGGTTGGCCGAGACCACCACGACCAGGTGGCCCCGGCCCGTGTGGCCGATCAGCAGGCCGAGCGGCACCGCGACCAGCATGGCCAGGAAGAGCGCCAGCGCCGAGAACTCCAGGTGCTCCAGCAGCCGCACCGGGATCCCGTACGGCCCGGACCAGCGCTCGGGGGCGCCGAAGAAGTCGATCAGCCAGTTCACGTCGCCCTCCTCGCCCGTTCCCAGGGGGTGAGCAGCCGTTGCGCGAGCACCAGCAGCCCGTCGGCGACCAGCGCCAGCAGCACGATGAGCCCGATGCCGACCACGACCGGCGGCAGGAACGGGTTCTGGTAGGCGCGGGTGAACAGCATGCCGAGCCCGCCCTGCCCGATCAGCGCGCCCACGCTGACCAGGCTGATGCTGGAGACGGCCACCACCCGCAGCCCGGCGATCACGACCGGCGCGGCGATCGGCAGCTCCACCCGGACCAGCCGGCGCAGCGGCGTGAAGCCCATGGCCACGGCCGACTGGCGGACGTGGTCGGGCACCGCGCCGATGCCGTCGACCACGGCGGGGATGAGCACGGCCATCGCGTAGAAGGTCAGCGGAATGATCACGGTGACGGGTGAGAGCCCGGTGACCGAGATCAGCATCATGAACAGCGGCAGCGACGGCAGCGCGTAGAGCACGTTGAACAGGGCCGAGGTGGGCTGGTAGAGCAGCCGCCACCGGATGCAGGCCAGCCCGAGCGGCAGGGCCAGCGCCAGCCCGGCGACGACGGGCACCAGCGACATCAGGAGGTGGTCGCCGAGCAGGTCCTTGATGCTGCCGGCGCGCCCGGTGTCCCAGTTGCGGGCGATCCACTCCCACAGGGAAGGGGGGCCGTCACCCATCGGCGGCCTCCGTCAGCGCCTCGTCGAGCGCCTGCCGGGTGGCCACGCCGACGACCTTGCCGTGCTCGTCCACCGCCACCGCGTGGCCGGACGGCGACAGCAGGGCCGCGTCCAGCGCCGCGCGCATCGAGTCGCGGCCGTGGCGGTAGGTGCCCGCGGGCTCCGGCTGCCCCGGCCGGCCGCGCGCCAGCCAGCCGACCGGCCGCCCGTCGGAGCCGACCACGAGCAGCCACGGCTGGTCGCCGTGCCCATCCCCGTGCCCGTCCCCGTGCCCGTCGGCGCCCTCCGTGACGGTCAGGTCGGTACGCAGCCGCAGCCGGTCGGTGGAGATGAACTGCAGGCGGCGGATGCCCCGGTCACGGCCGAGGAACTCGCGCACGAAGTCGTCGGCCGGCTCGGTCAGCAGCGTCTTGGGGTCGGCGAGCTGCGCCAGCGTGCCGCCCACCCGCAGCACCGCCACCTGGTCGCCCAGCTTGATCGCCTCGTCGATGTCGTGGGTGACGAACACGATGGTCTTGTTCAGCTCGGCCTGGAGCCTGATCAGCTCGTCCTGCAGGCTCGTGCGGACCACCGGGTCGACCGCGCTGAACGGCTCGTCCATGAGCAGCACGGGCGGGTCGGCGGCCAGCGCCCTGGCCACCCCGACCCGCTGCTGCTGCCCGCCGGACAGCTGGAACGGGTAGCGCTCGGCCAGCCCGGGATCGAGCCCGACGCGCTCCAGCAGCTCCATGGCCCGGCCGCGGGCCCGCTTGCGGTCCCAGCCGAGCAGGTACGGGACGGTGGCGATGTTGTCGACCACCTTGCGGTGCGGGAACAGGCCCGCCTGCTGGATCACGTACCCGATGCCGCGACGCAGCACGGGAGGGTCGACGCTCTGCACGGGAGCGCCGTCGAGCAGGATCCGGCCCTCGCTGGGGTCGATCATCCGGTTGATCATCCGGAGCGACGTCGTCTTGCCGCATCCCGACGGCCCGACGAGCACGGTGATCTCCCCCGTGCGCGCCTCAAGGCTCAGCGCGTCCACCGCGACGGTCCCGTCCGGATAGCGCTTGGTGACAGCGTCGAAAGTGATCACGCGCGACCTCCCGCATCGAGCAGGGCCGCGACCCCCTGCCACGACCGCCACATGATCTCTCGAACCCACAGACTACGGCGATCCATCCCGGTCTGGGGCATCGGGTCCGAACTGAACCGCTTCACTGACCTGCGATTCCCCAGGAATTCGCCGCCCGGTAGTGCGCTTCACTTGGGATTGTTGGCATGATTGCCTCCACAATCTCCAGACTCACCGGCGCACCCCCCTTCCCCCCAGCGTCCGCCTTGCCAGCAAGAGGAACCGGTCACCGTGACACACCCGCTCACCGGTCAGCGCTCCCGTCGCGAGCAGATCGCCGAGCTCTACGACAGTCACGCCGCCGGGCTGTTCGTCTACTGTGCCGATCAGCTCGGCGACCCCGGCTCGACAGCCGACGTCCTGGTGTCCGTCCTCACCAGCGCGCCGGAGGACCCTCCGCGAGCCGCCCTGTACGCGTTCGCCCGCCGGGAGATCCACCGGCGCGACGTGGTCTACGCGCCGCCGGTGGTCGACCCGCTGGTCGATCCCGCCTCCGCGCTGGTCGAGCGGATCCTGCGCGAGCTGCGGCCGCAGCAGCGCGAGGTGCTCGTGCTCAGCCACGTCTGCGGGCTCGGCCTCGACGAGCTGGCCTGGGTGCTCGACGTGGCGCCCGACACGGCCGAGGAGCTGTCGCTCAGCGCGGCCCACCGGTTCCGGCAGATCCTCACCATGGCGCTGGCCGCGACCGAGGGGCACGTCTCCAAGCCGATGGCCGACGTCTACGGCGCGCTGTCGGTCGCGCCGCTGCGCGACGTGCTCGGCCGCCTGCCATGGCCGGAGCCGCCGGGGACGCTCCGCATCCACCTGGCCGGCTCGCACACCGCCGATCCGGCGCCGCTGTTCGTCAGGCCGCGCTGGCCCGTGCCGCCGGCCTGGCCGCAGCCGCTCGGCGAGGCCGACCCGGCGACCACGACCGGCCTGTTCCCCCGCGACCTGCTCGCACCGCCGCCGGCGTCCCGCGTCCCCGAGCACGACGCGACCACGGCGCCGATGCCGAAGTACCGCGAGTCCGTGCCGGAGGGCCCCGCCCGGCCCTTCACCGGCGCACGCCCGGGCCCGTCGTCCCTGGCCCCCTTCGAGAACCCGGCGTCCCTCTCCCACCCGCCGTCCACCCCCTTCGAAGCCTTCCGCCCCCGCCGCCCGTCCCACCCCGGACCACACCAGCCCGGACCGACGGCCGGCCCGCCCCGGCTCGGGCCAACTCAGCACGGGCTCTCCCCCGATGGGCCGGGACGGCCGACGCCGCGCGGCGCGAGGCCCGGCATGGGTGAGCCGCTGCTGTCGGCGCCTGCCTTCCTGACCGGGGATGACGTGCTCGACGCGCCCCCGGTGGTCCCGAACCCCGCCGCCCCGGCACCGCCGGTGACCGCGAACCCGCAGGCCACGGCGCCGGCGACCGGTGACTTCCTGGTCCACCAGGGGCAGGTCCGCGAGGCGGGGCCGCTGTTCACCCCGCGCACCCCACCCAAGGAGCCGGTCTACCGCATGCCGTCTCCTCCGGTCGCCCCGCCCGCGCCCGACCGGCGCCAACCGCCGGCCGAGGACCCCTGGCCGGACTCCACCACGACCGGCCCCCTCCCGGGCGGACCTCTCACGGGCGACTCCCGTACGAGCGGATCTGTCACAGGCGGATCTGTCACGGGCGGGTCTGTCACGGGTGGGTCTGTCACGGGCGGGTCCCGTACGGACGGGACTGTCACGGGCGGGTCCCGTACGGACGGGACTGTCACGGGCGGGTCCCGTACGGACGGGACTGTCACGGGCGGCTCCCTCACGGGCGGGTCCGTGACGGGTGGTCTCCTCGTGGGCGGCTCCCGTACGGAGGGCGGGTCCCGGACGGCGAAGGCCGGCACGGCGGGTGGCGCGCAGATGGATGCGCCGCCGGCCAATTCACGCCTCACCCCGGAGCCGGATTCGCCGCAGGCCGGGACCACCCGCAGGCCGGACCCCCTGGCGACGAAGCCGCGCCCCGCCCGCAAGCCCTCAGCGTCGAAGGGACGCCGCCCGCACCCCGCCAAGGGCAGGAAGAAGCGGCGCAATCGTCACCACGACTGGGCGTGGGAGCTGGCGGGCTTCCTGATCTGCGTGGCCATCGCGATGATCGTCTTCTTCTCGGTCCCGATGATCATCAAGCCGTGACCCCGCGGGACCCGTCGAACGCGGCCGGTCAGCGAGGCGGCCTGGGCAGGCCGAGGCCGAGCATGGTGATCAGCTCCCGCTGCACCTCGTTGACGCCGCCGCCGAAGGTGAGCACCAGGCCGCCCTTGACGCCCCGGTCGATCGTCTCCATCAGCCCGGCCGTCTCCGGGTCGGCCGGGTCGCCGTGGCGGGCCAGGATCTCGCCCGCCAGCCGTCCCGCCTCCTGCATCCGCTCCGAGGCGTAGATCTTGGTGGCCGAGGCGTCGGGCGCGCCCAGCCAGCCGAGGTCCATGCTCGCCGCGACCTGCCAGTTCAGCAGCTCGTTCGTACGGAAGAAGGCCCGGATCCGGCCGAGCGCGCGGCGCACGTCCGGCTGGTCGGCCGCGCCCGTCCTGCGTGCCCAGGCCAGCAGGCGGTCGTAGGTCTGGCCGAGGCTTCCGGCGGGGCCGAGCGTCACGCGTTCGTGGTTGAGCTGGTTGACGATCAGGTCCCAGCCCTTGCCCACCTCGCCGACCACCATGTCGGCCGGGACGCGGACGTCGGTGTAGTAGGTGGCGTTCGTGTGGTGGCGGCCGTCCATGGTGGTGATCGGCGTCCAGGAGAAGCCGGGGTCGTCCGTGGACACGATCATCATGGTGATGCCGCGGTGTTTCCTCGCCTCGGGGTCGGTGCGGGCGGCCAGCCAGATGTACTGGGCGTGGTGGGCGCCGCTGGTGAAGATCTTCTGGCCGTTCACCACGTAGTGGTCGCCGTCCAGCACCGCCGTGGTGCGGAGCGAGGCGAGGTCGGTGCCGGCCTCGGGCTCGGTGTAGCCGATCGCGAAGTGGCACTCGCCCGCCAGGATGCTCGGCAGGAACCGCTCCTTCTGCTCCCGCGTCCCGTACTGCATGATCGTCGGCGCGACCGTCTGCACCGAGATGAGCGGGTACGGGACGCCGGCGCGGGCGATCTCGTTGGCGAAGATCTGCTGCTCGATGGGGCCGAGGCCGGCGCCGCCGTACTCCTTCGGCCAGCCGAGGCCGAGCTTGCCGTCGCGGCCGAGGCGGCGGCAGTGCGCCATGTACGCCTCGCCGAACGGGTCCTCGGCGATCTTCGCGCGCTCCTCCCCGGTCAGGCAGGCCGCGAAGTACGCGCGCAGATCCTCCTGGAGCCGGCGCTGGCCGGGGGTCAGGTCGATGAGCATCAGGCGAGCGCTCCGATCAGGTCGAGCTGCGCGTCGGCGCCGCCGAGCAGGTGCGCCAGGTGCTTGGCGTGCGCGAAGTAGCGGTGCAGCGGGTACGTCACGTCCAGCCCCAGGCCGCCGTGCAGGTGCTGGCAGGTGTAGAGGGCGCGGGCCGCCTCGGTCGTGTGGTACCCGGCCAGCGCCACGTCCTCCTCGGCGGGCAGTCCCTCGGCCAGCCGCCAGGCGCCGGACCACAGGGCCACGTCGAGCGCCCGAGCCGTGATGTAGACGTCGGCGACCTGTGTGGTGACGGCCTGGAACTCGGCCAGCGCCCGGCCGAACTGCCGGCGGTTCCTGACGTGGTCGACGGTCAGGCGCAGCGCCCCGGCGAGCACCCCTGACGCCTGCGCGGCCACGGCCACGGTGTGCAGCAGGCGCATCCCCGCCACCGCCTCGGGCCCGGCGACCCGCTCGGCCGGGGCGGCGTCGAACGTCACCGTCGCGACGGCCTCCCCCGTCGAGGCGAACTCGGACACCGCGACCACGGCGTCGGCCTCACCCTCCGAGACGGACGCCGGGGCGGTCGCTCCGGCCGTCGCGGCGTCGCCGGGGGCGCGGATCAGGAAGAGGCCCTCGTCGGCGGTCACCAGCAGGTCGCCCTCCGGGTAGGCGACGCCGCACTTGCGGCCGGTCAGCACCCAGCCGTCCGTCTTCCGCTCGGCGGTGGTGGCGGGCGGGTCGGCCAGGGCCCTGCCCGGCTCCCTGATGGCGACCGTGGAGACGGCGGCGCCGGTCAGCCGTCTCTGCTGGTCCGGGTTGCCGTACCGGCTCGCGGCGAGCGTGCTCACCAGGGTGGCGGCCAGCGGGCCCGGCGCCGCCCGCGCGCCGGCCTCACGCAGCACCACCGCCATCTCGACCGGTCCCAGCCCCGCGCCGCCCGCGCTCTCGGGCACGCAGATCGCCGTCAGGCCCGCCGCGCGCAGCGCCTGCCACAGGCCGGGGTCGTACGGCGCGCCGCCGCGTTCGTGCGCCTCCAGCCGTTCCTGGCTCGCCTCCTTGGCCAGCAGGCCGGCGGCCAGCTCACGCAGGGCTTCCTGGGTCTCGTCCAGGCCGAAGTCCATCCGTGCCTCCACCAAGCGCTCGGTCAACCGAAAACTAGAACAGATTCCAATATGTGTCCAGCGCTGATTAATCCGAATAACTCTCGATATATCCATGAAACGCCGGAGACATGCACTGATAGGCCTTCTTTGTGACTCGCGAGTAACAAGCCGGGGCGTCGGGAAATCAGATAACGTGTTCTTATGCGCACTCCGCAGGCGGCCCTTCAGGGAGCCATCGCCGCACCCCCCACCACCCCCGAGAGGACCATGGAGCACGACCTCACCGCCGACGGGCTCCCGTCCGGCGGCCCCCTACCGGGCGGACAGGGCGCCCGATCGCGCAGCCAGCACCAGCGCCGCAAGCGCATCGTCCAGGCCGCCGCGGCCCTCGCCTCGCGCGGCGGGGTCGAGGCCATGCAGATGCGCACCGTCGCCGAGCGGGCGGGCGTGGCGCTCGGCACCCTCTACCGCTACTTCCCGTCCAAGATGGATCTCGTCGTGGCGGTCGTCGGCGAGGAGATCGACCTGCTGGAGAGCAGCATCGAGCGCCGTCCGCCGAGCGCGGACACCGCGTCGGGGCGCGCGGTCGACGTGCTGATGCGGGCCACCCGGGGGCTCATGCGCGAGCCCGAGCTGGCCGACGCGCTCATCCGCTCGCTCATCCTCGCCGACGACGTCGAGATCCCCCTCGGCGACCGCATGGCCGGCCTCCTGCTCCGCGTCTCCACCGGTGGCCTCACCCCCGAGCAGGCCACCGAGGAGCAGCTCGCCCTGGCGGGCTCGCTGGCGAGCGTCTGGGTCCAGGAGCTCCTGGAGATCCTCCGCGGCCGGCGCACCCACGACCAGATCCAGCGGCGCATCGAGATCGCCGCCTCCCGCCTGCTCGGCGACATCTGACGCTGCCCGGTCCGGCGTTGGCCGGATCTTTGCGGATGTTGGCTTCCCGGCCGCTCGCCCGTACACCCGTCGGAGGCGCAAGCTGGTCGGCATGAGAATGCTCGCGATCACCCAGGACTCGCTCGGCGGGCCCGAGGTGCTGAAGGTGACGGAAACCGACAGGCCGGTGCCCGGCCCGACCGAGGTGCTGGTACGGGTGGAGGCCACCTCGGTCAACCCGACCGACTGGAAGACACGCGCCACCGGCGGGCTGCTGGGCGCGCCGCCGTTCACCCTCGGGCACGACGTCTCCGGCGTGGTGGAGGACTCCGGGATCGGCCAGGTCCTGTACGCGCCGGGCGACGAGGTCTTCGGCATGCTGCGCTACCCCTTCGGCAACGGCGCCTACGCCCAGTACGTCACGGCGCCGTCCCGTCACTTCGTCCGCAAGCCGCCCGCCGCCGACCACGTGGAGGCGGCCGCCGTCCCGCTCGCCGCGCTGACCGCGTGGCAGGCGCTGGTCGACGTCGCCGGGCTCAAAGAGGGCCAGCGCGTCCTGGTGCACGCGGCGGCCGGCGGGGTGGGCCACTTCGCGGTGCAGATCGCCAAGGCGCGCGGCGCGCACGTGATCGGCACCGCGAGCGCGGGCAAGCACGAGTTCCTGCGCCGGCTCGGCGCGGACGAGCTCGTCGACTACCGCGCCGTCGACTTCGCCGAGACGGTACGCGACGTGGACGTGGTGCTGGACGGCATCGCCGGCGACTACGGGCATCGCTCGCTGCGCGTCCTGCGCCCCGGCGGCACGCTCGTCACGCTCGCCCTGTCGGCGATGGACGAGGCGGTGCACGACGAGGCGGCCGCGCTGGGCATCAGGTCGGCGGCCATGCTGGTGGAGCCGGACCACGCCGCCATGCGCACGCTGGCGGCGCTGATGGAGGCGGGGAGGCTGCGCGCTGAGGTGGCCGCCGTCCTGCCGCTGACGGAGGCGGCCAAGGCGCACGAGCTCGGCGAGACCGGCCGCACCACGGGCAAGATCGTTCTCACGGTGCCGCACTGATCGCGCCACGCCCCCGGCCGGACGCGCCCGGGGGCGTTGCCGCAGAGGGCGCCGGAGATCTGTCGGTGCCGTCGTCTATATAGGAGGGATGACCGAAAGGCCATCTCACGAGGAGTTCCTCCGGCAGGCCGACCCGATGCGCCGGGAGTTGCTCGCCCACTGTTACCGCATGATGGGCTCGGTGCACGACGCCGAGGACCTGGTGCAGGAGACCTACCTGCGGGCCTGGCGCCACTATGAGGGGTTCGAGGGGCGTTCGTCCCTGCGCACGTGGCTCTACCGCATCGCCACCACGCAGTGCCTGACCGCGCTCGACAGCCGGGGGCGCCGGCCGCTGCCGACCGGGCTGGGCGCGCCGGCGTCGGAGCCGACCGCGCCGCTGGTGGAGCGGCACGAGGTGCCGTGGCTGGAGCCGGTCCCCGACGGGATGGTGGGCGCGGGCGGCGACGACCCGGCCGCCATCGTGACCGCCCGCGAGAGCATCCGGCTCGCGCTCGTCGCGGCCCTGCAGCACCTGCCGCCGCGCCAGCGGGCGGTGCTGGTCCTGCGCGACGTGCTCAAGTGGCGGGCCGCCGAGGTGGCCGAGGTGCTCGACACCACGACCACGGCCGTCAACAGCGTGCTGCAGCGCGCCCGCGCCCAGTTGGAGCAGGTCGCGCCGAGCCTCGACGACCGGCCGCGGCCGCTCACTCCTGAGCAGCGCGAGCAGCTCGACCGCTACGTCGAGGCGTTCGAGTCCTACGACGTCAGGGCGATCGTCGAGCTGTTCACCAAGGACGCGGTCTTCGAGATGCCCCCCTACGACGGGTGGTACCAGGGCGCGGAAGACATCGCCCGGCTCGTGCAAGCGCAGTGCCCCGCAGAGGCGCCTGAGGATCTGCGGCTGGTTCCGGCACGGGCCAACGGGCAGGAGGCGTTCGCCCTCTATCTGCGCGAGGGCGACGCCTATCGGGAGTTCGCGGTGCAGGTGCTCGACTTCGACGGGCCGCAGGTCAGCCATGTCGCGATGTTCTTCGAGCCGGGCATGTTCGCACGGTTCGGGCTGCCGGCCTCGATGCCGGCCAGGGCTTCCGGATCAAAGTAGAACAAGTTACAGTCGCGACCAGAGTAACGTTCTGGAGGCGAATGTGCGCACCCCCGTCATCGTCGAGGCCGTCCGCACCCCGATCGGCAAGCGCGGCGGCCGGTTGGCCGGGCTGAAACCGCAGCAGGTGCTCGCCACCGCGCTCAACGGCCTGATCGGACGGGCCGGGATCGACGCCGCGCTGGTGGACCAGGTGTTCGCGGGGTGCGTGACCCAGGCGGGCGAGCAGGGCGGCCACGTCGGCAGGCACGCCTGGCTCTACGCCGGTCTCCCCTATCAGACGGGCGTGACCACCGTCGACGCCCAGTGCGGCTCCTCCCAGCAGGCGGTGCACCTCGCGGCGGCGATGATCGCGGCCGGGGCAATGGACGTCGGCGTGGGCTGCGGCGTCGAGGTGATGAGCCGGGCTCCACTCGGCAGCAACGTGCTGCCCGCCGACCCGCGGCCCGACGACTGGACCATCGACCTGCCCGACCAGTTCACCGCCGCCGAGCGGATCGCCAGGCGGCGAGGGCTCACCCGCGAGCGGCTCGACTGGTTCGGCGCCCGGTCACAGCAGCGGGCCGCCAAGGCGTGGTCCGACGGACGGTTCGAGCGGGAGATCGTCCCGGTCGGCGACGTCACCAGGGACGAGGGCCTGCGCGAGACCACGGTCGAAGGGCTGGCCCGGCTCAAGCCGGTGCTGGGCGAGGCCGGGCTGCACACCGCCGGCACCTCCTCGCAGATCTCCGACGGCGCCGCCGCCGTGCTGCTGATGAGCAGGGAGGCCGCCGCGCGCCACGGGCTGCGCCCCCGGGCGCGGATCCTGGCCCAGACGCTCGTCGGCGCGGAGCCGTACTATCACCTGGACGGGCCCGTGGACGCGACCGCGAAGGCGCTGGCGGCGGCCGGGATGAGCGTCGGCGACATCGACCTGTTCGAGGTCAACGAGGCGTTCGCGTCGGTGGCGCTGTCCTGGGCCCACGTGCACGAGCCCGACCTCGACCGGGTCAACGTCAACGGCGGCGCGATCGCGCTCGGCCACCCGGTCGGGGCGACGGGGGCGCGGCTGATCACCACGGCGCTGCACGAGCTCGAGCGGTCCGACCGCTCGACGGCGCTGGTGACCATGTGCGCGGGCGGCGCGCTGGCCACGGCCACGATCATCGAGCGCGTCGCGTGACCCGCTCCAGGACCGCACGCCGTGCGTACGCCGAGCAGCGCCCGCTGGACCTCGGCTTCGGGGTGTGGAGCGTGCCCGTGCCGATCCCCGGCAACCCGCTCGGCTATACGCTCGTGTACGCGATCGAGTCCCCGCGCGGGCCGGTGCTGGTGGACGCTGGATGGAACCACCCGGAGGCGTGGGCGGCCCTGCGTGACGGGCTCGCGGTGGCGGGGATCGACGTGGCGGCGGTGCACGGGGTGGTCGTCACCCACTTCCACCCCGACCACGCCGGGCTGGCCGGGCAGGTGCGGGAGGCTTCGGGCGCCTGGATCGCCATGCACGAGGCGGACGCGGCCCTCGTCGACATGATGAACGGCGTCGCCCCGGACGTCCGCGGCGCCTTCCAGACCGACATGCTGCGCCGGGCCGGGGCGCCCTCGGAGGACGTGCCCGACGTGATGCCCTCCGACGGCAGGCAGCGGCCACCCGCGCCGGCCGATCGGCGGCTGCGCGACGGCGACCTGGTCGACCTGCCGGGCAGGAAGCTGCGGGTGGTGCACACACCCGGCCACACTCCGGGCCACGTCTGCCTGCACCTGGAGGACGCCGACCACCTCTTCACCGGCGACCACGTCCTTCCCGGCATCACCCCGCACATCGGGATATATCCCTTCGACCGGGACGACATCGACCCGCTGGGCGACTTCCTGGAGTCCCTGGACAAGGTCGGCACGCTGGGAGACCTGGGCGCTCTGCCCGCGCATGAGTGGACTTTTCCGGATGTGGCCGCGCGAGCCGCTGAGATCCGTCTCCATCACGAGGAGAAGCTCGACCGGCTCCACGCCCTGCTGGCCGAACGCGCGGAGCCGCTGACCATCTGGGAGACCGCCGCGGAGATGACCTGGAACCGGCCCTGGTCCGAGCTGCCGCCGATGCTGCGCGGCATGGCGGCCGGCGAGGCCGCCGCCCACCTGCGCGCCCTGGAGGTCCGCGGGGCGCTCCGCCGCCTCCCGGGAGGCGATCCGGTACGTTTCCAAGCCCTGGAGTCCTGGACACCCGGGGCCCGGGGAGAGAACGGCGGCGGTCACCGGCGCGACCTCCCCTGACCGTCCCCGTCCGGGCCGGTCAGCCGGCCGCTCAGCCGGGAGGCCGCCGGTGAACGCCGCCGTCCGCCTCAGGACGCGTACGGCTCGGAATGGGCCGCCGACAGGCCGATGTCGCTCTCCGGAGCGTCGGGGCCGGGACGGCGGCGCTCCTCCCAGTCCACGACCTCGGCCTTCGCCGGGGCGGTGATGATCAAGTGCTCGCCCCAGCCGGAGTAGCGGGTGTCGATGGTGCGGTAGGCGCCCGACCTGGCCCGCTCGGTGGTCGAGAGCCGCACGGGCAGGCCGCGGGCGTCGGTCCAGAGCCGCCAGGAGACGGCGGTCTTGGCGTAGGCGCCGCGGGGGGCGCCGTCGAAGAGCCCGCCGTAGTAGCCCTTGGCGGCCGCGTACAGCTGGGCGTAGGTGATCGTGCCCTGGTAGAGGTGGCCGCCGGAGACCGCCTTGGCGCGCTTGCCCTTGAGCGCGGTCTTGAGCACGGCCGGGTCGAACACGTTGATCGTCTGCTTGCTGGCCACGGCGAGCGCCAGGTTGGGGTGGCTGTCGTCCTGCCTCGTCCGGACCCAGAGCTTGTCCTTGGGCAGGAACTCGGCGACGGCCTCGCCGGTGGTGTAGACGGACGTGCCCACGGCGGCCCGCTGGCCAGGCTTGCTGCCCTGACCGTCGCCGCTTCGGGAGTCGGAGGCGTCCTCGACGTCCGCCCACGAGGCGACCGGCCCGGTCGGGGCGAGCTGGATGCCGCTGTGGTAGCGCGTCCGGATGGACGCCTGGCTGGTCACGGTCCGCGACACCTCGGCGACGCGCACGCCGCGCTCGGGCCGCAGCTGCGCCTTGACGGCCTGCGCCGGGTCGGGTGCCGCCTGGGCCGCGGCGGGGGCGGCGAGCAGGGTTGCGGCCAGCGCGACGGCCGCGGGAAGGATCCAACGCCTCATGATTCTGCAGTCCTAGGGAGGGGGATGCTGAGGAGATCATCTTTCCAGAACCGGGACCGGGTTCGCTCACGCATGGGCGAAGTCGGGTAGGACGCCAGTGTGGCTGACAAACTCAACCAATACAGGAGCAAACGCAACGCCAGCCGTACCCCCGAACCCGTCCCCGAGGAGCCCCCGGAGCCGCGCGGCGGGGCTTCCTTCGTCATCCAGGAGCACCACGCCCGATCCCTGCACTGGGACCTGCGCCTGGAACGCGACGGCGTCCTGGTCTCCTGGGCCATCCCCCGGGGCCTGCCGGCCGACCCCGCCACCAACCACCTGGCCGTGCACACCGAGGACCATCCGATGGAGTACCTCACCTTCCACGGCGAGATCCCCCAGGGCGAGTACGGCGGCGGCGCCATGACGATCTGGGACCAGGGCACGTACGAGACCGAGAAGTGGTCGGAGCGCGAGGTCAAGATCGTGCTGCACGGCTCACGCGCCGAGGGCCGGTTCGTACTGTTCCGGACGAACGGCAAGAACTGGATGATCCACCGCATGGACCCCCCGTCCCGTGACCCGCTGCCGGACGTCACGCCCATGCTCCCCGTCCGCCGCTCGCGCCCGCCGCGCGACGCCGCCGCCTACGCGTACGAGTTCGCCTGGGGCGGACGCCGCCTGCTGGTCCCGATCGAGGGCGGCCGCACCGCCGCCGCCCGCGAGCACCCGTGGCTGCGGGCGCTCGCGGAGTCGTTCGGCAGCCGCACCGCCCTCCTGGACGGCGAGCTCACCACCCTCTCGGGCGCCGAGCTGCTGGTCTTCTACGACCTGCTGTACGACGACGGCCGGACGCTGCTGGACGAGCCGTACGAGGTCCGCCGGGCGGCCCTGGAAGCGCTGGACCTGTCCGCCCCCCGCTGGCAGACCTCCCCCTCCTGGCCCGGCGACGCCCGGCCGGTCCTTACGGCGGCACGCGAGCAGGGCCTGCCCGGCGTGGTCGCCAAACGCCTCGACTCCCCCTACGAGCCGGGCGAGTCGGCGGCCTGGCTGTTCATCCCGTCCTGACGCCGGACCAGGACGGCGAGGGCGAGCGCCACCAGCAGCGCGCTCACCCACAGCGGCGAGCGGAACCCGTAGCCGGCGCCGATGGCGAGACCGCCCAGCCAGGGGCCGAGCGCCGCGCCGACGTTGAACGCCGCCGTGGCGAACGCGCCGCCCAGCGTCGGCGCGCCCGAGGCGGCGTAGAGGACTTGGGAGATCAGCGTCGAGCCGACGGCGAACGCGAGCGTCCCCTGGACGAGGACGAGCACGACCGTCGCCACCGGGCTCCCGGCGGTCAGCGCGAACACCACCCACCCGGCGAGCAGCGCCGCCCCGCCCAGGACCAGCAGCCGCGCGGGCCGTACGTCGGCGACCCGGCCGGCGACGGTGACGCCGGCGAACGAACCGAGGCCGAAGAGCGCCAGCACGGCGGGCACCCACGCCGTGCCCATCCCCGCCACGTCGGTGACGATCGGCGCGAGGTAGGTGTAGGCGCAGAAGGTCGCCCCGTTCACCAGCGCGCCGAGCAGCAGCGTCACCAGCAGGCGCCGGTCGCGCAGCGCCCCGAGCTCCGGTCGCGCCCCACCCTCACGGGAGACGACGGCCGGAGAGGCGGGCACCGACCTGAGTATCGCGGCGAACGCGGGCGCCGACACCAGGGCGACCGCCCAGAACGCCGACCGCCACCCCCACACCTGGCCGAGCAGCGCCCCCGCGGGCACTCCGACGACGCAGGCGGCGGTGACCCCGCCGAGCAGGACGGCGGTGGCGCGTCCCTTGGCGTCCGGCGCGACCAGGCCGGTGGCCGCCGACAGCGCCACGGCCAGGAACCCGGCGTTGGCGAGCGCCCCGACGACCCGCGTCAGCAGCAGGACGTCGAAGCTCGTGGTGACCGCGCCGAGGACGTGCACGAGCAGGAAGACCGCCAGGAACGCCAGCAGCGCGCGCCGCCGGGGCCAGCGCAGGCTCAGGATCGCCATCAGCGGCGCGCCGACGATCATCCCGACGGCGAACGCCGAGGTGAGTCGACCGGCTTCCGGGATGGTCACGCCCAGGTCCTGGGCGACGCCCGGCACCAGGCCGGACAGCATGAACTCGGACGTGCCCATGGCGAACACGGCCAGCCCGAGCAGGTAGACGAAGAAAGGCATGAAGAGGCTCCGCACCCAGAGAGGGATCGACAGGAAAGCGGGGCCGGTGATCCGGTGGTCTCTTTACGCCACCGGACGACCGGTGGCTACCGTCTTGACGCCTCTGGGCTGGACACGTCCGGCAACCTAACAACGGGCGTCCTGCGATGCCAACCGAATATCCGCGTGACCCACGTGCCTGCCGGACGCGCCGGCCGGGAGCGGGTCCCGGCCGGCGCTCCGTGGTCAGCGGAGGTGGCGGGCGAAGAACCGCAGCGTGCTGTCCAGCTCGAACGCCGGAATCTCCGCGTGCTTGCCGGGGTTGGCGTGCAGCGTCTTCTCGGCCGAGCCCAGGGCGTCGAACAGGGCCAGGCCCTGGGCCCTGGGCACCCGCTCGTCGTCCCACTGCACCAGGAACTCCACCGGGACGGTGATCCGCCTGGCGTCCTCGGCCGCTGACAGCGCCCCGCCCAACCCGAGGACCGCCGCCCGGACCCGGGGCTCGGCGGCGACGAACGGGACGCCGAGGCCGCAGCCCAGCGACACACCCCAGTAGCCCACCGGGCCGGCGCCGACGTGGTCGAGCTTCTGGACCGCGTCCAGGACCGCCCGCCACTCCCGGACGGTCTGGCGGGCCACGAGGGCCTGGAAGGAGGCGATCAGCGGAGCCAGTTCCTCTCCGGCGTCCGCGCGGGCCTGGTTCTCGGTCGCGATCCGGTCGTACTCCTCGTCCTTCGGCCGGTCCCCATGGCCGGGCACATCGACCGCCACCACCGCGTAACCGCACTCGGCCACGAAGCGGCCCGCACGGAACACGATGCCGGGAGCCTTCTTGTGCTGGCCGCCGCCGTGGCCCATCAGGACGAGAGGACGGGGACCGGTGGCGTCTTCCGGCGTCCACAGCACGCCGGGGATCTCACCGAGGGTGAAGAGCTGTTCGGAGACGCCGTCGGACGACGTCTCGGAGGTGAAGCGCATAGCGTTTCGGGCCTTTCAGGATGCCTTCTCCGGGCACTCCCTGGACCATGCGAGGGAGGGAGCCCCGACCTGTCACAGCGTTGATCGGTCTCACCTCCTCAGCTCGCAGCGGCGCATGCCGCCGCCGAACCTACCACGGAGGGCTTCCCCGTTCGAGCGCGCCGACCGACCATTCCACCGGCCTGCCCGGCGTGGTCGCCAAACGCCTCGACTCCCCTAAGCCGATCCCGATGGTTTCGCCGAAGCTCCCGGCACGATGGTCATCGACGAGATCCAACGGGCGCCCGAGTCGCTGCTCGCCATCAAGGCTCAGGTCGACGCCGACCAACGCCCTGGCCGCTACCTGCTGACCGGCTCCTCCCGCCTTCAGACGGACCGGCTCTCCACCATGCGTCCGGCGTCTCACGTACGGACTATGCCGCTCGCCTGATACGAGGAGGTTTCCCCGAAAGCGTGGCCCGGTCGAGCGGGAGAAGAAGTCAACGGTTCTTCGAATCGTATGTGAGCAGCCTGATCTCTCGAGACGTCCGTCAGCTCTCGGAGATCCAGCGTATGCCTGAGGCGCGCAACCTGCTGAAGGTGATCGCAGCACGCTCGGGCCAGCTTCTGAAGGCCAACGCCTTGAGCCTGGGCAACCGCGTCGTCGGCATGCCCAAGGTGGCCTTCGTGGACTCAGGCGTCGCGGCGAATCTCCTCGGCACGGACACGCGCGGGCTGGTCCGCCCCGGCAGCATGTTCGGACCCTTGCTCGAAGGATTCGTGCTCATGGAGATCGCACGCCAGCTGACCTGGGCCGAAGAGAGCGTGGATCTGTTCCCCTATCGGACCAAGGACCAGGTCGAGGTCGACGCGGTTGTCGAAAACCGGCAGGGACGCGTGGGGGGATCGGATGCGGGCGATGCCGGTGAGCGCGTTGTGGGAGGTTGGCTGAGTGCATATATCCGAAATATCCGCGGATCGGCCGGGCCTGATCGATCTGCAAAGAGCCGCCTACCGCATCGAGGCGGAGATCATCGGCGATGACCGCATCCCGCCGCTGCACGAGACATCGGAGGAATTGCGGGCCCAGCCGCTCATCTGGCTGGGCGCGTTCGACGACGACGGCACGCTGCTCGGGGCCGTGGCCTGGCAGGAGACCGCCGAGGAGGTGGACCTCGACCGGCTCATGGTGGACCCAGGCGCGCACCGCCGAGGCGTCGGGCTGGCGCTGGTGAAGGAGGTCATGGCCAGGGCCGGCGAGCGCGGGGTCGTGGTCTCCACCGGGCGGGACAACACGCCTGCCAGGACGCTGTACGAGCGACTCGGGTTCACACTGACCGGCGAGGCCGAGCCGGTGCCGGGGCTGTGGGTGGTGCACTACTCCTCGTGAAGCAGGCCCTCGGCGCGCAGTTCGGACCAGAGCGCGCCGGGGACGGGCTGCTCCACCGACGCGGCGTTGGTCTTGACCTCGCCGGGCGAGCGCGCGCCGAGGACGATCGCCGCCGTCGCCGGGTGCAGCAGCGGGAAGGCCATCGCGGCCCGCGGGAGCGTCACCCCGTGGGCCGCGCAGACCGAGGCGATCCGCCGGGCCCGGTCCAGCAGCTCCGGCGGGGCGGGCGCGTAGTCGAAGGTGCCCGACGGGTCGGGGGTCGCGAGGATGCCGCTGTTGAAGACCCCTGCCGCCAGCACCCGGACGCCCCGTGCGGCGCAGGCGTCCAGGAGCGGCAGGCCCGACTGGTCGAGCAGGGTGTAGCGGCCGGCGAGCATGACCACGTCGATGTCCGTTTCCCGGACGAATCTCGACGGCGCCCGCCACTGGTTCATGCCGACCCCGATGGCCTGGACGACCCCCTGCGCACGCAGGTCGGCCAGTGCCGGGTACGCCTCCGAGAGCGCCTGTTCGACGTGGTCGTCCGGGTCGTGGATGAGCGCGAGGTCGACGCCCGGCAGCCCGAGCCGCTCCAGCGACTCCTCCAGCGAGCGGAGCACGCCGTCGCGGGAGAAGTCCCACACCCGCTCGACGTCACCCGGCACGTCGAAGCCCTGGGAGTCACGGCCGCCGCGGGACGAGGGCACCAGCAGCCGGCCGACCTTGGTCGAGAGCACGTACCCGGACCTGTCGCGGAGCGCCGCGCCCAGGCGGCGTTCCGACAGGCCGAGCCCGTAGTGCGGCGCGGTGTCGAACAGGCGCACCCCGCTCTCCCAGGCCGCGTCGACGGTGGCGCGGGCCTGCTCGTCGCCGACCGCCGAGAACAGGTTGCCGATGGGCGCCGTCCCCAGCCCGACGCGGGGCAGGGCGATCATGCCGGCTCCCCGACCGGCTCGGCGTGCCCGCGGTCGCCGGCCGTCTTCATCGGGGGCCGCGCGGCGGGAGCCTGAGTCCCTGCATGCCGCCGTCGACGGCCAGGACCGTGCCGGTGGTCGCGCCGGACTCGGGGCCGGCCAGGTAGGCGATCGCCGCGGCGACCTCCCCGGCGCTGACCAGGCGGCCCATCGGCTGCCTGGCCTCCAGCGCGGCCCGCTCGGCCGCGGGGTCGTCGGCGGCGTCGAGCAGCCGGGTGACCCAGGGGGTGTCGGCGGTGCCCGGGTTGACGCAGTTGACCCGGATGCCCTCGTGCAGGTGGTCGGCGGCCATGGCCAGCGTGAGCGACTGCACCGCGCCCTTGGTGGCGCTGTAGAGGGCGCGCCGCGGCAGGCCGGCGGTGGCCGCGACCGAGCAGGTGTTGACGATCGAGGCCTGCTCCGACCTGCGCAGGTACGGCAGCGCGGCGCGGGTGACGCGGACCAGGCCGAGCACGTTCACCTCGAACACCCGGCGCCACTCCGCGTCCGGGTTGTCCTCGATCGTGCCCTGCGCTCCGATGCCGGCGTTGTTGACCAGCACGTCGACGCCGCCGAGCCGCTCGGCCGCCTCGGCGACGGCCCGGCGCACCTCGGCGTCGTCGGTGATGTCCGCCCTGATGCCGATCAGCGGCTCGCCCGGCGGGTTCAGGTCGAGGCAGGCGACCCGCATGCCGCGCTCGGCGAGCAGGGTGGCCGTGGCCAGGCCGATGCCGGAGCCGCCGCCGGTCACGATGGCGCTGAGGTTCACGCGTTCCTCCAGACGTCTCCGCCGGGGTAGGTGTGGGCGGCGATCGACTCGGCGCGCATCTCCGAGCTGAACCCGGGGGCCGACGGAACGAGGTAGCGGCCGTTCTCGATCACCACCGGGTCGGTGAAGTGCTCGTGCAGGTGGTCCACGTACTCGATCACCCGGTTCTCCATGGTCCCGGTGACCGCCACGTAGTCGAACATCGACAGGTGCCGCACCAGCTCGCAGAGCCCCACGCCGCCGGCGTGCGGGCACACCGGCACCCCGAACCGGGCCGCGAGCAGCAGGATCGCGAGGTTCTCGTTGACCCCGCCGACCCGGGTGGCGTCGATCTGGAGGTACGAGATCGCGCCGGCCTGGAGCAGCTGCTTGAACACGACGCGGTTCTGCACGTGCTCGCCGGTCGCGACCGGGACGGGCCTGATGCCCTCGGCGATGGCGGCGTGGCCGAGCACGTCGTCCGGACTGGTCGGCTCCTCCACCCAGTGCGGCGCGAACGGCTTGAGCGCGGTCACCCATGCGATGGCCTCGGCGACGTCCCAGCGCTGGTTGGCGTCGACGGCGATCGGGTAATCGGGCCCGCACACCTCCCGGGCCACGGCGAGGCGGCGCAGGTCGTCGGCGAGGTCGGCGCCGACCTTGAGCTTGATCTGGCCGAAGCCCTGGTCGAGCGCCTCCCGGCAGAGGCGGCGCAGCTTGTCGTCGTCGTAGCCGAGCCAGCCGGGGGAGGTGGTGTAGGCGGGGTAGCCGACCTTTTCGAGGTGTTCGATGCGCTCCCGCTTCCCCTTTTCCCCATTTTTCAGGATCTGAAGGGCTTCGTCCGGCGTCATGGCATCGCTCAGGTACCGGAAGTCGACCAGGCCGATGATCTCCTCCGGCGACATCTCCGCCAGCAGCAGCCAGAGCGGCCTGCCCGCCCGCCTGGCCTTGAGATCCCACAGGGCGTTGACCACGGCCGAGATCGCCATGTGCATGACGCCCTTCTCCGGCCCCAGCCAGCGCAGCTGCGAGTCCTGGACCAGCTCCTTGTAGAGCGCGCCCAGGTCCTCGGCGTCGCGGCCGACCACGTACGGCTCCAGCGCGGCGATCGCGCCGGTCTGCACGTCGTTGCCGCGCCCGATGGTGAACGCGAACCCGTGCCCGGCGTGCCCGTCGTCGGTCCTGAGCACCACGTACGCGGCCGAGTAGTCGGGGTCGGGGTTCATCGCGTCGGAACCGTCCAGCTCCCGCGAGGTCGGGAAACGCACGTCGTACGTCTCCATCCCGACGATCCGGTACGGGCCCGAGCCCCGCGCGGTCGTCATCCCTCGCCCACCGGCCGATCCCGGGCGGCGGGTCGTCCTGCTCGAAGCCGCTTCACTCCGCGTCCCTCGCTCACCTCGGACGTCCGGCCTTTCGCATGCTGAAGGCGATTTCGGGCGCGTGTCAAGAGCCCTCACCGCGCGGGTGAGAGCAGGGCCGCAGGTTTGCCGCCCGGCTCGCCGGTCATCTTGACGGTCGTACAGGCACGTAATAGAACACGTTTCAGTGGGCTTCGTCAGCGACTGCTCGATCAAGAGGGTGAGCCGGGTGCACATCGACCTCGTCGACCAGGACCTCTACGCCGCCACCGGGCCTCCGCACGAGCAGTTCGCCTGGCTCAGGCAGCATGATCCGGTGCACCGGCACGAGGGCGAGCCCGGGTTCTGGGCCGTCACCCGCTACGAGGACGTGGTGCACGTCTCGCGCCACTCCGAGCTGTTCTCGTCGGCGCGGAAGCTGGCCCTGTTCAACGAGATGCCCGAGGAGCAGCGGGCGCTGCAACGCCTGATGATGCTCAACCAGGACCCGCCCGAGCACACCCGCCGCCGCTCCCTGGTCAACCGGGGCTTCACCCCCCGCGCCATCGGGGCGCTCGAACAGCACATCCGCGACATCTGCGATGACCTGCTGGACCAGCTCGGCACCGAGGCCGACTTCGTCACCGAGGTCGCCGCTCCCCTTCCGCTCTACGTGATCTGCGAGCTGCTCGGCGCCCCCGTCGAGGACCGTGACAAGATCTTCAACTGGTCCAACCGCATGATCGGCGCCCAGGACCCCGACTACGCCGCCTCCCCCGAGGAAGGCAGCGCCGCCGCCGCCGAGGTGTACGCCTACGCCAACGAGCTGGCGGCCAAGCGCCGCGCCAACCCGCGCGAGGACATCGTCACCAAGCTCCTGCAGACGGACGAGAACGGCGAGACACTGTCGGAGGACGAGTTCGACCTCTTCGTCCTCCTGCTGGTGGTGGCCGGCAACGAGACCACCCGCAACGCGGCCTCCGGCGGCATGCTCGCCCTGTTCGAGCATCCCGACCAGTGGGACCGCCTAGTCGCCGACCCCTCGCTGGCCGCCACGGCCGCCGACGAGATCGTCCGCTGGGTCTCCCCCGTCAACCTCTTCCGCCGCACCTCCACCCGCGACCAGGTCCTCGGCGGCCAGGCCATCAAGGAGGACGACAAGGTCGTCGTCTTCTACGGCTCCGCCAACCGCGACCCCTCGGTCTTCCCCGACCCCGAGGTCTTCGACATCGGCCGCGACCCCAACCCGCAGATCGGCTTCGGCGGCGGCGGCGCCCACTTCTGCCTCGGCAACCACCTGGCCAAGCTGGAGCTCCGGATCCTGTTCGAGCAGCTCGCCCGCCGCCACCCCCGCCTCCGCCAGACCGGCCCGGCCCGCCGCCTGCGCTCCAACTTCATCAACGGCATCAAGGAACTCCCGGTCGCCATGACCTGACGAGCCCCGCCCGTCGCCGCCGGCTGACGGGTGCTACCCGTACGACCTGCGGCGGTGGGAAGTGCGGGGGCGGCGGGTGGCGCGGATGCGGGCGAGGAGCCGCACCATGCCCTCGGGGCCCGGCTGCCACCCGCGCTCGATCAGGGCGTTCGCCACGATCTCCAGGAGGTCGGCGGCCCGGCCGGGGATGACGTCGGGGCCCGCGACGATGACGCGCCAGCCGTGGCGGCGCAGCTCCTCGCGGCGTCGTTCGTCGTCGTGGCGGTCGGCGGGGGTGGTGTGATGCTCGCGGCCGTCGTACTCGACCGCGACCTGGTACGCCTCCCACCCGAGGTCCAGGCGGACGTGGCGGCCTCCGGGGAGAGCGACGCGGAGCTGCGTCGCGGGTCTGGGCAGCCCGCAGCCGGCCAGCATCACCCTCAGCCAGCTCTCCCGCGGTGACGCGGCCCGTCGGTCGGCGAGGCCCAGCACGGTCCTGGCGCGGCCGGAAAGGGTGCGGTGCCACAGCGGGTCGAGGTCGAGGCCCCGGCGGAGGAACTGGTCCAGCACCACCACGGCCTCCGCCCTGGGCAGCCAGTGGGCGCAGTCGAAGGCCGTGCGGTCGGGGGTGGTGACGCGGATCCCGTCCCGGTAAGTGACGTCCCCGGCGGGCAGCAGCCCTGTGTGGACGACCCAACCGGGAATCTCCAGCCCTTCCGGAGCGATCAGCTCCAGCACCCGGCCCGCCCCGGGCCGGTGCAGAAGCTCCACGCCCCAGACCCGCGCCGCCGCCGCCCGGCACACCACCGCCTGAGGCAGCGCCCGCGTGACCCGCCGCGCCCGGACCAGGAAGACGGTCCTCTCCCGCCGCCGCCGGCGCTTCAGCACCTGTGTGCGGCTGTCCCACACGTCGTCATCGAACGGATGAGGGGCGTCCTTCGACGCCGGCCCGGTGACCAAGCCGGAGGCGGGCCCGAGCTGGGTCCCGGGAACGAACGGGGACCCGGAGACTGATGCGGGTGCGGGACCTACCGGAACGGACCCGGGGATGGAGGCGGTCATGGGTCGAGCTTGAGGGAGACGGCCTGCGCAGGCGGCAGCCGAACGGGGTTCTGTGGATGACCGGGCACTGGTCGGCAAGTACCGTGAGTTTCCCCTGGGGATGACCGACGCCTCCGTCATGGCGGCAGCCGACATGGCGATGGACGGCGTATCGGCCGGGGCGAGGCGGGAGCGCTGTCAGCCGCCTTGTCGGCGGGTCAGGGGTGCAGGGAGAGGCCCTTGAGGGTTTTGTCGACGGCGTTCCTGGGGCCGTACACCGCGAGGCCGACGAGTTGGAGGTCGGGCGCCGCCACCGCGCGTACGGCGGCGCGGTTGTCGGCGTCGTGGCCCGTCTTGAACATCTCCTCGATGTAGACCGCCACCCGGAGCCCTCGGGCCAGGGCCCTGTCGTGGACGGCGGTCAGGGAGGCGGCCGTGTAGACGAGCACCGGCTGGCGGAACATCGGCAGGTAGGCGTTCCCGGACCCGTCCTCGTACGGCTCGCCGATCGTCTCCGGCATGCCGCCGGCGACGGCGCTGGCGAGGAAGGCGGTGACGTTCAGTTTCTGCCAGACGGCCAGGTCCTCACGGACCACGATGCCGATCTTCGTGTCGAAACGCATGGCGTCCAGGGTGCCGCCGCCGTCACTGCCCGGTCTTGAACGCTGGTGCGGCCCGGCTCGTAGGATCGGGGGGTGGCACGCGACTGGTCCCGCTACTGGAGGTCCGCCGACCGGCCGATCGAGGCCATGCACGCCCACTTCGCGCGCCACGTCTACCACCGGCACAGTCATGAGACGTACTCGTTCGGCATGACCGAGGACGGCGCGCAGTCGTTCACCTGCCGGGGGGCGGCGCACACGAGCATCCCGGGCATGGTCATGGCCTTCAATCCCGACGACCCGCACGACGGCCGGGCCGCCGACGCGCTCGGGTTCACCTATCGGATCGTGCATCTGGGCCCCGGCCTGGTGTCGGAGGTGCTCGGCGACCTGGCGGGCCGGCCGACGGGGCTGCCGCTGTTCGCCGAGCCGGTGGTGTACGACCCGGCGCTCGCCGCCGCGCTGCGGGCGCTGCACGCGGCCCTGCTCGGCGGGGCGCCGGCGCTGCGCCGCGAGGAGTTGCTCGCCGCCACGGTGGGGGCGATGGTACGGCGGGCGGCCACGAGGCCGGTCGCCGCGACGGCCGCCTCCAGCGGGGTGGCGGCGCGGGCCGGGGCGCTGCTGCGTGAGCGTTTCCTGGACGACCTGTCCATCGACGACCTGGCCCGGGAGGCCGGCACCAGCAGGTTCGCCGTCTACCGGGCGTTCCGGGCGGCCTATGGGATGGCGCCCAGCGACTACCAACGCCTGCTCAGGCTCAGGGAGGCGCGCCGGCTGATCGCGGGCGGGACCCCGATCGGCGAGGTGGCGGCACTCACCGGGTTCGCCGACCAGAGCCATCTGACGCGCTGGTTCGGCCGCTGCTTCGGGCTCACGCCTGCCGCCTACCGCGCCGCCGCGGCCTGACCCGGGACGCGGTCAGGGCCAGGAGGACTCCTGGTCGGGGTCGCCGCCGTCGGTCAGCAGGCGCAGGTCCGACTCGACCATCATGGCCACCAGCTCGTCGAACGACACCTTCGGCTCCCAGCCGAGCTGCACTCTGGCCTTCTTCGGGTCCGCGCACAGCAGGTCGACCTCGGCCGGCCGGTGCAGCGACTGGTCGGTGACCACGTACCGCTCCCAGTCGAGCCCCGCCGCCGCGAACGCGGCCTCGGCCAGCTCCCTGACGGACTTCATCCGCCCGGTGCCGATCACGTAGTCCTCCGGCCTGGCGGCCTGGAGCATGAGGTGCATGGCCCGCACGTAGTCGCCGGCGAACCCCCAGTCGCGCCGCGCCTCCAGGTTGCCCAGCCGCAGCTCGTCGGCGAGGCCGAGCTTGATGCGGGCCACGCCGAGCGAGACCTTGCGGGTGACGAACTCGGCGCCGCGGCGGGGCGACTCGTGGTTGAACAAGATGCCGGAGACCGCGAACATCCCGTACGACTCGCGGTAGTTCTGCGTGAGGAAGTGCCCGTACGCCTTGGCGACCCCGTAGGGGGAACGCGGGTGGAAGCCGGTGCTCTCGTTCTGCGGCGTCTCGCTGACCTGGCCGAACATCTCCGAGGACGAGGCCTGGTAGAACCGGATCTGCCCGCCGGAGGGGCGCCCGCCGCGCGACACGCCGGAGCACACCCGGATGGCCTCCAGCACGCGCAGCACGCCCATCCCGGTGACCTCGGCCGTCAGCTCCGCCTGCTCCCATGACATCGGCACGAACGAGATCGCGCCGAGGTTGTAGACCTCGTCCGGCTGAACGCGTTCCACCGCGGAGATCAGCGAGCCCTGGTCCAGCAGGTCGCCCCGGACGAGACGGACGTCGGCGAGGAGTTTGCGGATGCGCGACACGCGCGGGTTGGCCTGGCCTCGGGCCAGCCCCCACACCTCGTAGCCCTGATCGAGCAGGTGCTCCGCCAAATAGGAACCGTCCTGGCCGGTGATGCCGGTGATCAGAGCGCGCCTGGCCAAGGGTCCTCCAACTCTCGCCTACCCGGGGATACTATCTAGAACACGTTCCACCGAACAACGCTCGGTCGGGGCGATGCCGCAGTTCGCACGGGCTGTCCATGCGACTGTGAACCATTCCAGATGACTTACCGAATGGTAGCCTTCTCGGACTAAGGTCATCTTTCACGGTACACGCCCGTGTTCCGGGCCTACCGGCGGAGAAAGGGGTGTCCGTGAGCACGGACTCGCTGCGGATCGCGCTGCTGTCCTACCGCAGCAAGCCCACCTGCGGCGGCCAGGGCGTCTATCTTCGCCACCTGAGCCGCGAGCTGGTCGCACTCGGCCACCACGTCGAGGTGTTCTCCGGCCAGCCGTACCCGGAGCTGGACGAGGGCGTCGTCCTGCGCGAGGTGCCCAGCCTCGACCTCTACCGCGACGAGGACCCGTTCCGCACCCCCGGGCTCTCCGAGTACCGCGACTGGATCGACCTCCTGGAGGTCGGCACCATGTGGACCGCGGGCTTCCCCGAGCCGCTGACCTTCACCCTGCGCGCCTACCGCGAGCTGAAGAAGCGCGTCGGCGACTTCGACGTGGTGCAGGACAACCAGACCCTCGGCTACGGCCTGCTCGGCATCCAGAAGCTGTTCCCGGTGGTCGGCACCATCCACCACCCGATCAGCGTGGACCGGCGCATCGAGCTGGAGGCCGCCAAGGGGGTCAAGAAGCTGACCATGCGCCGGTGGTACGGGTTCGTGAAGATGCAGGCCAAGGTCGCGCCCCGGCTCAACCCCATCCTGACCGTCAGCGAGTCGTCGCTGGCCGACATCCACCGCGACTTCAACGTGCCGCAGGCCAACATGCGCCTGATCCCGCTCGGCGTCGACACCCGCTACTTCCACCCGCGGCCGGACAAGCCACGCCGCAAGGGCTCGATCGTGGCCGTGGCCAGCGCCGACTCCCCGATGAAGGGCGTCGCCACGCTGCTGCGGGCCGTCGCCAAGCTGGCCACCGAGCGGGACGTCAACCTCACCGTGGTGAGCAAGCCGACTCCGGGCGGGCCCACCGAGCGGCTCGTCCAGGAGCTGTCGCTGCGGGACCGGGTCCGGTTCGTCCACGGCATCTCGGACGACGAGCTGGGCGAGCTGATCGCCACCTCGGAGATCTCCGTCGTCCCGTCGCTGTACGAGGGGTTCTCGCTGCCCGCCGTCGAGCACATGGCCTGCGGCAGGCCGCTGGTGGCCAGCCGTACGGGAGCGCTGCCGGAGGTGGTGGGCGACGCCGCCGTCCAGGTCGCGCCGGGCGACGCCGAGGAGCTGGCCGCGGTGCTGCTCCGGCTGCACGATTCCCCCGAGGAGCGTGAGCGGGTGGGCCGGGCCGGATACGACCGGGTCATGGAGCGCTACACCTGGCACGTGGTGGCCAAGAAGACCGTCGAGGCCTACCGGGAGGCCATCGCGGCCCGCCGGCCCTCCTGACGACCTGTCCCGACCGCCCGTTCACCGACCCCCCGTTTCCGACCGCCCGTTCCGACGACAAGGAGATCGTTCTCGTGCTGACCGTCGACTTCGACCGGCTGCCCGTGGGCCGCGGGGTGCGTGTGCTCGACCTGGGGTGCGGCGGTGGCCGGCACGCCTTCGAGGTGCTGCGCCGCGGTGCCGACGTGGTCGCCTTCGACATGGACCAGGCCGAGCTCGACAGCGTGGCGTCCATGTTCGCGGCGATGGACAAGGCGGGCGAGGTGCCGGACGGGGCCGCCGGCGAGACCGTCCAGGGCACGGCGCTCGACATGCCGTTCGAGGACGCGAGCTTCGACCGGGTGATCGCGGCCGAGGTGCTGGAGCACATCCCGGACGACATGGCGGCGATGCGGGAGATCTTCCGGGTGCTCAGGCCGGGTGGCACGGCCGCGATCACGGTGCCGAGCTTCCTGCCCGAGCGGATCTGCTGGGCGCTGGACGAGGACTACCACACCGCCCCCGGCGGGCACGTGCGGATCTACACGCTGGCCGAGCTGTCGGCCAAGCTCAAGTCCACCGGGTTCGTCATCGGCCCGCACCACCACGCCCACGGCCTGCACGCGCCGTACTGGTGGATCAAGTGCGCCGTCGGCGTCAACAACGACGACCACCCGCTCGCGAAGGCGTACCACGAGCTGCTCGTGTGGGACATCATGAAGCGCCCGCCTGCGACCCGGATCGCCGAGGCGCTGCTGAACCCGATCATCGGCAAGAGCGTCGTGCTCTACGTGCGAAAGCCCGAGGCGTGATCTCGCGCGAGCAGGTCGCGCAGACCGCCGGGAGCATCGTGGCCATCCAGCAGGACGACGGCGGCGTGCCCTGGCCGGAGGGGCACGTCGACGCGTGGAACCACGTCGAGTGCCTGATGGCCATGGCCGTCGCCGGGCTGCGCGAGCCGGTCGGGCGGGGCTACGCCTGGCTGGCCGCCCACCAGCGCGAGGACGGCTCCTGGCCGATGAAGGTGACCGGCGGGGTCGCGGTGGAGCGGGGCGGCGAGTCCAACCACGCCGCCTACATCGCGGTCGGGCTCTGGCACCACTGGCTGGTGACGGGCGACCGGGCGCTCGCCGAGGAACACTGGCCGATGGCCAAGGCGGCGCTCGACTACGTGGTGGGGCTGCAGACCGAGCGCGGTGAGATCGTCTGGGAGCGGGACGCGCACGGCCGGGCGGCCACGTACGCGCTGCTCACCGGCTGCGCCTCCATCCATCAGGGGCTGCGCTGCGGGGTGCTGCTCGCCGACGGGCTGGGCGACCCGCAGCCGCACTGGGAGCTGGCCGCCGACCGGCTGGCGCACGTGCTGGCCGCGCATCCCGAGGCGTTCGCCGACAAGAGCCGCTACTCCATGGACTGGTACTACCCCGTGCTCGGCGGCGCGGTGCGCGGCCCGGCCGCGGTCGAGCTGCTGGAGCGGGAGTGGGGCACGTTCGTGGTTCCCGGGCTGGGCATCCGCTGCGTGTCGGACCAGCCGTGGGTGACGGGCGCGGAGACGTGCGAGCTGGCGCTGGCCCTGGACGCGCTCGGCGACCGCGAGCGCGCGAGCGCGCTCTTCGCCGACATGCAGCACCTGCGGCACGAGGACGGCTCGTACTGGACGGGCTGGCAGTTCGCCAACCGCAAGCACTTCCCGTACGAGCGGTCCGGCTACACGGCCGCCGCGGTGGTCCTCGCGGCGGACGCCCTGCTGGGGTTCACCGGCGGGTGCGGGATCTTCCGCGACGTGGCCGCGCCGTCCGGCCTCACCGGCCGTCCCGAACTGTGCGGCTGTACGCCCGCGCGAGCGTGACGCGCAAGCGGCTTTGCCGCTTCTTTGCGGGCGAGGCCCGTGCGGCTCCGTGAAAGCGCCCAATGCGGTTACTAGCTTCGGGAGCGACCGTACGAGGCGTCTTCGGGGGAAGCGTGGGCGACACGGGCACAACATCGTTCTTGGAGCACGTCGGAACCGAGCTGGTGATGCGCCCGGCCCGAGGATGGCGGCGGCTGCTGTGGAAGGATCCGAGCGAATCGGACCTGAGCAGGCGGAGGTTCCGGCTCACGCGGCCGGCGTCCCGGGCCGTCGTCGAACGCGCGGAAGGGGCGTACCTCTCCGGGTTCAACGCGGTCGTCTCGCGGCAGGCCGAGCGGATCGAGGACCTCCCGCACGACCTGCGGGCCTTCGCCTACGAGGGGGCGGGAGCCGCGTGCGCGGTGCTCGACCTGATCACCCTGGCCCGGGGCCGGCGCCTGCGCGAGCTGCTGGCCGGCCCTGCCGCGCGCCACGCGTTCGCCGTGCATCTGGGCGCGGGCCGCGGCTACGCCACGCTGCGCCTGCGCCCGGTGCGGGCCGCCGGGCGGACGCACCCGCTGCTGCGATGGCTGGCGCTGGACGGGTTCGGCTTCCAGTGGAGCATGGCGCGGGCCGACCGGATGGTGGGCGAGCGGGCCATGCCCGGCGTGCTGTCGCGGGCCCAGTGCGCGCTGTTCGACCAGGGGCTGGGCCGGCTGCTCTGGTATCACGACTGCGCCTCGCCGGACGACGTGGCGGCCAGGGTCGCCGCCTACCCGGTGGCGCGGCGGGCGGCGCTGTGGAGCGGCGTGGGCTTCGCCGCCGCCTACACGGGCGGGGCCGAGGCCGACGAGCTGTGGTGGCTGACCGAGCACGCGGGCGCCGACGGCTTCCGCGCCCATCTGGCGCAGGGCTGCGCGTTCGCCGTGGCGGCCAGGGCGCAGGCGGGGCCGCTGCCGGACCACGTGGCGCAGGCGGCGCCGATCCTGGCGGGCGGCACGGCCGAGGAGGCCGCCGGCTGGACGGACCGGGCGCTGCCGGCGCTGGGCCCGGAGCCGTACGGCGACGGGGAGTTCCTGGCCTGGCAGGCGCACACCCGCCGGCTCTGGACGCGGCGCCACCAGCCGACCTGACACCACACCGCCGCACCAGGCCGCGCCGCAGCCGGGGAGCCGGTCGCGTCAGAGCCCGTCGCAGGGCTCAGATGCCGTCGCCGACGCGTCGCAGGACGCGCAGCGAGCCCGTCACGCTCACCTCGGCGAACGCGCCGGAGTCCAGGGCCCGCAGGTAGACCCGGTAGGGGGCCTGCCCGCCGTCGGCGGGGTCGGGGTAGACGTCGTGGAACACCAGCGCCCCTCCGGGCATGACGTGCGGCGCCCAGCCCTCGTAGTCGCGGGTCACCGGCTCCTCGGAGTGTCCGCCGTCGATGAAGAGCATGCCCAGCGGCGTCGCCCACAGCCTCGCCACCCGGTCGGACTGCCCGACGATCGCGATCACCTCGTCCTCCAGCCCGGCGGCGGCGATCGTGGCGCGGAAGGTCGGCAGCGAGTCCATCTTGCCGAAGCGGTGGTCGACCAGCGTCGGGTCGTGGTGGGCCCAGCCGGGCTGGATCTCCTCGGAGCCGCGGTGGTGGTCGACGGTGACGACCACGGAGCCGGTCTCGCGGGCGGCGGCGCCGAGGTAGATCGCGGACTTGCCGCAGTAGGTGCCGATCTCGCAGATGGGGCCGCGCGGCCCGTACTCCCGAGCCGCCTCGTACAGGGCGAGGCCCTCCTGCGGGGGCATGAAGCCCTTGGCGTGCGCAGCCGCGTAGAGCAGCTCGGGAGGCATCGTCATGCCCAGCACCCTAACGGCACCGAACAATATTCGGGCCTCCTCTTGCCCGGCATAATGCAACCTGTTCTACTTGGCAGCGTGAACCAGCGCACTCGCATCGCCATGTCGGAGGACGAGGTCGCCACGCTGCTGGAAGAGGGACGGAAGCTCCAGCTGGCCACCATCAACCCCGACGGCACACCGCACCTCGTGACCATGTTCTACGGCCTCGACCAGGGCCGGATCACCTTCTGGACGTACGCCAAGTCACAGAAGGCCCGCAACCTGTCACGCGATCCGCGGGTGAGCTGCCTGGTCGAGCAGGGCGACGAGTACAGCGAGCTGCGCGGGGTGCTGGTGTACGGGCGCGTCACGCCGCTCGGCGGCCAGGAGGACGTGCTGGACGTCGGCATGAAGGTCGCGCGCCGGATGACGCCCGGCGTCGCGGACGACCAGTTGCGCCCCTACGTCGAGCACACCGGGCGCAAGCGGCTCGCATACGTGGTCGAACCTGACAGAGTGGTCTCATGGGATCACCGGAGAATCACGTGAAAGTCAGCGTCGACGAGCTGGTGTGCGAGGCCAACGCCGTGTGCATGGGCCTGGCTCCCGAGGTCTTCGAACTCGACGACGACGACCAGCTCCACATCCTGCTCCCCGAACCGCCCCCCGAGATGCTGGACCGCGTCCGCCACGCGGTGCGGTCCTGCCCCAAAGCCGCCCTCTCCCTTGAGGATTAGCCGGAGGAGGAACCCATGCGCGCCGCGCTCCTGCACGCCGTAGGCGACGACAAGCTGGACATCCGCGACGACGTCACGCTGGCCCCCGTCGGGCCGGGCGACGTCCGCGTACGGATCAAGGCGACGGGTGTCTGCCACTCGGACCTGTCGGCCATGACCGGCGTGCTGCCGCAACCCGTGCCGCTGATCCCCGGCCACGAGGGCGCGGGCGAGGTGGTGGAGGTCGGCGAGCACGTCGGCTCGGTCAAACCGGGCGACCACGTCGTGATCAGCTGGCGTCCCGCCTGCCAGGAATGCGACCTGTGCCTGGGCGGCCAGCCGTTCCTGTGCATGAAGTACATCATCGAGTCGTTCACCAAGGGCAACTTCCGCTTCGGCGCCGGCACCACCGCCTTCGGCATGGCCGGCTGCGGCACCTGGGCCGAGGAGATCGTGGTGCCGTCCGTGGGCGTCGTGCGCATCGACCCGGAGGTGCCGTGGGAGGCGGCGGCCCTGATCGGCTGCGGCATCACCACCGGCGTGGGCGCCGCGATCAACACCGCCAGGGTGCGCCCCGGCTCCACGGTCGCGGTGATCGGCTGCGGCGGCGTCGGCCTTTCCGTGATCCAGGGAGCGCGCATCTCGGGCGCCCGCACGATCCTCGCCGTCGACCCGCTGGAGTCCAAGCACGCCCTGGCCAAGAAGGTCGGCGCCACCCACGCGGTATCCCCGGACGAGGTCCCCGCGGCGCTCGCCGAGCTCACCGGCGGCAGCGGCTTCGACTACGGCTTCGAGGTCGTCGGCAAGTCGGCCACCATCCAGTCGGCCTGGCAGCTCACCCGCGCGGGCGGCGACGTGATCGTGGTCGGCGCGGGCGCGGCCGACGACATGGTCTCGATCTCCGCGTTCAGCCTGCTCTTCGAGGGCAAGAAGCTGCTGTCGAGCCTGTACGGGGAGGCGGACGTCCGCCATGACTTCCCGTACTTCGCCAAGCTCTACAAGGCCGGCCGGCTCGACCTGGAGTCGCTGATCAGCTCCCGGATCAAGCTGGCCGACCTCAACGACGCGGTGACCGCGCTCAAGAGCGGCGAGGTGCTGCGCCAGATCGTGGTGATGGACTAGGCGCTTCCCGCGCTCCCACCGGTGCCCCCGCCGGTGCCCCCGCCGTGCGCCCAGAGGTCGCGCAGCAGCGCGACCTCTGCGCCGTGGTGGATGACCTCCCGGTTGATGTGCAGCACCAGCGTGGCCATCGGCCGGTCGGCGTACGGCCCCTCGGCGGGTCCGCACGGCCGCGCCAGCCCTTCCGCGTCGAGCGACAGGACCCCCTTCGACCAGCGCGCGTACCCCTCGTCGAGCTGCTCCAGCGCCCCCGCCGCCGTCGCCGCGTACCGGTGGGTCCGGTAGTCGGACGGCGGGCCGCCGAAGTGGCTGTGCGCACGGGCGCCGAAGACGCCGACGACGAGGTGCGCCAGCCGCCAGGCGATCGTGGTCACCGGCTCGGGTTCCGGAGGCGGGTAGGCCCAGTCGATGGGGTCATCGGCGCCCGGGTGGATCGTCCACGCCCCGGGCGCCGGCTCCCACAGGTACTCCTCGTCGGTGAGCCCGTCGAGGCGGGGCCGGAGCTGGTTGGTCCAGTGCCAGTCGAGCTGATCGTGCAGTTCGCGGGTCCAGTCCATCCGCACATTCAACCCAGCCGCGGGGCGCGGCTCAACCGTGCGCGGAGTGGGTGGCGCCGGCCGGACACCTCACCCGGGGGTTCCACGGCTCGAACATGCCGTTCGGGTTCTCCTTGAAGATCCACAGGTGCAGGTCGTAGTGGACGGGCATGCCGTCCAGGTGCGGCCCCATCGGCCCCTGGAACTCGTGGCCCAGCAGCGTGGGCCGGTCGTCGGCCGTGGCCATGCGCTGGTCCCTGTCCGCCCGGAAGTACTCGACCGCGCCCAGCGTCCGGCCGCCGCCGCCGTCGGGGACGTAGACGAGGATCTCGGGGCGCAGCAGCTCGATCTTCGGGTCGTCGATCAGCCGCTGGTTGGCGTAGTGGTATCCCATGGCGCCCAGCCGCTCGTCACCGGGCAGCTTGTACGGGAACTCCCAGCAACTGTCGGTCCTCTTGTACCCGTGCCTCTCGGCCACCCGGGGATCCTTGAACTTGGCCGTCTCCCGGCGCAGCCGTTCGAGCCAGCCGGAGGGGCGCGGGGGGACGGTCCGGTCCGCCGCGACGCCTCCCGCGGGGGCCGCCGCGGTGGCGGGCAGGGCGAGGACGGAGGCCGCGCACGCGGCGGCCAGGAGCATGGACGCGATTGTTCTCATGCCCCTTGTCATCCGCTGCCGACCCTCACGCCAAACACGTTCGGCGATCAATTGTTCACCGAGAGCGACAGGCGGCGAGGATCCCGGGACCGGGGCCCTCGCCGCCTGGAGGGTCAGCCGCTGCTGAAGGCCGCGTCGAACGCCGTCGCCGGCGGGGTGATGGAGTTCATGGTCCGGATGTACGACAGCGCCTCTCTGGCCCCGTCGAGCCGGTCCATCCCGGCGTCCTCCCACTCGATCGAGATCGGTCCCTCGTACCCGATGGAGTTGAGCGCGCGGAAGCAGTCCTCCCACGGCACGTCGCCGCGGCCGGTGGAGACGAAGTCCCAGCCGCGCCGCATGTCGGCCCACGGCAGGTGCGACGACAGGCGGCCCCGGCGGCCGTCGCCGACGCGGACCCGGGTGTCCTTGCAGTCGACGTGGTAGATACGGTCGGCGAAGTCGAGGATGAACGCCACCGGATCGAGGTCCTGCCACACCATGTGGGACGGGTCCCAGTTGAGCCCGAACGCGGGCCGGTGGCCGATGGCCTCCAGGGTGCGCACGGTGGTGTGGTAGTCGTAGGCGATCTCGCTCGGATGCACCTCCAGCGCGAACCGGACGCCGACCTCGTCGAACACGTCCATGATCGGGTTCCACCGGTCGGCGAAGTCCTGGTAGCCGGCGTCCACCATGGCGGCGGGCACGGGCGGGAACATCGCGACGGTGTGCCAGATGGACGAGCCGGTGAAGCCGACCACGGTGTCGACGCCGAGCAGGGCGGCGGCCCTGGCGGTGTTCTTCATCTCCTCGGCCGCGGCCTGCCGCACCGACTCGGGGTCGCCGTTCCCCCAGATCCGGGCGGGCAGGATGGCCTTGTGCCGCTCGTCGATGGGGTGGTCGCAGACGGCCTGGCCCACGAGGTGGTGGGAGATGGTCCACACCTTCAGGCCGTGCTTGTCGAGCTGGGCGCGCTTCTGCTCGACGTACGACGGGTCGGAGACGGCCTGGGCCACGTCGAAGTGGTCGCCGGAGCAGGCGATCTCCAGGCCGTCGTAGCCCCAGTCGGCGGCGAGCCGGCACACCTCCTCGAACGGCAGGTCGGCCCACTGGCCGGTGAACAGGGTGACGGGTCTCATCAGTCCTCCACGGTGATGTAGCGGCTGCCGTCGGCCGCGCTCCGCTCGACGGCATCCAGCACGCGCTGGACGCGCAGGCCGTCGGCGAACGAGGGCGTCGGGTCGGCGCCCGTGCCGATGGCCTCCAGGAAGTCCTTGATCTCGTGGGTGAACGTGTGCTCGTAGCCGAGGCCGTGGCCGGGCGGCCACCACGCGCCCACGTACGGATGGTCGGGCTCGGTGACGAGGAGCCGCTCGAAGCCGCGCCCGCCGTCACTGACCCACAGCTCGTTCATCGCCTCGAAGTCGAAGGCGAGGCTGCCGAGCGAGCCGTTGAGCTCGATGCGCAGCGCGTTCTTGCGGCCGGTGGCGAACCGGGTGGCCTCGAACGAGCCGAGCGCCCCGCCCGAGAACCGCCCGATGAACAGGGCGGCGTCGTCGACCGTGACGGGACCCGTGCCGGAGCCGCCGCTGGCGGCCAGGCCGGCCGAGCCTTCGGCGAGGGGCCGTTCCTTGACGAACGTCTCGGTGATCGCCGAGACGCCGACGAGGTGCTGCCCGGCGATGAACTGGGCGGCGTCGATGATGTGGGCGCCGATGTCGCCGAGCGCGCCGGAGCCTGCCTTGTCCTTGCGCAGCCGCCACACCAGCGGGAAGTCCGGGTCGACGATCCAGTCCTGGAGGTACTGGGCGCGCACGTGGCGGATCTCGCCGAGCCGTCCCTCCTCGACCATGCGGCGGGCCAGCGCGATGGCGGGCGCCCGCCGGTAGTTGAACGCCACCATGCTCCTGCCGGTGGCCGAGGCCGCCGCGGCCGTCATGGCCTCGGCCTCGGCCACGCTGTTGGCCAGCGGTTTCTCACAGATGACGTGCTTGCCGGCGCGAAGTGCGGCGATGGCGATCTCGGCGTGCGTGTCGCCGGGCGTGCAGATGTCGACGACGTCGACGTCCGCCCGCCCGACCACCTCCCGCCAGTCGGTCACCGCCTCGTCCCAGCCGAGCCGCTCGGCCGCCGCCTCGGTGGCCTCCTTCGACCGCCCCGCGATGACGCGCATGCGCGGCTGGACGGGGAGGTCGAAGAAGGCGGCGACGTTGCGCCAGGCCTGGGAGTGGACGCGGCCCATGAAGGCATAGCCGATCATGCCGACGCCGACGGTTCTGTCTGACATGCAACCCCCGATCAGGATTCGAAGCCGAGTGGCAGATACTGCTCGACGTTCTCCTTGGTAATGGTCTCGGACGCGAGGGTGATCGACTGGGGAACCTGGTTCTCCACGAGATCACTCATGCCCTTCCCTTGGGCGATCAGACGGGCGAGCTTGATGGCGGAGGAGGCCATGGTGGGGCTGTAGGTGACGGTCGCCTTCAGGACCGAGTTGTCGTTCTGGATCTCCCGCATGGCGTTGGCCGAGCCGGCGCCGCCGACCATGATGAACTCGTTGCGTCCCGCCTCGGAGATCGCGGCGAGCACGCCGACGCCCTGGTCGTCGTCGTGGTTCCAGAGCGCGTCGATCTTGCTGTGCGCCTGGAGCAGCGAGGTGGCCACCTCGTTGCCGGTCTCGACGGTGAACTGCGCGTCCTGCTGGGCGGTGACCTTGAACCCGTACGTCTTGAGCGCGTCGGCGAAGCCCTTGCTGCGGTCCTGGGTGAGCGGGAGGGTGGCGATGCCCTGGATCTCCAGGATGACCGGGTTCGAGACGTTCTTCTCCTTGAGCGCGGCGCCGATGTAGTGGCCGGCGGCCACGCCCATGCCGTAGTTGTCGCCGCCGACCCAGGTGCGGTAGGCGAGCTTGTCGGGGAAGATCCGGTCGAGGTTGACCACGGGGATGCCGGCGTCGGTGGCCCGCAGCGCGATCTGGTTCAGCTGCTGGCCGTCGTTGGGCAGGATGACGAGCGCGCTCACCTTGGCGGCGATCAGCGACTCGACGGCGGAGATCTGCTGGTTGATGTCGTTGGTGGGTTCGACGGGCCGGAACTCGACGTCCGTGTACTGCTTGGCGGTGGCCTCGGCGTTCTTGGCGATGGCCGCGATCCAGCCGTGGTCGGCGGCGGGGGCGGAGAAGCCGATGGTCACCTTGGTGCCCGGTTCGTCGTTGCCGCCGGCCGCCTGGGTGGCGGCGGGAGCGGCGGAGGTCGGCGCGGCTGCCGGCTCGTTGCTGGTGCAGCCGGCCGCCAGCAGCGCGGCCCCGCCGAGCCCGCCGATGAGGAATCCCCTGCGTGCGACGTTGTCACTCATGGTGCTCTCTCCTTCAAGTTCCGCCGCTGGAGAAGGACGGCGACGACGATGATCAGGCCCTTGGCGATCAGCTGGTCGCTGGTGTTGAGGCCGTTGAGGATGAACAGGTTCGTGATGAGCGTGAAGATGAGCAGGCCGAGGATCGATCCGATGATCGTGCCCCGGCCTCCGGTGAGCAGGGTGCCGCCGATGATCACGGCGGCGATGGCGTCCAGCTCGTACAGGTCGCCATGGGTGGACGAGCCGGTCGTGGTGCGGGCCATGATGAGGATGGCGGCGATGCCGCAGCACAGGCCCGACAGCGCGTACAGCAGCATGGTGTGGCGGCGCACGTCGATGCCGGCGAGCCGGGCCGCCTCCGGGTTCCCGCCGACGGCGTAGGTGCGGCGGCCGAACGTGGTCCGGTTGAGCAGGATCCAGCCGAGCGCCACGACCAGCGCGAAGACGTAGACCAGCAGCGGGACGCCGAGCACCCGGGTGGTCGACAGCTCGACGATGGCGGAGTTGTCCGGCTGGATGAGCTGGGTCTTGCGGTCGGACATGCGCTGGGCGAGCCCGCGCGCCGCGACCAGCATGGCGAGGGTGGCGATGAACGGCACCAATCGCCCGTAGGCGATGAGCAGTCCGTTCACCAGCCCCGCCCCGGTGCCGACCAGGATGGCGCAGATCGCCATGACGACCGGCCCGAACTCCTGCGTGGCCACCGTCGTCGCCCAGACCGAGGCCAGCGCCATGATCGCGCCGACCGAGAGGTCGATGCCGCCGCCGATGATCACGAACGTGGCGCCGACGGTGATCACGCCGATGGTGGCGGCCAGCGAAAGGATGCTGACCAGGTTCGAGGTGGTGGCGAAGGCCGTCGGCCGGGTGACCAGCCCGACGGCGACGAGCAGGGCGATCGCGACCAGCAGGCCCACGTGGCCGCCCTCGATCAGCCCGCGGAGCGGGTTGCGCGCCGGCCGGGGCGGTGACGCCGTCCCGGCCGGCCCGGAATCCGCCCGTGGTTTGGTGGGGTCGCTCATCAGGCCGCCCTCCCGTTCATGATCATGTCGAGTACGAGGTGCTCGTCGAGCTCGCGGGCGTCGCCCTCGTGTATGACGGCGCCCTCGCGCAGCACGAGCACGCGGTCGGCCAGGCCGAGCACCTCCGGCACCTCGCTGGAGACCAGCAGCACCCCGATGCCCCGGTCGGCCAGCTCGCGGATGACCGCGTAGAGCTCCGCCCGCGCGCCCACGTCGACGCCCCGGGTCGGCTCGTCGAGCAGCAGCAGCTTGCGGCTGCCGAGCAGCCAGCGGGCGAGCACCGCCTTCTGCTGGTTGCCGCCCGACAGCGTCTTGATCGGCCGTTCCGGGTCGGGCGGGCGGATGTCGAGCGCCTTGGTCAGCCGCTGCGCCTCCGCTCTCTCCCGCGTACGGTCCAGCCAGCCGAACGTGGCGAACCCCGGCAGGCTGCCGAGGGTGATGTTGGCCGTCACGCTCTGGTCCAGCAGCAGCGCCTGGGCCTTGCGCTCCTCGGGGGCCAGTCCCATGCCCCGGCGCACGTTCCCGACGACGCTGTGCCGCACCTGCTCGCCGGACAGCACCACCCGGCCGGCGGCCGGGCGCGCCCCGTACACCGCTTCGAGGATCTCCGAGCGCCCCGAGCCGACCAGGCCGGCCAGCCCGACGATCTCGCCGGCGCGCACCGAGAACGACACGTCGCGGAACGCGCCCGGCGAGCTGAGCCCCTCGACCCGCAGCACCTCCTCCCCGGGTTCGCGCTCGGACCGGGGCGGGAAGACGTACTCGACGTTCCTGCCGGTCATGAGCGAGACGATCTGGGAGGTGGGGGTGTCGCGGGCGGGCAGCCCCACGGCGACGGTGCGGCCGTCCTTGAGCACGGTGACGCGGTCGCCGATCTCGCGGATCTCCTCCAGCCGGTGGGAGATGTAGACCACGGCGACGCCCTGGCCGGTCACTTCGCGGATGATGCGGAAGAGGTTGGCCACCTCGTCGTGGGCGAGCGCGGCCGACGGCTCGTCCATGATGATCAGACGGGCGTCGTGCGACAGCGCCCTGGCCATCGACACGACCTGCTTGGCCGCCGGGGACAGCCGGCCGACCTCGGTGGTGGGGCGGATCTCGGGGTGGCCCAGGCGTTCCAGCACCTGACGGGTGGCCCGGTTGCCCGCGGCCCGGCTGACGAAGCCGAAGCGGGCGTGCTCGTGTCCGAGGTAGACGTTGTCGGTCACGCTGAGCCCGTCGACCAGGTCGAGCTCCTGGTAGATGGTGGCGAAGCCGAGCTTGATCGCGTCGTTCGGGCCGGACGGGCGGACCCGCTGCCCGTTGAACTCGATCGTGCCCTCGTCCGGCTGGTGGACGCCGGCCAGGACCTTGATGAGCGTGGACTTGCCGGCGCCGTTCTGGCCCAGCAGGCAGTGCACCTCGCCCGCCCGCACGTCGAGATCCACGCCGTCCAGCGCGCGCACGCCGGGAAACTGCTTGACGATGCCCCTCATGACGAGCATGCGGGCTCCCTTTCAGGCGTTGACGATCTTGTTGATGTTGTCCGGGGACAGGTAGTGCTCGATCGCCAGGATTCCGGCGCCCAAGGCGGCGGCGTCGACTCCCATGCGGCTCGGCACGATCGACAAATGGTGGGTGGCCAGCGGCAGCGACCGGCGGTAGATCGTCTCCCTGACGCCCGCGAGCAGGTGCTCGTGGACCCGGGAGAGCGCGCCGCCGATGACGATGGCCTCGGGGTTGAAGAAGTTGACCAGGCCGGCGAGCACCTCGCCGATGAGCCGGCCGGCCTCGCGCACCAGCCGCAGCGCCTGGGTGTCGCCGGCCTGGACGAGTGCGACGACGTCGGCGCCGGTCTCGGCGGGGACGCCCAGTTCGGTGAGCCGGCGGGCGACAGCGGCGCCGCCGGCCACGGCCTCGAGGCAGGCGCTGTTGCCGCAGCGGCAGCCGGACTCCTCGTGGCCGTTGACGCGGATGTGGCCGATGTCGCCGGCCGAGCCCTGGGCGCCTCTGTGGAGCCTGCCCTCGGCCACGATGCCGCAGCCGATGCCGGTGCCGACCTTGACGAACAGCAGGTGGCGGGCCGTGGGGAAGGCGTTGCGGTGCTCGCCGAGCGCCATCACGTTCACGTCGTTGTCGACGAGGACGGCGGCGCCGGGGAAGGAGTCGGGGATCGGGTAGTCGTTCCAGCCGGGCATGATCGGCGGGTTGTTGGGCCGGCCGGTGGCGAACTCGACCGGTCCCGGCACTCCCATGCCGATCACCCGCAGCGCGGCCCGGGGCCGCCCCGCCGCGGCGAGCAGCCGGTCGATCCGGCCGTCGACGTGGGCCAGGACCTTCTCCGGCCCCTCGCCGATGAGCAGCGGGTCCTCACACTGGGCGAGCACCACCCCGGTCATGTCCATGAGCACGATCCGGCAGTGGGTGGCGCCGAGGTCGACGCCCGCGAACGCGTGCTCCTCGGTGTGGAGGCGGAGCTGGCGCGGCGGCCGGCCGCCGGTGGACTCGCCGCTCTCGGTCTCCTCGACCAGCCCGCGTTCGATCAGCGCGTCGACGCGCTGGGAGATCGTGGAGCGGGCCAGGCCGGTGAGCCTGGCGAGATCGGAACGGGTCGTGGCCGATCCTGCGCTGATGAGCGTCAGGACGTCTCCGGGCGAGCCCGGGGCGGGGGTCATGCCGCGACAATAAGATCACGCCCCGCGTAATTCAAGAGTGCGAGCGACATAACTCCCCATACTTACGCCGATCAGCGAACAAAGTCTGATTCGCCGGGCAAAGCAAAGGCCGGACGGGGATCTCTCCCGTCCGGCCGTGACCTGCCCCTTCGCGAGGCCGCGCGCGAAGCCCGCAATCAGAGCATGCGCTGCATCGACTCGGCGGCGGACTGCACGTACGGCTGCTCGGCCATGATCTCGCCCCAGTGGTCGGCGACCGACTCGGGCGTGAGGTCGTCGGTCTTCCAGCCGGGGCCCTCGGCGACGAACACCCGGGCCACCCGGCCGCCGCCCACGCTGAACACCTCGCCGCTCACCTCGCACGACTCGTGCACCAGGTAGGCCACCAGGGCGCTGATCCGCTCGGGGGTGAACTTCGACTCGAACTCCGCGGGCAGCAGCGCCTCGGTCATCCGCGTCCAGGCGATGGGCGCGATGGCGTTGGCCTTGATGCCGTTGCGCGCGCCCTCGATGCCGATGGTCTTGGTCAGGCCGACCAGGCCCATCTTGGCCGTGGAGTAGTTGGCCTGGCCGAAGTTGCCGAACAGGCCTGCCGGGCTGGAGGTGTTGACGACCCGGCCGTAGCCGGCCTCCTTCATGTGCGGGTAGGCGGCCTGGCTGACCAGGAACGAGCCGCGCACATGCACGGCGAGCACGTTGTCGAAGTCCTCGACCGTCATCTTGGCCAGCGACTTGTCACGCAGGATGCCGGCGTTGTTGATCACGATGTCGACCTTGCCGAACGCGTCGACCGCCGACTGGACGATCGCCCGCGCGCCCTCGGGGGTGGCGACGTTGTCGGTGCTGGCCAGCGCCTGGCCGCCGTTCTTGGTGATCAGCTCCGCCACCTCGGCGGCGGGACCGGCCGACGCGCCCGTGCCGTCCAGCGCGCCGCCGAGGTCGTTGACGACGACCTTGGCGCCGCGCTCGGCCAGCAGCAGCGCGTGCGAGCGGCCGAGGCCGTGCCCGGCCCCCGTGATGATCGCGACCCTGTCATCGAACCGCAGCATCGAACCTCCAGGCCAGAAGAACAAGATTCTGTTAGCTGCACGATAACCCAGGATCAGTTCCCGGCACCGGTCCACAGGTCCGGCTCGCCCGGCAGGCGGCGCGCCCGGCCCCGCGACTCCAGCCAGACCAGGTGGGCCAGCGTCTCGTTGCCGGCGGTACGGCGCATGAACGGCGGGATCGACTCCCAGGGGCGCGACCAGGTCAGCTTGGTCGCCACCTCCCAGCAGGTGACGCCGTCCGCGCCCGAGACGACCCGCTCGATCTCGGCCAGCCGCTCGCGGTGGTGCTCCATCACGTAGTCGACCCGCCCGGCCAGCTCCAGGAACCGGTACTCGTGCGCGGGGAGCACCTCCTCCACGTCGAACGCGCGCAGGGCGTCCAGCGCGTCCAGGTAGTCGGCCAGCGGGTTCGGCGCCGACTGGGGATGCACCACGACGGCGGAGGTGATCCTGGGCAGCACGTGGTCGCCGGTGAACAGCAGCTTCCTGGACGGCTCGGCGAAGCACAGGTGGCCGGGCGAGTGCCCGGGGGTCCACACCGCCCGCAGGTCCCAGCCGGGCAGGTCCAGCCGGTCGCCGTCCTCGATGAGCCGGTCGGGTGCGGCCATCGTGACGAAGCTGCGGATCATCATGGAGGCGCCGGCCAACTCGTCCACGAACGCGGAGGGCACGCCGCACCGCAGCAACTGCGCGCGCTCCCCGGCGACGAGGCCGTCGATGAACGCCTCGTCGTAGCGGTCGCGCAGCAGCCCGGCGTCCGCGGGGTGCAGCCCGATCCACGCGCCCGACGCCTCCCTCACCCGCCCGGCCAGCCCGTAGTGGTCGGGGTGGATGTGGGTGACGAGCACGGCCCTGACGTCGGCGACGGTGTAACCGGCCACGCCGAGCCCGGCCTCCAGGGCTCCGTACGCCTCGTCGGTGTCCCACCCGGCGTCGACGATCGCCACGCCGTCGGCCAGCTCCAGCGCGTAGACGAGCACGTACCGCAGGGGGTTGATCGGGATGGGCACCGGGATCGACCAGAGTCCCGGCCGCACCCGCTCGACCTCGGGGATGCCGCCGCCCGTCCAGGCCGCCCGCTGCTTCTCGTTGGAGGGGGTCACCACGAACTTCGCCATGCACGTGATTCTGCCCGTACCTCCCGAACCATGTTCTACTAGGGGTCATGGACGGGGTACGGGACGGGCGCTGGGTCAGGCAGGCCAACCACTTCACCGACCGGCTGGGGCCGCCGGAGCCGGGCCGCTACCGGCTCTACGCCTCCTACGCCTGCCCGTGGGCGCAGCGGGTGCTGATCGTCCGCGAGCTGCTCGGCCTCCAGGACCTGCTGGACGTCGTGATCGTGGACCCGATCAGGGACGAGCGGGGCTGGCGGCTGCCGGGCGGCGGGTTCCTGTCGGAGCTGTACCTGGCCACCGACCCGGGCTTCGAGGGCCGCCACACGGTGCCGTGCGTGTGGGACCTCAAGGAAGGGCGCATCGTCACCAACGACTTCCCGCAGATCACCCTGGACCTGGAGACCCGCTGGGGCGGCACGCCCGACCTGTACCCGGAGGAGCTGCGCGACCGGATCGACGCCCTGAACGACCGCCTCTACCACGGCCTCAACAACGCGGTCTACGAAGCCGGCTTCGCCAAAAGCCAGGAGGCGTACGAGGACGCGGTGCGCCGGGTGTTCGCCACGCTGGACTTCCTGGAGGAGCGGCTGACGGGGTCGGAGTTCCTGTTCGACCGGCTGACCGAGAGCGACGTGCGCGCCTACACGACGCTGGCGAGGTTCGACACGGTCTACTACGCGCACTTCAAGTGCTCGATACGCCGGCTGACGGACTATCCGGCGGTGTGGGCGTACGCGAGGAGGCTGTACGCGATCCCGGCCTTCCGCGAGACCACGGACTTCGACCACATCAAGCGCCACTACTACCTGACCCAGACGGCCATCAACCCGAACCGGCTCGTGCCCCTGGGACCGGAGCTCGACTGGAGCCTGTGACCGGCATCCGGACGAACAGCAGCGCCGAGGCCAGCACCACGGCCGCGCTCACCCCCCAGGCGGCGGCCACGCCGGCCTGCACGGCCAGCGTGCCGAGCGTCAGGTTGGCCAGGATGCCGCCGGCCTGCAGGGAGAGCGAGGACGTGGAGGTGACGGTGGTGCGTTCGGCGGCCGTGACGGCGTTGTGGGTCATCTCCAGGCACAGCAGCCCGGCCACCGACGAGCCGACGAACAGCAGCACGTAGGCGCCGCCGGCGGTCAGGAGCCCGGCCGCGCCACCGAGCCCGGCGGTCGCGGCCAGCGCGCCGACGGAGAGCGCGGTGGCCACGAGACCGGCGATCGCCCCCCTGGCCGAGCCGCCGGCCAGGCGGGCCGCCCGGGGCGCGAGCGCGCTGCCCGCGGCGCTGCCGGCGAAGCCCAGCGCGGCGACGACCGCGTACGCCGTGCTGCCCTGCTCGGCCGTGCCCGTCAGCTCGGCCAGCCGGCCCGGGGTGAGCAGCTCGATCGACATCAGCATCACGCCCGAGGCCGCGGCCGCGAGCATCAGACGGCGCAGCACGCGCCCGCCGGCCGCCAGCCGCACCCCGGCGGCCACCGTGGCGGGCACCTCGCGCAGCACGCCTCGCAGCGTCCGGCGGGCGTGCGGGGGCTCCGGCAGCGCGAGCAGCACGACCGCCAGCAGGACCGCCGCCGCCACCGCGCCGACCAGGCTCGGCACGGCCAGCGGGAACACCGGCCCAGGCGGCACCACGAGCGGCAGGACGCCACCGGCCAGCACGCCGAGGCAGAGCGACACGGACTCCATGGCCGCGCCGCGGGACAGCCCCGGCTTGAGGTCGGCGTCGCGCCCTTCGAGGCGGTGCAGCGTGTCGACGTACCAGGAGGTGGCGGGACCACTGGACAGGGCCCTGGCGACGCCCTTGAGCGCGCCGCTGACCAGGAACATCCAGAAGGTCGTGGACACGCTCATCAGCAGGAGCGCCGCCGTCAGGAACGCGGCGGAGACGGCCAGCATCACCCGCCGCCCCACGACGTCGGACAGGCCGCCGGTGGGCAGCTCCAGGGCCACGGTGACCGTCGAGAAGACCGTGACTACCAGGCCGATCTGCGCCAGGCCGAGACCTCTCTCGGTCATCAGCAGCACCATCGCGGGCATCGTCAGCCCGACCGGCAGCCAGGTCAGGAAGCAGACGAGCGTGTAGCGGCGTAACGCGGAACGGGCGGTCATGACTCCTCCTCCTGGGAGGCCTCCTGGCAGGCCTCCTGGGAAGCCTCCTGGGAAGCCTCCTGGGAAGCGCGGGGAACGGCGCCCAGCCAGACGTGCACCTTCCTGGCGCCGGGGTCGCCGGCGTGGCGGGCGGCGAGCCGGCGCAGGATCTCGTCGGCCCGCTCCTTGAACTCGCGGAGCGCGGCGGGCGGCAGGGTGAGGAGGTGGTCGCTCATCCCGGATACGTCCGCCCACTCCTCGGGCCAGTCGGCCTGGTCGTACTCCTCCATCACCCGCCCGACCATCTCGGCCTGCCGCAGGTGGATGATCCTGAGCGCCTCGCGGCCCTCCGCGCTGGCGGACAGCTCGACGGCGTCCCACGAGGTGTAGCGGTGGCGGGCCCGCCATCGGCGTTCGCGGCCGTCGCGCTGGTCGGCGTCCTCCTCGATGAAGCCGTACTTGAACAGCTCGCGCAGGTGGTAGCTGGTCGAGCCCGAGCTCTCTCCGACCTTGCGGCCCAGCTCGCTCGCGGTGGCCGGCCCGTCGCCGCGCAACAGGCCGAGCAGGCGCACCCGCAGCGGGTGGGCGACCACCTTGAGGACCCGCGGGTCACTGATCTTGTACTGCTCCTTCATACGAGGAAGCGTAAACCGCAAAGGCTTTTTTGCAAAGACAATTTTGCGGTTCTTGGAGATCGATAGACTGGACGCATGCTCGACGACATCTGGGTGGACGACGCGGTGACCGCGCTCCGTCCCGACTTCGCGGTGCTCGCCATGACGGCCCGCGGCCTGCGCAACGGACCGACCGACGACCGGTCCCGCGCCTGGCTCGCCGAGGCGGCCGAGGCCGCGCGGCCGGTCCAGGACGCCAAGATCGACGCCTGGAAGGACGCCTACCGCGCCTTCGGCGCCAAGCCGCAGCGCACCCGCCCGTCGGTCGACGCGCTCACCCGCAGGCTCCCACTGCCCGAGATCAACCTGGTGGTCGACGCCTACAACGCCGTCAGCGTCAAGCACGCGCTGCCCATCGGCGGCGAGGACCTCGACCGCTACTCCGGCCCCGCCCGCCTGGTCAGCGCGACCGGCGACGAGGAGTCGGAGGAGGCGCTGGGGCGGCCCGAGCCCGGCGAGGTCGTCTGGCGCGACGACCTGGGCGTGACCTGCCGCCGGTGGAACTGGCGCCAGGTGGCGCGCACCCGCCTCACCGAGGACACCACCAACGCGATCTTCCTGCTGGAGCGGCTGGAGCCGATGACGATGGAGGAGCTGAAGGAGGCCGGCGAAGAGCTGGCCGACCTGCTGACCCGGCTCACGCCGGAGGTCCGGATCAGCTCCCGGCTGCTATCAGGAGGGAAGTAAACGTCCCCGCCGGGGGTTGGTACGAAAGAGTAATAGTCTTGGCGCAGCCCGGACAGGCAAGGAGAGGCGCGGCCTCTTCGGGGACCCCGAGAGGATCGACCATGACGCGACGGCCTAGGCTGCGCGCTGAACCGGTCCGGGCGAGTAGCCTTGGACAGGTTCTCTATCATCAACGCCGATCTGCGGAAGAGGGCGATTTCCGCCGTGTCGTCTGAGTCGTCGCGGACAAACCCGCTGGCAAGCTTCGGTCAGAACGAATGGCTTGTCGACGAGCTGTACCAGAAGTACCTCCAGGATCCCGAGTCTGTGGACAAGGCCTGGTGGAACTTCTTCGCTGACTACAACCCTGACTACGGACCGGGGCGCACCCCGGCCAGGGAGGCGGCGAACGGCACGGCTACCGCGCCCGCGCCTCCTCCCGCACCCACCCCCAAGCAGGCCCCCACACCTGCTCCCAAGCAGGCCCCCGAGCAGGCGAAGGAGTCGCCCAAGGCGGCGCCCGCCGCTGCCAAGCCGAAGCAGCCGCAGACCCCGGTGCCCAAGGGCGCCGAGGAGGTCAAGCTGCGCGGCGCCGCGGCGCGCACGGCCGTCAACATGGACGCCTCGCTCGCCATCCCGACCGCGACCAGTGTGCGGGCGATCCCGGCCAAGCTGCTCGTCGACAACCGCATCGTGATCAACAATCACCTCAAGCGGGGTCGTGGCGGCAAGGTCTCCTTCACCCACCTGATCGGCTTCGCCGTGGTCCGCGCGCTGGCGACCATGCCGGAGATGAACTACTCCTTCGCCGAGGTCGACGGCAAGCCGACCCTGATCAAGCCGGAGCACGTCAACCTCGGCCTGGCCATCGACGTGCAGAAGAGCAACGGCGAGCGCCAGCTGCTCGTGCCGTCGGTCAAGGCGGCCGAGGAGATGGACTTCCGGCAGTTCTGGATGGGCTACGAGGAGGTCGTCCGCAAGGCCCGCGCCGGCAAGCTCGGCGTCGACGACTTCGCCGGCACCACGATCTCCCTGACCAACCCCGGCACGATCGGCACCGTCCACTCCGTGCCGCGCCTGATGCCCGGCCAGGGCACGATCATCGGCGTGGGCGCGATGGAGTACCCCGCCGAATACCAGGGCGCGTCCCCCGAGACGCTCTCCCGCCTGGCCGTCTCCAAGGTCATGACGCTGACCAGCACCTACGACCACCGCATCATCCAGGGCGCGCAGTCCGGCGACTTCCTGCGCACGGTCCACCGGCTGCTGCTGGGCGAGGACGGCTTCTACGACGAGATCTTCGAGTCCCTGCGGATCCCGTACGAGCCGGTCCGCTGGGTGCAGGACGTGTCGGCCTCGCACGACGACGACGTGTCCAAGTCCGCCCGGGTGCTGGAGCTGATCCACGCCTACCGCGTACGCGGCCACCTCATGGCCGAGACCGACCCGCTGGAGTACAAGCAGCGCAAGCACCCCGACCTCGACATCCAGTCCCACGGCCTGACCTTGTGGGACCTGGAGCGCGAGTTCGCCACCGGCGGCTTCGGCGGTCGCCCGCTGATGAAGCTGCGCGAGATCCTCGGCGTGCTGCGCGACTCCTACTGCCGCACGGTCGGCATCGAGTACATGCACATCCAGAACCCCGAGGAGCGGGCCTGGATCCAGGCGCGGGTGGAGAAGCCGCACGCCTCCCCGGCCCGTGACGAGCAGCTCAACATCCTGAGCCGGCTCAACACCGCCGAGGCGTTCGAGACCTTCCTGCAGACCAAGTACGTCGGCCAGAAGCGCTTCTCGCTGGAGGGCGGCGAGTCCCTGATCCCGCTGCTCGACTCGGTGATCAGCGACGCCGCCGACGAGGACCTCGACGAGGTCGTCATCGGCATGGCACACCGCGGCCGGCTCAACGTGCTGGCCAACATCGTGGGCAAGTCCTACGGGCAGATCTTCGGCGAGTTCGAGGGCAACATCGACCCGCGCACCGCCCACGGCTCCGGCGACGTGAAGTACCACCTGGGCGCCTCCGGCGAGTTCACCGCGCCGAGCGGCAGGACCATCACCACCTCGGTGGTGGCCAACCCGTCCCACCTGGAGGCGGTCGACCCGGTCCTGGAGGGCGTCGTCCGCGCCAAGCAGGACCTGCTGGAGCGCGGCGAGGAGGGCTTCACGGTCCTTCCGGTGCTCGTCCACGGCGACGCGGCCTTCGCCGGCCAGGGCGTCGTGGCCGAGACGCTCAACCTGTCGCAGCTGCGCGGCTACCGCACCGGCGGCACCGTGCACGTCGTGGTCAACAACCAGGTCGGCTTCACCACCTCGCCCGCCTCGTCGCGCTCCTCGGTCTACGCGACCGACGTGGCGCGGATGATCCAGGCGCCGATCTTCCACGTCAACGGCGACGACCCGGAGGCCGTGGTCCGCGTGGGCCGGCTGGCCTACGAGTACCGTCAGACGTTCCGCAAGGACGTCGTCATCGACCTCATCTGCTACCGCCGCCGCGGCCACAACGAGGGCGACAACCCCGCCTTCACCCAGCCGCTGATGTACGACCTCATCGACGCCAAGCGCTCGACCCGCAAGCTCTACACCGAGGCGCTGATCGGCCGGGGCGACATCACGGTCGAGGAGGCCGAGTCGGCGCTCCGCGACTACCAGGCCAAGCTGGAGCAGGCGTTCACCGAGACCCGCGAGGCGGCGAAGAAGCCGCTGGAGGCGGGGGCGATGCGGGTGCCGCCGACCGAGGTGGTCAAGTGGTCGCACGCCGACACGGCGACGTCGATCACCGACGAGACGCTCAAGCGCATCGTCGACACCCAGCTCAGCCTGCCCGAGGGGTTCACGCCGCACCCGCGCCTGGCGCCGGTGCTGCAGCGCCGCGGCCAGATGGTCGAGCAGGACGCGATCGACTGGAGCATGGGCGAGACGCTGGCGTTCGGGTCGCTGCTCATCGACGGTCACCCGGTCCGCCTCGTCGGTCAGGACTCCCGGCGCGGCACGTTCACCCAGCGCCACGCGGTGCTGGTCGACCGCGTGACCGGCGCCGAGCACACCCCGCTCAAGACGTTCAACCAGGGCACGACGAAGTTCTACGTCTACGACTCGCTGCTCAGCGAGTTCGCCGCGCTGGGCTTCGAGTACGGCTACAGCGTCGTGCGGCCCGACGCCCTGGTGGCGTGGGAGGCACAGTTCGGCGACTTCGTCAACGGCGCCCAGACGATCATCGACGAGTTCATCTCGTCCGGTGAGCAGAAGTGGGGTCAGCGGTCGGCCGTGGTGCTGATGCTGCCGCACGGCTACGAGGGCCAGGGCCCCGACCACTCCTCGGCCCGGATCGAGCGCTTCCTGCAGGTCTGCGCGCTCGACAACATGACGGTCGTGCAGCCGACCACCCCGGCCAACCACTTCCACCTGCTGCGCTGGCAGGTGAAGTCGGGCCGCCACCGGCCGCTGGTCATCTTCACGCCGAAGTGGCTGCTGCGCCACAAGCGGGCCACGTCGAAGGCCGCCGACTTCACCTCCGGCACCTTCCAGCCGGTCATCGGCGAGACGCTGATCGACCCTGGCAAGGTCACCAGGGTGGCGCTGTGCTCCGGCAAGGTCTACTACGACCTGCTGGCCAAGCGCGAGGCCGACGGCCGTGACGACGTCGCGCTGGTCCGCCTGGAGCGGCTCTACCCGTACCCGAAGGAGGAGCTCGACGCCGAGCTGGCCCGCTACAGCCCGCAGGCCGAGCTGCTCTGGGTGCAGGACGAGCCGATCAACATGGGCCCGTGGCCCTACCTGTCGCTCAAGCTGGCGGAGGACCCCGACCTGCTCGACGGCCGCCGCCTGCGGCGCGTCTCCAGGCCCGCCAACAGCTCGCCCGCGGCCGGCTCGCACGCCGCCCACGACGCGGAGCTGGAGGAGATCCTGCGCCAGGTCTACGGCTGATCCGATCGGTCCCGTCAACCCCCGCCCACTCGGCGGGGGTTGACGCGTCTTCGCGGCCGTCCTGGCAGGCCGGGCACGGCACTAAAGTCAAAGGTGGGCGTGCCGGCGCGCGGCCGGCGGAGCCGAGGAAACGGAGCGCGATGTACTTCACGGATCGGGGGATCGAGGAGCTGGTCGACCGGCGGGGCGAGGAGGAGGTCACCCTGCTGTGGCTCGGCGAGCGGCTGCGCGAGTTCGTCGATCTCCATCCCGAGTTCGAGACCCCGGTCGAGCGCCTGGCCACCTGGCTGGCCAGGCTGGACGACGAGAACGAGTGACCGGCGACCCGCCCGGTAAACGCGATACATCTTGAGTTTTCCCTCGACGCGACATATCGTGTCTTAGGTAGGTGTGTCGCGGAGAGGGCGGGATGATGCAGCAGTGGACGATCGAGGGCCCCGAACAGCTCACCTTCGGGCACGTCGGCTCGCTCGACGTGCGCGTCGTCGCCGGCCGGCTCGCCGTGCTGGCGAGTGACGGCCCACCGGCGCTCAAGGTGGCCGAGTTCGACTCCGAATCACCGCTGCTGGTCGCCTACGACGAGGACGCCCGCCGGCTGAGCGTCACGTACAAGGATCTGACCTGGGACGGGATGCTCGGCTGGTTGCGCCGCGACCGGCGCAGGACCGTCGCGACGCTCACCGTGCCGCGCAGCTGCGTGGTCAACGCCGGGGTGGTGTCGGCGTCCGCCGTCGTGGCCGGGTTCGAGGCGGCGACGCGGGTCAAGAGCGTGTCCGGGGAGATCGTGCTCGACGGCGTCAGCGGCGAGGTGAACGCCACCACCGCCTCCGGCCACGTGGAGAGCCGGGCGATGGCGGGCGACCTGTCGTTCAAGAGCGTCTCCGGCGACCTGACCGTGGCCGGCGGGCTGCCGCGCAGGCTGCGCGCCAACACCGTCTCCGGCCGCATCACCGCCGACCTCACGCTGCGGCCGACCGGCCACGTGACGCTGCACACGGTCTCCGGCGCCATCATGGTCCGGCTGCCGGACAACGCGCAGGCGGACGTCACGATCAGGTCGACGTCCGGCCGGCTGGTCAGCGCCTTCGGCGAGATCGCACAGAGCGGCGGCTCCGGCACCCGGTCCATGTCGGGCCGGCTGGGCGGCGGCATGGCGTCGCTGTCGGCGACGACCGTCTCCGGCGACGTCACGCTGCTCAAGGGGGAGAAGGAATGAGTCCCGTCTTCGGTCACGGCAGGCTCCGGCTGTACCTGCTCAAGCTGCTGGAGGAGAGCCCCCGCCACGGGTACGAGGTGATCCGGCTGTTGCAGGACCGGTTCCTCGGCGTCTACTCCCCCTCCCCCGGCACCATCTACCCGCGCCTGGCCCGGCTGGAGGAGGAGGGCCTGGTCACGCACGAGGTGACCGACGGCAAGAAGGTGTTCTCCATCACCGACAAGGGCCGCGCCGAGCTCAACGAACGCCTCGACGAGCTCGACGACCTGGAGCAGGAGATCTCGGCCTCGGTGCGCGACATCGCCAGGGAGGTGAAGGAGGACGTCCGCGACACGGTCAAGTCGCTGCGCGAGGAGCTGACGCGGATGGCCAAGGACGTGCGCACCACCGGCTCCCGCGACGACGTCCGCCAGACGCACGAACGGCAGAAGCAGGAGTTCCGGCGGCTCAAGGAGGAGCAGAAGCGGCAGTGGACCGAGCACGCCCAGCACTGGCAGGGGCAGGGCGAGCGGCTGGCCGGGGAGTGGCGGCGCATCTGGGCGGAAGTGTGGCGCACGGTCGGCGACGCGCCGGACAACCGGGTCGAGCTGGACAACGAGCTGGGCGAGGCGCTGGCCGACTTCGTGGCCCGGGTGCGCGAGGAGGCGTCGGGCTCCCCCCTCACCCGCGAGAAGCTCGACGACCTGCGGCGCACCCTCGACGAGGCCGCCGCCCGGGTCCGCGACACCCTCCGGTCGTGATCCGCTACGGTCTGCGCCCGCCGGTGCAGCGCCTGGTCCCCCGCCGCCGGATCCAGGCCCCGGCCGCGCCGCCTTCGGACCCGCCGCGCCGGGAGACCGCGCCCGCGCCGGGCGACGCCCGCCCGGCGCGCCCCTGACGGGCAGGCGCGCGCCGCGCGGTCGTCAGACCGTGAAGACGATCTTGCCGAAGACGTCGCCCTCGTGCATGGCGGCGAACCCGTCCCCGGCCTGCGCGAGCGGCACCGTCCGGTCGATGACCGGCCGGAGCCCGGTCTGCTCCAGGAAGACGCCCAGCCGCCGGAGCTGGTCGCGCGTGCCCATGGTGGAGCCGACCACCGAGAGCTGCAGGAAGAAGACCCGGTTCAGGTCGGCCGGCGGGACGGCCCCGCTGGTCGCGCCGCTGACCACGATCCGTCCACCCGGTCTGAGCGACTTGAGCGAATGGTCCCAGGTGGCCTGGCCCACGGTCTCCATGACCGCGTCCACCCGCTCCGGCAACCGGGCGCCGGTCTCGAAGACCTGGTCGGCGCCGAGCTCGCGGGCGCGCTCCCGCTTGGCCTCCGAACGGCTGGTCGCCCAGACGCGGAACCCGCCCGCGCGGCCCAGCGCGATGAGCGCGGTCGCGACCCCGCCCCCGGCCCCCTGCACCAGCACGGTCGAGCCGGGCTCCAGCCCTGCCTTGTCGAACAGCATCCGGTACGCGGTCAGCCACGCCGTCGGCAGGCAGGCGGCCTCCTCGAAGGAGAGCGCGGCCGGCTTGGGCACAAGGTTGCGGCGGGGCACGGCCACCCGCTCCGCGAACGTGCCGTCGTACACCTCCGACAGCAGCGACCGCTTCGGGTCGAGCGTCTCGTCGGCCCCCGAGCCGACCACCGCGTGCACGACGACCTCGTTGCCGTCCTCGTCGACGCCGGCCGCGTCGCAGCCGAGCACGATCGGCAGCCGGTCCTGCCGGATGCCGACGCCCTTGAGCGTCCACAGGTCGTGGTGGTTGAGCGCGGCCGCCCGCACCGCTACGGTCGTCCAGCCGTCGGGGACCTTCGGCTCCGGGCGCTCGCCCAAGGTCAGCCCGGCGAGGGGGTTGTCGGCATCGGTCTGTGTGGCGGTAACGGCGAACATGGCCGCACCTTACTTGACGCTGATCCGGATGCCGTCGAGCGCCTTGCCGATGAACGCCTCGTCGCCCATGGCGACCACCCGCATCCCGTCGCGGCACACGTCCTGGACCGGGCGGCCGCGTCCCCGGATGGCGCGGGGCAGGCCGCGCGGCTTCTCGCAGCCGGGGCTGGGGATGAGGGCCACCATGTCGGTCGAGCCGCCGCCGAACCAGAGCTGCGGGCCCACCGGGTCGCCCTCCTCGACGTCGCCGGGCTCGGCCAGCCGCACCCGGCCGGCGCCGGACAGCACGAGGTGGCCGTCGTCGGTCACCTGGCCGCGCAGCCCGTCGGCGACCGCCACCCGCTGGGCGAAGTCCAGGCCGGGCGGGCGGTCGTACAGGGCCATCCGCCACGGGCCGAACGCGAACAGCAGCACCTGCCCGTACGAGCCGCTGCCGGCCTGGCGCGGCCAGAGGGTCACGTTGTCGGCGAACGACCTGATCGGCTCCCCGCCCTTGGTGATCTCCAGCTCGCCGTTGTAGGGGGCGGTGAGCTGACGGAACAGGCCGTCCACCCACAGGCCCCGGAACGGCCGCAGGCCCAGCCGCTCGAGACCGAGCTCGGCGGGGTAGCGCACGGTGGCCCGGACGCCGTGCGGGAACACCACCTCGATCCGCGCCACGTCGCCCTTCACGACCGGCTGAGGATGCAGCAGGTTGTGGCCGCTGCCGACGCGGGTGAGCGACCGGATGGGACCGATGGGCCTGTCGGCCGTCGCGGCCGGTGACTCCTCCCGGCGGCTGAGGACCAGCCCGACGACGGACACGCCGAGCAGCACGAGCACGAGCAGCAGCCCGATGGGGCGGCGGCGGTCGCGCGCGCCCACCTCGATGACGTCGAACGGATCGGCCACGGCGGACCTCGCAGGCGAGTGGTGCTGCCTTCAGTTCAGTGGAGCGGCGACCGCCAGCGCAACCCCTCGAACTTGGCGAAATCCCGATCACAGGTCACGAATTCGCATCCATGCTCGATGGCGAGCGCCGCGAGGTAGGCGCCGGGGATGAGCTTTCCCTTCGCGTCGGAGGCGCGGCACAGCCGGGTGAAGATCTCCCAGTGGCGCTGGCCTGCGTGGATCGTCACCGCGTGGGCCTGGCCCCGGACGCTCTCGGCGAAACGTCGGGCCGTCTCGAAGGGAGTCGCACCGGGGATACGCGGGTTGGTGACGATCCGGATGAAGCCGTTGATGACGACATCGCTCAACGCGTAGGACTCCTCTCCGTGGAGAAGGTCCTTGAGCACAGCGAGGCACTGCTCGTGATGCTCCATGTCGCGCCGCTGGGCGTTGACGAGGATGTTGACGTCAGGCATCCTCATGGCGCCGCACCCCCAGCACCCGCTCGATGTCCTCCAGTTCCAGAATCTCCTGGATCTGGTGCCAGGTCAGCTTCGGCCCCGCTTCGGCCCCTGAGACGGGTAGGTCGATCACGGGTCGCTCCGCCATGTCGGCGGAGCGGTTGAGCAGGTGGCGCAAGGCGTCCTCCATCACTGAGTTGAGACTGCGTCCGTTTCTGGCCGCGTACGCCTTCGCCTCGTTGAGAAGCGTCTCGTCGATGCGCACCGTGGTCCTCCGCATGACTCCAGCGTCCATCAGTGACATTTAAATGTCAATAGCGGAGCGTAGTCGTACGGACACGATCTTTGCATGGCCTTTGCCGTCTCACCAACTCGCCACGTTGACCTGGCCGTCCGTCGTCAGCTCGACCCGCCGGCCCACGAGCTCCCGCGACTCGGCGTCGGCCAGCAGGTCGTCCCGGGTCACGTGCGCGTACGCCCGCGCCCCCGAAGGCAGGTCCACCACGAGGTGGCCGCGCTGCCGGGCGCCGTCCCTGGCGTGCGCGACCGTGTAGCCGGCCACGACCCCCGGGCCCTCGCAGGTGTCCGCGATCGGCACCGGCTCGGCGGTGAAAACGGGCTCGGGTCCGCCCAGGACGCCCCCCGGCTCCGTGGACCAGATCGCGTAGGTGTGCTTGGTGAGGTGCATGCCGACCCCGGTGACCAGCCCGTGCCCGCCTTCGGCGCGCAGCCGTTCGGCCATGGCGGCGGTGGAGTGCAGCACGTAGTCGCTGGCAGGGCCGCCCGCGTACGGCAGGCCGCCGGTGACGGTGAGGCCCCGCGGGTCCAGCGGGTCGAGTTTGATCGCGTCGCACGCCTGCCGCAGCGCGATGGCGAAGCAGCTGTAGACGTCGAACGCCCGCATGTCGTCCAGGGTGAGCCCGGCCCTGGCGAACGCGGACTCCGCGGCCCTGGCGATGGCCGGGGAAGCGCCGAGCGCGGGCCGGGCGGCCACCTCCCAGGTGTCCTCGGCGTAGGCCCAGCCGCGCAGGTAGAGGCGCTGGTCGCCGGGCACCCCGAGCCGGTCGGCGAGCTCGGAGCTGACCAGGAGGACGGCCGCAGCCTGGTCGACCTCGATCACGGCCACGGTGTTGCTGTTGTAGGGCCAGCCGACGAACCGGCCCCCGCCGATCAGTTCCTCAGCGGTGCGCGGGGTGCGCCGCCAGGCGTGCGGGTTGGCCGCGGCCACCCGCGTCATCGGCGCCATCATCCGGCCGCGGTCCAGCATCTCCTCCTCGACGGTGAGGCCGAGGGCGGCGCGGCGGGCGGTCTCCATGATCGGATAGGTGTGCACGGGCAGGAAGAGCTCGTGCGCCAGCTCGCTCGGGTGCGGGGGCCGTTCCCAACCGTAGGGCGGCCTGGGGTCGGCGGGGTGGCTCCACGGCGCGTGCTCGCCCGCCTGCCGGTACGCCCTGCGGGTGGCCAGCGCCTCGGCGCCGGCGACCAGCGCGGAGTCCAGCTCTCCCGCCGCGATCCCGGCCGCCGCCCGGCCGATGAGCGCCTGCGGGGCGGTGCCGCCCACCTTGGAGTACGCGGTGTGCCGGGGCGTGGCGCCGAGCCTCTCGGCGAGCCGGCCGGTGGGCGTGTCGTACTGCCAGGAGTCGGTGTAGACGATCTGGATCGAGTCGAGGCGTTCCACCGGGAAGCGGGTCTGGCCGGCGGCGGCGCGCGCCACGCCCTCCCACAGGTCGAGCGGTTCGGGGCCGGGCTGCTCGCGGACGGTGCGCTGGGCCGCGCCGATGAGACAGGGGGTGCGTGGATCCATGCCCCCATCCAACCAGAACAAGATTCGGTTGATAAGGAACGGGTTTCCCCGGGGCGGCACAGAACAAGATCCATGAGCGGCGATCAAGGAATCCGGGGCGCCCGGAAGAGCGATGTTCCCTGCCGATCGGAGCGTCCTCCCATAAGGCCCGCAAGCCGCTCGAATTCGCGCGTCAATCCCGGGCCCACCTGGGGCGACGACGTACAATGAAGATCATTTCTAGCACCCTTGACATGGTTCTTATGCGACGCAAGTCACGCTCGCCTAGATAACGAATCTCCATCCCGGCTGCAATACGCCTTGTTGATCTGGAAAAATCCACCGTTACAACCCCAGAAAGGCACTTTCATGATCCCCCGGGCCAGGCACCTGCTAGCCGCCGCCGTCAGCGGCGCGCTGCTGATGCTGCCCACCCTCCCGGGGACCGCGAGCGCCGCGGCGAGCCAGGTCTTCGCCGTCTCGCTGGCCAAGAGCAAGGCCGAGGTGCAGAAGGTCGCCGACTACTGGAAGCCCGAGAGGCTCAGGAAGGCCGAGACCTACAGCCCGGCCGCGCCCCCCTCGGGCGCGCCGAAGGCCGGAGGCGGCTCGGTGAACGTGCCGGCCCAGCGCATCGTGGCCCTGCGCAAGAAGGCCGGTCCGGTCAACGCCGTCGCGCCGCGGCAGGGCACGGCCAGCACGATCGGCAAGGTCTTCTTCCGCCTCGCGGGCAAGGAGTACTGGTGCTCGGCCGCCGCCGTCGCGGCCGCCAACCATAGCGTGGTCGCCACCGCCGCGCACTGCGCCTACGACCCCCGCAGGGGCGAGGCCGCCGACTCCTGGATCTTCGTCCCCGACCCGGGGGCCGCCGGGACCACACCGCACGGCGTCTACGTCGGCTCCTCGATCAGCATGCACGAGGACTGGCCGGGCAAGAACGACTACGACTACGACTACGCGTTCGTCACGGTCCACCGCGGCTTCACCTGGGTCAAGCAGGGCAACGCCTACGTCGCCAAGGACGTCGGCCGGCTGCAGGACAACGTCGGCGGGCTCGGGCTGGAACTGTCCAGGAAGCCGCCGATGGCCCGGGTGCACGCGTTCGGCTATCCCGCGGGCCCGCAGCCCGACGGCAGCCAGCCGTTCAACGGGCAGACGCTGAGGAGCTGCGTGGGCGCCACCCGCAAGACCATCGCGCCCGGCCTCGACCTCGACCACGGCGTGCAGCTCAGCCCGTGCAACTTCAGCAAGGGCGCCAGCGGCGGCCCGTGGATCACCGGCCTGCGCGCCAACCTGGGCGACCTCATCGGCGTCAACAGCCTGACCTGGAACCGCGACGCCAAGGGCGAGTTCGACGCGGTGTCCTCGCCGTACCTCGGGCCGGTGGCGGGTGACGTCTACCGTCACGCCGCCGCGCAGACGACTCCGGCAAATGTGATTTAGTTCACGTCCCCTGGAACGGCCACTCGGGGCGATCAGCCCATACACGGATCTCGGTACGGTCACGGCGGCGTCCGCCACGTTGACAGCGGCCGGTGAAAACCCGCATGACCAGAGTGAACCGTTATACGGTTCCGGCTGTCCATCTGCCGGTATCCGGGCGCATCAAGGCGCCGCGCCGGCGTAAGACAGAAGCCTGGAGTTACCTTGAAGCGCATCCTCCTCCCCATCGGCGGTGCCGCCGTGGCGACCGGCATGCTGGTCGTCGGTCTGCCCGCCACCGCTCAGGCCGCCGGAGACGTCGCGATCGACCCGATGGCCAGGAACGCCGGCCAGGCGGCTTCGGTCGCCTCCTTCTGGTTCGCCTCGAACGGTGCCGCCCTCCGCCGCGCCACCGCGTACACCTGGGACTCCAACGAGGTCCGGAAGGTCGTCTCCAAGGGCGGCTACACCCCCGACGGCAGCCCCGGGACCGCCGCCCCCACCAGCGGCAACAAGGCCGCGGGCGGGTCGCAGAACGTGAACCTGCCCAAGACCGTCGGCAAGGTGTTCTTCGTCGACGGCTCCGGCAAGTACCGCTGGTGCTCGGCCACCTCGATCCAGTCGAACTACCGCAACCTGGTCGTCACGGCCGGCCACTGCGTGTACGACACGGAGTCCAACAAGGCCCTGCTGGACAACTGGGTCTTCGTGCCCGGCTACTACCAGGGCAAGGCGCCGTGGGGCATCTACGTCGGCAAGCAGGCGTTCACCCACTACGACTTCGACGTCTACGAGGACTACGACCGCGACTACGCGTTCGTCACCGTCTACAACGGCATCCAGTTCACCGGCGCCAAGCAGGTGAGCAAGCGCGAGTTCCAGCGGTTCAGCGGCCCCAAGCGGTCCTGGGGTGGCCGTCACTACATCCTGCTGTCCAAGGACGCCGGCCGGCTCGGCGACAACGTGGGCGGCCAGGGCTTCGCCTGGAACCAGCCCGCCAACCGCACCGTCCGCACCTTCGGCTACCCCTCGGCGCCGCACCCCGACGGCGACAGGCCGTACAGCGGCGTCACCCCGAAGCACTGCTACGGCAAGACCACCGGCAAGTCCGTGAGCGCCTCGTGGCTCAAGATCCAGGAGCACATCGCGCTCAAGTGCGCCGTGACCCCCGGCTATGACGGCGGGCCGTGGATCCAGCAGTACAGCAACGCCAAGCGGGTCGGCTACGTCAACGGCGTGACCAGCACCTTCGCCGACCAGGACGGGAACGACCGGATCGACTACATCACCTCGCCGTACTTCGACGGGGAGACGGCCTCGGTCTACAACTCGGCCAAGAACGTGTGGTCGGGCAAGATCGTCGGCCCCAACGGCGAGCTCTACCGCTGACCCTCCCGCTCCACCTGAAAGGGCCCGGCCGCCTGGCGCCGGGCCCTTTCGCATGCCCGGAGGTTCCAGTGGAACCGGGTGGCTCGCGGACGGCACGACCGATCTCCGGCGTGACGCGAAACCCCGCAAATAGGCACATATCTACCGAGAGATCCGCGAACCTGAAGGTTTCCTGGCAGGAGGCTGGCATGTTAGACGGAGGATCAGCCCCATTCGGTTCCTGTGATCTAAGTCACATTCAACTGACTACCGTACGTGACAGCCCTCTAACGGCACTTTGGTACCAGAAGCCACACTCCCTCCCTGCCCTGCGAAAACGTGCTCTTATGATCACTGGCCGCGATTATCTCTGACTGATAACGGAATGGTCACGGGCGTTTGGGTCGATGCCAGACCTTTCGGATTGGCTTCCACCTGCGGAGATCACCGCGCTATGTTCCTTGCTATCCCTTTACTGACGCATGGGACGCACGTTGCGGCCCACGACAGACCAAGGAGCAGTTCCCTTGAAGCGCATCCTCATCCCCGCCGGTGGCGCCGTTCTGGCCACCGGTCTCCTGGCCGCCGGCCTGGCCACCACCACCGCTCAGGCCACCAGCGACGTCGCCACCGACGCGATGGCGAAGAACGCCGCCGCGGCCAAGGCCATCGCCGAGTTCTGGGCGGACAGCAACGGCGCTGCTCTGAAGGCCGCCAAGGAGTCCAACGTCTGGGACAAGACGGACGTCAACAAGCTGCAGAGCAAGGGCGGCTACAGCTCGGACACCAAGCCGGGCTCGACGGCTCCGATCGGCGAAGAGAAGAAGAGCACCGCCAAGGCGCAGAACGTCAACCTGCCGAAGACCATCGGCAAGGTGTTCTTCGTCAACGGCAAGGGCGAGAAGAAGTGGTGCTCGGCCACTTCGATCCAGTCGAAGTACCGCAACCTCGTCGCCACCGCCGGCCACTGCGTCTACGACGTGCAGGCCAACTCCGACGTGATGTCCAAGTGGGTCTTCGTCCCCGGTTACTACCAGGGCAAGTCCCCCTACGGCATCTATGTCGGTAAGCAGGCCTTCACCCACTACGACTTCGACGTCTACGAGGACTTCGACCGCGACTACGCGTTCGTCACCGTCTACAACGGCGTCAAGCTCGGTGGGGGCACCGCCAAGAAGGTCTCCAAGGCCGAGTTCGACAAGTACCAGGGCCTCAAGGAGGCCAAGGACGTCGAGATCAGCCGCGAGGAGTTCCGCGCGTGCAAGCTCGACCCCACCTCCACCGAGGCGTGCTGGGTGAAGCCCGGCTCCCGCCCCGAGAAGGTCGGCCCGGACTACCCCGGTGCCGTCGTGGAGAAGGACGAGGTCAGCGAGCGCACGTACCAGCGCGCTCCCGTCGGCAAGAAGAACGGTGCGAAGTTCGGTGAGCCCATCACCGACATCGTCACCGAGAGTGAGTACAAGAAGTACGCCGGCCCCGGCAAGAAGTGGCAGGACCGCGCCGGCAACTTCCTCATCACGCACTACTACGTGCAGAAGTGGGTCAAGCCCGGTTCCGACACGAAGTTCTTCAAGACCGTCTTCACCATCATCGAGAACGCCGCGACCGACGCCGGCCGCCTCGGTGACGTCGTCGGCGGCCAGGGCTTCGCGTGGAACCAGCCGACCGGCAAGTACGTGCGCGTGTTCGGCTACCCGGCCTCCGCTCACCCCGACGGCCACAAGAACTTCACCGGCGTCACTCCGAAGTGGTGCTACGGCAAGACCACGAAGAAGCTGGTCGGTGACAAGGCCAAGAAGATCGAGGAGCACGTCGGTCTCAAGTGCGCCATGACCGAGGGCGCCGACGGTGGTCCGTGGCTGTACAACTACAAGAACAGCAAGCGTCTCGGCTACGTGAACGGTGTCACCAGCACCTTCAACGACCAGGACGGCAACAACCGCGTCGACTACATCTCGTCGCCGTACTTCGACGGCGAGACGAACACGGTGTACAAGGCCGCCGCCAACGTGTGGTCCGGCAAGATCCTCTAAGTGGGGACGCCCTGACGGTCGATCCCTGAGAGATCGTCATCTGTAAGACCCGAAGGGCCCGGCAGTCCAGCCGGGCCCTTCGGCGTTCCCGGACTCGGAAAGGTGAAGGGCGCTTGGACGCACGGGAGCCATGGATGGTGCCATCAGAGCACTGTGATGTGCGTCACACCCGCCCGATCGAGGTCACCGACGCGGCGCACGGATCTCCCGAGTCACTTTAACAACATCCTTATGCTGATCTGCGGGAACGCCTCTCGGGGTGGCTTCCCCCCGCTCCTGCGCGGGAGCCGACTAAACATCACAGATTGATCACGTCCGACTTGTCGCCTCTTTTCCTTCCAAAGCGGCTTCCGGCGAGCAAGATCGACACTGTATGTTCTGGCTATCCCTTTACTGACGCATGGGACGCAAGAGGCGTTCCACGACAGCGCAAGGAGTTACCTTGAAGCGCATCCTCCTTCCCGCCGGTGGCGCCATTCTGGCCACCGGTCTCCTGGCTGCCGGCCTGGCCGGCACCGCTCAGGCCGACGACAAGGTCGCCGCTGACGCCCTGGCCGCCAGCCAGGCGAAGGCCGCCGAAGTCCTCGACTTCTGGACCAAGTCCAACAACGCCGCCCTGAAGCAGGCCTCGGCCTACTACTGGGACGACAAGGCGGTCAAGAAGATCGTGTCCAAGGGCGGCTATTCGCCCGACGGCAAGCCTGGCTCGACCGCGCCCATCGGCGAGGAGAAGAAGGTCGCCAGCAAGACCCACAACGTGAACCTGCCGAAGACCATCGGTAAGGTCTTCTTCGAGGGTCGCGACGGCAACCTCTACTGGTGCTCCGGCACCTCGATCCAGTCGAACTACCGCAACCTGGTCGCCACCGCTGGTCACTGCGTCTACGACGTGGCCGGCAACGACGAGGTCGTGTCGCGCTGGGTCTTCGTCCCGGGCTACTACCAGGGCAAGACGCCTTACGGTGTGTACGTGGGCAAGCAGGCCTTCACCCACTACGACTTCGACGTCTACGAGGACTTCGACCGCGACTACGCGTTCGTCACGGTCTACAACGGCATCGGCGGCACGCTCAACAAGCCGAAGCAGGTCACCAAGGCCGAGTTCGACGCGTACAAGGGCGACAAGGACGTCAAGAAGGTCCAGGTCTCCCTCGAGGAGTACAAGAAGGGCAAGCTCGACCCCAAGACCACTGAGTACTACTCGGTGGACCCGGGCTCGCGGGCCGAGAAGGTTGGCCCCGACTACCCCGGTGCGGTCGTCGAGAAGAAGGAAGTCAGCAAGAGCGAGTGGTGGCGCGCTCCGGTCGGCAAGGCCAACGGCGCCAAGTACGGCGAGCCGGAGACCGTGTCGGTCACCAAGAGCGAGTTCCTGTCCTACCGCGGCCCCGGCGAGAAGAACGTCGACCGCGCTGGCAACTACACCATCACGCGCTACTACGTGCAGCAGTGGTACAAGCCGGGGACTGAGTTCAAGTTCATCCGGACTGACTACTTCATCATCGTGCACGAGGTCAAGGACGTCGGTCGCCTCGGTGACGTCGTCGGTGGCCAGGGCTTCGCGTGGAACCAGCCGACCGGCAAGTACGTCCGTACCTTCGGCTACCCCTACGCCAAGCACCCCGACGGCAGCAAGCCGTTCTCCGGCAACACGCCGAAGTGGTGCTACGGCAAGACCGGCGCCAAGACCACTCAGGTGCCGTCGCTGAAGATCGAGGAGCACGTGTCGCTGAAGTGCGCCGTCACCGGCGGCTACAACGGCGCCCCGTGGCTCTTCAAGTACAGCAACGCCAAGCGCCTCGGCTACGTCAACGGCGTGACCAGCGTTCTGTACGACACGGACGGCAACGACCGCTGGGACTACATGTCCAGCCCGTACTTCGACGGTGAGACCGCTGCGGTCTACAACGCCGCGAAGAACGTCTGGTCGGGCCAGATCACCCCGATGCCCAAGTAATTCGGGTTGATCTTCCTGGGTCGGGGGTCCAAACCTCGATTCTCCTGCACCACCCGAAGGGCCTGGCGAAAGCCAGGCCCTTCGGCCGTTTCTGATGACATTTCTGACAAGATCTCTGTTGCTTTGTGACAAGAGTGACCAGAGTGTCGATAGTGTCTGATCACCCCTCTATGTCAGACCTGTGGAGCCATTCCGTGAAGCGCCTGTTCGTGCCCCTCGCCGCTGCCAGCCTTGCCGCCGCAGCCTTGGCCATTCCGGCACAAGCCGCCCCCCAGTGGGTCAAGGACCCCCTGACCCCTCAGCCCAAGGACGCCTACGGCGCCGCCTTCTTCTGGCTTGACGCGAACGGCGCCGCCCTGAAGAAGGCCACCCAGTACACCTGGGACGCCAAGGAGGTCGACAAGATCGTCCGTAAGGGCGGGACGACCCCCGATGACGGCAAGCCGGGCGCCACCGCTCCGGCGACGACCAGCTCGGGCGGCAAGACCAAGAACGTGAACCTGCCGCGGACCATCGGCAAGGTCTTCTTCGTCGACAAGTCCGGCAAGCACCAGTGGTGTTCGGCGACCTCGATCCAGTCGCGCCACCGCAACCTGGTCGTCACGGCCGGCCACTGCGTGTTCGAGAGCGGCCAGGACGTCTTCGCCAAGTGGGTCTTCGTCCCCGGCTACTACCAGGGCAAGGCCCCGTACGGCATCTACGTGGGCGCCTACGCCTTCACGCACTACGACCTCGACGTCTACGACGACTACGACGGCGACTACGCGTTCGTGGCCGTGCACAACGGCTTCGCGCTGGCCGGCGAGAAGGAGGTCACGGCCAAGGAGTACCACGCGTGGGCCGGCGACAAGTGGGTGAAGCCGCGTGAGATCACCCGCGAGGAGTTCACCAAGTGCCAGCTCAACCTCGGCGAGTGCTGGTCGGAGGGCAAGGACACCCAGCCTGAGCTGGCGGGCCCGGACCACCCCGAGGCGGTCCTGGAGAAGGTCGAGGTCAGCCCGGAGACGTACAAGAAGGCCAAGGTCGGCCGCGCGCAGGGCGCCAAGTACGGCGAGCCGGTGACCGAGTCCGTCACCGAGGCGCAGTGGACGGCCTACAAGGGCCCCGGCACCAAGGCCAAGGACCAGGCCGGCAACTACACCATCACCCGCTACTACGTGCAGCGGTGGGTCAAGCCCGGCACGGCCCGCAAGTACTTCGAGGCCCGGTTCATCATCGGCCTGGCCAAGGACACCGGCCGGCTCGGTGACGTCGTCGGCGGCCAGGGCTTCGCGTGGAACCAGCCGATGGGCCAGCAGACCATGGTCTTCGGCTACCCGGCCGCCCCGCACCCCGACGGCGACAAGCCGTTCACCGGCGTGACGCCCAAGTACTGCTACGGCAAGACCGGCACCAAGACCATCCAGGCGAACTCGTTCCGGGTGGAGACGCACCAGGTGCTCAAGTGCTCGATGACCCCGGGCGCCGACGGCGGCCCGTGGCTGATCAAGTGGAACAACGCCAAGCGCACCGGCTACGTCAACGGTGTCACGAGCGTGTTCTACGACAACGACGGCAACGACCGGGTCGACCACATCAGCTCGGCCTACTTCGACAGCGAGACCGCCGACGTCTACAACAAGGCGAACCTCGCCGAGACGAAGAAGGTCGTCGGCCCGAACGGCGAGCTGCTGCAGTAGTCACGCGGTCGGAAGAGCCCGCCGGCGCGCCCCGGCGGGCTCTTCCCGTTCTTCAGACCGCCAGGGCCCGCGTCCGCTCCTTCAGCGCCCGGACCGGGGCCTCGTTCTCGTACGGTTTCAGCCGCCTGCGCAGGTCGGTCATGTAGCTGCGGGAGCGCGCCGACTTCAGCTCGCTCCCCAGCGTCATGGCGCCGAACGCGACCGAGCAGGCCTCCTCCAGCTCGCCGCACTGCAGCAGCCCCGCGGCCAGCAGCGACAGGTTGAACATGCGGCCGCGCACGAACCGGCCGTCCATGTCCAGCGAGCGCCGCGCCTGCCGTACGGTCCGCTCCCCCTCTCCCAGGTCGCGGAAGCAGTGGGCGAACTTGGCCGACAGGTAGGCCTCGTCGAAGTAGCCCAGCCAGCTCGGCTCACCGGTCGGCTCGCGGACGTCGAAGGCGCGCTCGGCCTCGTGCAGCGCGCCGCCGCAGGCGCGGCCGTCGCCCAGCCCGGCGTGCGCGTGCGCCTCCAGGACGTGGCTGGAGGCGAGCAGGGTCGCCACCCCGGCCCGCCGGGCGGAGAGCTGTGCGGTCCGCGCCAGGTCCAGGGCGTGCGCGTGCCGGCCCAGGTAGATCGCCTGGTGGGCCATGCCCGCCAGGATCTCGCCGCCCAGCGCGTGGTCGTCGGCGCCTCTGGCCAGGCGCAGCGCCTGGATCAGGTAGCGCTGGGCCAGGCCGTGCTGCTCCTGGTCGTAGGCCATCCAGCCGGCCAGCCTGGTGAGCTCGGCGGCGGCCGCGGCCAGCCGGCGGCCGGTCGCGTCGCCGTACGAGCCGTCCTTGAGCAGCGGTGTGACCGCCGTGTCCAGATAGCGCACGACAGACGAGCGGACGTGCCCGCTGCCGAACCGGTTGTCCAGCTCACCGAAAGAACGGGTGACCTCGTGGATGGCGGCGACGTCCGCCATGCCCACTCTCCGGGCGCCCAGCGCGCTGGGCCGCCCTTCCGGCGGCGAGGTGAGCCACCGCACCGCCCCCACGGAGCCCGCCCCGATCGCGAACGTCGAGTCGATCAGGAACCTCCGTCTCTCCACATCGGCCCGCCACAGCGCCGTCACGGTCGCGACCCCCTCCTGCCACGTGTGCGTGAACTCCTGCCCGAGATCGTGGGGCGTCGCGGTGGGCAGGCCCAGGTCGCCGACCGTGACGGGCCTGCCCAGCCGTAAGGCGAAGATCTCGGTCAGGAGTCCGGGCACCGGGTCCCGCGGCCGCTGACCACCGATCCATCGCAGGACGGAGCTGTGGTCGTACTTGAGGCCGGGGGCGCCACGCGCGGCTCCCAGATCGTTGAGGCGCCTGGCGAGACCTTTGTGGGAAAACCCCGCCTCGGCGATGAGCTGCCGTAGCAGTCGGTTGGGCTCGCGTCGCATCGCTCTCCTCTAAGGCAGGAGCAGGCGCCCGCATGCTTACAGAGGGTTCCTGTTATAGCACGCTGAGTAAAGGAAGTTTGGCGAATCCTTGACCCGGGGCGGACCCGGCGCTGTTTCTGCCTGAGAGGCGGCGGTCAGGCGCGGGCGACTCCGTCGGCCCTGGCCTGCGCGGCGACGGCGGCGGAGACCGCGGGGGCGACCCGCGCGTCGAACGGGCTCGGGATCACGTAGTCGGCCCGCAGGTCGTCGCCCACCACGCCCGCGAGGGCGTCGGCGGCGGCCACCTTCATGTTCTCGGTGATCGTGGTGGCCCGCACGTCGAGCGCGCCGCGGAAGACGCCGGGGAAGGCCAGCACGTTGTTGATCTGGTTGGGGAAGTCGGAGCGGCCGGTGGCGACGACCGCGGCGTGGCGGGCGGCGACGGCGGGCTCGACCTCGGGCGTCGGGTTGGACAGGGCGAACACGATGGCGCCCTCGGCCATGGAGGCGATGGCCCGCTCGCTGACGGTGGAGCCGGACAGGCCGACGAACACGTCGGCGCCCGCCAGCGCCTCCTCGGTGGACCCGCTGTGGCCGGCCCGGTTGGTGTCGCGGGCCAGGGCCTCCTTGATCGGGTTGAGCCCTTCGCGGCCGGCGTAGAGCATGCCCTTGGAGTCGGCGACGGCGATGTCGCCGATGCCGGCCTCCAGCAGGATGCGGCTGACCGCGACGCCGGACGCGCCGGCCCCGGCCACCACGGCGCGCAGGTCGCCCAGCGTGCGGCCGGTCAGGCGCGCCGCGTTGCGCAGCGCGGCCAGCACCACGATCGCGGTGCCGTGCTGGTCGTCGTGGAAGACGGGGATGTCGAGCCGCTCGCGCAGCCGCTCCTCGACCTCGAAGCAGCGCGGCGCGCTGATGTCCTCGAGGTTGATGCCGCCGAAGGAGGGCGCGAGCCGGGCGACGGTCTCCACCAGCTCGTCGACGTCCGTGCAGGCCAGGCAGAGCGGCACGGCGTCGACGCCGCCGAACTCCTTGAACAGCAGCGCCTTGCCCTCCATGACGGGCATGGCGGCCGACGGCCCGATGTCGCCCAGGCCGAGCACGGCGGTGCCGTCGCTGACGACGGCGACCACGTTGGGGACCCAGGTGTAGGTGTCGGCCAGCGCGGGCGTCTCGGCGATGGCGCTGCAGACGCGCGCCACGCCGGGCGTGTAGGCGAGCGCCAGATCGTCGTTGTCGCGGACCGGAACGGTGGAGCGGACCTCAAGCTTGCCCCCGCGGTGCAGCGCGAAGGCAGGATCGTTCTCGTAAGCGGATGTGTCGGACACAGCGACCCCAGTAGTGGTTGCGACGGAAGAGACCTTGGGCAGACGGGCGGAGAAGCCCGGCTTCGGTTTCGCCAGGATTCCCTCGTCGATGCCTCGGAGGGTACGGGGGTCACCCGTCGCACCATACTGACACACGCTGACAGGGGGTCAGGTACCGCCCCCGAAGCCGTTCCGTTGACGCATCGTTAATTCTCTGATGACAGAGTGCCCCTAAACCAGCTTTAAACTGCACAAAACTCATCTTCGCTGCTCTACCACTATCGAGGAGGCCTCCCCATGGCCCTCTGGTCCATGAAGCGCCACGGCATCGCCGCCGGCGCGCTCGCGTTGACCGCCGCCCTGACCCTGTCCGCGTGCGGCAGCGACTCGGGAGGCACCGACACGGCCTCCGGCGACGCGTCGGCCTCCGCCGCCGGCGGTGCCAAGCTCGTGAACCCCGGCAAGCTCACCGTGTGCACCAACGTCCCGTACGAGCCGTTCCAGTTCAAGGACGACAGCGGCAAGATCGTCGGGTTCGACGTCGACATCGTCGACCTCGTCGCCAAGAAGCTCGGCGTCGAGCAGGAGATCGTGGACATCGACTTCGCGGTGATCAAGAGCGGCGCCGCCATGGCCACCAACAAGTGCGACCTGGCCGCCGCCGGCATGACCATCACCGAGGAGCGCAAGGCGAACATCACGTTCTCCGACCCGTACTTCGACGCCACCCAGGCGCTGCTGGCCAAGAAGGGCACCGGCGCCACGTCCCTGGAGGACGTCAAGGCCAAGGGTCTCAAGCTGGGCGCCCAGGCCAGCACCACCGGCCTCGACTACGTCAAGAAGCAGGGCTTCGACCCGACCGAGTACGCCGACTCCCCCAAGGAGCTGCTCGCCCTCCAGGCCGGCCAGGCCGACGTGATCGTCCAGGACCTGCCCGTGGTGCTCACCTGGCTGAAGAAGCCGGAGATCGCGGAGAAGTTCGAGCTGATCGCCAGCCTCGACACCGGCGAGCAGTACGGGCTCGGCATGAAGAAGGACGCCGACCCGGTGCTGGTCAAGACCGTCAACGAGGAGCTCACCGCGGCCAGGTCCAACGGGACCTACGACGAGATCTTCATGAAGTGGTTCGACAAGAAGCCCGGGGAGCTGGGCTGATCCATGGCGGACCAGCCGAAGACCGCTGAGCCGGTCCAGCGCCGGCTCAGCCCTCGAAAGAGGCAGCGCATCAGCCGCGGCGCCCAGTACGTCGTCCTGGTCCTGGCCGCAGTCGCCCTGGTCCTGTACGCCGACTGGGGCGAGCTCGGGAAGAACTTCGCCCGGCAGGACGTCGCGGCCGAGATGCTGCCCGACCTGTTCACGATCGCGCTGAAGAACACGATCATCTACTCGGTCGGAGGGTTCGCCTTCTCGTTCGTGTTCGGTCTGATCGTGGCGCTGATGCGGTTGTCCACGGTGGGTCCGTACCGGTGGCTGGCGACGCTCTACATCGAGATCTTCCGTGGCGTGCCCGCCCTGCTGGTCTTCCTGATGATCGTCTTCCTGCCGCTGGCCCTGCCCGGCTTCGCGGTGCCCTTCGGCACCTACGGCCAGGCCATCCTCGGTCTCGGCCTGGTCGGCACCGCCTACCAGGCCGAGATCTTCCGGGCCGGCCTGCAGGCGGTGCCCAAGGGGCAGACGGAGGCCGCCAGGTCGCTGGGCATGTCGGCCGGCCGGGCGCAGTTCACCGTGGTGATCCCGCAGGCCATCCGGATCGTCATCCCGCCGACCACCAACCAGTTCGTGGCCCTGCTCAAGGACTCCTCGCTGGTGCTGTTCCTGGGCGTGTCGGGCGAGTACGTCGAGCTGACCAAGTTCGGCAATGACATGGCGTCCACGTACGCCAACGCCACGCCGCTCCTGGTCGCGGGCCTGACGTACCTGATCGTCACGGTGCCGCTTGGCTACCTCGCGGGACGGCTGGAGAAGCGCAAGGGGACGAACCGATGACGCACGCGATCGAGATCAAGGACCTGCACAAGCACTTCGGCCAGAACGAGGTGCTGCGCGGCATCGACATGACTGTCGAGCCCGGCCAGGTCGTCTGCGTCATCGGGCCGTCGGGCTCCGGCAAGTCGACGCTGCTGCGCTGCGTCAACCTGCTGGAGGAGCCCACCCGGGGCAAGGTCCTCGTCGAGGGCGTCGAGGTGACCGACCCTGACGTGGACATCGACGCCGTACGACGCCGTATCGGCATGGTGTTCCAGCAGTTCAACCTGTTCCCGCACATGACGGCGCTGCAGAACGTCATGATCGCCCAGCAGCGGGTGCTGAAGCGCGGCAGGAAGGAGGCCGAGGTCGTCGCCAGGGAGAACCTGCGCAAGGTGGGCGTCGGCGAGAAGTGCGACTCCTTCCCCGGGCAGCTCTCCGGCGGGCAGCAGCAGCGGGTGGCCATCGCCAGGGCGCTGGCCATGGACCCGAGCCTCATGCTGTTCGACGAGCCCACCTCCGCGCTCGACCCCGAGCTGGTCGGCGACGTGCTCGCGGTCATGCGCCAGCTGGCCGAGGAGGGCATGACCATGCTCGTGGTCACCCACGAGATGGGCTTCGCGCGCCAGGTGGCCGACCGGGTGGTGTTCATGGACGGCGGCGTGATCGTCGAGGACGGACCGCCCGCCCAGGTGATCGGCGACCCGCGGCACGAGCGGACCCGCTCCTTCCTGGCGCGCGTCCTGCACCCTGAGGAGTGACCGCCGGGCGTCCGGGGCACCGGGCGCCCGGTGCTTTTCGTGTAATACTCGCGCATGGACTTGACCTCTTACGCCGAGTGGGCGGTCCGTCTCGTCAACGACCCCGACCCCCCGGCGGAGCTGCGTGGGCTGCGGGCCGAGCTGGCCGCCGTCTTCGACGCCGCGGACGCCGAGGAGCGGCTCGTGGCCCTGCTCAACGAGCTGCTCGTGCGCTACCCCGTACGACCCCAGCTGACCGACCACGACGGCCAGGGCTGGCACCTGCACCTGGCCGGCCACACCGGCGCCGCCGCCGTCATGGGACTCGCCTCCATGGTGGCCGAGCTGGGCGCCGACCGGCTCGGCCGCTGCCTGGAGCCGCACTGCACCCGGGCCTTCCTCGACACCTCGTCCAACCGCTCCCGCCGCTACTGCTCGGCCCGCTGCGCCAGCCGGGCCAACGTCGCCGCCTACCGGGCGCGCCGCCGCGGCGGCCAGTAACGCAGCACGACGCGGCCCACGACGTCGGTCACCGGGCCGAAGTCCCAGCTGTCGCGGCGGCCCGCGGCGCGCTGATTGTCGCTCTCCAGCCACCAGCCGCCGGCCTCGCGCCAGGCGGCCCGTTTGACGATGAGCCGTTCCTGATTGCCAGGCAGCCGGGCCACCACGACGTCGCCCGGCCGGATCCGGGCCCGGCGGCGCACCAGCAGCCAGTCGCCCGGCAGCAGCGCGGGCCGCATCGAGTCACCCTCGACACGCACTCTCATGGGCCGCCACCCCCTCCTCCAGAGGCGTTTGCAGACGAGTAAGGTCGGTACGAGGACCAAGCTGATTCGGCATCAAGGAAGGATTTTCTGATGCTCGCACGACTGCTACGACCCAAGCATGTCGCTTCCGCGCACTGCGACCTGCCCTGCGGCGTCTATGACCCGGCGCAGGCCCGGATCGAGGCGGAGTCGGTCAAGGCGATCATGGAAAAGTACGCGGCCAACGAGGACCCGGTCTTCCGCGCCCGTGCCATCAAGATCAAGGAGGAGCGCGCCGAGCTGGTCAAGCACCACCTCTGGGTGCTCTGGACCGACTACTTCAAGCCGCCGCACCTCGAGCAGTACCCCCAGCTCCACCAGCTCTTCTGGGACGCCACCAAGCTCGCCGGCGCCGCCGGGGCCAAGGGCACCGTGGACGTCGCCAAGAGCGAGGAGCTCCTGGGCAAGATCGACGAGATCTCCAAGATCTTCTGGGAGACCAAGGCCGCCTAAATCGGCATAAAAGGCTCTGTGCGGTCAACGGCCGCACAGAGCCTTTTCCGTTGAGGGCGAGTCTGAATCCGCCAAGCACCTCTCCCGGGCGGTAAGTTGCAGTCAGCGTCGTATACGCGAGGAGGATCGTGACCGAGGAAACCGAGGCGCGCGTGACAGGCGAGGCAGGCATCCGTGACGTGGTGAGCATCAGGCTCCCCGCCGACAGCGCTTATCTTTCCGTGTTGCGCACGGCCACAGCCGGACTGGCCGCCCGGCTGGACTTCACGCTCGACGAGATCGAGGATCTGCGGATCGCGGTCGACGAGGCGTGCGCCATGCTGCTCAACGAGGCGGTGCCGGGCACCGACCTGACCGCCGAGTTCGAGCTGACCGGGCAGGAGATGCAGGTCCGGGTCGAGGTGGCGACAGTCGGGAGCTCCGCGCCGAAGCGCGACGACTTCGCCTGGATGGTGCTGACAGCCCTCGCCGACGACGTGGACGCGGTGACCGACGTCGCCGACCGCATGGCGATCATCCTGCGTAAGCGCCGAGGCGCGGCGAGGCCGGCGTGACGGAAAGGACTGGAGCCATGGCCGCCAGCGAACACGCCGTGCCCGACCGGGTCCGTGCTCGCCTGCTGTTCGCCGAGCTGTCCGAGCTGGGCCCCGACGAGCCGCGCCGGCAACGCATCAGGGACGAGTTGGTCGAGCTCCACCTTCCCCTGGTCGAATACCTGGCCCGCCGCTTCCGCAACCGGGGTGAGTGGCTCGACGACCTGACCCAGGTCGCCACCATCGGGCTGATCAAGTCCATCGACCGCTTCGACCTCAACCGCGGCGTCGAGTTCTCCACCTACGCCACGCCCACCATCGTCGGCGAGATCAAGCGTCACTTCCGCGACAAGGGCTGGGCGGTCCGGGTGCCGCGCCGCCTGCAGGAGCTGAAGCTCTCGCTGACCAAGGCCATCAGCGAGCTGTCGCAGCGCGAGGGACGCGCGCCGACCGTGGCGGAGCTGGCGGCCTACCTGAAGATGACCGAGGAGGAGGTGCTGGAAGGCCTTGAGTCGGCCAACGCCTACTCGACGGTCTCCCTGGACGCGCCCGACTCGGGCGACGACGACGCCCCTGCGGTGTCCGACTCGCTCGGCATCGTCGACGAGTCGCTCGAAGGTGTCGAATACCGCGAGTCACTCAAACCGCTGCTCGAACGGCTGCCTCCGCGCGAGAAGCGGATCCTGCTGCTGCGGTTCTTCGGCAACATGACGCAGTCGCAGATCGCCACCGAGCTCGGCATCTCGCAGATGCACGTGTCGCGCCTGCTCGCCCGCACCCTCGCCCAGCTCCGCGAGGGTCTGACGGCCGACGACTAGACGTCGTCGCCGAAGAGCGCGTGCGTGGTGGGAGGCGCCAGGAGCATGCCCAGCCCGGCGAGGGCGACCACGATCAGAGGGATCCCGAGCGCGGGCTGGTCCGCCTGGATGAGCGTGACGGCCACCGGGAAGATGAAGATCTGGGTCACCACGCTGGGCGCCCTCCCCCAGCGTTCGGCGGCCAGCAGCCCGCCCCACGCGACCCAGAGCAGCCCCGCGCCGATCAGCACCCCGAACGCGGCCTCGGCCAGCGCCGTCGTCAGGGAGCCCGCCTCGCCGAGCACCGTCTCCACGGCCACGTAGATCCCCAGCCCGAGCGCGACCAGCCCCTCAAGGGCGACGATCACGGCGGCCATCACCAGACTCCACGGACGCTTCCCCACACCCCGCACCCTATCCGTCCCCGCCCGCGCCCCGGGCGTGCGCCTTCTCGTCCAACATCGTGTCCGAAATAGGACGTTTGCGACAAGCCCGACATCCATCAGCGGCTACGCTGGCCTCATGCGCGCGATGCTCCTGGTCAACCCCAAGGCCACCACCACCAACGCCCGCACGCGCAACGTGCTGATCCGCGCGCTCGGTGCCGCCGTGGAGCTGGCCGTGGAGGAGACGGCCTACCGCGGCCACGCGGCCACGCTGGCCGCGACCGCCCGCGCCAAGGGCTACGACCTGGTGGTCGTGCTGGGCGGCGACGGCACCATCAACGAGACCGTGAACGGCCTGCTCAACCCGGTCAACGGCGCCCCCGAGCCGCTCGGCGACGATCCGAGCCTGAGCCGCCCCGCGCTCGCCGTCATCCCCGGCGGCAGCGCCAACGTCTTCGCCCGCGCCCTCGGGCTGCCGAACAACCCGGTCGAGGCCACCGGCGCCGTGCTGGAGGCGCTGCGCGAGGGCCGCAGACGCACCGTGGGCCTGGGGCAGGCGCTGTGGGAGGGTGAGAGCCGCTTCTTCACCTTCTGCTCGGGCCTGGGGTACGACGCCGAGGTCATCAGGGCCGTCGAGGGCCTGCGCGGCACCGGCCGCAAGGCCACGCCCCTCCGCTACGTGAACACCGCGCTGCGCCACTACCTGGCCACCGACAAGCGGCATCCCGCGATGACGCTGACCGGGCCGGGCGTCCCCACCACCCGCGGGGTGTTCCTGGCGATCGTCTCCAACACCTCGCCGTGGACGTATCTCGGCCCCAGGCCGGTCACCCCCACCCCGTGGGCGAGTTTCGAGACCGGGCTCGACCTGCTGGGGCTGCGGCGGATAGGCGTCACGTCGCTGCTGCCGGTCATCCGCCACATCCTCACCGAGCGTGACAGCCTGCCGTCCGGCAGGCACCTGACGCAGTTGCACGACGAGGCGGAGTTCACCCTCACCGCGAGCCGTCCCGTGGCGTTTCAGCTGGACGGAGACTATCTGGGCGAACGTGAGGCGGTGACGTTCCGGGCTACACCGAACGCGTTACAAGTTCTGGTCTAGCTCGTTACATTCGGTCATAGTGTGACGCATACGACAGCCATTACGGTGAAAACTTGGGCTCCGCCCTCTTGCGTGCACTCTCCGTGGCTGAAAAGCTCATAGTGACGTCGGAACGTAGGACCTTTAACCCAAACCCCCAGGTCCTCCGGCGTTCAGCGCGGGCACCCCCGGTTCCAGACAGAGCGCCGGGGCACTGTTCGCACGCCTTAGTGAAACTCTTCACAAAGTAGTAGCCGCACGGAGCCGACCGCAGGCTCCATCTACTAAGGAGTGAACGCATGGACTGGCGCCACCGAGCTGCCTGCCGTGACGTGGACCCCGAGCTGTTCTTCCCGATCGGGAACACCGGACCGGCACTCATGCAGATCGAGGAAGCCAAAGAGGTCTGCCGTTCCTGTTCGGCCGTGGAGTCCTGCCTCAAGTGGGCGCTGGAGTCCGGGCAGGACGCCGGCGTGTGGGGCGGTCTCAGCGAAGACGAGCGCCGCGCGCTGAAGCGCCGCACCGCTCGGGCCCGCGCCCGTGCCAGCGCCTGACCGACCTCGACCCGGAAGGCAGGAATCCGCCTGAAAGCCACGACCAGCCGACCAGCCCGGCACGACGACGTGTCCGCCGGAACCACGCCGCGTCCCTGACCACAGGGGCGCGGCGTTCAGGTATCAGGCCCCAGGCACCAGGCATCAGGCATCAGGCACCGGCCCTTCAGGCATCCGGACGTCATCCGGCGGGCAGCGGGATCGACAGCGTGGCCTCCGTGCCCCCGCCCTCGCGCGGCCTGATCGCCAGCTTGCCCGACAGCTCCCCCTCGACGAGCGTGCGCACGATCTGCAGCCCGAGGCTGGTCGAGCTGTCGAGGTCGAACCCCTCCGGCAGGCCCCTGCCGTCGTCCCAGACGACCACGTGCAGCCGCCCGGGACTGGACTCCACCACCACCTGCAGCCGCCTCGGCCGGCCGTGCTGGAGCGCGTTCTGCAGCAGCTCGGTCAGCGCCATGGCCAGCGGGGTGGCGATGAGCGAGGGCAGCACGCCGAACGCCCCCACCCGGCGCGGCGTGACGGCCGCCTCCGGCGCCGACACCTCACCCGCCATCGCGATCACCCGGTCGGCGATCTCGTCGAAGTCGACGAACTCCTCCGGCGCGTGGGAGAGGGTCTCGTGCACGATCGCGATCGAGCCGACCCGCCGCACCGCCTCCTCCAGCGCCTCGCGCCCCTCCGGCACCTGCAGCCGCCTGGCCTGCAGCCGGAGCAGGGCGGCGACGGTCTGCAGGTTGTTCTTGACCCGGTGGTGGATCTCGCGGATGGTGGCGTCCTTGGTCATCAGCTCGCGCTCGCGCCGCCGCAGCTCGGTCACGTCGCGGATGAGCACCAGCGCGCCGATGCGGCCGCCGCCGACGATCAGCGGGATCGCGCGCAACTGCACGATCGTGCCGCCTGACTCCACCTCGGTCTCCTTGGCGGCCCGCCCGCTGGCCACGATCATCAGGTCTTCGTTGATGGGCTCGTCGGAGTAGCACAGCGTCGCGGTGACCCGGCCCAGCTCGACCCCCACCAGGTCGGCGTGGAGTCCGAGCCGCCGGTAGGCCGAGAGCGCGTTCGGGGACGCGTACGTGACCCGGCCGGCCCGGTCGAGCCGCAGCAGGCCGTCGCCGACGCGCGGCGAGCGCACCAGGATGGGCTCCTCGCCGGAGAACGGGAAGCGGCCCTCCGCCACCATCTGCGCCAGGTCGGAGGCGCTCTGCAGGTAGGTCAGCTCCAGCCGCGACGGGGTGCGGGCCGACGACAGGTTGGTGGAGCGCTGGATCACGGCCAGGAACCGGGCCTCGCCGCCGGGGACGGCCCGCCGCACCGGGATGGTCTCCTCGCGCACCGGCACGCCGGTCGACCAGTCGGGGTCGCCCTCGCGGCAGATGCGCCGCTCGGACCAGGCGGTGTCGATCAGCGGGCGCTCGCCTCTGGTCACGACGCTGCCCACGACGTCGTCGTGGTAGACGGTGGGGCCGGTGGTGGGCCGCATCTGGGCGATCGCGATCCAGCCGCCCTCGCCGAGCAGCGGCGCCCACAGGATGAGGTCCGCGAACGACAGGTCGGCCAGCAGCTGCCAGTCGGAGACCAGCGAGTGGAGCCAGTCGAGGTCCGCCGCGTCGAGCGCCGTGTGGCGGACGACGAGGTCGCTGAGAGTCGGCACGAGTGCATCATGCGTGCTTCTCCGCTGAACAACCAAACCGGCGCCCTGACGGAACCGCCAGATGAGGGCCCCAGTGAGAACCATCACATCGTCGGGGCGGCAGGAGCCCGGGAAGCCGCGTTCCGCCCGAGCCCGCGCGTGCGCGCCGCCGAAAGGGCCATCCCTCGGTTGCCACGCCGCCCACGGCTGTGGATATCCTTCACCATCAGCCTGAGCTGCCTGTACGGGGCGCGCGGCAGGGCAGGTGAGCGGGTCTGCGCGGAGCAGGGAGCCGGGACACCGGGGAGCTGCCCTCGCACGCGGTTGACCGTGAGGGCAGATATGAGTTCCGATGATCTAGCGGTGATCAGACACGCCCTCACCGCCGTGGCAGAAGTGAAGGTGAGAGCGTGACAGACGAAGGCCCTCGCGTACCGAAGTACTACGACGTGAAGCGGAGCCTGCTCGAGCTCACGAAGTCGCTGGCGCCGGGCACCGCGCTGCCGCCGGAGCGGACGCTCGCGGTGCGCTTCGAGACCTCCCGCACCACGGTCAGGCAGGCGCTGACCGAGCTGGTGGTGGAGGGGCGGCTGCTGCGCATCCAGGGCAAGGGCACGTTCGTCGCGCAGCCCAAGGTGGCCCAGGTGCTCCAGCTCACCTCGTACATCGGAGACCTGCGCACGGCGGGGCTGGAGCCCGACACGAAGATCCTGGAGATCGGCTACATCACCGCCGACGAGCCGCTGGCACGGCGGCTGGCGATCAACCCCGGCGGCCGGGTGCTGCGCATCCACCGCCTGCGCCTGGCCAACGGCGAGCCCGTCTCGGTCGACACCACCCACCTGTCCGCGCGGCGCTTCCCGCGCCTGCGCCGCGAGCTGGAGGAGCACTCCTCGCTGTACGAGACGCTGCACAACGCCTACAGCGTGCGGCTGACGGACGCCGAGGAGATCATCGAGACCGTGCTGGCCACCCCGTACGACGCCAAGCTGCTCGGCGTGGACGTGGGCCTGCCCATGCTGCTGCTCACCCGCCACGCCTTCGACGCCGACGGCCACCCGGTGGAGTGGGCGCAGTCGCTCTACCGCGGCGACCGCTACAAGTTCGTCACCCGCCTGCGCCGCCCCTGACCTTCCCCCCTCTACGCTGGGCCGATGAGCGTCATCGTGGTCACCGGCACCGGCGTGGGCGTGGGCAAGACGGTGGTGTGCGCGGCCCTGGCGGCGCTGGCCCGCGCCCGCGGGGCGAGCACGGCCGTGGTGAAACCCGCGCAGACCGGCCTGGGGCCCGGCGAGCGCGGCGACGTGGACGAGGTCATCAGGCTGTCCGGAGTGCCGACCACGTTCGAGCTGGCCCGGTTCGAGCCGCCGCTGTCGCCCGCCGCGGCGGCGCGCGCGGCCGGGGTGCCGCCGGTGTCGCTGCCGCAGGCCGCCGCGCGGGTCCGTGAGCTGGCCGAGAGCAACCGGCTGGTGGTCGTGGAGGGCACGGGCGGGCTGCTGGTGCGGTTCGACGAGGACGGCGCCACGATCGCCGACCTGGCGCGGCTGCTGGGCGCGCCGGTGCTCGTGGTGGCCGGGGCCGGCTGCGGCACGCTCAACCACACGGCGCTGACCCTGGAGGCCGTCGCGCACCGCGGGCTGGACCTGGCCGGGGTGGTCATCGGCGCGTGGCCGAGGGAGCCGGGCGTGACCGAGCGGAGCAACGTGGCCGACCTGGAGATGCTGGCGGCCCGGCCGCTCGCCGGCGCGTTGCCGCTGGGCGCGGGGCGGCTCGACGCTGGGGCCTTCGCGGCGGCGGCGCGGCGCGGGCTGGCCGTGACGCTGGGCGGCGCCTTCGACCCTGCCGCGTTCCGCGACTCGTACCGCGTCTAAAATTGCCGGGCCGGCAAGTCGATGTGCGAGGGTGGCCATGGCGAAGGCGATCGAGGACGTGCTGGCCGAGGTCGGCCCCCGGCTCAAACGGCTGCGCGCCGACCACGGCCTGACCCTGACCGGGCTCGCCGAAACCACCGGCATCTCCACCAGCACGCTGTCGCGCCTGGAGTCGGGGCAGCGCCGGCCCACCCTGGAGCTGCTGCTGCCCATCGCCCAGGCCTACCAGGTGCCGCTGCAGGAGCTCGTGGGCGCGCCGCAGGTCGGCGACCCGCGCATCCGTCCCACGCCGCGGCGGCTGAACGGCATGACCGTGCTGCCGCTGACCCGTCAGCCGGGGCCGCTGCAGGCGTTCAAGATGATCATCCCGCCGGGGCGGGGCACGCCCGAGCCGCAGACCCACGAGGGCTACGAGTGGCTCTACGTGCTGTCCGGCCGGCTGCGCCTGGTGCTGGCGGACCGCGACCTGCTGCTGAAGGCGGGAGAGGCGGCCGAGTTCGACACCCGGCTGCCGCACTGGTTCGGCAGCGCCGACGAGCAGCCCGTCGAGATCCTCAGCCTCTTCGGCCGGCAGGGCGAGCGCATGCACGTCCGGGCCCGGCCGAAGTCCCGCGCCTGATCCCCGGGGTGGGGCTACCCCCACCCCGACGAGGACGTCAGACCCATGTCCAGCGGGCATCCCGACTCAATACGGTGGATCCCATGAAGGTCCCCCGCCCCTGGTCGGCCCGGGCCTGGCTGGACACCGCCCACGTGATCACCGGCCTGCCGGTCGCGGCCGTGCTCGCCTCGGCCACGCTCCCGCTGGTCCTGTTCCCCGGCACGCTCCGCCGCGCCCTGCCCTGGCTCACCCGGGTGCAGCGCTCCAGGTTCGCGGCGTTCCAGTCGGCGCGCATCCCCCCGGTGCCGGTGGCGGCCCACTGGCGCACCCTCAGCCTGTGGCGGCAGACGGGCTACCACGTGCTGTCGCCGCTCGTGAGCCTCCCCGCGGCCGTCCTGGTGTCGACGGCCTGGGGGGCGGGTCTGGTGGGCGTGCTGTCGTTCCTGGCCCCGGTCATGAACCCGCCGCCCCTGGTCTTCACCCCCGACCTGCGCGACCCCGCGGTGACGGGCGTCTACGTCCTGGCCGGCGTCGTCCTGCTGGCGCTGGCGCCGCTGCTGGCACGCGCCATGGCGGCGCTCGACCTGGCGATCGCCCGCGCGCTGCTCGGCCCCAGCCGCAAAGAGCTGGACGAGCGGATCGAGACGCTGACCGAGAGCCGCGCGGGCGTGATCGACGCCGCGGACGCCGAGCGCCGCCGCATCGAGCGCGACCTGCACGACGGCGCGCAACAGCGGCTGGTGTCCCTGGCCCTTAACCTCGGCCTCGCCCGCGCCACGCTGACCGACCTGCCCGAGCCCGCCCGTCAAGCCATCGAGCAGGCCCACGAGGAGTCCAAGCAGGCGCTCAGGGAGCTGCGCGACCTCGTACGCGGCCTGCACCCGGCCGTACTCAACGACCAGGGCCTGGACGCGGCGCTCTCCGGCGTGGCGGCGCGGGCCCCCGTCCCGGTGCGGCTGGACGTCGGCCTCGACCGCCGCCCCTCCCCGACGATCGAGGCGGTGGCGTTCTTCGTCGTCTCCGAGGCGCTGACCAACATCGCCAAGCACGCCGCCGCCACCAGGGCCGAGGTGAGCGTGCGGCGCGAACGCGACCGGCTGCTCCTGCTGGTGTACGACGACGGCTGCGGCGGGGCCACGATGGAGCGCGGCACGGGGCTGCGCGGCCTGGCCCAGCGGGTCGAGGCCGTGGACGGGACGCTGAAGCTGAGCAGCCCGCTGGGCGGGCCGACGACGATCGAGGTGGAACTGCCGTGCGCATAGTGCTGGCCGAGGACTCCGTGCTGCTGCGCGAGGGCCTGATACGGCTGCTGGAAGGCTCCGGCCTACGCGTGGTGGCGGCCGTGGCCGAGGCCGAGGGCCTGCTGCGCGCCGCCGAGGAGCACCGGCCCGACCTGGTGCTGACCGACGTGCGCATGCCGCCCACGCACACCGACGAAGGGCTGCGGGCCGCGCTGGTGCTGCGCCGCGAGCAGCCGAAGCTCGCGGTCCTGGTGCTGTCGCAGTACGTGGAGGAGCGCTACGCCGCTCAGCTGCTGTCGTCCGCCATCGGCGGCGTCGGCTACCTGCTGAAGGACAGGGTGGCGGACGTGGCCGAGTTCGTCGACGCGCTGCGCCGGGTCGCGGCCGGAGGCACCGCCCTCGACCCCGAGGTGGTCGCCCAGCTTCTGCTGCGCGGCCACAGCGACCCTCTGGACCGGCTGACGCCCCGCGAGCACGAGGTGCTCAAGCTGATGGCCGAGGGCCGCTCCAACGCGGGCATCGGCCAGGCACTGGTACTCAGCGAGGGCGCGGTGGGCAAACACATCGGCAACATCTTCGCCAAGCTGGACCTGCCCCCGGCCGAGGGCGACCACCGGCGGGTGCTGGCCGTGCTCCAGTTCCTCAAGATCAGGAGCTTGCCGTGAGACGGCTCTGGCTGATCCTGGGCACCGTGCTGACGGTGGCGGCGCTGGCCGTCTCCACCGGGGTCGTCTGGGCGGCGCTGGCCGACCCCAGCCCGCCCAGCGAGCTGTCCTGGCGCTCCATCCCGTTCCGGGGCGGCGCGCTGACGGTCGAGGCCCGCGGCGACGACGTCAGCGTGCACATCCAGGCGGGACAGGCCGGCTCCATCGGAGTCGAGCGTGACCTGGTGTGGACCGGCAGGAAGCCCACGGCGCGCGAGCAGTGGGACGGCGGCACGCTCCGTCTCGACGGCACCTGTCCCGGCGGTGGGCACCCCGCCATGGCGGACTGCCTGATCCGCTACCAGCTCTTCGTACCGCCCGAGACCGACGTCTCCGCGACCGCGAACGCCCCGCTGAGCGCCCGCCGCATGCGCGGCGACGTCAGCCTCACCTCGGTCTGGGGAGCCGTCGGCGCCCACGACCTCACCGGTGACCTGCGGCTGCGGAGCGAGACCGGCGACATCGCCGCCGACCGCCTGCGCGGCGGCGCGGTCGACGCGCAGACCGGCACCGGCACGGTGCGGCTGTCGTTCGAGACTCCCCCGTCGGACGTGCGCGCCACCGTGAGGGCCTCCGGCGACATCGGGCTGGAACTGCCGGGAGGCGTCTACGACGTGATCGCCGGCGCCCCCAATACGGACGTCGACAGCCGTCTCGACCCGTCCTCCTCGCGCAAGGTGCGCGCCTCCACCCCCGACGGCGGCATCCACATCTGTTGCTGACCTCCCCCTGGGTGCTGTTTACTCCTGTGGCTCATTGGTAAGTTCCGGGCTATGGAGTCTGCGAAACACGCCGGTGACGCCGCTGTCGCCGTGTCCAAGGCCTACGGTGTCGAGACCATGTTCACCCTGTCGGGAGGGCATGTCTTCCCCCTGTACGACGGTGCCCAGCACGAGGGCATGCGCATCCTCGACGTCCGCCACGAGCAGAGCGCGGTGTTCGCCGCGGAGGCCACGGCGCGGCTGACGAGGAAGCCCGGCCTGGCGGTGCTCACCGCGGGCCCCGGCATCACCAACGGCGTCAGCGGTGTGGCCACGGCCCACTTCAACGGCTCGCCGGTGGTCGTCATGGGCGGGCGCGCCCCTCAGTCCCGCTGGGGCAGCGGCGCCCTGCAGGAGATGGACCATCCGCCGCTGCTGACGCCGATCACCAAGCTGGCGTTCACCTCCTCCGGCGCCGACTCGGTCGGCCAGGACGTCGAGATGGCCTTCCGCACCGCCGTGGCGCCGCACCGGGGGCCGGTCTTCCTCGACTTCCACATGGACCACCTGTTCTCGCCGTCGCCCATGCACGAGCCCCAGACGCAGTCGCCCTCACCGCTGGAGCCCGACCCCGACAGCCTGCGCGCCATCGCCCGGCTGCTGGCCGAGGCCGAACGCCCGGTCCTGGTGTACGGGTCCGACGTGTGGATGGACCGGGCCGAGGAGGCCGCCCGCGACTTCGCCGAGGCCTGGCGGCTGCCGGTCATCCCCAACGGCCAGGGCCGCGGCGTCCTCCCCGCCGGCCACGAACTGCTCGTCACCCGCGCCCGCGGCCAGGCGTTCGCCCAGGCCGACCTGGTCATCGTGATGGGTACCCCGCTGGACTTCCGGCTCGGCTACGGCTGGTTCGGCGGCAAGGACGGCGCCCCGCTCGCCAAGGTGGTGCACATCGCCGACGCGCCGTCCCACCTGGCCACCCACATGTCCCCGGTCGCCTCCGCCGCCGGCGACCTGTCGGTGGTGCTGTGGAGCCTCGGCGACGCCTGCGGCGAGGTCGGCGTCAAGCCGTCGCGTTACGCCGACTGGCTGTCCACGCTCGCCGACCACGCCGCGGCGGCCGTCGCCGGTGACGCCGCGCTGCTGGCCGCCGACACCGACCCGATCCACCCCATGCGCATCTACGGCGAGCTGGGCAAGCTCCTGGCCGACGACGCGGTGGTCATCGGCGACGGCGGCGACTTCGTCTCCTACGCCGGCAAGTACGTCGAGCCGCGCCGGCCGGGCAACTGGCTCGACCCCGGCCCGTACGGCTGCCTCGGCACCGGGCTCGGCTACGCCATCGCCGCCCGCCTGGCCCGCCCGTCCTCGCAGGTGGTGCTGCTGCTCGGCGACGGCGCCGCGGGCTTCTCGCTGATGGACGTCGACACGCTGGTCCGGCACCGCCTCCCGGTCGTGATGATCTGCGGCAACAACGGCATCTGGGGTCTGGAGAAGCACCCGATGCAGCTGCTCTACGGCTACGACGTGGCCGCCGAGCTGCAGCCGCAGTGCCGTTACGACCAGGTGGTGACGGCACTGGGCGGCGGCGGCGAGCTGGTCACCAAGCCGTCGGAGATCGGGCCGGCGCTGCGCCGCGCGTTCGACTCCGGCATCCCGTACCTGGTGAACATCGCCACCGACCCGCAGATCGCCTACCCGCGCAACACCACGGGGGTGTGAAGGCGGCTAGTCCTTGGGCACCGGGGTCGTCGTGGGGCTCGGGGTGGCCGATCCGCACGGGTCGATCGGGATGAGGACGACCTTGACCGGCTTGTCGATCTGGAGCTCCTCGCCGCCGTCAGGCCAGCTCTGCGCCACCTTGAGGCACTCGTGCTTCACCTTGCCGCCGGTCTGGTCGTCGGCGAAGACCTTGAAGCCGACGTTCTCGATCATGGCCTTGGCCTGCGGGTACGGCAGATCGACCACGTAGGGCACGGGCTTCTTGGGCTTGGGGCTCGGCGAGGTCGGCGCCGACTTGGACGGCTTGTCCGCGGGAGTGATCGTCGGAGTTGGGGACTCCTCCGGCTCCTCCGTCTCCTGAGGGGTGGGGGTCATCTCCTGGCGCACCGGCGGCGTCTCGGCCTGGCGCGTCACGCTCGGCTTGGGCGGCCTCTTGGTGGGCTTGGTGGGGGTCGGCTCGTCGACGGGCGCCGGGTCGTCCTGCGCCGCCGCGGTCGTCTCCACGGGCGACCCGCTCGAACCGCTCATGTTGGTCAGCGCGACCGCGCCCGCACCCACCCCGACCACCAGGGCGGCGGCCAGCGCGGCCACCAGGCCGCCGCGGCGGGGCGTCTTGGCGGCGCGGCGGCCCTGCCGGGGCGCGGCGGCCGTGGTGGCCTCCGCGGCCTGCGGCGGCCCGGTCGGGTAGGCATCCACGGGCGGCGGCATGGACGCGCCCGTGGTCGGTATGACCGGCTGCGGACGCGGCGGCTCGCCGGCCGCGATCATGCGTGCGGCGTCGCTCATCGCCCTGGCGTTCGGGAAACGCCGCGCGGGGTCCTTGGACAGCGCCTGCTCCACCAGCGCGCGCACCGGCGGCGGGATGTCGGGAGGCAGCGGCGGGGGCGCCTCCCTGATGTGCTTGAGCGCGATCGTGACGGGGCTGTCGCCGTCGAACGGGCGCTGCCCGGCCAGGCACTCGTAGGCGACCACGCCGAGCGCGTAGATGTCGACGGCGGGCGTGACGGGCGCGCCCTCGGCCTGCTCGGGCGCGCAGTAGGCGGCGGTGCCGAGGACCATGCCGGCGTCGGTGAGCCGGTTGCCCAGGTCGGAGCGGGCGATGCCGAAGTCGGTGAGCACGAGCGTGCCGTCGCGCTGCACGAGCAGGTTGCCCGGCTTCACGTCGCGGTGGACGATGCCCCGGTCGTGCACGGCCTGCAGGGCCGACGCGGCCTGCGCGATCAGCTCCATGGCCGGCTGGGGGGCGATCCGGCCCAGGCGGGTGAGCAGCCGGTCGAGCGGCTCGCCGTCGACGAACTTCATCACCAGGTAGACGGTGTCGCCGCTGACGCCGTAGTCGTAGACGTCGACGACCCCCGCGTGGTTGATCGTCGCCATCGCCCGCGCCTCGGCCTGGAACCGGGCCAGGAACCCCGGGTCCTGCATGCGGCCCGGGAGCAGCACCTTGACGGCGACGGTCCGGGCGAGGACGGTGTCCTCGCCGCGCCAGACCTCGCCCATGCCGCCGGCGCCGATGCGGGTATCCAGACGATACCGCCCGGCCAGCGTTGTCCCTTGGGCCACCATGACTTCCCCCGCTACCCCTCTGCCTCTCGAACCTCGCCCACCCCAGGGTTCTCCAACAAAGCGAATTTGTGTCGCGGTGAGATCACGCAGAGGTCACGGAATTCCGTGAATGTACGACTCACCTTTCTCACACGCGACACAAATGCCACAAGCCGTACAAACCCTATCCTGCGGCCTAGGGGCCGCGCTTGTCCCCGTTTTCGGCCAGATCACGATGCCTGCGCCTCACCACTAGGCTGGACCGCATGACGCTCGCTCCGGGTCTCCGCTCCCAGCTGCTCACCATGGTCGAGCGGAGCGACACCGCGGCCAAGATCGGCAGTGGCGACCTGGCGGTGCTCGCCACCCCCCGCCTGCTGGCCCTGGCCGAGCAGGCGACCGTGCAGGCCGTCGCCGCCCACCTCGCCCCCGGCCAGACCTCGGTCGGCACCCGCGTCGAGCTCGAACACCTCGCGGCGAGCCCGGTCGGGGCGCACGTCGAGATCGGCGTCGAGCTGACCGCGGTCGACGGCAGACGTCTGACCTTCGGCTTCCACGCGCGCGACAAGGACACGCTCGTCGCCCGCGGCACGATCGAGCGGGTCGTGGTCGACCGCGACAGGTTCATGGCACGCGTCACTCGATGACGGCGATCAGGTCGCCTTCCTGGATCACGTCGCCCTCGGCCACCTTCAGCTGGGCCACCACGCCGTCCTCCTCGGCGAGCACCGGGATCTCCATCTTCATCGACTCGAGGATGACCAGCGTGTCGCCGTCGGAGACCGTCTCGCCCTCCTTGACGACCACCTTCCACACGTTCGCCACCATCTCCGCACGAACTTCAGCCACCGCGACTCCCCTCTACGAAATGATCCAACAATGTCATGCGGGACCGCCGCCGCGCATCCGCGCGACGAGACCCGTGTCGTAGTCGCCGCTGACGAACTCGCGGTGCTCCAGCAACTCCGCGCAGAACTCCAGGTTGTTCTTCGGGCCCTCCACGGTGAAGCTCGCCACCGCCTTGCGGGCCCGCTCCAGCGCCTCGGTACGGGTCTCGGCATGGACGCACAGCTTGGCCATGAGCGGATCGTAGAACGGAGTCACCGTATCGCCGGCCGCGTAACCGGAGTCGACCCGTACGCCGTCGCCGACCGGCTCGTCCCACACGGTGATCACGCCGGGCCCCGGGAGGAAGCGCCGGGGATCCTCGGCGTAGACGCGGAACTCGATCGCGTGGCCGGTCGTCACCGGCGCCACCTCGGGGCTCTCCCCGGCGGCGACCCGCAGCTGCAGCTCCACCAGGTCGAGGCCGGTGACCAGCTCGGTGACGGGATGCTCCACCTGGAGCCGGGTGTTCATCTCCAGGAAGACGAAGTCCTGGGCGTCGGCGTCGACCAGGCACTCCACGGTGCCGGCGCCGAGGTAGCCGACGGCCTCCCCCGCCCGCACGGCCGCCGCGAGCATCCGCTCCCGCAGCTCGGGGGTGAGGCCGGGGGACGGCGACTCCTCCACCACCTTCTGGTGGCGGCGCTGCACCGAGCAGTCGCGCTCCCCCAGCGCCACGACCTCGCCGCCCGGCAGGCCCAGGATCTGCACCTCGACGTGGCGGGCCCGTTCGATGTAACGCTCCAGCAGGATGGCCGGCCCGGCCAGCGCGTCGCCCGCGCCACCCGCCGCCGCGGCGGCCGCGAACCGCGCGGCGGCCCTGGACGCCTGCTCGAACGCCTTGGCCAGCTCCCGCTCGTCACGGGCCACGCTCATGCCGATGCCGCCGCCGCCCCCGGCGGTCTTGACCATCACCGGGTAGCCGATGTCCCGGGCCGCCGCCAGCGCCAGGTCCAGGTCGGTGGCGGGCTCGCGGGTGCCTGCCGCGACCGGGACCCCGGCCGCCTCCATCAGGTTACGAGCGTTGATCTTGTCGCCCATGCGGTCGATCGCCTCGGGCGACGGCCCCACCCAGGTCAGCCCGGCGTCGATCACGGCACGCGCGAACCCGGAGTTCTCCGACAGGAACCCGTAACCCGGGTGGACCGCGCGCGCTCCGGTGGCCCTGGCCGCGTCCAGCACCTTGGCGGCGTCGAGATAGCTCTGCGCGGGAGCGGCCGGGCCGATCAGCACGGCCTCGTCGGCCTCGCGCACGAACGGCAGCCCCGCGTCCGCCTCCGAGTGAACCGCGACGGCCCGAAGCCCCAGCCTCTTGACCGTACGAATGATCCGACGGGCGATTTCTCCCCTGTTGGCGACCAGAACGGGCCCCAGCGACTCAATCAGCACGGAGCAACCCTACGACCGCCGCGCTCGACACCCCGTTCCTCCGAAACCACCGATCCTCACCGACGGATCTGTAGGATTCCTACAATGACCGGCACGCGGCGGCCCGCCGGCCAGCCGCCGGACTGCGTGACCCCTACAGCCGCAGCAACGGCCGGCCCGCCGCCCGGGCCAGCGCCTCCACCGCGTCGGCGTCGTAGGCGACGCCCGCGCCCGCCCTCAGCCGTTCCAGGGCCGCGCTCGCCCTGTCGCGGTCGGTCGACCCGCCCAGCAGGTCGTCGTAGGCGTTGACCACCTTGATGATGCGGCTGGCGAGCGGCGGATCCTCGCTCACCGGATCGCACTGGCGGCTCACCAGGTCGGCCACCCGGTCGAGCACGCCCGTCTGCCTGATCACCTCGGCGCCCAGCTCGGCGATGCGGCGGGCCTGGTCGGGCTCGGCCAGCACGGTCGCGCCTCCGGGGATCGGATCGCGCAGCGAGAGCTGGCCGATGTCGTGCATCAGCGCGGCGTACTCCAGCTCCAGCAGCTCCGGCTCGGCCATGCCCAGCTCCCTGCCGACGGCCACGGCCAAGCGGCTCACCCGGCGCGAGTGGCCGGGCTCGACGTAGCCGCCGACCTCGGTGACCCTCGACAGGGCGCGCACGGTCTGCAGGTAGGTGGCGCGGATCCCGGCGTACTTGCGGAAGGCCACCTGGGTGACCAGCAGCGGGGCCGCGAAGACGAGCAGCGCCACCAGGTCCATGCTGTGCGTGGCGAGCGCCAGCAGCACTCCTGAGGAGGCCACCGCGGCGCCGAGCGGGAAGGCGACGTTGAGCTCGTCGCGCACCGCCACCCGGAACGCCGTGCGCACCTGCTCGGCCCTGAGCATGGCGGCGATCAGCACGTCGATCAGCAGCATCAGGACGATGAGCACCACCATCACGCCGAGCGCGGGCCACCAGGTGCCGCCCTCGCCCTGGGTGAGCCGGTAGAGCGGGTCGGCGAGCGGCCGGAAGGCGAAGGCCAGCAGCGCGCCGGTGAGCAGGCGGCGGGCCATCGCGTCCAGCCGGGGCGGCCGGCCGACGGCCAGATGGGGCAGCGCGCCCGCGATCATGCCGACCGCGATCACGGCCACGACCTGGAGCGCGGAGTGGCGCAGCGGGTTCTGGCTGAGGTCGAGCAGCAGCGTGTAGCCGAGCGCGGCCGCGGCCCCGATGGGGGCGACCTCCCGGTTGCCCGGCATGGTGAGCCGGGCCAGCTCACCGGCCGCGATCAGCGCGCCGAACCCGACGGCGACCTCCGGCCGGTCGAGCCCGGCGGCCGAGATGTGGCCGATGCCGGCCACGGCGACCGCGCCGGCGGCGCAGACGAGCAGCAACTGGCCGGTGCGGAGCCGCGGCAGTCCACGGAGTCCCCGGCTCACTGCCCGGTCACCACCTGGATGGGCATGGTCGGGTCGTCGTGATCCTTCGTGAGGGTCTCGGCGGCGTCGGGAGGCGGCGGGTCGAGACGCCGCGGCGGCTGCCACGGCTCGCGCTCCAGCGCCCGCACGAACGCGGCCACCATGACCGGGTCGAACTGGCTGCCCGCCCCCTTGCGCAGCTCCTCCACGGCCACGCTGACGGGCCGGGCGCCGCGGTAGGAGCGGTCGGAGGTCATCGAGTCGAAGGCGTCGGCCACGGCGATGACGCGGGCGAACTCCGGGATCTCGTCGCCGGCCAGCCCCATCGGGTAGCCCTTGCCGTCGTGGCGCTCGTGGTGGTGCATGATCCCGGCGAACGCCTCGTCGAGGAAGTCGATGCCCTGCACGATCTCCAGCCCGCGCATCGGGTGGAGCTGGATCGCGGCGAACTCCTCCTCGGTGAGCGGCCCGTCCTTCTGCAGCACCTTGGTGGGCACGCCCAGCTTGCCGACGTCGTGGAGCATGCCGGCGTAACGGATGGCGCGCATCCGCTCGGTGCCCATGCCGATCTCCTCGGCGATCATGCCGGACGCGAGCGACACCCGGGTGCAGTGGCCCCTGGTGTAGTAGTCCTTGGTCTCCACCGCCTGGCACAGGGCCGCGATCGTGGCGTCGTACGAGCGCTGCTGCGCGTGGTACTGGCCGAACGCCCAGCGGGCCACGAAGAGCGGCACCAGCACCAGCACCGCCGAGATCGACTGGATGGTCGCCCACAGCCCGGCCACCAGGAGCCCGAACGTGCCGTAACCGAAGTAGGACAGCAGGAACTGGGTCAATCCACCCAGCGGCATGCCGGCCGGCCTGACGCGGGTCGCCAGCCTGACCATGGCGAGCGTGAGCAGGATGTTGAGCGGCACGAACACCGCCGTCGCGGCGACGTACGGGCCGATGAGGTCGTCGAACGCGTGGACCTCCGGCACGCCGATCGCGCCGCCGAGCCAGACGTAGACGACCCCGGCGGCGTAGCCGCAGATGGCGAACTGCGCGCCGTTGAAGACGCGCTTGATGAGCGGCAGCCCCGGCCGCACGCTGAGCATGGCCGTCAGCCCCACGAGCGCCGCGCCCTCGGGCCCGATCAGGACCACGGCGGCCAGCGCGGCCGAGAAGCTGACCGACACGGCGAAGTGCTCCACGGTGAGCAGGGTCGGCATCGACTCGCACACCAGGAACAGGAGCATCAGGACGAGCAGGACGTCGTAGTTGCCGGCCAGGGCCGGCCCTCCGGGCGCGACGGCGCCCCATCCGATGAGCCCGGCCACCGCGCCGATCAGGGCGATCAGGTAGACCCTCGCGGGCCACGGCAGTTCACGCATTGCGGCCCCCCTCGCGCGATCAGATCCAGGAGACACCGGGGGGCGCCGCGCCGCCCGCCAGGAAAATGATCACGGGAGTGATGAGCACGACGGCCGTGAACAGCCGGGCGATCAGTGGCTTCAGCATGCGCTCGCCTCCTCGTCGATTCCTGAGGCTCACGCTACAGAAGTCGGGCCCCGCAGACCGGCCGAGTCGCGAATCGCAAGCAAAGCGTAATCGAACAACTACCTGTGGCGACTCCGGGCCCACTCCACCGTGAGCTTGATCCCCGCGGGCAGGTCGATCCGCGGCTCCCAGCCGAGGCCCTCGTAGGCGGGCACCGGGTCGACGGCCATGGCCGGCAGGTCGCCGGGGCGCGGCGGGGCGAAGCCCGGCTTGTCGGGCGCGCCGACCGCGTCGGCGATCAGCGTGTGGAGCCTGCGGTCGGTGGTCTGGATGCCGGTGCCGAGGTTGAACCGGCGGCCGTCGCCGTCGGAGCCGCACGCCCGGACGAAGCCCTCCACGACGTCGTCGACGTAGACGTAGTCGCGGGTCTGCGTGCCGTCGCCGTAGACGACCGTGGGGGTGCCGGCGAGCAGCGCGTCGGTGAAGATCGACACGACGCCGGCCTCACCGTCGGGCGACTGGCGCGGCCCGTAGACGTTGGCCAGCACCAGCGTGGTGTATTCCATCCCGTACAGGCCGCGGAAGGCGGACAGGTAGGTCTCGCCGCTGAGCTTGGAGGCCGCGTAGGGCGAGCGCGGGTCGGTGGGGGCGTCGCCGGGCACCGGGATCGTCTGCGGCCTGCCGTAGACGGCGACGGAGGAGGCGAACACCACCTTGCGCGCGCCGCCCTCGCGGGCGGCGGCGAGCACGGCCGCGGTGCCGGTCACGTTGAGGCTGGCGTCCGCCACCGGGTCGGCGACGCTCCTGCGCACGCTGACCTGCGCGGCGAGATGGCAGACGACCTCCGGCCTGAGCTCGGCCGCGAGCGCGACGAGCGCGGGGTCGCGGACGTCGACCTCGTGCAGCCGCAGCCGGCCGGTCCCGGTGGCCTCGGCGAGGTTGTCGCGGTCACCCGACGACAGGTCGTCGACGACCGCGACCTCATGCCCCTCGGCGAGCAGGCGGTCGACGAGATTGGACCCGATGAATCCGGCACCTCCGGTGACGAGCACGCGCATGAGGTGATCCTAGTCGGACAGCTCGGCCCTTACTCGCGCGATACGCGCCAGCACCTTGTCGCGCAGGTCGCCTGGGATCGGGTCGCAGCCGCACTTCCTGGCCACCAGCTGCTTGATCGCCTTGTCGAGGTCGTACTCTTCGAGGCAGGGGCCGCACTCGTCGAGATGCACACGGATCTCGGCGACGTCTCCGGCGGTCAGCTCGCCGTCGAGATACTCGTAGACCCGATCGAGGACGTCACGACAGTCGGTCTCATGCGGCCTGCCACAGCTCATTTCGATCCCTCCGTCGGGACCAGGCCCCTCTCACGAGCGTAGTCCTCCAAATGACCGCGCAACTGCCTGCGCCCGCGGTGGAGCCTGGACATCACGGTGCCGATCGGAGTGCCCATGATGTCGGCGATCTCCTTGTACGGGAAGCCCTCGACGTCGGCGAGGTAGACCGCGATCCTGAACTCCTCGGGCAGGGCCGCCAGGGCGTCCTTGACGTCGCCGTCGGGGAGGTGCTCGAGCGCTTCGACCTCGGCGGACTTCAGCCCGCTCGAGGTGTGGGAGCCCGCCCGCGCGAGCTGCCAGTCCTCGATCTCCTCGGTGCCGGCCTGCTTGGGCTCGCGCTGCTTCTTGCGGTAACTGTTGATGAACGTGTTGGTGAGGATCCGGTAGAGCCAGGCCTTGAGGTTGGTGCCTTCCTGGAACTGGTGGAAGGACCCGAACGCCTTGGCGAAGGTCTCCTGCAGCAGGTCTTCGGCGTCGGCGGGGTTTCTGGTCATCCGGAGCGCCGCCGAGTAGAGCTGCTCGAGGTAGGGCATGACGTCGCGCTCGAATCGCTCGCCCCGCTGCTCCAGAGTCTCCGCGCCTGTCGCGGGCACCGGACCCACCCCCCTAAGATCACCAGTGACCGCCCGTGACGGAACACCGTACTCAGGGGAGGATACCCGTTCGCCGGTGACCGGCCGGTCGCCGGGGACGGCGTCGAGCAATGTGAGCATGCTCGTCGCAACACGCCCGTGCCTCCGTCTGTTCCCGCAAGATAGAAGGTGACGAACAACCCGGTGCGGGGAAAACCATACGTACCGGCTGGTAGCCATTTCCCGGAACCCAGGAGTCGCGTGTGCTGCCCATTCCGGCCGAGGAACTCAACGGCTCAGGAACACTGGGGCCGTACTGGACCTTTTACCACGCCGTCGTCGCCGAGCAGCTCAGCAGATGGCTCCCCGCCGACCCGTCCGTCGTCCTCGACCTGTCCGGCGGGCGCGGCCGCTGGTCCAGCCAGGCGGCGCGAGCGGGCCACCGGGTGATCGAGGTCCTCGACTTCCGCCGCACCGCCGAGGGGGGCCGGTTGCGGGACGCGGGGCTGGTCCGCCACGTACGCGCCGACGACCTGTCGTTCCTGCCCGACGAGAGCGTCGACGCGGTGGTCGCCGAGGAGCGCGCGATGTCGATCGAGCTCATGGCGGAGTCGGCGATGAGCGACGTGGCGCGGGTGCTCAAGCCGGGCGGCCGGGCCCTGGTGTGCGTCGACTCGCTGGTGCTGGGCATGGCGATCCTGGCCGAGCAGGGCCAGTGGCAGCACCTGCGGCAGACCGGGGAGGTCATGCTGGTGCCGTGGCCGGACGGCAGCATCACGCGCTGCTTCAGCAGCACGCAGCTGCGCGAGCTGCTGACGGGCGCCGGCCTGGAGGTCGAGTGGGTGCGTCCGCGCACGGTGCTGTCGCCCTCGACCGTCGACCACGTGCTCGGCTCCGACACCCGCACCCTGTCCTACCTCGTGCGCACCGAACTCGACGCGCGGCCGGACGAGGACGACACGGTCGGCATCCACCTGGTGGCCAGCGCCCGCAAGAGCTGAGCGGTCAGCGCCTGCGCTCCCGCTTTCCCTGGCACTGCACGCACCGGGCCGCCTCCGGGCGGGCCTCCAACCGGCCTTCCGGCACCTGCGCGCGGCAGTCGACGCACTGCCCGTAGCTGCCTTCGTCCAGCCTCTTGATGGCGTCGATCACCGCTCTGCGCTGCGTCGTGGCGACGGTGAGCATCGCCCTGGCCCGATCGGCGTCGGTCAGGTCGGAGCCCGCGTCGGCGGCGGAGTGCTCCCGGATCGCCACCGGGTCGCCCTGGAGAACCCCGATCGATCGGTCGAGTTCGGCGAGCATGTCTTCCAGTCGCTCACGAGCGGTCGTGACGTCCACGGATCCGCACCTCCGGGAAAGTGGGGGCAGCCCGCGGCGGGAGTCCCCGGTGATCCCGCGCGGTGCGATTCAGGGGCATGGGGTAAGCGGTGACACCCTGTGAAGGGATGCCATGCTTTCCTCACCGGATGCCCGCTTCGTGCCCTCCTTACACCTTCGGAGCGGAGCGCTTCATCCCTCCTCCGGGAGGGGCTCGATGAGTCCGGGGCCGTTGTTCCTGACGTTGTTGACGTCGGTGCTGACGGGGTGGGCCGTGAGCCTGCCCGGCTGGGCCGGCACCAGCAGCCGCTGGGCCTGCTCGGTGTCGGTGACCTGGGGGTCGAGCCACTCGCCCCAGCGCTCCCGCTCGATCATCATCGGCATGCGGTCGTGGATGCGGCCCAGCTCGTCCTCGGCGTTCGTGGTGATCACCGTGCAGGTGACCAGCCACTTCAGCGGGTCGTCGTCGGCGCGGTTCGGGTCCTTCCAGAACTCGTAGAGCCCCGCCATCGCCAGCACCCCGCCGTCGGACGGGTGGATGAAGTAGGGCTGTTTCTTCTTCTTGTCGCCCTCGACCGGCATCCACTCGAAGTAGCCGTCGGCCGGCAGCAGGCAGCGCCGCTTGGCGAACGCCTGCCGGTAGGACGGCTTCTCGGCCAGCGTCTCAGCCCTGGCGTTGATCATCCTGGACCCGACCGACGGGTCCTTGGCCCACGCGGGCACCAGCCCCCACTTGACCACGCGCAGCTGCCGCACGGCCCGCTCGGCGTCCTTCGGCACCCGGCTCAGGACGGCGTAGACGTTCTTGGTCGGCGCCACGTTGTAGTCGGCGCCGAGCTCCTTTTCAGGGTCGGCGTCCTGCTCCACCTGGAACTCCTCCAGGAGCTGGTGCTTGTCGCGCGCCGACGCGTATCTCCCGCACATGACTCCCACACTGCCACGTTCGTCTTTCGCTCGCATGTACGAGTCGTACGAGTTCCGCGGATTCCTCGCGTTCCTGGAGCGGCGCGCCGGGCCAGTAGGCTTTGACCATGCCCGACGTCCACTGGCCCGCCCCGCACGCCGACGCCCCCGTCACGGCGTCCGTCTCGCTGCCCGGCTCGAAGTCGGTGACCAACCGGGCGCTGGTGCTCGCCGCGCTCGCCGACGGCCCCGGGGTCGTCCGGCGCGCGCTGCGCAGCCGCGACGCCGACCTGATGGCCGACGCGCTGCGCGCCCTCGGCGCCACGCTCACGACCTCGGCCGAGACCGCGTCCGGCGTCGACTACACGGTCACCCCGGGGCCCGTCCGCGCCGGCGCGCGCGTCGACGCCGGGCTGGCCGGCACCGTCATGCGGTTCGTGCCGCCCGTGGCCGCGCTCGCCGACGGGCCGGTGACCTTCGACGGCGACCCGCACGCGCGCAAGCGGCCGATGGGCCCGATCCTCGGCGCGCTGCGGGCGCTGGGCGCGCGGGTCGACGGCGACGCGCTGCCGTTCACCGTCCACGGGCCGCTCACCGGGGGCGAGGTCACGCTCGACGCCTCGGCCTCGTCGCAGTTCGTCTCGGGGCTGCTGCTGGCGGCCGCGCGGTTCGAGAAGGGGGTGGTGGTCCGCCACGCCGGGCCGCCGGTGCCCTCGCAACCCCACATCCGGATGACGATCCACATGCTCCGCACGGCCGGAGTCCGGGTCGACGACGGCGAGCCCGACGTGTGGCGCGTCGAGCCGGGGCCGATCGCGGCCCGCGAGTGGGTGGTGGAGCCCGACCTGTCCAACGCGGCCCCGTTCCTGGCCGCCGCCCTCGTCACCGGCGGCACGGTGACGGTCCCCGGCTGGCCTCTGGAGACCACTCAGGCGGGCGACGCGCTGCGCGACCTGCTCGCCCGGATGGGCGCCGACGTCCGCCTGGAGTCCCGCTCCGCCGAGGCCGCCGACCTCGTCGTGACCGGCACGGGCGAGCTCGCCGGGATCGACGCCGACCTGCGCGAGGTGGGCGAGCTGACCCCGACCGTCGCCGCGCTGGCCGCGCTCGCCGGCACGCCGAGCCGCCTGCGCGGCGTCGCCCACCTGCGCGGCCACGAGACCAACCGGCTCGCCGCGCTGGTCAACGAGATCAACCGGCTCGGCGGCGACGCCGAGGAGACCGATGACGGCCTGGTCATCCGCCCCCGCCCGCTCCACGGCGGCCTGTTCCACAGCTACGACGACCACCGCATGGCCACGGCCGGCGCGGTGATCGGCCTGGCGGTTCCCGGCGTCGAGGTGGAGAACATCGCGACGACGGGTAAGACCCTTCCGGAGTTCGCGCGGATGTGGGCCGCCATGCTGGGCGGCCGGTGACCGCCGTGTGCGAGTTCCTCCGCCATCACGGGGTATGCGGGCCTTCCGGACGAGGCGGCGAGGTCATGGGAGCGGATCGCTGAGAAGGCGGGAGTACGACGAGGACGACGTGCGGGTCAGGCCGGGCAAGGGCTCCAGGCCGCGGACCCGCATCCGCCCTGCCCACGAGGACGCGGAGCAGGGCTTCGTGGTGGCGGTCGACCGAGGCCGCTACACCACGCTGGTGGAGGCCAAACGCAAGCAGCAGCGCCGCCTGGTAATGGCGATGAAGGCGCGCGAGCTGGGCCGCAAGGGCATCGTGGTGGGCGACCGGGTGGCGCTCGTAGGGGACGTCTCCGGCAGGCCCGACACCCTGGCCAGGGTGGTGCGGGTGGAGCCGCGCACGTCCATGCTGCGGCGCTCGGCCGACGACACCGAGGACACCGACGGCATCGAGCGGCCCGTGGTGGCCAACGCCGATCAGCTCGTCATCGTGACGGCGCTGGCCGATCCGCCGCCCAGGCCGCGGATGATCGACCGGATCCTGGTGGCGGCGTTCGACGCGGGGATCGACCCGCTGCTCTGCCTGACCAAGTCCGACCTGGCGCCTCCCGACGACCTGGTGGCCCAGTACGCGCCGCTGGGGGTGCCGCACGTCGTGGTCCACCGGGGCGGTTCGCTCGACGAGCTGCGCGAGCACCTCAAAGGACGCCTCAGCGTGCTGGTCGGACACTCGGGAGTGGGCAAGTCGACGCTGGTCAACGTGCTCGTCCCGGACGCCAACCGGGCCGTCTCCCAGGTGAACGCGGTCACCGGACGCGGCCGCCACACCTCCACCTCCGCCGTCGCCCTGGAGCTGCCCGAAGGCGGCTGGATCATCGACACGCCGGGGGTGCGCAGCTTCGGGCTGGCCCACGTCTCGGCGGAGACCGTGCTCGCGGCGTTCCCCGACCTGGTGGAGGGCACGCTCACATGCCCCAAGGGCTGCACCCACCTGACGGAGGGCTGCGCCCTGGACTCCTGGGTGGCGGCCGGTCACGCCGACCTGGCCCGCCTGCGGTCCCTGCGCCGCCTCCTCGCCAGCCGCGAGGGCTCCCTCGACGACGCCCCCGACCAGCCCGCGGGCCCCGTCCCGGAGCGCTGACCGTACGCCATCCCCGGTTCGGGGGGCGTCAGCCTGACGGGAGCAGGGTCCAGGAGAAGGTGAGGGTGGCGACCGGTGTGCCCTCCTCGTTGCGCACCTCGACCTCGACGTCGAACTCCGGCCGCTCCCCCGCGTCCAGCCGCGGCACCACCTCGTCGCGGGAGGCCAGCAGCCGGGCCGACGCGACGATCTCCCCCTTGGCCGGCTTGAGGTAGCGGACCGTGGACGCGGCGACCAGGGGCACCGCCCGGCTGAGCTGGTCCCCGAAGGCCGTGAGCATCGCGGCGCCGGACGCCGCCTCGGCCAGCGTGAACAGGGCTCCCGCGTGCGGACCGCCCACATGGTTGTGCAGATCGGGCCGGTCCGGCAGCCGGCTGACGGCGCGCCCGTCGGCCGCCGAGTCGAAGGTGATGCCGAGGGTGCGGGCGAAGGGCACCGACTGGATCAGCAGATCGCCGATGTCAAGGGACATGCCCGCATACTACTCGTCAGTAACCGGGAAAGCGGGAGTACCGGAAATGCCGCCGCGACTGACTGATGTCCGGCGCGGGCGGCACGGTAGCGTGACACCTCGTGCAGGGATACCACGATGACCTCCGCCTCGCCCACGTCATGGCCGACGCCGCGGACGACCTGACGATGCGGCGATTCAAGGCGGTCGACCTCAAGGTCGAGACCAAGCCGGACCTCACCCCGGTCAGCGACGCCGACCGGGCCGTCGAGGAGGCGATCCGGGGCACGCTGCGCCGTGCCAGGCCGCGCGACGCGGTGGTGGGCGAGGAGTTCGGCACGACCGGCTGGGGCGCCAGGTCGTGGATCATCGATCCCATCGACGGCACCAAGAACTACGTGCGCGGCGTGCCCGTCTGGGCGACCCTGATCGCGCTCATGGAGTACGGCAAGGTCGTCGTCGGCCTGGTGTCGGCTCCGGCGCTGGGCCGCCGCTGGTGGGCGGTATCCGGCGGCGGCGCGTGGACCGGCAAGAGCCTGACCAAGGCGAGCCGGATGCGCGTCTCGTCCGTCTCCTCCCTGGAGGACGCCTCCTTCTCCTACTCCAGCTTCGGCGGCTGGGAGGAGACGGGCCGCCTCGGCGGCTTCCTCGACCTGGGCCGCGCCTGCTGGCGGACGCGCGCGTACGGTGATTTCTGGTCGCACATGATGGTGGCCGAGGGCTCGGTGGACCTTTCGGCCGAGCCCGAGCTGTCCCCGTGGGACATGGCGGCGCTCACCGTCATCGTCGAGGAGGCCGGCGGCCGCTGGACCGACACGACCGGCGCGCGCGGCCTGGAGGGCGGCAGCCTGGTGTGCACCAACGGGCTCCTGCACGACGAGGTCATCGCGCGGCTCAACGCCTAGAGCGCGAGCACCCCGGCCACCGCGTCCATCAGCCCTGCGCGGTACGAGCCGCCGAACAGCACGACGTGCACGAGCAGCGGATGGAGCTGATGCAGCGGCACCCGCTCCCGCCAGCCGCCGGCGAGCGGCGCCACCTCCTGGTAAGCGCCCAGGATCCGATCCAGGTACGGAGCCCCGAACAGCGCGAGCATGGCCAGGTCGGTCTCCCGGTGACCGCCGTGGGCCGCGGGGTCGACCAGCACGACCCGGCCGCCGGACCACAGCAGGTTGCCGCTCCACAGGTCGCCGTGGATGCGGGCGGGCGGCTCAGGCTCCCCGCAGACCTCGGCGAACCGCTCCACCGCCCGGTCGATGAGCGCCAGGTCACCGGACGACAGCCGCGCCATGCGGGCGAACGGCAGCACCCGCCGCTCCGCGTAGAAGGCCGGCCAGTCGTCGGCCGGCGTGTTGTCCATCGGCAGTTCGGCGATGAACCCCGGCCACGGCGCGCCGAAGGCGTCGGCCCCGGCGAGGTGCATCCGCGCCAGATCACGGCCGAACCACTCGGCCGCGGCGGCGGACGGCCGCTCCTCCTCCACCCACGACAGGACCAGCCGGTCAGGCCCGGCCTCGATCACCTCGGGCACGGCGACGACCTCGCCCAGCCAGCGCAGCCCGGCGGCCTCGGAGGCGAACACCTGGGAGGCGGCGCCCGTCTTGGCGAACACCACCCGCCCGTCGTCCAGCACGCCCCGCTGCAGCCGCCAGCCGTGCGACCGGCCCAGGTCCTCAGTCGATCTCATCGGCGATGTGCTTGGCGATGCCCTGAGAGGCGCTCTCGACCAAGGAGAGCACCTCCACGAACCCCTCGTCGCCGCCGTAGTACGGATCGGGCACCTCGGCGCCGGAGGGAGCCTCAGGGTCGAAGGAACGGAACAGCCGCACCTCCACACCAGGAGGCGCCATCCGGCTGAGGAACGCCGCGTTGTCGCGATCCATGGCCAGCACCAGGTCATAACGGTCGAACCAGTCGCGGGTGAACTGCCGGGCGACATGCCGGGATCCGTCGTACCCGTGAGCGGCGAGCACCCGCATCGCCCGCTGGTCCATCGGGCCGCCGACATGCCAGCCACCGGTGCCGGCGCTCTCCACGATCACCCGCTCGCCCAGCCCGTGAGCGGCCAGCACCGAACGGAGCACGGCCTCGGCCATCGGGGAGCGGCAGATGTTGCCCATGCAGACCACGCACACGCGGTAGGTCGGAGATGTCATGTCTCTATCGTGACCCCTCCCCCCGACCACTCGTCACCCCGGGGCACACAGGGCCACCATCACGCCGGGCAGCGCCGGAAAGACTTCATGATCCGCTCTGCTACGCCTTCCACGGTCGCGATCCCGTACCCGACCTCCGGGCCGCCCTCGGTCAGCACCGCGATCGCGTAGTCGTGGCCACCGCCCCGGATCAGGCCGGCGCTCACGACGGCCCAGCGTTCCGTGGACACCCGCTTCAGCCAGCCGTTCTTCAGCGCCACCCGATCGCCCCGGCACCGAGCGGCGCTGATCCCCCAGTCCTGCCCGTCGACGACCTCGCCCATGAGCCGAAGCACCCGCCCGCGATCGGCGGCGCGCAGGGGACTCCGCTCCGACACCAGCGCCTGGACCAGCCGGACCTGGTCCTCGGCCGAGGTCCGGGTGATCCCCCAGCAGTACAGGTCGACGCAGGTGCCGGGGACGCCCTCGGTATGCCGCAGCCCGAGCTTCCTGCCCGCCGCGGTGAATCCGGAGGCCGCGCCGATGCGCGGCCAGAGCCTGTCGGCGGCGTGGTTGTCGCTGTAGCGGATCATGGCCCCCGCGTCCCGCCTGACCGCCGCGGGCAGCTTCTGCCAAGGGGTACGGAGGAGCAGCGCCATCAGGATCTGGACCTTGGCCGTGCTGGCAGTGATCATCGGGCGGCGAGGCCGGTAGCCGTAGACGCGGCCGGTGGTGAGATCCTTGACCAGGGCCGCGACCGGGCCGGGCCGGGTGGCGAGGTAGCGGTCGAGACGCCGGGTGATCTTCTTGGCGTCGATCCGGCGCACCTGCTCGACGGTCCCGGCGCCCTCTTCATCCCGCTCGGACCTCCCGCCGGTCTCCTCCGCCCGATCGGGCCGCCCCGCCGTCCTGGTCACTCCGGAACGGCGTTCGCCGTGAGGGTCCGACGGGACGGGCCCTTCGGGGCGGGCTTCCCTCCGCCCGACGCCCGGCAAGCCGAGCTCGCCAACGGATCCCGCCTCCCCGAACAGGCCCGGGATGACCGGTGGCCCGAGTGCTCGGGGCGAGCCTCGGTCCGGAGCCCTGGCGCGGGCGGGAGCCGAGGCCGTGGCGAACGCCGGCGCGGCCAGCAGGCTCCACAGGACCACCAGCGCCATGACCAGCCGTGATAACCCGCCGCGCGGCCCCGCGATCAGCCGTGGCAGAGCGCCACGTAGCCCCGCGATCATCCATGCATTATCACGAAGACCGCACCCACGCCGCTAGACGCGGTGGCGCTCCCCGGCCAGCAGCCCGGCGATCGAGTCGTCATCGCACGTGGCCCAGAACCCGCCGACCACGTCCTCCAGGTGCGCCAGCGACTCAGCCGCGAACAACACATCCTGATATTTCGTGATGTCGTAGTGGGTCGTCCCCATGGCGGCCACGTCCAGCGGCCGGATGTCCATGCCGCGGAACTCCTCGATCTCCCCGTACGAGGAGAGGATCCCCGCCCCGTAGGCCCTGAGCTCGCCGGCCTCGCGCATCACGCCGAACTCCAGCGTGAACCAGAACACCTTCGAGACGAACTCCAGCGCCTCCTCGCCTTCCACCCGCCGCGCCGCCTCCCCGGCCAGCCGGTAGAGCGCCGCGTACCGGTCGCTGGCGAGCGCGTTGGCGTGACCGATGACCTCGTGCACGACGTCCGGCTCCGGCGTGTAGAACGGCACGGAATGGTGCCGGATGTACTGCGTGGAGTGGAAATACCCGTCCGCCAGCACGCCGTAGAACTCCCGGAGCGGCACCAGCCCGGCGGCGGGCAGGTAGCGGAACCCGGTGAGCGGCTCCAGCAGCTCACTGACCTCCTGCAACTGCGGGATCCTGGTCTCGGGAAGCCCGAGCCTGGCTGTGGCGTCGAGATACTCGGCGGTGGCGTACTTGCGATGCTTGATCGCCAGCTCCCGGCTGACCAGGGCCCAGACCTCGTGCTCCTGCTCGGTGTACTCAGCCACGGGGATCGGCGTGCCGCGCCGGTAGCCCACGGCCAGGGCCGCGATCGCGTTGCGCCGCGCCCGATACACGGAATCCGCGAACCCGGGGTGCGACGCGGCGAGCTCGACCACCACCGACCCGTCGTCCTGGGTCGCGACCGGGGCGAAGTACTGTGCTTCCTCGAACATGCACCAGATGACAGCAAGTCCCCGCCGATCTGGCAAGAGCCGCCAGTTTTGCTACGCGATACGCTCAATTTCGTACGATGAACACCGATATTTCTAGTCGAATCGCGCAGCCTTTGAGGAGCCTTCGTGGACGATCTCGACGCCCGACTGCTGGTGACCATGCGCGCCCATCCCCGCATCGGCCTCACCGAGCTGGCCCGCCGGCTCGGTGTCGCCCGCGGCACCGTCCAGGCCCGCCTCGACAAGCTCATCGCCAAGAAGGTGATCGCCGACTTCGGCCCCACGGTCGACCCCGCGCGCGCCGGGCATCCGATCCTGGCCTTCGTCTGGCTCCAGATCGCCCAGGGGCGCCTGGCGGAGGCGGTGGAGACGCTGAGGGCGGTGCCGCAGATCCTGGAGGTGCACGGCACCAGTGGCCAGCACGACCTGCTCTGCCGGGTGGTCGCGAAGAGCACCGACCACCTTCAGGAGATCATCGCCGACATCCTGACGTCTCCGGCAGTGCAGCGCACCGACACCACGATCACCTTGTCGACCCAGATCCCCTTCCGGATCGAACCGCTCCTTCTCAACCCCTGAAACGCGCCCCGGAAGAGCTCCGACAACGCTCCAGAAATGCGGAAAGGCCCCGAGCGCAATGCTCGGGGCCTCCCCAACTAAAAGATTGTCCGGCGGTGACCTACTCTCCCACACCCTCCCGAGTGCAGTACCATCGGCGCAGAGAAGCTTAACTTCCGGGTTCGGAATGTAACCGGGTGTTTCCTTCCCGCCATAACCGCCGTAACCCTCCGAAACACACAAACATCACTGTTTGCAGTCTCAGAATTGCCTAGTGGACGCGAGCAAGAAAAACAATGCTTTGTGGTCAAGTCCTCGGCCTATTAGTACCGGTCAGCTCCACACGTTACCGCGCTTCCACCTCCGGCCTATCAACCCGGTCATCTCCCGGGAGCCTTACCCCCTCACAGGGTGGGAGACCTCATCTCAAGGCAAGCTTCCCGCTTAGATGCTTTCAGCGGTTATCCCTCCCGAACGTAGCCAACCAGCCATGCACCTGGCGATACAACTGGCACACCAGAGGTTCGTCCGTCCCGGTCCTCTCGTACTAGGGACAGCCCCTTTCAAGTCTCCTGCGCGCGCAGCGGATAGGGACCGAACTGTCTCGCGACGTTCTAAACCCAGCTCGCGTACCGCTTTAATGGGCGAACAGCCCAACCCTTGGGACCTACTCCAGCCCCAGGATGCGACGAGCCGACATCGAGGTGCCAAACCATCCCGTCGATATGGACTCTTGGGGAAGATCAGCCTGTTATCCCCGGGGTACCTTTTAGCCGTTGAGCGACACCGCTTCCACACGCCGATGCCGGATCACTAGTCCCAGCTTTCGCTCCTGCTCGACCCGTCAGTCTCACAGTCAAGCTCCCTTGTGCACTTACACTCAACACCTGATTGCCAACCAGGCTGAGGGAACCTTTGGGCGCCTCCGTTACCCTTTAGGAGGCAACCGCCCCAGTTAAACTACCCACCAGACACTGTCCCCGATCCGGATCACGGACCAGAGTTAGACATTCAAAACGACCAGAGTGGTATTTCACCAATGACTCCACCCGAACTAGCGTCCGAGCTTCCCAGTCTCCCACCTATCCTACACAAGACGCTCCAAACACCAATGTCAAGCTGTAGTGAAGGTCCCGGGGTCTTTCCGTCCTGCTGCGCGAAACGAGCATCTTTACTCGTAGTGCAATTTCGCCGGGTCTGCGGTTGAGACAGCGGGGAAGTCGTTACGCCATTCGTGCAGGTCGGAACTTACCCGACAAGGAATTTCGCTACCTTAGGATGGTTATAGTTACCACCGCCGTTTACCGGCGCTTAAGTTCTCACCTTCGCCAACTCGAAAGCCGGCTAAGCGGTCCCCTTAACGTTCCGGCACCGGGCAGGCGTCAGTCCGTATACATCGTCTTACGACTTCGCACGGACCTGTGTTTTTAGTAAACAGTCGCTTCCCCCTGGCCACTGCGACCCCCACCAGCTCCCACCGCAAGGATGTTCACCAGCAGAGGTCCCCCTTCTCCCGAAGTTACGGGGGCAATTTGCCGAGTTCCTTAACCACAGTTCACCCGATCGCCTTGGTATTCTCTACCTGACCACCTGAGTCGGTTTAGGGTACGGGCCGCCACAACACTCACTAGAGGCTTTTCTCGGCAGCATAGGATCATCCACTTCGCCACAATCGGCTCGGCATCACATCTCAGGATATGCGCGGGGCGGATTTGCCTACCCCACTCCCTACATGCTTACCCCAGGACAACCATCGCCTGGGCTGGACTACCTTCCTGCGTCACCCCATCGCTTACCTACTACCCGATCGGATCGAGCGTTCACCCTGACCCCAGGCCCGAAGGCCCGAGCGAGCTAAGGACTCTTAGCATCACGAGGTTCGATATGGGCGCATTGAAGCGGGTACGGGAATATCAACCCGTTGTCCATCGACTACGCCTGTCGGCCTCGCCTTAGGTCCCGACTTACCCTGGGCGGATTAACCTGCCCCAGGAACCCTTGGTCATCCGGCGCGAGGGTTTCTCACCCTCGATTCGCTACTCATGCCTGCATTCTCACTCGCACAGCCTCCACCACTCGATCACTCGGCGGCTTCACCGGCAGCACGACGCTCCCCTACCCACCAACAAGACTCACGTCCCATCAGTGCCACGACTTCGGCGGTGTGCTTGAGCCCCGCTACATTGTCGGCGCAGAATCACTTGACCAGTGAGCTATTACGCACTCTTTCAAGGGTGGCTGCTTCTAAGCCAACCTCCTGGTTGTCTCTGCGACTCCACATCCTTTCCCACTTAGCACACGCTTAGGGGCCTTAGTCGGTGATCTGGGCTGTTTCCCTCTCGACTACGAACCTTATCGCCCGCAGTCTCACTGCCACGCTCTCACTTACCGGCATTCGGAGTTTGGCTGACGTCAGTAACCTTGTCGGGCCCATCGGCCATCCAGTGCTCTACCTCCGGCAAGAAACACGCAACGCTGCACCTAAATGCATTTCGGGGAGAACCAGCTATCACGAAGTTTGATTGGCCTTTCACCCCTACACACAGATCATCCCCCAGGTTTTCAACCCTGGTGGGTTCGGTCCTCCACCCAGTCTTACCTGAGCTTCAACCTGCCCATGCGTAGATCACTTCGCTTCGGGTCTACAGCATGCGACTCAAACGCCCTCTTCAGACTCGCTTTCGCTACGGCTCCCCCACACGGGTTAACCTCGCCACACACCATAACTCGCAGGCTCATTCTTCAAAAGGCACGCAGTCACATCACACAACAGCAAGCTGCTGTAAGCTCCTACGGCTTGTAGGCACACGGTTTCAGGTACTCTTTCACGACCCCTCACCGGGGCACTTTTCACCTTTCCCTCACGGTACTCGTGCACTATCGGTCATCAGGGAGTATTTAGGCTTACCAGGTGGTCCTGGCAGATTCACACAGGATTTCTCGGGCCCCGTGCTACTTGGGATCCCCTCCAGCAGTCGACAAGGTTTCGCCTACCCGGCTCTCACGGTCTACGGCAGCCCTTCCCAGAGCTTTCGACTACCCCATCGATTTCTCACTGCTCGAAGAAACGGCAGCTCCTTCAAGAAGGTCCCACAACCCCGGACATGCAACGCCTGCCGGCTATCACACACGCCCGGTTTGGCCTCCTCCGCTTTCGCTCACCACTACTCACGGAATCACTCTTGTTTTCTCTTCCTACGGGTACTGAGATGTTTCACTTCCCCGCGTTACCACCAACCGCCCTATACATTCAGGCGGAGGCAACACCACATGACTGGTGCTAGGTTTCCCCATTCGGACATCCCCGGATCAACGTCTGGTTGGCGACTCCCCGAGGCTTAACGCAGCCTCCCACGTCCTTCATCGGCTCCTGATGCCAAGGCATCCACCGTGTGCCCTTAAAAACTTGGCCACAAAGATGCTCGCGTCCACTATGCAAATCTCAAACAACAAACAGCAACCAGATCACCCGCCACACCTGTGACGAGCCCTCCGGTCCTGTGCTGAGGTCGTACAGACAGCGAGCCCACCCCAGGGGATGGGCCCAGCCGAGTCCGTTCCCTCAGGACCCAACAGTGTGTCCAACCAGTCTCGGCCCTCCCCCGCACGCTCCCACTCCCACCCCTCACGAAGAGGATGCGGGCGGTACTAGCACGGTGACAACCGGGACCGGTTGAGTAGCCAGTGCTCCACTAGTGAGCTGTCACCCCACCACACGTACGGTGGTGACGGGTGAGAGTGCTCCTTAGAAAGGAGGTGATCCAGCCGCACCTTCCGGTACGGCTACCTTGTTACGACTTCGTCCCAATCGCCAGCCCCACCTTCGACCGCTCCCCCCACACGAGGTGGTTGGGCCACGGGCTTCGGGTGTTGCCGACTTTCGTGACGTGACGGGCGGTGTGTACAAGGCCCGGGAACGTATTCACCGCAGCGTTGCTGATCTGCGATTACTAGCGACTCCGACTTCATGGGGTCGAGTTGCAGACCCCAATCCGAACTGAGACCGGCTTTTAGGGATTCGCTCCACCTCGCGGTTTAGCAGCCCTCTGTACCGGCCATTGTAGCATGTTTGCAGCCCAAGACATAAGGGGCATGATGACTTGACGTCATCCCCACCTTCCTCCGAGTTGACCCCGGCAGTCTCCCATGAGTCCCCACCACCCCCGAAGGAGCGTGCTGGCAACATGGAACAAGGGTTGCGCTCGTTGCGGGACTTAACCCAACATCTCACGACACGAGCTGACGACAGCCATGCACCACCTGTCACCCAGTCCGAAGAGGCGCACATCTCTGCACGTTTCCGGGTGATGTCAAACCTTGGTAAGGTTCTTCGCGTTGCGTCGAATTAAGCAACATGCTCCGCCGCTTGTGCGGGCCCCCGTCAATTCCTTTGAGTTTTAGCCTTGCGGCCGTACTCCCCAGGCGGGGCGCTTAATGCGTTAGCTCCGGCACGGAACCCGTGGAAGGGTCCCACACCTAGCGCCCAACGTTTACAGCGTGGACTACCAGGGTATCTAATCCTGTTCGCTCCCCACGCTTTCGCTCCTCAGCGTCAGGTAAGGCCCAGCAAGCCGCCTTCGCCACCGGTGTTCCTCCTGATATCTGCGCATTTCACCGCTACACCAGGAATTCCACTTGCCCCTGCCTACCTCTAGCCGGCCCGTATCCACCGCAGACCCGCAGTTAAGCTGCGGGCTTTCACGGCAGACGCGACCAGCCACCTACGAGCTCTTTACGCCCAATAATTCCGGACAACGCTTGCGCCCTACGTATTACCGCGGCTGCTGGCACGTAGTTAGCCGGCGCTTCTTCTGCAGGTACACGTCAACTTCGTCCCTGCTGAAAGAGGTTTACAACCCGAAGGCCGTCATCCCCCACGCGGCGTCGCTGCGTCAGGCTTCCGCCCATTGCGCAATATTCCCCACTGCTGCCTCCCGTAGGAGTCTGGGCCGTGTCTCAGTCCCAGTGTGGCCGGTCGCCCTCTCAGGCCGGCTACCCGTCGTCGCCTTGGTAGGCCACTACCCCACCAACAAGCTGATAGGCCGCGAGCCCATCCCCGACCGAAAAACTTTCCACCCGCATCCGATGCCGGAGCAGGTCGTATCCGGTATTAGACCCAGTTTCCCGGGCTTATCCCAGAGTCAGGGGCAGGTTACTCACGTGTTACTCACCCGTTCGCCGCTCGAGTACCCCGAAGGGCCTTTCCGCTCGACTTGCATGTGTTAAGCACGCCGCCAGCGTTCGTCCTGAGCCAGGATCAAACTCTCCATAAGATGATTTGAATCCCAACCAAAAAGGAATCCGTCATAAATGACGGGGTTGTGCATCATGCACTGGCTTTTAACACACTGTTGAGTTCTCAAGAAACGGACGCGTACATCCCGGCAAGATCCGCAGCGGGCTCCTGCCGAAGAGGCGTTCATCTCGTCTTTGTGTCACCGATCTTTTCAGCCCCCCGAGTTTGTGTCAAATTGACGCAAACCCTGCCGAGCCGCCAAAGTAGGCAACCGCCCCGTCTCCGAGGCAACCCCTCTAACTTACCAGACGATCCGGACAGATGCGAATCAACCGGACATCTGGCGAGGAAGTGGGTTTGCCGGGCTTCTGTGGCTCTCGCGAGCCCCTCGTTGCCCTGGCCTGAGCAACTCTAGCAGCCTCCAAGACCGTCCCGAGCCCACAGAGGTAATCAGGAGGTCCTCCCCTCCCCAGAGAACACCCAAACCTCAGGGCTCGCGGGAGTGTAGGCAAGCGAACGGCAAGCGATCCGCAACACGCTTCCTGTACTCATGACTCACGAGCACACTGCGCTCTCGGAGGTGTCCGGCATGACCCGCTCGGAATTCGACGACATCCGTGCTTTCCTCGCCGACCCGGCGAGCCAGGCGGGCGACCTGCTGGCCGTGGCCAGGGCGCTGGTGGAGGACCTGGAGCAGGCCCGCATGCGCGAGGCGGTGCTGCGGACCCACTACCTGAGGCTGCTGACCGCCGCCCGTGCGAGCGTGGCGGCCGAGTACGCCGGCGCGGACGACCCCATGACGTTCGTCAAACACGAGCTGGGCGGGCGCGGCCAGCTCCCGGAGCAGGGCGAGGCCGTACAGCGCATCCTGTCGGACGCGCGGACGGCGGCCGCGCTGCTCGCCTGCCTGGCGGAGCGGGAGGCGAAGCCGCGCCCGCGCGGCAGCGTCCGCCTGCGCCGCTGCGTCGGCCCCGCCCGCAGCCTCCCCCGCTGACCTGCCCAGATCGACGTCCGACCGGTCACTCGATCATGAAGAGGCCGGAATGACCGGCCCTCGCGGGCCGGCCGAGCCGCAAACAACCCGGGGGTGACCGCGCGCATACCTACGCTTGGGGCGGCGACTGTAAGACTGCGCATATGTGGCAGAGAGGGATGAATTGGGCGGCCATCGTGCTGGTAGCCGTATTCAACCTGATGTGGCTGGGCGTGGTCATCTACGCGGACGTGACCTCCACGCTCTGGTCACGCCTCACCCAGGCCGCGGTCGCCCTGCTCCTGCTCGGCTGGGCCGCCAAGAGGACGGCGCAGATGATCGGCAAGGCGTGAGTTTCGATGAGCGAGCAACCGTACGAGATCGGCAAGGATCTGGGGGACGACCCGCAGCTGTCGTGGGCCGCGATGTACGAGGACGTGTTCCCGCAGCGGCACCTGATCGCCGAGATCGACGACGAGATCCCGCGCGGCATCTCCCGATGGGTGCGTGAGGAGGACTCTCGCGAGTCCGACACCTTCATCGACCCGATGGACGACCCGCCGAACGTGGACTTCGAGGGTTAGGGCTGGTACGGAGGGGCCACACCCCATCCCCACCGCGGCACCGGCGCCTGCCGGGGCGGCGTCGCCCCTGGCTGTGAGTTGGTGCGGGCGATGCGCGTGCCCCATTCGACGTAGCCGGAGAAGGCGGCCCTGAACTCCGGGTCGTCCGGCAGCCCCACCTCGTCGGCGGCGTCCATGAGCAGGCTCACCCAGCGGCGCCGCTGCGGCTCGGAGATGGCCTTGCCGAGATGGTGGGCGAGCATGTGCGGGTAGCCGCCGCGCTCGCCGGTGTAGCGGGCGGGCCCGCCGAAGACCTCGCCCAGCCACATGGCCACGTACCGGGGATGGTCGGGGTCCTGCCCGCGAACAGGGGGCCGATCAGTTCGTCCTTCACGACCTGCCGGTAGAAGGCCGTCGTCAGCCGTTCCAGCGCCTCGGCTCCGCCGGCCCACTCGTACAGGGTCGGCACGTTCTCCTCAGTCATGTAATGATGTAATCATCGCGTCGTCCGCCGGGCAACACCCCGTACGCCCTAGAAGTCCTCACACGTCGCGTACCAGCTTGCGGAGAGCCGGTCGACGGAGGAGAAGCGGTAGGTCTTCAGCCGCTCGCCGCTCACGTACGTCAGCCCGCAGAACTCCAGCCAGCCCCCAGAGCCGATCACGCCCAGGTCGGCCCGGTCGACGTGGCGGACGGCCCGGCCGACCGGGAAGAGGCCGACCCACTCGACGTCGAGCACGCTCTCGGCGTCCCCCACCGTGACGTGGTCGGGATGGAGCGGCAGCGAGCGCACGTAGGCGGTCAGCGCGGGCTCCGACACCGCGAACGCCGCGCGCATCGGCAGGTCGGCCGCGACGGTCGCGTAGGTGAGGACGGCCACGAGAGGCGCGACCGCGATGCCGGTGCTCCTGCGGTAGCGCGGCACGCAGAGCAGCAAGCTCCACACGGCCGCCGCGAGGATCCAGAACAGGACCGCGTAAGACAGGACATAAAGGCTGCCGCCAGGGAAGACCATCCCGATCAGGGTGAGAAGGGCCGCGAGCGTGGCCGGCGCCACGAGCCAGAGCCACCGCACCCTGCCGGTCGAACCCGCCTCGGGGACACGCACACACGGGACCCTAACAAAAGCAGGTCGGCCGACCGACCGGATCGCGAGCAGTCGTAACCCGGGGTGAAAGTTTCAGCCCGTGAGGGGCCTCCCGCCTGTGCCTTTGCGTCCCGGCGGCCGGAGCGCGCTTCTGGCCGGAGGCGGACGCTCCCTACCATGCGTGGGAGCGCTCCCATATCAGGACGGAGTTTCCATGTCCCGCAGCAGGCCCGTGCTGGCCACCCTCCTCACCGCGGTCGCCACCGCCGTGGCGGGGGCGGCGATCTTCTCCTCCTCCGCCGTCCAGGCCGCCGACTCGGCGTTCTACGTGGACCCGGAGACGAACGCCGCCAAGTGGGTGGCGGCCAACCCCTCAGACAGCCGCGCCGCGGTGATCAGGGACCGGATCGCCGCCGTCCCGCAGGGACGCTGGTTCGCCACCTACAACCCGTCGACCGTCCGCTCCCAGGTCGACGCGTACGTGCGCGCCGCCGCGACGGCGGGCAAGATCCCGATCATGGCCGTGTACGCGATGCCGAACCGCGACTGCGGCGGCCCGAGCGCGGGCGGGGCGCCGGACCACACGGCCTACCGGGCCTGGATCGACCAGATCGCGGCCGGGCTGGGCGGCCGGCCGGCCACGATCGTGCTGGAGCCGGACGCCCTGGCCATCATGACGAACTGCATGAACTCCAGCGAGCAGGCCCAGGTCCAGGCGTCGATGGCGTACGCGGGGCAGCGGTTCAAGGCGACGTCGTCCCAGGTCAAGGTGTACTACGACATCGGGCACGACGCGTGGCTGTCGGCCTCGGAGGCGGCCAACCGGCTGCGCGGCGCCAACGTGTCCACCAGCGCCGACGGCATCGCTGTCAACACCTCCAACTACCGCTCGACCCCGGGCCTGGTCTCGTACGCGAAGAGCGTCCTCGCGGCGACCGGTGACTCCCGACTGCGCGCGGTGATCGACACCAGCCGCAACGGCAACGGTCCCTCGGGCAGCGAGTGGTGCGACCCGGCCGGCCGCGCCACGGGCACGTGGAGCACCACCGAGACAGGCGATTCGATGATCGACGCGTTCCTGTGGGTCAAGCCGCCCGGCGAGGCGGACGGCTGCATCGCGAGCGCGGGACAGTTCGTGCCGCAACGCGCCTACGACCTGGCCATCGCGGCCGGCGAGCCGACCCAGACGCCCACCGTGACCCCGACCATCACCCCGACGGTCACGCCGGGCCAGGGCTGCACCGCCGAGTTCACGATCGTCAACAAGTGGCAGGGCGGCTTCCAGGCCCAGGTCACCGTGCGCAACACCGGCACGACGGCCATGAACGGCTGGCAGGTCGGCTGGGGCTTCACCGGCGGTCAGTCGATCTCCCAGCTCTGGAACGGCGACCTGAGGACCTCCGGCTCGTCCGTGACCGTCGCCAACCTCGGCTGGAACGGCACCGTGGCCGGCGGCGGCAGCACCACGTTCGGCTTCCTGGCCAACGGCCAGGAAGTCACTCCGGCCCCGATCACCTGCGCCGCCCGCTAGCGGACCTCCATGGCATGGGTGACGAGCGTGGTCAGCACCTCCTTGACCGAGGAGCGGTTACGCGCGTCGCACATGACGACCGGGGTCTTCTCGTCCAGTCCGACGGCCCGCCGCACCTTCCCCGGATCGTGCCGGCGGGCCCCGTCGAAGCAGTTCACCGCGACCACGAAGGGCAGCTTGAGCTGCTCGAAGTAGTCGACGGCGGGGAAGCAGTCGGCCAGCCTGCGGGTGTCGGCGAGCACCACGGCGCCGAGAGCGCCGAGCGCCAGCTCGTCCCACATGAACCAGAACCGGTCCTGGCCGGGCGTGCCGAACAGGTACAGCCACAGGTCCTGGCGGATGGTGATGCGGCCGAAGTCCAGGGCCACCGTGGTGGCGACCTTCCGCTCCACCCCGGACACGTCGTCCACGCCCACCCCGCGGTCGCTCAGCAGCTCCTCGGTGTGCAGGGGACGGATCTCACTGATCGTGCCGACCATGGTGGTCTTGCCCACGCCGAAGCCGCCGGCCACCAGGATCTTCAGGGCGGTCGCGGTGAGCGTCCCTCCGGAAGGCCGGGGGCGATCAAAGCCTGCGAATTCCATGCAGTACATCCCTGTAGGTACGTTCGTCGATCGACTGGTTGGCGGGCTTCGGCGGGGTGATGCTCACGAGCCCTTCGCGGCGCAGGTCGCCGAGAAGGACGCGGGTGATGTTGAGCGGCAGCCCGAGCCCGGCCGCGACGTCGGCCACGGGGGTCGGCTTGCGGCAGACGTGCAGGATGGTGTGGTGCTCCGGATTCAGCGCCGCCGTTTCCGAGGGCAGGCGGACCGTGGCGACGATGGCCACCAGGTCGAACGACTCCCCCTGGGGCCGCGCCCGTCCGCCCGTGAGCCCGTACAGCCTGATCAGAGGCCCTGGGTCGTCTTCCGTCACGGTGTCATCCCGTTCCAGACCGGCGCGGGGGCCGCGCCTCTCGGCAGCGCGGTCAGGTGCTCGCCCACCCGCCGGACGAGCAGGGCCATCTCGTACGTGATCAGGCCCAGCTCGGCGTCGCCCGCGGCCAGGACCGCCAGCCGGGCACCCTGGCCGGCGGCGGTGACGAACAGGAAGCCGCCCTCCAGCTCGATGATCGTCTGGCGGACGCCGCCCATCCCGAAGTGCCGGCCCGCGCCCAGCGCCAGGCTGTGGCTGCCCGCCGCTATCGCCGCGAGGTGCTCGGTGTCCTCCCTGGTCAGCTCGTGAGAGCCGCCCATGGTGAGGCCGTCGGCGGACAGCAGGACCGCGTGCCGCACCCCCGCGACCCGGTTGGCCAGGTCGTCGAGCAGCCAGCTCAGCTCAGATCTCGCGTCAGCCATGGGAGTCCCTTTCGTTCCGCCCGTGCTCGCGGCCGCCGTCGGTCTCCCTGCGCGCCTGCCGCCAGCCCTCCTGCATGGAGGTCATCAGGCTGAACAGTTCCTCGGGGGCGCGGGTGGAGATGTCGGACTCCTGCTCCGGGCGTGATTTTCGTAGTTGTGGTGCGAGATGGGCCTGGCGTACCCGGACCGGCAGGCCGTCGAGGTCGTCGTCCGGCTCGGCCGCCTGCCGCGGGATCGGACCGGTGGGCGGGCCGGGGCTCCGCGCCGGGACGGGCGGGCGCACCTCGCGCGGCGGCGAAGGCGGGATCGCGCGGCCGGGCTCGAAGAGCGAGTAACCGGTCCGCGGCGGGACCGGGGCGCGTTCGGCGAGCACGCAGGACGGCAGCATGATGATCGCGGTCGTGCCGTCGTACGGGGAGGGGCGCAGCGTGACCTTGACGCCGTGCCGCGCGGCCAGCCGGGACACCACGAAGACGCCCATCCGGTCGCTGCGCGCCAGGTCGAACTCGGGCGGGGTGGCGAGCTGGGCGTTCAGCTCCTCCATCGTCGCGGGGTTCACGCCCAGGCCGCGGTCCTCGATCTCCAGGGCGAACCCGTTGGCCGCGGTGAGCCCGCGCACCTGCACCCCGGTGTTGGGCGGCGAGAAGGCGGTGGCGTTCTCCAGCAGCTCGGCGATCAGGTGGATGACGTCGGTCACCGCGGCGCCCGTGAGCAGCGGGCCGTTCGGCATCGGCTGGACGGTGATCCGCGTGTAGTCCTCCACCTCCAGCGCCGCGCTGCGCACCACGTCGAAGACCGGCACCGGGTCGCGCCAGCGGCGGGCGGGGGCGGCGTCGGACAGGATGATGAGGTTCTCCGCGTGACGGCGCATGCGGGTGGTGAAGTGGTCGAGCTTGAACAGCCCTTCGAGGGTGTCGGGGTCCTCGGCCTTGCGCTCCATCGTGTCCAGCAGCGCGAGCTGACGGTGCAGCAGCGCCTGGTTGCGGCGGGCCAGGTTCAGGAAGACCTGGCCGACGCCCTTGCGCAGGGTGGCCTGGCCGACGGCGGCCTCGACGGCGGTGCGCTGCACGGCCGAGAAGGCCCGCACCACCCCCTCCACCTCGGCGATGCGGGCGCTCTCCAGCTCGGGCGTCTCGGCCGGGTCCACGTCCTCGCCCTTGCGCAGCCGCTCGACCAGCCGGGGCAGCCGTACCTCGGCCAGTTCGACGGCCGAGCCCTGCAGCTTCTTCAGCTCGTTCACCAGCGACCGGCCGAACCGGTACGACAGCGCGATCGACAGCACCACGGCCAGAAGGCCGAGGCCGGCGACCAGCGCGATGCGCAGCAGCCCGGCCAGGACCAGGTCCTCTCCCTTGGCGGTCGCGCGGGCGAGCTCCTTGGTGTAGTTGTCGCTCAGCGTGGCGTGCACCGCGCCCGTGTCGCGCCGCCAGGCCTCGGCCAGGATCGGCGGCTTGCCGCCCTTGTTCCAGTGGAAGACGGCGTCCTCGGCGGTCACGAACCGCTGATACTCGGGCGAGGCCAGCAGCCGCTCGTGCCCGACCCGCAGTTCGGGGCCCATGTCACGCTCGGCGTTCGCGAGCTGGACGCGCCGGCCGGCCATCGCCGCGACGAACGCGCCGTGCTCGGCCCTGGTCATCTCCCCGCGCTGCAGCGCCGGCGTGAGGATGGCGTTCTCCCTGGCCAGGTACTCGTCGACGGCGCCGTAGTAGCCGAGGCCGCGCAGCACCCGGTACGACGACACGGCGGTGACGCTCTCGGCGCCGGTGAACTGACGGTTGGCGACGCTGATGAGCGTGTTGAACTTCTCCGTCGTGGCGAGCGGGGACACCTGGTCCAGGTCGGCGGCGGCCCGCACGCTGGGCAGCCCGTCGAGCTGGTCGAGCAGCGCGCCCACCGCCTCGGGCGGGGTGCTGACGCTCCCGCTCACCGTGGCGGCCACGTCCCGGATGCGGGTCACGGCCTGGTCGGTGTGGTGGCGCTGGGTTCCGAGCTGGGCGTTGCCGGCGGTGTCCCCCGCCGCCTCGGCGGTCAGCTGCCGCTCCTTCTGCAGCTCCGCGATCAGGTCGCGGGCGGGGGCGCCGACGGCGTCCCACTCGCTGCGGCTGTTCGCGAACCCGGAGGTCTCGCTCACCATGCTGTACGCGAGGTAGGCCCATAAGCCGATCAGGGAGATCAGCGGTACGACGAGGATGCGCAGGATCTTCGCACGGACCGGCGGGGCGGCTCTCATACGCTTCATCCAATCCGCGCGTTGCCTGCGCATGGTCGATGCCGGAAGGGCGGCGAGTGCTTGCAGAGCACTCCCGCGACCGATGCGCGCTGTGATTTGCCCCACTATGCCGCTGAGCCTCATAGGCGACAACCCAGCGTCGCAAAAGTTGAGATTTTGATATCTAATTCGCCACATACTGGGCTTTACAAGCCTCTGTCATGATGCTTGGGTCCGGCCCCTCATCGGACGACACGCCCTGCCCGAGGGCTACCGCTCGGGTTCCCGCCGGGGTTTGATCGAGGCAACTCGACATCTGGAGGCGTCATGGCGTACCAGCTTCTCGCGCTCTACCACCACCCGGAGAGCGCCTCCGCGTTCGACAAGCACTACGACGAGGTGCATGCCCCGCTGGCCGCGCGGCTTCCCGGCCTGCGCGCCTACACCGCCACCCGGCCGGCGGGCCAGGATCCGGCCTACCACCTGGTGGCGGTGCTGACCTTCGACGACGAGGCCGCCTTCAACGCCGCCATGGGCAGCGACGTCGGCCAGCAGGCGGTGGCCGACCTGGCGAACTTCGCCGGCGGCGGCGTCACCATGCTGACGGGCCCGGCGGCGACGGTGGTCTGACCGCCCGCACGGCCGGCGGGTGGATGCCATCCGGGCCTGTGGCAGGCGGGAGGTGCTGAGGGCGTAAGGACCCCTATGCCCCGGTCGGCGTCCTCCGAGGGGAGATCCCCGGAGGGCGCCGGCTTTTCTGGACATCATTCGGATCTCACCGCGACCATGCTGCGTATGGCTCGTTCACCTGCGGGAACCGTGGTCGAGGCGATCCCTCGCGACTGGTTCGAAGAGTACGTCCGCGCCCTGCTCGACCGTGCCGAGAACCTCAGCCTGGACGAGACGGGCTGGATCCAGATTGACGAGGAGCTCGCCGACGTCACGCTCGTCGAGGGCGAGCATCTGCGGCGCCAGACGTCGCTCCCGGTTGTCATGGGCAGCGGAGGCGGCTGGGGCCGGCCGTTCGCGGCGATCGCCTGCTGCTCGCGCGGCGCAGGCTGGAGGTCAAGTTCCGCGAGATGGTCGCCGAGATGGCCGACAGCTGGAACGCGGACGTCCCGGAGCTGCTGGCGCACGACCCGCGCGAAGCCGAATTCTGGGTGCCCGCGCTGAGCAAGGACCGCGCGGAGTACGCCCGGTGGGTCGAGGAGAACCCGTAAGCGGCGCGGGGCGTCAGCGCGGCTCCTGGCTGGTGTCGGCGATCAGCGGCTCCAGGGTCAGGCCGGGCTGGTCGCGGGCGATGGTGCGCATCCGCCACTGGTCGGTGAACAGCGCCAGCAGCGCCTGGTCGCCGGCGCGGGTCAGCACCTCGCAGCCGCGCTCCCTGTCCAGGGCCGGCGCGGAGGCGGCGTCGGTGCGGCGGGCCAGCGTGTAGTCCAGGCGGTCCAGGCCGATCTCGGCGCCGAACTCGGCGGCCATGCGGTGCTGCACCACCTCGAACTGCATCGGCCCGACCGCCGCCAGCACCGGCGCCTGGTCGCCGCGCAGGTCGGAGCGGAGCACCTGGATGACGCCCTCGGCGTCGAGCTGGTCGATGCCGCGGCGGAACTGCTTGGACTTGCCGGAGTCGCGGACCCGGGCGACCGCGAAGTGCTCGGGGGCGAAGCTGGGGATCGGCGGGAAGGCCACCTGGGGCCCCTCGAACAGGGTGTCGCCCGGCCGCAGCGCCCCGGCGTTGACCAGCCCGACCACGTCGCCGGGGTAGGCCTCGTCCAGCGTGGTGCGGTCCTGGCCGAAGACGCTCTGCGCGTACTTGGTGGCGAACGGCCGCCCGGTGGCGGCGTGGGTGAGCACCATGCCGCGCTCGAACCGTCCCGAGCAGACCCGGACGAACGCGATCCGGTCACGGTGGGCCCGGTCCATGTTGGCCTGCACCTTGAACACCAGCCCGGAGAACGGCGCGTCCAACGGGCGGCCCACGCCGTTGACGTCGGCGCGGGGCGCGGGCGGCGGCGCCAGCTCGACCATCGCGTCCAGCAGGCGCGCGACCCCGAAGTTGGACAGCGCGGCGCCGAACAGCACCGGCGTGGACTCGTGGGCCTCGAAGGTCTTCTGGTCGTGGTCGGCGCCGATGGCCGACAGCAGCGCGACCTCCTCGCCGGCCCGCGTCCAGTCGTCGCCCAGCTCGGCCCTGGCCTGCTCGTCGGTCAGCTCGCGGGTCAGCGCCTTGGTGGCGCCGCCCGGGGTGCGCTCATAGCCGACCGCGCGCCCGGCAGGACGGTCGATCACGCCCAGGAAGTGACCGGCGGCGCCGATCGGCCAGGTGACGGGGGTCGGGCGCAGGCCCGTACGGTCCTCGATCTCGTCGAGCAACTCCAGCGCGTCGCGGCCGGGACGGTCCCACTTGTTGACGAACGTGATCACCGGGATGCGGCGGTGGCGGCAGACCTGGAACAGCTTCATGGTCTGCGGCTCCATGCCCTTGGCCGCGTCGATCAGCATGACCGCGCAGTCGACGGCGGCCAGCACCCGGTAGGTGTCCTCGGAGAAGTCGGCGTGGCCGGGGGTGTCGACCAGGTTGAACACGTGGCCCCGGTAGTCGAAGCGGAGCGCGGCGGAGGTGATGGAGATGCCGCGGGAACGTTCGATCTCCATCCAGTCGGAGGTGACGCCGCGCCGCCCGGCCTTGCCGTGCACCGCGCCGGCCTGGGTGATCGCCGAGGCGTGCAGGGCGAGCGCCTCGGTCATGGTGGACTTGCCCGCGTCGGGGTGGCTGATGACGGCGAACGTCCTGCGACGGCCGCCTTCCCCCGTGATGTCGATCATCGCCCTGCCTTCGCCGTCCTTCTCGCGCCAAGCACTCTACCTTGACATCTCGACCCCCTCGGCGGCCCTCTGGTACCGCTGGCTGTACTCGTGCTGGGGCGTACGCGGGAGCGACTGAAGGGCGTGCGGCTGGTGTGCTGATGACTGTCAGTCAAGCCCCTCCCCCAAGGAGACATCCCCATGGCAGTCAACAGCCGGTTGGACGCCCCCCGGCAGGACCCGGGCCAGACCGGGCTGCGTGGTCTCATCCGCCGCCGCCCGCTGCTCAGCTTCTTCGTTCTGGCCAATCTGCTGAGCTGGGCCGCCTGGACGCCCTACATCCTCTCGGCGACCGGTCTGGGGGTGCTGGACTTCTCCTTCCCCTCTGTGCTCGGCAGCACGCAGATGCTCGGTGTGCTGCCCGGCGCCTATCTCGGCCCGATCCTCTCCGCGTTCATCGTGACGGCGGTCGCGGACGGCAGGGAAGGCATCCGTCGCTGGCTCCGCCGGATGACCAACTGGCGGGTCAATTGGCGCTGGTACGCCCTGGCCGGCCTCGGCGTCCCCGCGGCCCTCATCGCCGCCGGTCTCGCGCTCTCCGACGGAGACGTCCGCATGCCGTCCGCGGTCCTGCTCCTGGCCTACCTGCCGAGCCTGGTGATCCAGATGGTCACCACGGGCCTGGCGGAGGAGCCCGGCTGGCGCGACTTCGCCCTGCCCCGCATGCAGCGCAAGTGGGGCCCGCTGGGCGGCACCCTCGTCCTCGGCCCGCTGTGGGCCCTGTGGCACCTGCCGCTGTTCATGAGCGAGTGGGGTCAGTGGCCGGACGTCACGTGGCTGCGGATCGCCGAGTTCGTCGCCTTCTGCTGCACCTTCAGCGTGGTCGTCACCTGGGTGTTCAACCGGACCCGTCAGAGCCTCCCGTTGATCATGCTGCTGCACGTCAGCGTCAACAACTTCATGTCCGTGCTGTACGGCGACATGTTCCCGTCGATCGCCTCCGTCGAGCAGGCGTCGCACGTCACGCTGCTCGCGGGCACCACGGCCGCGCTCGTGGTGCTCGTGGCCACCCGCGGCCGGCTCGGCTACCGGCCGGTCGAGGAACCCGCACCCGAGGTCGCCCAGCGGAGCTGAGCCGTGGGCGGGCCAGGCGACGTGTCCTCCGGAGAGCCGGGAGGACACGTCGTCTCCGCGTTCCGGTGGACCTATTCGGCGTAGGGCTGGTCGGTCCCGCGGTCGCTGTAGCCGAGACTCCAGACGTGGCCGTCCGGGTCGGCGAACGCGCCGCCGTACCCGCCCCACGGCAGGGCGCCGGCGGGCTTCAGGACGGTCGCGCCGACCTTCTCCGCCTCCGCGAGGACCTCGTCCACCCGCGCCTCGCTACGGACGACGTAGGTGAGGACCAGCCCGGTGAAGCCGCTGCCCTCCGGGCTCAAGCCCACCTGGTCGGCCAGGCCCTCGCGGCCGTAGAGACCGACGGGCGAGGCGCCGTCCGACTCGAAGAACACCGAGACGCCGTAGTCGTCCTTGATCTTCCAGCCGAGTCCCTCGGCGTAGAACCGCTTGGCCCGTTCCAGGTCGCGGACACCGAGCAGGATCGAACTGACGTGTGCCTGCATTCCGGGTCTCCTTCGTGTTCCGGGGAACATGCACATACGGCTCACGTTAGGGACCGGTTCGGGCCCGCGCTTCTTCGTTCCTGCCCGGCCGGCGCTTGGTGATCCCGGCCGGCTCGCGATGACCCCGGACATGCGAAACGCCCTCCGGGATGATCCCGGAGGGCGTTTCCTCTTGGTAGCGGGGGCAGGATTTGAACCTGCGGCCTCTGGGTTATGAGCCCAGCGAGCTACCGAACTGCTCCACCCCGCGTCGGTGTGTGTCTAAAGACTATCCCTGACACGGGGCTTACGCAAATCGACGGACTAGGACGCTCCCGCCGGTGACGCGGACGGCGACGGGGCCGCCGACCCGGTGGGGGCCGGTGACGGTGCGGGCGAGCCTGTCGGGGCGGGCGTCGGGGTGGTGACCGGCGCCTGGACGCCGGCGCCCTGAAGCTTCTCCAGAGCCTCGTCCAGGCGCTGCTGGGCCTTGCCGAACTCCTCCCAGTTGGGCGGGTCGCTCTGCAGGGCCTTGGTGGCGTCGTCGTAGGCCCTCTGCGCGTCGCTGATCGCCGTCTGCAGGGCCGACGTCTCCTGGTTCTGCTGGGCGTCCTGGTTCTGCTGGTCCTGCTGGTTCTGTTGCGGCTGCTGTTGCTGATCGGTGGTCCGCTCTTCGCCGAACACCTGGCCCAGTGCCAGGTCGAGAGTGCGGCCGACACCGATCTGGCTGCCGAACGAGACCAGGACGCGCTGCAGGATCGGGTACGGCTCCTGGCCGCCGCCCGCCGCCACCTGGATGTAGACGGGTTCGACGTAGACGAGCCCGCCCGCGTACGGCAGCGTCAGCAGGTTTCCGTACCGGACGGAGGAGGCGCCGACACCCAGCAGGTTGAGCTCACCCGCGAACCGGCTCTGGAAGGCGTTCTGCGCCTGCCCGGGGCCGGGGATCGGGGTGTTGGACGGCATACGCAGGATGCGTAGCTTGCCGTAGTTCTCACCGGCGGTGGAGTCGACGGCCATGAACGCCGCCAGGTTGGGGCCCTGCCGTGGCACGAACGTGGTGGTCAGCGAGAACGTCGGCTCGCCGCCCGGCATCGTGGTGGTCAGGTAGTAGGGCGGCTGCTTGACGTTCCGCTCGCCCTGCGACGGGTCGTTCGGGACGTTCCAGAAGTCCTGGCCGCTGTAGAAGGCCGCGGCGTCGGTGATGTGGTAGCGCGACAGGGTGTAGCGCTGCACCTTGAACAGGTCTTCGGGGTAGCGGATGTGCGCGAGCAGGCTCTGGCTCATCTCGGTCTTCGGCTGGATGATCCCGGGGAACGCGCTGCTCCACGTCTTGAGCACCGGGTCATTGGGGTCCCAGGCGTAGAGGGTGACGGTGCCGTCGTAGGCGTCGACCGTGGCCTTGACCGAGTTGCGGATGTAGTTGATCTCGTCCAGCGGCTGCTGGGCGATCACCCGGGACCGGTCGGTGGCCGTGTCGCGGGTCATCTCCTGCAGGCTCTCGCTCTGCGAGTAGGGGTAGGCGTTGGACGTGGTGTAACCGTCGACGATCCAGGTCACCCGGCCGTCGATGATCGCGGGGTACGGGTCGGAGTCGAGCGTCAGGAACGGGGCCACCTTGGCGATCCGGTCACGCGGGCCGCGCTCGTACAGGATCTTGGAGTTGTCGTTGACGTCGCCGGACAGGAGGATGTTCACCTCGCTGTACTTGGCGGCGTAGAACAGCCGGTTGAGGAACGAGCCGACCGGGACTCCGCCCTTGCCGGTGTAGGTGGTGTTCTTCTGCCCGGTGCCGCCGGTCTCCGGGTAGTCGAGCTCCTGCGGACGCTCGGGGTTGCCGCCGGCGATGACGTACTCGGCGCCGGTGGTCTCGCCGAAGTAGATGCGCGACTCCTTGAGGCCGGTGCGCTCGGCCAGGGCGCCGGTGACCGGCATGTCCTTGGCGTCGTAGGCCGGCAGACCGCTGGAGTCGACCTTGTTGCCGGGCGCGGCGACGAAGCCGTAGCCGTGGGTGTAGACCAGGTGGCGGTTGATCCAGTTGTTCTGGCCCTCGGGCGGGCCGCTCAGCTCGCGCACGGCCACGATGTGGTCGGTGAGCTTGCCGTTCTCGTCGGGGTAGCGGTCGACGTCGAGCTGGTCGGCGAACTCGTAGAAGCCCCTGATGCGCTGGGTCTGCTCGTAGGTGGCGGACACGAGGCCCGGGTCGAGCAGGCGGACGCCGGTCACGGAGGCGTCGCCGGCGGCGTTCGCCCGCACCTTGCTGGGGTCCGCCTCGGCGCTGTAGGCCTCGACCTTCGCGTCGTCGATGTTGTAGGCCTGCCGGGTCGCGTCGATGTTGCGGGCGATGTAGGCGGCTTCCTTGCCCTGCTGGTTGGGCCGGACCTGGAACTGCTCGACGAGCATCGGGTAGACGCCGCCGATCAGCACCGCCGAGAGCGCGAGCAGGCCGAACGAGACCCCGGGCAGCATGCCGCCGGGCCGGATCACCCCGGCGAAGAACAGCAGGGCGCAGATCAGGGCGATGATCGCGAGGATGTTCTTGGCGGGCAGCACCGCGTTGATGTCGGTGTAGGAGGCGCCGTGCACGAAGCCGCGCTCGGAGAAGACGAGGTCGAACCGGTCGTACCAGTAGGCGATGGCCTTGAGCAGCACGAACACGCCGAGCAGCACCGACAGGTGGACGCGCGCGGCCTTGGAGGCGTGCACGCCGGGGGACTGCAGCCGGAACCCGCCGTACAGGTAGTGGGTGATCGCCGCCAGGATGATCGAGATGATCACCGCGGTGAACAGGAAGTTGAGCACCAGCCTGATGAACGGGAGCTCGAACATGAAGAACGAGAGGTCGAGCTCGAACTCGGCGTCGGTCGTCCCGAACGGCTGGCCGTTGGCGAACTGCATCCAGGTCGGCCACTGGCCGGCGGTCGAGGAGCCCGCGAAGAGGGCGAGCAGCGCCATGCCGACGATGAAGACGAGCTTGCGGTGCGGGTCGATGGCCTGCCGGTAGCGGTCGGCGCCGCTGCCGCCGCCGCCGAAGACCGCGGGCCCGAACAGCGGCCTGGACCGGAAGGCGAGCAGCATGTTGCCGCCGACGATGCCCGCCATGAGGGCCGCGCCGACGAGGAACAGCACGATCTGGGTGACCAGCACGCTGGAGAAGACCCGCGTGTAGTCGATCGCGGTGAACCATAGATAGTCGGTATAAATACCGGAAAAAAGGAAAAATAGCGCCACAATCGCCACCAGTGCGATCGCGACAGGCAGAAGCAGTCGCGGTCGGCGGGGCAAGCGCATCGCCCTGCCGCCGGCTCCTGGGGTCCGGAAGCTCAAGGCCAACCCCTCGTCGTGATGAAGAAACGGTCCGTGTCTGGCAACCTACACCGCAGTGTCACCACTACGGCCAACGCGCGGCGATGGCGGGAAGTTTCATCCAGAACAAGACGGGACCTCCCCTTTACCTGAGGCCAGCGCCTCGAGCGCCAGCTTCGCGTCGTGCAACGTCTCGGCCTTGACCAGCCGCAACCCGTCGGGCACGGCCCTCAGCGCCTCGGCGCAGTTTCCCGCGGGGGCGAGGAAGATCGTGGCGCCGGCGTTGCGCGCGCCCACCATCTTCTGGGGGATCCCGCCGATCGGGCCCACCTTCCCGTCGGGCCTGATGGTGCCGGTGCCGGCGATCTGCTTGCCGCCGGTCAGCTGGCCCTCGGTGAGCTTGTCCACGATGCCGAGCGAGAACATCAGCCCCGCGCTCGGCCCGCCGACGTCCCCCACGTTGATGTCGACGTCGAACGGGAACTCGTAGCCCGGCTGCATGTTGACCCCGACGATCGGCTCGCCGCCGGCGGCCACGGTCGGCACCGTGACGTCGAGCTTCTCCCCGCCCCTGGTGATCGTGAACGTGACCGGGTCGCCCGGCTTGCGCGCCCGCACGGCCTTGCTGACCTCGTCGGTCCTGGTGACCGGCTCGCCGTCGACCGCGACGATCCTGTCACCCTTCTGGATCTTGCCCTCGGCGGGCTTGCCCTTCACGGTCGAGGCGACCGAGATGACGGCCTCGTACGGGATCTTCAGCTCGTTCAGAGCCGCGGCCGTGGCGTCGTCCTGGGAGTTGGTCATCTCGATCGTGTTCTCCTCCTCGACCTCCTTCTGGCTGCGGTCGGGGGCGAAGATGGTCTCCTGCGGCACCACGGCCACGGTCGGGTCGATCCAGCCGCGCAGCGCCGTGAGCAGGTCGATCTGGGAGGTGGGGCCGCCCTGGTAGGCCACCGTGACGAGCCGCAGCGCGCCGGTCGTCGGGTAGGTCTCGCGCCCGGCTATCTTGATCACCGGCTGCTTGTCGATGTCGCCGAGGGTGTTCTCGGTGGGGCCGGGGCTGAGCACGACGTACGGAACGTCCACGACCGCGCCGCCGATGCCCAGCGCGAGCACGAGGAAACCCGAAACGAGCAGCGTCAAGGCACGTCGCGACATGGATCCGAGCTTATTCGCAGGCGCCGACCCACTCGGCCGACCCGTCGGCGAACTCCTGATGTTTCCAGATCGGCACCTGCGCCTTGAGGTCGTCGATCAGCCTGCGCGCCGCCATGAACGCCTCGTCGCGGTGGGGGCAGGCCACGGCCACGATGACCGCGGTCTCGCCCAGCTCCAGGTCGCCGAGCCGGTGGACGGCGGCGAGCGCGGTCACGGGGAAGTCGGAGGCCACCTTCTCGGCCACGGAGCGCAGCTCGCGATCGGCGGACGGGTGGGCGGAGTAGGAGAGTCTCGTCACCCGCTTGCCGTGGTCCTGCTCCCGGACGGTGCCCACGAACACGGTGGTGCCGCCGGCGGCGTGGTCGCCCACCGCGGCCAGCACCTCGTCGACGGAGAGCGGAGTGTCACGAAGGGCGAGCAACCGGATGACGTCCACGTGGAGAGCCTACAGATTTCTCACTGGCGGCGCTTCTTGCGCACCTGGCGGACGATCGCGGCGGTGCCGATGACGGCCACGGTGGCTCCGGCCGCGGTGAGCGTGGCCTCCTTGACCGGCAGCCGCCTGCCGACCACGGTGGTGCGGTTCTCGCGCAGCTCCAGGAGCTGCTTGAAGGCCGCCTCGTTGGTCCACGACGGCGCCCACCCGGCCTCGCGCAGGCTCGTGCAGTCGACCACCCACGGGTAGACGACGTAATGGAGGTCGGTGGCCGGGGCGGGCGTGACGCCCAGCCGGTGGAGGCGCTGGGCGGTGCCGAAGGTCAGCCCGGCCGGCAGCTCGAACCGCCTGATCCCGGAAAGCTCCTCGACCTGCTCCAGCTCCAGCCAGCCGTCGCAGCCGACGGCCGCCACGCCGGTGACGACGCCCTGGGCGGCCAGCTCCAGCGCGGAGACCAGGTCGTCGATGTGGCAGAACTGCCAGCGCTGCGCGCACCCCTTGACCGTCAGCAGCCGCGGCGACTCGAAGTGGCGGGTGATCACCGTGTCGACGCCGGGCCCGACGACCGCGGCCGGGCGCAGCACCGTGACCTCCAGGCCGGGGTGGCTCCGCAGCGACCTGCGGACCAGGGCCTCGATCTCCAGGTAGTCGCCGACCACGCCGGTGTCGGGCTCGGCCGCCACCGGGGCGTCCTCCGCGAGCGGCACGTCGTTGTCGGACTCGGCCCCGTACACCATCGCGCTCGTCACCAGCACCACCCGCCGGACGCGCGCGGCCGCGCTGGCGGTGAGCACGGTCTGGGCGGCTCTCAGGTTGTACGCGCGGCGCTCGCCGGGGTCGGAGTCCACGGCGTAGTCACCGGCCAGATGGACCACGACGTCGATGTCGGAGATCCGGTTCGCCAAGAGCGGATCGCGGACGTCGATCACCCGCCAGGTGGCTTCCTGGATGTCGCCGCGCTCCTCGTCGATGGCCACCACTCTGCGGAAATCCGCGGACGTGACGAGCCTGGCGAGCAGCTCGCGGCCCAGGCCGGATGCGGCACCGGTGACGGCTACGACGGGTCGGCGCGGGCGTTTCGAGGTAGGCACCAGGTCCTCACTTTGCACTGATCCGCCACAGGACGGCTAACGTGGCGGATGTGGACTCCTCCATCCTGCACGAGGTAGAGCGGTGACTGACCTGCCAGGTCGCGAAAACGACCCCAACGAAAACCCTTTCGCCATGTTCGGCGACCCTGAGCAGATGGCTCAGGCGATGCGCCAGTTCGCCGACATGCTGTCGGCGCCCCAGGGTTCCGGCCCGGTCAACTGGGACATGGCCAAGAACATCGCCCGACACGCCGTCGTCGCTCAGGGTGACCCGAGCGTCATGGAAGGTGAGCGCCGCCAGATCGTCGACGCGCTCCACCTGGCCGACCTCTGGCTCAACGAGGCGACCACGCTGCCCAGCGGCGTGTCCAACCCGCAGGCGTGGAGCCGGTCGGAGTGGATCGAGAACACGATCCCCGTCTGGCGCAAGCTGGCCGAGCCGATCGCCGAGCGCATGGTCGAGACCATGGGCGGCGCGCTCGGCGGCGCCGGGCTGCCGCCCGAGGCCCAGCAGATGGCCGGGCCGCTGATGGGCATGCTCAAGCAGATGGGCGGCATGATGGTCGGCCAGCAGATCGGCCAGGCCCTCGGCTCGCTGGCGCGTGAGGTGATCGGCACCACCGACATCGGCCTGCCGCTGTCCGACACGGCCGCGCTGCTGCCCGGCGGCGTCGCCTCCTTCAGCGCCGGCCTGGAGCATCCCGCCGACGAGATCAGGCTCTACCTGGCGTTGCGCGAGGCCGCGCACCACCGGCTGTTCCAGCACGTGCCGTGGCTGCGCGGCCACCTGCTCGGGGCCGTCGAGGAGTACGCCAAGGGCATCACGGTCGACACCTCCGCCCTGGAGGAGCAGATCCGCGGGCTGGACATCAACAACCCGCAGGCGCTCCAGGAGGCGCTGAGCGGCGGCGCGCTGCTCAAGCCCGAGGAGACCGAGCGGCAGAAGGCCGCCCTGGCCCGCCTGGAGACGATGCTGGCCCTGGTCGAGGGCTGGGTCGCCACGGTGGTCGACGCTGCGGCCGAGGGCAAGCTGCCGTCGGCGGTGGCGCTGGCGGAGACCGTGCGGCGGCGCCGCGCCACGGGCGGGCCCGCCGAGCTGACCTTCGGCACACTCGTCGGCCTGGAGCTGCGGCCGCGCAGGCTGCGCGAGGCGGCCAAGCTGTGGCAGATGGTCAAGGAGGCGCGCGGCCTCGACGGCCGCGACGCGCTCTGGTCGCATCCCGACCTCATGCCGACGGCCGACGACCTGGACGATCCCGAGGCGTTCGTCCGGGGCGGCGGCGACTGGGACATCTCTCAGTTGGAGCGCAAGCCCGGCGACGAGGACGACCAGCGTTGAGCCTGCACGACGACGCGGTGGCCGTGCTCTCCGCGTGGACCGCGCCCACGGACGGGGAGGAGCTGCTGCGCGCCGAGTTCCTCGGCCATCTCGCGGCCCACGACGACGCCATGCTGCGCGCGTGCGCGCCCGGCCACCTGACGGCGACCACGGCGGTGCTGTCGCACGACGGCGCCCGGGTGCTGCTCACCCTGCACCCCAAGGCGGGGATGTGGCTGCCGATGGGCGGCCACTGCGAGCCTTCCGACACCACGCTGGCCGGCGTGGCGCTGCGCGAGGCGGTGGAGGAGTCCGGCATCGCGGATCTGACTCTGCTGCCCGGCCCGCTGGCGCTGGACCGCCACCAGGTGTGGTGCCATCCGCCGCACAGCTGGCATCTCGACGTCGAGTACGCGGCCGTCGCCCCCGCCGGCGCCGAGGCCGTGATCAGCGAGGAGTCCCTGGACCTGCGCTGGTTCCCGGTGGAGGAGATCCCCGACCTGTCCGACGAGGCGACCAGGCGTCTCGCGGCCCGGGGGCGGGCGGCGCTGGCCGGCGCCCTCGCCTCGCACGACCGCGGGGCCGCCGGCTGATGCGCGGGTCTCCCGTCGACGTCGTCAGCTGAAGATCCGTACGGTTCCGAAGGGGGTCCCCGTGGGCGTGTCCGCAGAGAGTCCGGTCGGGGGGACGATCGTCACGCCCGCGCGCCGCAGGCGCAGCGGGCGCACCGGGGCCGTGCTGACGTGGCTCGCCGTGACCCCCTTCGCGGCGTGGGCGGTGACGAGGCTGGCGGGCCTGGAACGGGGGGCGATCCCCACTCAGATCATGACCGCGACGCCGTACGCGGCCGCGGGCTCGCTGCTTCCGCTGATGATCGCCGCGCTCGGGCGGCGGCGGGCCGCCACCGCGGTCGCGCTGGTGACCAGCGCCATGCTCGGGTTCAGCGTGCTGCCGCGAACGCTCGGCGTGGCGGAGGCGACCGCGGGCCGGCCGTTCCGGGTGCTGACCGTCAACCTGCTGTTCGGCAGGGCCGAACCGCAGGCGGTCATGGACCTGGTACGGCGGCTGCGGCCGGACGCGCTCAGCACGCAGGAACTGACCCCCGGGGCGGTGGCCGAGCTGGACTCGGCCGGGCTGGGCGAGATCATGCCGCACCGCGTGCTGATGGCCGAGTGGAGCGCCGCCGGCAGCGGGATCTTCTCCCGCCACCCGCTGGAGGCGCTGCCCGGCGCGCTGCCGCCGCTGGAAGGCCACAACATGCCGGTGGCCAGGCTGGCACTGCCCGGCGTGGCGCCGGTGGAGTTCTTCGACGTGCATCCCGTGCCGCCTATCGGGCCGCACGCGACCGCCTGGCACGCGGCGCTGGAGGCGCTGCCCGGCTCGTCCGACCGGGCTGTGCGCATCCTGGCGGGCGACTTCAACGCCTCGCTCGACCACGCGCCGATGCGCCGCCTGCTGGCACGCGGCTACAAGGACGCCGCCGACCAGGTGGGCGCGGGGCTGATCCCGACCTGGCCGGCCAACCGTCGGATCCCGCCCGTCATCACGATCGACCATGTGCTGGTCGACGAGCGGGTGGGGGTGAAGGCGGTCAGCGTGCACGACGTGCCGGGCACCGACCACCGGGCGGTGTTCGCGGAGCTCAGCGTGCCATGAGCAGGGCGCGGGTGCTCTCCCAGCCTTCGAGGCCGGGGTCGAGGCGCCCGGCGTCGCCGGGGTGGCGCAGCCGGTGCCAGCCGGGGCCGGTCGCCACCATGCGGCGGCCGGGAGCCTGCGCGCGCAGCGCCGCCACCGGGTCCGGGTCGTCCAGATCCGGGTCCGCCCAGCCGGGCGGCGGCAGCCGGCAGGCGAGCGCGACGGCGCCGCCCCCTTCGGCGGGGCAGACCGTGACCTGCGCGCGTCCCAGCTCACGGAAGAGCTTGCCGACCAGCAGCGGCGGCAGGTCGGGCGCGTCGCCGGCGACGATCGCGGCCTGGTCGCCCTTCAGCAGCTTGAGCACGTCCTTGACCGGGTCGTCCTCGCCGATCTCGATGATCTCGGTGCCCGGCCAGACGAGGTCGTCCAGGCCCGGGACGCTCGTCGCCAGTACGGGAGTCACCAGCTCGAGGCCGGCGACCAGCTCGTAGGTGTCCTCGGCGATGGCCTCCAGCCAGCGGGCCGGATCGACGCCCCGGGGCGCGGAGAGCGCCATGCTCTGCCGTACGAGAACCGCGACGGTGCGCGTCAACACTCCTCCGGGGCGCTGTGAGCGGCGGCGGAGAAGCCCTCCAGGAAGCCGCGGGCGCGCTCGGCCTTCGGGTAGCGCTCCACCAGGGCCCAGAACCGCGGGCCGTGGCTGGGCACGAGGAGGTGGACCAGCTCGTGCACGATGACGTAGTTGATCACCCATTCGGGCAGGCCCTTGAGCCGGGTCGAGATGCGGATCGTGCCGGTCTCGGGAGTGCAGGAACCCCACCGGTGCTGCTGGTTGTCCACCCATCGCACGCCGGCCGGGCGGGCCTTGCCGTCGAGGTACTTCGCCGAGAGCTCCTTCGCCCGCTCCAGCAGCGCCTCGTCGGTGGGCCGCCGTTTGCGCTCCTTGGCCGCGAGCCGATCGAGCATCCGGCTCACCCATTCATCCGCGTCCTCACCGCTGAGCCAGGCGGGCAGGAGCACGATCGTTTTGTCGCCGTCGCGGTAAGCGGAGACCGTACGCCGGCGACGAGAACTGCGACGGACCTCGACTGTCTCGGGGGGCACATATGCACGGTAGCCGACACGCACGGAATTCCCCAGAGGGCGGGGACATGTTTGTGCTGGTCAGATGATTAAGAGCTGGTGAATTTGGGCACGCGGGCTTTCCTGATCGTCATGAGAGGGTTCGCCCCGTACCACCGGCCTGGGCGGAGCTTCAAGATGAGGGTTACTGCTGGTCAGGACTTTGGGGGTGATCGTTCTCTTCGCTGCGGATTGCCAAGAATTTAATGTCATCGGGAGTTGTCCGCCGTCCACAGGCGGCCGTGGAAAGCGGCGGGTTATCCACAAGGCGGGGCGTTCGAGTGCGGGATCTTGAATGTGCGTGCAAATCTTCGGGCCATGAGGCCACGCCTGCATCCCGCCCTCCGCCTCGTCGACCGTGACGAGCAGACCGTCCAGCTCGGCGCCCACCCGCGGCGGGCCGTCGTCCTGACCGGGCTGAGCCGGGCCGCCCGCCGGTGGCTCGGCGGTCTCGACGGCAGCCGCGACCTGGCCGTCGCGTTGCGGGAGGCGCGTTTGGCCGGGCTGCCCGAGGCGTTCGCCCGTGCCCTGCTCGACCGGCTGGCCACGTCCGGCGCGCTCGACGACGCCGGCGGTCCGGCGCTCCCGCTGTCCCTGGCCGCCCTCGACCGGATGCGGCCCGATCTCGACGCGATGGCTCTGGCCGGGGCCGCGCCGGGGGCCGGGCGGGCGGCGCTGCGGCGCAGGGCGGACTCGCGGGTGCGGGTCTACGGCGCCGGGCGGGTGGGGGCGCAGGTGGTCGCGCTGCTGGCGGCGGCGGGCGTGGGCCGGATCCGGGTGTTCGACCCCGAGCCCGCGCGGCCCCGTGACCTGGTGCCCGGTGGGCTGACGTGGGCCGAGGTCGGGCTGACGCGGGAGGCGGGCGCGGCGCGGCGGGCCGACCCCGGTGACGAGGGAGCGGGAAGGCGGGATCGGGGCGGCGCCGAAGGCCGTGCTCCGGCCGGCACGGGAGTGGGCACGGCCCGGTCCGGCGAGAGGGCGGAGGGCCGGGGGCGGCCCGGGGCGCGCGCCGCGGTGGAGGTGCTGGCGGGCGGGCCTTTCCTGGGCGACGGCACCGAGCGGCCCGACCTGGTGATTCTCACGCCGGTGCGGCCGCTCGACATGGTGCTGGTCAACGAGCTGATGACCCTGCGGATCCCGCATCTGCTCGGATCCGCCTTCGAAGGGCATGGATTGGCGGGTCCGCTCGTTATACCTAGACAGACCGCCTGTTTGCACTGCCTGGACTTGACCAGACGGGACCACGACCCGGGCTGGCCGGTCGTCACCGCCCGGCTCGGCGGCTATCCCCCCGGGGAGATCGCCTGCGACGCCGCGGCGGCGGCCTCGGTCGCGGCCGCGGTGACCGGTCACGCTCTCGACTACCTTGATGGTCACGCCTCGGCTGTGATGAACGGCACAACCGACATATCGCCTGATCGACGCTGGAGCTACCGATCTTGGGCAATCCACGCGCAATGTCGTTGTATACGAGACAATCCAAATCCGCTAACAATGGTCATGTCAGCTACCTGCCAGTGACCTGCGTAGGTAACGACCGTCGAAGGGGGGAAGCGGCGTCTCCGCCGAGATTCCGCAGATCAGGATGAGCGATCTTCCTCGCCGTGCCGTCACGCGCTCCGCCAAGCTGGCCAGCCTGCCCCTCAGTTTCGCCGGACGCACCGCGCTCGGACTGGGCAAGCGCATCGGCGGCAGATCCGCCGAGGTGGTCGCCGAGGAGATCCAGCAGCGCACCGCCGAGCAGATCTTCAAGGTGCTGGGCGAGCTCAAGGGCGGCGCCATGAAGCTCGGCCAGGCGCTGTCCATCTTCGAGGCCGCGCTGCCGGCCGAGATCGTCGCCCCCTACCGGGCCACGCTCACCAGGCTGCAGGACGCGGCTCCCCCGCTGCCGGTCGCCACCGTCCACAAGGTGCTGGCCGAGCAGCTCGGCGACGACTGGCGTGACCACTTCCGGTCGTTCGACGACGAGCCGACGGCCGCCGCCTCCATCGGCCAGGTGCACCGCGCCGTGTGGCACGACGGCCGCGAGGCCGCGGTCAAGATCCAGTACCCCGGCGCCGGCAAGGCCCTGCTCGGCGACTTCACCCAGCTCGCCAGGCTCGGCAAGCTGTTCGGGGTGCTCATGCCGGGCCTCGACATCAAGTCGATGCTCGCCGAGCTGCGCGAGCGGATCGCCGAGGAGCTCGACTACCTCCGCGAGGCCGAGGCGCAGCACGCGTTCGCGCTGGAGTTCCACGGCGACCCCGACTTCCATGTGCCCGACGTCATCGCCGCCAACGAGACCGTGCTGATCACCGAGTGGATGGACGGCGTCCCGCTGTCCCGCGTGATCACCGAGGGCACGAAAGAGGAGCGCGACCGGGCCGGGCTGCTGTTCGTGCGCTTCCTGTTCTGCTCCCCCACCAGGGTCAGCATGCTGCACGCCGACCCCCATCCGGGCAACTTCCGTATGCTGCCCGACGGCAGGCTCGGGGTCCTCGACTTCGGCGCGGTCAACCGGGGCGGCTACCCGCTGGCGTTCGGCCAGCTCACCCGCATCTTCAACCAGGGCGACATGGACACCGTGGTAGCCGGGCTGCGCGCGGAGGGGTTCATCCGGCCCGACATCGAGATCGACCCCGACGCGCTGCGCGCCTTCCTCGCCCCCTACGTCGAGCCGACGGCCGTGGAGGAGTTCACCTTCAGCCGCGAGTGGCTGCAGGCGCAGGCGGCTTCTGTGACGGACCTGCGGCCGGGCAACGTGGTCCGCCAGCTCAACCTGCCTCCCTCGTACGTGCTCATCCACCGGGTGCACATCGCCGGGATCGGTGTCCTGTGCCAGCTGGGCACCACGGCCCGCTTCCGCGACGAGGTGATCCGATGGGTCCCCGGCTTCTCCGACGACCCCGACGACACCGACGCCAAGGCCCTGGCCACCGCCTGATCCCCACTGCCGCGCCGGCCCGTTCCCAGCGGACCCGCGTCCGTTCATCGAGGTAAGGGGCCGGCTCTGGCCCACCTCTCGGGGTCGGCGGTGGGTCTGGCCGTTCATCGGGTAACGCGCCGGTTCTCGCCCGTTCATCTGGTGACGCGCCGGGCTCTCGCCCGCTCGTCGGGGGCGGTGGTGGGTTGCGGTAGTCGCCGGCTTTGGTTCAGACGGGGACTGCTCCGGGGGAGATACCCCTCAGGGGCATAGAGTCGGAGGATGAGCGCACACCACGGGCACCAGCACGCTCCTGGATCCGGCGCGTCCGGCCATCGACGGGACGGGACCGCTCATGCGCACCACGACAGTGGCGGCCATGGTGGCGGCCATGGTGGCGATCATGTCGGGCGGTTCCGGCGGCTGTTCTGGATCATGCTGGTGCTGGCCGTCCCGGTGGTGGGGTTGAACGAGATGTTCGCCGATCTCGTCGGCTATGAACTCCCCCGCGCGGCGTGGGTGCGGTGGGTCTCGCCGGTTCTGGGCACCGTCATCTACCTGTGGGGCGGCCGGCCGTTCCTGACGGGGGCGGTCTCGGAGATCCGTTCCCGCAAGCCGGGCATGATGCTGCTCATCGGTCTGGCCATCACGGTGGCGTTCGTCGCCTCCTGGGGCGCGAGCCTGCACGTGCTCGATCACCGGCTGAACTTCTGGTGGGAGCTGGCCCTGCTGGTGGTCATCATGCTGCTGGGCCACTGGATCGAGATGCGCTCCCTGGCCCAGACCAGCTCGGCGCTGGATTCCCTGGCGGCCCTGCTGCCTGACGAGGCGGAGAAGGTCACGGGGACCGAGGTGGTCAAGGTCGCGCCGTCCGACCTGGTGGTCGGGGACGTCGTGATCGTCCGCCCCGGCGCCTCGGTGCCCGCCGACGGGAAGATCGTCGACGGTTCCGCGAGCATGAACGAGTCCATGATCACTGGAGAGTCCAGGCCCGTCCGCCGTTCTGCCGGCGACCAGGTGGTGGCCGGAACCGTGGCCACCGACTCCGGCCTCAGGGTCGAGGTCACCGCCACCGGCGAGGACACCGCCCTGGCCGGCATCCGGAAGCTCGTGGCCGACGCCCAGGCCTCCTCCTCGCGGGCCCAGCGCGTCGCCGACACCGCGGCGGGATGGTTGTTCTGGTTCGCGCTGGGGTCGGCCGCGATCGCCGGCGTCGTCTGGGCGCTCCTCGGCATGCCGGACGCCTCGGTCGTGCGGACCATCACCGTGCTCGTCATCGCCTGTCCGCACGCTCTCGGCCTGGCGATCCCGCTGGTGGTGTCCATCGCCACCGAGCGCGCCGCCCGCGGCGGCGTGCTGGTCAAGGATCGGCTGGCGCTGGAGTCGATGCGTACGGTCGACACGGTCCTGTTCGACAAGACCGGCACCCTGACCAAGGGTGAGCCGGCCGTGACCGGCATCGAGCCGGTCGGCGGCCACGACGAGGACGAGGTGCTGGCCCTGGCCGCGGCGGCGGAGAGCGACAGCGAGCACCCCCTGGCCAGGGCCGTGGTGGGCGCGGCGCGGGCCCGCGGTCTGGACGTGCCTCCGGCCACCGGCTTCTCCTCCTCCCCGGCGGTCGGCGTCAGCGCGCGCGTGGACGGCACTGTGGTCGAGGTCGGCGGGCCGTACCTCCTCGACGACCACGGCCTGGACGAGCTTCCCGTCGCCCGTGACTGGCGCGCGGAGGGCGCGATCATCCTGCACGTCGTGGCCGATGGCCGGGTGATCGGCGCGCTCCGCCTGGCCGACGAGATCCGGGCCGAGTCCCGCGACGCCGTCGACGCCCTGCACGCCGCCGGAGCCCAGGTCATGATGATCACCGGTGACGCTCAGGCCGTCGCCGACACCGTCGCCCGCGACCTCGGCGTCGACCGGGTGTTCGCCGGCGTCAGGCCGGAGGACAAGGCTGCCAAGGTCGCCGAACTGCAGGCCGAAGGCAAGAGGGTGGCGATGGTCGGTGACGGCGTCAACGACGCCCCCGCCCTGGCCCAGGCCGACGTCGGCATCGCGATCGGCGCCGGCACGGATGTCGCGATCGGTTCGGCGGGAGTCATCCTCGCCTCCTCGGATCCGCGCTCGGTGCTCTCCGTCATCGAGCTGTCGCGGGCCGGCTACCGGAAGATGAAGCAGAACCTGTGGTGGGCCGCCGGTTACAACCTGATCTCGGTGCCCCTGGCGGCGGGGGTGCTCGCGCCGATCGGGTTCGTGCTGCCGATGAGTGTCGGCGCGATTCTCATGTCGGCCTCGACCGTGGTCGTCGCGCTGAACGCGCAGCTGCTGCGCCGGCTCGATCTGACCCCCGCACGCAGCGCGGGCGCGTACCTGCACCGCTGAAAACGATCACCCGTCGGCGCCCGCCGCGAACGCGGCGCGAGGGAGGAACGCGGCGCGGGGGAAGAAACGCGGAAGACCCGCGCGGAACAGTCGTTCCGTGCGGGTCTTCTTCTCGGCGGGAGATCCTGCGCCGGCGGCAGGATCTCCCGATCACAGCCCCAGGCTCAGCGCCCGGCTGAGGCGCTCTTGGGCGCGCCGGACGTCACGCCGCGCCTTGCGGACGCGGGTGATGCGGGCGGCCATGCGGTGCTCCTCCGCCTCGCGGTGGAGGGTCCGTATTCGGTCGTTGACCAGTTCATGGTAGAGATACGGGGCCGAGAAGTCGCTGCTCGTCGGGACCAGGCTCATGGGATTTCCTCTTTCTGGTGGTTACTGCAGGATCGGTGGTTCAGGCCGCGACGGGGTGCTTCCGCGGACGGCCACGGGGCCGCTTGCGGGGCACGATGGTGCCGCGGAGGATCAGTTCGCCGCCCCACACGCCCCAGGGCTCCTCCCTTTCGAGCGCGCGCTCGAGGCAGGTCTTCTGGATCGGGCACCCGGTGCAGAGCGCCTTGGCGAACTCGACGTCCTCCGGCGACTCGGCGAACCACAGGTCAGGGTCGGTACGACAGGGGATCTCGGCTTCGTCGACCAGGTCCATGATCGTCTTCGCCCCCATCAGTTTTCTCCTTTGATCGAACCTTTTGTTTCGGTCGGGACACACCTCGTGGGTGATCGGGATCACGGACAAACAAAGAGGCCGCGGATCCTGTTTGCGGATCCGCGGCCTGGGGGCTGCTGTGTGCCGGTCAGGTTATGACCGGAGCATCCCTCCAGGGTTGCGGACCCACTCCACGCTTGGCGGTCGGCTGGGTCGGCACTTCGGCGCCCGCGACGAGAGCGGGCATGCTCGGAGCAGCGGCGGCACCGAAGACGGGAGCGCTCGCAGCGGCGGCGCCACCGTGGGCGCGCGCGTACATGACGGACTCCTGGCGACGGGCATACTCGTCCTGCCGCAGCCTGGCCGGGCCATCGACGAGCCTCACCGAGTCACGGCATGCGGAAACGAGCCACTGCGTGGCCGGCGTGTTGATGCTGATCACTGTGACTCACCTCCGCTCTGGGATCGCCGGGCAGGGACGCCCGACTCGCTTGTGCAAGACCCTAAACCGGGATCCCGGCGTTGGGCAACGTATTTTCTACCTGCGATTTTGTGACAATCTCGTGCGGATCATGGCCTCCTGAACCACGGACACCACGAGTTCACCGGAGGCGTTGTACATCTCGCCGCGCGCCAGCCCCCTGGCCCCTCCGGCCCACGGCGACTCCTGCGCGTACAGCAGCCATTCGTCGGCCCTGAACGGCCGGTGGAACCACATCGCGTGGTCGAGCGAGGCGCCCATGATGTCGCTGGTGCCCCAGGCCAGCCCGTGCGCGAGCAGGATCGTGTCGACCAGGGTGTAGTCGGAGGCGTAGGCGCCCAGCACGACGTGCAGCAGCGGGTCGTCGGGCAGGTCGGCGTCGAAGCGGAACCAGACGTTGGTCTCGGCGCTGCGCAGGTCGGGATCGAGGTGCGCCTCCCAGACCAGCGGGGAGACGTAGCGGGCGTCGACCGGGCGCGGCCTGGCCAGCCACTCGCGCTGCTCGTGGTCCTCGCCGACGAGCGCGGTGATCTGCTCCTGGAAGGTCGGCAGGGTCTCGGGCGCGGGCACGGCCGGCATCGCCGAGGCCTGGTGCTCGATGCCGGGCTCCTCGATGTGGAACGAGGCCGACATCGTGAAGATCGCCTTGCCGTGCTGGATCGCCACCACCCGCCGGGTGGTGAACGACCGGCCGTCGCGGACGCGCTCGACGTCGTAGACGATCGGTACGGCCGGGTCTCCGGGGCGGATGAAGTAGGCGTGCAGCGAGTGGACGTTCTTGCCGGGCGGTACGGTGCGGCCGGCGGCGACGAGGGCCTGCGCGGCGACCTGCCCGCCGAAGACGCGCTGGATGCGCTCCTCGGGGCTCCGGCCGCGGAACATGTCGTGCTCGATCTGCTCCAGGTCGAGCAGGTCGAGCGCTTCCTTCAGGGCCTCGTTCACCCATCCCCCTTCATGTCGGAACGCGAGAACCCCCCGGACTCGCCCCCTCATAGTGGCATTGCGTGGTTTCGCGGCGGTTACGATGGCTCCGCGCCGCGAAACGACAGCACAGCGTACGCGACGGCGGGACGAGCTCAGTGTCCGCCGCCACGGCACAGGCCGAGCACCGCCTCCCCGTAGCGGTCGAGCTTGACCCGGCCGATGCCCGCGATCGACAGCAGCTCCTGCTCGGTCGTCGGCACCCGCTCGGCGATGGCCTGCAGCGTCACGTCCGTGAACACGACGTACGGCGGGATCTTCGATTCCTTGGCCGTGGCCGTGCGCCACGCCTTCAGGCTCTCCAGCAGCGCCTCGTCGTAGTCGGCGGGGCAGGTCGCGCACCGGCCCAGCTTCTGCTCGGCGGCCGCCACCAGGGTCTTGGCGCAGATCCGGCAGCTGACCGGGGTCGCCGGCTCCCTGCGCTCGCGGGCGGGCGCCGCGACCCTGGCGGGCGCGGACGGGCGACCCGTCAGCCCGTCGAGGAACCGGCTCGGGCGGCGGCTCTTGCGCCCGCCCGGCGACCGGGCCAGCGCCCACGACAGGGACAGATGGCGGCGGGCGCGGGTGATGCCCACGTACAGCAGCCGGCGCTCCTCCTCGATCTGCTCCGGCGTCTCCGCATAGATGATCGGCACCATGCCGTCGGTGAGCCCGACGAGGAAGACCGCGTCCCACTCCAGCCCCTTGGCGGCGTGCAGGGAGGCGAGCGTGACGCCCTCGACGGGCGGCGCGTGCTGCTCGGCCGCGCGCCGCTCCAGCTCGGCCACGAACGCCGGCAGGTCGGCGCCCTCGGCCGCCAGGTCCTCCGCCAGATCGGCCAGCGCCTTGAGCGACTCCCACTTCTCACGCGCCTTGCCGCCGCCGGGCGGTGCGGGGGTCAGCCCGACGCCGGCCAGGATGTGGTGCACCTCGGCGGCCAGCGGCTCACCCGAGTGGGAGCGGGCCGCGCCGCGCAGCAGCACGACGGCCTGGCGCACCTCGGCCCGCTCGAAGAACCGCTCGGCGCCGCGCACCACGTACGGGATCTCCGCCTTCGACAGCGCCTCCTCGTAGGCCTCGGACTGCGAGTTGGTACGGAAGAGCACCGCGATCTCGCGGGACGGGACGCCCTGCTCCATCAGCTTGCGGATGCCGCGCGCGACGCCGGCGGCCTCGGCGGGCTCGTCGTCGTAGTCGGCGAACACCGGCCTGGGTCCGTCGGGGCGCTGCGCGACGAGCTCCAGGCGGTGGGGCGACCTGCTCTTGGCGATGACGAGGTTGGCCAGGTCGACCACCTGAGGGGTGGAGCGGTAGTCACGCACCAGCTTGATGACCGCGGCGTTCGGGAACTCGACCGCGAACCCGGTCAGGTAGCGCGGGGTCGCGCCGGTGAAGGAGTAGATCGTCTGGTTGGGGTCGCCGACCACGCACAGGTCGTCGCGGCCCCCGAGCCAGGTGTCGAGCAGCAGCTTCTGCAGCGGGTTGACGTCCTGGTACTCGTCGACGACGAAGTAGCGGTACTGCTGGCGGATCTGGGCGGCGACCTCGGCGTGCTCGGTCATCACCGCCGCGGTCAGCTCCAGGATCGTCTCGAAGTCGAGCAGGTGGCGCTCACGCCGGATCCGCTCGTACGCCTCGTACAGCCGCGCCACCTCCTCGGCGGAGACCGGAGGGGTGCGGTGGTGCTTGGCGGCGGCGGCGACGTAGTCCTCGGGCCCGATCTGGGTGACCTTGGCCCATTCGACCTCGGCGGCGATGTCGCGCAGCTCGGCGCGGTCCGGGCTTCTCCTGACGGCGCGGCAGGCTTCGACCAGGACCGGCAGCTTGGACTCGATCACCGACGGCGGCGCGCCGCCGATCACCCGCGGCCAGAAGTAGGTGAGCTGCCGCAGCGCGGCGGCGTGGAACGTGCGCGCCTGCACCCCCGGAGCACCCAGGTGCCGCAGCCGCTGGCGCAGCTCCCCCGCCGCGCGTGTGGTGAACGTCACGGCGAGCACGCTCCGCGCGTCGACCACCCCGCCGCGCACCGCGTGCGCGATCCTGTGGGTGATGGCCCTGGTCTTGCCCGTGCCGGCGCCGGCCAGCACGCACACCGGCCCGCGCACGGTCTCGGCCACCTCACGCTGCTCGGGGTCGAGCCCGGACAGCACGTCGTCCACGCTGCTCACCTGTCCATCCTCCCAGCCGGTGGCGGTCCGGGGGCCATTGTGCCAACCAGCGGTGTCACCTGTTTCACTGCCAACGAGATGCAAACGACCGGGTTCTTCCACCACAATGGGCCAGTCCAGGTGATGGGGAGAAAGGAAGGCCGTGCGCACAGCGGTTGCCCTGAGCGCGATCGCGCTCGCTTTTGTGACGCTTACCCCGGTGAGCGCGCAGGCGGCGCAGGATCCGACGCCGGGTCCCGCGGCGACGATGACGACCGACCCCGACGGCATCGGCGGCCTGTCCAAGGAGACCATCTCCTACGGCAAGCACCACCGCCAGCAGATGGACGTGTGGTGGACCCCCGACGGCATGCAGCGGCCCGGGGTCTTCATCATCCACGGCGGCTGGTGGTCCAGCGGCGACAAGAGGGGCATGACGCAGATCACCCGCTCGTTCGCCGATCTGGGCTACACCGTCTTCAACATCAACTACCGGCTGTCGACCCACGCCGCCTGGCCCGCGCAGCGCACCGACGCGCTGGCAGCGATCGCCGCCGCCCGCCGCCACGCCGACCGGTGGGCCTTCGACGCGAAGAACTACGTGGTGGTGGGGTTCTCCGCCGGCGGCCACATCGCCGCCGCCGTCGGCACCTTCGGCAACGGCATGCAGGGGCTGAAGGGCGTGGTCGGGCTGTCGCCGATCATCTCCCCGCTGCGCGCCTACACCGACGGGGCCGCGGCCACCGACCTCAACAAGATCCGGCTGCGCAGGGCGGCGGTCCGGCTGGCCGGCGACTGCCACCCCAAGGGCAAGTGCTCCCGGGTGTGGGCCAGCATGGAGGTCTCCTGGCACGCCAGCCGCAAGGATGCCCCGATGCTCACCGTGCACGCGCAGGACGAGTTCGTGCCGCCGGCCCAGAGCGCACTGCTCAAGCAGTCCCTCGGCAAGCTCGGCGTGCCCGTCGAGACCGTCATCATGCCGGGCCAGTCGCACAGCTCCGCCCTCTACCGCGAGCCGGGCGTGGCCGAGCGCGTCCAGGCGTGGATCGCCGACCGCATCGGGTGAGGGATTAACCGGGCGGCACGCGGTGTTGCACCGGACGCCTGTCTTTTCCCCTGACCTTGGAGGGATTCCCCAGAGATGGCGCTCACGGTCTACAGCACCACGTGGTGCGGCCCCTGTAAGCGGCTCAAGTCCCAGCTGGCCCGCGAGGGCATCAGCTTCGACGAGGTCGACATCGAGCGAGACCCGGACGCGGCCGCGTTCGTCATGAGCGTCAACGGCGGCAACCAGGTGGTGCCGACGGTGGTCATCGAGACCCCCAAGGGGCGCATCGTCCGCACCAACCCGTCGGCCCGCGAGGTCAAGGCTCTCCTGGAAGCGGCCTGAAGGACGCTCGAGCCCTCGGCTTCGCCGCCGGAGGGCTCGAGACTTGGCTAACATCGCCACCGAGACCTGGGTGTTTAGGTCACCCAGGTCTCATCAGTGCGTGTGGCTGTCGAGCTTGCGCTCCAGCCGCGCGATGTCGCCCTTGAGCTCCGTACGCACGCTCTGGATCTCGCCCTTGAGCTCCGTGCGCACGCTCTGGATCTCGCCCTTGAGCTCCGTGCGCACAGCCTGGATCTCCTCCTTCAACTCCGTACGGACGCTCTGGATCTCCTCCTTCAGCTCGGCGCGCAGGCCGTGGATGTCGGCCTTGAGCTCGGCGCGGACGTCCTGGATCTCGCCTCTCAGCTCGTCGCGCATGAGGGACATCTCGGCCTTGAGGGTCACGACCGCGTCGGTGACGACGTTGGTGATCGCTTCGATCATGCGCTGCTCGGAGGCCCGGTCCTTGTCGTCCATGCGCATCTCGGCGGCGGCGACGTGGATGGCCAGCTTCTGGCGCTCGATGTCCAGGATCTCCTGGACCTGGGTTTCGTTCATGTGCATGAGCGTAGCCCTTCAGTCACTTACCGTGCTTTGGGTTTCACACTAAGTGAACATGGTCTACCAGTCACCCGTGAGCGGGCTGCCGTACCAGGTCTCTATGAGCCGGCGGGCGATGGAGACCGGGGGCGGGAGGCGGACGTCGCCGGTCCGGAGCGCGCGGGCCAGTTCTTCCCTGGAGAACCAGCGGGCCTCGGCGATCTCCTCGGCGTCGGGGGTGAGGTCGGTGGACAGGGCGTTGGCGAAGAAGCCGAGCATGAGGCTGCGCGGGAAGGGCCACGGCTGGCTGCCGAGGTAGCGCGGGTCGGCCACGACGATGCCGACCTCCTCGGCCACCTCCCGGATGACGGCGGCCTCCAGCGACTCTCCCGGCTCGACGAACCCGGCCAGGATCGACAGCCGGCCCTCCGGCCACTGCGGGCCGCGGGCCAGGAGGCAGCGGTCGTCGGGGTCGCGGATCAGCATGATGACCGCCGGGTCGACGCGGGGGAAGTGCTGGCTGCCGTCGCGCGGGCAGACGCGGATGTGGCCGCCGGCCTCGACGGTCGTGCGGGCGCCGCAGCGCGGGCAGAACTGGTGGACGCCGTGCCAGGCCTCCAGGGCGACGGCGTAGACCAGGAGACCGGCGTCGCGGTCGCCGAGCAGGCCGCCCGCCTGGCGCAGCCCGGCCGGCACCGGGCGGCCTTCCGCGGCGTCGTGCGGGCTCATCGGCACGGTGACGCGGCCGTTGACGTCGCCCGCCGAGCCGCCGGGCAGCGGAGCCGCCACGGCGAAGTAGGTGACGCCGTCGGCGACGCCGAGCAGGAAGCGCTCACCGGGTGGCGCCTCGGCCGGGGTGTAGAGCACCGCCCGCACCTCGTCGCCGGCGCGTTCGACGAGCGTGCGGCCGTTGTCGATGACGAGCACCCGGGTCGAGGGGTCGTTCCAGGCCTGTTCCAGCCAGGCGGTGTTGGCTCTGCGTGCCGCCGACCTGTCGACGGTGCCCCGGGCGAGGAGCAGCGGTCCGATGAGTTGCTCTTCCGCGCGCGTTTCCACGGGCCCACCCTTCCGAATCCGCTGTCATCCTATGGCCGCTCCGGGAAGATCTTCGAAGGGACGCGGCTACTCGGCGGGCACCGACTCGATGAGGGCGACGAGGCCGTCGGCGTCGAGCAGGTCCACCGGCCGGACCGTGCGGTTGGCCCGCACGTAGTGGAAGGCCGCGCCCACCCGGTCCAGTGGCACGCCGGCCAGGTGGGACCAGGCCAGCCGGTAGGCGGCGAGCTGGACCGACGCGGCGCGGGCCGCCCGGCCCTGGGGCGGACGGCCGGTCTTCCAGTCGACGACCTCGTAGCGGCCGCCGGGCAGCTCGAACACGGCGTCCATGCGGCCGCGCACCAACCGATCGGCGATCATGGTCTCGAACGGGACCTCCATGTCGACCGGCCGCCGATCGGCCCACTCACTCTCCTCGAACCGCTCGCGCAGCTCCGCCAGCCGCACGTCGGCCTCCTCCGGCTCGGCGTCCAGGCCGAGCTCGAAGTCGTCGATGAGCCGCTGCTGGTCCCACCGGGTCTCCAGCCACCGGTGGAAGGAGGTGCCGCGGCGGGCCAGCGGGGCGGGTTTGGTCGGGACCGGGCGGCGGATCCTGCGGGCCAGCTCGCGCGGGTCGGCCGCCAGCGTGACCAGGGAGGAGACGGTCAGCCTGGCGGGCAGTTCGACGGTGGTGGAGTCGGGCCGCCGATGCAGCTCCCGTTCGCGCAGCAGCAGGTCGGTGTCGCGCTCCCAGGCCTGGACGCGCTCCTCCTCGAAGGAGCGGAGCGTCTCGTCCTCGTCCTCGTCGGAGTCGAGGCCGCCCGTGAGCGCGTCCTCCACCAGCCGGGCGCCGTCGAGTACGGACTCGTACCGCAGACCGGCGGGCTCCACCGGCCAGAGGGCCTGGGGCGGCTCGGCCAGCAGCGGGTTGGCGGCGCCGGGTTCGAGGTCGGCGGCCCAGACCGCGACCCGGTCGGCGGTGTCGCGGATCTCCAGCAGGAAGTCCGACGGCGCGAGCGGCTTCGACGCGGTGCCCCACCGGTAGCCGGAGGCGATCAAGTGGTAGTGGGCGCGGGTGACGGCCACGTACGCCAGCCGCCGCTCCTCCATGAGATCCCTGGCGCGGCAGAGCTCGTCGAAGACGGCGAGGTCCTCCTTGCCCAGGCCGGACAGCCGCGGCAGGTCGGCGGCGTCGCCGCGCAGCGGGTAGGGCAGCTTGCGCGGGTTCTCCGTCCAGCGGCCGTTGACCACCGGCGTGGCGGGGAAGACGCTGCCCGTGGTGATCGCGCCCGTGGAGCCGGCCAGCTGCGACAGGCCGGGCACCACCACGACCGGCCATTCCAGGCCCTTGGAGGCGTGCACGGTCATCAGCTTGACGCTGTTGCTCTCGCCGACCCGGCCGCCTTCCAGCCCGAACTCCTCGCTCTCGGCGGCCTCCAGGTAGGCGAGGAACGCGCCGAGCGTCGGGTCCTCGGCGTCGCCGGCGAACCGGGACGCCGCGTCCAGGAACGCGTCCAGGTCCGCCCTGGCGGCGAACGCGCTCGCCGTGCCGCTGCGCGCCGCCACCTCGATGTCCAGGCCGAGCCGCCGCTCCACCTCGCTGATCAGGTCGGGCAGCGGCTGCGCGGCGTGCGCGCGGAGCTGGCGCAGCTCGTGCGCGAACGCGACCAGCCGGGTGGCGGCCAGCGGCGAGAACGACGCCAGCCACTCCTCCCTGTCGGGCAGTTCGTCCAGGGCGTCGATCAGGCTGCCCTGCTCGTCGGCCAGGTCGGCGACGGCCTGCTCCAGCGGGTCGTCCTCGTGGCGGCTCTCGCGGGACTGGCGGACCAGCTCGCGGGCGCGGTCGCCGAGCGCCCGCAGGTCGGCGGGGCCGATCCGCCAGCGCGGCCCGGCCAGCAGCCGGGCCAGCGCGTCGCCCGCGGTCGCGTCGTAGAGCACGCGCAGGGTGGCCACGATGTCGCTGACTTCGGGCACGGTCAGCAGGCCGCCGAGGCCGACCACCTCGACCGGGATGTCGCGGTCCTCCAGCGCCTTGCGCAGGGCGGGGAACTGCGAGCGCTTGCGGGCCAGGATGGCGACGTCCTGCGGCTGGATGGCGAGGGTCTTCTTGCGCTCCCGTTCGCCCCAGGGCAGCCCGTCGGGCGCGACCTCCTGGCCGAGCATCCTGCCGATCATCCCGGCGATCCACGCCGCCTCGTCCCCGGCGGTCTCGTGGAAGGCGCAGGTGACGCGGCCCCGGTCCACCCGGTTGGGACCGGGCACGAGCACGGGCACCTCGCGGGCCTCCATCCGCAGCGGGAGCTGGACCCGGGCGGCGACGTCGAGCACCCGGTCGCCGTTGCGGAAGCTGACGCTGAGCCGGCGCGCCGGGGCCGGGTCGCCGGAGGCCGTGCGGAAGTCGGCGGGGAAGCGGCGCAGGTTGCCGGCCGAGGCGCCACGCCAGCCGTAGATGGACTGGCACGGGTCGCCGACGGCGGTGACCGGGTGGCCGCCGCCGAACAGCGAGCGCAGCAGCACGAGCTGGGCGTGGCTGGTGTCCTGGTACTCGTCGAGCAGCACCACCGCGAAGCGGGAGCGCTCGATCTCGCCGACCTCCTTGTGGTTGGCGGCGATCCTCGCCGCCAGCGCCATCTGGTCGCCGTAGTCGATGACCTCGCGCCTGCGCTTGAGCCGCTCGTACGCCTGCACGAGCGGCAGCAGCTGCTCCCTGGCGGCGTGCACGGCGAGCGGCCTGCTCTGCGCCTTGGTGACGCGGCCGGGCAGCGCGGCGTGCCGCTCGTGGAGCCAGGCGCCGATCCGGCGCACGTCCTCGGGCCCGCGCAGGTGCTCCGACAGCTCGCCGGCGAGCTCCAGGACGGCGGCGGTGACCGAGGCGGGGCCCAGCTCGACCTTGTCCATCGGCCCGTCGTACAGGGCGACGACCCGCGAGGCGAGCTGCCAGGAGACGGCCGGGGTGACCAGCCGCATGGTGGGCTCCAGCGCCTCGCGCAGCGCGTGGTCGGTGACCAGGCGCGAGGCGTAGGCGTGGTAGGTGGAGACCGCCGGCTCGTCGTGCAGCAGCTCGGGCTCGGCCAGGCCGGCCTCGACCAGCCCGGAGAGCCGTTCCCTGACGCGGGCGGCCAGCTCGGCGGCGGCCTTGCGGGTGAAGGTGAGGCCGAGCACGTTCGCGGGCTTGACGAGGCCGTTGGCGACCAGCCAGACGACGCGGCCGGCCATGGTCTCGCTCTTGCCCGAGCCCGCTCCCGCCATGACGACCATCGGCTCCAGCGGAGCCTCGATGACGGCGGCCTGTTCGGGGGTGGGCGGCAGGATGCCGAGCTTGTCGGCCAGTTCGACCGGGTTCAGCACACCTGTCCCCCGCTGTCGTTCACTGGGCAGCTCGACCTGGCGGCGCAGGTGCGGCAGCCGTCGTTCGCCCTGGCCTGGAAGACCGGGCCGGACATGCCGATCGCGACGGTGTCGACCAGGTCCGCGGCCCAGCCGGGGTTCTGGTCGTCGGCGAGCGCACCCTGCTTCTGCTCGATCGCGTCGTTCTTGCCGGCGGCCTTGCCGAGCTGGACGAGCGCGGCGCCGCCCGGCTCGTCCATGCCGTGCCTGGCGAACGCGCCCAGCAGCGCGGCGAGCTGGTAGACGCCGAGCTGCGGGTGGCGGTCGAGCTCGCCGGGCTTGGGCTTGGCGCCGCCGGTCTTGAGGTCGATGATCACCGCGCGGCCGTCCTCGTCGCGCTCCAGCCGGTCGACCCGGCCCTTGATCTGGACGCCCTCGGCGATGGTGGCCACGAAGGACTCCTCCAGGGCGACCAGATCTCGGCCGTTGTCCCGCTGCCAGCGCAGGAACTTGCCGATCATCTGCTCGGCCACCTGGCGCTGCTTGCGGTTGAACCAGGCGCCGCCGAAGTCGAGCTCCTTCCAGACGTCGTCGAGGCGCTTGCCCAGCATGTTCTCGTCGGGCAGCCCGGTGGCGGCGAGCACGGCCAGCGCGTGGATGACGTTGCCGAGGCCCTGCGCGCTGCTGGTGCCGGCGGCGCCGACGGCCGTCTCCAGCAGCCAGCGCAGGCCGCACTTGGTGAAGCTCTCCACGGCGGAAGGGGAGATGGTGACGACGTCACCGGGCCAGCTCAACGGCCGGTCGTCGGAGATCGGGGTGAGCGCGTACCACTCGTTGGGGTGGGCGCCGGAGACGCCCGCGGCGGCGAGCCTGGCGAGCTGCCTTGCCGCGTTCCTGCGCATCCCGGCCGGTTTGGTGGGGTCGGTGACCGCGCTGCGCAGGTCGGCCACGAGCGCGGGCATGCTGAGCCAGCGCGACCGGTCGCCGGCCCCGGCCTCCTCGACGGCGCCCGGCATCAGCTCCGACAGGAACCTGGACGGCCGCTCGTCGGTGTCCTCGCCGCCGACGGCGGTGACGACGAGCCGGTGGCGGGCGCGGGTGGCGGCCACGTAGAACAGCCGCCGCTCCTCGGCCAGCAGCTTGGAGGCGAGCGAGGCGGCGTTCGGCCGGCCGCCCTCGACCACCTCGACGAGGTCGTCCACGCCCAGCAGGGTGCCGCGCAGCCGCAGGTCGGGCCAGACGGCCTCCTGCACGCCCGTCACCACCACCACGTCCCACTCCAGCCCTTTGGCCCGGTGGGCGGTCAGCACGCGCACCGCGTCGCCGTCGGGGGCGCGTTCGGACAGCGTGTCGCCGGGGATCTCCTGGGAGGCCAGGTCGTCCAGGAACACCTCGGGCCCCGCCTTGGGCATCCGGTCGACGAACCGGGCCGCCTGGTCGAACAGCGCCACGACCGCGTCGAGGTCCCGGTCGGCCTGGGCGCCGCGGGTGCCGCCGCCCAGGCTCATGTCGGTCCACCTCGCGGCCAGCCCGCCGGCCTGCCAGACGGCCCACAGCACCTCTTCGGCGCTGCCCTGCTCGTCGAGCGCGGCGCGGGCGGTGGCCAGCAGCCTGGCGACGCGCTCGGCGGGCACGGCGACGTGCGGCTCGATCCGTACGAGCTCGCGGGGGTCCCTGATCGCGGCGACGAGCAGCTCGCCGGACGAGCGCGGCACGTACGGCAGCTCGGGGGGGTCGGCGGCGACCTCGTTGTCGGCGATCTTGAGCGCGCGGCGGAGGCGGCGCACGCCGATCATGTCCGTGCCGCCTAGCGGCCCGGTCAGCAGCTCTTCCGCGACGTTCTCGTCCAGCTCCGCCGGGTCGATCGCGACCCTGAGCAGGGTCAGCAGAGGGCGGACGCCGGGCTCCTGGGCGATCGGCACCTCGTCTCCGGCGATCATCGTGGGCACGCCGGCGTTGACCAGCGCCCGGCGCAGCAGCGGCACCTGGCGCTTGGCGGAGCGCACCAGCACCGCCATCCGGTGCCAGGGCACCCCGTCGACCAGGTGGGCGCGGCGCAGCGTGTCGGCCACGACCGCCGCCTCCTGGCTGGTGCTGTCGGCCAGCAGCACGCGCACCTCGCCCGGCGGCGCTTCGGGCAGCGGCGTCAGGTCGCGGTGGCCGCGGGTGCCGCGCTCGTCGGGCATCGGCGCGGCCGGCAGCCGGGCGGCCACCCGCCGGGACGCGGTCAGCAGGTCCGCGCCGGCCCGGCGGCACACGCGCAGCGCCAGGACCGGCGCGTCGCGGCCGTCGAGCGTACGGAAGCGCTGCGGGAAGCGCAGGATGCCGTGCACGTCGGCGCCGCGGAAGCCGTAGACGGACTGGTCCGGGTCGCCCACCGCGACCAGGTCGCGCCCGTCGCCGGCGAGCTGCTGGAGCAGGAACTCCTGGGCCGGGTCGGTGTCCTGGTACTCGTCCACGAACACGGCGTCGACCGCGGCCCGCTCCCGCGCCCGCACGCCGGGCTCGGCGAGCAGCCTGCCGGCCTCGGCGATCAGCTCGGCGTAGTCGAGGGTGCGCTCGGGGTCGAGGTCGAAGCGGGTCTCGTAGCGGTCGGCGAAGCGGCCCACGGCCACCCAGTCGGCGCGCCCGTGCCGCCTGCCGAGCTCCTGGAGCCGCTCGCCGTCGAGCCCGCGCTCGGCGGCGCGGGACAGGAAGTCGCGCAGCTCCTCGGCGAACCCCCGGGTCCTGAGCGGTTCGCGCAGGTCGTCCGGCCAGTCGAGGGCGCCGTCCTCCAACTCGCCGTGGAGCAGCCGCCGCACCTCCAGCAGTTGCTCCGGCCCCGTGAGCAGCCGGGGCGGCGGCTCGCCGGACAGCACCGCCTCACGGCGCAGCAGCGCGTAGGCGTAGGAGTGGAAGGTCATGGCCACCGGCGTGCGGGTGGTGCGGCGCAGCCGGGCGGTGACGCGCTGGCGCAGCTCGCCGGCCGCCTTGCGGCTGAAGGTGAGGATCAGCACGCGCTCGGGGTCGGCGCCCCGGCGCTCGATCCGGTCGACCACGCTCTCGACGATCGTGGTGGTCTTGCCGGTGCCCGGCCCGGCCAGGACCAGCAGCGGGCCGCCCGGGTGGTCCACCACCGCGCGCTGGTGCCCGTCCAGCACAGGGGGCTCAGCGGGCCCCCCATTGCCACGGCGCACCAGTCGCCAGCCCTGACCACTCACAACCCTAGATTCCATCAGACCACAGGGGTAGATCGTGCCGGATTGACCGGTCTCCCGAGCGATCGACCAGGGTATCGGGGCAAATCTGGGTTTTCCCGCCCGACACGCCGGGCGGGAGAACGCCGGATCAGGAGAAGATGTGGTCCACGACGCGGGCGGTGGCCTTGCCGTCGTCGCGGGGCGCGAACGTGGCGCGGAAGGCGTCGTAGCGGTCGGCGTGCGCCGCCGCGACCTCGTCGATCGACCGCAGCGCGTCGACCACCTCGGCCGAGGTGGACAGCACCGGCCCCGGCGCGATCTCGGGCAGGTCCAGGTAGAGACCGCGCTTGGTGGCGTACTTGGCCAGGTCGTAGCCGTACAGCACGATCGGCCTGCCGGTCACGGCGAAGTCCATCATGACGGACGAGTAGTCGGTCACCAGGACGTCCGCCACCAACAGCAGATCCGTAATATCCGGATAAGTCGTGACGTCGTGGGCGATGTCGGGAACGGCGGGCACCGCCTGCATCGGGTGACCCCGTACCAGCAGCTCGTGGTCCGCGCCCAGCGCCTCCCGCGCCTTCGCCAGGTCGAGCTTGACCATGGCGTTCTTGCGGTCGTAGTCGCGCCACGTGGGCGCGTACAGGACCACCCGCTTGCCCTCGACCAGCCCGAGGCGCCGGCGCACCTCGGCCGCCAGCTCCTCGCGGTCGGGAGCGGTCAGCACGTCGTTGCGGGGCAGCCCGCACTCCAGCACCTCGCCCTGGTAGCCGAACGCCTTGCGCAGCACGGGCGTGGCCCACGGCGACTGCGACAGCAGCACGTCCCAGCCGCGCACCTCGGCGGCCTGCCGGTGCCAGACGGGCGGCCTCGGGTCGCGCCGCATGTGCGGCTGGTCGTTGCCGATGTGCTTGACCGGGGTGCCGTGCCAGGTCTGCAGCACCACCTGGCCCTCGCGGGAGCGGAACCAGACGGGCAGGAACGAGTTCGTCACGATGTAGCGGGACCTGGCCAGCGCCGCCTTGTGCTCCCGGCTGCCGGTCCGCACGACGGTGGCGGGGCCTGGCGGCGTGAACGCGCCGTCCTTGACGATCCAGATGTGCTCGCGGTCGTCGCCGCGGCGCAGCCGCTCCTCGTAGATCGCGCGGACGCTGTCGGCGTACAGCCGGCCCTCGTTGACCACGTAGACGGTGGCGTCGCCGAGCGGCTCGGTGCGCTGCTGCGGGTAGAAGACCTTGCGCAGCACGTGGGTGCCGGCCAGGCCCTTCTCGTCGGCCGGCCGGTCCTCCTCCGACAGCACCACCGGCACGTCGAAGCGGGTGGACACCAGGCGGAAGCAGTGGCCGCCGGCCGTGCGCGGGGTCTCGTCCAGCCCCTCCAGCGCGGCGTGGTCCATCCGCACCGGGACGATCTCACCGGACGGGTGGCGCATGGACATGTTCCAGGTGCCGGAGGCCAGCGGCACGGGCTCGCCGAAGCGGTCCATCGCGCCGGGCTCGAACCGCACCTCGAACCGCTCGCCGGTGCGCTCCATCGGCAGCTGGTAGGACAGCCCGGAGCGGTGGCGCAGCGAGATGGCGCGCGGCCCGGCGGCGTCGGGGTAGCTGCCGCGCAGGACCAGCGTGGCGCCCTCCCACCCGGCCGAGACGATGACGGGCCGGATCCGGTGGGCGGAGACGATCACACGGTCGCGCCGGTCGCCCAGCACGGTGATCTCGCGGTCACCGCTGGTGAACCGGGTCTCCCCCAGGTCGCCCAGCATGACCGTGGCGGCCGGGTCCCCCTTCGGCTCGACCCACAGCCGGCGGCCGTCCTTCTCCTGCAGCAGCGCCGGCACGGCCAGGTCGAGCGTCACCTCGGTGCCCGAGCCCTTGGGCGTGAAGTCCGCGGCGATCCGGTGGCCGCCGAGCCTGGCGTGGCCCTTGGTCACCACCCGGCCGGGCATGGCGATCCTCAGCTTCAGGTGCTCGTCGTCCACGGTGACGCCGGTGAGCTCGGCCCGGTTGGGCTGGAACGCCACCTGGAGCGCGCGGTCGGAGGTCCACACCGGCCGGACCCACCAGCCGGGCCTGAGCTGACGTCCGGCGGGCCGCTCGCTGCGCCCGACGCCGTAGCCGCGCAGCAGGCCGGTGGCCCAGGCGCCGCGACTCCAGAACACGATCTCGGCCCGCCACGTCGTGGTGTCGGCCACGGCCGGGCGGCGGCGCAGCCGGCGGCGCACCGCCGAGACCACGCCCCGGGCCGCCCCGCGCCAGCGCAGCGCGAACGGGTTGAGCTCGGCCGTGAAGCCGGACCAGTCGTAGTTGCAGCCGACCTCGCGGGCTCCGTGGGTGGCCTCGGGGGCGAGCACGCGCCGGGTGCGCAGGCGCACCGGCGGCAGCCAGCGCGGGCCGCGCAGCACCACCGTCGCCCAGTTGAAGCGCCGGCTGCGGACGGACAGCCCGGCCAGGTAGGCGTAGCCGGAGATGCGCAGCCTGCCGCCGTCCCAGACGATGTCGTCGATGTGCGTGACGGGCACCAGGTCGGCCTTGCGCAGCCGGTACAGGGCGGCCGGCAGCTCGTCCTTGAACGGCAGGTCGGCGTACCAGCGCAGCCCTTTGCGGATGCGCCTGGACGGCTCGGCGGCGGCCGCCACGACCTCGGCCAGGGTCTCGCCCTCGGCCAGCTCCTCGTCGGAACGGGCCTCGATGAGGTGGCACATGAGGCGGCGGGCCACCGGGAGCTCGCGCTTGACCTTCGGATCCACCCCGGCGAGGTACGGGCGCACGAGGGCGAGGAGTTCGCGCCGCGTCGCGGGACCGCGCTTGACCGCCAGGTCCATCCGCGCGCCCAGCGGCCCGCTGAGCACCTCGGCGTCGAAGGCCGGGTCGCGTCCGCCGGGCCCGACGAGGCTCATGACGTCGGCGAGCGGCTCGCCGCGGTCGCAGAGGTCCTGGACAGCCTTGAGGCGGTCGGGGACCGCTTCGCCGCCCGGGCTCTGGGCTGTTACGCCGTTAGCCATCGGGTAGGCACCGCCTTTCAGGCCGCCGTCTATGTTCTGCCTATGGTAATAGGAGTCACATGCAGCCAATTCGCGCTGTTCGCGAAGAGGCAGGTCAGTGTGCTTCCTGTGAATCCGCTGAACGCCCGTCCCAGCGCGCGCGGCGCATGTCGGCCCGTTCGCCGCGCAGCGGAGTGCCCTCCTCGCGCCAGTGGGACAGGCAGCGGGCCTCGTGCCCGGGGGCGCCGGTGCCGTCGGCGTGCACCACGCGCCACCAGGGCACGCCGCCGCCCCAGGTGGACATCACCCGCCCGACCTGGCGCGGTCCGCCCTCGCCGAGATACTCGGCGACGTCGCCGTAGGACATCACCCGGCCGGGCGGGATCCGCTCGACGAGGTCGAGCACCCGCTCGGCGTACGGGGTCAGGGAGTCCACGCGGCCGGCCCCGCGGCGAGCATCTCGTCGAACGCGCCGATCGCCAGCGCCGTGCCGTCGGCCAGCACCTCCACCACGCCGTCGCGCAGCGCGTAGACCTCGCCGTCCTCGCCGACGAGCCGGGCGCCGAGCGCGCCCGACAGCCGCACCAGCTGCGCCACCTGCCAGTCGGAGCCGGGCTCCCCGACCACCTGGCCGCGCCACGCCCCCACGGCGTGGTCGCCGTCGCCGTGCCTGGCGACGATCTCGTCGGACCCGCGCAGCTCGAACCCCGCCGCCTCGACCGCCTTCACCAGGTCCGCGAGGGCGATGGGCGACTCACGAACCACGCGCAGCTCGTATCCCATGAGGCGCGACCTTAGCGGATCTTCACTGTCTGCGTTGGTTGAGAACCACGATCCCGCCACAGAACAGCACAAGCGCTATCAGAACCCCGAGCCCGTACAGCCAGAGCCGCCACGGGTCCGGTCCCGGCGCCGACGGCGGCGGGGAGTCCTCGCCCTGCCCGAAGTGCTGATCACTCGGTACGGGGATGCTGCGCCGCTGCCCGGCGAGCCCGGCCGCGGCGTTCAGCGCGGCGCCCGCGTCGACCACGCCGAAACCGGTCCGCTCGTCGTAGCCGGCGGCGGGCCTGCCCCTGGCGCCCGCGGCGAGCGCCTGGGCCACCTGGTCGGGCCGCAGGCCGGGGTGGCGCGCCTTGACGAGCGCGGCGACCCCCGCCACCAGCGCCGCGGCCGCGCTGGTGCCCTCCGACGTGCCGTAGCCGCGGCCGCGCTTCATCACGGGAACCCCGGACCCCGGCGCGGCGACCAGCACGGACAGGTTGTCGCTGCTGTACGGGGCCACCTGGCTCCGCTTGTCCACGGCCGCGACGCCGATCACGCCCGGGTACCCGGCGGGGAAGCTCCAGTAGGAGGTGCCGTTCTCCCTGGCGTACTCCGTCCGCCCGTCGTTGCCCACGGCCGCGACCAGCACCACGCCCTTGCCGAGCGCGTACGAGACCGCCTCCCGCTCGGACCGGTGCGCCCCGTACGTGCCGATGGACATGCTGACCACCTGCGCGCCCTGGCCGACCGCGTAGCGCAGGGCGCGGGCGAGCGGGCTCTCGATCACCGCGCGGTCCTCGGCCAGGGGCGGGTCCACCCGGTCCGGGTCCTCCGACACCGCCAGTGGCAGGGACAGCACGCGGGACTCGGGCGCGACGCCGACGTAACCGCCGTCCGCGCCGGAGGCGGCGATGAGCCCGGCCATCGCGGTCCCGTGCGCGCCGGGGGCCGCCTCGCGGCGGACCGCGCCGGAGCTCATGTCGGGGCCGACTGTGACGCGGCCGCGCAGCTCCTTGATGCCGGGGTCCACGGCGCTGTCGATGACGGCCACGGTGACGCCCGCGCCCTTGGTCGTCTGCCACGCCTGCTCGACGTTGAGCGCGTCGAGCACCCACTGCTGCTGTTCGCGGATGGGCGCCTGCGCGGGCGTCTGCAGCACGAGCAGGGCGGCGGTCAGCGCGCGCACGGCGGCTAGCACACGTTCCCCTGGGTGCACGGCGGGACCTTGGGCGGGTCGGCCAGGAAGTAGGCGACCTGGTTGCCGATGGATCTGGCGGCCGGCCACAGCTCGCTGTGCAGGCTCTCCTCCTGCCGGATCGCGGCGCGGGTGCGGCCGTCGGCGTAGCCGCCGGTGGTGAAGACGAGGTAGGGGCCGGCGCCGACCCAGCCGGTGCGCTGACGCTGCTGGACGCCGAACCGCTCGGTCACGGTGCCGGGGAAGGCGACGGGCAGCACGCCGACCCGGTCGTCGTGGGTCAGGTCCCCGCCGGCCGAGGCCCGCGCCTCCTCGTCGGCCAGCACGGCCACGCCGACGGTGAAGACGAAGGTGGAGGTCTGGTCGACGTACGTGGCGCGCAGCATGCTGACGCACCCGTGCTCGGTCAGGACGGCCCCGACGGCCGGGTCCACGGCGTCGCGGCAGCGCGCCTCGGGGGCGATGCCGACCCGCCTGGCGTACTGCTGGGCGCGGTCGAGCCCGAGGTACTTCAGCTCCTCTGGGAAGATCCCGGTGGTCGGCCACGCCTGCCAGCGCCGGGCGATCTCCTCCTGCTTGTAGCGGTTCTGCTCCTCGGCGGTCAGCGGCCGGGAGCGCGTCTCCCTGAACAGGCCCACGGTGCCGACCAGCACGACGACGGCCGAGAGGGCGACGATCACCCCGACCAGCGTCACGAACACGCGCCGGTAGCGGACCCCCTGCTGCACTTCGTCGATCTGGGCGCGGTTCCGCGCCGGTCTCCCGGACCAGCCCCCGGCGCGGCCGGTCGCCGACGGCCAGTCGCGCACGCGCGACCTGCGGCCGGTGCCGAGCGGGTTCCTCCGTCCCGGCGTGGCGTTCCCCCCGGCGCGCGGCAGGCCTGTCGTGGACCTACGTGCCTTCACCACCGCCTCGTTCCCAAAGCTCGGCTCTGTGTCATTCGTCCCCTCAACGGGACGGATCATGCGTCCTGGTCATTGTGCGCGCGCCGGACCCGTCTCACCAACGTCAGGATGACCACGAGGGAGCCGATGGCGCCGCCCGCCGACGCCGCCGCGATGGAGGCGTGCAGCACGATGCGCCGCTCGTCGCGGTGGACGACCCGGACCGGGCCCGGGTGGCCGCCGCCGAGCGGCCTGGCGGGGTCGTGCGCCTGCCGGGCGGGCGCGGTCTCGGTGTGCCGGGCGAGCTTGGCCGCCTCGGCCAGCGCTCTGGCGGCGTTGACGACGCCGAAGCCGGTGCCGGTGTCGTAGCCGCCGGGCGGGCTGTCGGTGGCGCCGGCGGCGAGGGCGCGGGCCACCAACGGCGGCGACATTTTCGGATATTTCGCTTTTATGAGGGCGGCGACGCCGGAGACCAGCGCGGTCGCCTGCGACGTGCCGCGCCCCACCCAGTACTCGTCGCCCGGCCCCGCGCCCATGATGTCCACTCCCGGCGCGGCCACCAGCACCGAGGAGTTGCCGTTGGAGAACGTCGCCCGCCGCAGCCCGGCGTCGGCGGCGCCGACCGCGACCACGCCGGGGAAGGCCGCGGGGTAGGAGTACGGGGCCGCCCCCGCCACCTGGCGGGTGCCCTCGTTGCCGGCGGCGGCGACCAGCACGACGCCCTTGCCGATCGCGTACCGGACCGCCGCCCGGTCCTCCCTGCTGGCCAGCTCCTTCGAGATGGACAGGTTGATGACGTCGGCGCCCCGGTCGACCGCGTAGCGGATGCCCCTGGCCACCACGTCCTCGAACCGGCGGTCGACGTTGAACGTGCGGAACCCGGGCTCCTCGTCCTCCAGGATCACCCGTACCGACAGCACCCGGGCCTCCGGGGCCACGCCGATGACCCCCTTCTCGCCGCCGGGGCCGTGTCCGTGGCCGGCGATCAGGGACGCCATGTACGTGCCGTGCAGCCGCCGGGGCGGCACCCCCGGCGGGTTGGCGCCCTCGGTGAAGTCCCTGCCCACGGTGACGGAGCCGGCCAGGTCGCGGTGGTCCGGGTCGACCCCGGAGTCGAGCACGGCCACCGTGACGCCCGCGCCCCGGCTGACCTGCCAGGCCGCGGGCAGGTCGAGCGTCCTGATCACCCGCTCCTGCCCGCCGCGCACCTCGTCGGCCCGCGCCGGCCCCGCGTCGAACGCCAGCGCCCCGGCCACGGCCAGCGCCCCCGCCCGCCGCGCCCACGCGCGCCCGCGGCCGGTCGCCGCGGCCCCGGCGCGCGGCCGGGACGGGGCGCCTGAGCGGCCGGGCGAGCCGGTTCTCGCGGGGAGGCGGGAGGTCAGCACTGCCACTCCCCGGCGGCGCAGTCGGGCATCCGGGGGCGGCTCAGGTCGGCGAGGATCCTCTCGGAGATCTCGGTCGCGAAGGCGAAGACGGCCGGCCGCTGCTCGGCCGCGCGGGCGGGCCGCCCGTCCACCTGCCCGGCCGTGGTCAGCACGAGGTACGGGCCGGACTGACGTACGGAGCCCTGCTGGCGCACCGAGGGCGTGAACCGGTCGGCCACGGTGCCGCGGAAGGCCAGCGGGCGCAGCCCGGGGACCGGCGCGCCGCCGGCGGGGAAGACGGCCTTGGCCCGGACGGCGCGCGCCTCGTCGGGCAGGGCCACCACGCCGACGGTGACGAGCACGCCGCGCAGGGCGTCGATGTACGTGGCGCGCAGCACCGCCCGGCACCCCGCATCGGCCAGCGCGGGGGCGGCCTCGGCGTCGACCGCTTCGGCGCAGCCGGTGCGCGGCGAGATGCCCAGCCGGCGGGCCCGCTCCCGGCCGCCCTGCTCGGCCGAGTAGGGCGGCGTGGCCGGGAAGACGCGCCCGGCCTCCCAGGTGCGCCAGCGCTGGGCGACCTCGCGCTGGGCGGCGGCCTTGAGCTCGGCGGCCGTCGGGCCGCGGGTGAGCTCGAAGCCCGCCGAGCTGGCCGCGACCCCGGCGGCCACCGCGCAGACCAGGGTCAGCGCGGAGGCCACCGTCAGGATGGGCCAGAGGCGAGCGTTGTCCACGGGATCGACCTTAATGCGGCCGACCCGCCGCCACCCGCATAAACCGGACCCTTGGTCTAGTACTCCGGCAAGCTGGGGTCCACGGTCTTGATCCAGCTCAGCACGCCGCCGCCGACGTGCACGGCGTCGGCGAACCCGGCGTTCTTGACGACCGCCAGGGCCTCGGCGGAGCGGGCGCCCGACTTGCAGTGGAGCACGATCCGCTTGTCCTGCGGCAGCTTCTCCAGGGCCGAGCCGTTGAGGAACTCGCCCTTGGGGATCAGCGTGGCGCCGGGGATGCTGACGATCTCGTACTCGTTGGGCTCGCGGACGTCGACGAGGTAGATGTCGTCGCCGGCGTCCTGCATGGCCTTGAGCTCACGGGCGGTGATGGTGGAGCCGGTGACCGCCTCGCTGGCCTCGTCGGACAGCGCGCCGCAGAACGCCTCGTAGTCCTCCAGCAGCTCGGTGACCGTCGGGTTCTTGCCGCACAGGACGCACTCGGGGTCCTTGCGGACCTTGACGTCGCGGTACTTCATCTCCAGGGCGTCGTAGATCATCAGCCGGCCCACCAGCGGCTCGCCGATGCCGGTGATCAGCTTGATGGCCTCGTTCACCTGGATGGACCCGATCGACGCGCAGAGCACGCCGAGCACGCCGCCCTCGGCGCAGGAGGGGACCATGCCGGGAGGCGGGGGCTCCGGGTAGAGGCAGCGGTAGCAGGGGCCCTGCTCGGCCCAGAACACGCTGGCCTGGCCGTCGAAGCGGTAGATCGAGCCCCACACGTACGGCTTGCCCAGCAGCACCGCGGCGTCGTTCACCATGTAGCGGGTGGCGAAGTTGTCGGTGCCGTCGAGGATGAGGTCGTACTGGGAGAAGATCTCCATGACGTTCTCGGTGGTCAGCGAGGTGTTGTGGACCACGACGTCGATGAGCGGGTTGATCTCGCGCACGGACTCGGCCGCGCTCTCGGCCTTGGGCCGGCCCACGTCCGACTGGCCGTGGATGACCTGGCGCTGCAGGTTGGAGTCGTCGACGACGTCGAAGTCGATGACGCCGAGCGTGCCGACGCCCGCGGCGGCGAGATACAGCAGCGCGGGCGAACCGAGGCCGCCGGCGCCCACACACAGCACCTTGGCGTTCTTCAGCCGCTTCTGCCCGGCCATCCCCACGTCGGGGATGATCAGGTGGCGCGAGTAGCGGCGCACTTCGTCAACGGTCAGCTCGTCAGCCGGCTCGACCAGCGGTGGCAACGACACTTTCTACGCTCCCGTTTCAGGGGACTTATCTCCCTGTGAAACCTAGCCGGGCAGTGGGGCATTCCCCAATCGCGTCTCACCCATCAGACGGCGTGCCTCCGCGGCGACGAGCCGGGGCTGCTCCATCATCGCCACGTGCCCGCAACCGGGCAGCAGCACGAGCCTGACCTGCGGGAACGCGCGGACCGCGCGGGGCCGTGGCGGGCCTGACCAGCCGGTCGTGCCTGCCGTGGATGATCAGTGTGGGAGCCTCGACGCGGGTGGCCAGCCGCCACAGCGCGTCGGGGCCGCGCCGCAGGTACTCGGTCACGATGCCACGGGCCGAGCCGAGCATGGCGGCGATCGTGTGCGGCAGGTCGTCGCGGCGGCGCAGCTCCTCGACCGCCTCGCTCAGCCGTACCGGGTGGACGGCGTGCGCGTTCGCCCAGACGAGCCGGAGCGTGGCGTTGACCCGCTGCTCGGCGGGGAGCAGCTTGAGCCTGGACGCGACCCACTCCCCCAGCACGGGCGTGGCGGCCGCCGCGACGCGCACCGGGCCGTACCGGGGATACAGGTCGGGCAGCGCGGGCGAGACGAGGGTGAGGGAACGCACCAGGTCGGGGCGGGTGGCGGCGACCCGCACGGAGACCGCGCCGCCGAGCGAGTTGCCGAACAGGTGGGCCGGGCCGGTGTGCTCCAGGAGGCCGATCACGGCGCGGGCGTGGGCGGGCACGCTGTAGTCGCCGTCGGGGGCGGCGGGCGAGCACCCGGCTCCTGGCAGGTCGATGGCGTGGCCGGTGACGACGTCCTTGAGCTCGTCCATCAGGTCGGTCCAGTTCGTCGCGGAACCGGCCAGCCCGTGCACGAAGACCGCCTGCTCGCCGGGGCCTTCGGGGGTGGACCTGACGTGCACGGGCCCGATCATCCGTCCCGGCCAGTGCGCGACCGGCTCTGCCATGGCCCCCTCCTCGATCTCCTGTGCGTCTCTTCCCGTCCTCACCATAGGGAGCGCGGCGAGCGATCTTCAAACGGGCCGGGCCGCACGACGCCGGGGAGGGTCCCCGACTCAGGGCTCCGTCTCGGCGCGGACGCGCACGAACGGCTCCAGCAGTGCCCGCGCGGACTCCCAGGTGGTCTCCAGGTCGGTGCCGGACTCGATCAGCCGGGAGCCGGCGAACACGATCGCGTTGATCATCTCCGCCGTCTCCGGCACCGCTGGGACGCCGAGGTCGCCCAGCGCCTCCACGAGCGGCTCCAGGAGCTGCCGGTGCATCGCGCGGCTCTGCTCGGCGACCGTGTCTCCCGGCACGACCTCCGCGAGGACCGTGGCCAGCGCGTGCTCGCCCTCCGTGATGAGCTCGAAGTTGGTCAGCACGTAGGCGAGCACGCGGTCGGCAGGGGACCCGGCGTCGTCCATCGCCGCCGCGACCCGCGCCGACCAGCGGGGGAAGACGTCCTCCACCACCGCGTTGAGCAGGTCTTCCGAGGACCGGAAGTACTGGTAGAGGCTGGGCCGGGCCAGGCCGGCGCGCGCCGCGACCCGGGTCAGCGTCGGCGGCCGGCCGGTCTCCGCGAGGATCTCCCTGGCCGCGTCCAGCAGCGCCCGGTGCTGGGCCGCCCGGTGCTCGGCCACGGTCGACGCCCGAATGCGTGGCACCCGCCCTCCTCCGCCGTGGTCGGTCTACTCCGACAGTCTCCCATCCACCATCGTGAGGACGCGGTCGCAGTGGCCGAGCACGTCGTGATCGTGGGTGACCATGACGGTCGCGACGGACGACTCGTGCGTCTCGTGCGCGAGCAGCGAGACGATGTCGTCGCTGCGTGCCCGGTCGAGCGCGGCGGTCGGCTCGTCCACGAGCAGCACGGCCGGCCGGGTGACGAGGGCGCGGGCGATGCCGACGCGCTGCCGCTCGCCGCCGGAGAGCTGGTGCGGGCGGTGCCCGGCGCGGTGCCCCATGCCGACCCGCTCGAGCAGCTCGCGGGGGTCGTGACCGTCGCCCGCTCGCCTGCCCGACACGTCGAGCGCGAAGCGCAGCTGGTCGAGCGAGGTCAGGGCCGGGATGAGGTTGCCGGACTGGAAGACGAACCCGATCCGTTCGCGGCGTTGACGCGCCTTCTCCCTGGCCTTGGCCCGGGAGATGTCGACGCCGTCGAGCAGGACCCGGCCGCTGTCCGGCGTGGTGAGCGCCCCGGCGACGGCGAGCAGGCTCGACTTGCCGGAGCCGGACGGCCCGACCACGGCGACGAACTCGCCCGGCGCCACGTCGAGGTGCACGTCGTCAAGGGCGGTGACCATGGCGTCGCCGTCGCCGAGCTTCAGGGTGACGCCCTCCACCCTCAGGCCGCCGCGGTCCTGGGCGGCCGGCTCGCGCGCGTCCGGGCGGGGGGATGTGGAGCTGGTGGTGGTCATCTCTGCCCTCCCAGGGCTGCGAGCGGGTCGACGCGGACGATGCGGCCCACGGCCGCCGCGGCTCCGGCGAGGCCGAGGCCGACGAGGAGCAGCGCGGCCAGGACGAGCGGGGGCGTCTCCAGCGCGAACGGCATCGGCGTGGTGGTGAGCAGCGTGCCGCCGCCCACTCCGATCAGGAAGCCCACGGCGGTGGACACGATCAGGATCACGGTCGCCTGGATCATCGTGTCCCGCATGAGGTAGCCGGTCGAGGCGCCCATGGCCCGGATGACGGCGAGCTCGTGCCTGCGCTGGATCGTCCACACGGTGAAGAACGTGCCGACGACGAGCGCGGAGATGGCGTAGAGGAACACCTGGATGAGCGTCAGCGTGGCGGTCTCGGCGGTGTAACCGGGCGAGGCGCCGAAGGACTCCTCGAGCGTCATGCTCGTGGTGCCCGCCGCGGCGTCGCCGCCGGCCAGGTCGATCGCGTTTCCGTCCCGGCCGCGCAGCGCGATGGCCGTGGCCTCCTCGTACGCCCCTTCCCGGACCTCGTCGTCCGGCCCGGCGCCCGCGTGCACCTGCTGCCAGGAGCGCAACGGCAGGTACGCCACGTCGACATGGCCGAAGGTGCGCTGGTCGCCGGTGGTGCCGACGACCTTGAGCCGGGTGTCGAGGCGGTCGATGACGACGGTGTCGCCGATGGCCAGGCCCAGGTCCAGGACGGTCTGGCTGACCACGATCCCGTCGGCGTCACCGAGCCCGGCGCCGTCGGAGACCTCGGGCGCGAGGAAGGAGCCGGGTTCGACGCCGAACAGGGCCAGGTCGATCGGCACCTGGATGCCCCCCGCGGTGGTGGCCTTGGCGTTGACCAGCATGTTGCCGAATGGCGCGGCGTCGCCGACGTCGTCGCGGCCCTGCCACGCCTCGGCCCGGTCCACGTTGACGGTGCTGCGGGAGAAGGCGGAATCGGTCTTGGTGCCCTCGGCGAAGGCGAACGCGGTGACGGGCAACCGCTGGAGCCCGGAGACGCCGTCGTTGACGAGCCCGGCGGACAGGCCGGACAGCAGCACGACCAGGGTCGCGATGAGGGCGACGACCCCGCCCATCAGGCCGAAACGTGCGCGGGCGAAGACCAGCTCGCGCCAGGCCAGGAACATGGCACTCCTTCGCAGAAGGGGATTTCACGGGGACGGTTGAGCGCCGCGACTTACCGACGCGCCGTAGGAAAGATACCAACACCATGTCGGGACCTGCCCACGGCCTCGCGCCCATGGATCTCACGACGCGCCGGGAGCGGCACAAAAGGCGGCCGGATGTCGTTTGTGGCGGCCACGACAGGAAACCATGACAACAGCGATACCGAAGGTGACCTCTCCGACACTCACCGTGATGAAGATCCGGGTCGGTGGCATGACAGGCACACCGGCCGCGGGGAGGACATTCGCCGGAGGAGGACCGTCGAGCGGCCCCTCCGGCGAATGCCGGTCATGGACCGTTCACGCGTTCGCCGTCGCCTCACGGAGTGGGCGCGAGAAAGGGCGACGCCCGTGCCCGCATATCGCTTTTACGCGACACGCCATGCTCCGGCGTGCCCTTTTCCGGCGCGATTCGGGAGCGGATCACGTAGGCCGGACCTCGTTTTTCCGGGGCGGCCCTCCTTGGCCTCTAATCGGACATTTTTCACATTTCGCGCGATAGATCTACAAGACAAGCAATAAGACTGTTAATGCATCGCAAAATGGGACGATTCTCGTTTACTGGATCACAAGCCCGGAAATGACATTCACCGGATGACTCACCGGACGACTCGTAGCAGTCATCCGGAATCGTCGAGAACGGGGCAATCGAACCTTTAGGGGGAAAACGCAATGCCCAAGCTCAAGAGTGTTATCGCGGGCCTCGCCGCCGGCGCCGCGCTGACCGGCGGCCTGGTCGCCGGCGGTGCGACCGCCGCCGTGGCCGCGCCGACCGCCGCGCCCATCGTCGCCAACGACGACTGGGACGGTAACTTCTTCGGTCACCACCACGGCTTCTTCGGCCACCACCACCACGGCAAGAGGTGCGGCCGGCACCACTGGGGCGGATACCGCAGCAAGAGGGTGTGCGTCGTGGTGAGGAACTTCAACGTCAACGACAACGAGCGCCGCAACCGTCACCACCGCTGGGACGGCGACTAATCGGTCTCGTAGCGATGGGATGAGTGCTTGTTTTCATCCACGGCCGTCCGGCTCCTTCCCAGAGGAGTTCTGCGGCCCAGGATGAATGCGAGGCCCTCGGAAACGGTTCACGCCCTAGGGCGTGGCCGGTCCTGAGGTTCGATTCCCCTCGTCTCCGCGGGAACATACGGGGCTCCGCCGGCACTGACGCCGGCGGAGCCCTTACGCGTCCCCACCGCCTTTTCACCCCCGCCGTCTACGTCCTCGTCGGTGCTCGCCTTCGCCGGCCTGCCGTCATCGCACCGCCCCGGCCGCCCACCGCCTGGCGGGCCGCTTTGAGTGTGCGCGTCCGATAGGGGTGGTGGAGCTGCTCCGAGGGTGCAAGGGCCTCTCGGCCGGGGCCCGCCGAAGCCCGAATACCACTCTCCCCCGGACCACCAGAACCCCGAATACCGCTCACCTGGGCCGCCAGAACATCCGAATACACCACTCCCCGGAACACCAAATGCCTGAATCGCCGCTTCGCCGGATTCCGAACGCCGCATGAGCCACCTCCGGAACCGGCCCGGACGAGAACAGCGAAGAGGGCTCCGCCGGCGCCATTGCCGGCGGAGCCCTTCGACGTTCACCGCGGAGATCCGTGAAAATAAAATCGGACGGGCCGCGTCATCCGACGCGGCCCGTCCACGAGAGCCCAAAATTCACCACAGACCGGAAACCGTATCCCCCGAGAGGGCTCGACGACCGTCAATGAGAACGAGCGCTCATCATTTCACCGTCAACGACGGCTGATCACCACCCGACGGCGCACTCCATTGGCTAAGCCATGTGACGGTCGGCGAGGTTGTCCGCGTCAGTCACCGTTACGGTCCCAGTCCCAGTCGCGGTGGTGACGGTGGTGCTCCTGCGGGTTCCGGTTGAAGTTGAAGTTCTCGACGATGATCCGGATGTTCCGGTGCTTGCGGTGGCAGCGCCTGCCGCAGAAGTGCCCGCCGGTCAGGACCGACGTGCCCGCGCTGACCTGGGTGGCGGCATTCGCGCTGGTAGCGGTCATGGTCGCGCCCGCGACCACGACACCACCGGTCACGGCGGTGCTCAGGGCGAGGCCCGCGATAACGCTCTTGAGCTTGGGCATTGCGTTTTCCCCCTAAAGGTTCGATTGCCCCGTACACAACCTTTCCCATTGCGTAAGAAAGGTCTCGGATGATTGTGGAACACTCATCCGGTAAGCGTCATTCCCGGCGCTGTGAGCGAGCAAACAGCTATCTCGCCATTTTGCTATGCATTAGCATTGCTATTGCTTATATTCAACGTCTATGAAATGAAATACCCTGAATTGTCTGTAATGTCCTATTCGGTGATCGCGAACCCACAGGACACCACCTGGGGAGGCGCGAGCGGCATCCGAGGAAACGACGTCGTTCATCCGTACGGGACGGGTTCGACGCCGGAGAGCACGCCCCGCTCAGCCGGTCACGGTGTCAGGCCGACTTGCGGGCCTTGCGCTTGGCGGGGGCCTTCTCGCCTTCCGCGCCCTTGTCGCCCTTGTCGCCCTTGCCGGCCTTGGCCTTCGCCTTGCCCGAGGACCCTGAGGACCCCGAGGACCCCGAGGCGGCTCGTTCGGGCTTGGCCGGAGCGCCCTCGCGTTCGCGCTTGGCCGCCTCGACGCTGGCCCGCAGCGCGGCCATGAGGTCGACGGCCGGGCCGCCCTCCTCCTCGGTCTCCGGGGCCGCGACGACCTCCTTGCCCGCCACCTTCGCCTCGATGACTTCCTGCAGGGCCTCGCGGTAGGTGTCGTGGTACTCGGTCGGGTCGAAGTCGGCCTCCATCGTGGAGATCAGCGACTCGGCCATCTTGAGCTCCTGCGCGCGCACGTCGATGTCCTCGTCCAGGAACTCGAAGTCCGGCTTGCGGATCTCGTCCGGCCAGAGCATGGTCTCCAGCACGAACACCCCGTCGCGCACCCGCAGGGTCGCCAGCGACTCGCGCTGGCGCAGCGCCACCTTGACCACCGCCACCTGCCCGGAGCTCTCCAGCGCGTTGCGCAGCAGCACGTACGGCTTGGCTCCCTGGGCGTCGGGCTCCAGGTAGTAGGACTTGGCGAAGTAGATGGGGTCGATCTGCTCGGCGGGGGCGAACTGCAGCACGTCGATGCGGCGCGAGGTGCTCAGCGGCAGCCCCTCGAAGTCCTCGTCGGTGAGCACGACCATCTCGCCGGTGGCCAGTTCGTAGCCCTTGGCGATGTCGGCGTAGGGGACCTCCTCGCCGTCCACCGTGCACACCCTCTTGTAGCGGATGCGGCCGCCGTCGTCGCGGTGCACCTGGTGGAAGCTGACGTCCTTCTGCTCGGTGGCCGAGTAGAGCTTCACCGGGATCGTGACCAGCCCGAAGGAGATCGCACCTTTCCAGATGCTGCGCATGGGCAACTCCTCAGCAGTAGCGGGCGGCTCACCACGGGGCACATACCCGTCATGGTGCAACCAATGCCATATCCCATCGAACCCATGCTCGCCGTACCTGGGGTATTACCATCCGATCCCGAACGGTATGCCCTGGAGGTCAAATGGGATGGCATCCGGGCCATCGTGTACGCGGATGGTGAACCGAAGGTAACGGGGAGGCACGGCGCCGACTACACCCGCCGTTACCCCGAGATCCTGGCGCATGCGGTGAAAGGGGCCGTGATCGACGGCGAGGTGGTCGCGCTCGGTCCGCACGGCCGCCCCAGCTTCGTCCGCCTGCAGCGGCGCATGCACATGACCGACCCCGAGCCGCTCGTCCTGGACCGCTTCCCCGTCACGTACCTGCCCTTCGACCTGCTCGTCCTGGACGGCACCCCGCTGTTCGGCCTGCCGTACCGGGACCGGCGGGCCCTGCTGGACGCTCTGGACATCGGCGCTCCCCCGTCCTTCCCCGGCGGGTCGGACCTGCTGGCGGCCACCCACGAGCAGGGACTCGAAGGCGTGGTCGCCAAGCTGCTCGACTCGCCCTACGAGCCGGGCGTGCGCTCCCGCTCCTGGATCAAGGTCAAGCACCTGAGCACCACCGAGGTGGTGATCGGCGGCTGGAAGCCGGGCAAGGGCCGCCGCGCGGGCGGGATCGGCTCGCTGGTCATGGGCGTGTTCACCCCGCGCGGGCTGACGTACGTGGGACACGTCGGCACCGGACTCACCGACGGGACGCTGGCGGAGCTGTACGCGCTGCTCCGGCCGATGGAGATCCCGCGGAGCCCGTTCCACAACCCGGTCCCGTGGCGTAATCGATGGGTTAGACCCGATCTCGTCGGGGAGGTGGCGTACACGATGTGGACCGACGAGCTGAGATTGCGGCATCCCGTGTGGCGCGGCCTGCGGCCCGACAAGCCGCCCGCGGAGGTGACGGCCCGATGAGTGCGGCGAGCAAGGTGCCGGTGCGGGTGGACGGGCGGGAGCTGACGCTGAGCAACCTGGACAAGGTGCTCTATCCCGAGTGCGGCTTCACCAAGGCCGAGGTCATCGACTACTACAGCAGGATCGCCCCGGTGCTGCTGCCGCACGTGGCGGGCCGGCCGCTGACGGTCAAGCGCTTCCCGGACGGCGTGGCCGGCATGTCGTTCTTCGAGAAGAACGCCCCCGAGCACACCCCCGGCTGGGTGCGCCGGGCCCGGCTGCCCGCGCCCGGCAGCACCAAGGACCGCGAGACCATCGACTTCGCCGTCCTGGAGGACCTGCCGGGGCTGGTCTACTACGCGAACCTGGCCGCGCTGGAGCTGCACGTGCCGCAGTGGCGGGTGGACGACGACGGGAGCTCCCTGCCGCCGGACACGCTGGTGTTCGACCTGGACCCGGGGCCGCCCGCGACGATCGTGGAGTGCTGCCAGGTGGCCCTGGCGCTGCGTGAGGTGCTGGCGGCCGACGGCCTGGAGGCCAGGCCGAAGACCAGCGGCAGCAAGGGCATGCAGCTGTACGCCGCCTGGGACTGCCGGGAGGAGCCGTCGGCGTACGCCAAGCGGCTGGCCCAGGCCCTGGCCAAGGAGCACCCCGGCCTGATCGTCAGCGTGATGGCGAAGAAGCTGCGGACGGGCAGGGTCTTCATCGACTGGAGCCAGAACAACCCCGCCAAGACCACCGTCGCGCCGTACTCGCTGCGCGCCAGGGAACGGCCGACGGTTTCCACGCCCCTGCTGTGGCAGGAGGTGGAGAGTTGCCGGAGCCCTGAGGACCTGGTGTTCACCTCGTCCGATGTGCTGGCGAGAGTGGAAGAGCATGGCGACCTGTTCACCCAGGCGTAGTCTGAATCCGTCCACACGAAGAGGGGGACCGACATGTCCGAGATGGACGTACGCGGAGACGACGACAACTTCGCCGAGGACGCGGAGCTGCCGATCGAGACTCCCGCGGCCGACGCCGCCGAGCAGCAGCGCCAGCTGCGCGAGGAGGAGGAGATGCGCCGCGAGCTTCCCCTGGAGGTCAACCCGGCCGACGCGGTGGAGCAGGATCGCGTGGTCGAGTACGACGACGACGACTATCGCTGAGGCGGCGGCACCCCCCACGTAGGATGTCGGCAGACCAGGCACGAACACCCATGGAGACCCGCGTGACCGCTACCCCGGACGCCAAGCCCCGGGGCACCCGGCTGCCCCGACTCGCCCGCCGCAGGCAACTGCTCAGCGCGGCGCAGGAAGTGTTCGTCGAGAACGGCTATCACGCGGCCGCCATGGACGAGATCGCCGACCGCGCGGGGGTCAGCAAGCCGGTGCTCTACCAGCACTTCCCCGGCAAGCTGGAGCTCTACCTCGCGCTGCTGGACCTGCACGTCGACGACATGGTCAACCGGTGCAGGGAGGCCCTCGCCTCCACGACCGAGAACAAGTCGCGGGTGCAGGCGACGTTCAGCGCGTTCTTCGACTTCGTCTCCACCCAGGGCGAGGCGTTCCGGCTGGTCTTCGAGTCCGACCTGCGCAACGTGGCGCCGGTGCGGCAGCGCGTGGAGCGCTCGCTGCACGAATGCGCCGAGATGGTCAGCGCGGTGATCCAGGAGGACACCGGCTGCACCAGCGACGAGGCGCACCTGCTCGGTGTCGGGCTGGTGGGCATGGCCGAGGTGAGCGCCCGCTACTGGGTGACCAAGCACGGCGCCATCCCCAAGGACGCGGCCGAGCAGCTCATGGCGCGGCTCGCCTGGCGGGGCATCAGCGGTTTTCCGCGTACGGCTTAACGCGTTCGCTGGGCGCGATCAGCTGGGTTTTCCCCGCGCTGAGCGGCGACGATGGGGGAGGCCCCGCCCCGTTGAAAGGGAGCATGATGGAAGTCAAGATCGGCGTGCGTTCGGTGCACCGTGAGCTCGTGGTGGAGACCGACCTGTCGGCCGAGCAGGTCGAGGAGGAGATCAGGCAGGCCCTCGCGGCCGATCGTGGTGTCTTCGCCATCACCGATGTGAAGGGCAGGCGGGTGGTGGTGCCGGTGGCATCGCTGGGCTTCCTGGAGATCGGCGAGGACGAGTCGCGCCCGGTGGGCTTCGGCGGCACCCTCTAGGCCGCCGTCCCTCAGGACGTCACCGGCCCGCGTGCCGCGCTCGTGAGGGCGCGGCACGCGGGCCGGCGGTGTTCGTCAGATGCCGAGGGCCGCCATCCGCTTGCCGTGCTCCTCGGTCAGCCTGGCGAACAGGCGGGAGATCTCCGCCTGGTCGTTCTCGCCCGACTCCACCAGCATGGTGGCCAGCTCCGGGCGCGCCGCCGCGACCCGCTGGCCCTGGCTGAGCGCCTCGCCGACGAGCCGCCTGGCCCACAGCGCCAGCCGCCCGCCCGCCGACGGGTCCGCCGCGACCCCGGCCCGTACGCGCTCGACCGCGAACTCCGCGCGCCCCTCGTCCTCCAGCACCACGTCGACCAGCTCGACGATCGACGGGGCCAGGCGGCGGGCCGCCTCACGATAGAAGTCGAGCGCGATGCCGACCCCCACGTACGCCTTGACCAGCGCCTGGAGCCAGTCGGCCGGGCTGGTCTGGGTGTGCCAGGCGTCCAGCGCCTCGGCGAACGGCTGCATCGCCCGCTCCGGGTCGGCCCCCAGGTCGCGCAGCCGGCCGTACAACAGCCGGAAGTGCTGGTATTCGGCGACGGCCAGCTCGCACAGCGCCGTCCGGTCGGCGAGCGTGGGCGCCAGGGCGGCGGCGTCCTCCGTCATCCTCGTGAAGGCGCTCAGCTCCGCATAGGCCAGGACGCCGAGCAGGTCGACGACCCCAGGAGACTCGTTCATGGATGGCAGCGTACTTCCGGCAATGTTCGGGAACATACGTAAGCCTGGCCAGCGTTGTGCTATCGAGTACACTGCTCTGAGAAAGTGCGACCGCACTGTGTACATTCGGGGTTCTGTCCCCGGATCCCCCGATCCCCGGGCGCGCGGTCGTGATGACACGAGAGGGCTGGCTCTACCGCGAGGACCCAGGAACGGGGTCGGTTTTTCCACCCGTCGGTCCCGGCAGGCCCGCCTTCATTTGAGACTGAGGCAGGCCACGCTGACGACTTTCCGAGACCTCGGAGTCACTCCAGAAATCGCCGATGCCCTCGAGACCGAGGGCATCACCACACCGTTCCCGATCCAGGAGATGGCGCTTCCGCTCGCGCTGAACGGCCAAGACCTGATCGGCCAGGCCCGCACGGGCACCGGCAAGACCTACGCGTTCGGCATCGCCATGCTGCAGAGCATCGGCAAGCCGCGCAAGAACCGCAAGAAGCCCCGCGGGCTGGTCGTCGTGCCGACCCGGGAGCTCGCCACGCAGGTGAGCGAGGACCTGGTCACCGCCGCGGGCAAGCTCGGCTCCCGGGTGCTCACCGTCTACGGCGGGCGCGCGTACGAGCCGCAGATCGAGGCGCTCAAGGCGGGCGTCGACGTCATCGTCGGCACCCCCGGCCGGCTGCTCGACCTGGTCAAGCAGAAGCACCTCGACCTCAGCCAGGTCACCAGCCTGGTCCTGGACGAGGCCGACCGGATGCTCGACCTGGGCTTCCTGCCCGACATCGAGCGGATCTTCAAGCTGATCCCGGCGGAGCGCCAGACGATGCTGTTCTCGGCCACCATGCCGGGCGAGATCGTCGGGCTGTCCCGCAAGTACCTCAACCGCCCCACCCACGTGCGCGCGGAGCTGGAGAGCGGCGAGTCCGAGACCACCCCGCAGGTGCGCCAGATCGTGTGGCGCGCCCACCGGATGGACAAGATCGAGATCCTCTCCCGGCTGCTGCAGGCCGAAGGCCGCGGGCTCACGATGGTCTTCTGCGAGACCAAGCGGGCCTGTGACATGGTCTCCGAGCAGCTCGACACGCGGGGCTTCGCGGTCGCGGCCGTCCACGGCGACCTCGGCCAGGGCCAGCGCGAGCAGGCTCTGCGGGCGTTCCGCAACGGCAAGATCGACGTGCTGGTCGCCACCGACGTGGCGGCCCGCGGCATCGACATCGACGACGTCACCCACGTGGTCAACTACGACTGCCCCACCGACGACAAGGCCTACGTGCACCGCATCGGCCGCACCGGCCGGGCCGGGCGCACGGGCATCTCGGTCACGTTCGTGGAGTGGGAGGAGCTGACCCGCTGGAAGATGATCAACCAGATGCTCGGCCTCGACTTCCCCGAGCCCGAGGAGACCTACTCCACCTCGCCGCACGTCTTCTCCGAGCTCGGCATCCCCGAGGGCACCAAGGGCGTGCTCCCGCACGCCAGCCGGTCCCGGGTGGGCCTGTCGGCGGAGCGCATCGAGGACCTCGGCGAGACGGGCCGGCCACGCGGGCGCGGCCGGCGCCGCGACGAGCGCGAGGAGCGTGAGGAGCGGCGGGAGCGTCCCGCCTCCACCCGCACGCGCCGGCGCACCCGTGGCGGCAAGCTCGCCGAAGACAGCCCCGCAGGCAGCCCCGCAGTAAGCCCTGCCGTCGAGACGCCGGAGGTCGAGCACGTGACCGGTCGCTCCAGCAAGCAGCAGGAGGAGACACCCGCGATCATCACTGCCGAGGAGGTGGCGGCGGCCGCCGAGCCGCGCCGCCGCACCCGACGGTCCGCCGTCGCGGAGCCGGTCGCGGACGTCCCCGCCCCTGAGGAGCGGGCCGTCACGGCCCCGGTGCGCGAAAAGGCCCCCGTCCGGTCGCGGCGGGAGGCCGCCCCCGTGGCGCGCGAGCCCGAGGTCGCGCCGGAGCCGCGCGCCGAGGCCCCGGCCCCGGTGCGCGAGCCGGAGTTCTCGGCCCCGCCGAGGCGGGAGCCGGAGCGGATCATCCCGGCGAGCCCGTTCTCGGTGATCTTCCAGTCGCCCGACCTGGCGACGGACGACGACGACATCGCGCCGTCGGCCGCCACGGAGCGCAAGCAGCAGCGCCGCAACGGCGGCAACCGCGGCAACCGCCGCCGCGCCGGCTGACGGTTCCGCCGAAGGCGCGCACCCCGTCCGGGTGCGCGCCTTTCGCATGCGGGCGGCAGGGCGTCCCCGCACGTCGAGGGCTGTCTTCCGGGTGTTTCCGCCGACCGGCGGCGCCGGATTCCCCGCTGCCACCGGCGTAACGCGTTCGCCGGTGTTGACGCGGTGGGCTCTGGGTATTGTTGCCCCACGTGAGTACGCCGCGATTCCTGCACCTGCCTCCTGGCGTCACCCCAGGCAAGATCGAGACCGCCCGGGGCACGTTCGCGGTCCTGGAGGCGCTGCCGGCGACCGGAGTGGTGGAGCGCGGGCCCGCGATCCTGCTCCCGGGGCTGACCGGCAGCAAGGAGGACTTCATCGCGGTCCTGCAGACGCTGGCCCTGTCCGGCCGCCGCGTGCTCGCCGTCGACCTGCGCGGCCAGTACGAGACGCCGGGCGCCGACGACCCCGCCGCCTACACGTGCGCGGCGCTCGGCGCCGACGTCGACGCGCTCGCCCAGCAGGCCGGCGACGGCGAGCCGGTCCATCTGGTGGGCCACTCCTTCGGCGGCCTGGTGGCGCGCGAGGCGGTGATCGACGGGCGCACCAAGTTCGCCTCACTCACGCTGCTGGGCTCCGGCCCGGCCGGCATCACCGGCAAGCGCGCCGAGCACGCCCGGTGGCTGACGCGCACGATCCCCGCCTCGGGGCTGCGGCACGTGTGGCACGCCGGCTTCGAGCCGGACGCGCTGGCGGCGGAGGTGCCCGACGACATCCTGGCGTTCCTGCGCGAACGGCTGCTGGCCAACTCGCCGACGGGCCTGGCGGCGATGGCCGCCGAGGTGGTGTCCGCGCCCGACCGCACGGACGAGCTGCGCCAGATCGAGCTGCCCACCCTGGTGCTGTACGGCGAGCACGACGACGGCTGGCCGGCCGAGACGCAGCAGGAGATGGCGGCGGCCCTGGGCGCCGAGTGCGTGGTGGTGCCGGGCGCGGCCCATTCGCCCGCCGTGGAGGCGCCGGAGACCACGGCGGCGGCGCTCGTCAGGTTCTGGAACACGGCCGAGAGCCACACCCTCTGACCCCGGGCCTCACTCCGCCAGGCCGTCCCAGGGGCGGTGTTCGGGGGCGGCGGTCAGCCCTTCGGGGCAGTGGCGGCGGAAGTCGCACCAGCCGCAGATCGGGCCGGGACTCGGCGCGAACAGCTCGTCCAGCTCCGCCGGCACCCGCGGCGGGCTCACCAGGGGCCGCTCAGGCCGCTCGGCGGCAGGCCCGCCCGTGGCGCCGGCGACGGGCGGGCCGGTGTTTCCCTGCGTACGGGACGCGCCCGCCCCGCCTGACCGGGGCCGTCCGGGCCGGGCCGGCTCACCCATGACCGCCCGGTAACGCTCGTCGGCGTCGGCGGCCTCCGAGCCGATCTCCTCGGCGCGCCGCAGGTGGCGGTCGAGGGACTCGTCCGTGTGACGCCACTGCACGATCTCGCCCGTCGGCAGGTGGTGCAGCTCGACGGCGCGGGCCGGGGTGCGCATCATGCGGGACGCCGCGACCGCGTAGATCGCCAGCGCGAGCGAGGAGCGCGCGTCGTCCTGGGTGAGCGGCCGCCGCCCCGTCTTGTAGTCGACCACGACTAACTCGTCGCCGCGCCGGTCGAGCCGGTCGATGCGGCCCGAGACGGCGATCACCGACGTCCGGGTGGCCACCGTGCGCTCGACGCCGACCGGGTCGTCGGACGGGTCGAGCGTGGCCGCGTACCCCGAGACCAGGTCGCGGCTGCGGTCGAGCCAGTGGGCCGACTGGGCCTCGTCCCTGAACCCCTCGCTGATCCATCCCCTGGTGAGCAGGACGGCCGCGGTCAGCGGCGTGCGCCGCTCGTACGGCTCCCGCCACCACGCCGCGAGCGCGTTGTGGACGCTCGCCCCGACGCTGTTGTGGGCCCAGGCAGGGCCCTTCGACGGCTGCGGCCGGTCCAGGTAGGTGAACCGGTAGCGGCGCCGGCAGTCGAGCCAGGCGTTCAACCGCGACGGCGTGCAGGAATAGAGCCGCCGCGGCATCCCTTCCAGCGGAAGCTGGTCGTACACCCTAGTCGTCGCCGGAGTCGAGCCTGATGCGGGCGGCCTTGGTGCCGTCGGCGAGCGGGCTCTCCTCCGCGGGCTCGGTCTCCACCCGGGTCAGCGAGCCGGAGATCCAGTCGTCGAAGTGCGGCTCCAGATCTCCGACGGTCACCTCCTCGCCGTGGGCGGGCAGCACCCGGGTCGCGCCCGGCAGCGTGAACAGCCGCCCGCCGATGGCGGTGAGCTGGTCGGCCAGGCGGGGGTACTCGCCGCCGAGCTTGCCGGGGCCGTCGGCCTGCAACGTCTTGCCGGAGAAGACCGCGTTGAGGCCCTCGCAGTAGAGCGAGACCCCGCCGGGCGTGATGCCGGGCGTCTCCATGACGTCGAGCTGGACGTCGGCGACCTGGAAGACGCCGTCGTCCTCCATGTCGATGTCCGGCCAGGTCTCGGTCCAGGTCTCCCGCCAGAGCTGCTTGTCCTTGGGATGGAGGGCGACGACGGCCTCGTCCCTGGCCGCCACCTCGATGGCGGCGCCGACATGGTCGGGAAGGCCGTGGGTGCAGATGACCGCGAGCACCTCGCGCTCGCCCACCGCCTCCAGGATCTTCTCGGCGTCCCTGGACGGGTCGATGACGATGGCCTCCTCGTCGTCGCCGATGATCCAGGTGTTGTTCTCGACCTTGTGCTCGGTGCCGTCGATGTCGACGAGGCCCTCGGTCACCACTCGCTCGATACGCGCTGTCACGCCTCCGAACTCTAGCCCGTCCACACCCATGAGCGAATCCTGTCGGGCCTCAGTCTTGGAGCCGGGGCGAGAATGCGCCGAACGGAATGTCGAGGTCGTGGTCGCGCATGTCGATCAGGCTCAGCTCGGCGAGCGCGATGATGCAGCCGGCCTCGGCGGGCCAGGCGATGGCCCACAGCCAGTTGCCGAGCGCCTCGCCCGCGTAGACGGCCCGGTCGGGCGAGCCGTGCACGCACCACAGCGGCGCGGGATGCCCCATCACCTCGATCTTGGCGTTGGGCGGCCCCGCGTCGAACCCCTCGCCGGGGTCGGGCCCGGACAGCCCCGCGAACGCCGCCCCGATGCACACGCCCGGCTCCTCGGCGATGACGAGGAGGTCGGCGGGGCCCTCCATGAGGGACGGCCCGGAGAGCGCGACCAGGCTCGCCCGCACGCCCTTGACCTCGTCGCCCACCTCGCCGAACCCGGTGACGAGCCATCCGGACGGCAACGGCCAGGGCAGCCACACCGGCACCAGCGAGGTCTTGCGCATCGCCTGCGCGGCCGTCTCCGAGGGCGGCCGGGGAGGCTGGTACGGCAGGACGTCACCGTGCGCGTCGCAGCGCCAGGCACTCGACCACACGCTGGGCGCGTGCAGCGGGCCGAAACACCGGGGGCAGGTTGGAGCCGCTCTCACAGCTACCCACGGTGCTTCGTCGGGGACCGCCCCGTCAAGACCACAGTCCGTTATCACGTCGTAATGTTGGTCAGGTGCGCGTAAATTGTGTCGGCGCGATCGTCCTGGACGACGCGGGCCGCCTTCTGCTCGTCCAGCGCGGCCGCCCGCCGAGTGCGGGGCGCTGGTCGCTGCCGGGCGGCCGGGTGGAGCCCGGCGAGTCCGACGCCGCCGCCGTGCGGCGCGAGCTGCTGGAGGAGACGGGTCTGGAGGTGGCCGTCGGGCCGCTCGCGGGCACGGTGGACCTGCCGGCTCCCGGCGGCGTCACGTACGAGGTGCGCGACTATCTCGCCACTGTGGTCGGCGGCGCGCTCACGCCGGGCGACGACGCCGCGGACGCCCGCTGGTGCGCGCCGGACGAACTCACCCGCCTGCCGCTCACCGCCGGCCTGCTCGACACGCTGCGCGCCTGGCGCGCCCTTCCGCCGTGACGGGCCTCCCCGCGGCCCTCAGCGGCCGGCGGTGAGGGAGGACGTCCAGAGGATGAGGTGGTCGTCGCTGTACGTCGTGGAACGGCCCAGCGCCACCACCTCCTCACCTGAGATCGTCACGGCGGCCAGCCACTGCGCGCCCGGCCCGGCCAGGCGGTCCTTCTTGAGGTCGAGCCGGCTCCACGACAGGCCGTCCTGCGAGATCCAGGCCGCGCTGTCGCCCTCGCCCTGCGTGCCGTGCCAGCCGACCGCCACCAGGCCCTGCTCCGCCGCCGCCAGGTCGTGCACGCCCGCCGCCTTCTCCGCGGGCAGCCACGACGTCTCCCAGGTCTCGCCGTCGTCCTCGGAGACGGCGGAGAAGGCCCGGGACGCGCCCGAGGAGGTCTGGGCCGCGCCGATGACCACCAGCTTGTCCTGGTAGGCCACCACCTGGCGCAGTCCGGCCGAGGACGCGTCCGGCGGGGCCAGCCGCTCCCTGGCCGTCCAGTTGAGCCCGTCCCCCGACACCCAGACGACGCCGCTCTCGTGCCCGGCCGCGCCCGCGCCGCCGACCGCGACGTACCCGTCCGGGGTGGCGGCCAGGTCGTGCAGGCGCACGCCCGAGCCGCCCTGCGGCAGCCGCGCCGCGCGGGTGTAGGCGCGCAGGTCGGGGGTGAACCAGACCGCCGCCGCCGTGCCCGCCGGGCCGCGGTCCTCGCCCGCGAGCAGGTATCCCCCGGGCCCCGCCGCGACCGTCCGCACGTCCAGGTACGGGTGATCGCCCTGCCTGGCCAGGTCGTCGGACAGAGGCACCTTCTTCCAGGTGCGGCCGTCGGCGGAGCTGACCAGGAGCGGCTCGGTCACCTGGAGATCGGCCTGGGTGCCGCCCACGGCGAGCCAGCCGCGCCTGCCGAACGCCACGTCGTTCAACTGCTGCCGCCGGGGTCCGCCGAGCCCGATGGACGTCCAGTCCTTCCAGTCCTGGGTGGTCCAGACGCCCGCCTCGCCGGCGGCCGAGCCGACGGCCACGTACCGGCCGTCGTGGCCGGCCAGGCCGCTGGTCTCGCGCGCCATCCTGGTCAGCCCCTCGACCTGGTCGAGCCGTACCCGCGCCGCCTTGCCCCGCTGGGGCGCGGCCACGAGCACCGGCTCGTTGTGCACGTCCGAGACCGCGCGGTCGCCGCCCGCGTACAGGGTGCCGCCCGCGCCGATGGCGAAGCCGCGCAGCGTCGCGCCGCCCAGGTCGCCGATGCCGGGCCGCGTGCTCCACGAGCCGCCGTCCGCGCTGGTCAGCACCGCGTACGAGCCGATCCCCGCCTGGCTCACCGCGGCCACGCCGCCCTCGTACGGGACGAGCCGCTCCACGCCGGGGCTGGCCGCGGGCAGGCCGTCGATCGTGCCGCACTGCGACCACTCGCCGCCGGTGGGCGAGCAGTAGACCCGCACGTCGCCGGTGATCGTGCGCTGCCGGGTGGAGACCAGCACGAAACGTTTCGACGCCACCGCCAGCGAGCCCGCCTTGGGCGTCGCCTCGGGGAGCTGGAACCCCGTCGCCTGCCAGGTGCGGCCGCCGTCGCCGGACCTGATGACGCGGGAGCCGTCGCCCTGCGCGGGCCTGGCCATGGCCACCACCGTGTCGCCCCTGGCCGCCACGGCCCGGATCCCGCCCGCTTCCAGGCCGCGGGTCTCCACCCGCTCCCAGTCACGGCCGTCCTCCGAGTGCCAGGCGGCCGGGCCCGCTCCGCCGTCGCGCAGCGCCGCCTCACCCACCGCGACGAACCCGGAGCCGGTCCTGGCGATGTCGTGGATCAGGTCGCCGGGCCGGAACGCCGCGCCGCCGGCCGTCTGCCAGTTCAGGCCGTCGGCGCTGGTCCACAGCCCTGCCTCGCGCACCCCGTCGCCCCCGGCGGCCAGCCACCGGCCGCCGCCGCCGACCACGCGCCGCACGATGGGCGTGCTCGCGCCGGTGACGCGGCCGAGCTGCCACTTCCTGCCGTCGGCCGAGTACAGGAACAGCGGCCTGGGCGTCGGGCTGGTGGTGTCGCTGCCCACGACCACCACGGCACGGCCGTCGGCGGCCAGGTCGTTGAGCTTCTGGTCGGTGCCCTGCCCGGCCGCGGGGACCGTGAACAGGTCGTCGCCGTTCCTGCCGGTGCCGGTGGCGAGCCTGAGCTGGGCCTCGTCGGGGGCGCGCCACTGCCACACCAGCATGCCGGCGGCCACGAGCAGCGCGATCGCCAGCGCCACGGCCATCGGCACGACGGGGCTGCGCCGCCGCCGCGTCGGGCTCGCCCGCCGCATCGCCGACGGGGCGGGGCCCCGCTCGTGCCTTCCGCCGCTCCCCGGGGGCCGTGCGGGTCCGGAGGCGACCAGCAGATCGGGCCGCGTCGGCCTCCCGCCCGGCGGTCTCCCCACCCGCCGTACCGGCTCGTCCTCGTCGGGTACGTGCTCATCCGGTACGGGCTCGTCGCCGGCGGACTCCTCTCCCGGACTCCCCCGCACGACTCCCGCGCCGCGACCGGCAGGCTCATCCGCCAGGCTCCCGCTCACGGCTCCCGCTCCGTAAGCGATCTCCCAGCGAGGCTCCTGACCGCTCGGGGCGTCGTCCTCCCGGGAGCGGTCGCGGGCGGGCTCCTCGGCCCGGTGGAACCAGCTGGAACCGCCGCCGGCGGGAGCCGCCTCCCCCGCATAGGGCTCGCCACGCCTCGGAGACGGGCGTCCCGCAGCCTCGTCACCCTCGCCACCGCCCCGGGACTGACCGCCGTGGGCCTCGCCGCCGCTCTGGGGCTCGCCGCTGGTGGGTGTGCCGCCTGTCGGGGGCTGGGGGGTCTCGGCGCCGCTCTGAGAGTGGCCGGGGTCCTCGGCGCGCTGGGGGGCGGCCTCTGGAGGCGGGGGCTCGTGTGCGATCCCGTACGGGGCCGTACGGGCGTCTCCGCGGCCTTCACGGTCTGTGCCCGTACGGGCGATGTCGCCGGGGGAGTCCTGGTGGCCGAGGTCCTTCCCCGCCCCCTCGCCGGGCGGGGAAGGCTCGGACTCTCCGGACGCCGGTGGCGGGACGGGACGTGGTGGCCCGCTGGCCACGAGCTTGTCCGGGCGGTCGACCGTGCGCCGGCGGCGCCGGGGCTCGGTCTCCGGCTCGGCGGTGGGAGAGCTGTACGGTCGTCGGCCCTTGGAGGGTTCGGGAGGGTCGTCCTCCGGGGTGGGGGCGGCGAACGGCGGCAGGCCCCAGGGTGAGGTGAGCGGTAAGCCGCGGGTGCGGTCGTCCGTGGGCCCCGGCGGGTGGTGCCGGATCCGGGGTTCGCGCGCGGGCCCTTCAGCCTTGTGCTCGCCCGCCGCGGAACCGCCCGGTCCGGTGGGTGCTTCCCCGTGCGTCCGTTCGGAGCCGGCGGGCGGGGAGGACCCGGCAGGACGGCCGGCCGGGGGTGGCGACGGCGGGTCGCTGCGGCCTGTGGCCGGGGTGGGGTCGTCGGCGGGGGGTGAGTCCGGGGCTGTGGCGTCGCCGGGACGAGGGTCGTCTGGCGGCTGCCGTTGCTGGTCACTGGCGCCGGAGGCCACGCGCCGTACCTCCTAGTCGGACGGGTCGAGCGGGACGGAAGCGGCCGGTCCGCTCGATGGTCGAGATCGCTCTGGTCGGCATTGCTCAGCGGGGACGAGGTAGAGCCTGGGGACCGTTCCAAGGGCTACTTAGCCGCAAATGTGCACTAAATGCGCTTATTTCGACCTTCGCGTCCCTCCTTCCGGCGTCCGCGACAGCATCACCACGATCACTCATACCCCACCGGCCAGAGACGATCACCCCTCACCTCGTACGTCCATCTCCACAGAACCAGAGCAGCACGTCGGAGCCGGAATGGCGAGAGCTCTCTAGCGAGATTCCTGACACCCTGCGGGCGATTTATCCGGTAGTAGTGCTGATTGACCGCTTTTTGGCCAGATAAAGCACCAAAATGATGAAGACCCCTAGTTGTACGACCGTCGCCGCGAGCGCTTGCCACGGCACCGGCACCGACGCCTGGTCCAAGGCCTCGTCCAGCTTCCCCGCCGCCGCGCTGACGCCGAACGCCATCATGTTGTTCAGCACGTGCAGCGCGATGGCCGCCTCCAGCCCGCCGGTCCGCACCGCGAGGAACGCCATGGCCACGCCGAAGCTGAACACGTCGAGCAGCCCCGCCCACGAGTAACCGTGCAACGACGCGAACAGCACCGAGCTGATCACGATCCCCCACCACGGGTTGCGCAGGTGCGCGCCGAAAGCCTGCAGCAGCCACCCGCGGAACATGTACTCCTCGGTGGCCGCCTGGAAGGGCACGAACAGCACGATGACGACGAGCGCGGGCAGGAAGCGCTCCCACCCGGTCCAGCCGAAGATGTCGCCGGTCTGCTGTCCCGTGGCGACCAGCAGGATCATCTGGACGATCTGGGCCAGCACCATCGACAGCAGGGCCACGCCCCCGCAGATCAGCAGCCACGACCAGCGCAGCCGCCCGGCCACGGACGACAGCGTCCCCGGCCGCCGCCGCTGCACCAGCGCGGCCACGCCGAACACCAGCGGCAGCACGGCCGCGATCGACAGCAGCAGCAGGAGCATCCCGTACACCGGATCGCCGGAGATCTGCCCCGGCCCCGGCGGCGGGATGCGCAGGATCGCCCCGATGACGGTCCCGGCCAGCAGCACGACCGTGCCGATGACGAAGAACCCGGCGGCGACGACCAGAGTGCCGACGACCTGCCGCCACAGCCGGTTGGCCGGGGTTCTGGCGAGCTGGTCGTATCGCGCGTCCTGAGGCACGGGCGCGAACCAGGACGGCGGCGGCGGGTACGGCGCGTAAGCCGGCGGACCGTACGGTCCCGGTGAAGGCTCAGGATTCTCCTGCATCTCCATATTCTGTCCGTCCGGTGCGCAATAGTTCACAGACGGCCCGGCCTTTTCGGCGGATGCTCGAAGGCGTACGCATGCCGATCCTGGGAGCAAGCCATGTCAAGGCTGGGACCTATCGTCACCCTGGCGGCGGGCGCCGTGCTCGCCGCGGGGCTGGGCGTCGCCAGCGTCACCGCCGCGCCGGCGGCCGATCCGACCGCCGCCACGGCCGGTGAGGCGACGCGAGCGCCGGAGGCCGCCGAGGCGACGGAAACACCGGAGAGCGGCGAGGCCACGGCCTCGGCCGAGCCCTCGCCGGCCGAGACGCCGACGTTCGAGGAGTCGCCCCCCGCGCCGGAGAAGGCCGACTACGCGGGCCGGGTGAAGGGCAACGGCGGCCTGATCGCGATCTCGATCCGTGACGGCAAGGCCATCGGGTACTTCTGCGACGGCCGGACCGAGTCCTGGTTCAAGGGCGACGCGACCGGCGGCGAACTGGCGCTGAAGGGGACCGGGAAGGCCACGGTCAAGGCCGAGCTCGGTGACGGCAGGGCCGCGGGGCAGGTCGCGGTCGGCGGGAAGCGGTGGAGCTTCGTCGCCGCCACGGTCAGAAAGCCCTCGGGCCTGTACCGCGCCAGCGCCGTCGTCAGGGGCGCCAAGGTGCGCGCGGGCTGGATCGTCGTGGAGAACCCGGGCGGCGGCTACACGCAGGTCGGCGCCGCCTTCAGGAACGACGAGCCGGTGGACGTCCCGCGGCTCGACGGCGACGACCCGACGAGGTCCGTCTCCGTGAACGGAACCACCGTCACGCCCGAGGACGTCGACGGTTTCATCGAGGAGATGCGATGAGAGGAGACGCGATGACCGCCGTCCACCGCCATCCCGCCCGGAGCTCCGTCCCGCTGCTGGTGCCGCTGCTGGCCGGCGCCGTGATCATGGTCGCGCTCGGCGTGTACGGGCGCGCGCACACCCCCACCGGCTTCGCCGTGGGCGTCGCGGGCTTCTCGGCCGCGCTGCCGATGAAGGTCTGGCTGACCACGGCCGCCGCCGCGCTGGCCGTGGTGCAGGTCGTCTCGGCCCTGTCGATGTGGGGCAGGCTGGGGGTCCGGATCCCGGCGGGGGTCCACCGGTGGTCGGGCAGGCTGGCGTTCCTGCTCACCATCCCGGTGGCCTTCCACTGCCTGTACGCGCTCGGCCTGCAGTACGACGTGCCGCGGGTGATGGTCCACTCGCTGCTCGGCTGCTTCTTCTACGGCGTGTTCACCACGAAGATGCTGGCCCTGCGCAAGGAGAACACCCCGGGCTGGACGCTTCCGGTGATCGGCGGGCTGGCGTTCACCGCGCTCGTCGGGCTCTGGCTGACCTCGTCGTTCTGGTTCTTCACGGCCGTGGGGTTCACGGTCTAACCCGCCGGGTCGAAGCTCGTGGTGCGCTTCAGCCCGGCGGCCCGGCCCTTGGCGGCCACGACCAGCGCCATCTTCCGGGACGCCTCGTCGATCATCTCGTCGCCGAGCATGGCCGCGCCGCGCTTCTCGACCGTCGTGTAGTACTTGTACGCGTCGAGGATGAGCTCGGCGCGGTCGTAGTCCTCCTGTGGCGGCGAGAACAGCTCGTTGGCCGCGTCGACCTGCAGCGGGTGGAGCACCCACTTGCCGTCGTAGCCGAGCGCGGCCGAGCGCCGGGCGGCCCGGCGGAACCCGTCGACGTCCTTGATCTGCAGGTAGGGGCCGTCGATGACCTGAAGGTCGTGGGTGCGGGCGGCCATGAGCAGGCGCATCAGGATGTAGTGGTAGGCGTCGCCCTCGTCGTAGCCGGGCGGCTGCTCGCCCACGACGAGGGTGCGCATGTTGATCGAGGCCATGAAGTCGGCCGGCCCGAAGACCAGCGTCTCCAGCCGCCGGGACGAGCCGGCGATGGCGTCGGCGTTGACCAGCCCGCGCGCGTTCTCGATCTGCGCCTCGATGCCGATGCGGCCCGGCTCGTAGCCCATGGCCTTCTCGATCTGGGTGAGCAGCGTGTCGAGCCACACGACCTCGGTCGGGTCCTGCACCTTGGGCAGGATCAGGCAGTCGAGCCGGTCGCCGGCGCCCTCGACGACCTCGATGACGTCCTTGTACGCCCACTGCGTCGCCAGGTCGTTGACCCGCACCGCGACGGTCTTGCCGTCCCAGCCGCCCTCGCGCAGCGCGGCCACCACGTTGCGCCGCGCCTCCTCCTTGGCCAGGGGCGCGACGGCGTCTTCCAGGTCCAGGAACGCCTCGTCGACGGGCAGGCCGCGGGCCTTCTCCAGGAAACGGGGGTTGCTACCGGGCACGGCCAGGACAGATCTACGCGAACGCAACATGAGCCACACCGTAACGGCACCGGAGCCGGTTACATTCGAGCTGTGACGGACGACACCCTTGCAGTTGAGCTATCGGCGACTGGGCTATCGGCGGCTGGGCTATCGGCGACTGAGCTATCGGCCATCGAGGAGGCCGCCAAGAAGTCCGGCGTCCTCTGGCTCGACCTGGACCGGCCGCGGCTGGCCTGGCACGCGTGGCACGACGGCGCGATCCACCTGGTGACCGGCGGCGAGGAGCAGGAGCTGCCGGGGCTGGCCGGGCGGGAGAGCGTACGGGTGACGCTGCGCAGCAAGGACAACGGGGCCCGGCTGGTGGTGTTCGACGCCGCTGTGTCGGTCGTCGAGCAGGCGGCGGCGCCCGAGGCGGTGGCGGCGCTGGCCAAGGAGCGGCTCAACGCCCGCGACAGCGAGCGCCTGACCGAGCGCTGGGCTCAGGGGTCGACGGTGCTGCGGCTCACGCCGACGGGCGCCGCCAGGTCGACCGGCGTCTGACGGACGATGGTCGCGGTCTGCGCGAGGAGCGCGCCCGACAGCACGATGAGGCCGCCGACGATCTGGTACGCGCCGAGCGCCTGGCCGAGCAGCAGCCATGCGACGATCGAGCCGGCGATGACCTCCAGCGAGGCCACGGTCGCGCCGACGGCCGCCGAGAGCCTGCGGACCGCGTTCACCCCGAGGATGTAGGCGATGACGGTGGCCACGACCACCAGCCACAGGTACGCGACGAGCACCGGCAGCGGGGTGCCGCCGACCGGCGAGGCGGTCCGGGTGAAGGCGTCCCACGGGAGGTTCCACGGCTGGGAGATCGGCGCGAGCACGACGGCGGCGCCGATCATGCCCCAGGCGATCAGGCCGAGCGGGTCGATGTCATCCCCGAAGCTATCGTTCATCAGGAAATATCCGGCGCAGCACGCGCCGGCCAGCAGCGCCAGCCCCAGCCCGATCGCGTCCAGCCGGAGGCCCTGCCAGGCCTCGACCACGATGGCCAGGCCGGCCACCGCCATGACCGCGCCGAGGTAGGCGGCCCTGGCCAGCCGGATCTTCCGCACGAACCGCACCCACGCCACCACTATCACCGGCGCCATGAACTCCAGCAGCAGGGCGATCCCCACCGGCAGCCTGGTGATGGCCGCGAAGTACAGTGACTGCACCCCGGCGATGGCGACGACCGCGTACACCGCGAAGAACGGCAGCCGCGAGCGGGCGATCCGCAGCGCGGACGGCTTGACCACGGCGAGCACGGCGAGCAGCAGCACCCCGGCGCCCGCCATCCGCACCCAGACCGCCTCCAGCGGCGCCAGACCGGCGGCGTTGAGGTATTTGGCCATGGTGCCGGAGAAGGCGAAGCAGAGCGAGGACACGAAGGCCATCGCGAGTCCCGCGTAGCGCACGTGAACCCCCGTCGAACGTCATTACCGTGGTGCAGGTTGGATACTGACACGTCAGGCGTCCGCGGCGCAACGCGGGGGCGCTGTTAGCCTGGCTGACGTGCAGATCTTCGTCGCCCGGCTGGCGGGCACCCCGGTCTTCGACCCGGCGGGCGATCAGATCGGCCGCATCAGGGACGTGGTCGTCGGGCTGCGCGGCTCGCGCCCGCCCCGCGTGCACGGCATGGTGGTCGAGGTCCGCCCCCGCCGCCGGGTGTTCCTGCCCATCACCCGGGTACGGGGCATCGAGGCCGGCGCGGTGATCTTCACCGGCAAGCTCAACGTGCGCCGGTTCGAGCAGCGGCCCCTGGAGACCCTGGTGATCGGCGAGATGCTCGACCTGACCGTGCGCGTCGACGGCGAGCCGATGACCGTCTACGACGTCGCCATCGCCGAGACCAAGCCCGCCGAGTGGCAGGTCACCCAGATCGCGGTCTACCGGGGCAGGCGGCGGCGCGACGCCCGGGTGGCCGGCTGGGACGAGGTCTCCGGTTTCGACATCCTCCAGGAGAACCAGGGCGCCGCCGGGCTGATCGCCTCCTTCGAGTCGCTGCGCGCCGCCGACCTGGCCAACGCCCTGCACGAGCTGTCCGGCAAACGACGCGAGGAGGTCGCCCGCGCGCTCGACGACGACCGGCTGGCCGACGTGCTGGAGGAGCTGCCGCCCGGCGACCAGATCGGCATCCTCGGCGCGCTCGAACCGGAGCGGGCCGCCGACGTGCTGGAGGAGATGGGCCCCGACGACGCCGCCGACCTGCTCCACGACCTGCCCCCGGAGCAGGCGTCCGCGCTGCTGGCGCTGATGGAGCCGGAGGAGGCCGCCCCGGTGCGGCGGCTGCTCACCTACCCGCACGACACCGCCGGCGGCCTGATGACCACCGATCCGGTCATCCTCCCCCCGACCAGCTCGGTCGCCGAGGCGCTCGCGCACATCCGGCAGCAGGAGCTGACCCCGGCCGTGGCGGCCCAGGTGTTCATCACCCGCCCGCCCAACGAGACCCCGACCGGCCGCTACCTCGGCGTGAGCCACTTCCAGCGGCTGCTCCGCGTCCCGCCCTCCACGCTGCTCGGCAACGTCATCGACCCGTCGATCGACCCGATCAAGCCCGACCTGCCGCTGCCCGACGTCGCCGCCTACCTGGCGGTCTACAACCTCGTCGCCGCCCCGGTCGTCGACGAGCACAACCGGCTCGTCGGCACGGTGACCGTCGACGACGTCCTTGACCACCTGCTCCCCGAAGACTGGCGCGAGAGGCTCTGACGTGACGACCGAACGCCTTGACCAGCCCCGTGACCTGCGCCGCTCACTGCGCCCCCACTACGACCCCGAGGCGTTCGGCCGGCTGTCGGAGCGCATCGCCCGCTTCCTCGGCACCGCGCGCTTCCTGGTCTACATGACCGTGTTCGTGGTGGTCTGGGTGAGCTGGAACGTCGCCGCCCCGGCCTCGTTCCAGTTCGACCCGTACCCGTTCATCTTCCTCACGCTCATGCTGTCGCTGCAGGCCTCCTACGCGGCCCCGCTGATCCTGCTCGCGCAGAACCGGCAGGACGACCGCGACCGCGTCCAGTACGAGCAGGACCGGCAGACGTCCGAGCGCAACCGCGCCGACGTCGAGTACCTCACCCGCGAGATCGCCGGCCTGCGGCTGGCGCTCGGCGAGGTGGCCACCCGCGACTACCTGCGCTCGGAGCTGCAGCGGCTGGGCGAGGAGCTCAAGGAGTCGCGATGACCACCGGCGGCCCTCGTCGCCGTGCGGGTCACCCAGTAACCTTGGCACGTTGCCCGATGAGCCTGCTGGATTAACGGGACCGGTTCCCGGGTTCATACCATGGAGGGGCATCCTCAACCGGCGTTCCCGCGCCTGTCACACCCATACCGGCAAAGGAGGGACGGCACCCCCTCACCGGGGCGTGCCGAGACTTCGATGGCACCAACCCAGGAACAGGTGACGGCCGCCCTCGCCACCGTCATCGACCCCGAGATCCGCCGCCCGATCACCGACCTCGGCATGGTCAAGGGCGTCGACATCGCCGCTGACGGCAGGGTGCGCGTCGGCGTCTTCCTCACGGTCGCCGGCTGCCCGATGAAGGACACGATCCGGCGCGACGTCACGACCGCCGTCGCCAAGGTCGACGGCGTCACCGCCGTCGAGCTGGAGCTCGACGTGATGAGCCAGGAGCAGCGCAAGGAGCTGCAGACCAAGCTCCGCGGCGACCGGGGCCCCGAGAAGGAGGTCCCGTTCAACAAGCCCGGCTCGCTGACCCGCGTCTTCGCGGTCGCCAGCGGCAAGGGCGGCGTCGGCAAGTCCTCGGTGACGGTCAACCTCGCCGCCGCCATGGCCGCGAACGGGATGAAGGTCGGCATCGTCGACGCCGACATCTACGGCCACAGCATCCCCCGCATGCTGGGCGCGGCCGAGCGGCCCACCAAGGTCGAAGACATGATCATGCCGCCGGTGGCCCACGACATCAAGGTCATCTCGGTGGGCATGTTCAAGCCCGAGGGCAACACGCCCGTGGTGTGGCGCGGCCCGATGCTCGACCGGGCGCTCCACCAGTTCCTCACCGACGTCTACTGGGGCGACCTCGACGTCCTCCTGCTCGACCTGCCACCGGGGACCGGCGACATCGCCATCTCGGTGGCCCAGCGACTGCCGGGGGCCGAGATCCTGGTCGTCACCACGCCGCAGATGGCCGCCGCCGAGGTGGCCGAGCGGGCCGGTTCCATCGCGGCGCAGACCCACCAGCAGATCGCCGGCGTCATCGAGAACATGGCCTGGCTGCCCTGTCCCCACTGCGACGAGCGCATCGCCGTCTTCGGCGAGGGCGGCGGCCAGACGGTCGCCGACGCGCTGACCCGCATCCTCGGCGCGCGCGTGCCGCTGCTCGGCCAGGTCCCGATCGACCTGCGGCTGCGCGAGGGCGGCGACGAGGGCAAGCCGCTGGTCCTCACCGACCCCGACTCCCCCGCCGCGACGGAGCTGCGCTCGATCGCGACCACGCTGAGCAAGCGCGCGTCCAGCCTCAAGGGCATGCAGCTCGGGCTCGCCCCCAACCGGGGCTGACCGCACGGGCGTGGGCCGGCCCGCCTCGTCGCGCCTTACGGGTGCGGGTCAGGTCGCCTCGTTGTCGTACGGGGGGACCTCGCCCACGCTCAGCTCCCCTCCCACCGGGGCGGGGTAGGCCGGCTCCACCTCGGCGACGGCCGGTTTGCCGTCCTTCCAGCCGTCGTCGTCCTCGAGCAGATGCTTGCGGACGAAGTTGCGCGGATTGAGGTCGGCGGGGTCGAAGTCGGAGAACTCGGGGCCCAGCCCGGCCCGCAGGTCGTCACGCGCGCTGTTGGCCATGCGGCGCAGGTTGCGCAGGGTCTTCCCGGCCTGGGCGGCCGCCTGGGGCAGCTTCTCCGGGCCGAAGACCAGCAGCGCGATAATGATCAGCGCACCGACTTCCAGCCAGCCAAGTCCGAACACCGTCAGCTCCCAGCAGTCAACCGCCCCGAGGACAACCCCGGCTATCCCACAGACTAAGGGCTCTACCGGGTAGCTGGGACTCCTCCCCCCGGACCTCGTCATCACCCCGTGCGGACCCCCGGACCTCACGCCCGAGAGGTCCCGGGCGAGGCGTCACGACGGCGTCGGGGTGGGGGCGTCGGCGGTCACGACCAGGGTCGCGGTGTGCTCCTGCTTGTCGCGCTCGTACTTGATCTGGATCTTCGCCCCCGGCGCCTTGCTCCGGATCAGCGCGATGAGCTCGTTGCCGTCCTGCAGGCGCAGGCCGTCGACCTCCAGGATGACGTCGCCGGCCTTGAGCCCGGCCTTCTCCGCCGGGCCGCCCTCGTCGATCGGCGGGCGGCCGTTCTGGTGGCCGGAGGCGATGCGGACGCCCTCGCCGCGGTAGTCGGTGTCGAGCACGACGCCGATCTTGGGCCGCTTGGCCTTGCCGGTGGTGATGAGCTCCTCGGCGACGCGGCGGGTCTGGTTGACCGGGATGGCGAAGCCGAGACCGATGCTGCCGCTCTGGTTCGTCATGGACCGGCTGAGGGTCGCGATGGCCGAGTTGACGCCGACGACCTCGCCGCGGCCGTTGACGAGCGGGCCGCCCGAGTTGCCGGGGTTGATGGCGGCGTCGGTCTGGATGGCGCTGATGTAGGCGGGCTCCTCGCTGCCCGTGCCGCTCTCGTCGCCGGCGATGACCGGCCGGTTGAGCGAGCTGACGATGCCGGTGGTGACGGTGCCGGTCAGGCCCAGCGGGGAGCCGATCGCGATGACCGGGTCGCCCACGACCACCTGGTCGGAGTTGCCGAGGGTGATCTCCGGCGTGCCGAACGTCTCCTCCGGCTTCAGCACCGCGAGGTCGGAGCCGGGGTCGCGGCCGACGATCTGGGCCGTCGTACGCTTGCGGTTGTTGAAGATGACCCGGATCTCGCCGTCCCTGGCGGCCAGGGCGACCACGTGGTTGTTCGTCACCACGTAGCCGTTCTTGATCAGGAACCCGGAGCCGGAGGCGCCCTCGGTGTTGCTGCCGTTGCCGACCTCCAGCGAGACCACGCTGGGCAGCACCCGGGAGGCCACACCGGCGACCGAGCCGGGGGCGCGCTCGATGTTGCCGGTGGGGGCCGGGCCGAGGCTGTAGGACGGGTCGGTGCCGCCGCTCGGCCGGGTCAGCAGGTAGGTGCCGACGCTGCCGAGCCCGGACGCGACCAGGGCGATGACCAGGGCGACCACGAGCAGCAGCGGCGTGCTGGGGCCTCGCCTGGGCGGCGGGACCCTGGTGGCGCCGGGCGGCGGGGCCCAGTGGGGGCCCATGGGCAGGGCGCTCGGTGGCGGCGGCGGGCCGCCCACGCCGAACGGGCCCTCGCCGCTGGGATTGGTGAACGCGCCGGGGCGGCGCCCGCCTCCGGGATCGCCGAAGAACGGCCAGTCGCGGGTCGGCTGCGAGCCTTCGCCCGCGGGGCTGCGGAACTGCGGGTTCTCGCCGCTCGGATGACCGAAGCGGGACGGCTCCCCGTGCCCCGGCCCCTCACCGCTCGGAGCGCCGAACCGCGGGCCTTCACTCCTGGGATCGCCGAAACCGTCCCCGGGATCGCCGAAACGCGGACTCTCGCCGCCCGGGTGGCCGAAGGCGGGAGGCGGGGCGGGGTTCTCGTACGGGTGCGAGCCCTCCCGGCGGGCCGAGCCGTCGTCATAAGGCCCGTCGGCGTAAGGGCCATCGCCATAAGGGCCATCGCCATAAGGGCCGTCGTCGTAGGAGTGGGCGGGGCCGTAGACGGAGGTCTCGCCGGAGTCGTCCCAGCCGGAGGACGGCCGCCTCTCGGCCGGCTGCTCGCCGGCGGGCAGGAACTCGGGCCGTCCCGGTGGCTCAGGATTTCCCGACGGCGTGCGTCCTTCGCGGCGCGTCTCGTCGGTCATCTACTCTCACCACTCCTTGCTCACGACACCGCAATCATGGCTTGATCGGCATACGGGTGCTGTAAAGCAGCTGTCAGCCCAATCCGCCTGACATATCCCGATCCCAGATCGTATGCCCCCCACGCCATGGACTACGCCATCACGAGTATCCCAGTCGGGGGGGCACTCAAGGAGTGGCCCCTCAAGGAGTGGCGGTGGCCGGAACGTCCGCCGGCGTCGGCTGGACCCGCTTGACGAGCTCGACGGGCGGGGCCTGAGTGTTCTGCCCGACGCCGGAGACGGCGAAGAACGTCCCGAGCGCGACGGCCGCCGACACGAAGCCGACCGCCATGTACGTGCTGCGCCGCCTAGTCCCGCGGCCAGGGCCCGAGGAGCCGCCACCAGTGGAGTTCCTGCGGGGCCGGTTGTCCAAAGGGGCGATGCTGTGCGGCCCCGGGATGGGCACCCCTCCGAACGTACGGGTAGGGAAAGGCCGCTCCCTGGGCGGCAGCGGCCCGCCGGGCTCGGCCATGCGCATCAGCGACAGGGTGAGGTCGGCCGGCAGCGCGGGGTGTTCGAGCGACCGCAGGCGCGTCTTCAGCGCCCGCACCGACTCCACCTCGCGCCGGCAGTCGGCGCAGAAGGTCAGATGGGCCAGCGCCCGGTCTCGCTCGGCGTGGTTGAGCTCGCCGTCGACGAGCGCGGACACGCGTTCTCCAAGGTGGGTCATGTCAGACTTCCTCCCCACGGGTTACGGTCGGGGGGAGTTGGGAATTGCGGGGTGCTCGGTGTTCGAGCGCCTCGCGCAACTGTGCCCGGCCACGGTGAATCCGGCTTCTGACCGTTCCCAGCTTGACGCCGAGCGTGGCCGCGATCTCCTCGTAGGACAACCCCTCGATGTCGCACAGCACGATCGCCGCCCGGAACTCGGGGGCGAGCGCGTCGAGCGCGGCCTGGATGTCCGGCTCAAGATGGGCGTCGTGCAGGGCCTGCGCCGGCGACGGCTCGCGACCGCGAATCCGCTCGGCCGCGTCGTCGGCGAGACCCTCGAACCTGATGCGCTGCTTGCGCCGCGCCATGTCGAGGAACAGGTTGGTCGTGATCCGGTGCAGCCAGCCCTCGAACGTGCCGGGGGTGTAATTGGACAGCGACCGGAAGACCCGGACGAAGACCTCCTGGGTCAGATCCTCCGCGTCATGGACGTTGCCGGTGAGACGGTACGCCAGGCGATAGACCCGTGCGGAGTGGGTCCGCACCACTTCATCCCAGGTGGGAGGGGTCCATTCGGGCTCGGGCACCATACCGGGGACATCGGACAACGGAGTATCGGCCTGGTGGTCACTTTCGTCCACCAGAACTCCTCTCTCTGAGACCACCGCTACCGCCATAGTGCCTGCTTTTGTCCCTCCGTGCGCACTGGCTGCCATCGAGACCGGCAAAGCCCGTTTAAACCTGCAACGCCTCGGGGCCCTCCTGAGTTCCCGTCCCGGCCCTCCTCCCCTAGGCTGCGATCGGTGACCAATCGCACGAAAGTGGGGGGAGGAGGCCGATGACCAGTCCGTTGGAGGCCACTCTGGCCTATGCGGAGCAGTTCCATCACGAGGATGAGATCCTGCACGCGGCGCGGCAGCGCGGGCTGGAGATGGGCGCCCCGCCCATCCTTCCCGGCGGCGGGGCCGCGCTCTGCTTCCTCGCCACCGTGATCAACGCCAAGTCGGTGGTCGAGATCGGCACCGGCTGCGGCGTCTCCGGGCTGTGGCTGCTGCGGGGCATGCGCGCCGACGGCACGCTGACGAGCGTGGACGTCGAGCCGGAGCACCAGCGGATGGCCCGCCAGGCCTTCGCGGAGGCGGGCTTCTCGGGCGGCAGGGTGCGGCTGATCGCCGGCCGCGCGCTCGACGTTCTGCCGCGGCTCTCCGACGGCGGCTACGACCTGGTCTTCGCCGACGCGGCCAAGCAGGAGTACGCCGACTATCTCGCCGAGGCCGTCCGCCTGCTGCGCGTCGGCGGCGTCGTGGCGTTCGACAACGCGCTCTGGCACCACCGGGTGGCAGACCCCGCGCAGCGCGACCCCGACACGGTGGCCGTGCGCGAGCTGGGCAAGCTCGTGCAGGCCGACGACCGGCTGCGGTCGGTCCTCATGCCGCTCGGCGACGGCCTGCTGGCCGCGGTCAAGGTCGCGGGCTAGAACGGGCCAGAACGGCCATAGCAGGCCAGAACGGGCCACGGCAGACGGATTGGGCGGGTCGGGGCGGGCCGGAGCGGGTCAGGACCGGCTCAGAGCCCGGACAGCCACTCCAGCAGCACGCGCACGCCGAACCCGGTGGCGCCCTTGGTCAGGATCCCCTCGTCGACCGTGCTGCGCCCGACGCCGGCGATGTCGAGGTGGGCCCACGGCCGGTCACCGGCGAACTCGCGCAGGAACAGCGCCGCCGTGATCGACCCAGCGCCGAAGCGGGAGCCGATCTCGACGTTGGCCAGGTCGGCGACCGGCGACTCCAGCGCGCCCGCGTAGTCGTCGATCAGCGGCAACCGCCACAGCCGGTCGCCGCTGGCCTCGCCCGCCTGCGTCAGCCGCTTGGCCAGCTCGTCGTCGGAGGCGTAGAGGCCGCCGACGTGGCGGCCGAGCGCCACGGTGACGGCGCCGGTGAGCGTGGCGACGTCGACGACCACGTCAGGGTCGAGCCGCGCGTCGGCGTAGGCGAGCGCGTCGGCCAGCACCAGGCGGCCCTCGGCGTCGGTGTTGAGCACCTCGACCGTGCGCCCCCCGTACGGCTTGATCACGTCACTGGGGCGCTGGGCCGTGCCGGACGGCATGTTCTCGGCGGCGGCCACCAGGCCGGTCACCCTGACCGGGAGGCCGAGCTTGGCCAGCGCGGCGAGGACGGCGATGACCACGGCGCCGCCGGCCATGTCGGTCTTCTGCGTCTTCATGTTCTCGGTGGGCTTGAGCGACAGCCCGCCCGAGTCGAACGTGATGCCCTTGCCGACCAGCACGACGTGGCGGCCGGCGGGCCGGTCGGGGGTGTAGGAGAGCTGGATGAGGCGGGGCGGCCGGACCGAGCCGCGGCCGACGGCCAGGAGGCCGCCGAACCCCTCGGCCTGGAGCTGCTCCTCGTCCCAGACGCGGACGGGGACGCCCTGCTCGGCGGCCCGCTCGGCCAGCCACGACGGGCTCTTGACCGACGACGGCGTGTTGCTCAGGTCACGGGCCAGCGCGACGGCCTGGGCGACGCTCTCGCCCAGGCGCACCTGCTCCTCGTCGGCGCCGACGAAGGTGAGCGCGCGGACCGGCCGCTTCCCCGGCGAGCCGATCTTGAACGAGTAGGCGGCCAGCAGCGCGGCCTCGGCGAAGGCGCGGACGTCGCCCTCGGGGGCGACGACGGCCAGCGACTCCTTGCCGCGGACGCGGCGGGTCAGCGTGGCCGCGGCCTTGCGCAGCGCTCGCGGCGAACCGTCACCCACGCCGTAGAGCAGCACCCGGCCGACGCCCTCGCCCCTGGCCACCGGGACCTCGACGACCTCACCGGCCTCGCCTCCGGCCTCGTAGTGCGCGAGCAGCCCGGCGACCGGCACGTGCAGGTCCAGGTCGAGCGCCGGGCGAAGCTCGGAATCGTACGGAACGGCCAGCAGAGCGGCGTCTTCGGGCACCCGCGCCGCCACTGACACGGCGGTCTCGATCGGCACTTTCTCTCCTCATACGTCGGCGACCCTGGCACGCCGGTGCACGCCAGGGCCGGGGTGAAGATCGTCCGGGGAGCTCTAGCCGACGACGCTCTTCAACGCTTCGCCGAGCGCCTTCGCCTCGTCCGCCGAGATCTCCACGACGAGCCGTCCGCCACCCTCCAGGGGGACCCGCATGACAATGCCGCGCCCTTCCTTGGTGACCTCAAGCGGACCATCGCCGGTCCGCGGCTTCATCGCCGCCATGCGTGCATCCCTTCCTGCCTTGGGCTCCCGCGGCCCGCGATCGCGACCTCCGACCTCCCGAGAGGGGCGGTCGGCGTATTCACGTCTTCTGTGATGTCCTATTCTCCCGCATCGAGAGCCCTCATGGGTAACGATCTCCTCCCAGAATGCGTTGTCGAGCGGGTCGAAGACCTCCAAACTGGACTTCGTGCACGCACGCGCCGCTCTGTTCGACCTGTACGGGGACCACCTGCGCTCCCGCGGTGGGCAGGCGTCCGTGGCCGCTCTCGTACGGCTGATGAAACCCTTGGACATCGCCGCTCCGGCCGTGCGCACGGCCGTTTCCCGCATGGTCAGGCAAGGCTGGCTGGAGCCGGTCCGGCTGCCGCGGGGCCCCGGCTACGGCGTCACGCCCAAGTGCGTCAGGCGGCTGGACGAGGCGGCGCTGAGAATTTACCGAGCCGGGACCCTGAGCTGGAACACCCGATGGCATCTGATCGTGTTCCCGCCCGTCAAGGAACGGCCGCGCCGCGAACGGATCAGGGCCACGCTGACGTTCCTGGGCTACGCGGCGCTGTCGGAGAGCACCTGGATCGGCCCGCGCTCCTCCGTCGAGCTGGACAACCTGCTGGAGTGCGAGGGAGTGCGGCCCGATAGGTTCGACGCGGCACTGGAGGGCGACCCGCGCGAGCTGGTGGCCCGGGCATGGGATCTGCACGCCATCGGCGAGGCTTACGAGCAGTGGCACGCCGAGGCTGACACGCTGATCACCACCCTGCCCGCCCAGGCGCCGCCCGACCAGGTCTTCGCGACGAGGAGCAAGCTCGTGCACGGATGGCGGAACTTCCTGTTCCGTGACCCCGGCCTGCCGCCCGAGCTGCTGCCCGCGGGCTGGCCTGGCGAGAAGGCCAGGGCGTTCTTCGAGCAGGAGGCAGCCCGGCTGCTGCCCGCAGCCGCCGCGTTCGTCGACAGGGAGTTGCATTGATCCGCTATGACGTGGCCGACGCCGTCGCCACCATCACGCTCGACCGGCCCGACGCGATGAACTCGCTGACGGCGGAGGTCAAGACCGCCCTGCTGGAGGCGCTGCGCCGGGCGGCGGCCGATCCCGGCGTGCGCGCCGTCCTGCTGACCGGCTCGGGCCGGGCCTTCTGCGCCGGGCAGGACCTGCGCGAGCACGCCGCCAACCTGGAGGCCGGCCGCGCCCTGGACGACACCGTCCGCCGGCACTACAACCCGATCATCGAGCTGATCACCACCATGGACCAGCCGGTCGTGGCGGCGGTCAACGGCGTGGCCGCGGGCGCGGGCGCCGCGCTCGCCTTCGCCTGCGACCTGCGGGTCGCGGCGGAGAAGGCCAAGTTCGCGCTCGCGTTCGGGGGCATCGGCCTGGCGCCCGACTCGGGCGCCTCGTGGACGCTGCAGCGCCTGGTCGGGCTCGGCCGGGCCACGGAGCTGCTGCTGCTGGGCGAGCCCGTGGACGCCGCCCGCGCGCTGGAGCTGGGCCTGGTCACCCGCGTGGTGCCCGCCGACGAGGTGCTCAAGACCGCCCACGAGCTGGCCGTACGGCTCGCGCAGGGGCCGACGAGGGCCTTCGGCGCCACCAAGCGGGCGCTGGCCCACGCGGCCGGCCACTCGCTCCCCGAGACGCTGGCGCTGGAGGCCGACCTGCAGGACGCGTGCGTGGCCACCGACGACCACGTCCGGGCCACGGCGTCGTTCCTGGCCAAGGAGCGGCCGGTGTTCCACGGCCGCTGACGGCCGGCTCAGGCCCGCGCGGAACAGTCTTCGACGTGGTCGTTGACCAGCCCGATCGCCTGCATCAGCGCGTACGCGGTGGTCGGGCCGACGAACCTGAACCCGTGCCTCTTCAGCTCCTTGGCCAGGGCCGTGGAGGCGGGGGTGACGGCCGGCACGTCGGCCATGGTCCTGGGCGCCGGGGCCGACGGGTCGGCGTACTTCCAGACCAGGCCCGAAAGGCCGTCGGGCAGCTCCATCGCCGCCCTGGCGTTGGCCACGGCCGCCTCGATCTTGGCCCGGTTGCGCACGATCCCCGCGTCGCCGAGCAGCCGCTCGACGTCCGCCTCGGTGTAGGCGGCCACCTTGGGGATGGCGAAGCCGTCGAAGGCGGCGCGGAAGTTCTCGCGCTTGCGCAGGATCGTCAGCCACGACAGGCCCGACTGGAACGCCTCCAGCGTCACCCGTTCGAAGACGCGGTCGTCGCCGCGCACCGGGCGGCCCCACTCCTCGTCGTGGTAGGCGAGGTAGAGCGGGTCCGACATACCCGCCCAGGAGCAGCGGATGACCTCGGTCACACGCGGCCGTCCTCGGCCTTGCCCTCGGCCTTGTCATCGGCCTTGTCATCGGCCTTGTCATCGGCCTTGTCCTCAGCCTTGTCCCGCTCATCGCCGGGATCCCGGTCCTCCGGGGCGGCGGCCTCCAGGGCGTCCGGGGTCGCGGGGTCCGGGGTCGCTTCGGCGTCCGGCGCCGCGGGCTCGATCCAGGTGACCGGCTCGTGCTCGGCGCTGGCCGGCTCCTCCCGCACGGCCGCGGGCACGTGGCCGTTGGACAGCGGGTCGGACTCGACGGGCAGCGCCAGGGGCGTCGCGGGCGGTTCGTGCTCGGTGCGCGGCCCGTTGCCGGGCGCGGCGTAGACCTCCTGCCGGGCGTGCAGCCGGCTCGACAGCAGCTCCGAGACCCGCTGCTCCAGGATCGCGATCCTGGTGTCGCGGGCGCTGATGGCGTTGGCGGCCCGGTGCAGGGCCTCGTCGACGCTCTGCGTGTGGTAGCCGACCAGGTTGACCGGCAGCTGCAGCGCCATGAAGTCGACCGCCGTGAGCTTGCCCGCCTCCGGGAGGTTGAGCGGCGGCACGTCGGGCGGGAACTCGGTCAGCTCACCGCCTTTGCCCCGGGACACCTGGAACACGCCCGCCAGGATGGCGAGCGCGGCGATGGCGAGTATGACCAGCAGCACATTGGCATCGTACTCATACCACCGGGGCACGAGTCCCGCACTTGCCGCACCCGGTGAGCAGCCGGACGCTCAGTCGGCGGCCTCGCTCAGCTCCTCCACAGAGGGCCGTACGGGCTGGGCGCGGGCTTCCAGGCGGGCGAAGGCCTCGTCGACGGTCGTGGTCCAGGAGATCGCGTCGAAGACGTCGGCCCGGCAGAATCCCGCGTCGTACATGCCGCCGACGAGATCCCTGAGCGGCTGGTAGAGCCCCCACGGGTCGAGGACCACGAGCGGCCGGTCATGGATGCCGAGCACCCTGGCCGTCCACATCTCGAACAGCTCCTCCAGCGTCCCGATGCCGCCGGGCAGCACGAGGAAGGCGTCGGACCTGGCGTCCATCTCGCCTTTCCGCTCGCGCATGTCGGCCGTGACGATCAGCTCGTCGGAGTCCTCGTCCGCGATCTCGATGTCGACCAGGACGCGCGGGATGACGCCGATCGTGCGGCCGCCGGCGGCGCGGGCCGCCCTGGTGATCGCGCCCATGCAGGAGACGGTCGCGCCGCCGCTCACCAGGGTGTGGCCGCGCCGGGCCAGCTCACTCCCGACTTCGGTCGCCAGTCGGAGGTACTTGTCGTCGATGTGACGGCTGGAGGCGCAGAAGACGCAGATGTTCACGGGGAGCCAGCCTATTGCGGCTCGCCCACCTGCGCCCTGGCGGCTTCCCTCTCCTCGTCGACCTGCCGCGACCGGTGCAGCTCGGAGTCAGTGATGATCTTCACCGCCTCGTCCACGTCGTCGGTGACCTTGATCAGATCGAGGTCCTGGGGGGCGATCTTGCCGGTGCCGGCCAGCTGGCTCTTGATCCAGTCGAGCAGGCCGCCCCAGAACTCCGAGCCCATCAGCACCACGGGGAAGCTGGTGACCTTGCGGGTCTGGACCAGGGTGAGCGACTCGAACAGCTCGTCGAGCGTGCCGAACCCGCCGGGCAGCGCGATGAACCCGCACGAGTACTTCACGAACATGGTCTTGCGTACGAAGAAGTAGCGGAACTCGATGCCGAGGTCCACGTAGTCGTTCATGCGCTGCTCGAACGGCAGCTCGATGCCGAGCCCCACCGACACGCCGCCGTCGACCTCGGTGGCGCCCCGGTTGGCCGCTTCCATGACGCCGGGCCCGCCTCCGGTGACGACGGCGAAGCCGGCCTGCGCCAGCGCGGTGCCCAGCTTGCGGCCCGTCTCGTAGTCGGGGGAGTCTCCGGGGGTGCGCGCCGAGCCGAACACGGTGACCGCCCTGGGCAGCTCGGCGAGCTGGCCGAAGCCCTCGACGAACTCCGCCTGGATGCGCAGCACGCGCCACGGGTCCATGTGCACCCAGTCGGAGGAGCCCTGGCGGGCCAGCAGCCTCTGATCGTGGGTGGATTCGGGGACCAGGTTGCCGCGCACCACGGCCTGTCCCTGGCGCCGTTCGCGGCGATTGGCTCTCATACGGTTCACGCTATCCCCAACAGTTCCTTTGATGTCCGGATCCTGGCTATCCTGCGGCGTTGGACGAGGAACGCCCTCCGGAAGGCGCTCAGAAGAATCTTGAAAAACTTCCCGGTGAACCGGGAACCAGATTTCGCGACCCTTGCGTCTAACCGGCGAGGGTGCTGCTCGGGACTGAAAGTGGCTCTCCCCGTCAAATGGCCGGCGAGGAGAGCCACTTTCACTGTGTCCGGCCCCCGGTGAGCCAGGCGCGCATCGCCCGCTCGCTTTCCACGATCTTCTCCAGCGTCACGTACTCGCCCTTCTGGTGGGCCAGGTTCGGGTCGCCGGGGCCGTAGTTGACGGCCGGGACCCCCAGCGCGGAGAAGCGGGCCACGTCGGTCCAGCCCAGCTTGGCCCGCGGCGTCCCGCCGACGGCCTCGGTGAAGGCGGCGGCCACGGGGTGGGTCAGCCCCGGCCGCGCCCCCGGCGCGGCGTCGACGAACGTGACCTCGTACCCCTCGAACACCTCGCGCACGTGCGACTGCGCCGCCTCGATCGTCAGGTCGGGGGCGAACCGGTAGTTGACCGTGACCACGCACTCGTCGGGGATGACGTTGCCCGCCACGCCGCCGCGCACGCCGACCGCGTTCAGGCCCTCGTGGTACTCCAGCCCGTCGACCACCGGCCGTCGCGCCCGGTAGGCGTTGAGCCTGGCGAGCACGGGCTCGGCGCCGTGGACGGCGTTGACCCCGAACCACGACCTGGCGCTGTGGGCGCGTTTGCCGGTGACCCGCACCTCGGCGCGGAGCGTGCCCTGGCAGCCGCCCTCGATCTCCCCGTCGGTCGGCTCCATCAGCACGGCGAAGTCGGCGGCCAGCCAGCCGGGGTGCTCGCGGGCGACCCGGTTGAGCCCGTTGCGCTCGGCCTCGACCTCCTCGCAGTCGTAGAAGACGTACGTGACGTCGCGGACCGGATCGGGCACGGTGGCCGCCAGCTTGAGCGCGACGGCCACCCCCGCCTTCATGTCGGAGGTGCCGCAGCCGTGGAGCAGGCCGCCCTCCACCCGGCTGGGCAGGTTGCCGGCCACCGGCACCGTGTCGAGATGCCCGGCGATCAGCACCCGCTCCGCGCGGCCCAGCCCGGTGCGGGCCACCACGGTCTCCCCCGACCTGTCGACCTCCAGGTGCGGCAGCCCGCGCAGGGCCTCCTCGACCAGCCCGGCCAGCGCCTGCTCGGCGCCGCTCACCGAGGGGATGTCGACGACGGCCGCGGTCAGCGTGCGGACGTCCTGCGTCAGGTCAAGCATCAGGTGTTCACTCCGTGTTCGCGCAGCACCTCGTCGAGCGCTGCCTTGTCTTGACGCCGCTCCGGCTCCAGGCATCTGAGCACCAGCAGACACGGCGCAGGTCCACGGCGGCCACCACGGCGGCCACCACCGCGGCGCGGGCCTGCTCGTCGGCCGGCGACAGCTCGGCGGGCCGTTCCCACAGCTCGTCGATGGCCGGTGACAGGGTGCTCACTTCCGTCATGGCCCCGGAGCCTATCCCGCCGGGTAGGTTCTTCAGCGTGCACCTGCGCTTCTCACGAGGAGTCATCACCATCGCGGCCATCGTGCTGGTCCTCGCGGTGGGCATCTCCTTCGGCGTCTACCAGTTGCTCAAGCGCGCCCCCAAGCCCCTGGCCGTCCCCGAGGCCAGTTGCGTCGTGCGCACTCCCGACGACGAGCGCGAGATGGACATCGAGCAGGCCCAGATCGCGGCTACCATCGCGGCCGTGGCGGCCCGGCGCAAGCTGCCGGAGCAGGCCGTGGTGATCGCGTACGCGACGGCGCTGCAGGAGTCCAAGCTCTACAACGTCAACTACGGCGACCGCGACTCGGTCGGCGTGTTCCAGCAGCGCGAGTCGCAGGGGTGGGGCACCAAGAAGCAGATCATGGATCCGGTCTACTCCACCAACCGGTTCTTCGCCGCCCTGGAGAAGGTCAAGGGCTACCGCAAGATGCCGGTGGCGGAGGCGGCCCAGGCGGTGCAGCGCTCCGCGGCGGGCTACGCTTACGGCCCGCACGAGGAGGAGGCCAGGCTCCTGGCCGCGGCGTTCACCGGACGGGTCCCGCGCGCCGTCCACTGCTGGTACCCGCCGCAGGACGCGAAGGCGGGCGGCGGACAGGCGGCGGGCGAGCGGACCGCCGTGCCGCGGCCCAGGACGGCCCAGGCGCGCCGCCAGCTCAAGCGGGCCCTCGGCGGCACCGCCGTGACCGACCGCAGACGCGGCTGGCTGATCGCCGCCTGGTCGGTGGCGCACGCGCAGAAGTACGGGCTGAGCCGGGTGGAGTACGCCGGCGCCCGCTGGTCCAACGACCTGCGGGTCGAGGACTGGCAGGACGCGAGCGCGGCCGGCGGCAGGACCGTCGAGCTGGCCTGACCAGCCCTGACTAGGACGACGCGCGGCTGATGATGCCGATGGAGCCGGGCGGCAGCGGCTGCGCGTACGCGGCCGTCCACGGCTGGCCCTGCACCCGCTCGAACGACAGCAGCCGCCCGTCGGTCGCGCGGTAGTCGGCGAAGTCGAGCAGCCCCCGGTCGGGCATGCTCGTGCTGCCCTCCGACCGGAACGCGCCGGTGCCGCGCTCCAACGGGTGGAACTCGACGTCATCCATGATCAGGCTGCTCCGCGCGGGGACCATGCCCTGGGTGGGCACGTCGGTCCAGAGGAGCACCTCCAGGTGCGGCGGCTGGCCGGGAGCCCTGCCCTTGCGCATCTCGACCGTCAGCCACTGGGTGCGTCGGGCGCTGTCGCGCAGGCGGTACTCCACCCACTGCTGGCCCTGCCAGGACACGTACAGCGCGCCGATCACGCGCACCGGCGAGCCCAGCACGTCGATCTTGTCGCCCACCCGGAGCGTGCGCGGGTCGGTGTAGTCGGTGCCGGCCTGCCGTGCGGCGGCGACCGGCGCCGGCAGCGGGGGCTCGACGGGAGCGACCTCGACCGGCATGTCGGCCGCCGTGCGGTCCTTCCTGTCCTGGCGCAGGGTGGCCACGAACGCCCCGAGCAGGAGAAGGACGGTGGCGATGCTCAGCCCGAGAACGACCATGGAGGTCATGCTCATCGTACGGCTCGCTCCACTCGCGGTTCGCCTCGGCGAACGCCCGGTATCTACTTGTGCTGCGGTATATGCGGCTCGCCCCTTCCGTCCGCAGGAGGGAGCGTTTGAGGGGCGATCCTACTGGAGGCGGCGCACTGCCGCATCGATGCGTTCGTCCGTGGCTGTGAGCGCCACCCGGACGTGCCGCCCACCTGCCGTTCCGTAGAACTCCCCGGGCGCGACCAGAATGCCGTTCTCGGAGAGCGCACCCACCTGGTCCCAGCAGTCGCGCCCGTCGGAGGCCCACAGGTAGAGCCCGGCCTCCGAGTGGTCGACACGCCAGCCCGCCCGCTCCAGCGCGGGCCGCAGCAGGGCGCGGCGCGCGGCGTAGCGCTCGCGCTGCTCGTCGGCGTGGCGGTCGTCGCCGAGCGCGGCGGTCATCGCGGCCTGCGCGGGCTGCGGCATCAGCATGCCGGCGTGCTTGCGGATCTCCAGCAGCCGCTTGATCAGCGCGGGGTCGCCGGTGACGAACCCGGTGCGGTAGCCGGCCAGGTTGGACCGTTTGGACAGGGAGTGGACGGCGAGCAGGCCCTCGTGGGACCCCTCGCACACGTCCGGGTGCAGGATCGACACCGGACGCTCCTCCCAGCCGAGCTCGATGTAGCACTCGTCGGAGGCGACGACCGCGCCGCGCTCGCGCGCCCAGGCCACCACCTTGCGCAGGTGCTCGACGGGCAGCACCCGGCCGGTCGGGTTGCCCGGCGAGTTGATCCAGACGAGGTCGGCGTGCTGCGGGCCGAGCGCGAGCAGGCCGTCGGCGGCCGTGCCCGCCGCCCCCGCCAGCCGGGCGCCCACGTCGTAGGTGGGATAGGCCAGCTCGGGGAAGACCACCCGCTCAGCGCCGAGATAGGCCGGCAGCCAGGCGACGAACTCCTTGGAGCCGATCACCGGCAGCACGTCGCGCTGGTCCACGCGCACGCCGTGCCGGCGCGCCAGCCACCCCGCCGCCGCCTCGCGCAGCGCGACGGTCCCGTGGGTGTAGGGGTAGCCGGGGCTGTCGGCGGCCTGGGTCAGCGCGTCCTGGACGAGCCCGGGCACCGGGTCCACGGGAGTGCCGACCGAAAGGTCGACGATCCCGCCAGGGTGCGCGCGGGCGCGCTCCTTGTACGGCTCCAGCCGGTCCCAGGGAAAGTCGGGCAGGTTGTTCACGGTTCTCCAGGCTCGTACGTACGACTGAGGACCGCGCACCGCGGACGGCACGCGGCACGGCTCCGCCGCCCCACCGGTGGTGCGGCCCGCGTACGGGCCGCGCCGGCTACTCGCTCTGCGGCGGGAGGGCCGCCACGACCGGGTGGTCCTTCTCGATCTTGCCGACCTTGGACGCGCCGCCGGGCGAGCCCAGGTCCTCGAAGAAGTCCACGTTGGCCTTGTAGAAGTCCTTCCACTGCTCGGGAAGGTCGTCCTCGTAGAAAATCGCCTCGACCGGGCACACTGGCTCGCACGCTCCGCAGTCGACGCACTCGTCGGGGTGGATGTAAAGCATGCGCTCGCCCTCGTAGATGCAATCGACGGGGCATTCCTCGATGCACGCCTTGTCCAGGACGTCCACGCAAGGCTGCGCGATGACGTAGGTCACCTCGAGCTCCTTCTTCTCCGCACCATGGCATGACTCTGACCGCGGTTTGCTAGGCCCTAGTATTGCCGTGCTCACCAGGTGGCTGAAACGGAGGGTGGCAAACTCATGGCCGCTCGTCTCGTGATCACTATCTCAGCAACCGACGTGGGATCGCGCGTCACCACGCGGAGGCGGGTCCCCGGAGGCTTCCGCGACGCCGTGGGCGTCCTCGAATCCTGGGCCGACGGCGTGCTGCGGGTGCGCAAGCGCGACGGCACCGTCGTGGAGATCCCGGAGGAGACGCTGGTGGCGGGCAGGGTCGTTCCGGTCGCGCCTCCTCGACCTGGACAGAAGTAACGGTAAGTATTCATCATGTGACCGTACGTACCTGCGCCGCCGTAGCCGCCATCCTCGCCAGCGCCGGATGCGGCGCGTCGCCGTCCGCCGAAAAGCCCGCGTCCCAGACGCCCGTCAAGGTCCACGCCGCCTCGCTCAAGGAGGGGTTCGGCACCTACGAACGCCTCGTCCAGGAGGCCCAGCGCGAGGGGGCGCTCACCGTGGTGGGGCTCCCGCGCGACTGGGTCAACTACGGCGAGGTCATCGACACCTTCGCCGACAAGTACGGCATCAAGGTCAACCAGCTCGAACCGCAGGCGAGCAGCCGCCGGGCGCTCGACAGCGCCGCGCGGCTGAAGCCCGACGTGTTCGACCTCAGCATCGAGGAGGCGGTCGGCGCGGCCGGCCGGTTCGCCCCCTACAAGGTGCGGGGCTGGCTCGACCTGCCCGACCACGTCAAGGACCCGGCCGGCGCGTGGTACGCCGCCTACGGCGGCTACATGTCCATCGGGTACGACCCGCGCGCGGTGGCCGCCCCCGCCTCCTTCGCCGATCTGACCAGGCCCGGGTACAAGGTGGCGCTCGACGGCGACCCGCTGCGCTCCAGGGCCGCCTTCTCCGGCGTGATGGCCGCCTCCCTGCGGGGCGGCTCGCCGCTGCCGCAGCGCGGCGTGGCGCTGTTCGGCAAGCTCAAGCAGGCGGGACAGCTCACCTCCCCGGCCTCCGCCAACACCATCGTCACCTGGGACCACGTCAACGCCGCCCGCGCCGCCCGCGACGCCGCCTCCTGGAAGGTGACGATCCCCAGGGACGCGCCGCTCGGCAGCTACCACGTGCAGGCGATCGCCAAGGCCGCGCCGCACCCCGCCGCCGCCCGGCTGTGGCAGGAGTACCTCTTCTCCGACGAGGGCCAGAACCTGCTCCAGAAGGGGTACGCGCGGCCCGCCCGGGGCGAGGCGATGCTCATGCGCGGCACGCTCGACACCGAGCAGGCTTCCAGGCTCCCGAAGCCGCCGGGGCCGCCCGTGCTGCTGACGATCCCGCAGACCGACGCCGGGAAGACCTACGTGAAGAAGCAGTGGGCGAAAAGCGTGGGGTGAGGCCAGTGTGATCAGGTGTGTCGTAGCGACCATCTAGCTCTAAAGTGAACCGACAGCACGGCCACGGGGGCCCGATGTCTCATGATTGAGAGCTGATCGTCTTGCGATACGACACACCGGGCCTGGAGCGGTGGAACAGTCGCGTCTACGACAGCAGCTTCGGCTACGTCTCCACCGAGGGCGCGCCGCTGGTCGACCTGCTCGACCCGCAGCCGGGCGAGCGCGTCCTCGATCTCGGGTGCGGCACCGGCGTGCTGACCGCCCAGATCGCCTTCCGCGGCGCCGAGGTGCTGGGCATCGACGGCTCGGGCGCGATGATCGAGAAGGCGCTGGCCCAGTATCCGGGCATCACCTTCATCGTCGGCGACGCGCACGACTTCACCGTGGCCCGGCCGTACGACGCCGTCTTCTCCAACGCCGCGCTGCACTGGATGAACCGCCCGGACGCGGTGATCGCCAGCGTGCGGGAGGCGCTGCTGCCCGGCGGCCGGTTCGTCGCCGAGATGGGCGGGGCGGGCAACTGCGCCGAGCTGACCACCGCCATGCTGACCGCCTGGCGCGAGTACGGCCTGCGCGAGCCCGAGCTGCCGTGGTACTTCCCCTCCCCCGCCGAGTACGCCCGGCGGCTGGAGGCAGAGGGCTTCGTCGTGCGGCTGCTGGAGTACTTCGACCGGCCCACGCCGCTGGAGGAATGCCCCGGAGGGGCCGCCGACTGGGTGCGGATGTTCGCCCCGTCGGCGCTCGACGGGCTGGCGCCCGACCTCGTCGAACCCCTGCTCCAGCGGGTCAACGAACTCGCGGCCCCGGCGCTGCGCCGGGAATCCGGATGGATGGCCGACTACGTGCGCCTACGGTTTGCCGCCGTTCGACGCTGATGCGTAGTGCAGGATGCGTAGGGCTGTTTTGCCGGACTATGGTCTCTTCAGTGGGCGGCGAGATGACGGCACGGCGACACGGCGTCGCATGGCCCGCGACGTGGCGGCGTGAGGGGCTGGTGAACGGAACGGGATGAACTTCTGCCTGAGCGACCTCGTACCACCGTTGAGGTGGAGCGACACGTCCACGATCACTCTGCTCACCGGGCAGCCGGGACTGCCCGACGCCTGGTGGCGCAGCCTGCCCATGCCGCGCGTGCTCGCGGCCATCGGCCCCGAGTCGCTGGGCGAGCTGCTCACCGAGATCGCCATCGAGCACTGGCCCGCCGCCGCCGTGGGTGACGTGCTGCCCGCGCTGCACATGCTGGACCCCGACGAGGCCGACGAGCCGTACGTGGCCATCGCGCTCGACCGGGCCGGGTCGTGGCCGGGGCTGCTGGCCCTCACCAGCCGGGAGCTGATGGACCAGCCGTTCGTGCAGGCCCGGCCGGTGCTGACGGCGCTGTTCTCCTCCGCCCTGCTCCGCCTGTCACCGGCCGCGCCCGTGCCGGCGTCCGGCGCGGCGACCCTGGACGAGGAGACCCCGGCCCCCGCGCTCGCCTCCCAGCCGGCCCACCCCGTCGACCAGCACCCGGCGAACGGCGACGACCAGGAGCCCCACGCCGCGGAGCCCGCCGAGCCGGGTCCTGCCGCGCGGGACGCCGCACCCGGCCGCGCCGCGGAGCACCACGCACCCGCCGCCCCGGAGGACGACGAGCCGGACAGCTCAACCGCCGACGAGGATCGCGCCGACGCGGTCTCCGTGGCGCCCCCCGCCTCGAAGGCCGAGACCCCCGACGCCGCCGAGGCGGACGCCGAGCCTGATCGCGCCGCACAGGACGCAGACCCCGAGGCCCACGCCGGGCCCGATCGGGCCGCGCAGGACGCGGACCCCGACGCCGCCGAGGCGGACGCCGAGCCTGATCGCGCCGCGCGGGACGCCGAATCCGGCGACGACCCCGGTCACGAGCACCACGCCGCGGAGGCCGCCGAGCCGGCTCCTGCCGCGCGGGACGCCGCGCCCGGCCGCGCCGCGGAGCATCACGTACCCGCCTCGGAGGGCGAGGAGCCGGACGGGTCATCCGGTGACGGCGACGCGGCGGAGGATCACGCCGAGGCCGCCCCCGTGGCGCACGCCGCGCAGGACAAGGCCGCGCAGGACGATTCGGTCGCTGATGGTGACGCGGCGGGGCCGGTCGGCTCTGTGGAGGGTGACGCCGGGGAAGGGGACGTCGCGGCGGGGGACGAGACGGAGGACGAGGAGGCGGATCTGCCGCGCCTCATCGAGGCGGCGTTCGCCCACCTGGACGACAAGAGCTGGGCCGTGGCCCAGAACCGGGTGTTCACGGATCAGCCGTCGGCCGTGGACCAGCTCGCCAAGCTGTTCGCCGTGCCGCCCGCCGAGATCGCCGCCACCGAGGACCGGCTGCGCGCCATGCTGGACGAGTGGCTCGCCAGCGACGAGGCCGCCCCGTACCGGGCGCATCTGCAGGAGCTGCGGGAGAAGATCGGCCCGTCCGCTCCCAAGGAGCGCCTGATCCAGGCCGCCGACTGGCACGGGCGGGAGATCAAGGCGCTGGAGGTGCCCGCCTGGCAGTTCGTGCTGGCCACGCTGCCGGACCGGCCGCTGCCCGAGCGCAAGCCGGTGCCGCCGTCGGCGTTCAGCGCGCCCTACGGCCCGCCGCCGGCCGCCTTCGCCCCGAAGCCGTCTCCGTCTCCTGGGCTGCCGCCCGGGTTCGTGCCGCCTGATCCGGTGCCGTCCCAGTTCCAGGCGTTCGCCCCGGCGGTGCCGGTGCAGGGCGAGGCGAACGGCGCGGGCTCCGATGAGCAGCCGGGCAAGCCGTACCAGCCGCTCAAGGACGTCTCGCAGACCAGGCGCTGCTTCCGCCAGCCCGACGGCCGGTGGTGGCTGCGCGTGGACGTGACGGCCGAGCAGCTCTCGGGCGGCGAGTGCGCGCTGCCGACCGGGTTCGCCGCGTACCTGGGGCTGTCGCCGGGCGAGAGCAGGACGGTGCGCAGCGCGGCGGGCGAGCTGACCATGACCTGGCACGGCCGGCCGGTGCTGGAGTCGATCGACCGGCTGCTGGCGGACGTCGGCGCCAAGGAGGGCGGTCACCTGTTCCTCACGCTGTCGGACGAGGGCGTGCTGCGCGCCCGCCACCTGCCGGTGGCCGCGGCCGGAGCGGAGAAGATCACCAAGGCGCTCCGCCTGGTCGGCTACACGGCTCCGGGCGGCACCCGCGACCAGGCGGCGCGGGTGATCGCGACGAGGATCGGCATGACGGGCCCGGTGAACCTGCCGGATCTGCTCACCAGGCTCCGCGAGCGCGGGGACCGCGATCTGCTCCATCTTCTGGACTGATGCCGTGCCGCGGCTCGCGATCGGCCCTGAGTTTCCCAGGGAGCTCGGCGCACTGGCTCAGCCGGTGCGCAGGGACGTCGTGGTCGCGCTGAGGCGGTTCCTGCTGAACGTGGCCGGCGCCCCGCACCCCGAGTCGGTCAGGGGCGCCAGGGACGCGCGGGTGGCGACGCTCCGGCTGGCCGAGGGCCACCGGGGGGTGGTGGTGCGCCGGCGGGACGTCTACTGGCTGCGCACCGTGCTGCCCGACCCGGAGGCCTGGTCGTACGCGGCCCGGCACCGTTACGGCGTCAACCCGGTGCTCGGCGTGGTCGAGGAGTGGGACGCCGAGTCGCTGGAGCGGATCGAGCCGGCGTTACGCAGGTCGGCGGGCGGCTCCCGGCTGTTCGAGGCGATCTGCGACGGCGACCTGCTGGCGCTCGGCATCGACGTGCGCGCGCTGCCCCTGGTCCGGCTCATCACCACCGAGGCGGACGTGGCCGCGCTGGAGCCGCTGCTGCCGCCCACCCAGTACGTGCCGCTGGCGGTGCTGGCCAGGGGCGGCACGCTGGCCGAGGCGTGGCGGGAGCTGGACGGCTGCCGCGCCTTCGAGGAGGACCCCGAGGAGCCGGTCGACCCGGAGGACTTCCACCGGGCGCTGCTGCGCAGCCCCGACCGGGCCGCGTTCGCCGCCGACAGGACGGAGCTGGACCGGCTGCTGACGGAGCCCGACTGGTGGGTCTTCCCGCACCCGCCGCAGCACCGGCTGGCCAGGGCCCGCTACGACCATCCGGTGCTGGTGGTGGGCGGGGCCGGCACCGGCAAGACGGTGGTCGCGCTGCGCCGCGCCGCCCACCTGGCGGCGCACGGCAGCGGGCCGGTGCTGCTGGTGACGTTCTCGCAGGGGCTGTGCGACGAGCTGTCCGGCCGGCTCGACCGGCTGATCCGGGACGAGCTCGTACGCAAGCGCATCGAGGTGGACAACCCGGAGCGGCTGGCCATGCGGCTCGTGGCCCAGGCGGAGGGGCGTCGCCCGGTGCTGGTCGGGCCGGGTGCGAGGACCATGGACGAGCTGATCGACGAGGCCCGCCTGCTGCTGTCGAGGGCGACCGGCGACCTGCTCGACGACGTCGAACCGGGGCGCAAGCCGTACCGGCACATCGTGGTGGACGAGGGGCAGGACGTCAGCCCGGCGCAGTGGCGGCTGCTGCGGGCGGCGGCGCCGCGCGCGTCCGACGACCTGTTCATCGTGGGCGACCCGCACCAGCGCGTCACCGACACGCGGGTGACGCTCGCCGCGGTGGGCGTCCCGGCCATCGAGTTCTCGCTCAAGGTCTCCCACCGGTTGTCGCGGGAGGCGCTGACGTTCGCGGTCCGGGTGCGCGGCGGAGGGCCCGCCGACGGGCTGGTCAAGGGCATGTCGGCGCTGTACGGTTTCCGGTCGGCGCGGTTCGGGGCGCGGCCGGTGGTCCGCGGGTACGCGAGCGCGGAGGCGGAGCTGGCCGGCCTGGAGCAGATCGTCGCCGCCTGGCTGGACGAGGGCGTGCCCGCTGACCGGATCGCGGTGGGGGCGCGCAACCTGGAGCTGGTCCGGGCCGCCAAGCGGACGCTGCGTGACGTGCCCGTGCGGGTGTCGACGTTCGCCAACCTCAAGGGGCTGGAGTTCGAGCGGGTGGCGCTCATCGGGGTGGCCGAGGGCATCGTGCCGGAGCGGACTCCCGAGGATCCCGGCGCCCGGGCGCGCGCGCTGCAGCGCGAACGGAGCATGCTGTACGTGGCCTGCACCCGGGCCCGGTCGATGCTCTACATTTCTCATTCCGGACGAGGGAGCCCTTTTCTGTCCTTCTGATCACATAGTCTGAACTGCGGATATCTATCGTTGCCGGTTGGACCCCAATGAACCTCAGCTTGAGCGACCTCGCGCCACCACTGCGCTGGACCGCACCTGGTCAGATCGCACCGATCGCGGAAGAGTCACAGCTGCCCGAGGCGTGGTGGCAGGCGATCCCGTTCGACCGGGCGTGCGCCATCGTGGGCACCCAGGCCGTGGCGGGCCGGCTCGCCGACCTCGCCGTTGCCTTCTGGGGGCATCTGGTGCTGGGCGACATCCTGCCCCTGCTGCGCTTCTCCGACCCCGCCGAGGCCGAGCGGACGCCGGAGACGCTCGGCAAGGACGTGGTGCAGAAACTGTTCAGCGGCGTGTTCGACCGGCTGCTGGAGCCGGCCACGACCGCCGTGGCCGGGCCGGCCCAGCAGGACAAGCCGCTGCCGGAGCTGATCGACGGCGTGTTCGCGACGCTGGACGAGCGGCAGCGGGCCATCGCCCGTGACCGGCTGTACGCGGCCGACCGGGCCACGCTGGACGAGCTGGCGCAGCGCTTCTCGGTGACCAGGGAGCGCATCCGGCAGATCGAACGCGACCTGCGCGACCACGTGGAGCTGTGGCTGCGCGGGCCGGAGGCGGCGGCGCTGACCGCGCACGTCACCTGGCTGCGCGGCCGGCTCGGCTCAGCCGCGCCCGCCGACGACCTGACGGCCGCCGTGCCGTGGCACCGGGCCGAGCTGCGCACGCTGGGCATCCCGGCCTGGCGGTTCGTGCGCACGCTGCTGACCGGCTACGAGCAGGCCGACGGCTGGCTGGTCGCGGGCGGCGCCGACGACCTTCGGGAGAAGACCCGCCAGCTGTTCGCCGACGGGCCGCACCCGCTCACCGAGGCGGTGACCATGGTGGCCCAGCTCGGCGTCCGCGAGGACGTGGCCGAGCGGTGGATCCTCGCCGTCCCGAACCTGCGGGTGCTCGACGGGCACGTGGTGCCGTGGCCGCGCAGCATCAACGACAAGGCGGAGGCGGTGCTGGCGATCTCGGGGAAGCCGATGGCCCCCGAGGAGATCCAGGAGCGCATCGGCGAGGACTACAGCCTGGTCGGCATCCGCAACCAGCTCACCGCCGACGACCGGTTCCTGCGGCTCGACCGCAACAAGTACGGCCTGACCCGCTGGGGCGGGGACGAGTACCTCGGCATCAGGGAGATGATCGTCAGGGAGATCGAGCGGGCCGGCGGCGAGGCCCCGGTCAGCACGATCGTGACCAACCTGACCTCCCGCTACGACGTCAGCGAGAGTTCGGTCCGCGCCTACTCGGGCGGCCCCGGGTTCGAGCGCAGCCAGCGCGGCTGGATCCGGGTCGCGGGCACCTCCCCCTCCGGGGAGGGCGGCTCGTACCAGCCCCGCAGGGACGTCTCGGAGACCCGGCGCAGCTTCCGCAGCCGTGACGGGCGCTGGTGGCACCGGGTGGACGTGAACGCCGAGCACCTGCGCGGCTCCGGCTCGCCGCTGCCGACCGGGTTCGCCGCGCACCTGGGCATGGCGCCCGGCGGGTCGCTCACCGCCTCGTCGCCCTCCGGCGACGTGGTCATCAGCTGGCACAACCAGCCGACGATGGGCTCGATCCGCAACGTGCTCGCCGACTTCAAGGCGAGCGAGGGCGACCACGTGTTCCTCACCGTCTCCGACGGCGGCGAGCTGCTCACCCGCTACCTGCCGGCGGCCCCTCCCGGGATGCCGCCGCTGAACCGGGCCCTCTATCTCATCGGCTACACCGCGCCGGTGACCTCCGAGCTGGAAGGGCTGCGGCTGATCGGCGCGCGGGTGGGGCTGCCCGAGACGGCCACCCGCGAGGAGGTACTCGCCCGGCTGCGCGAGCGGGGCGACCGCGACATCCTCGGCTTCCTCGGAGGATGACGGCTAGGGTCGAGGGATGCTGCGGATCTACGACACGCGCGCCCGGCAGGTCGAGGAGATCGCGCCCGCCCGCGGGCTGCGGATGTACGCCTGCGCGCCTCCCGTCCACCGCCGGGCCCACCTCGGCGACCTGCGCCAGGCGCTGCTGTCCGATCTGATCCGCCGGGTCCTGGAACGGCACCGGGTGCGGATGGTGGTCTGCCGGGCGGGCGACGACGCCGGCCACCCGGCGGGCGAGGCCGAAGCGTTCGCCCTCGACGCCGCGGCGCTCAACCTGCGCCCGCCGGAGCAGTCCCCCCGCGCCGCCGACCACACCGATCAGCTGATCGGGCTGATCGCCAGGCTCGTCGAGCGGGGGCACGCGCACGTCGCCGACGGCCGCGTCGTCTTCGACGCCGCGACCTCTCCCTCGTACGGCGGACTCGCGGGAGGCGGCGCGGCGGGGTGGGAGCTGTGGCGGCCCGTTGACGGCGAGGCGGCGTGGGACTCCCCGTGGGGCCGTGGCCTGCCGGGGCCGCACGTCGCGTGTTCGGCCCTGGCGCTGCGGCTGCTGGGCGAGCGGATCGACATCTTGACCGGCGGCGCCGAGCTGATCTCCCCGCACCACGAGGCCGTGAGCGCCCAGGCCGACGCGGTGACCGGGCGCGAGGTGGTGCGTCACTGGGTCCACGGAGCGGGCCTGCTGGTCGGGGGCGGCGAGCCGCCGGAGCTCTCCGCCGTGACGGCCGACGGGATCGACCCGCTGGCGGTGCGCCTGGCGTTCCTGGAGCACCACTACCGCCGCCCCCTGGACCTCTCCCCGGCCGCGCTGCGCGCCGCCGACGCGACCGTGCGCCGCTGGCGCGCCCGGGTGGCCGAGTGGTCGGAGTCGCCGAGCGCGCCGATGGCCGCCGCGTACGTCGAGCGGGCCGAGTCCGCGCTCGACGACGACCTCGACACCCCGGCGGCGCTGCGTGTCCTGGCCGAGCTGGAGCGGGACGCGTCGGTGCCGCCGGGCGCGAAGTTCGAGTCGTTCGTCCATCTGGACCAGGTGCTGGCCCTCGACCTGCCCGCCGACATCGGCAGGCCCCGGCCCTGAGTGCCCCGCGGCCGAGCGGTGGCGGAAAGGGGTCGGGCGGACGGCATGGCAGGAGCCGTCCGCCCGGGTGGCGCCGTCCTGAAGCGGGGGTGTGGACGGTAACGCGCCATGAGCACGATAAGCAGGTCCCGGGTTGCATCCGGGTTGCGGCCTGTCCCGCTGTGGCCGGACGACGACGGGCGGTGATGGCGGCGAGAGCAGTGGACAAAAGCTGCCAAACTGGGTGCCAGCGTGCGCAAGATGGAGGTTTACGTGAGGTTGAGGCCGTACGCGTGGATGCCGTGGCCGCTGCGGTGGTTCGCGCGGGTGTTGACGGTTCTCCTGGCGATCGCGCTGGTGCTCGCGGCGGTGCTGGTCTACACCGTACGGCAGTCGTTCCCGCAGTTCGAGGGCACGGTGCGGCTCCCCGGACTCACCGGGAATGTGGAGATTTATCGTGATAAATACGGAATCCCGCACATCTACGCTGACACGGCCGAGGACCTCTTCCTGGCCCAGGGGTTCGCGCACGCCCAGGACCGCTTCTGGGAGATGGACTTCCGCCGCCACGTGACCGCCGGCAGGCTGTCGGAGCTGTTCGGCGCGGCGACCCTCGACAACGACAAGGCCATCAGGACCATGGGCTGGCGCCGGGTGGCCGAGCAGGAGCTGCCCGACCTGACGGACCGCACCAGGCGCTTCCTCGACTCCTACGCCAAAGGCGTGAACTCCTGGATCACCGCCAACCCCAACGCCTCCGACCGCAGTCTCGAGTACTCGATTCTCAAGGTGCAGAACGGCGCCTACGAGCCCGAGCCGTGGACCCCGCTCGACTCCGTCTCCTGGCTCAAGGCCATGGCCTGGGACCTGCGCAGCAACCTGGAGGACGAGATCGACCGCGGCCTGGCGCTCGCCGAGCTGCCGCCGGAGCGGGTCGCCCAGCTCTATCCCGGTTACCCCTTCGACCGGCACAGCCCGATCGTCACCCGGGGCACGATCGACCGGGAACGCTTCGACCAGACCGCCGAGCCGCGCACCCGGCAGGACCCGCGGGCCGACAGGCAGGTGCTCGGCCAGGCGGCGCGGACGCTCGACGCGGTGCCCGCCATGATGGGCGCGGCCGACCGGGAGGGCATCGGCTCCAACTCGTGGGTGGTCGCCGGCGAGCACACGAAGAGCGGCAAGCCGCTCCTGGCCAACGACCCGCACCTGTCGGCGCAGCTGCCCTCGGTCTGGTACCAGGTCGGCCTGCATTGCCGTGAGCTGAGCGAGGCGTGCCCGTACGACGTGACGGGCTTCTCGTTCTCCGGCGTGCCCGGCGTGATCATCGGTCACACCGACAAGATCGCCTGGGGCTTCACCAACCTGGGTCCCGACGTGGCCGACCTGTTCCTGGAGAAGGTCGACGGCGACACCTACCTCTACCAGGGCGAGCAGGTCCCGCTGCAGACCCGCCAGGAGAGGATCGAGGTGGCGGGCGGCGCCCCGGTCACCATCACCGTGCGCAGCACCCGGCACGGGCCGCTGGTCAACGAGGTGATGGGCCAGGTGAAACCCGGCGACGAGGCCAACGCGGTGGCCCTGTCGTGGACCGCGCTGATGCCCGGCCGCACCGTCGACGCGATCTTCGAGCTGAACGCGGCGAGTGACTGGCACGAGTTCCGGGCGGCGGCCGCGCTCTTCGACGTGCCCGCGCAGAACCTGGTCTACGCCGACACCTCGGGCACCATCGGCTACCAGGCGCCCGGCCGCGTCCCGGTCCGCCAGAAGGGTGACGGCACCGTGCCGGTGCCGGGCTGGACCGGCGAGTACGACTGGAACACCGCGCCCATCCCGTACGACCAGCTCCCGTCGGTGCGCAACCCCGCCGAGGGGTTCGTGGTCACGGCCAACAACGCCGTCATCGACCCTCAGCGCTACGCGCCCCTGCTGACCAAGGACTGGTCGTACGGCTACCGCTCGCAGCGCATCCTCGACCTGCTGCAGGAGGAGATCGGCAAGGGGAAGGTGGACGCCGCGACGATGGCCCGCGTCCAGCGGGACGACCGCAACCTGTTCGCCGCGACGCTGGTGCCCGCGCTGACGGCCGTGGACCTGGCCGGCCCGGCCGAGGAGGCGCGGGCGCTGCTCGACGGCTGGGACGGCGCCCAGGACACCGGATCGGCCGCCGCCGCGTACTTCAACGCCGTCTGGCGGCACCTGCTGGAGCTGACCTTCCACGACGAGCTGCCGGAGGGCGCCCGGCCGAACGGCGGCGACCGCTGGTACGAGGTCGTCGCCGGGCTGCTGCCGGACCCCGACGACCCGTACTGGGACGACACCCGTACCGAGCAGGTCACCGAGCGGCGTGACGACATCCTGCGCCAGGCCATGGCCTCGGCCTACCAGGAGCTGGCGGAGCTGCTCGGCCCGGACGTGAAGGCGTGGCGCTGGGGCGACCTGCACCGGCTCACGCTCACCCACGACTCGCTCGGCACCTCGGGGATCGCGCCGATCGAGGCGCTGTTCAACCGGGGCCCGCTGGCCGTGGCGGGCGGCAAGGACGCGGTGGACGCGGCCGGCTGGAACGTGCAGGAGGGGTACGCGGTCACGACCGTGCCGTCCATGCGCATGATCGTGGACCTCGGCGACCTGGACGAGTCCCGGTGGGTCAACCTGACGGGCGCCTCCGGTCACGCCTTCCACGACAACTACTGGGACCAGGCCGAGCTGTGGGCCAGGGGCGAGCTGCTGCCGATGCGCTCGGACGCCGCCTCGGTGACCGGGGCCGCCGTGCACACCCTGCGGTTGCGCCCCTGATCAGGACGTGAACGAGCGCGACTCCCCCACGGCCAGGTCCCACAGGCGCTCGCGGGGCAGGCCGTGGGCGGCCCACTGCTCCCGGGTCCACTCCAGCGGGCGCAGCAGCGGCTCGCCGGACAGGACGAACGTGCCCCAGTGCATGGTGGCCATCCGGTGCGCGCCCACGTCCAGGAAGGCCCGCACGGCCTGCTGGGGGCTCACGTGGGCCGGCTCCATCGCCCACGGCGGCTGGTAGGCGCCGACCGGCATCAGCGCCAGGTCCAGGCCGGGGTGGCGGGCGCCGATCTGGGCCAGGCGCTCCCCGTAACCGGTGTCGCCGGCGAAGTACACCGACCCGTCGATCACCCATCCGCCCCACAGCGTCTTGCAGAAGTCGAAGAGGGTACGCCTGCTCCAGTGATGGGCGGGCACGAACTCGAAGCTCACCCCGCCGACCGTCGCCGACTCCCACCAGTCCAGCTCGATCACCTCGGTGAACCCCCGGCCCGTGAACCACCTGCCGAGCCCGGCCGGGACGAGCATCGGCGTCCCCCTCGGCAGCCTGCGCACGGTGGGCCAGTCCAGGTGGTCGTAGTGGTCGTGGCTGATGACCACGGCGTCGACAGTCGGCAGGTCCTCCCAGGCGAGGCCGGGCGGGGTCAGCCGGGCCCGCACGCCGGGGATGCGCCGCGACCACACCGGGTCGGTCAGGATGGCCAGGCCGCCCGTCCTGATCAGGTACGTGGCGTGCCCGACCCAGGTCACGGACGTCTCCCCGGCCGCGACCGGGGGCAGCCCACCGCCGGCCACCGGGATGCGGGCGGCCTCGCGCAGGTCAGGAGGGAACACGGTGTGCCAGGCGATGCTGATCACCTCCCGCAGCCCCGACGGGGCGTAGGTGAGGCGGTCCCGGTAACTGTCTGGCCTCTTCGGAGCACGGATGATCTGCGTCATGCGGACCCCCTGCCCTGAGTGCTGGATCAGTCACCCACGGGGAGAACCGTCTGCGCGTTCGCGCCAGCGCGGCGGGACGCGCCGGTAACCGCCCTCGTCCAGGCCCGCCAGCCGCTCGAAGGGGTTGTAGGACGCCTGGTCGCCGCAGACGACGACCGAGACGAGCATGGCGAGCAGATACAGGGGCAGCATGGGAAGGCCGGCGCAGCAGGCCCACTGGGTGGCGTGCCGGTTCTCGTGACCGATCAGCGTGTCATCGAGATGGTCGCGTTTGGTGATCACCACGTTGCCGACCGTGAACGCCCCGGCGATGGGGAAGCGGTAGCGGTAGCCGTGGGCGAGCACGAGCCCGTAGGGCCCGGACCGCCTGGTCGCCCCGCCGATCACGGCGATGAGCAGGCCGAGAGGAGTGGTGAGATTAACGAAATTCACGATTCGCCGGAACCGATATCGCCTGTCCATGCGTCTGAGTCTTGACCAATCTTGTCAAATCGGAATAATGATTTGCGTCCTGAAATCTCCTAGAAGAGCAGGATTATGAGATCCACCATCCTGGGCGCGCTGCTCGGAGCCGCAGCACTGGCCGGAGCCGGCGGAATCGCGATCACCCAGACATCAGCCACCGACCCCTTATCCCTCACCGGTTCTTCAGCCGCCGCGGCGGCGTTACCCGCCACCACACCCCCCGGCAACGGGGCGTACGTGGCGAAGACCGAGATCGTCGACAGAGACGGCGTGTCCTATCTGGACGTCTCCGTAACGTACGGGACCGCGGCCAAGTTCAGGGTCAAGCAGCGGGTCTGCAAGCGCAAGTCCTGCCGCACGCTCACCGTCGGGCTGACGGTGGCGGCCGGGGCCGGCCAGGTCAGCAAGCGGCTCGGGCGCGGCGACTTCTGGCTGCGGGGCAAGCCGAGGATCAGGATGTGGCCGCTTCCCGGCCCCACGGTCACCGTCACCGCGCCGCCGGTCACCGTCACCGAGACCGTCACCGCGACGGTCACCGAGACGGCCACGTTCACCTGCCAGCCGGCGCCTCTATCGGAACCGCCCACGTCGACGCCACCAGAGGACCCGACGGTGGACCCGACAGCCGACCCGTCCGTGACCCCCACGGTCGATCCCACGGCCACCCTGCCACCCTCGGAGCCGCCCTCGGTGCCTCCTTCGGTTCCGCCTTCGGTGACGCCGACCATCACGGACCCGCCGACCGGCACTCCGACCGATCCGCCCACGGGTTCCCCGACGGACCTGCCGACCGACCCGCCGCCGGACCTGCCGACGGTCGAGCCGACCGAGATCCCGACGTGCCCAGGGCCGACCGACACCCCCACTGACACCCCGACCGACACCCCGACGGACGTACCGACGGACCCGCCGACCGACCCGCCCACGGACACTCCGCCCCCGGCGGAGACCGTGACGCCGCAGGTGCGGTGACCGCGCTCTCCCGGTCCGGCGGCCTCCCTTCCTCCGCCGGGCCGGGAGAAACGCAGAGTTATATTTATCCGCTCTTATATTGCCTGCCGTGACAAGTCAGCAATTGACCTGTCGCGCTATCGCGCAGCGCATTCACGCCCCCGGCACGCCTATTTCGCGGAGCCGAGCCCGCGACTCTCCGGATATCCGCGCAGCAGCCACGAACCCCCGGTCGAGGGCGACATCAGGAATGCCGCGACGGCCGCCGCCATCCCGCCGTAGAGATACACGTGCCCGGCCAGGTTGCCTGAGATGACCAGGTCGCCCGCGCCCAACTGGACCGAGAACGCCATCGACACCAGCAGCCATCCGGCCGACGTGACGGCGGCCGGCGCGCGGCCGCGCATCAGCTTGCCCGCCCCCAGCGAGACGCCGAAGACCAGGAGCACCCAGAGCACCGCAGAGACGACCGGGAACCCCGGCCACGCGCCGTGCGTGAACCCGCCCACCACGCCCAGGACGACGCCCAGGACGAAGAGCATGCCGTACGCGGCTCCTCCCAGCGCCGACTCGGCCTGGCTGCGTTGCTCCATGTCGATCGAGGTTAGTGGATCCCGGCGAACAGATCGTTCTCGCGTACGTGCGGCTCGCCGAGACCGCCGGTCTCTGGCGGCGGGCCGGGCACGGCGGGACCGCGCTCCCCGATGGCCAGCACGAAGTGCTCGACTCCCCGTACCTCCTGACCGATGTCGTTGGAGAGCGCGAACCACGGCTCGGCCACCGTGATCTGGGTCCGGTGCGCGCGCATCGCCGCGGCCTTGTGGCCGAGCCAGGGCCGGGCGTCGATCTCGGTGGTGACGACCTCGTCGGGGTCGCCGAACGGCAGGTCGTCCACGCTCGCGACCGTGAACGGGGCCCCGGCCTCCCGCAGCGCCTCGTTGGACCGGAGCAGCACCGACCTGGGCGTGGCCGTGTGGTAGAACTTCGCGATCCGCCACGGCTCGCCCTCGCCGAAGCCCGGGTCGGCCGCCAGCTCGAACGCCCGGCGGGAGACTCGGTGGGCCTGGATGTGGTCCGGGTGGCCGTAGTGTCCGTTCTCGTCGTACGTGACGAGGACCTGGGGCCGCACCTCGCGGATGACCGTGACCAGCTCGGCCGCGGCCTCGTCCACGTCGGCCTGCCAGAACGCGCCGGGCCGGTCGTTGGTGGCGACCCCCATCATCCCGGAGTCGCGCCAGCGCCCGGGCCCGCCCAGGAAACGGTGGTCCTCGACGCCGAGCGCCTCGCAGGCGGCGGCCAGCTCGCCGATCCGGTGGTCGCCGAGCATGTCGTCCTCTTCGGACGCCAGGTGCGAGAGCTCCACGGGGATGATCTCCCCCTCCTCGCCCAGCGTGCAGGTGACGAGCGTGACGTGGGCGCCCTCGGCGGCGTAGCGGGCCATCGTGGCGCCGGTCCCGATCGACTCGTCGTCGGGGTGGGCGTGCACCAGCAGCAGCCGTCGGTCAGTCATGTCCCGAGCGTAACAACTGGCAGGATTGGCCCCATGAGTGAGAGCTTCCCGCGCCTGTCCGCCAGGACCCGCCGCTTCACCCTGGGAGTGCCCAGAGGCTTCACCCTCTCCCCCGACGGCGCCCGCGTGCTGTTCCTGCGCACCGGGTCGGGCACCGACCCGGTGACGTGCCTGTGGGAGCTCGACACCGAGACCCAGGTCGAGAGGCTGGTCGTCGACCCGCGCTCGCTCGACTCCGGAGAGGAGGACCTGCCGCCGGAGGAGCGCGCCCGCCGCGAGCGCAGCCGCGAGCAGGCGGGCGGCGTCGTGTCCTACTCGACCGACGCCGACGCCACCACGGCCGCGTTCGCCCTGTCCGGTGGCCTCTACGTGACCGACCTGGCCGCGGCGCGCACCCGCCGGCTGGAGACCGCGGGCGCGGTGATCGACCCGCGGCTCTCCCCCGACGGCAGCCGCGTCGCCTACGTCACCGGCGGCGCCCTCCACGTCCACGACCTGGCCACCGGCGAGGACCGCGCGCTGGCCACGCCCGAGTCGGAGACGGTCACCTACGGGCTGGCGGAGTTCATCGCCGCCGAGGAGATGGGCCGCATGCGCGGCTTCTGGTGGTCACCGGCGGGCGACGCCCTCCTGGTGGAGCGGGCCGACGAGGCCCCGGTCCAGACCTGGTACATCGCCGACCCGGCCAACCCGGGCCGGCCCGCGACCCCGCAGCGCTACCCCGCCGCCGGCACGCCCAACGCCGTGACCGAGCTGTTCGTGCTGGGGCTCGACGGGTCCAGGGTCGCGGTGCCGTACGAGCACGAGTACCTCGTGACCGCGGCGTGGGACTCTCACGCCCTGTCGATCGTGACGCTCTCCCGCGACCAGAAGACGATGCGGCTGCTGTCGGTCGACCCGGAGACGGGGAAGTCCACGCCGGTGCGCGAGGACCGCGACCCGGCCTGGGTCGACGTCGTCCCCGGCGTGCCCGCCCACCTCGACGACGGCTCGCTGGTCTGGGTGGCGGTCGCCGACGGCGGCCACCGCCTGTTCGTCGGCGACCGCCCGGTCACCCCGCCGACCCTCCAGGTGCGCGCGGTGCTGGACGTCGACCATGACAGCGTGCTGTTCAGCGCCAGCGGCGACCCGACCGAGATCCAGCTGTGGACCTGGGACGGCCACTCGCTGCTGCCGGTCTCCACCCGGTCGGGCGTCTTCACCGGCCGGATGGCGGGCGGCGTCGGCGTGCTCACCGAGCAGAACCTCGACACCGAGGGCGTCACCACCACCGTCGTGCGCCGCGACGGCGTCGCCGTCCCCATCCCCTCCCACGCCGAGCGCCCCGGTCTCGACCTGCGCGTCTCGCTCGGCCGTTCCGGCCGTCGCGAGCTGGCGACCGCCGTGGTGCTGCCCTCCTGGCACGAGCCGGGCTCGCGGCGGCTGCCGGTCCTCATGGACCCGTACGGCGGACCGCACGCCCAGCGGGTGCTCAACAGACGCGGCGGCTACCTGGAGAGCCAGTGGTTCGCCGAGCAGGGATTCGCCGTGGTCGTGGCCGACGGCCGGGGCACCCCGGGGCGCGGGCCCGCGTTCGAGCGGGCGGTGCTCAACGACCTGGCCACGCCCGCGCTCGAGGACCAGATCGACGCCCTGCGGGGGGTCGCCGAGCAGTACCCCGACGACCTCGACCTGGACAAGGTGGCGATCCGCGGGTGGTCGTTCGGCGGGTTCCTGGCGGCGCTCGCGGTGCTGCGCAGGCCCGACGTGTTCCACGCGGCGGTGGCGGGCGCGCCGGTGACCGACTGGCGGCTGTACGACACCTGTTACACCGAGCGCTACCTCGGGCATCCCGGCGAGCAGCCGGAGGTGTACGACAAGTCCTCGCTGTTCGGCGACGCCGCCAAGCTGGAGCGGCCGCTGCTGCTCATCCACGGGCTGGCGGACGACAACGTGGTGGCGGCCCACACGCTCCGCCTGTCGTCGGCGCTGCTGGCGGCCGGGCGGGCGCACACCGTGCTGCCGCTGTCGGGCGTCACGCACATGACGCCGCAGGAGGTCGTGGCGGAGAACCTGATGCTGCTCCAGGTCGACTTCCTGAAGAGGTCCCTGCACCTCTGAGCCGCGCGACGGACCACGGTCGGATCCCCTGCGGGACCAGACCGTGGTCCGGGGCCGGGTCAGGTGGAGGCGCGGACCTGGGCGGACTCCGCGGGCGGGACGGGGTCGGCGTTCGGGGCGCCGTGCCAGCTCCGCCACAGAGCGGCGTAGGAGCCGCCCGCCGCCACCAGCTCGTCGTGGGAGCCCAGTTCGGTGATCCGTCCGTCCTCCACCACCGCCACCCGGTCCGCGTCGTGCGCGGTGTGGAGCCGGTGCGCGATGGCGATGACCGTGCGCCCGTCCAGCACCGCGGCGAGCGAGCGCTCCAGGTTCCTGGCGGCCCGGGGGTCGATCAGCGACGTGGCCTCGTCCAGCACCAGCGTGTGCGGGTCGGCGAGCACGAGCCGGGCCAGCGCCAGCTGCTGCGCGTGCGCGGGTGAGACCGCCAGGCCGCCGGAGCCGACCACCGTGTCCAGCCCGTCGGGCAGGCCGAGCGCCCACTCCAGGGCGTCCACGGCGGCGAGCGCGTCGCGTACCGCCTCCTCGTCCGCGCCGGGGCGGGCGATCAGCAGGTTGTCCAGGAGCGTGCCCTTGAAGACGTGGTGTTCCTGGGTGACCAGCGCGACGTGGCCGCGCAGCTCGTCCAGCGGCAGCTCCACCAGGGGCACGCCGCCGACCGCGACGGTCCCGGCGCGGGGCCCGTGGATGCCCGCGAGCAGCCTGCCGAGCGTCGACTTGCCCGCGCCCGACGGCCCGACCACGGCCAGCCGCTCGCCGGGCCGCACGGTCAGCGACACGCCGTGCAGCACGTCCCGTCCCTCCCGGTAGGCGTAGCGCACCTGGTGGGCGCTGAGCCGCTCGTCGGCGGGCCGGTCGCCGGCGGGCTTCCGGTCCTCGGGCACGTTGGCGACGCCGAGCAGCCGGGCCATGGACGCCGCGCCGACCTGAAGCTCGTCGATCCACATGAGGAACCGGTCGAGCGGGTCGACGAGCTGCTGGGCGTAGAGGACGGCGGAGGTGACCTGCGCCAGCGTCACCCACCCGTTGCCGTGCAGGAACCCGCCGACGAGCAGCGTCGCCACGACCGGCACCACGTAACCCAGCTCGACCGAGGGGAACCAGAGGGTGCGCAGCCCGAGCGTGTAGCGTTCGGCGGCGTACGAGCCGGCGATGTCGCGGTCGGCCCGCTCCCGCCGCCGCCGCTCCAGGCCGAGCGCCTCCACGGCCCTGGCGCCCTCCACGGTCTCGGCCAGCCCTTCGGTCATCTCCGCGTACGCGGCGTTCTCGCGCAGGTAGCCGTCCCTGGCCCGCCGGAGGTACCAGCGGGTGGAGAAGTACAGCAGGGGCGCGGCCAGCAGCATCGGCAGCATGAGCAGCGGGCTCACCAGCACGATCGCGCCGATGGTGATGACGAACGTGACGACGGCGATCAGGGTCTCCGGCACCGCGTGCCGTACCGTCCTCGACAGCGAGTCGACGTCGCGCGACGTCCGGGTCAGCAGGTCGCCCGCCCCCGCCCGTTCCACGGTCGACAGCGGCAGGGCGAGCACCCGTTCGACGAACTCCTCGCGCAGCTCGGCCAGCACCTTCTCGCCCAGCCTGGCCGAGGCCAGCACCGCGTATCTGACCAGCACGCCCTGCAGCAGCAGGAACCCCGCGACCCCGGCGGCGAACAGCGCCACGTTCACCGCGACGCCGTGCTCGACGTCCTCGACCAGCGCGCCGAGCTGCCACGGCACCACCAGGCCGGCCACGGCGGAGAGCGCGTGCAGGGCCAGGGCGGCGGCGAGCCGCCGGGGGTACTTCAACGTCAACCGGCGCGCGTAGGCGCGCACCTGCTTCCGGTCGGCGACCGGGAGGATCTCGCGGGCCATCAGGTCTCCCCTCGCGTCACGGCGGCGGCGTACGCCGGGCAGGCCGCCAGCAGGTCCCGGTGGGCGCCCTCGGCCGCGACCCGGCCGTCCTCGACGTAGACGACGTGGTCGGTGCGGTCCAGCACCAGCGGGCTCGTCGTGCAGACCAGCGTGGTGCGGCCCGCCCGGGCCGCCGCCAGCCGGCCGGCGACGCGCGCCTCGGTGTGGGCGTCTACGGCGCTGGTCGGCTCGACCAGGATGAGCACCTCGGGATCCGCCAGCAGCGCCCGGGCCAGCCGGAGCCGCTGCTGCTGCCCGCCGGAGAACTCCCGTCCCGCCTCCGCCACCTGCGCGTCGAGCCCGCCGGGCAGCGTCTCGACGATGTCCTCGGCGCAGGCCGCGCGCAGCGCCCGGTCGATCCGGTCCGGGGTCGCGGTGCCGCGCACGTCCAGCTCGTCCCGTAGCGGTCCGCTGAACAGGCGGGCGCCGTTGTCGGCCACGAGGATGCGCGAGCGCACCTCGGCCATCGGCAGGGCCGCCAGGTCGGCGGAGCCGAAGGTGACGTCGCCGGTGGAGTAGCGGCCCAGCCGGTCGGCGATCTCGATGGCGTCCTCGGGCCGGGCCGCGGCGAGCGCGGTGAGCGTGCCCGGCTGCAGGGTGACGCCGCTGTGGCTGTCGCGCAGCACGCCGCCCGCGGTGCTGCCCGTGCCGCCCGTCACCTCCGGCTCGATCGACAGGATCCGCACCACCCGGCGGGCGGCCACGTGTCCCTTGGTGAGCCGGTCGGCCGCCTCGGTGATCGTGCGCATCGGCGCGATCAGGAAGACCGCGTACGCGTAGAAGGCGACGAGCTGGCCGACGGTGATCCGGTCGTCGACCGCGAAGGCCGCGCCGACGCTGGTGACGAGCGCGATGAGCAGTCCGGGCAGCACGATCTGGGCGCCTTCGAGCAGCGACTCCACCCGGGCGACGCCGACGCCCGCGTGCCGGACGCGCTGCGACTCCTCGCGGTAGCGCTCGGCGAACACCTGCTCGCCGCCGATGCCGCGGAGCACCCGCAGGCCGGCCACGATGTCGGCGGACCTGGTCGACAGCTCGCCGGCCAGGTCGCGCTGCCGTTTCTGCCTGCGGTGCAGGGGGCGCAGCAGCGGCCCGACCGCCGCGGTCATGACGGGCACGCCGATCAGCACCATGAGCCCGAGCACGGGCGAGGTCGAGACGAGGATCACGGTCACCGTGACGATCGCCACGACGGCCCCGGCGCCGCGCAGCAGGATGTCCATCGAGCTGCCGATGTGCGCGATGTCGGAGTTGCCGACGCTGACGACCTCGCCGGTCGACAGCCGTTTGGACAGGGTGGCGCCGAGCCTGGCCGCCTGCCGGGTGGTCAGCTGGACGGTGCGGTAGGCGGCCGACAGCCAGTTGTAGACGGCGAACCGGTGCCGCATGATCCCGGTGAACGCCTGCACCAGCCCGAGCCCGAGCAGGATGGCCGACCAGGTGAGCAGGGCGCCGGTGTCCTTGACCCGGAGCGCGTCGACGCCCATCCCGAGCGCGGCCGGCACCAGGGCCTGGGCGAGCCACCAGGTGGTGGCGAAGGCGATGCCGCCCAGGAGCGCGCGGCTCTGCCGCCGGACGTTCCACCACAGATAGCGGAACGGGCTGCGGATGTCGGGCGTGCCGGGGTCGGCGTCGGGAAGGGATCGCATGGCCCGTCAACAGTCGCAAAGCCGCAGGTTGATCGGCAAACCATTTACCCGGAGCGTGTCGATCACCCGACGTTTCGTACAAGGTATGACAGTCTGGGCGCGCCCTCTCACACCCGCCCCATGAGTACGCCAGAATCGTCTCTCGTGGAACACGGGTACACCAACAGCACAGTCGGAGACGGCGCTCTGGTCGTCAAGTGCTATCAGGGGCCCGACGCCGCCGTCCGGCTCCGGACGGAGGCGCGGTTCCTGCGGCGGCTGCGCCGGCGGCTGCCGGTGCCGAGGCTGCACGCGGTCACCGACACGAGCGTGAGCATGGCCTACGTTCCCGGCGCCCACGGTCAGGACCTGCTCGACGACGGCCACCCGATCGAGGTCCTCGCCGAGTGCGGCCGGGCGCTGGCCCGGCTGCACCGGATGGGGTTCGTGCACGGCGACTACGGGCCGCAGAACATGCTGTTCGACCCCGACACGTTCGAGGCGGTGGCGATCCTCGACTGGGAGTGGGCGCATCCCGGCCGGCCGGTGGAGGACCTGGCGTGGTGCGAGTGGATCGTCCGCGCCCACCATCCGGAGCACGTGCCGCACCTGCGTCACTTCTTCGAGGCGTACGCGGGGCCGGTGCCCTCGTGGGAGGAGCGGCACGCGTCGATGCTCACCCGCTGCCGCAACCTGCTGGAGTTCGCCGCGCGGTGGGAGCCGGGCGGCGAGGGCGAGAAGCTGTGGCGGCAGCGGATCGACGACACCGCCGACTGGGTGGCCTGACCGCTTCGGCGTCACCGGCCCCGGCCGGCCGTTCGATCCGAACGCTCCCCGCCGGGAACCGCCGCCTGGCGGGGGCCACGCCCTCCTCCGCGACCGCCGTGACGTAGAGACCATGCGCGGTTTCGGCCAGGGCGCGGAGCAGGTATTTGTACGCTCTGAAACGTACTGATAAAGCCCCATCGGCCCATCGGCGATTTCGCCGACTTTACAGGTGGGCCTTTTCTGGTTGACATACGCGAGTCACACTCAGGTCATGCCAGAGGCGCTGTACGGCCGCGCCGCCGAGCTGGACCTGGTGCGGCTGCTCCTCGACAGGGCGCGGGCCGGAGACGGCGGCGCGCTGGTCCTGGCGGGACCGCCGGGCATCGGCAAGACCGCCGTGCTCGGCCGGGCCGAGGCCATGGCCGACGGGTTCACCGTCCTGCGCGCCCGCGGGGTGCCGCAGGAGACGAGGCTGGCCGGGTCCGGGCTGCACGCGCTGCTGCGGCCGGTGGCGGGGCTGGTCCGGTCGCCGGTGCTGACTCGGGCGCTGCGGCTGGGCGCGGCCGGGGGCGGGATGGCGGTGCCCGCCGCGGTGCTGGAGTTCCTGGCCGAGCTGGCGGCGGCGGAGCCGGTGCTGGTGTGCGTGGACGACCTAGACCTGCTCGACGAGGTCAGCAGGGAGGCGCTGGGCTTCGCGGCCAGGAGGGTGTCGGGCGAGCGGATCGCCCTGCTGCTGACGGTACGGGACCCGGCCGGGCTGCCGGAGGACGTGCCCGTGCGGGCGCTGGAAGGGCTGGACCCCGCCGCGTGCCGGGCGCTGGCCCACGAGCTGGCGGGCGCGCTCCCCGACGACCTGGGCGCCTGCCTGGCCCGCCTGGCCGGGGGCAACCCGCTGGCGTGGCGCGAGCTCGTCGGATCGCTGACGCCCGAGCAGCTCGCCGGGCTGGCCGCGCCGCCCACGGGCCTCCCGCCGGGCGGCCGGCTGCACCGCGCGCACGCCGAGCGGCTGGCCCGGCTCCCGCAGGCCACCCGGTTCCTGCTCCTCCTGCTCGCCGCCCACCCCGGGCTGGACACGGAGACGCTCCGCCGGCCGGCCCGGTGGCGGCCCGAGCCCGGCGCCGAGGGACGGGTGCGCCGGGGCCTCCTGGCGGCCGAGCCCCTCGCCGTCCTGGCGCCGGCCGAGCGCGCCGGGCTGATCAGGGCGGACGGCGGGCGGTACGCGTTCACGGACGAGACGGTGCGCGCCGTCGCCTACGCGGAGGCGCCGCCGGCCCGCAGGCGCGCCGCGCACGCCGTGCTGGGCAGGCTCCTCGACGGCGACCGGCACCGGCTCGCCCGCGCCTGGCATCGCGCGCACGCCCTGGACGGGCCTGCCGACCAGCTCGCCGCCGAGCTGGCCGCCGCCGCGTCCGCCGCCGCCGCACAGGGCTACCCGGGCAGGTCCGCCGCGTACGAGCACGCCGCCGAGCTGACCGGCGCCGAGGAAAGCAGGGAGGAGTGGCTGGCCGCGGCCGCCCGCCACGCCTGGGTGTTCGGCGACCTGCCCAGGGCCAGGTGGCTGCTCGCGCAGCCGGGGCACCCCCTGCGGGGCCAGGCCGAGCTGATGCGCGGACGGCTGGAGCTGCTGAGCGGCCACGCCGACAGCGCCAGGGACAAGCTGCTGACCGCCGCTTCCCGCCTGGTGCGGCGCGACCGGATCGACGGCGTCAAGGCGCTGCTGCACGCGGCCGAGGCGAGCTACCTGGCCGGCGACATCCGCGCCTTCCACGCCATCGCCGGCCAGGTCGCGCTGCTGCGCCGCCCCGACGACTGCGCCAACGCGCAGCTCATGTTCGAGTACCTGCAGGGGATCGCCGCCACGTTCAGCGGCGACCACCGGGCGGCCGCCGGGCCGCTGCGGCGGGTGGTGCGGCTCGCCCCGGCCGTGTGCAGCCCCGTCCCGCTGGTGTGGGCCTGCGTGGCGAACCTCCTGCTGGGCGAGGACGCGACCGCGCTGGAGCTGTCGGCGCGGGCGATCGACACCGCGCGCAGGACCGGCGCGGTCACCCTGGTGCCGCAACTGCTGGAGTCGATGGTTCAGGCGTACTTCTGGCTGGGCCGCTACTCGTCGGTGGCCGCGCACGCCGCGGAGGGGCTCCGGCTGGCCGAGGCGTCCGGCCAGCTCAACGCCGCCGCCCGGCACCTCGCCTGGCTGGCGCACGTGGACGCGGTACGCGGCGACGCCGAGTCCTGCCGCGACCACGCCCACCGCGCCCTCGACCTGGCCGAGGCGCACGGCCTGGGCATCGCCGGCGCCCTCAGCACCTGGGCGCTGGCCCACCTCGACCTCGCGGCCGGCCGGCTCGCCGACTCCGCCGCCCGGCTGCGCGGCCACCGCGACAACGACCATGTCGTGGTCCGGGTCATGGCCAGCCCGCACTTCATCGAGGCCGCGGCCCGTACAGGGGACGACCGGCGCGCCGCGGCGGCGCTGCGGGCGCTGGAGCGGTGGGCCGGCAGCACCAGCAGCCCGGACCGGCGGGCGCTCGCGGCGCGCTGCCGGGCGCTGCTCGCCGCGCCCGGCGAGGCGGGCGAGCGCTTCCAGGAGGCTCTGGAGCTGCACCGGCAGGGCGCCTGCCGGTTCGAGACGGCGCGCACCCAGCTCTTGTACGGAGCCGCGCTGCGCAGGGAGCGACGGCCCGGGGCGGCGCGGGAGCACCTGCACGGGGCGCTGGAGACGTTCGAACGCCTGGAGGCGCGGCTGTGGAGCGAACGGGCCCGCGCCGAGCTGCGCGCCGCCGGTGAGACCGTGACCCGGCCGGGATCGGGCGGCGGGCCCGAGCAGCAGCTGACGGCCCAGCAGCTGCGCATCGCGCGGCTGGTGGCGGAGGGGGCGACGAACCGGGAGGTGGCCGCCCAGCTCTTCCTCAGCCCGCGCACCGTCGACCACCACCTGCGCAACGTGTTCGCCAGGCTGGGCGTGCGCTCGCGGGTGGAGCTGGCGCGCAAGCTGTTCTGACACCGGCCCGTGCTGACACCGGCGATTCACGCGATGCGGGGACGGGCCGGCCGGTCCAACAATGGCGGCGTTCGCACCCCCCACAGATGGAGTTGCCGACGTGCATCCCCGTAACGCGATCGCCAGACTCGCCGTGGCCGCCGCTCTGGCCTGCGGCGCCCTCACGCTGGCCCAGCCCGCGCAGGCCGCCGGTCCGTACGAGCGCGGCCCGAACCCGACGGACTCCCTCTTGGAGGCGAGCCGCGGTCCGTTCAGCACCTCCGAGCAGTCGGTGTCCTCCCTCGTGAGCGGGTTCGGCGGCGGCCGCGTCTACTACCCGAACGACACCAGCCAGGGCACGTTCGGCGCGATCGCCATCTCGCCCGGCTACACCGCCTCCTGGTCCACCCTGTCGTGGCTCGGCCCGCGGATCGCCTCCCACGGGTTCGTGGTCATCGGCATCGAGACGAACACCCGCTACGACCAGCCGGACAGCCGGGGCCGCCAGCTCCTGGCCGCGCTCGACTGGCTGGTGGAGGACAGCCCGTCCGCCGTGCGCGGCCGCATCGACCCCTCGCGGCTGGCGGTGGCGGGCCACTCGATGGGCGGCGGCGGCAGCCTGGAGGCCGCGGACGACCGGCCCAGCCTGCAGGCCGCCGTCCCGATCGCCCCGTGGAACCTGACCAAGAACTGGTCCGGCATCCGCGTCCCGACGATGATCATCGGTGGTGAGACCGACTCGATCGCCCCGGTCTCCTCCCACTCCCAGCCGTTCTACGAGAGCATCCCGGCCTCGTCGGAGAAGGCGTACCTGGAGCTGAACGGCGCCAGCCACTTCTTCCCGCAGACCACGAACACCACGATGGCCAAGTCCATGGTGTCCTGGCTGAAGCGGTTCGTGGACGACGACCTCCGCTATGACCCCTTCCTCTGCCCGGCCCCCCGGAGCAGCGCGATCGAGGAGTACCGCGACACCTGCCCGCACAGCTGACCCCCCGCCTCCGGCGGCCTCCCTCCCTCGCGGCGGGAGGCCGCCCGCGTGTTCACCCCCGCGGCGCTGTGCCCTACCGGCTGAGCGTCTCAGGCGAGGCCGGCTGCCGGACGGCGGGCGCGGGCGGGCGGAGCACGGTCAACGCGACCACGAGCGCCGACAGCAGCAGGCCCGCCGCGATGCCGAACGCCAGCCGGTAGCCGCCGGTGAGCGCCGCCGCGTCCGTCAGCCCTCGGGCCAGCAGGTCTCCGGTACGGGACGCCGCCATCGTGGACAGCACGGCCACGCCCAGCGCCATGCCGATCTGCTGGGTGGTGTTGAACAGGCCCGAGACGAGCCCCGCGTCGTCGGGCCTGGCCGCCGACATGCCCAGCGTGGCCAGCGCGGGCAGCACCAGCCCGCCTCCGGCGATCAGCAGCATGACCGGCAGCAGGTCGGTGACGTACGACGCCTGGACCGGCACCCGGGTGAGCCAGCCCATCGCGGCCATCAGCATGACCAGGCCGGCGACGAGCACGGCCCGCGCCCCGAACCGGGCGTTGAGCCGGGCGGACAGGAACAGCGAGACCCCGCCGATGGCGACCGCCGCCGGCAGCATCGCCAGGCCCGTCTCCAGTGCGCTGTAGCCCAGCACCTTCTGCATGTAGAGCGCGACGAGGATCTGGAAGGCGAACATCGCCGACAGGCCGAGCATCTGGGCCAGGTTGGCGCCGGAGACGTTGCGGGAGCGCAGGACGCGCAGCGGCATGAGCGGGGTGCGGGCCGCGGCCTGCCGGGCGAAGAAGCCGGCCAGCAGGGCCAGCGACAGCGCGCCCAGGCCCAGCGTGTGGCCCGCGGCCCAGCCGTACTCCTCGATCTTGACGACGGTGTAGATGCCCAGCATCAGACCGCCGGTGACCAGCGCGGCGCCCAGCGCGTCGGCGCCCGCCGCGAGCCCGGTGCCGCGGTCGGCGGGCAGCACGCGGACGGCCAGCGCGACGCTGACCAGTCCGATCGGGAGGTTGATGAAGAAGATCCAGTGCCAGGAGAGCGCGTCGGTGAGGACGCCGCCGAGCACCTGGCCGAGTGAGGCGCCGACGGCGCCGGTGAAGCTGAACACGCCGATCGCCCTGGCCCGCTCGCCCGGCTCGGTGAACAGCGTCACCAGGATGCCGAGGACCACGGCCGAGGCCATCGCGCTGCCCACGCCCTGCAGGAAGCGGGCGGCGATCAGCATGGCCGGCGTGGCGGCCAGTCCGGCGAGGAGCGAGGCGAGGGTGAAGAGCGCGTTGCCGGCCAGGAACATGGTCCTGCGGCCGATCAGGTCGCCCAGCCGCCCGGCGAGGAGCAGTAAGCCGCCGAAGGGGAGCAGGTAGGCGTTGACGGTCCAGCTCAGCGCGGCGGGCGTGAAGCCCAGGTCGTGCTGGATGGCCGGCATCGCGACGGTGACGATGCTGCCGTCGAGGATGGTCATCAGGCTCGCCGCCGACAGGACGATCAGGGCGAGTGTGCGGGATGGGGTGGGCGACATGGCCCCTCCTGTTCAGATGAGGACAGGTGGGACCCTAACAGATAGTTTTGTTATAGACGATCCTTAACGGATCTATTTCTGGGCCTGCCTGGCCCGGCGCGCGCCCGGCGCGACCTCCTCCGGGGTGGACAGATGGCCCTCGACCAGCCGCGTCATCGCCGAGAGCAGCATCTCCCGCTCCGCCTCCGGCAGGGCGGCCAGCGCGTCGCGGTGCACGCCGTCGACGATCCGCTGACTGTGCCGGGCGGCCTCGGCGCCCTTCTCGGTGACCGCGACGATGCGCGCCCGCCGGTCGGCGCTGGAGGGGCGGCGCTCCGCCAGGCCCGCCTTCTCCAGGGCGTCGACGGTGACCACCATGGTCGTCTTGTCCATGTCGCCGAGCTCGGCGAGCTGGATCTGCGTGCGCTCCTCCTCCAGGGCGTGGACGAGCACGCAGTGCATGCGCGGGGTCAGGCCGATCTCGGCCAGCGCCGCCGCCATCTTCGTACGCAGCACGTGACTGCTGTGGTCGAGCAGGTACGACAGGTCGGGCTCGGAACGGCCTGGCGCCATGGCGGTCATGCTGTCAGCCTACTCAATCGTCCCGATCCGGATTATCCGCCAAGCAAGAGAGGCCGTGCGGGGGACGCGCGGCCTCTCTCCGGACTCGGCTACTTGGCGTTGGCCTTGAGGTAGTCGCTGTTCATCCGGGCGATCGTGTCCAGCGGGATGCCCTTCGGGCAGACGGCCGTGCACTCGCCGGTGTTGGTGCAGCCGCCGAAGCCCTCGGCGTCCATCTGGTCCACCATGGCCTTGGCGCGGGTCAGGCGCTCGGGCTGGCCCTGCGGGAGCAGGCTCAGGTGGGTGATCTTCGCGGCGGTGAAGAGCGACGCCGACCCGTTGGGGCAGGCCGCGACGCACGCGCCGCAGCCGATGCAGGTGGCGGCGTCGAAGGCGGCGTCGGCGTCCTCCTTGCGGACGGGCACGCTGTGCGCGTCCGGGGCGGAGCCGGCGGGGACGGAGACGAACCCGCCCGCCTGGATGATGCGGTCGAAGGCGCTCCGGTCGACGACCAGATCCTTGATCACCGGGAACGGCGCGGCCCGCCACGGCTCGATGGTGATGGTGGCGCCGTCCTCGAAGTGGCGCATGTGGAGCTGACAGGTGGTGGTGGCCACCTGCTCGCCGTGCGCGACGCCGTTGATGACCATGCCGCACATGCCGCAGATGCCCTCACGGCAGTCGTGGTCGAAGGCGATCGGGTCGTCGCCTTCGAGGATGAGCCGCTCGTTCAGCACATCCAGCATCTCCAGGAAGGACATATCGGGCGACACATCCTCCACCCGGTACGTCACCATGCGTCCGCGGTCCTTGCGGCCGCTCTGACGCCAGACCTTCAGGGTGAGGTTCACTTGTAGCTCCGCTGGCTCATCTTGACGTACTCGTAGTCGAGCTGCTCCTTGTGCAGCACCGGCGGGCCGTCGGGCGAGTACTCCCACGCCGAGACGTGGGCGAAGTTCTCGTCGTCGCGCAGCGCCTCGCCGTCGGAGTCCTGCGACTCGGCCCGGAAGTGGCCGCCGCACGACTCGGTGCGCACCAGGGCGTCCAGGCACATGAGCTCGGCCAGGTCGAAGAAGTCGGCCACCCGGCCGGCCTTCTCCAGCACCTGGTTCAGCTCCTCCGCGGCGCCGGTGACCTTGACGTTCTCCCAGAACTCCTGGCGCAGCTCGGGGATGCGCTCCAGGGCCTTGCGCAGCGACTCCTCGGTGCGCTCCATGCCGCAGTAGTCCCACATGAGCTTGCCCAGCTCGCGGTGGAAGGAGTCGGGGGTGCGGGTGCCGTTGACCGACATCAACCGGTCGATCTTGGTACGGACCTTCAGCTCGGCCGACGCGACGGCCTCCTCGTCGACGTCCCCGAACGGCCCGTCGGCCAGGTAGTCGCCGATCGTGGTGGGCAGCACGAAGTAGCCGTCGGCCAGGCCCTGCATCAGCGCGGACGCGCCGAGCCGGTTGGCGCCGTGGTCGGAGAAGTTGGCCTCGCCGATCACGAACAGGCCGGGGATCGTCGACTGCAGGTCGTAGTCCACCCACAGGCCGCCCATCGTGTAGTGCACGGCCGGGTAGATGCGCATCGGCACCTCGTACGGGTTCTCGCCCGTGATGCGCTCGTACATCTCGAATAGGTTGCCGTACTTCTTCTCCACCGCGTCGCGGCCGAGCCGCTGGATGGCGTCGCGGAAGTCCAGGTAGACGCCCAGACCGCCGGGTCCGACGCCGCGGCCCTCGTCGCAGACGTTCTTGGCGGCGCGGGAGGCGATGTCACGCGGGACCAGGTTGCCGAAGGCGGGGTAGATCCGCTCCAGGTAGTAGTCGCGCTCGGCGTCCGGGATGTCGCCGGGGGCGCGGGTGTCGTTCTTGCGCAGCGGCACCCACACCCGGCCGTCGTTGCGCAGCGACTCCGACATGAGCGTGAGCTTCGACTGGTGGTCGCCGGAGACCGGGATGCAGGTCGGGTGGATCTGCGTGTAGCAGGGGTTGGCGAAGTACGCGCCACGCTCGTGCGCCCGCCAGATCGCGGTGGTGTTGCAGCCCTTGGCGTTCGTGGACAGGAAGAACACGTTGCCGTAGCCGCCGGTGGCGAGCACCACGGCGTCGGCGACGTGGCGCTCGATCTCGCCGGTCACCATGTCGCGCACGATGACACCGCGCGCCCGGCCCTCGGAGACGATCAGGTCGAGCATCTCGTGCCGGGTGAACATCTCCACGGTCCCGGCCGCGATCTGCCGCTCCAGCGCCTGGTACGCGCCGAGCAGGAGCTGCTGGCCCGTCTGGCCGCGGGCGTAGAAGGTCCGCGACACCTGGGCGCCGCCGAACGAGCGGGTGTCGAGCAGGCCGCCGTACTCGCGGGCGAACGGCACGCCCTGGGCCACGGCCTGGTCGATGATGTTCACCGAGACCTCGGCCAGCCGGTAGACGTTCGACTCGCGGGCGCGGAAGTCGCCGCCCTTCACCGTGTCGTAGAACAGGCGGTAGATGGAGTCGCCGTCGCCGCGGTAGTTCTTGGCGGCGTTGATGCCGCCCTGGGCGGCGATGGAGTGGGCGCGCCGGGGCGAGTCCTGGTAGCAGAACGACTTGACGTTGTAGCCGAGCTCGCCGAGGGTCGCGGCGGCGGAGCCGCCGGCCAGGCCGGTGCCGACCACGATGACGTCGAGCTTGCGCTTGTTGGCCGGGTTCACCAGGCGGGCGCCGAACTTGCGCTTCTCCCACCGCTCCTCGATGGGACCGGCCGGGGCCTTGGTGTCGCGGATCTCCGCGCCTTCGACGAAGTTCACTGGACCACTCCGAACGTGATGGCGAGCGGCGGCGCGAGGAAGCCGACGACCAGGGCGGCGGACACCAGCACCGCGACCGCGCGCAGCGCCTTGTTCCTGGCGCGGTTGGCCACGCCGAGCGTCTGGAAGGCACTCCAGACGCCGTGCCGCAGGTGCAGGCCGACCAGGGCGACGGCGACGACGTACAGGAGCGTCACGTACCACCGGGACGGGTCGAACCCGGCGATCATGCGGTCGGCCGGGGTGGAGTCGAAGCCCTTCGGGTTCATCACGCCGAAGGTCAGGTCGAGCAGGTGCCAGACCACGAAGAGGGCGATCGTGATGCCGCCGAACCGCATGATGTGCGTCGCGTACCCGTTGGCCTGCGACTTCCTCCTGGCGGCGTACTTCACCGGGCGGGCGGCGGCGGCGCGGCGGGACAGCGAGATCGCCGCCCACATGTGCAGGACCACCGAGACGACCAGGACGACCTCCAGGATGGTGAGCAGGGCCCGGTACGGGGCCATCGGCTCCAGGAGGGTGCGCAGGGCGTGCGCGTAGTCGTTGAAGGACTCGCGGCCGGCGAAGATCTTGAGGTTGCCGAGCATGTGGCTGATGAGGAAGATCACCATCACGGCGCCCGTGACGGCCATGATGACTTTCTTGCCGTTCGACGAGGTCAGGAATCCGCCGGGACGCCTGGCTCTGGGCTTCTCACCCTCTGGGGGGTTGACGGGCGCGGTCGCGGCGCCGCGTTCTATCGTGGCTGTCACGTTCATCGACGCTAGGTAACCTGCGATGATCCGTCCAAGTCATGAGAGGTCTGGTTTCGATAGCCAGCGGCTATGATGTCTGGTTTGTACGGCCGAGGCGCGTTCACCGGCCAAGCCGGTTGCGAGGAAAATCACATGCAGTTCCAGCAGTTGGCGTACTTCGTGACAGTGGCCGAGACCAGGCACTTCACCCACGCGGCCGAGCGGATGCGGGTCGCCCAGCCCTCGCTCAGCAAGCAGATCAAGGCGCTGGAGAACGAGCTGGGCGCGCCGCTGTTCTCCCGGGCGCGCGGCAACGTCACGCTCACCCCGGCCGGGGAGGCGCTGCTGCCGCTGGCCCGGCGGATGCTGGCCGACGCCGACACCGCCAGGCAGGAGGTCGCCGAGCTGGCCGGGCTGCGCCGGGGCAGGGTGCGGCTGGGCGCCACGCCCTCGCTGTGCGCTGGGCTCATGGCCGACGCGCTGGCCCGCTTCCATCACTCGTACCCCGGGATCGGCCTGCTCGTCGAGGAGGGCGGCTCCCGCGACCTGGTGCGGGCGCTGGCGCGCGGCCAGCTCGACCTGTCCCTGATCATCATGCCGCTGCAGCACGACGACCCGTCGCTGGTGACCGAGGAGATCCTGCGCGAGAACCTGGTCGTGGCCTCGCCCGCGGCCGAACGGCCGCGCAAGCCGTACCTGCGGATCGAGGAGCTGCGGGGCAGGCCGCTGGTGATGTTCCGGTCCGGCTACGACCTGCGTGACGCGACGCTGACGGCGTGCCGGCAGGCCGGGTTCGAGCCGAAGTTCGCCGTCCAGGGCGGCGAGATGGACGCGGTGCTGCGGTTCGTGGAGGCGGGGCTGGGCGTGGCCGTGGTGCCGTCGATGGCGCTGGACGGGCGGCCGGGGCTGGCCGGCACGCCGCTGGCGCCGCCGGGACTCAGCCGGACGATCGCGCTGGCGCACCGCAAGGACGTGGAGCCGACCAGGGCCGCGCAGGCGTTCCGGGCGACCCTTCTGTCCTACGTGATCGAAGCCGGTCAGGAAGGCACCCTTCCACAAGGGGTCGAACTCATCGCAGAATGAGCCCACAGGCCCTGGATCTTCGGAAGGGTGTGCGTGACGGCGACGTTGAACGAGACGCTGACCCTGCTCCTCATCGAGGACGACGCAGGAGACGCGTTCCTCGTGGAGGAGCTGCTCAAGGAGGCCGAGGCGCCGCCCAGGATCACCTGGGTGCGCACCCTCGGGGAGGCGAGGGCCAGCCTCGGCCCGAGCGTCCAGTGCGTGCTGGTCGACCTGTCGCTCCCCGACGCGAGCGGCCTGGAGGCGCTGAAGGAGGTCCTGGAACTCGCCAGCGACGCCGCGGTGCTGGTGCTGACCGGGCTGCGCGACGTCCACGTCGGCGTCGCCGCGGTCCAGGCGGGGGCCCAGGACTACCTGGTCAAACAGGACATCGACGCGCGCCTGCTGGCCAGGGCCATCCGCTACGCCATGGAGCGCAAGCGCGCCGACCTGGCCCAGCGCCGCCTGGTCGAGGCCGAGCTGACCGCCAAGGAGAACGCCCGCCTGGAGAACGGCCTGCTCCCCGTGCCACTCCTGCGCACCCGCGAGCTGCGCCACACCACCCGCTACCTGCCCGGCTCGCAGGGACAGCGGCTGGCCGGCGACTTCCTCGACACGGTGCAGACGCCCGACGGCTCGGTCCACGTGGTCGTCGGCGACGTGTGCGGCCACGGCCCCGACGAGGCCGCGCTCGGCGTGGCGCTGCGCATCGCCTGGCGCACGCTCGTCCTGGCCGGGCAGACCGGCGACCCGCTCCTGCGGACGCTCGACACGCTGCTGCGGGCCGAGCGCAGGTCCCCGGAGATCTTCACCACGCTCTGCACCGTCACGATCACGCCCGACCTGTCCCACGCCCGGATGCGGGTCGTCGGCCACCCGCCCCCGGTGGTGGTCCGCGACGATGTCGTCGGCGTGGTGACGGGCGCGCCGTCCGGACCTCCTCTCGGCATCTTCCCGGACGCCCGCTGGACCGAGCTGGACGTGCCGCTGGGCGAGCGCTGGTCGATGATGCTCTACACCGACGGGCTGATCGAGGCCACCGTCGGCGGAGGGCTGCTCGGCGTGGACGGGCTGCTCGGGCTGGTCCGCCGGCACGGCGTCATCGACGTCGACCGGCTCATCGGCGAGGTCGGGACCCTCACCGACGACCTGGCGGCCGTGGTCGTCAGCAGGGGTGAGACGTGAGCATCCATCCGCTGCCACCCGCCAGGCCGCCGACCGGCATGGGCAGGGTGCCGATCGCGCGCTGGTTCGTCTTCGCCGGCGCGGCCACCGCGGTGGCGTTCCTGGCCGGCGTGACGCTCATCATGCTGATGATCTCCCAGGTGCGCGAGCTGGGCCACGAGCCCGAACTGGCCGCGCGGGTCGACCGGCTCAACATCGCGCTCGTGGTGCTGTTCGTGGTGATCCTGGCCGCGGGCGTGGCGCTGGCGTTCATCGTGCGCTTCACCGTGCTCGACCCTATCGCCCGGCTGACCGAGCAGGTCCGCACGGTCGCGGGCGGCGACTTCGACCACCGGCTCGGCGTGGAGCGGCCCGCGGAGCTGGCCGAGCTGTCGAGCCACATCGACTCGATGCGCAGACGCATCCTGTCCGGCTGGCGCACCGCCACCGAGCAGGCCGACGAGCTGCGCCGCTCCAACGCCGAGCTGGAGCAGTTCGCGTACGTGGCCAGTCACGACCTGCAGGAGCCGCTGCGCAAGGTGGCCAGCTTCACCCAGATGCTGGAACAGCGGTACGGGGACGAGCTGGACGACCGGGCCAGGCAGTACATCCACTTCGCGGTCGACGGCGCCAAGCGCATGCAGCTGCTCATCGACGACCTGCTCGGCTTCTCCCGCGTGGGCCGGATCGGCGGAGAGAGAACGCCGATGGACAGCGACGCGGCGGTGCGGGCGGCGCTGGAGAACCTCTCATCGGCCGTCGAGGACACCGGCGCCACCGTCACCACCGGCCCGCTGCCCCAGGTCCTGGGCAGCCCTCTGCTGCTCACCCAGCTCTTCCAGAACCTGATCGAGAACGCGATCAAGTTCCGCGGCGACGAGCCGCCGCGGGTCCGGATCGAGGCGGTCGAACGCGACGGCATGTGGGAGTTCAGCTGCGCCGACAACGGCATCGGGGTCGACCCCCGGCACGCCGACCGCATCTTCCTGATCTTCCAGCGCCTGCACCCGCGCGACGTCTACCCCGGCACCGGCATCGGCCTGGCCCTCTGCCGCAAGATCGTCGACTACCACGGCGGCCGGCTCTGGCTCGACGGCGGCTCCGGCGGGCGCGGTGCCACCTTCCGCTGGACCCTGCCCGCGGCCGACGACGCCGCGTACTCATAAAGCCCCGCCTTTTGGGCAACTCATAAGAGTTGTCCGTCAAATCGATAACTTTTTCGTGACTGTGGCGCGGTTATCTCACCAGGTACAGCGCCCCTGACGGGCTACGTGACAGGAATCACAGCGTGAGCAGGAGAAAGTGAGTGACCGTCCTCACAAATCCCGATGCGCTCGTCGTAACGTATGCCACACCAACTGCGCGACCGAGCGGCATTGCCGCCGCCGAACGCGCCTACAGAACGACCCGGACCCCCAGGCGTGCGGGGTCCGCGGGAGGTGGAGAGGTCCGCGATGACCCAGACGACGCCCGAAACCCCAGCGAGAAGGCAGCGGGCCCAGGTCACGGTGCGCACCCTGCGCACCGACCGGTGGTGGCTCAGCCCGCTTGTCGTGTTCCTCGGGCTCAGCTCATTCCTGATCTACGGTGTGTGGGCGATCCTCGACACGAGCAACTTCGTCGAACCGTATATCGCCCCCTTCGCCGCACCCTGTCTGACCACGCAGGACGTCTGTGAAGGCGCGCGGCTGTTCGGGTGGGCGCCCGTCGGCGACTGGTACGCGCTGCCGCCGGGGCTGCTGATCCTCGGCCTGCCCGGCGGGTTCCGGCTGACGTGCTACTACTACCGCAAGTCCTACTACCGCTCGTTCTGGCTGTCGCCGGCGGCGTGCGCGGTGCAGGAGCCGCACGGGAAGTACACCGGTGAGACGCGTTTCCCGCTGATCATCCAGAACGTGCACCGCTACTTCTTCTACTTCGCGCTCCTGATCGGCGCCATCCTCACCTACGACGCGGTGATCGCCCTCGTGCACAAGCCGCTGGGCCTGGGCAGCTGGATCCTGATGCTCAACGCCGTGCTCATCCTCGGCTACACGCTCGGCTGCCACTCCTGCCGTCACATCACCGCGGGCCGGCTCAACCACTTCTCCCGGCACCCGCTCCGCTACCGGGCCTGGACCTTCGTCTCCAAGCTCAACGCCAAGCACCAGCAGTGGGCGTGGGCCTCGATGTTCTCCGTCATGGGCGCCGACCTCTACGTCCGCCTGGTGGCCAAGGGCATCATCGCCTTCCCGTTCGCGTAAGGATCACTTCAAGTGGATAACTCGATCAACATCGAGCGTCACGAGTACGACGTCGTCGTCATCGGCGCGGGAGGCGCCGGCCTGCGTGCCGCCATCGAGGCCCGCCAGCAGGGCAAGCGCACGGCCATCGTGTGCAAGTCGCTGTTCGGCAAGGCCCACACCGTCATGGCCGAGGGCGGTGCCGCGGCCGCCATGGGCAACGTCAACTCCGACGACAACTGGATGGTGCACTTCCGCGACACCATGCGGGGCGGCAAGTTTCTCAACAACTGGCGGATGGCCGAGCTGCACGCGAAGGAGGCGCCGGACCGGGTCTGGGAGCTGGAGGCCTGGGGAGCGCTGTTCGACCGCACCAAGGACGGCAAGATCAGCCAGCGCAACTTCGGCGGCCACGAGTACCCCCGCCTGGCCCACGTCGGCGACCGCACCGGCCTGGAGATGATCCGCACGCTCCAGCAGCGGGTGGTGGCGCTCCAGCAGGAGGACTACGAGCAGCACGGCGACTACGAGGCCTACATCAAGGTCTTCCAGGAATGCACGGTGACGCGCCTGCTCAAGGACGGCGACCGGATCTCCGGGGCGTTCGGCTACTGGCGCGAGACCGGCAGCTTCGTGCTCTTCGACGCTCCCGCCATCGTGCTGGCCACCGGCGGCATCGGCAAGTCGTACGTCGTCACCTCGAACTCCTGGGAGTACACCGGTGACGGGCACGCGCTGGCCCTGCTGGCCGGGGCGAGCCTCATCAACATGGAGTTCATCCAGTTCCACCCCACCGGGATGGTCTGGCCGCCGTCGGTGCGCGGCATCCTCGTCACCGAGTCGGTGCGCGGCGACGGCGGCGTGCTGCGCAACTCCGAGGGCGAGCGCTTCATGTTCAAGTACATCCCCGAGGTGTTCAAGGACAAGTACGCCACCACCGAGGAGGAGGCCGACCGCTGGTACACCGACCAGGCCAACAACCGCCGGCCTCCGGAGCTGCTGCCCCGTGACGAGGTCGCCAGGGCCATCAACGCCGAGGTGAAGGCCGGTCGCGGATCACCCCAGGGCGGCGTCTACCTGGACGTCTCCACCCGCCTGCCGGCGGAGGAGATCAAGCGGCGGCTGCCGTCGATGCACCACCAGTTCAAGGAGCTGGCCGACGTCGACATCACCGCCGAGCCCATGCAGGTGGGCCCGACCTGCCACTACATCATGGGCGGCGTCGAGGTCGACGCCGACACCGGCGGCGCCTCCGTACCGGGGCTGTTCGCGGCCGGCGAGGTGTCCGGCGGCATGCACGGCTCCAACCGGCTCGGCGGCAACTCGCTGTCGGACCTGCTGGTCTTCGGCCGGCGCGCCGGCGCCGGCGCCGCGGCCTACGTGGACGCGCTCGCCGCGCGGCCCAAGGTCGACCAGGCGCAGGTCGACTCCGCCCGCGCCGAGGCCATGGCGCCGCTCGAACGCTCCGGCGAGAACCCGTACGAGCTCCACCACGAGCTCCAGCGGACCATGAACGAGCTGGTCGGCATCATCCGCAAGGCGGAGGAGGTCTCCGAGGCGCTACAGGTGGTGGAGAAACTCAAGGAGCGCGTGCGGCTCGTCGGCGCCGGCGGCTCGCGCATCTACAACCCGGGCTGGCACCTCGCGCTCGACCTGCGCAACATGATCCTCGTGTCGGAGTGCGTGGCCAAGGCCGCGCTGCTGCGTGAGGAGAGCCGAGGCGGCCACACCCGCGACGACCACCCCGGCATGCGGCCGGAGTGGCGGCGCAAGCTGCTGGTCTGCTCCACCGAGGACGGCGGGTCCATCGTGGTCGAGGAGAAGGAGCAGCCCGCGATGCGGGACGACCTGATCAGCCTGTTCGACCGCGACGAGCTCAGCAAGTACCTCACCGACGAAGAGATGGACGAGTTCGACAGGATCGCGAAATGAGCTACAAGGCGAAGTTCAAAGTCTGGCGCGGTGAGGGCGGCGAGGGCAAGCTCGAAGACTTCACCGTCGAGGTGAACGAGGGCGAGGTCGTCCTCGACATCATCCACCGCCTCCAGGCCACCCAGGCCCCCGACCTGGCCGTGCGCTGGAACTGCAAGGCCGGCAAGTGCGGCTCCTGCTCCATGGAGATCAACGGCAAGCCGCGGCTGGGCTGCATGACCCGCATGTCGACCTTCGCCGAGGACGAGACGATCACGGTCACCCCGATGCGGACCTTCCCCGTCATCAAGGACCTGGTCACCGACGTCTCGTACAACTACCAGAAGGCCAGGGAGGTGCCGTCCTTCACGCCCCCGGAGGACGTGCGGCCCGGCGAGTACCGGATGCAGCAGGTCGATGTCGAGCGGTCTCAGGAGTTCCGCAAGTGCATCGAGTGCTTCATGTGCAACAACGTCTGCCACGTGATCCGCGACCACGAGGAGAACAAGCCGGCCTTCTCCGGGCCGCGGTTCCTCATGCGGATCGCCGAGCTCGACATGCACCCGTACGACGTCGCCGAGCGCAAGGAGTCGGCCCAGGAGGACCACGGGCTCGGCTACTGCAACATCACCAAGTGCTGCACCGAGGTCTGCCCCGAGCACATCAAGATCACGGACAACGCGCTGATCCCGATGAAGGAGCGCGTGGTGGACCGCAAGTACGACCCGCTGGTGTGGCTGGGCAACAAGATCCTCAGGCGCGCCAAGTAGGACCGCGAAAGCGCGGCGGGACGATGTCCCGCCGCGCTTTCGCGTGTCCGGAGCACCTCAGCGGAAGGGACGCCACCGGTCGTCGTCGTCGGGGCCGTCGCCGGCCTCGGGGAAGCGCTGCTCGACCGTCCGGTCCTGCGGAGGCTGCCGCAGCGACCCGCCCCACGGCTCGGAGTCGCCGGGCTCGGCGGCCGAGGCCGGGCCGAGCGGCCGGTCCGGGGCGTCCTCGTACGGGCCCGCGCCGCCCGGCGGGATGTCGGAAGGCGGCGGCTCCGGCGGCACCAGCGGCTCGAACGGCGCCCTGAACTCCTGCCGCTCCTGCTCGGGCGGCTCATGGCTGTAGGAGTCGAACTGGTCGGGAGGGAGCACGACCGGCTCCTGCGCGGGCGGCGGCTCGGCCACCGGGCCGTGGGCGACGTGGGTCGCGTTCGGGTCGTGGTAGACGGCGCCGTACTGCACCTGGCCGGTCGGGAACGTCTGGACGGGCACGAAGCTGATGATCGGCGCGTAGGCGGTGCCGCCCGGGTAACCGGGGGCCGCGACGCCGGCGGTGGCGTAACCGGGCCCCGCCGGGTAACCCTCGGCCGGGCCCGGGTGGTGCGGGAACGCGCCCAGAGAGGCGCCGGCCTGCGGACCCGCCTTGCGCACGGCCGCGGCGTGGGCCATCCGGCGCAGCCGGCCTTCGAAGATCAGCACCGCGAACAGCGCCAGCAGCACCATGATCAACGCCGGGATGCTGAGCCGCTGGGTGAGGCTGCGCTGATCGTACTCAGGCGCCGCGTTGCGCACCTCCCACTGCACCGCCTCGCTCTCCACCGAGGCCGGATCGGTGGTGATCGGCGGCGTCGGCGTCTCGGTCCCGGCCACGGTGGGCATCTGGACCGACTCCTCCGGCGTCGTCGCCGCGACCTCCGGCACCTCCTGCGGGCTCTGCGTCGGCACCTGCTGCGGCGGCGGAGCGGCGGACTGGCTGGTCTCCGGCGTGTCGGGGACGGCGGCCGACCTGGTCCTCGACGGCTTGGGAGCCTGCGTCTTCTTGGTCGGCTTGGCCGTGACCGTCCGGGTGATCGTGGTCTCGGGCTGCTCCGGCGTCGGAGTCGGGGTCGGCAGCGTGGTGGTGATCGTGATCGTGGTCTCCGGCTGCGTCGGGCACTGCCCGGCGTCGCAGGGCTCCACCGGATCCAGCGCCGTGGCCGACGCCATCGCGCTCGCTCCGACGAACGGGAGGACCCCGACGCCGGTCAAGGCGAGAGCGAGCACCATGGCGGAGACGGCCGTCGCTCGTGTGCGTGCCACCTGTGCCCTCCGCGCGATCTCGAATCCACGGTCAAGGGAATACTAGTCGGGTCAAAGAAACAGTAAAGACGGATCTACAATACCTTTCTCCGCGCCCGCCGGGTCTGCGCGTACGCGACCCCCCAGAGCGCCGCGCACAACACCCCGATCGCCGCGGCCGCGTACGGCAGGCCAGCGACTCCGGACAGCGGATCGGCCCTCTTCTCGGCCCGCACTCTCACCTGTGCGCCCTCGACCTCCCTCGGCAGCGGCGCGCCCTGCGCGACCTGGGGCGGCGGCACGACCTCGGGCAGCCTCACCTCCCCGAACCGGTGCGCCTGGCCCATCCCCTCGCGGACGGGCTCATCCGGTAGATACTCCAGCGCCCGCTCCTCCCACGTGTCCCGCGCCCCCGCGTCGCCCTTCCCCTGAGCCCTGCCATGAGTGCTGCCATCAGCCCCACGCCGGCCACCCCCTTCATCTCCACGCCGTCCGCTCTTGTCACCTTCACCCCATCCGGACCACCCGGAACCGCGCTTCCCGAACCCATCGGACTCGCGCCTGCCGGACTCACCGGGATCACGCCCGGCCGACCCGGCGAACTCACGCCCGGCAGACCCAGCGGATTCGCGCTCGGCCGACCCGGCGGATTCGCGCTGGGCTGACCCGGCGAACTCGTCCCAGCCGGACCCCTCCGGCTCGTCCCCACCGGCTCCCCCGGACTCACGCTGCCCGCCGCGGTCGCCCCGGCCGCTCCCCTGCTCCCCGCCGCCGGTTCCGCCGGGCTCGGACCGGCCGCTCCCCCGCTCATCCCATCCCGTCGCGGCGGACCGGTCCCGGGGCTGATCGGCATGGCCGGGGGCGCGTTCCGCCCTCTCCTGAGCGCGTGCCTCGGCCCGATCAGGAGACGCCTCCGCTGCGGAGCCGGCGTCCCAGGCGTCGTCGCGCCGGCCCTCGTACTCGGGGCCCGAGGAGCCCGGTCCCGAGGAGCCGGGTTCCGAGGAGCCGGGTTCCGAGGAGTCGGGTTCCGAGGAGTCGGGTTCCGAGGAGCCGGGTTCCGAGGAGCCGGGTTCCGAGGAGCCGGGTTCCGAGGAGCCGGGGACGGCGGGGCCGCGCGTCCGGACGGCGTCGGGGTCGGCGATGACCGGGGTGGCGGCGCTGCGGGTGATGGTCGTCAGGCCGCCGTCCGCCTCGCGGAGCCGGGCGACCGCCGCCACCCGCACCTCCTCGGCGCCCGGCGGAACGGACAGCACCACCCGCACGGACCGCTCCGACGAGACGTCCCCCAGCCGGCACGTCCCCGACCCCGGCACGGACACCCCTTCCGGAGCCTCCAGCGCCCGGGACGCCAGCGCCCGGGCGGTGATCTCGGCGCCCCCCAGGTCGGGCGTGTCGGACGAACGCGCCGAAAAATCCGGGGCACAGGACAGCTCAGTCAACGAGTGCACCGGCGTGGCCGCCACCGCCAGCCGGGCGTCCCCGGCCATGCCGCTCAGCCGCACCTCGTACCGGAGCACGTCGCCCGTCCTCATCCACCTGAGCATCCCGGCAGGATCGTCCACCCGTTCCAGCACCATGGCCACGCCCGCCGCGGCCACCGGCACGGCCGGCGCCGCCACCAGGGCCAGGACCCCGGCCACCACCCAGGCACGGTTCATCGTGCCGCCTCCCCCGATGCGACAAATAACACCCAGTAATCGTTATGTCACTGTGAGCGATGGCTCAATCCTGTACGAGCAGTTTCTCGACCGCTTCCATAAGGGGCAGGTCCGCCTTCAGCCACGCCACGTCGTAGTACTCCCCCGGCGCGAGCCATCGCAACGCGAGATGCTCGCGGGCCTGCGGGGTTCCCGACAGCAGGCCGGCCAGCCAGGCGCGCATCACGTACCCATCGGTGCTCAGCGGCCAGTCACCGCCCACCCGCGCGCCGACCTCGATCTCGACGCCGAGCTCCTCCCTGCACTCGCGCACCAGGGCCTCGATCTCGCTCTCACCGGGATCGACCTTCCCGCCGGGGAACTCCCAGCCGCCCCTCAGCGCGGGCGGCTCGGCCCGCTGCGCGGCCAGCACCCGCTTACCCGGACCGATGATCACCGCGGCCACCACGAGCACCGTCATAGGGCGGGAACCCCCGCCTTGGCGAGCTGGTCCAGGACGGCGGGGTTCTGCAACGGCCGGGTGAATCCCACGATCTTGTCGCGCCCCTCGTAGCTGGTCACCTTGATCGGCCCGCACAGGCGGCAGCGGGCCTCCACCATCTTGCCCTTCGACACGACCAGCCCGACGTGCCCCGGCCGGTCCGGCGCCGTCCCCGGCCCCGAGTCGAAGAACACCAGGTCGCCCGGCTGCTCCGCACCCTGCTCGATCTTCACCCCGAACGGCCACTGGCCGAACGTGGTGCGCGGGATCGACAGCCCCGCGTGCCGGTACGCGGCGTAGATGATGCCCGAGCAGTCGAACGCGTCCGGGCCGGTGCCGCCCCAGAGGTACGGCTTGCCGCGCTGGTCCAGCGCGTAGCTCAGGATCTCGGCCACCACGGTGCTGGGCGCGGCCTCGACCAGCGGCTCGTCGCACGCGTCGTCCGCCTCCGGCGGCAGCTCGACCTCGCCGGACTCGGCGTACTTGCGGGCGATCTCCTCGACCTGGTCGACGTACCACCAGGCGCGGTTGTAGACGAACAGCGCCCGCCGCACGTCCTCCGGCGCCCCGTTGCGCTTGAGCATCTTGGCCGCGCCGAGGATCGCGTCGGCGGGGTTGTAGACGTCGCCGACGCCGTCACCGTCTCCGTCGGAGGCATACCCGTTGAACTGCGACGACATCGGGATCCTGGCCTTGCCTCCCCAGGTGCTGATCAGGAACTGCATCGGCCCGGCCGCGCCGGCGTAGTTGGTGCCGCTCTTCACGCCGGGCAGGTCGGACCGGCCGTGGTCGGTCTCGCGCTTGCCCACGGCGGCCAGGATCGTCCACTGGACGCCGACCTTCTCCCCGTGCTCCCGGTACAGCTCCAGATACTCGCCCGGGATGTCGGCGCCGGCCGAGTCGGACGCCCGCTGGGCGCGGGTGCCGTCTTCGGTGCAGTCGGGCAGTTCGCCGCCGGAGCCGATGAACGAGGGGATCGAGGTCATCAGCATCGGCGAGATGACGGCCAGTATCAGCAGGAGCGCCCCGGCGACGACGGCCGCGACGACGGCTCGGGACCGGTTCACCCCTGGGTGTCCCCCTCCTGGCCGTCGCTCGCCGGCTGGAGGTCGAACACGCGCCAGTCGGAGCCGAGCTGGCTGACCGTGACCGCGTAGTCCTCCGACAGCCGGCGGGTGCCGCCCGTGGTGCTGATCTGCTGGGTTCCGGTGATCACGAACACGATGGACGCCTTCTCGATCTGCCTGATTTCCCGGAGTTTCGCCGCCGCCGTGGACACCACCTGGTCGGTGCGGTTCTGCTCCACGGTGCCGGGCGAGGTGAGGGTGCGGGTGAGCACGGTGCCCAGGTCGGCCGTGGTGTAGCGGCGCACCCGGGCCGCGTACGCGGCCGGATCCTCGTCGTGGCGGAACGTGGCGTACTCGGCCGTGAACCGCTCGGCCAGGTCGGCGGCGGCGGCCAGTTGCTCCTTCGACATGGGCAGGTAGGAGTAGACGTCGAACGGCGCGTCGCTGGCGGTCGCCAGCGGCGTGGCCGGGACGACGGGCGAGGTGGTGGTACGGGGTGCGGTCCGCTGCCGCTCGGCCGTGGGTTCGCCGGAGTCCGGCCACATGGTCAGGTAGAGGCCGACGGCGGCGAGCACCACCACGATGGCGGCGAAGACCAGCCCTCGCCTGTCACCCGGCTGCGCCACGGCCTAGTCCTTGTCGGGGTTGCTGGGGTTGAGCCAGAAGGGCACCTCGGGCTCGTTCCTGCGCGAGCTGCTGCCCCAGAGCGGCGGCGGCTCGGAGCCGCGCCGGTCGGAGTCGGAGCGGTCGAAGAACCCGCCCCCGGAGCCGCCGAAGACCCGGCCGTCGGGGTTGCGGCCGAAGATGCCGCCGGAGGAGGACCGGTCGGGGCCGCTGTCGCTCCACCGGGAACGCCCGGAACGCGACCCGCCGCCGAACAGCGACCCGCCACCGGACCCGCCTGACCCGCCGGACCGCGACCGGCCGGAACCGCCCGAGCCGCCCGAACCCGAACCCCCGGACCGGGACCCGCCGGACCCGCCGAACAACGACCCACCGGACCGCGACCGCCCCGACCCGGAACCGCCGCCGGACCCGGACCCGCCCGACCCGCCGAAGCGCGAGCGCGTGCCGCCCGGGGAGGTGGCGCCGCCGCGCGGCGCCCAGCCACCGCTGGGCCGCCCGCCGAACCAGCCACCGGAACCGCCCGAGCCACCGGAACCACGGGAACCGCCCGAGCCGCCGGAACCGCCGGAGCCCAGAGCTCCGCTGATCCCGCCCCCGGAAGACCCGCCCGCACCACCGGACACCCGCGGACCGCCCGCCCCAGCACCGCCGGACACCCGGGGACCGCCCGCCGCCGACCCACGCGGGCCGCCGGCCGTCCGCGGGCCGCCCGCGCCGCCACCCGACCGTACGGGGCCGCGCCCGGCGGGACCGCCCCGGCCGTTGGCCCCGCCCAGGTTGAGCGGTGGCGCGTCGCCCTTGCGCGCCTCGGGCACCCGCCTGCCGACGCCCCTGGCGCCCTGCTGCTCCTTGTCCAGCGGCGCGGGCACGCGCACGCCAGAAGCGCCCTCGCCCTCCTCGCCCCTGGCCCGGCCCTGGGCGACCCCGGACGCGGCCGCGCCCGCCACTCCGCCGGACGCCGCGGCCGTGATGAGCGGCTCGGCCTTGCGCACGCCCCAGCGTCCGATCCGCGCCGACGCCACCGGCGGCAGCACGTTCGCCGAACGTTCCAGCGTCCGCGAGCTGGCCGCCTCGCCGAGCATCCGGGTGGCCAGGGTGTGGCCGTTGATCGAGGAGAACAGGTGCTGGAACGGTCTGCGGTAGAAGAACACCGCGATCGTCAGCAACGCCATGAACAGGATCTGCAGCCCCCACGGCATCGCCGTCGAGATGATGAGCGCGTACCCGTACACGAGCACCCCGAGCACGAGCGCCAGCACGGCCTGCCGCAGCAGCGTGCCGATGAGCATCTCCACCCAGCGCATGGCGATGATCCGCCCGCTGCCCGGATGCACGCCGATGAGCAGGAACACCGGCCCGAGTATCAGCAGCAGCAGGAAGCCGACCTTCAGCACCAGCAGCGACACCGCCACCAGGAAGATGAGCACCCCCGCCACCATGGCGGCGATGAGCGCCCCGATGGCCACGCCGAGCCGGCTGGTCCAGTCCCGGCCGGAGAAGATGAAGTAGCGCGAGTCGTTCCTGAGCTTGTCGGCGACCTCGGCGTACTTGGCCTGGTGGGCGCCCACGTCGGGGGCGGGGTTCTCGACGGTCGCGACCGGGATCGACTGGGTCTCCAGCATGACCCGGCCGAAGTCGCGGACGATCGGCTGGTTGGGGTCGGCGGTGCCGAACATGCCCATCAGCCACGGCTTGCAGACCAGTGTGGACCAGAGCGCGTCGGCGTTCTGGTCGACGCCGGGGGTGCCGTTCTGCCCGTAGCCGCCGGCCCGTACCTCGGGGTTGGTCTGGCCGGGCGGCGGCAGGCAGGACGTGCCGCCCGCGCCGGGCAGCCCGGAGAAGGCGGAGTTGACCACTTCGCCGGTCTTGTCCGTGACGACCTTGCCCAGCCCGGTGAAGTCCTGCGGCCGGCTGAGGAACCAGGTGGCGACCGTGACCGCGAGCACCATCCAGATCACGCCTTCGGCGGTGGTGGTGGCCCGCTTACGGATCAGCCCGTACCAGGCGAGCCAGATCGCGCCGAGGATGACGACCGGCTGGAGGTAGGGCCAGTACATCGCCTGCGAGAGGTTCGTGACGATGTCGTCGACCACGTCCTTGATCGCCTGGAGCGGTCCTTCGGTGGCCGCCGCCTGGTACGTGGTGATCGTCATTCGGTCGATGGCCTTGGCCCAGAGGAAGATCGTGTTGGCCCAGGAGTTGCCGAGCACCGCGGCGATGTCCGAACAGCCCAGCTCGTGCGTGTGCCAGAACTGGCCGGCCATGCCGAACTGGCCGTAGTTGGTGGGGGCCGCCGGCGGGCCGCCCTCGCGGGCCGGCGGCTGGATCATGCCGTCGACGCCGCTGCCGATCACCTCGGGGGCGAGCTCACCCGACAGGTCGCAGGGCGCGGCGGCGGCCGGCGACGTGGCGCCGACCACGACGGGCACCACGACGAAGCCGAGCAGCACCGTCACCACGGCGAGCGCCCATCGCTTGGGTAGCCGGATCTTCATGACCGCACCTCCTGCGCCCTGCCCACGCCCTCCTGAAGATCATCATGCCCGTTGGAGTCGGGTTTGTCGTGCGTCGGGTTCGTGTCGAGCCAACGGAGCAGTTCCTCCGAGATGAGGTCCACCCCGATGCGGCCGGCCCTGCCGTCCAGATCGCGGAACACGCACTCCCCGTTGCCCAGCGACCGGAGCACCGCCTTGTGCTCCTCCAGCGGCTCCACCCCGAGCAGTGCCATCACGTGGTCGACCTCCACCCGTTCGGTCGACCGGAAGGCGAACACGGACGACAGGCAGTTCGTCACCTGCTCGTTGAGCAGGTCGCCGGCGTTCTGGGAGACGAGCACCAGCGCCGTGTTGCGGGAGCGGCCCATCCGGCTGACCTCGGGCACCAGCTTGGCGCCCTCCGGCGTGGAGGTGATCGCCCACGCCTCGTCCAGGAAGATGGCCTTGGGCGCGCGCCGGTCCAGCCCGTTCATCAGCCGCCGCGCGAACTGGGACACCAGATAGAGCAGCGCCACCGACAGCCGCTGCTCGTAGGAGTAGTCGTCCCTGCCCGTGGTCACGTCCGGCAGGGTCAGCCCGCCGAGCGTGAACACGGTCGTCCACCCCTCGGTGTCGATCTGGTCGCCGCCCGACGGGTCGAAGCAGAGCCTGGCCAGGTGCATCTCGGACATCGAACGCAGCACCGCGCCGAGGTTCCTCGACGCGGCGTCCTCGGCCCGCTCCAGATAGGCGACGACCTTGCCGAGCGACGGGTCCGGCTGGTTGGACACCGCCGCCACCGCCTGGATCATGGCCGACTCGCGCTCCTCCGACATGCGGGGCAGGAGCAGCCGGAGCGTCTCGGTGGCCATGGTCTTCTTGGCCGCGATGTCGTCGCCGAACGAGAACGGGTCCAGCAGGCCCGGCGCCGCCGACCCGAGCGGGATGACGCGCGCCCTGCGCCCCCGCTTCTCCAGCAGCCGCACCAGCGACTCGGCGTCGCCCTTCGGGTCGATCACCGCCACCGTGACGCCGCGCAGCGCCATCTGGTAGATCATCAGCAGCGCGAGCGTGGTCTTGCCGCCACCAGGCTCGCCGGTGATCGCGATCGCCGTGGGCCGGTTGCGGCTGGCGGCCAGCAGCGGGTCGAAGTGGACGATGCTGCGGGCCCGGCCGACGGTCTCGCCGATGTACGGGCCCAGCCAGCCCTCGCCGCCGTGCTCCAGCCGGTCGCCGAGATCCACCGTCGCGGTCGCCATGCCGCCCGCGATGGTCCGCAGCGGCTGCCGCTGGGCATAGGCGTTGATCTTGACCCGCTCACCCGGCAGCGACTCGCAGAACAGCGAGAACTGGTCGCCCGTCGAGTTCACCACGTCGATGCCCATGTCGCGGTAGTGCTCCACGACCGCCTCCACCCGCTGCACGCAGATGTCCTCGGTCGGGGCCGACACGATCAGCCGGTGCCACCCGTACACGAACGGCAGCCGCTCCTTGGTGATGCCGTGCTCCAGCATCCGGGCCGCGTCGATCTGCTCCGCCAGCGCCAGCGGCGCCTCCGCGCCGGCCTCGCGGATGTGGATGTCCATGTCACGGGCGTGCGCCAGCTTGCGCGCCACGTCGCGGGACGCCTTAACCGGCGGGATCAGCCGCATCCGGGACGAGATCTCCACCGGGAACGGCAACTGGTCGGCGAAGTGCAGCCACGGCTCCCCGTCAGGGAACGGCATGAGGTCGGGGAACCGGGCGAACGACAGATGAGCCACGTACGAGTCACCCTGCGGCTGCACGATGCGCAGCAGCGACCGGCCGTTGTGGACCTCCCCCTCGACCAGCGCCTCGATCTCGCCCTTGCCCCAGCGCCGCTTCGGGCTGGCCGACGGCGGCCCGTCGGCCAGCCCGCCCGCCGCCGCGTGCTGGAACAACCACGCCACCTCCGTGGAGGTGGCGTGCCTGGCGTAGAGCGCGCTCGACGCCAGCGCCCGGCCGAGCCGCTCGGCCTGCTCGGTCCAGCGCGTGATCTCGCCGTCCTTGACGTGGTCGTCCTCCAGCCCCAGCGCCTTCTCCGTACGCTGGTAGAACCCGAGCAACTGGGCCAGCGCGCCCGCGCCGAGCTGCTTGCCCCGGGCCCCGAGCCTGACCCCGAGATAGACCTCCTTGGTCCAGAAGTCCTTGGCCCAGACGTGGCGGTACATCTCCTCCAGGTAGTCGCGCCAGCCCGGCCCCTCGTCGGACGTGCCGTTGAGCGCCATCGCCCACTCCGCCGCCGGATAGGCCCGGTGCGCCACCCGCAGGTGCACCTCGGCGTCGGGCATCCTGATCGCGGCCAGCGCGATCGTGATGTTGGTGGCCAGCGCCTCGCGCTCCTCCGGCGTGACGAACTCGTAACTGACCGTCGGAAGCCGGAAGTACGCCCACGCGCAGGTGTCCGTGAGCAGGATGCGGTCGTCGAAGAACCGGACGGCCAGGCGCTGGCGCGCACGGGACGCCCTGCTCATGCCGCCCCCTCAGCGCATGAGCGGGTCAGACCTGCTCGGATGTTCACTTAACGCTCACCGATTCTCGTGCCTGGGGGGTCACCAGCCAACTCCTCTTCGCTCGGTCGGATCCTCTGCGCCGCGAAGCCTGCGACCACGACCCCCGCGAGCGCCAGATAGGCCCGCCTGCCGGCCGTGCGCAACCGCCCGGGATCCACGACCTCCACCCCGCCGGGGGCCAGGTCGTCCTCCCAGGGCACCCTGACGATGGCCCGGCACCTGCCGCTGGCCACCGCCTCCGCCTGCTCGACGTCCGGCATCGAACGCCTGCTCACCCCGTTGACCACCATGACCGCGCGCCGCCTCAGGTCGGCGCAGCCATGACCGTCGAGCCACTCGTACGTCATCCCGACCGCCTCCGGCGCCTCCTCGCTGGCGGGCACCACGAGCACCAGCTGGTCCGCGTACGGGAGCATCCGGGCGGCCAGCGCCGCCGCCGGGTCGATCACGGTCAGCTTGTAGTGGCGGTCCAGCAGCGCCAGCGCGTCGCCCAGCCGCTCGTCCGAGAAGAGGTTGCGGTCGGCCAGCCGCTGCTCGGCCTCCGCGTCACCGTCCGCGCCCACCACCTCCAGGCCGGACGAGGTCCGCGTGGTGTAGCCGCGCATCCGCAGATAGCCGCCGATCTGGTGGAGGCCCGCCAGCAGCGACGTCAGCGTCTCCGGAGTCTCGGGCTCGATCCTGCTGCTCAGCGTGCTCTCGCCGCTGCCCGCGTCCAGGGCCACCACGCGGTCGTCGCGGTAGTGGGCCAGCGTGTGGCCCAGCATCAGCGCCGTCGTGCTCTGGCCCGCTCCACCGGTGCAGCCCAGCACCACGATGCGGCGGCTCCCGCTGAACACGCTCCTGGCCCGCGCCTCGTCGATCTCGGACCCGTCGCCGCGCACCCCGTTCCCGCCGACGACGACCCTGGCGACCCGCCGCCAGCCGCCGGAGTCGCGCCCCACGACGGACTCCACGCGCCGGACCTGCGCCTCCCCCGCCCGAGGCCCCGGCACGATCCTGCCCTCGTTTCCTTGCTCCTCCCCGCGCGTCCCGTAACCCTCACCCGGCAGATCCTCGGCCGCCCGCGACACATCCGCGGAACGCGCCTCCCCCCGCCCATGCCACCCCTCGACCCCCGGCGCCTCGCCGCGCCGCGGGCTCCCGGGCCTGACGGCCGCGTCCTTCCGCGAGTCCCCCGACCCGGGGTCCGCACCGTCGCGCAGGGCGGCCGTGTCGTCCCGCACGTTCCGGGATCCGCTCGGCGCAGCCGTCGAGCGCGAGACCCGCTCGTCGGCCACCCGCGGACCCCGCCGCCTCTCAGCCTCGGCCCGCAGATCATCGGCGGGTGCTTCCCGGTCGCGCCCGGACCTCGGGCCCCGACCGGCCTGCGACCGCTCCCGGCCGGCCTCGGACCGCCCTTCGGGTTCCCGGCCGACCTCAGGTCGCCCTTCGGGTTCCCGGCCGACCTCAGGTCGCCCTTCGGGTTCCCGGCCGGCCTCCGACCGCCCTTCGGGTTCCCGGCCGGCCTTCGATCGCACAGCGGAGTCCCGACCGGCCTCGGGTCGCCCTTCGGGGGCCGGGCCGCTCCGGCTCGACCGGGCCTCCTGGACGTGCGCGGCCGGCGCCTCGGGCCCTTCACGCTCGGCGGGCTCTGGGTCGGTCACCGCCCGAAGGGCCCGGCGACGCGCGGGCCGCCCCTTCGCGGGGGCCACGCCTTCCCCGGACGCCTCGTCCCCGCTCACGGATCCGCCGGCACCAGCCTCAGCCGACGGCGCCGCAGCGCGATCGTCCCGCTCCTGAAGCCCGGCCGCCGCCGCAGTCTGACGGTCCCGCTCCACAGGCTCGGACGCCGCCGTCACAGCGTGGTGGTCCCGGTCCGCAGGCTCGGAGGCCGCCGTCACAGCGCGTTCATCCCGGTCCACCGGCTCAGGCGACGCCGTCACAGCGCCGTCATCCCGGTCCACCGACTCGGACGACGCCGTTACACCGTGGTCGCCATGATCCGCCGGGTCGGACGGGGTGTCCGGGGTGCTGTTGTCGTGTTTCGGAGGCTCGGGCGACGCCGGTACGGCAGGTACGGCCTGGTTCGCGGGCGTGGAGGCGCTCGGAGCGTTGGTGCGCTGCTCGGGTGCGTCCTCGTGAGGCTGAGGGGAGTTCTCCGTATCCGCCGTAGCGGCGCGGTGGGCCTCCGGCGCGGCGGTCTCTCCGGACCGGGCGCCGGGCACCTCACGCGCGGCGGCCTGCTCCGGCGGCTCCGCTCCGGCGCCATCCTCCGGGCGGGCGGGCTTGGAGGTCTCGTCACGTCGGAGGGGGAACGTCTGCTCGGGTCCGCGATCGCGCAACGGGCGGGACAGCGTGACCGGCCGGGAATCGGGGCTCAGCGGCGCCCAGCTGCGCTGCGCCTCGGCGAGCAGAGCCGGGTTGAGCTTGGGCGGCTGGCCCTTGCGGTGCTGGCTCCTGGCGGCCGCGTCCTCCTGGCCGTGCTCGGACCCGGACCCCTCGTCCGCCGCGCCGGCCGGAGGGCCGTCGGCGCTGGCGGCCAGCTTGCGGAGGCGCCGCAGCGCCTCGGTGTCGATCGGCTTGCCGCCACCGCCCTGACGCGGCCTGCGCACCCCGGTCTCCTCGCGCGAGGCGGCGTCGCCGTCGCGAGGGGCTTCTTCCGTACGGGAGCCTTCCGAGGCGGAACGCCGGGCCGCCGGACCAGCGAGCGGGGCATCCGAGCCCGTACGCCGGACGGCCGAGCCCGTGCCCTCGGCGTCGGAGGGATCACGCCGAGCCGCCTGACCGTCCCGCACGGAACCGGCCGGCCCGACATCCCGACCTGAACCAGTCCGCCCGACGTCCTGAGCTGAACCGGCCGCCCCGCCGTCCAGCCGCCCCACCTGGCGGCTCCGTACCGAGCCGGCCGTCCCGCCGTCCCGCGCCGACGCGGCCGCCCCGCCGGACCGGGCCGAGCCGGGCTTCTGATCGTCACGGGCGTGCGCCACGTGGGAGTCCCGGGCGGGCGCGACCGCCTGGTCTTCTCCAGCCGGGGCGGGCCGGTCGTCGCGTACGGTGCCGGGGGCCTGGGCGGCACCCGTGGCCGCCGGCTGGGAGCGCTCGGCGCCGCCGGGCTCCGTGGCGCGGGTGTCGCGGACCAGGCGCAGCTCCCGTACCGGCTGGCGCGGCGAACGGCCGGGAGCGGGTTCCCCGGCGGAAGTCTGCTCGGGCACGTCGTGGGGCGGGAGGGCGGGAGGCGAGCCGGGACGGGTGCGGGATCCCCAGCCGCTGCGGGCCGGCTCCGCCGCGGCGACGGGGAGCCGGGTCGCGGACTCCGCCGCCGTGACCTTGAGCTGGGTGGGCGCCACGGGGGCCTGGGCGGCGGCTGCTGCGGCGGCGGCCACCGCGGGCCGGACCTGGCGCGGGCCCGTCGCCGTCGCGCGCTTGCGTGAGGTCTTGCGCGTGGCCTGGCGGGACGTGCGCGCGGCCTTCACCCGGACCGGGTAGGCGCGCCAGACGCGGGCCGAGAACGTCACGGTCTCAGGCTCCGACAGGGACGCCAGGCGGTACCACGCCTTCGGCTCTCCGAGGTAACGCAGCTGGGACTCCAGCAGCTCGGTGAGCCGCTTGCCTTCGATGACGGGCCGGGTGGACAGCCACGTCACGATGCCGGGCGGCACCAGGAAGAGCACGTGCCAGGGCATCGCCACCGGGACGCCGACGAGCCAGAGCAGGAGCGACCACGGGACGAGGACGCCGACGAACACGCCGATCCAGACGATCGGGAGCGGCATGGGCAGTCGTAGGTCGTACAGCTTGTAGAGCCGCTTCTCGATGCGCCAGATGTTCGTATACGTGGGCAGGTCCACGCGGTCCTCCTCTCCACCCGCTCGTACATGACCACCGGGGAGTGGTCTCAACCCTTACTGGATGCCGAGGGCACCCGCGATCGCCTTGGCCGTCACCTCGATGATGTTGGGTACGTAGAAGATCACTCCGATGGCCACGGCCAGGATGAGGAACTGGACGAATCGCGTGATCTCGCGGGTGAAGAGGAAGAACAGCGCGACCACGGACACGACGACGAGGAACAGCGGGGCGAAGAACGCGCGCAGGAAGTCGGCGAGTCCTTCGGTGTTGACGCCGGTCGGTGCGGGGCTCGGCGTCATCTCGATCAGGTGGAGCATCAGGGTTTTCACGATCACTTCTCGTCCTTCCGGGGGGTGCCGATCAGCAGAACCGGGCTATCCGACGACACGACCGGCACCACGGATGTCGTCGACGTACCACTTGTCGCCCTGCTTCTCGACGGTGAGGCGGTATGCCTGCTGGAGACGGCCGTCGGCGGTGCCGGACCCGGCGGCGACGTCGGGGGCCGTGGACGCCGCCGCGCCGGGCACGATCCAGACCACGACCGCCTCGATCTCTCTTGTGGCACCCCCCACAGGCACCACGACGCTCTTGAGCTCTGCGAAGGTGAAGGCGCCGGCGAAGCTCGGCAGGCTGGTGCCGGCGGTGACGTAGCGCTGGAGTTCGGCGGTGTTGCCCGAGGCGTAGTTGCGGAAGAAGCCCTCCAGTTGCGGTTTGAGCTCGGCGGTCGCCGCGTCGTCGGTCTCCGGCACGGCGGCCTGGGGCAGCTGGGCGGGAGCGGGGGCGGGCAGGATCGCGGGCCAGCCCGAGACGACGAACCTGCGGCCGGCGTCGCCGGTCGAGTAGTAGATCGGCACCGACAGGTGGAGCCTGCGCGGGCCGGTCTGGAAGGCCACCGTGACCACGGCGTTGTTGGCGTCGGCGACCTCGATGTCGTACGGCTGGATGGCGACGGCGCCCAGCTTGCCGTTGCCGTCCCAGCCCAATTGCTGGTCCATGCCCTCGGCGACGAACGCGGACAGCTTGCTGGACCTGCTCACGGCGTCCTCGGGGCTGAAATTCAGGTAGACGCCGGCGAACTGCGCGGCGAACGCCATGGCCTGGTCCTCCGGGAAGCCGCTGCCCGGTTGCGCGGACTCATTCGGAGCGGCGGCGTTTTGGCCGGTAAACCGCTCGAATGGGGCACGGATCCCATTTACCACGATTACTACGATAAGCGCCCACAGAACTATCCGGCCCGTCCAGACGAGCCACCGCCCGCCGCCACCCGACCAACCGCCGCGCCGCGGCCTGCGCGGAGGCGGCGCGTCGTAGCCGGTGTCGGGGTGTGCGGAAAGCTCGGGCCCGCCAGCGATCCGAGGACCGTGCTGGACGGTTGACCTACGAGCCATCACGCCTCCGCTCGCGCCATCCCCCCGGCTGGCGCGGTGTCGTCCGTTGCCGATCCCCATCATCCGCGGTGAAGCAGTCACCTTATCCGGTCTCCGCCATTGTTCCAGGAAAGCCACGCCCATGCTGCAAGCATCGCCGTCCGGGGGCAAACCGAGTGCGCATAGGACGCACCTGGCGCGCCGGTTTGTGTGTGTTCCCTGTCGAAAGGGCATTCGACCAGGCCAGAGACCTAAAAACGCATAACCCGACCGCCACGAATATCTGTCCTCGTCGCGGAGCCCACCCGTTGACCTGCGCTTTCTTTCCCGGACTCGGCCCTTCGACGCCGCCCGGCCTCACCCTTGACGATGCCGCACGGGTCTTGATCACTCGGCGGCCGCCCGGGGACCGGACCTCAGGCGGACTCGCGCGAGCGGGGGGCGCGGAGCCCCGCAGGCTGGACGGCGCGCTCCAGGGACCCGCGCAGCTCCGCGAGCAGGCTGGTGGCGGCGTCCCGGCCGCGCAGCCGGGTGGCCACCTCCTCGCGCTCACCGGCCTTCATACGCAGATAGTCGGCCCGGTCGACGCGCAGGCCGTACATCAGCTCCACCCGCAGCAGCGCGAGCTCCTCCTCCAGGCTGATGCCGTTGAGCGTGGGCGCCTGGCGCCGGTTCCTGTTGATGCGACGAAACATGAGGGCCTCCCGAGTCAGCGTGGCCGCCGTGTCGATTCGACGCGCGGGCGGCCCAAGTGGTTGACGCGGAAGAGGTCCCGCAATCAGATATTTGGGAACCGGCCAACTGTGGCCAATCACACACCCGCCGTACGGGCCACGAAGACGAACTCGCGTCCCGGCCGATCCGGGGCGTCGCGTACGTCCTGGACCTGGAAGCCGGCCTCGCGCAGCGACCTCCCGACCTCCTCGCGCCCGCGGAAGCGCAGCGTCGAGTCCGAGGTGAGCACCGCGCCGTCGGCCTCGAACACGTACGTGTGACGGAAGGTCACCAGCGGCCCCGACACGTCCAGGACCTCACACCACGACTCGACGCGGCCGGTGCCGGGGACGTCGGTGACGGCGTGCGTGCGCGCCCGGTCCCACTCCCGCCAGGCCCGGCGGGCGGGATCGCGGGTCTCGAAGACCAGCAGGCCGCCGGGCCGCAGGGCGGCGCGCACCCCGCGCAGGGCGGCCGTCCACGCGTCGTCGGTGAGGAAGACCTGGGCCACGTTGCCCGTCATGGTGGCCAGGTCGGCCCGGAGCGGCGGGAGCGTGGTGGCGTCGCCGAGGATCCAGCGCACCCGGTCCGCGCCCGGCTTGGCGCGGGCGACCGCCAGCGACGCCGCGGCGGGGTCCACCGCCGTCACCTCGACGCCGCGCTCCGCCAGCAGGCAGGCGAACACGCCGGTGCCGCATCCCACGTCCAGCACCCGCCGCGCGCCGAACTCCGCGACCATGGCGGCGTACGGGCCGAGGTCGCTCCGGTCGGCGTCGATCGCGTCGTAGATCCGGGCCAGGCGGGGCTCGGCGAAAATCGGATCGGGCACGCCCCGACGCTATCGTCCCCGCACAACCGCTTTCCGGCCTCGGACGACGCCGATCACACCGCCGGAAGAGACATGAGGCGGGCCGGAGGGCGGTCAGACGTTGAAGCGGAACTCGACCACGTCGCCGTCCTGCATGACGTAGTCCTTGCCCTCGATGCGGGCCTTGCCGGCGGCGCGGGCCGCGGCGATGGAGCCGGCCGCCACGAGGTCGTCGAACGAGACCACCTCGGCCTTGATGAAGCCGCGCTGGAAGTCGGTGTGGATGACCCCGGCCGCCTCCGGCGCGGTGGCGCCCTTGCGGATGGTCCAGGCGCGGGACTCCTTGGGGCCGGCGGTCAGGTAGGTCTGCAGGCCGAGGGTCTCGAAGCCGACCCGGGCGAGCTTGCTCAGCCCGGACTCGTGCTGGCCGACGGACTCCAGCAGCTCCATGGCCTCCTCCTCGTCGAGCTCGACCAGCTCGGACTCCAGCTTGGCGTCGAGGAACACCGCCTCGGCGGGGGCGACCAGGGCCGACATCTGGGCCTTCAGCGCGTCGTCGACGAGCTCGTCGGAGTCGACGTTGAACACGTAGAGGAACGGCTTGGCCGTCAGCAGGTGGAGCTCGCGCAGGTCGGGGCCGCCGAGCCCGCTCTCGAAGATGGTCTTGCCGGTCTCCAGGACGGCGAGCGCGGCCTGGGCCGCCTCCAGCGCGGGCTTCTTGTCCTTGTTGTGGCGCGACTCCTTCTCCAGGCGCGGGATGGCCTTCTCGACCGTCTGCAGGTCGGCCATGATCAACTCGGTATTGATCGTCTCGATGTCGCGCTTGGGGGAGATGTCGCCGTCGACGTGGGTGACGTCGGGGTCGTTGAAGACCCGGATCACCTGGCAGATGGCGTCGGTGTCGCGGATGTTGGCGAGGAACTGGTTGCCCCTCCCCTGCCCCTCCGAAGCGCCCTTGACCAGGCCCGCGATGTCGACGAACTCCACCTTGGCGGGCAGGATGCGAGCCGAGCCGAAGATCTCGGCCAGCTTGGGCAGACGCTCGTCGGGCACACCCACGATGCCCACGTTGGGCTCGATGGTGGCGAACGGGTAGTTCGCGGCGAGGGCGTTGCCGGTCTTGGTCAGCGCGTTGAACAGCGTGGACTTACCGACGTTGGGCAGGCCGACGATGCCGATGGAAAGGCTCACGCCCAGCGAGTTTACTTGCTTCCCGAAGGCGGCCAGGCGTGTCGGGGGCCGATGCGGGCGCGATGTCCTGCAATCATCGATGAGGTGGATGTCGTCTCGCTTCTGCTGGGTCTGCTGATCGGCGCGGCCATCGGGTTCCTCGTGGCCAGGACGAGGGCGGCGGTGCGGGTGGCCGAGGCCGACGCGCGCGCCAAGTCCGCCGCCGAGAAGCTGGTCTACGTCGAGGAGCAGCTCGCCGAGCGCTTCCAGGCCCTGTCCACCCGCGCGCTCGACGTCAACAACGTGCGCTTCCTGGAGCTGGCCGAGACCCGGCTGGCCGCCACCAGGGCGGAGGCGGCCGGTGACCTGGAGCAGCGCAGGCAGGCGGTCGAGCACCTGGTGGAGCCGCTGCGCGACGCGCTGGCGCGGGTGGAGACCCAGCTGCGCGACACCGAGTCGGGCCAGCGTGCGGCGCGGGCGGAGCTGGCCAGGGAGATGGAGTTCGTACGGCACAGTCACGAGCAGCTCCGCGCCCAGACCATGGCGCTGGTGCGGGCGCTGCAGCGGCCGGAGGCTCGCGGCCGGTGGGGCGAGATGCAGCTGCGCCGGGTCGCCGAGATCGCGGGCATGCACCGCCACTGCGACTTCGACGAGCAGGTGGCCGAGGGCCCGGTACGTCCCGACATGGTGGTGCGGCTGGCCGGCGGCAAGAACATCGTGGTCGACGCCAAGGTTTCGCTGTCCGCCTACCTGGAGGCCGCGGAGGCGGGCGACGAGTCGCTGGCCACGGTCCGGCTCGACGCGCACGCCCGGCACGTCCGCGAGCACATCGACCGGCTGGCCGCCAAGTCCTACTGGCAGGCGTTCACCCCGACGCCGGAGTTCGTGGTGCTGTTCATCCCCGGCGAGGCGTTCCTCGCCCCGGCGCTGGAGCGCGACCCCGGCCTGCTGGAGTACGCGATGGCCCGCAAGGTCCACATCGCCACCCCCACCACGCTGATCACGATGCTGCGCACCGCCCACTACGCCTGGCAGCAGGCGGCGCTGAGCGAGAACGCGCGGGTGGTGTTCGAGCTGGGCAAGGAGCTGTACGAAAGACTGTCCTCGATGGGGCGGAACGTGGAGTCGCTCGGCAGGTCGCTGGCCCGTACCGTGGAGGCGTACAACAAGACCGTCGGGTCGCTGGAGAGCCGGGTCCTGGTCACCGCACGCAAACTGCACGATCTGGGCGTCGTCGACGGTGAGCTCGACTCTCCCGGGGCGGTCGAGGGCGTGCCACGGCCCCTGGCGTCCCCCGAACTGCTCGAAACCACGTCTCTCATCACACACGCGAACGGTAAGTTGGCCAACGGGTCGCAATAAGGGGGGTGGGGCCGGTGACCGGCACAGGCAAGCGTTCCGCCGTCAGGCTGACCGCCCGCGGGGCCATCGCGCTCACGCTCGTCTCCACGCTCGCGGGCTACGTGCTGGCCGCCCTGCTGGACATGCAGCTGCTGGTCGGGCTGGCGTTCGTGGCCGCGTCCCTGCTGGGCGTGGTGCTGGTCAACCCGCGCGAGCTGCTGTCGCTGGTGGTGACGCCGCCGTTGGTGTTCTTCGTGGCGACCCTCTTCGTCGAGCTGGGCCGGGCGCTCGTCACGGTCGGCATCCTGCAGTCGCTGGCGCTCGGCCTCTACGGCTCGCTGTCGCGCGGCGCGCCCTGGCTGTTCGCCGGCTCGGCGATCGTGCTGGGCGTGGCGTGGGCGCGCGGGCTGCGCGACAACGTGCGCGAGCTCCGCGACGAGTTGCGCGCGGGCGCCGAGGTGCCGCGGCCGCGCCAGCCGCAGGCGTACGTGCCGGAGCCCGACGGCTACTTCGAGCCGCGCGTCTACGGCACGCCCCGAGGCGAGGACTGACGACCCGGCGGACCACTCGGTCGCGCCTCCGATCGGGGTGTCCGGGATCTCGCTCGGATGGCTTCAGTCCCGGGAGGGCTGGAGCAGGTCGAGGGCCTCGTCCAGGGCGGGGCTCGGCGCGAGGCCGCGGGCCGCTCGGATCGCGCCGGCCAGGAAGCTGATCCAGACGTCGACCAGCGCCTCGATCCCGCAGGGGCGCCCGCCGGCGAGCCAGTGGAGCGCGGTCTCGTCACAGGCGGCGGAGAACCCGCGCAACGGCAGTTGGAGCGCCGGCTCGTCCGCGTCGAGGCCGAGCAGCTCGCAGACCGCCCGGATCCCTTCGCAGCGCGTCGCCTCGAAGGCATCCCAGGCCAGGCCGGTGGCCTCGGAGCGGCGAAGGATCAGGTTGCGGGCGGCGTTCTCGTGTTCGGCCAGGAACTCCAGGTGGGCGACGAGGTGGCGGCGGAGCCGTTCGAGTGCGGACCCCTCGGGGGTGAGCTTCACGGCCTCGCGGAGGCGGCGGTCGATCTCGCGCACGGCCTCCGCGTAGAGGCTCTCCTTGCCGTTGAAGTGGTGGGACAGGAGCCCGTGGGCCACGCCGGCGGAACGGGCGATGTCCCCGACCGTGACGTCCGCGTAGGGGCGCTGGGAGAAGTGCTCCAGCGCGGCGTCGAGCAGCTTCCGGCGCGCCTTTATGGACGGCCTCATCCAGCCCGGCCACGGCAACGTCCCGCACATCCACTCCAAGGAGGACGAGGCGTTCTACGTCGCCTCCGGAGCCTTCGAGTTCATCAACGGGGACGAGAAGATCACGACCGGCCCCGGCGACTTCGTGTACATCCCCAAGGGCACGCGCCACGCCTTCAGGAACATCGGCCCGGAGCCCGCCAGGCTCCTCGTCTTCTACACGCCCGCCGGGCCGGAGTCCTTCTTCCTGAAGCACGGCGAGACGGACCGGGCTCCGTACGCGGATTGACCAAGACCGCCGCGCTGTGATTGGCACCTGCGGGTGCGGCGCATCGTTGCCGACGGCCGCCATGCCGCGGCGTGGATCGACGCGCGCGTCGGCGTCGAGCATCAGGACGCATGCGTGTGGTTCGAGCTCTCCGACCAGTGACCGATCAGCCGCGTCGTCGACTACTGGCCCGAGCCGTACGACCCGTCGTCCGGCCGCGAGCACCTGGTGGAGCGCTGGTAGGCCCTGGGCGTCACGCAGGGCGTACGGCAGCGGCGCGCCTTGCAGAAGGCGGTGACGGTCCTGCGCCAGGCCGTCCCGTCACCGTGATGAGGCGATGATCGGCTTCAGATGCGGGGACGAAGGGTGCGCCGGACGGCGACGCCGCCCAACGAGAGAGCGGGGATGAGCAGGATTCCCGCCTCGGTCCATTGGAACCGCCAGAACCTGTCCTCGGGGTGAAATTCGGCCACCTGGCGATAGCCGTGGCTGAAAGAGCACTTGGCGTACTTCTTGGTCGTCTCATCCGTCCCGCAGGGGCCCGCGAGCGCGAGATGTCTCTCCTGAGAGGTGTACCTCACGCCGCTTCCGTCGATCCAGTAGCTCGTCACGTACAGGGAGCCTTCCGGTTCGAGCTCGTCCATGACCGTGGCCTGCACGGCTCGTTCCGGTGTCGCGTAGGAGGATGGCGCCCTGAGGAGTCCGAAGAATGCCAACGCGCACACCGCCAGGGTCACCGCCATCGCCGGCAGGGTCCGCCGTAACAGTGCGCCCGCGGCCATGCCGAGCAAGAACGCGGACAGCCACCACGCCGCCGGCATGATGCCGACAATGCGGAACCAGCTCATGTCGAAGCGATAAACGTTGTAAGGGGGGACGTCGAAGGCCGCCAGCCAAGGCTCCACGATGGCGGCCAGCGCCAGCCCGCCGAGCGTGACCGCGGCGCCGAGCCCGACGATCTTGGCCGCCAGCCAGCGGCGCCGCGTCACCGACTGGGTCCAGGTCAGCTGGTGCGTGCCCTGCTCGAACTCCCGGGCCAGCAGCGGAGCGCCCCAGAAAGCGCCGATCATCGCCGGGGCCAGCAGCGGAAGCCATCCGAGGAGTTCCCCCACCGACCGTATGCGCTCGTTCATCTCCCCTCGGTAAGCGCTGCACACGGGCGTGTCCGCCACGCAGTCGGTCGCCGGAGCGTTCTGGGCGGCGAAGTCGGCCGCGCCCAGACCGCTGATGAGCAGAACCACGCCGAGGACGGCCAGCAGCGCCGTGGTGAGGAGCACCTGTATGCGGTGCTGCCGCCAGGTAAGCCACAACACTTCCATGTCTCCTTAGCGATCAGGCAGTGGTCAGGGTCGGACGAGGCAGCGCCGTGGTGTCGGGGCGGCGCAGGTAGGCCAGCACCAGCTCCTCCAGGCTCACACCGGACGCACTCCATCGCGGGTCGTGCAACGGCGTTCCCGGACCGGTGCGGACCAGCAGGTCGGCCTGCCGTTCGCTCCGGCTGTCGCTGATCACCGGCATCCGGGCCGCCACCCCGTCGGCCAGCTCGGCCGGACCGGACAGCGTCCGGTGAGTGGCGAGCAACTCGTCGACCTCACCACTGATCTGAACCTGGCCGCGGTTGAGCACCACCAGCCAGTCGCAGGCGTTGGTCAGGTCGGACACCACATGGGAGGACAGCACGACGGTCATCTGCGTCTCGGCCACCGCCACCATCAGGGAGCGCATGACATCGTGCCGGGCCACCGGGTCAAGGTTGGCCAGCGGCTCGTCCATGACCAGCAGATCCGGCCGTTTGGCCACGGCGATGGTCAGCGCGACCTGTGCCTGCTGGCCTCCGGAAAGCTTGCCGACCTTGCGGCTCAGCGGGATGTCCAGTTCCGCCAGCCGTTGCCTGGCCAGGGCGTCGTCCCAGCCCGGATTGAGATGGTGTCCGAAGCGGAGCATCTCAGCGACGGTGAAGCCGTCGTAGAGGGGTTTGTCCTGGGCCAGGAACGCCACCCGCGCGAGGGCCTCCGCCCGCTGCCCGACCGGTTCGCCGAAGACACGCACGCTGCCACGGGTAGGGGCGATCAGGCCGGCGACCAGGTGCAGGAACGTGGATTTGCCCGCGCCATTCGGTCCGACGAGTGCGATGACCCGGCCGGCGGGGACGGACATCGTGCAGTCGCGTAACGCCCAGGTGCCCCGATACCGCTTGGCGAGCCTCACGGCCTCCAGAGCGGTCGGGCTCTTCGCGGGGACGGCGAGCTCACCGCCCCCGCCGCCGAACATCCTCACTGTCCGATCCGCTGTCATGCGATTCCCTCCTGGACGGAGTCGGCGAGGACCGAGGCGAACAGCGCCTCCATATCTCCTTGGTCGAGCCCCGCCTCACGGCAGCCCCGCACCCACTGGGCGAGGTCGCGGCGGAGCCGGGTGTGATCGGCCGTGGATCCGCCGCCCAGGGACCGCCGCACAAACGTGCCCAGCCCGGGCCGGCCGACGACGAGGCCCTCGTGTTCCAGTTCGCGGTAGGCCTTGGCCACGGTGTTCGGGTTGATCGCGAGGTCGCTGACGACCTCTTTGATCGTCGGCAGCCGATCGCCCGGCATGAGCACACCGAGCCGCAAGGCGTGTTTGACCTGATGCACCAGTTGCAGATATGTCGCCACACCAGAGCTTGGGTCGAGGCGAAGCTTGATCACTGAAATACCCTTTTCATATTAGATTAGTAAAAGGGTATTAACGTCCAGGATCTTCGTCAACTCGGCCTCCTGGCCTCGCACGCGGGTCGTCGTGGCCTGAGAGCCCTCGGATTCGGTCCGCTTCAGGCTGCTGCGAGCGTGGACGTTCCGTACCAGAAGATGATCGATCTTCGAGCGGGTGGCGGCGGATGAGAAATGACCTGTGACCATCGGGCGCATCGGCTCGTCCTCTGTGATGTGACTGTCGTTTCAGCCCGGAGGCCCCCATCATCGAGGAGCTGTACCGCGAGTACTGGCCGCTCGTGTGCGGGTTCCTACAGCGGCGGACCCGGGACCCGCACCTGGCCGAGGACCTCGCACAGGAGACGTTCATCAAAGCCACCAGGGCCTTGTTCGGCTGGCGCGGTGAGAACCCGGGCGCGTGGCTGCTCGCCATCGCCCGCAACGTCCTCATTGACCACGCCCGGCGCCGCCGCCTGGAGCTGCCTTTGCCGGATCCCGAAGAGCTGGCGGTACCCGCGCTCAACGTCGCCGCCCTCGATGTCCGCCAGGCCCTTGAGCAGGTGCACGAACAGCATCGCAGGCTGCTCCAGCTGGTCTACATCGAGGGATTCTCGCTCGTGGAGGTGGCCGCGATGACCGGGAAGAGCACCGCGGCGGTGAAGACCGCCATCTGGCGGGCCCGCGCCGCCTTCGCCGACATCTACGGAGATGATGCATGACCGAACAGCCCGAACCACTGCAGATCCCCGAGTTCGACCCCAAGGCGACCCGGCGCGCCGTACGCCGCGGCATTCGCAGAACCGCCACGCTCGTGCTGGGCGTTCTGACGGTCCTCGCGCTCGTGGCCACGCTCGGTTCCACGCTGATCCAGACGCGCGGTGACCGAGAGCGGCGGATGGTCCACGTGCTCGGCACCGCGTTGCAGATCGCCAAACCCGCCTACACCTTCACGTCATGGACGTGCTGCCGGACGGACCCGCTGTCGATGTCCTTCTCGGTCACCGCGGCGCCGATGCGCGCGCACGGCGGGTTCGGCATGCAGAGCCAGCCGGATTTCACCGTACGGCAGAACCTGTTCGGCAGGGTGGAGGATCTGCCGTGGGCGCAGATGACGAACACCACGCTGACCACGGCGTTGTTCAACATGGGGACCTCGCTTCAGAGCAAGCCGGACATCCGGCGGGTTCTGGCGAGGCTGCCGCAGGACATGAACGCGCTTGCCGTGGTGGAGTTCGAGCGGCCGCTCCCAACCGACGCGCTGGTCGGCTTCACGCGGCAGTACAACGCGTGCCCGGAAACGGTGGTATACGAGACTCGACCAGGATCGGTGCCCATCAGCTGGGGCAGCAGCATGACAACATTCTGGGGCGTCGCCCCGCAAAGCGACGTGACCGTGTGCAGTGATGTTCCCCCCGAAGACTTGGCCGCTTTCCGGTCGTGGGTGAGAATCCTGCGGCAGCACGACGAGCCCAACCTGCGCCGGTTCGACCTGAACCTGGCGCGGCTGAGCAAGGCCTCGAGCGAAGGCCTCGCCTACGGATACGTTGATCAACTTGTCACGGTCAAGAAGCTCAGGGAGATCATCGAGGATCCTCGCGTTCGCGCGGTACGGCTGGCCGACGTGACCTTCGACCTCGACCGCCCCTGACGTGCTTCAAGTCCGGGCATAGCCGGGTCGGCGTGGGCGGTGGTGCCGGAGCCGTACGATCCGCCGTCCGGTCGCGAGCACCTGGTGGAGCGCTGGTCGGCCCTGGACGTCACGCGAGGCATACGGCGATCCCCGCCGTATGCCTCGCGATCGGGCCGAGGTGAACCAGGTTCTCCCGGCGGAGCGCTAGGAGACGCGCAGGTCCTTGCGCAGCTCGTGAGGGAGCGCGAAGCGCATCTTCTCCTGCACCGGCTCGACCTCGGTCACGTCGCCGAAGCCGCGGTGCGCCAGCCACGCGAGCACTTCCGCCACCAGCTCCTCGGGCACCGACGCGCCACTGGTGACGCCGACCGTGGTGACGCCTTCGAGCCACTCGTCGCGGATGAACGTGGCGTTGTCGACGAGGTAGGCGGCCGCGGCGCCGTAGTCCTTGGCCACCTCGACCAGGCGCTTGGAGTTGGACGAGTTGTCGGAGCCGACCACGATGACCAGCTCACACTCCTCCGCGATCTCCTTGACGGCGACCTGGCGGTTCTGGGTGGCGTAGCAGATGTCGTCGCTGGGCGGGTCGATCAGGTCGGGGAAGCGCTTCTTGAGCCGCGCGACGGTCTCGTTGGTCTCGTCGACCGACAGCGTGGTCTGCGACAGCCACACCAGCCTGCTGGGGTCGCGCACCTCGACCCGGTCGACCGCGTCCAGGCCGTCGACGAGCTTGATGTGGTCGGGAGCCTCGCCGCTGGTGCCCTCGACCTCCTCGTGACCTTCGTGTCCGATCAGCAAAATGTCGTAGTCCTGACCGGCGAATCTTCTGGCTTCGTTGTGAACCTTCGTCACCAACGGGCAGGTAGCGTCAATGGTACGCAACCCGCGCTGCTCGGCCTCGGCGTGCACGGCGGGCGAGACGCCGTGAGCGGAGAACACCACGATCTCCCCCTCGGGCACCTCCTCGGTCTCCTCGACGAAGATGGCGCCCTTGGCCTCGAGCGTCTTGACCACGTGTGTGTTGTGGACGATCTGCTTGCGCACGTAGATCGGCGCGCCATACTGCTCCAGCGCCTTCTCGACCGCCACCACGGCACGATCGACACCGGCACAGTAGCCGCGGGGCCTTGCCACGAGGACTCGGCGGGAAGAGACAGTCTGGAGCTCCATAGTCCATATGCTACGTGGAACGGCTGACCGGCCCGCGCGTGCGCCTGTGCCTGCGCTTTGCCAGACTGGCCGTCCACACTGACCTCCCAGGGAGACGTGCATGTCCCTAAGCGACGTGATACGCAACATCGCCAAGACTGTCACCAGCAAGGACGCGCTCAAGGAGAAGGCCCGCGACCTGCCGCTCCTGGTCGTCCAGACCACGCTCGGCGCGGCCGGGCAGGCGCTCATGCTCGTGGACCGGGTGAAACACTCGATCAAGGGTGACAAGGAAGAGAAGAAGGAAGACGTCGATTCGCGTCCTTCCGAGACGCCGGTCGTCGGCGCCGGAGAGGAGGCGAAGCCGGCCCGCAAGGAGCCGGTCATCTTCGCCCCCAGGCCGGAGGCCGCGCCCAACGGCACCGCCAAGACCAAGCCCGAACCGGTCATCTTCACCCCGGCGGGCAAGCCCGAGCCCGAGGCGGAGCCCGAGCTGAAGGCGGAGCCGGAGACCAAGCCGGAGACCAAGCCGCAGGCAGAGGCCGAGCCGAAGCCGAAGGCCGAGACCGGGCTCAGGACCGAGCCGAAGCCCGAGCCGAAGCCGCAGGTCGCCGTCGTGGCTGAGCCCGAGCCCGCCGTCGCCCAGCCGGTGGCCGCCGCCGAGCCGGAGCCCGAGGCGAAGCCGAAGGCCAAGCGGAAGCCCAAGCCGAAGGCCCCGCAGACGGCGAAGCTGGCCGAGGCCGTCGAGACGGTCCCGGTCGCGCGGGAGGAGCCCGCTCTGGGCGCGGGTGAGCTGGCCGAGCCGCTGCCCGGCTTCGCCTCGCTGACGGTGGCGTCGCTGCGCGCCCGGATGCGCGGCAAGAACGCCACGCAGATCGCCGGGTACCTCGCGTACGAGCAGGCGACCTCCGGCCGGCCCGAGGTCATCCGCATGTTCGAGAACCGTCTGGCCAAGCTGCACGCGGGCGAATGACGTCCAAGACCACGCCCGAGTCGCCGCTGCCGATCCGCACGGTCCTGCAGATGGTCGGCGGCTGGATCGGCAAGCTGGGCACGGTGTGGGTCGAGGGCCAGATCACCGATCTGAGCGCGCGCGGCGGCACGGTGTTCCTGACGCTGCGCGACCCGGTGGCCAACGTGTCCGCCCGGGTCACCGCCCCGCGCGGGGTGTACGAGGCCGCGATGCCCAGGCCCGCCGACGGCGCCCGGGTGGTGGTGCATGTCAAGCCGGACTTCTGGGTGAACCGCGGCTCGTTCGCCTTCACCGCGCTGGAGATCCGGCCGGTCGGCGTGGGCGAGCTGCTGGCCCGCCTGGAGCGGCTGCGCCAGTTGCTGGCGGCCGAGGGGTTGTTCGGGGCGGAGCGCAAGCGGCGGCTGCCTTTCCTGCCGGGCACGGTCGGGCTGATCTGCGGCCGGGACTCCGCCGCCGAGCGCGACGTGCTGGAGAACGCGCGGCGGCGCTGGCCCGCCGTGCGGTTCACGGTGGAGGAGGTCGCGGTCCAGGGCCCGTACGCGGTGGGCGAGGTGACCGAGGCGCTGGGCAAGCTGGACGCCGACCCCGCCGTCGAGGTGATCGTCATCGCCCGGGGCGGCGGGTCGCTGGAGGATCTGCTGCCGTTCTCCGACGAGACGCTGGTGCGCGCGGTGGCGGCCTGCCGTACGCCGGTGGTCAGCGCGATCGGCCACGAGCAGGACAGTCCGCTGCTCGACCTGGTGGCCGACGTGCGCGCGTCCACTCCCACCGACGCCGCCAAGAAGGTCGTGCCCGACGTGAGCGAGCAGCTCACGCTGGTGCGCCAGCTCCGCGACCGGGGCCGCAGGGTGGTGAGCGGCTGGCTGGACCGGGAGATGTCCTGGCTGGCCGCGGTCCGGTCGCGCCCCTCGCTCGCCGATCCGGTGCGCGAGCTGGAGCGGCATGCCGAGCGGGTCGACGGGCTGCGCGAGCGCGCCAGGCGCGCGCTGTCGGGCTCGCTGGACCGGGCCGGGGACGACCTCACGCACGTACGGGCCCGCCTGGTGGCGCTGTCGCCCGCGGCCACTCTGGAGCGCGGCTACGCGATCGTGCAGCGCCCGACGGGCGAGGTGGTGCGCCGCGCGGAGGAGGTCGCCCCTGGCGACGAGCTCACGGTGCGGTTGCCCGACGACCGCGTCACGGTGCGGGCCGAGCCGTGACGGCCCTGGCGAGGCCGCCGATCCCGGCCTTGACCTCGTCGATGGTCAGCCCGCGCTCGCACTGGTAGGCGATCAGGTGGGCGTTGACCGGGGCCAGCAGGGCGTCGGCCAGGTAGTGGGGGTCGGCGTCCGGCCTGGCCTGGGCCAGCAGCGCGGCCAGGTGGGTGTGGTGCACCCGGTAGGGGCCGCCGAACCTGGACGCGGGTGAGCCCAGCTCCACGAGCTGGAACAGGTCGAGCTGGGAGACGACGCGGTCGACCAGGGCCGTCAGGAAGGCCTCGGCCCGCTCGGCCGGCGCCGCACCGGGGCCCAGCGGCGGCGGGCCGCTGAGGAACGCCTCCTGGAAGCGGCGCTCCCGCTCGTCGATGAGCGCCCACACCAGGCCCGCCCGGTCGCCGAAGCGCCGGTAGACCGTGCCCACGCCGACCCCCGCCTCCCTGGCGACCTCGTCCAGGGAGAGCTGGTCGGCGCCGCGGCAGTCGATCATGCGGGCCGCGACCTCGATGATCTTCTGCCGGTTGCGCGCCGCGTCGGCGCGCTCGGGCTGGGACTGCCCCAACACCGGCAGCTGTCGACCTGCGCGCACGAAAACAGCATACGACCCGGAGGAATTTCCGGTTAAACTCTGCGGTTGTCCGAACCGGAGAAGTCTCCGCTTTCAGGAGGAACCCATGAGCGACTTCAACCAGCAGACCATCGAGGAGTTCCGCGCCAACGGCGGAAAGGTCGGCGGCTACTTCGAAGGCTCCGATCTGCTCCTGCTCACCACCACGGGCGCCAGGTCGGGCCGGCGCGTCACCACGCCCGTGATGTACCTGGAGGACGGCGGCCGGCTCGTCGTCATCGCATCCAAGGGAGGCGCCGACGACAACCCCGCCTGGTACCACAACCTGCGCGCCAACCCCGAGGTCACCGTGGAGGTCGGCACCGAGACGTACGAGGCCAAGGCCACCGTCGTGGACCGCGGGGAACGCGACCGGCTCTACGCCCGCATGGTGGAGAAGGCGCCGGGCTTCGCCGACTACGAGACCAAGACCACCCGCGTCATCCCCGTCATCGCGCTCGAACGGCTGACCTGACCCGCTCGTCGCTGAGCCGCTCGTCAGAAGGGCGCGTCGTCCTGCCCGCCGGGGTCGGCCCTGCGGGCCATCGCGGCCGCCAGCTTGACCCTGGCGCCCTGCAGCCAGTCCTCGCAGACGGCGGCCAGCTTCTCGCCGCGCTCCCACAGCTCGATCGACTGCTCCAGCGTGAGCCCGCCGGCCTCCAGGCGGCGGACCACCTCGGTCAGCTCCTCGCGCGCCCGCTCGTACGAGGGCGTCTTGTCGTCAGCCACAAGCCCACCCTAGTGCCGTCGCACGAGGAAAGGCCCCCGCCTCGGGCGGGGGCCTTCTCACGTGGTTGACAGCAGAACCGGCACCCGTCAAGGGCTGGCCCTTCCACGCGGAGGCTGATGCTAGCAGCGTCCGGACGGCTCAGGTGGCCGGCTTGGGGCCCTGCCGCAGCGCGGCGGCGAGCCGGCCCAGCTCGGTCCAGTCGGCGGTGCCGGTCACGACCAGCGTCACGTCGGGCAGCACGCGGACCAGGGTGCGCTGCTTCTTGTCCTCGCGGAAACGCCGCTCCCACGTCTGGCCGCCCACCTGCTGGGTGCCGACCGACTTGTCGGAGTTGGCCATGCGGTTGGCGAACCCCGCCGCGGGCTTCTCGTCGCTCTGGATGAACATCGCGTGCTCGCGCGCGGCCGTCGCGTAGCCGATGTGCAGGACCTGCGCGCCGTTGTCGCCCTGGGCGACCCGGCTGCTGTTGGGGATCCACCCCTCGGGGTCCTGGGCCGGCGACCACACCGCGTACGGGACCGTACGGGAGAAGTTGGCCACCGTGATGGAGTAGTCGCGCCTGGGGATGTGCTCCACGTCGCCCCGCGGCGTGATGAGCAGGAAGAGGCCGACCCCCGCCAGGCAGACGAGCACGGCTACCACATAGCCGTGGAGACCTTCGGTGAACCGTCGCACACTTGGCGAGGTTACCCGCTGATGGCGTCGGTCGCGGACCCGGCCGGGCGGAGGCGGCCGACGATCTCCAGGACCTCCTCGGCCAGGTTTCTGTCCCCCGACTGGACGATCTCGTTGACGGCCCCGGCGAGCGCCCCCGTCAGGACGACCACGAGCGCGTTCTCGTCGTCGAAGAGGGCGGCGTTCCGGCGCGCCCAGGTGCGGAGCCGGTCGCGCATGACGACCTCGAAGCCGGGCGGCCCGTCGCCGCGCAGGAACAGGGCGGCGAGCTCGCGCTCGGCCAGGCAGCCGTCGAGATAGGCGCGGGCGGCGCTGACGAACACCCGCATCGGATCGGTCTCGCCGGCCTCACGGGCGGCCCGCGCGGCCTGCTTGGTGCGCTGCGTCTGGCGTGACTGGAACTCCTCGAACAGCGTGAGGTAGAGGTCGGCCTTGCCGGCGAAGTGGTGGTAGAGGCTGCCGACGCTGGCCTCGGCCGCGGCCACCACGTCGGTCACGCCCGCCTCGGCGAAGCCCTTGGAGACGAACACGTCCCTGGCGGCGCGCAGCAGGGCCGAACGCGTGGCCGCGCCGCGCTCGGACGTGCGGGCTGTCACGGGCGGTTCCACATCGCTGCTCATGGCTGGCACATTATCCTCCGCTGACCGGGGATACAGGGACAACTACCATCGGGATAGTCGTCACGAGGAGGCCTCACCCATCATGTCCGATCAGACCTCGGTTCCCGAGCCGTTGGCCACGGGAGCGCACGCCCCCGACCGTAACCTCGCTCTTGAGCTCGTCCGCGTTACGGAGGCGGCCGCGATGGCCGCGGCGCGCTGGGTGGGCCGGGGTGACAAGAACGGCGCCGACGGCGCGGCGGTGAACGCCATGCGCCAGCTCATCAACACGGTGTCGATGAACGGCGTGGTGGTCATCGGGGAGGGTGAGAAGGACCAGGCCCCGATGCTGTTCAACGGCGAACAGGTCGGTGACGGCAGCGGGCCCGAGTGCGACGTGGCCGTCGACCCGATCGACGGCACCCGGTTGACCGCTCTTGGCATGCCCGACGCGGTCTCGGTCATCGCGGTGAGCGAGCGCGGGTCGATGTACGACCCGTCGGCCGTGTTCTACATGGAGAAGCTGGTGACGGGTCCCGAGGCGGCCGACGTGGTCGACATCGAGCGCCCGGTGGCCGACAACATCAGGGCGGTGGCCAAGGCCAAGCACTGCTCGCCCGCTGACGTCACCGTGGTGGTGCTCGACCGTCCCCGCCACGAGCAGCTCGTCAAGGAGATCAGGGAGACCGGGGCCCGGATCAAGTTCATCACCGACGGCGACGTGGCCGGCGCGATCATGGCCGCGCGCACCGGCACCGCCATCGACCTGATGCTGGGCATCGGCGGCACGCCCGAGGGCATCATCGCCGCGTGCGCGCTCAAGTGCCTGGGCGGCGTCATCCAGGGCAAGCTGTGGCCGCGCGACGACGCCGAGCGGCGCAAGGCGCTGGACGCCGGGCTGGACCTCGACCAGGTGCTGAGCACGAACGACCTGGTCAGGTCGGACGACGTGTTCTTCGCGGCGTCGGGCATCACCCAGGGCCAGCTGATGGACGGCGTACGCTACCGCGGCGGCGTGGCGATGACCCAGTCGCTGGTGATGCGCGGACGCTCGGGCACGATCCGCAAGATCGAGAGCGAGCACCAGCTGTGGAAGCTGCGCGCCTACAGCGCGATCAACTTCGACACCGCCGGCTGATCAGCGACGCTTGCGGCGGCGGGGCTGCTTGACCGAGACGTCGCCGACGAAGTTGGTGGTGCGGACCTCGACGACCGGCGCGCCGGGCTCCTCCGGCCCCTTGGTGAGCCGCGCGGTCTTGTCCTTGGTGACGCGGACGACCTCGAGCCCTTCGGGCACGCGGATCTCCAGCCCGCCGAAGACCAGGGTGGCGTTGATGACGACGCGCCGGTTCTGCAGGATCGCGTCGCGGAAGTCGAGCTTCGTGGTGCCGAACATGGCGGTGACGTCGAGCTCGGCGGGCACCACCCAGCGGCCGCCCCGCTGCTGCTGCCGGAAGAACGCGGAGACCGGCCTGTCGTCGAGGTTGAGCGGCTGCTCCTCGGCGGGCAGCAGGTCCTCGGTGAGCTTGACCAGCTCGCCGAGCGTGCGGGCCGCGTAGAGGACGCCGAGCCGCTCCTCCAGCTCCTCCAGCGTGAGCCGCCCGTCGGCGTGCGCGTCCTGGAGGACCTGCGCGATGCGCTCGCGGTCGGCGTCGGACGCCCGCAGCTCGGCGGGCTGCGGGAGGTCGTCCTTGCGGGGGCGGCGGGCCGACACCCACTCGTCGGCCAGCCGTTCGCCCGCCTCCTGCAGACGGGGGAGCCACGATCCCGGGCGTTCCTTCACGCCCCCCACGATATCCGGCGGGCCCGGCGTTCGGCCCGATCCCGGCGTCCCGAATCACCGGGCGGGAACGCCGCATCGCGGGGACGGCCGGGCGCCGGTGAGACGGACCCGGCCGAGTGCTGGTGGAGCGGCGATCTCAGGGACTAACCTGACCCAGCCTCACGTTAATTCCCCCCAATTCAGGAGGCCGCCGTGCCGTCTCCGCGTGATCGCCAAGCCCGCCTCGCCACCTTCATCGTGTACGCGGTCCAGGGCCTGTCCTTCGCCACCCTGCTCACCCAGGTCGCGCACCTGCAGGACAAACACGGACTGAGCACCGGGGCGCTGACCGCGCTGCTGCTCATCGTGCCGGTCTTCGCGGGCGTGGGCAGCGTGGCGGCGGGCGCGTTCGCCGCCCGCCTGGGCAGCCGGCTCCTGCTCCGCCTGGCCCAGCCCGCCGTCGCCGTCGCCGTCGTCCTCTCCGGCCTGGCTCCCGGCGTGCCTCTCCTGGTGCCGGCGCTGCTGCTGTTCGGGGTGGCGGTCGGCGCGGTGGACGCGGGCATGAACATGCAGGGCGTCGCGGTCGAGCGCAGGTACGGGCGGGCCGTGCTGAACGGCTTCCACTGCCTGTGGAGCGTGTTCAGCCTGGCCGGAGCGCTGTGGGTGGCGGCGGCGGGCGGCGCGCTGCCGCTGGAGGCGGTCATGGCGATCCCGATGGTGTTCGCCGTCGCGGGCTCGCTGCACGCCGGCCCCCGCCTGTACGCGCCGGAGGAGGAGCGGGCCGAGACCGCCGAGACCGCCGCCGCGACCAGGGTCCCGTGGCGGCCGATCATCCCGCTCTGCCTGGCGATGGGCTTCCTGTACGTGGGCGACGCGGCGGTCTCGAACTTCAGCACCGTCTTCATGCAGGACGAGCTGCTCGCCGACGCCCGGGTGATCCCCCTGGCCTACGCCGCGTACCAGGCCACCACGCTGCTCGTGCGGCTGGCCGGCGACGTCGCGGTCAGGCGGTACGGTCCCGCCACCGTGGTCAGGCTGGGCGGGGCGATCGCCACGCTGGGCTTCCTGGGGATCGTGTTCGCGCCAGGGCAGCCGCTGGCGGTGGTGGCCTTCGGGTTGACCGGGGTGGGGCTGTCGGTGGTGGCGCCGCAGTCGTTCTCGGCCGCGGGACGGCTGGACCCGGCGGGCACCGGGGTGGCGATCGCCCGGGTCAACCTGTTCAACTATGTCGGCTTCATCGTGGGCGCGGCCCTGGTTGGCGGGCTCGCGGACGCGGCGGGCATGCGCGCGGGGTTCGCCGCGCCGCTGGTGCTCGCCGCCGCCATCGTGGTCCTGGCCAAGGGGTTCGAGCCGAAGCCGGTGGCGTCGCGGCCGTGACGCGGGCGGCTCAGGGCGCCGTGACGCCGTCGGCTCAGCGCGGCGGGGCGACCTCGGCCAGGTCGACCGGCCGGCGCTCGCGGCGCGACAGTTCGGCCGCCTCGGCGACGAGCAGCGCCGCCAGCGCGTCGTCGACCGCGCACAGGCCGTCCGCGCCGCGCAGGAACGCGTCCAGCTCGGCCCGGTAGGCGTCGGCGAACCGGGTGACGAAGTCCGGCCAGGGCTCGCCTCCGGGGGTGAGGCCCTCGGTCGAGGTGAGCGGGGCGCGCGGGCCCAGGCCCACGGCCATCGTGCCCCGGGTGCCCGCCAGTTCCATGCGCACGTCGTACCCGGCGCCGTTGTAACGCGAGCCCTGCACGGTGGCGAGCGTGCCGTCGTCCAGGGTGAGCAGGGCGGCGCTGGTGTCGACGTCGCCCGCCTCGGCGAAGAACGCGGCGCCCCGGTTGGCCCCCGTCGCGTACACCGAGACCACCTCGCGGCCGGTCACCCAGCGCAGGATGTCGAAGTCGTGGATGTGGCAGTCGCGGAAGATCCCGCCGGACGGCGGGATGTAGGCGGCGGGCGGCGGCACGGGGTCGGCGGTGATCAGGTGCGCCCGGTGCAGGTCGCCCAGCTCGCCCCGGCGCAGCGCGGCCGCGGCGGCCGCGTACCCGGCGTCGAACCTGCGCTGGAACCCGATCGCCACCCGGTTGCCGCGCGCCGCCTCCAGCACCTCCAGCGTGCCCCTGACGTCACCGGCCACCGGTTTCTCGCAGAACGCTGGGACGCCCCGGCGGCAGGCCTCGAGGAGCAGCTCGGCGTGGGTGCTCGTGGGGGTGGCGATGACCACCGCGTCGGCGTCGAAGGGGTCGCCCGTCCTGCCGTGCGGCGAGGTCCGCACCGGGTCCGCCACGATCAGGTCGTCGACCAGGGGGTGGGCGGCCAGCGTCGCGGCGTGGAACGCGCCGATCCGTCCCAGCCCGAGCAGTCCCACGCGCATGATCCCTCCTCTGCCTGTGTAACCTCTAGATCCCTTTTTGTCCAGACATAAGGACTTTAAGCCCTCGGATCGTCTCCGCCGCGCGGCGCGCCGGCAGCCGGGCGAAGCCGGCCACCACCGCCGGCGTGCCGTCACCCTCGCGCATCGGCCCCACCGGCTCGGCCACCAGGCCCAGCTCCAGGGCCGCCGCCACCACCCGGTCCTCGTCCCAGCCAGGCGGCAGTTCCAGATAGACGTGCAGGCCCGCCTCGATGCCCCGGACCCGGACCTCGGGCAGCTCCCCGGCCAGCGCCTCCACCAGGGCGTCCCGGCGGCGGCGGTACTCCCGGCGCATCCGCCGCAGATGCTTGTCGTAGCCGCCGGTGCGCAGGAAGTGGGCCAGCGCGTACTGCTCGACCACCGGCGAGCCCAGGTCCAGCTCGCCCCGGGCGCGGCGGACCGCCTCGGCCACGGGGGCGGGGGCCACCACCCAGCCCAGCCGCAGGCCGGGTGCCAGCGCCTTGCTCACGCTGCCCGACAGGATCACCCGGTCGGGCGCGAGCCCCTGCAGGCAGCCGACCGGGTCCCGGTCGAAGCGGAACTCGGCGTCGTAGTCGTCCTCCAGGATGAACCGGTCGCCGTCACGGGCCCACGCCATCAGGGCGGCCCGCCGCGCCGGCGAGAGCACCACCCCCATGGGGAACTGGTGGGCGGGCGTGACCAGCGCCGCCTCGGCGCGCCGGGCCCGCAGCGCCGCCACGTCCAGGCCCTCCTCGTCCACCGGCACCCGGACCACGTCGGCGCCCGCGCGACGCAGCAGCGGAAGCTGGCGGGTGCTGCCGGGGTCCTCCACCGCCAGGCGGATCCGGCCGGACCCCGCCAGCACCCGCAGGATGAGGCTCAGCCCTTGGGCCACGCCGCCGACCACGACCAGGTTCTCCGGGCGCACGTCCGCCGCCCTGACCCGCCTCAGGTAACCGGCCAGCTCCTCGCGCAGCTCCGGGACGCCGCCGGGGTCGCCGTAGTCGAGGCCGTCGCCGGGCATCGTCGCGAGCACGTGACGGACCGCGGCCAGCCAGCGCTCGCGCGGGAAGAAGCCGAGGTCGGGCGAGGTCGGCCGGTGGCCGTAGTACGGGGCGCGGTCCGGGCCGCCCGGCGAGGGCTCGGCGCGGTGCGCGGCGGTCGGGGCGACCAGGGTGCCGGCGCCGACGCGGGAGACCAGGAACCCCTCCGCGACGAGCTGCTCGTACGCCTCGACCACCACGCCGCGGGAGACGCGCAGGTCGGCGGCGAGGTCGCGGGTGGCGGGCAGGCGGGTGCCGGAGGCCAGGCGGCCGTGGCGGACGGCGTCGCGCAGCTCGGACGCGATCTGCCCGGCGATCCCCCCAATTTCCCGATTTATCGGCACATGAAGGTCGGCCACAATGGTCCTCTGTTAGAGCGAGCGATTGGACTGTTTGGCAGGACCATTGTGCTCCTAGCCTGGCAGCATGAGAAACCTCGCAGGCATGAGAAACGGAGTCGCAGGCGCCGCCCTGGCCATGTTCTGCGTCGGGACGCTCGCGGGAGTGTCGGACCTGGTCGGGGACTACCCCGTCTACGGCGGGCAGGCGGTGCGCTACGCCTTCGCCGCCGTCGTCCTGGTGGCGGTCACCCGGGTCATGGGCCTGCGTTTCGTCCGGCTGACGGCGCGCGAGTGGCTGCTGCTCGGCGCGCTGGCCCTGACCGGGCTGGCGCTGTTCAACGTGTTCGTGATCGAGTCCGCCCGCGCCGCCGGGCCCGTGCTCGTCGGCACCGTCCTCGGCACCGTGCCGCTCTGGCTCTCCTTCGCCGGCGGCCGTCCCGCGCCGCGGCTGCTCGCCGGGGCCGGCGTGGTCGTGGCAGGCGCGACGCTGGCCACCGGGCTCGGCAGCGGCACGCTGACAGGCCTGCTGTGGGCGCTCGGCGCGCTGGCGGGCGAGATCTGCTTCTCCCTGCTGGCCCTGCCGCTGCTGCCGAAGCTGGGCGCGATCCGGGTGTCGACGTACGCGACCGTGCTGGCGGTGCCGGTGCTGGCCGTGATCGGGCTGGCGCGGGAGGGGTCCGGCATGCTGCGGGTGCCGACCCTGACCGAGGCGCTGGGGTTCGGCTATCTGGCCGTGGTGGTGACGGTGCTGGCGTTCCTGCTCTGGTACACCTCGCTGCCCAAGCTGGGGCCGGGCCGGGCCGGGCTGTTCGCCGGGCTCATCCCCGTCGGCGCGATCGTCACCGGCCTGGTGCTCGGCATCGCCACGCCCTCCGCGTACGACCTGGCGGGGGCGGGGCTGGTGATCGTGGGCATCCTGGTCGGGCTGGGCCGGTCACGCCCCCGTACGTCCGCGCGGATTCCCGCGCCCCCCAGGGGACGGACGGTGACCAGCGACGGCGTACCCTCTTAGCGGATCGAAAGGATGGACATGGCCGACTTCGACTACACCGACCTTCTCCCGCTGGGCGCCGACGACACGGAATACCGGCTGATCACCGCGGAGGGGGTGCGGACGGTCGAAGCGGCGGGGCGGACATTCCTGGAGGTGGAGCCCGAGGCCCTGCGGCTGCTCACGGAGACCGCCGTCCACGACATCTCCCACTTCCTGCGTCCGTCCCACCTGGCCCAGCTCCGCAAGATCGTCGATGACCCCGAGTCCAGCGGCAACGACCGGTTCGTGGCGCTCGACCTGCTGAAGAACGCCTCCATCTCGGCCGGCGGCGTGCTCCCCATGTGTCAGGACACCGGCACCGCGATCGTCATGGGCAAGCGCGGCCGTCACGTGCTGACCGACGGCCGCGACGCCGAGCACCTCTCGCGCGGCGTCTACGACGCCTACACCAGGCTCAACCTGCGCTACTCGCAGATGGCCCCGCTGACCATGTGGGACGAGAAGAACACCGGCAGCAACCTGCCCGCGCAGATCGAGCTGTACGCCGAGGACCCGCACGGCCACCCCGACGAGTACAAGCTGCTGTTCATGGCCAAGGGAGGCGGCTCGGCCAACAAGTCGTTCCTCTACCAGGAGACCAAGGCCGTGCTCAACGAGAAGCGGATGATGGCCTTCCTGGAGGAGAAGATCCGCTCGCTCGGCACCGCCGCCTGCCCGCCGTACCACCTGGCTGTGGTGGTCGGCGGCACGTCCGCCGAGTACGCGCTCAAGACCGCCAAGTACGCCAGCGCCCGCTACCTCGACGCGATCCCCACCGAGGGCTCCGGCTCCGGCCACGGCTTCCGCGACCTGGAGATGGAGGCCAAGGTCTTCGAGCTGACGCAGAAGCTCGGCATCGGCGCGCAGTTCGGCGGCAAGTACTTCTGCCACGACGTGCGGGTGATCCGGCTGCCGCGGCACGGCGCCTCGTGCCCGGTGGCCATCGCGGTCTCCTGCTCGGCCGACCGTCAGGCGCTCGCCAAGATCACCCCTGAGGGCGTGTTCCTGGAGCGGCTGGAGACGGACCCGGCGCGGTTCCTGCCCGAGACCACCGACGAGCACCTGTCGGACGACGTGGTCTCCATCGACCTCAACCGGCCGATGCCGGAGATCCTCGCCGAGCTGTCGAAGTATCCGGTCAAGACCCGCCTGTCGCTCACCGGGCCGCTGGTCGTGGCCCGCGACATCGCGCACGCCAAGATCGCCGAGCTGCTCGACCAGGGCGGCGAGATGCCCCAGTACCTGAAGGACCACGCGGTCTACTACGCGGGCCCGGCCAAGACGCCCGAGGGCTACGCGTCCGGCTCGTTCGGGCCGACCACGGCGGGGCGGATGGACTCGTACGTGGCGCGCTTCCAGGCGGCGGGCGGCTCGATGGTGATGCTGGCCAAGGGCAACAGGTCGGGGCAGGTGACCGAGGCCTGCCGGCAGTACGGCGGGTTCTACCTCGGCTCCATCGGCGGCCCCGCGGCCCGGCTGGCGCAGGACTGCATCAAGAAGGTCGAGGTGCTGGAGTATCCGGAGCTCGGGATGGAAGCGGTCTGGAAGATCGAGGTGGTCGACTTCCCCGCCTTCGTCGTGGTCGACGACAAGGGCAACGACTTCTTCACCGACACCACCGGGCCGGTGCTGACCATCGGCCGGCGAGGCTGAGCCCGGAGACCGGCGCCGGGCCGCGACCGGCGCCGGTCCGACGGGCCTTCAGGCCGCGACCAGCGCGCGGTGGGGGGCGACGACCGAGCCGTCGGGAAGCAGCAGGCCGGTGTCCTCGAACAGCACCACGCCGTTGCAGAGCAGGCTCCAGCCCTGGTCGGGGTGGGCCTTGACCACGTGGGCCGCCTCACGGTTCAATGCGTCAGCACTGGGACAGACGGGGAAGTGACTGCACATTTCGCACCTCTCAGATGGCGCTCCTGGTGGGCTGTGTCTCAGTAGGGCAGCCGGCGCCCCGACGGCGTGCGGAGGTCCAGTGAGTCCGGGGCCGGCCTGCGGGGCCGGCGGCGGACCTGAATCTGGCGCATCGTCCTCACGTCCTCTGGTCTTCGCTCGTCAACCTTCGGGCGGATGCCTCCATTCTGACGACCGGCACCGACAGTTCCGGCCTCTTCCTGAGGAATCCTTCCCGCTGCGTCCACCATGCCCCCGCGTCCTTACCACAGCCTTACAACCTGCTGACGGTGTCGGGCAGCACGCCTTTCAGGAGACCTGCGGGCGAATGGGCCGCCGCCGTAATGACTCATCCTGTCAGGTGACTTGACTTGGATTCGCAACAAATTATCGGCCCGGCCTCTACTGGTCGGTTTACACAAATAGGTAAGCTGCCAGGCATGCGTGCGCCCTCCGGTTACCTTCTCGCCGCGCGCTATCGGCTCGTGGAGCCGGTCGGACGCGGCGGCATGGGCACCGTGTGGCGGGCACATGACGAGCTGCTCAACCGGGAAGTGGCGGTCAAGGAGGTCCGCCTGCCCAAAGTCCTCGACGAGGAGTTGCGCGCCGAGTTGTGCGCGCGCACCGAACGCGAGGGCCGGGCGACCGCGATGGTGGCGCACCCGTCCGTGATCACGGTGTTCGACGTGGTGACCGAGGACGACCGGCCGTGGATCGTCATGGAGCTGCTCCGTGCCAGGTCGCTGGAGCAGGTCATCCAGGTGGAGGGCCCGCTGGAGCCGCGCCGGGTGGCCGAGATCGGCCGCCAGATCCTCGGCGCGCTCCGCGCCGTCCACGCCAAGGGCATACTCCACCGCGACGTCAAGCCCAGCAACGTGCTGGTCCTCGATGACCGCGCGGTGCTCACCGACTTCGGCCTGGCCGCGCTCGAAGGCGACGTCTCCATCACTCAAGCGGGCATCGTGCTCGGCTCGGCCGGCTACATCGCGCCGGAGCGCGTGCTCGGCGCCAAGGCCAGCCCGGCCGCCGACCTGTGGTCGCTCGGCGCGACCCTCTACACCGCCGTCGAGGGCCGGGGCCTGCACGGCAGGCGTACGGCCGCCGCCGCGCTCGCCGCGCTGACCAGTGGCGAGCCCATCCCGATGACCAAGGCCGGGCCGCTCGCGCCGGTCCTGGACGCGCTGCTGCGCATCGACCCCCACACCCGGCTCGACTCCGTACGGGCCTCGCTGATGCTCACCCGGGTCGCGGCGGGCGGTTCGGCGGAGGAGCCGCTGACCCCGCGCCGGCTCCCGCGCCCGGCGATGGCGCCGACCGCGCCCGCTTTCGCCCGCCGGCCCGGGCACCGCGGGCTGCACCGCGCCGACATGAGCACCCCGGCGCTGAGCGTCCCGCCGCAACGGCAGGAACGCCGCTCCGGTGAGGGCGTGCACCGCCGCCGGGTCGAATCCCGGCCGGCGCCATCGGCACCTGCCCGTTTCCTGACGACGGTGATAAAGTTGTTCCTTCCTCGGCGGTTCTGGCCAAGAGAACTTCGCAAGCGAGGGTAAAGCACTTCCCAAGCGAGAATCGATATCGTCTTCTCATGCCGGAACAGCAGACGCACCTGCTCGCGGAGCGGTACGAGCTCCTCGCGCCACTCGGCCGCGGCACCATGGGCACCGTGTGGCGCGCCCATGACCGCGTGCTCGGCCGCGAGGTCGCGGTCAAGGAGATCCGCCAGGACTCGGGCCTCACCGAAGAGCAGCGCGCCGAGCTGCGCGAACGCATGGTCCGCGAAGGCCGCATCGCCTCGCGCGTCAACCATCCGGCCGTCGCCGCCATCCACGACGTGATCGTGCACGCCGACCGGCCGTGGATCATCATGGAGCTCGTCGAGGGCCGCTCGATGGAGCAGGTGATCGACGAGGAGGGCCCGCTGCCGCCCCGGCTGGTCGCGGAGATCGGCGTCGACCTGCTCGGCGCGCTGCGCGCCGCGCACGCCCAGGGCATCACCCACCGCGACGTCAAGCCCGGCAACGTGCTCATCACCGAGACCGGGCGCGTGGTGCTCACCGACTTCGGCATCGCCAGGGCCGAGGGCGACCCGAGGCTGACCAGGACCGGCATGGTCATCGGCTCCCCCGGCTACACCGCGCCGGAACGTGCCAGAGGCGAGTACACCGGCCCCGAGTCCGACCTCTGGTCGCTCGGTGCGACGCTCTACTTCGCCGTCGAGGGCCGTCCCGCGTACGAGCGCTCCACCATCGCCGAGACGCTGGCGGCGCTGCTCAGCGAGAACGCCGATCCGCCCACCCAGGCCGGGCCGCTGCGGCCGGTGCTGGACGGGCTGCTGATCAAGGACCACAAGCGCCGGCTGAACGCCGCCCAGGCGGAGACCATGCTGCGGATGGTCGCCGACACGCCGGCCAGCGAGATGCCGGCGGTCACGGCCGAGACCTTCGCCGACCAGGAGCCCTCCGTGCCCCAAGCCCCCCGTCCCGGCTCCTCTCCGCGGCCGTCCGGCCCGGTTCCGGCCGGCGGCCCCGCCCAGGGAAGCGGGCCTGGCGGCCGTCCCGGCGCCGGTGCGCCGGGCAGCGGCCTCAACCACTTCAGCGCCGGTCCCGGCGCCGGTGACCGGCCGTACCCGCAGGCTCCTGCCGCGCGCGGCGGCTCCCATCCCGCCGGTGCGGGCTCGCCGGGCGGTGACCCGTACGGCGCGGGGCCTTCGGCAGGGACCGACCCGTACGGCCGTGCCGGTGGGGGCGGTGCGTACGGTGAGGGCCGGGACGCGTTCGGCGGACCGCCCACCGGCGGGCAGCCCGACCGCCCACAGGACCCCGAGCGCACCATCAGCATGATGCGCCCCAAGACCCCGCTCCCCCAGCCGCCGGGCTCCCAGGGCACGCGGCAGCACGGCGCGCAGTCCGACGAGGGCGCCTTCGCCACCACCCGGCTGCCCCGCAACCCGCTCGACTCACCCGGCACCCAGGTCTACCCGCCCACCCCTCAGGACCAGCCCGGCCAGCGGCCCCGGCCGGCGCCGCACCCGTCTGGCCCGCAGCCCACGCCGCACCCGGCCCCGCACCCGGCCCCGCATCCGCGTCAGCCCGGTCCCCAGGGCCCGCAGCAGCACGGCCCGCGGCCGCCGTTCCCGCCGCGCCGCCCGCCCGAGGCGAACGACGGGCCCGGCCTGGGCACCGACCTGTTCTCCATCGCCGGCATGGAGCAGCAGCCCCCGAGCAACCGCACCGGCATGCTGGTGCTCATGGGCGTCGCGGCCGCGGCCGCCGTGGTGATCGCGATCCTGGTCGTGGCTCTGCTGACGAACTGACCGGCTTTCCGTGGGTAACACTGGGAGGCATGAGCGAGTATCGCGTTGAATACGACTCGATGGGCGAGGTGCGCGTGCCCGCCGGCGCGAAGTGGCGTGCGCAGACCCAGCGAGCGGTGGAGAACTTCCCCATCTCCGGCCGGGCGCTCGAGCCCTCCCACATCGCCGCGCTCGGCCTGGTCAAGGCGGTGGCCGCCGAGGTCAACGGCGAGCTGGGGGTGATCGACGGGGAGCTGGCCGAGGCCGTCGCCCAGGCGGCGGCCGACGTGGCGGAGAACGAGCACGACGCCCATTTCCCCGTGGACGTGTTCCAGACGGGGTCGGGCACCTCGTCCAACATGAACGCCAACGAGGTCATCGCCACGCTGGCCGAGGAGCGGCTGGGCCGCCCGGTTCACCCGAACGACCATGTCAACGCCTCCCAGTCGTCCAACGACGTGTTCCCGACCTCGATCCACGTGGCGGCGGCCACCGAGGTCTCCTTCCATCTGCTGCCCTCGCTGGAGCACCTGGCGATCGCGCTGCGGACCAAGGCGGCCGAGTTCGACGACGTGGTGAAGGCGGGGCGGACCCACCTGATGGACGCCACGCCGGTCACCCTGGGCCAGGAGTTCGGCGGTTACGCCACCCAGGTGGAGCACGGCGTGGTCCGGGTGCGGCGGGCCCTGGACCACGTGCTGGAGCTCCCCCTGGGCGGCACCGCGGTCGGCACCGGGATCAACACGCCGCCGGGGTTCGCCGAGAAGGCGATCGCCAAACTCCGTGAGGCCACCGGACTCGGCTTCCGTGAGGCGGCCGACCACTTCGAGGCGCAGAGCGCGCAGGACTCCATCGTCGAGCTGTCCGGTCAGCTCAAGGTCGTGGCCGTGTCGCTGAACAAGATCGTCAACGATCTGCGGTGGATGGGCTCGGGACCCCGCGCGGGACTCGGCGAGATCAACCTGCCCGACCTGCAGCCGGGCTCGTCGATCATGCCGGGCAAGGTCAACCCGGTCATCCCCGAGGCCACGGCCATGGTCGCCGCCCAGGTCATCGGCAACGACGCCGCCATCACCTTCGCCGGCGCCTCCGGCTCCTTCGAGCTGAACGTCCAGCTCCCCCTCATCGCCCGCAACGTCCTGGAGTCCATCCGGCTGCTGGCCGCCGTCTCCCGCCTCCTGGCGGACCGCTGCGTCTCCGGCATCACCGCCAACGTCGACCGCCTGCGCGAGTACGCCGAGTCCTCCCCGTCGATCGTCACCCCGCTCAACCGGTACGTCGGCTACGAGGAGGCGGCCAAGATCGCCAAGCAGGCGCTCGCGGCGCGCAGGACGATCCGCGAGGTGGTCGTCGAACGCGGCCACGTCGCCGCGGGCACCCTGACGGAGGCCCAGCTCGACGCCGCCCTCGACGTCCTGTCCATGACCCGGCCCGCCTAGGTCCGGGGGCGGCATCCATGGAGGGCCGCTCGACTGTGTCGCGGGGCCCCCATGCCGCGCGCCGGTGGCCGGACCTTAGGGTCGGGGTCATGGCGAAGGAGCTGACGGGGCGGACCGCGCTGGTGACGGGGGCGGGGAGCGGGATCGGCGCGGCCTGCGCCCGGCGGCTGGCCGCCGGCGGGGCCCGGGTGCTGGTCGTGGACCGCGCGGCCGGCCCGGCCGCGCAGGTCGCCGCCGAGGTGGGCGGCGTGGCGGTGGTGGCCGACCTGGCGGACCCGGGGTTCGTCGGCGCGCTGCCCGGCGAGCCGGTCGACATCGTGGTCAACAACGCGGGGTTCCAGCACGTCTCGGCGATCGAGGAGTTCCCGCCCGAGGTGTTCTCGGTGATGCTCAGGGTGATGGTGGAGGCGCCGTTCCTGATCGCGCGGCGCGTGCTGCCGGGGATGTACGAGCGAGGGTGGGGGCGGTTCGTCAACATCTCCTCGGTGCACGGATTGCGTGCTTCGCCGTACAAGTCGGCTTATACGACGGCGAAGCATGCGTTGGAGGGGTTCTCCAAGACGCTCGCGCTCGAAGGGGCGCCGCACGGCGTGACCTCCACCTGCGTCTGCCCGGCGTACGTGCGGACCCCGCTGGTCGAGGCCCAGATCGCCGACCAGGCCCGGGTGCACGGCATCAGCCCCGAGGAGGTGGTGGAGGACGTCATGCTGCGCCCGGCCGCGATCAAGCGGCTGATCGAGCCGGCGGAGGTGGCCGAGCTCGTGGCCTACCTGTGCGGGCCCGGCGGCTCGTTCGTGACCGGCGTGTCCCTGCCCGTCGACGGCGGCTGGACGGCGCGCTGATGCCCGGGCGCTTCCTGGAGCTGCTCGCCAGGGAGGCGTCGGCGGTCGAGTTCGAAGGGCCCGTCGTCGAGGCCAGGGCCGCCGGCGCCGACCCGGCCGCCGTCGAGGAACTGGAGCGGGCCAAGGTCGAGGCGCTCAAGGTGCGCGGGCTGCTGCGCCGCAGGGCCAGGCGCGAGGCCGAGCTGTCGGCGCTGTACGACACGGCGGGCGACCTGTCGGCGCTGCGCGACCTGGACGCGGTGCTGGAGGCGATCGTGCACCGGGCCAGGCAGCTCCTGGCCGCCGACACCGCCTATCTGACGCTGCACGACCCCGACCGCGGCGACACCTGCATGCGGGTCACCGACGGCTCGATCTCGGCCAGGTTCCGGTCGCTGCGGCTGGCCATGGGGGCGGGCCTGGGCGGACTGGTGGCGCAGACCGCGATCCCGTACGCGACCGCCGACTACTTCGCCGACGACCGCTTCCGCCACGAGGGCCACATCGACGAGGCCGTCACCGAGGAGGGCCTGGTCGCGATCCTGGGCGTGCCGCTGCTGCTGGGCCGGCGGGTGATCGGCGTGCTGTTCGCGGCCGACCGCGCGGCCCGGCCGTTCCACCAGGACGAGGTCTCGCTGCTGGGCAGCCTGGCGGCGCACGCCGCGGTGGCGATCGACAACGCCCGGCTGCTGCAGGAGACCCGGCACGCGCTGGAGGAGCTGTCGCAGGCGCACCGCACCGCCAGGGAGCACGCCGAGGCGGTGGAACGGGCGGCGACCGCGCACGACCGGATGACCTCGCTGGTGCTGCGCGGCGGCGGCATCGAGGACGTGGCGGCCGTGGTGACGGACGTGCTCGGCGGCGAGCTGACCGTCCTCGACGACCTGGGCAGGCCGCTCGCGGGCGACGCCGCCGGGTTCGGCGCCGGGGTGGCGGAGGCGGCTCAGGCCTCGCGCGCGCTCGGCCGTACCGTGCGCAGGGGCGACCTGCGCATCGCGTCGGTGGACGTCGGCGGCGCGCCGCTGTGCACGCTGGTGCTGCGCAGCGACGACGCCGACGAGCGCATCCTGGAGCGGGCCGCGCTGGTCTGCGCGCTGCTGCTGCTGTTCCGCAGGAGCGTGGCGGAGGCCGAGGGGCGGGTACGGGGCGAACTGCTGGACGACCTGATCTCCCGGCCGGACTCCCCGGGGCTGCGCGACCGGGCCCACCGGCTCGGGGTCGACCTGTCGGCGCCGCACGTCGTGGTCGTGGCCCGGCACGAAGGGCAGCGGGAGCGGGCCGCGTTCTGGGCCTCGTCGCAGGCGGCGCTGGGGCGCGGGCTGGCCGCGGGGCGGGGCGACGAGGTGGTGCTGCTGGTGCCCGGCGCGGAGGCCGGGCCGCTCGCCCAGCGCGTGGCCGCCGAGCTGAGCGCCTCGCTGCGCTCCCCCGCGACGGCCGGCGCGGCGCGGGTCGGGCCCGGGCGGGCCGGAGACGTCGCCGCCGCCTACCGGGAGGCGCGGCGCTGCGCGGACGCGCTGGTCGCGCTCGGCCGCCCCGGCGACGGCGCGAGCGCCGCCGAGCTGGGCTTCGTCGGCCTGCTCATCGGCGAGGGCCGCGACGTGCGCGGCTTCGTCGCGGCCACGCTCGGCCCGGTGATCGAGTACGACACGCGCCGCGGCACCGCGCTGGCCGCCACGCTCGTGACGTATTTCGGCACCGGATGCTCCCCCTCGCGCACGGCCGAGGCCATGCACATCCACGTGAACACCGTCACCCAGCGGCTGGACCGCGTCGGCAGGCTGCTCGGCGACGGCTGGCAGGAGCCGGACCGGGCGCTGGAGCTCCAGCTCGCGCTCCGGTTGCACCGGCTCGGCCGCACAGGCGCCGGCGAGAGCGCGGGTTCCGCGCCCCGGTGAGCTGCGCCGGGGGTCAGTCCTTGAGGTAGCGGTGCCGGCCCGCGCGCGCCAGCCGGACCATGCGGCGCGCGCCGGGCAGGCGGCGGGCCAGCCGCAGCCAGGCGGTGTCGCGGCCGAGCGGGAAGCGCCGTTCCGGAGCGACGGCCGTGGCGGGCCGCGCCACCGCCCTGCCGTGCCGCAGCTCCACCGCGAACCGCAGCCCGAGCTCCTCCTCCGCGTCGCGCAGCGTCGCCAGCCAGACGCCGGGCCCCAGACTGTCCCTGCCGGGCATCCGCCGCTTGACCGGCACCTTGGCCACGAGCTGGCCGGCCAGCCTGCCGGGCACGCCCGCTTCGACCAGCGCGGGAGCCGACACCTCGCGCTCGCGCCGCCCGGCCGTGCGCAGCACCAGCTCCAGCGGCGGGCCGCCGCTCGGCGGCACGTACGGCACGGGCAGCACCACCCACAGGTGCTCGCCGAGCAGCTTGACGTCCACCCCCGGCGACACCAGCGCGATCGACTCGGTGAACGAGCGCGGCTCGACGGCCAGCCCCAGCTCCCCCATGTCCGTCCAGCACGGCACCACCAGCCGCGTCCTGGGCCGCTGGGCGAGCACGCCGAGGCAGTTGAGCGGGCCGTCAGGCCGCCGCACCCGGCTCCTGGCCTGGTGCGCGCCGCCGAACATGCGCACGTGGACCTCCCACTGGCCGGGCCGCAGCGGCTCGCCGTGCGCGGCCGCGGTCACGTCCACCCTGGCCTCGCCGAGGATCCGCACCCGGGCGTGCCTGCGCCCGTCCTGGGCCCTGTCCACCTGGTACGCGACCGGCAGGAAATGCACGTCACCGGTGCCGGAGTGGCGCAGGTAGACCTCGATGCGGGCGCGTTCGACGGCGCCGGTGACGTCGAGCACGCTCTCCGGCAGCAGCCTGGCGTCGACGGCGCGCGGCGGCTTCCAGAACAGCCGGTCCCCGTCCGTCAGGAACCGCTCCGGGCGGCCCTCCCCGTTCAGCACCTCCACGCTGAGGCCGAGCACCAGCACGTGCGCGTCCCAGCGGACCTCGGTCAGGTCGGCGCGCAGCCCGGCCCGCCCCGAGGAGTTGGCCAGCATGACGAGCTGGTCCAGCCGCCCGGCCCTGATGAGCGCGGCCACGGCCCTGAGCTGGACGGGCAGGTAGCGGTCCAGCCGCTCGGGGAAGCGCTCGGTGACGAGCTCCTGGACCATGCGGAAGTACGCGCCACGGTCGATCGAGGAGTCGGCGAACGCGGTCGTCAGGAACGGCCGCAGCACCGCCGAGCGGAACCAGTAGGCGTACATGCGGTCGCGCTGACGGCCCTCGCCCACGTACCCGTCGATGTCGCGCAGCAGGGCCCGCAGCTCGCGCACGGCGGTGCGCGGCTCCTCGGCGATCACCTCGCGGGCGCCCAGGTGGCAGCAGACGTGCTCGGCCAGGACCGCGATGACCTTGGCCCGCAGGTAGGCGCGGACCACGAACGCCTGCTCGGCGATGGCGCCGCCGGGGACGGCGAAGCCGAGCTCGTGCTCCTCCAGGAAGGCGCGGCGGTAGAGCTTGTGCGGGGTGAGCAGGGTGAGCAGCCGGTCGCGCAGGATGTCGGCGCGGGCCTTGCTGTGGTCGAAGGCGGTCATCGGCGGCCCGCCGTCGCGCACCAGCCGGCCGGCGAGCACGTCGGCGTCGGCCTCCACGGCCCGCTCGTACATGCGCTCCAGCGCCTCGCGCGCCAGCCGGTCCTGCTGGCCGAGGAGGAACACGTACTCGCCCTTGGCCGCGGCGAGGCCGACGTTGCGGCCGCGCATGGGGGAGCCCGTGTGCGGCAGGTGCAGCACGCGCACGTTCCTGCGCACGGCGGCGATGGTGTCGAGCCGTTCCGCGATCCCGTCCGTGGACCCGTCGTCCACGAAGATCACTTCGTATGCGTCCGCCGGCAGGCTCTGCTCCAGCGCGGAGCGGATGCACGGATCGGCTGAATCACCCGGGTTGTGGACATTGACGATCACACTGACCTTCACACCCATGCGGCCAGCGTGCGTGGTCCTTTCCGCGCGGGCGGGGCGGCTTGCCGATTACAGGAGGAAAGATGGCTTGTTAATACCATCCCCTGGCCTGCGAGTGCCCCCACGCTCCGCACGGGGTGCCGTAGCGGCCCTTGATGTAGCCGAGACCCCACTTGATCTGGGTGGCGGGGTTGGTCTGCCAGTCGGCGCCCGCGCTGGCCATCTTGCTGCCGGGCAGCGACTGCGGGATGCCGTACGCGCCGGAGTAGCGGTTCATCGCCCGCTCGTTCCAGCCGCTCTCCTTGTGCCAGAGGCTCTCCAGGCAGCCCCACTGGTCGGCGCCGAAGCCGAACGAGCTGAGCATCTCCTTGGCGACGGCCTTGTTGGAGCCGGGCGAGGGGGTGCTGCCGGGCGGGAAGTTGGCGGGCGGGAAGCCGTCGCCGCCGGGCGCCTTCTTCTTGATGACGATGGTGTCGAGGGGGTCGTTGTCCTCGCGCCCCTCCTTCAGCCTGTCGGCCTTCCACGCCTGCACGGCGGCGGCCTTGAGCTGGTCGGCCTCGGGGTCGGCGCCGGACATGTCGCCGCTGGCCAGGCGGGCCAGCTCGTCCAGCGAGGGGCCTTCGGAGACCGGGCGGTTGGCGTTCTCGACGGCGCGGTAGGCGACGAACCCTCCTCCGCCGAACACGACCACGGCGGACAGGCCGATGATCACCACTCGCTTGGGGCTCAGCCGCGAACGCTTGCGCGCGGCGCGCTCGGCTTGGCGCGTGGGGCGCTCGCTCACTCTCGGACCTGGGCTCACGGTCCATGAGCTTGCCCTGACTCAGGGGGTGGTCCGCAACCGAAACGGTGGATTCGTTTGGCACTCCCTTGGCTAACCAGCAGGTAAGCCCGCCTTTCTGATACGTGTGATTTTCGTCACACCAAGCTCGTTCACCGCTCGCCGACACTCCGGGGGGCGCGGCCGCTTTTCCGCATGGGGAAAGCGGTCCCGCAGGACATGTGCACCACGTCACAGTTGCGTCACGGAATGCGGGCATACACGACATAGCCCGATAATGTGCCCGTGGCTGGCATCCTCCTCGTCGAAGACGATCCCTCGGTCCGCACAGCGCTCGAACTCGCGCTGGCCCGCCAAGGGCACTCCGTCACCTCGTACACCACAGGCGAGGAGGCGCTCGACCACATCAGGGCCCGCCGCCCCGAGATCGCCATCCTGGACGTCATGCTGCCCGGGATCGACGGCATCGAGGTGTGCCGGCGCATCCGCAAGCTCGACCAGCTCCCCGTGATCCTCCTCACCGCGCGCGGCGACGACCTCGACATCGTGGTCGGCCTGGAGGCGGGCGCGGACGACTACGTGGTCAAGCCGGTCGAGCCGCGCGTCCTGGACGCCCGTATCAGGGCCATCCTGCGCAGGGCCGAGTCCGCCGCGTCCGACCGGATCACGTTCGGCGACCTGGTGATCGACCGGGGCGCGCTCAAGGTCACGCTGAGCGGCAAGGAGATCCACCTGACGCCGACCGAGCTGCGCCTGCTGCTGGAGCTGGTCCGCCACCCCGGGCAGGTGCTCAACCGGCGCTACCTGCTGCGCTCGGTCTGGGACCACACCCACGTCGCCGACTCCCGCCTGGTCGACGCCTGTGTGCAGCGGGTACGGGCGAAGATCGAGCCGAAGCCCGCCGAGCCGGTGTTCATCCACACGGTGCGCGGCTTCGGTTACCGGTTCAGTCCCCCGTGATCAGGCTGCCCGCCGGGTTCCGGGCCCGCCTGGTCTTCTTCTTCACCATGGTCGCCATGGCCGCCTCCGTCCTGGTGGCCACGATCGGCTTCGAGCTGGCCAAGTCGGCGCTGGTCAAACGGGCCGAGGACAGCGCCATCGACCTGGTGACCAGGGAGCTCAACCGGATCACCTTCCCCATCGGCAGGCTCAGGCAGGGCGAGGCGAAGCCCGGCATCCGGGAGCTGGCCGCGCTCGCCAACGCGCTGGACGGGCCCGGACGCAGCGTCGTCATCGAGTACGGCGACCTGCTGCACGCCGAGGGCCCGATGACGCTGGACGACGTGCCCAACGAGCTGCACGGCCGGGCCAAGCGGTTCGTCGTCACCCAGCGCAAGATGGTGAGCAACGAGCTCTGGCTCATCGTCGGCTCCGCCGTCTACCGCGACAACGGCCAGGAGCCCGAGGCCACCGGCCTGCGCGCGTTCGTCTTCTTCCCGATGCGCGACGAGGAGAGCCAGCTCGCCACCCTGCGCACCACGATGGCCCAGGGCGGGGTGGCCATCGTGCTCATCGCCCTGGTGCTGGGGCTGCTGTCGGCCCGGCAGGTGCTGCGGCCCGTCGCCCGGCTCAGCGCGGCGGCGCAGGCCCTCGGCCAGGGCCGCCTGGACACCCGCCTGCCCGTGCACGGCCAGGACGAGCTGGCCGAGCTGACCGCCCGGTTCAACGACGCGGCGGCCGCGCTGGAGCTGAGCGTGTCGGAGCTGCGCTCGCTGGAGGCCATGTCGCGCCGGTTCGTCGCCGACGTCTCCCACGAGCTGCGCACCCCGCTCACCGCGATGACCGCGGTGGCCGACATGCTCTACGAGGAGGCCAACCGGCTGCCCGAGGCGCCGGCGGAGGCGGTGCGGCTGGTGCTGCACGAGATCGAGCGGCTGCGCGAGCTGGTCGAGCACCTCATCGAGGTGAGCCGGTTCGACGCCGGCACCGCGACCCTCCACCTGGAGCCGGTGAACGTGGCCGACGCCGTCCAGGACTGCCTGGATGTGCGCGGCTGGACCGACCAGGTGCGGGTCAACGCCCCCGGCGGCCTCGTCGTCGACCTCGACCCGAGCCGGTTCGACGTCATCGTGGCCAACCTCGTCGGCAACGCGCTCAAGCACGGCGCCCCGCCGGTGCTGGTCAGCGCCAGAGGCACCGAGAACGGCCTGGAGGTGAAGGTGCGCGACCACGGCAAGGGCATCCCTCCCGAGGCGATGCCGCACGTCTTCGACCGCTTCTTCAAGGCGGGCGCGGGCCGCACCCGCAGCCAGGGCAGCGGCCTGGGCCTGTCCATCGCCCGCGCCAACGTGCACCTGCACGGCGGCACGATCTCCGTACGGGCCCAGAACCCGGGCACGCTGTTCACGGTCTGGCTCCCGCACCCATGAGGGCCGCAGCCGTGATCCTGGGCGCCGCGGCGGTGCTGCTCGGCGGCGTCGCCTGCGGCATCCCGCCCACCGGCGTGATCGAGCGGGCCCCGGCGCCCGTCATCGAGGTCCCGCCGCCGTCCAAGACCATCTACCTGCTCAAGGACGGCGAGCTGACCATGGAGCCCGCCGACGTCGGCTCCGCCTCGGTGGAGAGCCTCCTGCGCGCCCTGTTCGCGGCCTCCACCCAGCAGCTCGGCGAACTGGACACCGCCCTGCACGGTTTCGCCTTCGACGGCATCGAGGACTCGCTCAACCCGATCCAGCGCGACGAGGTGAAGCTGCCCAGGACCTCCACCCTGACCGTGTACGTGAAGGGCGAGGGGACGCTGAGCAGGACCGCCATGGCCCAGATCGTCTGCACCGCCCAGCAGGACACCGCCGTGCAGGAGGTACGGATCGTCCTCAGGCACGGAGACCGCGCCCCGAGGACGGAGCGCGGTCTGACGTGCGGCAAGCTCAGGTGAGCCGCTAGATGGTGAGGTCCTCCAGCATCTCCGTCACCAGCGCGGCGATGGGCGAGCGCTCCGAGCGGGTCAGCGTGACGTGCGCGAACAGCGGGTGGCCCTTGAGCTTCTCCACCACCGCCACCACGCCGTCGTGCCGTCCGACGCGCAGGTTGTCGCGCTGGGCGATGTCGTGGGTGAGCACCACGCGGGAGTTGGCGCCGATGCGGCTGAGCACGGTCAGCAGCACGCCGCGCTCCAGCGACTGGGCCTCGTCCACGATCACGAACGCGTCGTGCAGCGACCGCCCGCGGATGTGCGTGAGCGGCAGCACCTCCAGCATGCCGCGGTCGAGCACCTCCTCGATCACCTCGGGTGAGGTGACGGCGCTCAGCGTGTCGTAGACCGCCTGCGCCCAGGGGCCCATCTTCTCGCCCTCGGTGCCCGGCAGGTAGCCCAGCTCCTGGCCGCCGACCGCGTACAGCGGCCGGAAGACGACCACCTTCCGGTGCTGGCGGCGCTCCAGGACGGCCTCCAGGCCCGCGCAGAGGGCCAGCGCGGACTTGCCGGTGCCGGCCCGGCCGCCGAGCGACACGATGCCGATCTCCGGGTCCATCAGCAGCTCCAGCGCGATGCGCTGCTCGGCGGAGCGGCCGTGCAGTCCGAACACCTCGCGGTCGCCGCGCACCAGCCGCACCGACTTGTCGGGCTGGACCCGGCCGAGCGCCGAGCCGTTGGCCGACAGCAGCCGCAGGCCGGTGTGGGCGGGCAGGTCCCTGGCCTCCTCCAGGTCCGCGGTGCCGGAGTCGAAGAGCGACTCGACGTCCTCGGTGGTCACCTGGATCTCGGCCATCCCCGTCCAGCCGGACTCGATGACCAGCCCGGCACGGTACTCCTCGGCCGCCAGGCCGATCGAGGCCGCCTTGACCCGCATCGGCAGGTCCTTGGAGACGAGCACCACGTCCTGGCCCTCGGCGGCGAGGGAGCGGGCCACGGTGAGGATGCGGGTGTCGTTGTCGCCCAGGCGGAAGCCGACCGGAAGGATGGATGGATCGCTGTGATTGAGCTCGACCCTGATCGTGCCCTCCCCGGTGGGCATCGGACCGTCCAGCCGGCCGTGCTCGACGCGCAGCTCGTCCAGGTAGCGCAGGGCCTTTCTCGCGAAGTAGCCCAGCTCCGGATGATGCCGCTTCCCCTCAAGCTCCGTGATGACGACGATCGGCAGGACGACATCGTGCTCCGCGAAGCGGGTCATCGCCGCCGGGTCGGCCAGCAGGACCGAGGTGTCCAGCACGTAGGTGCGCTTGGCGGGACTGGTCGTAGGGTTGCTCGAGGACACTGCCACACGTTCTCCCCCGGGCGCCCGTGCGGGCGGGCACCCTGCAGACGAGGCGGGAATCGGACCGGGCCCGCGTCCCCGACCAGCCGTCGGCGCCGGACTCCGGCCCCCTCGGCTGAGATCGGCGCAAAGGCGGGCCCTTTCCGGAATGTCCGGCCTTTGGCCGGACACTTCCAACGTTACGTCCTGAGTACCAGGATGTCCCGTTAGGAACCGTAACGCCGGTGTCTCGCGGCGTAATCCCGCAGGGCTCGCAGGAAGTCCACCCTGCGGAAATCAGGCCAGTAGGCCTCGTGGAAGTAGAACTCGGAATGAGCGCTCTGCCACAACATGAAGCCCGACAGGCGCTGCTCGCCCGAGGTCCGGATGAGGAGGTCCGGGTCGGGCTGGCCGCGAGTGTAGAGATGCTCCGCGATGTGTTCGACATCGAGACCCTCGACGAGGTCCTCGATGCTCGCGCCCTTGCTCGCCTGCTCTTGCAGGAGTGAGCGCACCGCATCGGCAATCTCACGCCTTCCTCCATACCCAACTGCAACGTTCACAATCAGGCCAGGACGGTGTGATGTCACTTCTTTCGCGTTCTTTAGGACATTGGCCGTGCGATCGGGCAACAGGTCGAGCGCTCCCACCGGGCTGATCCGCCAGCCCTGCTCGACCAGCTCCTGGACCACGTCCTCGATGATGCGCAGCAGCGGCTCCAGCTCGTGGGGCGGCCGGTTGAGGTTGTCGTTGGACAGCATCCAGACGGTGACGACCTCGACGCCCGTCTCACGGCACCACGTGAGCAGCTCGGAGATCTTGTCGGCGCCCTTGCGATGCCCCTTGGCGACATCGGTCATGCCCATGGCGCGCGCCCACCGGCGGTTGCCATCGATGATCACCCCGACATGCCGGGGGATGCTGTCCTTGGACAGCTGGGCCTCCAGCCGGCGCTCGTACAGCCGGTAGACCAGGTCGCGCAGGCTCACGGAGTCCCTCCCCAGCGCTGCCGTTATATCGGTCGGAAGACCTGACAGGCCATTATCACCGCGTTTCACGCGTGCCCGTGCCCGTAACGCGGACCTTGCCCCGGTCTGTGGGTCCACCGGGGCCTCCGGCCTCGTCGATCAGCGCGCGTACGGAGCCCGCCCGCCGGTCTCCTTCCCTCACGACGGCTCACGAACCTCCTGGTCCAGGCCGTAGACGCGGACCGCGGTGCCGCCGAAGACCTGCTCGACGTCGGTGCCGCCGAGCAGCGCGTGCGTCACCTGGAAAACGGTCCGGTAGTCGGACGCCCGCAGCACCACCGGCCAGTCACTGCCGAACATCAGCCGCTCGGGACCGAACCGCTCGACCGCGTAGTCCACGTAGGGGCGCAGGTCCTCCACCGTCCATCGCTCGTGGTCGGCCTCGGTGACCAGCCCCGACACCTTCGCGAACACGTTCGGGTACGAGGCCGCGGTCGCGATCTTCGTGGCCCACGGCTCCCACTCGTGGTCCCTGATCCGCGGCTTCGACAGGTGGTCGACGACGAGCTTCAGCCCGGGATGGCGCTCGGCCACGGTGACCACGTGGTCCAGATGCCGGGGCAGCAGCGACACCACGTCGAAGGCGAGCCCGGCCGCCGCCAGCAGGCCCAGCGACTCCAGCACCCCGTCGCGCACCAGCCAGTCGGGGTCCTGCTCCTCGTGGATCAGGTGGCGCACGCCGGCGAACGCCGGATGCCGCCGGTAGCGGTCGAGGGCGGCCGCCGCCTCGGCCGGGTCGGTCAGGTCGATCCATCCGACGACTCCGGCGATGAACGGGTTGGCGTCGGCGTGCGCCAGCATCGCGTCCGTCTCGGCGAGCGAGTCGGCCGCCTGCACCAGCACGGTCCGGTCCACCCCGGCCGCCCGCAGCTCCGGGGCCAGGTCGGCGGGGGCGTAGGTGCGGTAGAGGACTCCCGACTCGGGGGTCAGCCACGGGTACTCGACGGTGTCGAGGTTCCAGAAATGCTGGTGCGCGTCGACGATCACACGCAGAACCTAGGATGCCCACGCCAACCGGGCAAGACCGCCGGTTTCCGAAGCTGTCGGGTGCGGTACGCTCCCAGGAGCAGCTAGCCAAATTTGGCTAGTGAAGGTCGGGAGGTTCGATGAAGCCGGTGCGGCTGCTGGTCCTGGGCGCGCTGCGCAGGCGCGGGCGCGCCCACGGCTACCAGGTCCGCGCGGATCTGGAGTCGTGGGGCGCGCACGAGTGGTCGACCGCCACCTCGGGCTCGGTCTATCACGCGCTCAAGAGCATGGCCGGCCAGGGCCTGCTGGTGACGCACGAGACGGTCGCCTCCGAGGCCGGAGGGCCGCCGCGGATCGAGTACGAGCTGACCCGGGAGGGCGAGCGGGAGTACCTCGACCTGCTCGGCCGGGCGCTGGCCGACCGCGAGCCGAGCCTGGACGTGCTGGGCGCCGCCGTCGGCCTCATCGAGGACCTCCCCCGGGAGCGGGCCCTGGAGTTGCTGCGCCAGCGGGCCCGCGCCATGCGCGAGTGGCGCGCGAGCATCACCGCGTACCTCCCCGAGGACACGGATCTGGCGACCTGGGGCCCGGTGGGCGAGGTGCTGTCGCTGTGGCTGAGCACCGCCGACGCCGGCGCCCAGTGGACCGACCGGATGATCCGCCGCCTGGAAGAGGGCGCGTTCACCATGGCCGACGAATAGGAGTCCCCCCGATGGCCGACGAGATCGCCATACCGCTGCTTCCCTGCCGCTCCATCGACGAGATGGTCGACTTCTACACGATGCTCGGTTTCCACCAGGCCTACTACCAGGTGCGGCCGAACCCGTACGTATTACTCAAGCGCGAGGATCTCCAGCTGGGCTTCTTCGGCATGCCGGAGGCGTTCAAGCCCGAAGACTCCTACGGCACCTGCGTGATCGTCGTGCCGGACACCGGAGAGCTGTTCGAGGCGTTCGCCGCGGGCATGCGCGCGGCGCACGGCAAGCTCCTGGTCTCCGGCATCCCCCGGATGACCCGGCCGCGCAGGCGGAAGAACGACGGCGACCACTCCGGCTTCGCCGTCATCGACCCCGGCGGCAACTGGATCCGCTTCATGGCCGCCCGCCCCCTGCCGGAGAAGGAGGAGGCCACGAGCAGGCTCGCCACCTCGCTGGACCGGGCGGTCGTGATGGGCGACTCCAACGGCGATCACGAGCGGGCGGCCCAGATCCTGGACGGCGCCCTGGAGCGGGACAAGGACACCGCGTCGGCGGCCGAGCTGCTGGAGGCGCTGGTCTACCGGGCCGAGCTCGCGGTCCGCGCCAAGGACCACGCCGCCGCCGGGCACGCCCTGGACCGGGCGCGCGCCCTCCCTCTGACCGAGGCGGAACGCGAGCGGCTCGCCCAGCCCCTGGCGGCCGTCGACGACCTCCGGGCCGTGCTGGGTCTCTGACCGGGTACGGCGCCTGCGCGGGTGTCGTGGCGGGAAAGTGAGAGCGCCGGCCGTCACGGGGACGACCGGCGCCGGGGAGGGTCAGGTCAGCCGAGGCGGTCGAGCAGCGCCCGGTGCTCCTCCCACAGCTCCTTGGGCAGGTGGGAGCCGAACTTCTCGAAGTGGGCCGGGATCAGCGCCGCCTCCTCACGCCAGACCTCGGGGTCGACGCTGAGCAGGGTGCGCAGGTCCTCCTCGGACAGGTCGAGGCCGTCGGTGTCGAGCGTGTCGGGCAGGAGCCCGATCGGTGTCGGGACGGCCTGGGCCTCGCCGTTGAGCCGGTCCACGATCCACTTGAGCACGCGGCTGTTCTCGCCGAAGCCGGGCCAGATGAACCTGCCGTCGGCGTCCTTGCGGAACCAGTTGACGTAGTAGATGCGCGGCAGCACGACGTCCTCGCGCCGGCCCAGCTCCAGCCAGTGGCCGAAGTAGTCGCCCATGTTGTAGCCGCAGAACGGCAGCATGGCGAACGGGTCGTGGCGCAGCTCGCCGACCTTGCCTTCGGCGGCGGCGGTCTTCTCGGAGGCGACGTTGGCTCCGAGGAAGACGCCGTGCTGCCAGCTCAGCGATTCGGTGACCAGCGGCACCGCGGTGGCGCGGCGTCCGCCGAACAGGATCGCCGAGATCGGCACGCCCTTGGGGTCCTGCCATTCAGGGGCGATGGTCGGGCACTGGGAGGCCGGGGTGGTGAAGCGGGCGTTCGGGTGGGCGGCGGGCTCGCCGCTGCCGGGCGTCCATGACCGGCCCTTCCAGTCGGTCAGGTGGGCGGGCGGCTCCTCGGTGAGCCCTTCCCACCACACGTCGCCGTCGTCGGTGAGGGCGACGTTGGTGAAGATGCTGTTGCCCCAGAGGGTCTTGACCGCGTTGGCGTTGGTGACCTCGCCGGTGCCGGGCGCGACGCCGAAGAACCCGGCCTCGGGGTTGATGGCGTACAGCCGCCCGTCGTCGCCGAAGCGCATCCAGGCGATGTCGTCGCCGATCGTCTCCACCTTCCAGCCGGGGATGGTGGGCTGCAGCATGGCCAGGTTGGTCTTGCCGCAGGCGCTCGGGAACGCGGCGGCGATGTAGCGCACCTCGCCGGACGGCGGGGTCAGCTTGAGGATGAGCATGTGCTCGGCCAGCCAGCCCTCGTCACGGGCCATGACGCTGGCGATCCGCAGCGCGTAGCACTTCTTGCCGAGCAGCGCGTTGCCGCCGTACCCGGACCCGTACGACCAGATCTCGCGGGTCTCGGGGAAGTGGCTGATGTACTTGGTGGAGTTGCACGGCCAGGGCACGTCCGCCTGACCGGGCTCCAGCGGCGCGCCGACGCTGTGGACGGCCTTGACGAAGCTGCCGCGCTCCTCGATGAGCCGCAGCGCGCGCTCGCCCATCCTGGTCATGATCCGCATGGACACGGCGACGTACGCCGAGTCGGTGATCTCCACGCCAACCTGGGAGATCTCGCCGCCGAGCGGACCCATGCAGAACGGCACCACGTACATGGTGCGGCCGCGCATGCAGCCCTTGAAGAGCTCGCCGAACGTCTCGCGCATCTCGTCGGGCGCGATCCAGTTGTTCGTCGGCCCGGCGTCCTCCTCCCGCTCGGAGCAGATGAAGGTACGGTCCTCCACCCGGGCGACGTCGCTCGGGTCGGAGGCGGCGTAGAAGCTGTTGGGCCGCTTCGCGAGCCGGGTGAACGTGCCCTGCTCCACGAGGAGGTTGGTCAGGCGCGTCCACTCCTCCTCAGAACCATCACACCATTCGATCCGGTCGGGTTGGGTAAGCGCGGCTATCTGATTGACCCATGTGACCAATTCGACATTGCTGGTCGGGGCGGGAACTTCCACGGTTACGGACACGACAGCGGCTCCTCCACTCTCTCAGGGCTCGCTCATCATCGACGACGACGACACCGGAAAGCCAATTGGCGTAGACCTCTCGGCTTCGGGCGTCACCGCAGGCAGCGGCCTTGACGATTCGGGGCCCCTACCCACCGCGACCGGCTTTAAAAGAGAATTCTCAGAGCACTGGTATATACCAATCCGAATGGTCTAAACCAATTCCCCAAATGGTTTAGTCCATTCTCAGGAATTGACGTCGGGCCCTTCGGCGCGGACTCGGTCGACATGCTGCAGCGCGTCGCGCAGATCGGCGAGCCAGGTGTCGGTGTTGCGGCCGACCAGGCGGACGCACCAGGCGAGGGCGTCGCTGCGGCTGCGGGCCACGCCGGCGGCGACCAGCGTGTCGAGAACCTGCCGCTCGGACTGCCGCAGCCTCGTCATGACGGGCACGGACAGTGTGGTGAACATCACAGTCCGGCCGGCGCAGGTGACGCCCCAGGAGACCTTCTGTCGGAACCTCCGCTCGGCCTCCTTGGCGATCTCTATCCGGCGCTCCCGCGTCTCCTCGCGGAAGCGGCCGATGAGGCCGTCGACGAGCGCGGCCCGCTCGTCCTCGTCCATGTCCCCGGGCGGCTCGGGCAGGGCGCCGACGACCGCGATCTCCTCGCGGTCCCGGGCGATCTCCGGCGCCCCGGTGAACCAGCCCTCGGGGAGCCGGCCGGTGAACCAGCCGCGCACCTGCGCGGTCGTGTCCGTTGTTTCCATGTAATTACCATTACACAGTTGCGTCGGAAATGCACCCCCGACGCCGCCGCCGTACCGGCGCAGGTGCGGGAGCCCGGGCGGGGGCGTAGTTTACGGAGCGTGGACCTGGATTTCGTCTGCCGCCACGCGGGCCGCCCGGCCACCGCGCTGACCCGCAGAGACGTGGCGCGGGCGCTGCTGGCCGTGCCCTCCGGGGTGGCGCTGGTGGCGCTGCCCGACCTGCGCAGGGCCCTGATGTCCGTCGGCAACCCGCTGACCCTGCCGTTCTGGGAGTCGGCCAGGACGGCGCTGGCCTCCATCGAGTCCGGCGCCGCCACGGTGGGCGACGTCCAGCGGTGGATCGAGTCGACCGGGACCGAGCCGATCCTCATGACGCCGAGCTATTTCGTCTGGCCGGATGAGGACGAACGCGGCCCGGTGGCGCAGGAGATGCACGACCTGCTCGTGGCCCACCTGGAGGAGCGGGTGCGCGCCGGCGAGATCGATCCCGACGCGCTCGCGTCCGGCGACCAGCGGGCCCGCAGGGCGTACGAGGAACTCCAGGAACGCTGGCTGGCCACGCCGCTGCCCGACGGGCGGGTGCCCGGGTTCTCGGTGAGCGACGAGCAGGACGAGGAGATGTTCTCCGCCTGGGACGAGGAGGAGGCGTTCGCGCTGTCGGAGCTGCGCCGCGTCATGGCCGAGCTGACCAAGCAGCCCGAGCTGCCGGTCGCCGAGCTGGACCGGGCCGCCGCCCGGCTGCGCGCGCTCCTGGCCGACGCGGGCTATCCGGGCGACGTGCTGCGGGCCTGCGCGGGCCTCGAAGGGGAGGCGATGCCCGACGACGACGCCGAGCTGTGGCTGACGGTGGCCGCCGGCATCGCCGGGCCGGTCGCCGACCTGCCGGAGGAGGGCCTCCTGCTGGAGGAGTTCGCCGACCTCGACCGCGAGGTCAGCCTGGAGGACGAGATGCTGGCCCATCTCTGCGCCATCCAGCACGCCGACTGGCTCGCCGCCGTCGCGGCGCTGGCCCGGAAGGGGCCTGGCGTGCTGGCCTCGCCCGAGCGGATCGCCCGCCTGATCGCCGAGTCGGAGGACATCGACGTCGACGAGCACGACCCGGGCGACCTGACCTCCACCGAGAGCCTCTTCGAGCCGGTGGTCGCGCTCTGGGCCTGTCTGGGCATCGTGGACGACAGCGGCGTGCTCACACCGCTGGGCTGGTGGGGCCTGCCCCAGGCGCTGGAGCGCGCCTGGTCACCTCGTGACTGAGGGGTCGAGCAGGTCCTGGTAGTCGGGGTGGCGCTCGATGTAGGAGGCGACGTAGCCGCACCGGGGCACGACCTTCAGGCCGGTGTCGCGGGTGAGGTCGAGCGCGTGCCCGATCAGCCGTCCCGCGAGCCCCTGCCCGCTGTGGCTCGGCAGCACCTCGGTGTGGGTGAAGACCACCTTGGTGGGCAGCAGAAGATAGTCGGCGAACCCGACGACCTCGCCGTCGACGAGGATCTCGAAGCGGCTCTTGCCGGGGTTGTCGACGACGTCCTCGGACATCTACTTGGCCTTGTCGTCTTCGAACTCGCGCTCGTGCGGCACCTCGATCTTGCCCATCTGCTTGTTCATCGACTTGACGAGGAAGTAGAGAGCGAAACCGAGGGCAGCCACCACGACGAAGCCGAGCAGGCCCGGGCTGACCTCACCAGCTGCTAGAACCATCACCCCTCCAGTCTGCCATCCGGGGGCCGTGCTCCGGTCGCCGGATCAGTGGCAGGCCGGCGACGCCTCCTCGGCGTGGATGCCGGCGAACAGGTCGTCCTCGGGCAGCTCGGTGTCGACCAGCGAACGGGCCAGGTGGTAGTCCTCGGTCGGCCAGATCTCCTGCTGCAGTTCGCGCGGGCAGACGAACCACCAGCCGTCGGGGTCGACCTGGGTGGCGTGGGCCATGAGGGCCTCGTCGCGGATCTGGAAGTAGTCGCCGCACGGCACCCTGGTCGTCACCTCCCACTTGGCGGGCCGGTCCTCCCAGCGGGCGATCCAGTCGCCGTAGGGCGAGCCCATCTCGCGCGCCCGCATGGCCTCGTGCAGCGCCTCGAACCGGGCCCGGTGGAAGCCCATGTGGTAGTAGAGCTTGAGCGGCTGCCACGGGTCGCCGGTGCCCGGATAGCGGTCGGGGTCGCCGGCGGCCTCGAACGCCTCCACCGACACCCTGTTCGTCATGATGTGGTCGGGGTGCGGGTAGCCGCCGTCGTCGTCGTACGTGAGGATCACATGGGGCCTGAACTCGCGCACGGCCGCCACCAGCGGCGCCGAGGCCACCTCCAGCTTCTGCAGGCCGAAGCAGCCCTCAGGCAGCTCCTCGTCCTCGCTCTCCGGCAACCCCGAGTCGACGAAACCCAGGAAACGCTGCCGCACCCCGAGGATCTCCCGCGCCCGGTCCATCTCGGCCCTGCGCACCTCGGCGATGTCGGCCACGATCTCGGGCCGGTCCATCTTCGGGTTGAGCACGGAGCCGCGTTCGCCTCCGGTGAGGGTACAGACCAGCACGTCAACGCCCTCACGGACATAACGCGCCATCGTCGCGGCGCCCTTGCTCGACTCGTCGTCGGGGTGGGCATGGACGGCCATCAACCTCAACGGTGCACTCACGGGCTCGACGTCTCCTCAGGACAGGGACCGATCAGTCGCCCAGAGAGGTAGTTTCTGCTGGGCGGTCGCGAGGGCATGACCCCCGCGGGCGACAATTGTCTCGGATAACGCCGAGGGAGTGCAGGGAGATTCCACCATGGCCACCAGAGATGTCGGGAACGGACCCGTTCTCGGCACCCCCGACGACTTCCCGGACCGTCCCGAACGCGGCGGCCGCCTCGTCGTGCACGTCGTCATCGGCGTGCTCGTGGCCATCGTCGCGGGCGGGTGGGGCTACGTCATGTGGTCGATGAACGGCAGCGCCAACGGCGCCGTCCCGCAGGTGGTGTCCTTCGCCGTCCTGGGACCGTCCGAGGCCGAGATCACCTTCACGGTGAGCAAGCCCGACGACCGCGAGGCGGTGTGCCGTGTCCGGGCGATGGACGTCCATCACGTGGAAGTGGGCAGCAAAGAAGTAAGAATCCCCCCAGCTGAGGGTACGAAGCAGGTCAAGGAACGCCTGGGCACGAGCGCCGAGGCGACTTCCGTCCACATCCAATACTGCAATCTCGTATAGTGAGACATTTGGGGAAGCGTTCGAGCGGCGGGCTTGTTAGCCTTTCGCAATTCCACCGTACGTGACCTTCAGTGATCTCAGGGCCCCCTAGGCAAGCAAGGAGAACCCGTGGCCGACTCTCGCGATGAGAACGTCACATGGCTGACGCAGGAGGCGTACGACCGCCTGAAGGGCGAGTACGAATATCTCTCGGGGCCCGGGCGCGTCGACATCGCCAAGAAGATCGAGGCCGCCCGGGAAGAGGGCGACCTGCGCGAGAACGGCGGCTACCACGCCGCCAAGGACGAGCAGGGCAAGATGGAGGCGCGGATCTTCCATCTGCGCCAGATCCTCGACAACGCGCGCGTGGGCAAGGCCCCCGCGGCCGACGGCGTCGTGGAGCCCGGCATGACCGTGACCATCCGGTTCGTCGGCGACGACGACGAGGTCACCTTCCTGCTCGCCTCGCGTGAGGAGAGCGGCGCGCCGATCGACGTCTATTCGCCCAAGTCCCCGCTGGGCGCCGCGATCAACGGCAAGAAGATCGGTGACAAGGCGACCTACAGCATGCCGAACGGCCGCCAGAACACCGTCGAGATCCTCGAGGCCGTGCCCTACATCGGCAACTGATGCATCCGGAACGGCGCCGCCGGGCCCCCCAAGGCCCGGCGGAACTCATGCGCGGTGGTTCCGGCATCCGCCAGGACCTCGGCTTCCTGCTGAGGTCCGGCAGGCGCCGTGACCACCGCCGCCTGATCCCGTTCATCGTGGTGACCCTGGTCGCCGTCCTCACCGCCGACGTCCTGCTGCTCGTGGAGCCCCGCGAGCCCGCGGGACCGGCCGCCACCGAGCCCGTACGGGCCCGCCAGACACCCCGGCAGAGCCTCATGGCCGACGCCAGGACCGTGCCGCCGGTGGCGCCCGCCGGCAAGCTCCACAAGCCGCACGTGTTCGTCGTCACCCGCAAGCCGTTCACCCAGGCGCAGTTACGGAAGATCGCCCGCCTGCCCGGGGTGCGCGCCCTGGAGCTGGCCGACGCGGCCAGCGTCAGGCTCGACGGCAAGCGGGTGCAGACCCTCGCCGTCGACCCGTCCACCTTCCGGGCCTACACGCCGAAGGTGACGGCGACCTCAGACCCGCTGTGGAGCAACGTGGCCGCGGGCGACGTCGCCGTCTCGTTCGTGCTCGGCAACGACGGCGGGCTCACCCTGCACCGCAAGATCAACGGCCCGGCGGGGCCGCTGCGCATCGGCGCCTACGCCACCACCGGCTTCGGTGCCGTGGACGCGATCGTGTCCAAGGAGACCGGCCGGGCGCTCGGGCTGCCCCGCGACAACGCGCTGATCATCAGCGCCCCCAGGACCGACTCGGCCAGGCTCCGCGACAGGGTTCTGCGCCTGCTGCCCAAGGGCACCCAGGCGGCCCTGGTCGATCCCGTGCGGCCGCAGGCGCGGGTCAGGGCCCGCGACTGGCCCTCCGGCGCGTTCATGACCGGGGAGCAGCTCACCGCCGCCCTGCGCGCCGCCGCCTCCAAGCTCGGCAGGCCGTACGTGTGGGGGGCTGAAGGACCTGACACCTTCGACTGCTCCGGGCTCGTCCAGTGGGCCTTCGCCCAGGCCGGGGTCAGGATGCCGCGGGTGACGCACCAGCAGTGGGTCACCGGCCCGCAGGTGCCGCTCTCCCAGGCGCACCCGGGCGACCTGCTGTTCTGGCGGCACGACCCGACCAACCCCGGCTACATCTCACACGTGGCGATCTACTGGGGCGACGGGAAGATGCTGCACGCCCCGCGCACCGGCGACGTGGTGAAGATCGCTCCGGTCAGCACCCGCAACCTGGCCGGCGTCGTCCGCGTGAGCCCGCAGGCGGCGGCCCAGGTCCGCTGAATCCCCCGCCCGTCCACGATCAACGTCCGCTCGCGGCGGTAGGGTGGCTGTTGGGACACAGGGGGGTGGTGCCGGTGAACCGGCTCGTCGAGGAGTCTTCGCCCTACTTGCTGCAGCACGCCGGCAATCCGGTCGACTGGTGGCCCTGGGGAGAGGAGGCCATGCGCGAGGCGCGCCGCCGCGACGCGCCGTTGCTGATCTCCATCGGCTACTCGTCCTGCCACTGGTGTCACGTGATGGCCCACGAGAGCTTCGAGGACCCCGGCACCGCCCGGCTGATGAACGAGCACTTCGTCAACGTCAAGGTCGACCGCGAGGAGCGGCCCGACGTGGACGCCGTCTACATGAGCGCCACCCAGGCCATGACGCAGCAGGGCGGCTGGCCGATGACCGTCTTCGCCACCCCCGACGGTCACCCCTTCTACTGCGGCACCTACTTCCCCCGGGCGCAGTTCCAGCGGCTCCTGACCGGGCTGCACCACGCCTGGGTCCACGACCGCGAGACCGTGCTCAAGCAGGGCGCGAAAGTGGTCGAGGTGCTCAACTCCGGCACCGCCCTGCCCAGCGGCCCGCAGCCCACGGCCGAGACGCTGGAGCGGGCCGTCGCCAACCTGCGCGAGTCGTTCGACCCGGTGCGCGGCGGGTTCGGCGGCGCGCCGAAGTTCCCGCCTTCGATGGTGCTGGAGTTCCTGCTGCGCTCGGGCGAGCGCGAGATGTCCGGCAGGACCCTGGAGGCGATGGCCCGCGGCGGCATCTACGACCAGCTCGGCGGCGGGTTCGCCCGCTACAGCGTGGACGCCGGCTGGGTGGTGCCGCACTTCGAGAAGATGCTCTACGACAACGCGCTGCTGCTGCGGGTCTACACCCACTGGTGGACGGCGACCGGCGAGCCGCTGGCCCGGCGGGTCGCGCTGGAGACCGCCGGCTGGCTGCTGCGCGAGCTGCGCACCCCCGAGGGCGGCTTCGCCTCCGCGCTCGACGCCGACAGCGAGGGCGAGGAGGGCAGGTTCTACGTCTGGACCCCCGAGCAGCTGCGCGAGGCGCTGGGTCCCGACGACGGCGACTGGGCGGTCCGGGTCTTCGACGTGACCGGCACGTTCGAGCACGGCACGTCGGTGCTCCAGCTCCCCCGGGAGCCCGACGACCCCGAGCGGCTGGCGCGGGTGCGCGAGCGGCTGCTCGCCGCACGCGAGCTGCGGGTGCGCCCGGGGCGCGACGACAAGGTGGTGGCGAGCTGGACCGGGCTGGCCATCGCGGCCCTGGCCGAGACCGGGATGGTCTTCGACCGGGCCGACCTGGTGGAGGCGGCCACCGCCGCGGCGGTCCTGCTGCAGGAGGTGCACGTCGAGGGCGACAGGCTGCTGCGTACCTCCCGTGACGGGCGCGCCGGGCGCAACGCGGGCGTGCTCGACGACTACGCCAACCTGGCCGAGGGGCTCATCGCGCTCCACGGGGTGACCGGGGAGACGCGCTGGTTCCGGCTGGCCGGCGCCCTGCTCGACACCGTGCTCGACCGGTTCGGCGACGGCACCGGCGGGTTCTACGACACCGCGGACGACGCCGAGCGGCTGTTCCAGCGCCCGCAGGACGCGACGGACAACGCCACGCCCTCCGGCCAGTACGCGGCGGCGGGGGCGTTGCTCTCGTACGCGGCGCTGACGGGCTCCACGCGGCACCGGGACGCCGCCCACGCCGCGCTCGGCACGGTGTCGGTGCTGGCCGGCAGGCACGCCCGGTTCGCCGGGTGGGGGCTGGCGGTGGCCAGGGCCGCGCTCGACGGGCCCGTCGAGGTGGCCGTGGTGGGCCCGCCCGACGACCCCCGCACCCGCGCCCTGCACCGGGAGGCCTACCTGGCGGGCGTCCCCGGCCTGGTGGTGGCGTCAGGCCCGGGCGCCCCGGCCGAGCTCGACGTCGCGCACGGGGCCGCCGTGCCGCTGTTGCGGGGCCGCGGCCTCATCGGCGGCGCGCCGGCCGCGTACGTGTGCCAGGGGTTCACCTGCAAGATGCCGGTGACCACCCCCGAGGACCTGCGCGCCCAACTGCGCCGCTGACCGGTCCGGGTCCCCGCCGCGGCGGGGACCCGGGCCGGACGGCGGTCAGCCGAACGGTGACGGGCGGGCGCCGCTGTTGTCGGCGGGGCCGGACGTCGGCTCGGGCTCGGGCGCCTCGTCGACCGGCGGGCCGCTCTCCTCCTCGGGCGTCTCCATCAGCCGGGCGTTCTCGTCGGGGTCGGGCTGAGCGGGCGGCTCGTCGTCGGTGGGGGGCGGCTGCGTCTCCTCCTGGGTGGGCCGCTGGTCCCACTGCTCCGGCTGCCGCGACGGCGTCTCGTCGCTCCAGTCGCGGTCCTGGTCGCGCGGCTCGCCGTAGCCGGTCGGCCCGGACAGCCCCGACGGGTCGGGGAACTGCTCGACCGGCTTGCCCTCCATCGCCTCGGTCATGAACGCCCGCCACACCTGGGCGGGCAGCTGGCCGCCGAACTGCACCCCGTAGCCGGGCACGGCGACCGTCTCGTTGTCGTCGCGGAACATGTTGACGGCGGTCGCGAGCTGCGGCGTGAACCCGGTGAACCACACCGCCCTGGAGTCGTCGGTGGTGCCCGTCTTGCCCGCCACGGGCCGGTCGTAGAGGCGGGCGGCGGTGCCGGTGCCGTACTGGACGACCTGCCGCATGGCGTACGTGGCGTCGGCGGCGGCCCGTTCGCTGACGGCCTGGGTGGCGGCGGGCTTGACCACGTCCTTCACCCCGTCGGCGTTGGTGACCGACTTGATGACGTGCGTCTCCATATGGACGCCCGAGTTGGCGAAGGTGGCGAAGCCGGAGGCGTTCTGCACGGCGCTGACGGAGGCCACGCCGAGCGGGAACGAGGCGGCGTGCACGTGCGGCCTGAGCTGCTCGGCCGGGATGCCCATGGCCTCGGCGGTGGCGGCGACCTTGCGCGGGCCGACCTTCTGGGCGAGGTCGACGAAGGCGGTGTTGACCGAGTTGCGGATGGCGCTGACCAGGTCGATCTGGCCGTAGGAGCGGCCGCCGTCGTTGGGGATCGGATGCTCGGGGTCGGCCGCCACGCGCATCGGCGAGTTGCCGTTGACCCGGGTGGACAGCCCGAGCCCGCTCTCCAGCGCCGCCGCCAGCGTGTAGGGCTTGAACGTGGACCCGGCCATCACCTTGGCCGAGAACGCGTTGTCGTACTGGGACCTGTCGGGGCTGCCGCCGTAGAAGGCGACCACCTCGCCCGTCGCGGGGTCCACGGCCGCCAGGCCGGTGCGGATCTTCTTGGGCGTGGCGTCCGGCAGGGTGTCCTTGACCGCCCGCTCGGCCGCCTCCATGAGCTTCTTGTCGAAGGTCGTGACGATCTTCAGGCCGCCGCCGTTGATGTCCTCGTCGGTGTAGCCGCGCCGGTTCAGCTCGTCGGTGACCTGCTGGAGCATGTACTGGGCCTGGCCCTTGAGCTGGAACGGCTTCTTGGCCGCCTTCAGCTCGGGGAAGCGCTGCGCCTCGGCCTCGGCGGCGGTGAGCGCGCCGGTCTGGGTCATGGCCTGGATCACCGACCGCCAGCGGGCCTCGACGGCCTGGAGGTCGGTGCCCTCGGGGTCGGCGAACCGGGACGGCTGCTGGATCACCGCGGCCAGGTAGGCGCCCTGGGAGACGTTGAGCCGGTCGACGTCCTCGCCGAAGTAGGCGCGGGCGGCCGCCTGCACCCCGTTGGCGCCCCGGCCGAAGTAGATCGTGTTGAGGTACTGCTCCAGCACCCAGTCCTTCGGCTTGGACTGGTCGACCTTGATCGAGATCATGATCTCTTTGGCCTTGCGGATGACGGAGCGCTCCTGGCTCAGGCCGCTGTAGTAGTTGCGGACGAGCTGCTGGGTGATGGTGGAGCCGCCCTGGATCTGGTTGCCGGTGACGGTGGACCACAGGGCGCGGGCGGTGCCCTTGACCGAGACGCCGCTGTCGTCGTAGAAGGAGCGGTTCTCGGCGGCGATGACGGCCTCGCGCACGTGTGCGGGCACCTTGGCCAGCTCGACGTTCCTGCGGTCGACGCCCTGCCGGGCGATGACGGTCTTGCCGTCGCGGTAGTAGATGACCGACCCCTGGGCCGTCGCGTCCTTCTGCGTGCTGTCGGGGATGGGGGTCATGGCCCAGGCGATGCCGAACAGCGCGGCCAGCACCACGAACCCCGCCGCTCCCCCGATGAGCAGGAACCGGAGCAATCTCCGCTTTCGCAACGCCTTCTTCACCACCCCGTCACGCCTCCCCCGCGTCCAGGCGAAAGTCAAGGGTAAGCGCTCGATAACGGTGCCTCGTCCCTCCCGGCGATGCTACGACTCCCGGGCCGCCCGGCGTGGGACATCGGCGACCAATGGCAACACTCGGTAGGGAACGGGAGTGTCCAGCGCGATGATCGAGGAGGTCCTGACCACGCCCTGGACCTCGACGATCTCGTCGATGACGCGCTGGAGGTCGGCGTTCGTCCGCGCCACCACCCGGCACATGAGGTCGCTGCCGCCGGTGACGGTGTGGACCTCCAGGACCTCGGGGATGTGCGCCAGCCGGTGCGCCACCGGCTCGTGGCCGGCGACCTGCCGGATCTCCAGCAGCACGAAGGCGGTCACGTCGTAGCCGAGCGCCGCCGTCGAGACGTCGGGCCCGAACCCGGTGATCACCCCCCGGGACATGAGCCGGTCCAGCCGCGCCTGGACGGTGCCCCTGGCCACGCCGAGCCGCCGCGAGCACTCCAGCACGCCGAGCCTCGGCTCCGCGGTGAGCAGCGCGAGCAGCCGGGAGTCCAGTTGATCGATCGTCATGATGTACAGATTCTCCGCCGTACGGCCCAGAAGACTGGACAGGTTGTGCACTCATTGAAGCAACTCTTGCGCAACTCGTCCATCGATATCGAGAGTTGTCGGTATGAGTGATGTCTTTCCGGTGAACGGTATGCATGCCGTGGTGTTCGCGGTCGGGAACGCCAAGCAGTCCGCCCACTACTACGCGACGGCGTTCGGGATGAAGCTGGTGGCCTACCGAGGCCCGGAGAACGGCAGCCGCGACGAGGCGGCCTACGTGCTCACCTCCGGCGGCGCCACCTTCGAGTTCCGCGCGTCCATCAGGCCCGGCACGGACCTGGCCAGGCACGTGGCCGAGCACGGCGACGGAGTGATCGACCTCGCGCTCGACGTGCCCGACGTGGAGGCCGCCTACCGGCACGCCGTCACGCACGGCGCCCGCGGGCTGGCCGAGCCGCACGTCCTGGAGGACGAGCACGGCAAGGTGGTGGTCGCCGCCATCGCCACGTACGGGGAGACCCGCCACACGCTGGTCGACCGGTCCAACTACGCCGGCACCTACCTGCCCGGGTACGCGCCCGCGCAGCCCCTCGTGGCCCCGCCCGCCACCAAGACCGGCCGGCTGTTCCAGGCCGTCGACCACTGCGTCGGCAACGTGGAGCTCGGCAAGATGGACGAGTGGGTGGCGTTCTACCGCGAGGTCATGGGCTTCACGAACATGGCCGAGTTCATCGGCGACGACATCGCCACCGAGTACTCGGCGCTGATGTCGAAGGTCGTGGCCGACGGCTCGCGCAAGGTCAAGTTCCCGCTCAACGAGCCGGCCGTCAGCCGCAAGAAGTCGCAGATCGACGAGTATCTGGAGTTCTACGGCGGGCCTGGCGTCCAGCACGTCGCGCTGGCCACCAACGACATCCTCACCACGGTCGACCACATGCGGGCCGCCGGGGTCGAGTTCCTCGACACGCCCGACTCGTACTACGACGACCCCGAGCTGCGCGCCCGCATCGGCACCGTGCGCGCGCCGATCGAGGAGCTGAAGAAGCGCAAGATCCTGGTCGACCGGGACGAGGACGGCTACCTGCTGCAGATCTTCACCAAGCCGGTGCAGGACCGCCCGACGGTCTTCTTCGAGCTCATCGAGCGCCACGGCTCGCTCGGGTTCGGCAAGGGCAACTTCAAGGCGCTGTTCGAGGCCATCGAACGCGAGCAGGAGCGCCGGGGCAACCTCTGACGCCCTCGGGGCCGCCGCTTCCGCCGAGCGGGTGGTGATCAGCGGTTGACGCAGCGTACTCTTCTGGTCACGTATCGGAAGGGGGCTGTCCCGCGCATGGGGTCGATGACACGCCGCGCCGCCGCGCTGCTGACCGCGCTGAGCGTGCTGGGATGCGGCGCGACCGGCGAGCCGTCACAGGGCGCGACCGGGTCCGACAGCGGCCCGACGGACACCGCCGAGCCGGGCGTGGGAGCGCCCGGCATCGGCGACCCCGACTTCCCGCTCGACGGCAACGGCGGCTACGACGTCGCCCACTACGCGCTGCGGATCGGCTACGCGCCGGCCCGCCGGCGGCTCGACGGCGAGGCCACGATCCAGGCCAGGGCCACCCAGGCGCTGTCGCGGTTCAACCTCGACCTGCGCGGCTTCACGGTCGGCGGGGTGTCGGTCGACGGCGCGGCGGCCACGTTCACCCGCAAGGGCGACGAGCTGTCCGTCACCCCGGCCGAGCCGCTGGCGCGCGGGGCGGAGTTCGCGGTCAAGGTGGCCTACTCCGGCACGCCCCGGCCGGTGCGCGGCTCGTCCAACCTCGGCACCTACGGGTTCATCCCGACCGCCGACGGCGCCTTCGTCACCGCCGAGCCCAACGGCGCCAAGACCTGGTTCCCCGGCAACGACCACCCCGCCGACAAGGCCACCTTCGACTTCGAGATCACCGTGCCCGCCGGGGTGACCGCGCTGGCCAACGGCGAGCTGGTGAGCCGCACCGCCGCCCCCGGCGGCGGCACCACGTTCACCTGGCGCGAGGCCCATCCGATGGCCACCTACCTCGCCACCGCCACGATGGGCCGGTTCACGCTGCGGGAGGGCCGGACCGCGGGCGGCATCCGCAGCCTCGCGGCGGTCGACCCGCGCTTCTCCAGCGCGCTCGGCGAGCTCTACAGGCGCTCCGGCGAGATCACCGACCACTGGGTGACGGTCTTCGGCCCCTACCCGTTCTCCTCCACCGGCGGCGTGGTCGACGACTTCTCCGCCGGCTACGCGCTGGAGAACCAGACCAAGCCCATGTACGGCGGCTTCGAGCCGGGTGAGTCGATCATCGCCCACGAGCTGGCCCACCAGTGGTTCGGCAACAGCCTCAGCATCGAACGCTGGGAGGACCTCTGGCTCAACGAGGGCTTCGCCACCTACGCCGAGTGGCTGTGGTCCGAGCACACCGGTGGCGACACCGCCGCGCAGCGCTTCAAGACGGCCCACGCCCGGCCCGCGAACGACCCGATCTGGTCCTACCCGCCGGGCGACGCGCGCCCCGGCGACCTGTTCAACGAGTCCGTCTACACCCGGGGCGCCATGACGCTGCACGCCCTGCGCCGGGAGATCGGCGACCGCGCGTTCTTCACGCTGCTCAAGACCTGGGCGGCGGAGCACCGCCACGGCAACGTGACGACGGAGCAGTTCACCGCGCTCGCCGAACGGCTGTCCGGCAAACGGCTCGGCTCCCTCTTCGACGCCTGGCTCTTCCAGCCCCGCCGCCCGTCGGCCTGACTAGCCGATCGGCTTGTTCCAGAACTCGTCGTCGACCAGCGCGCACGGCCGGACCTCGCCCCGCACGATCCAGCCGCCGTAACGCCAGACCGTCATGCCGTCTCCCGCCGGCTCGGCCGGATCCCGCTCGGAGAACTCCATCACCAGGGTCTGGTCAGCGCCGATCCGCGCGGGGTCGATCGTCAGCTTCCCTCCCTTCGGGTACGACGTCCAGGGCTCGCGCAGGGCGGTGCGGCCGGCGGTGCGGTCGGCGACGATGTCCCCCCGCGGGCCGTCGCAGCGCTTGCCCGCAGGGGCGTACGTGACGTCGGCCCGCACCCCCAGCGCCGCCAGGTCGCGTTCCAGCTGGTCGGCGTCCCGCAGTTCGGCGATCGTGACGACGATGGTGCCGTCGGCGTCCTCGCTCACCGCGTGGGCCGGGCTCGCGACGCCGGCCAGCGTCGGCACGACGAACGCGGCCGCCGCGGCGAGCCCGGCCGCCGCCGCCCCCGTGAGCAGGCGGCGGCCCCTGGTCCGGCGACGCCCGCCCACCCGGTCGGCCAGCCGCGACTGCCTGAACACCCGGCGCCTCTCGGCCGACAGCGTGTTCCGCGCGACCCCGTACAGCCAGCCCAGCTCCGTTCCCAGGTCGGACCGGTAGGTGTGCGCCGAGTCGAGCACCGCCACGAACACCTCGGCCACCAGATCGGCGACCGTGTGCGGGTCGTCGACACGGCGGGCGAAGAAACGGGTGACCGCCTCGACGTGCCGTCGGTAGAAGGCCTCGAACGCCACCGGATCGGTGGCGAACTCCGGCCGCTTGCGAGGCACCGGCTCCGCTCCCTTCGTCGGTCCACACCCCTGCTTGGACGGGGAGACCTGGAGCGTTACAGAGGGATTTTTCCGTACGTGTCGCCCGCGAGAACGAGTGCGGCCGCGCCGATCAGCCCCGCCTCCTGGCCGAGCGAGGCCGGCGCCACCCGCAGGCGGCGGGCGAACCCCATCCGGGCGTGCTCCCTCAGCGCTTCCTCCAGCGGGCCGAACAGCGGCTCCCCGGCCTGGGAGAGGCCGCCGCCGATGGTGACCAGTTCCAGGTCGCACAGGTGGGTGGCGGAGGCGAGGGCGATCCCGAGCGCCCGGCCCGCCCGGCGCATGGCGGCCACGGCCACCTCGTCCCCGGCCAGCGCGTCCGCCGCCAGCATCCGCCCGGTGACGGCCCGCTCCTCCCGATAGCCCTCACCGACCGCGAACCGCCCAGCGGGCGCACGCTCCCCGGTCGGCCCGGGCCCGGGGTCACGCGGGGTCCAGCCGTGGGCGAGGGCCCAGGCGGTCAGGGCGGGGCCGCGGGCGACCGCCTCCAGGCAGCCGTGGCCGCCGCAGCCGCACGGCGGGCCGCCGTCCGGCTCCACCACCACGTGCCCGATGTGGCCGGCGTTGCCGGTGCCGCCGTCGACCAGCCGCCCGCCGAGGATGAGCCCGCCGCCGACGCCGGTCGAGACCACCATGCCCAGCATGTCCGCCACGCCCCGCCCGGCGCCGCGCCAGTGTTCGGCCACCGCCAGGCAGATGGCGTCGTTGTGGACCCGTACCGGCACGCCGGGAAACCGCTCGGCGAGCCGGGCGCGCAGCGGGAAGCCGCGCCAGCCGGGGATGTTGAGCGGCGAGACCACTCCGGAGGGCCACGCCATGGGCCCGCCGCACCCGGCGCCCACGCCCGTCACCCCGTCGGAGAGCGGGTCGATCAGGTCGCACAGCGCCTGCCAGAGCGTCTCGGCGGCGGCGTCCTGGGGCGTGGCCGCCCGCCTGGCCGCCAGGATCGCGCCGTCCGGGGAGACCCGGGCCGCCGCCAGCTTGGTGCCGCCGACGTCGACGGCGAGGATCACGTGTCGGCCGAGGAGAAGACCAGCACCGACGCGGTGAACCCGTGCACGTGGTTGTGCCCGCCCACCGGCCCCACCTCGCCGGCCGCGAAGAAGCCCGCCACCCCGATGGGCCCGAGCGTGTCGCGCAGCGCCAGCGGGTCGTGGTCGGCGCTGCCGAACATGGCCGAGCCGCGCCCGTTGCAGGAGAACAGCAGCGCCCCGTCGACCCGGCCCAGCTCCTGCCGGTGCGCGTCGAGCATGTCGTAGAGGTCCTCGTCGGCGGTGGCCGCGTCACGCACCTGGAAGCGCACGGTACGGCCGACCTCCACGATGTCGCCGATGGCCACGGCCTCGCGCTCCGGGTCGATGCCGATCACGCCGCGGATCAGGAAGTCGCCGCGTTCGTGCCGCTCGGCGTACTCGTCCATGGCCAGCCCGATCTGCAGTCCGGCGGCGACCAGCTCGCGGTCGTCCTCGTCCAGGTCGGTGACGATGTCCTCCAGCCGCGACAGCGCCGGTTGCCCGGCCAGCTCCAGCAGCAGGTTCTCCTCGGCGCGGGTGACGACCATGGTGGGCCCGATCGGCCGGCAGCCCTGGCTGACGACGGTGGTCACGTTGACGGATCCGCTGATCAGGACGCCGATGGCGCCCTCGGTGTAGATCTCGCCGTCGGCGAAGAGCCGTACCGAGCCCCGTCCCTGCACCCCGTTGGCCAGCCCGCCGACCAGCGGAAGGTCGCCCAGCACGTCCACGGAGCGCTCGACGAACGCGTCGGCGGGGAACGAGTACGGGTCCGCCAGGAGGATCGCCACGTGGTCGTCGGGGCTGCGCTCGGGCAGGCCGACCACCACGAACCGGTCCTCCGCGGTGAGCGTCTCCAGCGCGAACGTGGTCAGCTCGGCGCCTTCCAGGGTGGCCGCCCAGGCGCTCACGGACGGGGTCAGCTCGACCCCGGTGTCGCCGCCGATCACTCCGGTGGCGCTGCATCCGATGACGTGCGCTCCGGGCGCCATCCGCATCGCGCGCTCGCCGGCCCGCGCCACGTCGTCGGGATCGTCGCCGCAGATGAAGAAGCAGACCAGGTCGGCCTGCCCGCTGAGCCGTGACAGGGCCTGGTTCACGGCCCTCTCCGCGGCCCCCACCAGGTCGGAGTCCACGGCGAGGCCGTCGGCGAAGCGGCTCGTCATCACTGCCACGCGTCTCGCCTCCCTCTCCTGGTCCAACTACCCTAGGCCCGATTCTCCCCACTAAAGGGGCGAGCACGCATACGAAACGTGACGTAATGGTCGAGATCCGATATCTCCGCCAGATGCGAAACTCTCTGCCGCTTTCCCTCCAGGCAACGTAGTCTCGATCCCGTGCATCTGCCTCGTAATCTGCGCGAGTTGCGAGAGAACGGCCACGTTCATCGCACCGTCAAAGCCGAGGTCCGCGAAAACCTGCTGGCCAAGCTCCGGGCGGGCGAGCCCCGTTTCCCGGGCATCGTGGGCTTCGACGACACTGTCCTGCCCCACCTCGAACGGGCGTTGCTCGCCGGTCACGACCTGGTCCTGCTCGGTGAGCGCGGCCAGGGCAAGACCCGGCTGATCCGCACCGTCGTCGGCCTCCTCGACGAGTGGACCCCGGTCGTCGAGGGGTGCGAGATCAACGACCACCCGTACGCGCCGGTCTGCGGACGCTGCCGGGCCCTGGCCGACGAGCTCGGCGACGAGCTGCCGGTGGCCCACAGGCACCGGGACGAGCGCTACGGCGAGAAGCTCGCCACCCCCGACACCTCCGTCGGGGACCTCATCGGCGACATCGACCCCATCAAGATCGCGGAGGGCCGCCGGCTCGGCGACCCGGAGACCGTCCACTACGGCCTGGTGCCGCGCACCAACCGCGGCGTGTTCTCCGTCAACGAGCTGCCCGACCTGGCCGAGCGCATCCAGGTGTCGCTGCTCAACGTGCTGGAGGAGCGCGACGTCCAGGTGCGCGGCTACAACCTGCGGCTGCCGCTGGACATCCTGCTCATCGCCAGCGCCAACCCCGAGGACTACACCAACCGGGGCCGGATCATCACCCCGCTGAAGGACCGCTTCGGCGCCGAGATCCGCACCCACTACCCGACGTCGGTCGAGGACGAGCTGACGCTCATCCGCCAGGAGTCCACCCCGGACATCGGGGCGGACGTCCCCGAGCACCTGATCGAGGCCATCGCCCGCTTCACCCGCCTGGTCCGCGAGTCCACGGCCGTGGACACCCGGTCGGGCGTGTCCGCCCGGTTCTCGATCGCGGCCGCGGAGACCGCCGCGGCCTCGGCCGTGCGCAGGGCGGCGCTGGCCGGCGAGGAGCAGCCGGTGACCCGGGTCTGCGACCTGGCCCCGGTCGTCCACAGCCTGCGCGGCAAGGTGGAGTTCGAGGTCAGCGAGGAGGGCAGGGAGACCGAGATCCTGGCCCACCTGCTGCGCCGGGCCGTCGCCGAGACCTTCAGGAGCCGTCTCGGGGGCATGGACCTGTCGGCGCTGACCGACCGGTTCGCCGAGGGCAACCAGGTGGAGTCGGGCGAGCTGGTCCCGGCCGGAGAGCTGCTGCGCCGCATCGGGCCGGTCCAGGGCCTGGCCAAGATCATGTCTCGGCTGGGGATGGGCGCGGGCGAGGAGTCGCCCGGTCACGCCGCCGCCGCGCTGGAGTTCGCGCTGGAGGGCCTCTACCTCATGCGCCGGCTCTCGAAGGACGACCTCGACGGCGTCACCGTCTACCGGACATGACGGACATCCCGGTGCGAGTTAGCGTGGATGGGTGATGGCCTACCGCTATGGCGAGTACCACGACGGCCCGGACCCCCTCGCGCCGCCGTACGACGTGCGGGCGGCGCTGGACGAGATGGGCGACGCCATCCTGTCCGGCTCGACCCCGGTGCACGCGCTGCGCGACCTGCTCAAACGGGGCCTGCCCGGGGCCCGCGACCGCCGCGGCCTGGACGACATGCTGCGCGAGGTGCGGCGGCGGCGCCGCGAGCTGCGCGAGGGCGGCCGGCTCGACGGCACGCTGGAGCGGGCCAGGGCGCTCCTGGACAAGGCCGTCGGTCAGGAGCGGGCCGAGCTGTTCCCCGACCCGTCCGACGAGGCCAGGGCGCGCGAGGCCGAGCTCGACTCGCTGCCGGACGACACGGCCGACGCCATCCAGCAGCTGAGCTCGTACGAGTGGCGCTCGGCGGCGGCCCGCCGGACCTTCGAGGAGCTGCGCGACCTGCTGCGGCGCGAGGTCCTCGACAGCCAGTTCAGGGGGCTGCGCGACGCGCTGGCCGACCCCGACCCGGAGGCGATGGAACGGGTCCGCCGGATGATGACGGACCTCAACGACATGCTCGACAAGGACGCCAGGGGCGAGCACACCCAGGCGGACTTCGACGCCTTCATGGCCGAGTACGGCGACCTGTTCCCGGAGAAGCCGCGCGACCTCGCCGAACTGGTCGACGTCCTGGCCCGCCGCGCCGCGGCCACGCAGCGCATGCTGGCCTCGCTGACCCCGCGCCAGCGCGAGGAGCTGGGCAACCTGATGACCCAGACCCTCGACCAGGCCGGTCTGTCGGAGCAGATGCGCCGGCTCGGCGAGGCGCTGCGCGCCCGGCGCCCCGACCTGGCGTGGGACTCCACCGAGCGGATGACCGGGGACGACCCGCTGGGCATGGGCGACGCCGTCACCGCCCTGGAGGAGCTGGCCGACCTGAGCCGGTTGGAGTCGGCGCTGCGCCAGGACTACCCGGGGGCGCGGCTGGACGACATCGACGAGGCCGCGATCCGGCGCGCCCTGGGCCGCTCGGCGGTCGACGACCTGGAGGCGCTCAAGCGCGTCGAACGGGAGCTGGAGGAGCAGGGCTACCTGCTGCGCCGCCGCGGCAAGCTGGAGCTGACGCCCAAAGCGGTGCGCCGGCTCGGCGAGACCGCGCTGCGCCGGGTGTTCGCCTCGCTGGACGCCGGCCGGCGGGGCGACCACGACCAGCACGACGCCGGCTCGGCCGGTGAGCTGACCGGCTCGTCACGGCCCTGGCGGTTCGGCGACGAGCAGCCGATCGACGTGGTGCGCACGCTGGTCAACGGCGTGCGCGCTGGCGGCCTGCGCACCGCCGGCGGCAGCCCGTCGGTCGCGCTGTCGGTGGACGACTTCGAGGTGGCCGAGACCGAGCGGCGCACCGCCGCGGCCGTCTGCCTGCTGGTCGACCTGTCGTACTCGATGGCGCTGCGCGGCACGTGGGCGGCGGCCAAGCAGACCGCGCTCGCCCTGCAGGCGCTGGTGGCGTCCAAGTTCCCGCAGGACGCCGTGCAGATCATCGGGTTCTCCAACTACGCGAGGGTGCTGCAGCCCGACGAGCTGGCAGGCCTCGACTGGGACATGGTGCAGGGCACGAACCTGCACCACGCGCTGCTCATCGCGGGCCGCCACCTGGACCGTCACCCCGACTTCGAGCCGGTGGTGCTCGTGGTCACCGACGGGGAGCCGACCGCCCACCTGCTGCGCAACGGCCATTCGGCCTTCGAGTGGCCGCCGTCGCCGGAGACGCTTGAGCTGACCCTGGCCGAGGTCGACAAGATGACCCGGCGCCGGGCCACGATCAACGTGTTCATGCTGGCGGGCGACGAGCGGCTCAAGGACTTCGTCGACGAGGTGGCCCGCCGCAACGGCGGGCGCGTCTTCTCCCCCAGCGCCGACCGGCTGGGCGAGTACGTCGTCAGCGACTTCCTGAAAGTGCGCCGGGCCCGCCGGCACTAGCCGTGTAGTAGTCGAGCGCCACGTCGAAGCCGTCGCGGCAGTTGCGGTGCGAGCGGTAGCAGGGCCGCCAGGCGGTGCTGGAGCCCAGCCCCGCGCGGGCGTCCGCGAGCGCCGCCGGCACCCGCTCCGGCCGCGGGACCAGCCCGCCGCCGAGGTAGCGGACTCCGGTCAGCTCGGTGCGGCGGCCCGCCTCGCCGGAGAGGAAGCGGCCCAGCCGCCACCCGCTCTCCTCGTCCCACACCAGCCCCGAGCCGTCGGCGAGCCGGATCGTGGCCTCGCGCGGCTCGCAGGGACCTTCCCACCATCCGGCGACCTCGGCTCCGAGCTCGTCGACGACCCGGCTCACGTAGCGGCTCGGCTGGTGAAGCCACTCGTCCGAATACGGCTCGACATGCCTGATGGCCACGGACGGCACCCCCTTGTGCCCTGAGAGTAAGAAAAAAGCAGCGGTCACCAACCCTACCTGTGACGACCGGATGGCATGTCCTTCACATCTAGTCATTACGGGGGATATTCCCGCCCTTTGCGGGGAAGAAGGGGAATCTTATGTTGGCCATGATTGTTTTGATCCTGCTGATGATCGTCGCCGTCACGACCACCGAGCTGACCATGCGCTGCTCCCCTGGGAGCAAAGAGAGTGTCGAGTGCCCTGCCGAGATCGCCGGGGACTAGTCTCTCCCGCATGTCGACCCTGTTTCTTCTGCTGCACATCGGCTTCGCGATCTTCACTCTCGGCGCGCTGACCGCCGCCATGATGACCGCGCCCCGCGCCATCCGGGCCAAGAACGTGCCGGTGCTGCGCAACGTCGCGCGCACCATCCGGATCTACGGCTTCGCGTCGCTGGGCGTCTTCGTCTTCGGCCTGATCCTGGGCATCGTCCTCGGCGGCGGGCTGCTCGGCCAGTGGTACATGTCCGCGTCGATGACGTTGTTCCTCGTCGGGATCGTGCTGCTGTTCATCATCGACCGCGACCTGCACGCCGCGGTGAAGGCCCTGGAGAGCGCCGACACCGGAGACGACGCGCAGGTCCAGAAGGCCAGGATCACCGCCATCGGCGGCCTGCTGGCCCTGATCTGGCTGGTGATCCTGGTCCTGATGGTCGTCTTCTGACGATCAGCCGAGCGCCTTGGTGAGGTCGGCGAGCAGGTCGTCGACCGTCTCGATGCCCACCGACAGGCGCACCAGGTCGTCCGGCACCTCCAGCGGGGAGCCGGCCGCCGAGGCGTGCGTCATCCGTCCCGGGTGCTCGATGAGCGACTCGACGCCGCCCAGCGACTCCCCCAGCGTGAAGAGCTCGGTGCGGCCGCACACCGCGACGGCCTCCTCCGCGCCTCCGGCGACCCGGAACGACACCATCCCGCCGAAGCGCCGCATCTGCTTGGCCGCGGTCTCGTGGCCGGGGTGCTCGGCGAGCCCGGGGTAGAGCACCTGGGTCACCCGCGGGTGCGCCAGCAGCAGGTCGACGACCCGCTCGGCGTTGTCGCAGTGGCGGTCCATGCGTACCCCGAGCGTCTTGAGCCCGCGCAGCGTCAGCCAGGCGTCGAACGGCCCGGCCACCGCGCCCATCGCGTTCTGGTGGTAGGCGAGCTCCTCGCCCAGCCCTCGGTCGGCGGCCACCAGCGCGCCGCCCACCACGTCGGAGTGGCCGCCGACGTACTTGGTCGTGGAGTGCACGACCACGTCGGCGCCGAGCGCGATCGGCTGCTGGAGGTACGGCGAGGCGAAGGTGTTGTCGACCACGAGCAGCGCGCCGTTGTCGTGGGCGAGCTGGGCCAGCGCCGCGATGTCGTTGACGCCGAGCAGCGGGTTGGTCGGCGTCTCCACCCAGACGACCTTCGTCTTCTGGGTCATCGCCGCGGCCACCGCGTCCAGGTCGCCGAGCGGCACCGGGTCGAAGTGCAGGTCCCACCGCTCGTAGACCTTGGCGAACAGCCGGTAGGTGCCGCCGTACGCGTCGTTCGGGATGATCACGTGGTCCTGCGGCTTGCACACCGCGCGCAGGAGGGCGTCCTCGGCGGCCAGGCCGGAGGCGAACGCGAGCCCGCGCACCCCGCCCTCCACCGCGGCCAGCGCCTCCTCCAGGGCGGTCCTGGTCGGGTTGGCCGACCGGCTGTATTCATAGCCACCCCGCAGGCCGCCCACGCCGTCCTGCTTATAAGTCGACGTGGCGTAGATCGGCGGCACCACCGCGCCGGTCACCGGGTCTGGGTCCTGACCAGCGTGGATCGCCAGGGTTTCGAAACCGTTGCTCATACCGCCACGGTAACGGACCCTGCCCGCGCTCCCGTCCTCCGCGGATCTCGCCGTTGACCCGCGAGAGCAGCACGGGGTCGGTCAGCGCCAGCAGCATCCCGACGAGCAGCCCCGCGCCCAGCATCACGAATCCGATCATCACCATGTCGTTCGCCCCCTTCTCGGCACGTCCAGGATCGGGCGCCGGGGCGCCGCGCCGCCTCGGCTGAACCGCCCATCCACGGGCCGGCCACTCGGCCGAACGGTGGATACGACATATCCGACTTGCGGCCTACTCTCGTGGCGTGGGGGAATCCAAACGCGTCGTCTACTGGATCCGGCGGCTGAGCGAGATCGCCATGCTGGGCTGGCTCGGCATGCTGCTCCTGGCCGACCTCGCCGTCGCCGTCGGCGGAGGCGGCCTCCAGTGGCTCGTGTTCGCCTGCGGCGTGGCCGGCGTCGCGGCGGTCGTCCTGCGCCGCCGCCGTCCCCGGGTCGAGACGTACGCGGTCATGCTGTGCCTGTCGTTCGCCGTGTCGCTGCTCATGGGGGCGAGCGGGACCACCGGCGTCCCGGGGGCCGCCGAGACGGGCGTGCTGCTGGTCCTCGTCCTGGGCGTGCTGCGTCACGTCGAGCCGGTCAGGGACGCGGCGATGCTGACCGTCGCCGGGCTGATCGTGCTCATGGCCGAGTCCATCGCGCGGTCCTCCCCCGACGAGTCGCTGGTCTTCTCGTTCCTGCTGTTCGCGGGCTGGTCGTCGGTCGCGGGCGTGGGCGGCTACCTCCGCTTCCAGCAGGAGCGCCGCGACGAGGCCGTGCGCTCCGTACGGCGCGCCGAACGGCTGGAGCTGGCCAGGGAGCTGCACGACCTGGTGGCCCACCACATCACCGGCATCGTCGTGCAGGCCCAGGCGGCGCGCACGGTCGCCGCGGCCAGGCCGGAGGCGGTCCTGCCCGCGCTGGACGCCATCGCCACGGCGGGCGGCGACGCGCTGACCGCCATGCGCCGCATGGTGACGGTGCTCCGCGCGGAGGAGGCGGCCCGCACGCCCGGCAGCTCGCTGGCGGATCTGCGGCTGCTCACCGAGCGGTTCTCGGCGGAGGGGCCCAAGGTGGCGTTCGAGATCGGCTCCGGCCTCGGCGACGGGACCCTGCCGCCCGAGGTGCTCACGACCCTGCACCGGGTGCTCCAGGAGGCCCTCACCAACATCCGCAAGCACGCCCCGCGCAGCGCGTGGGTGGAGGCGGACCTGCGGCGTCACGACGCGGCGGTGGTGCTGCGGGTGCGCGACCACGGCTCACCCGCCGACCCCCGCCTGGCCCGTCTCGGCGGCGGCTTCGGCCTCGTGGGCATGGCCGAGCGCGTCGAGGCCCTCGGGGGCCGCCTGCACGCCGGCCCCACCCCGGAAGGCGCCTGGGAGGTCATCGCCGAGTTCCCTCTCTCCTGACGCGTACGCCCGGGAGAACGCCTCCTCGCCGAGGGCGGCGAGGGCCCTGGCCGTGATCCGGCCGACGTCGTGGCGCTCGCCGTCCGGGAGCGGGGTGCCGACCGCCGCGCGGAGCGCCGCCGCCCTGCCCAGCAGCCTCGCGGCCCGCTCGGCGTCACCCGCCAGCGAGTACGCCCCCGCCAGGCCCTCCAGGGCGAGCGCCTCCGCCCGGGGATCGCCGAGAGCGGCGGCGTACCCCTTCCGGTGCCGCGCCAGCGCCGTCTCCGCGTCGCCCCGCTGCTCGGCGACGAAGCCCAGCTCCGCCAGGAAGAAGGCCGTGCCCGGCGCGCCGCGCACCTCGCTCAGCCAGTCCAGCCACCGCAGCAGCAGCTCCTCGGCGCGCTCGTAGCGGCCCTGCCGCCGGGCGCTCATGGCCAGGCCCAGCTCGGCGTGCTCCTCGGCCGACTTGTACGACTGCTCGACCGCCAGCCGGCGGGCCCGCTCGTGGTAGTCGTCGGCGCGGGCGTAGTCCCCGGTCACCAGCGCGAGCCGCCCGACGGCCGACAGCCGGAACGAGACCTCGGAGCCCAGTTCCTCGGCCAGTTCGAGCGCCTCGTGCCGAAGCCGCTCGGCCTCGGCGTAGTCGCCGCGCATCTGGGCCAGCCGGTCCAGGCCGTCCATCGCCTCGATCCGCCCCCACCCGTCGCCCAGCTCGCGGAAGATCGCCAAGCTCCGCTCGGCGTCGCGGCGCATCTCCGCCAGGCCGCCGCGCCGCTCGGCCAGCTTGGACCGCAACGACAGCGCCGCGGCCACGCCCCACCGGTCGCCCAGCTCCTCGAACGCCCGCAGCGCGCGGCCCGCCGCCTCCTCGTGCGCGGCGAGGTCCCCGTAGGCCCAGCGCACGTGCGTGGGGAACCAGTCCGCCAGCGCCCGCCCCGCCGCGTCCAGGTCCTCGTACGGGACGGGCCTGGCGGGCTCCCCGATCGCCAGCGTCATCCCGGACAGCCACACGGCCGCCCGCGCCCGCTCGTGCCGGTCCGCGGCGGCCCCGGACGAGGCGAGAGCCGCCGTCAGCGAGCGGCGGGCCTCCCCCAGGCGGCCGCGCAGGAACCAGTACCAGGCCAGCGCGTCGGCCGTCCGCAGCGGCTCGGGCCCGGCGAGCGCGCGCCGGAGGTTGGCGCTCTCCTGGTCCAGCCGTTCCAGCCAGGCCCGCTGCCGCGGCCCGCGCAGCTCGGCCCGCTCGGCGAGCCGGGTGTAGTAGCGCGCGTGCCGCTCCCTGACCAGGTCGTCCTCGCCCGCCTCCCGCAGCCGCTCGGCGCAGTAGGCGGCCACCGACTCCAGCAGCCGGTGGCGCGGCCCCGGAGTGACCAGCGACCGCTGCACGAGCCGTGCCAGCACGTCCATCACGTCCACGCCCGGCTCCGCGCAGACCTCCTCGGCCGCCTCCAGCGTGCACCCGTCGGCGTGCGCGGCGAGCCGGCGCAGCACGATCCGCTCGCGATCGGACAGCAGCTCCCAGCTCCAGTCGATCATCGCCCGCAGCGTCCGCTGCCGGGCGGGCGCGTCGCGGGCGCCCGCGCTCAGCAGCCGGAACCGGTCGTCGAGGCGCGCGGCCAGCTCCTCGACGCCGAGCGCCCGCACCCGGGTCGCGGCCAGCTCCAGCGCCAGCGGGATGCCGTCGAGCCGCCGGCAGATGGCGGCCACGGCCGGGCCCGGCTCGATCCCCGCCCGGTCGGTGAACAGCCGCACCGCCGCGTCCTCCGCCAGCGGCGGCAGCACCTTGACGTGCTCGCCCCTGACCCCGAGCGGCTCCTGGCCGGTGACCAGCACGGTCAGTCCGGGAACGGCCCGGAGCAGCGCGGAGACCACCTCGGCCGCCCGGTCCACCAGGTGCTCGCAGTTGTCGAGGACCAGCAGCGTGCGCCGGGCCGCCAGCGCGCGGGCCAGCCGGGGCAGCAGCGGCCCCGACCCGTCGTCCCGTACGCCGAGCGCGCCCGCCACCGCCTCGGCCACGTCCCCTGCGCCGATCAGCTCGACCAGCCACACGCCGCCCGGGTACGCGCCCGGACCGGTCAGGCCGTGCGCCACCTCGACGGCCAGCCTGGTCTTGCCCACGCCGCCGGGCCCGGCCAGCGTCACCAGCCGCCTCTCCCCCAGCAGGGCGCGTAACTCGGCGACCTCGCCGTCCCGGCCGATCAGCCCCGCGACGGGCGCGGGCAGGTTGCCCGCCGTGGCGTCCCGGCGGTCGCGCACCGGACGCCCGAGCAGGCCGGGTTCCTGACGGAGGATGGCCCGGTGCAGGTCGCGCACCTCGGGGGCGGGGTCGACACCCAGCTCGCCGGCCAGCCGCTCGCGCAGGGCCGCGAAGACCGCGAGGGCCTCGCCCTGCCGGCCGTCCCGGTACAGCGCCCGCATGTGCAGGGCGGTGAGGCGTTCGCGCAGCGGGTGCTCGGCCACGAGGGCGGCCAGGTCGACCGGCTCGCCGAGGACCAGCCGCAGCTCGGCCAGCTCCTCCAGGGCGGCCAGCCGCCGCTCGTCCAGGCGGGTGATCTCGGGGCGGGCGAACCCCTCGTCGGCGAAGTCGGCGTACGCGGGCCCGCGCCACAGCGCGAGGGCCTCCGCGAGGCGTCCGGCGCGCTCCCGCGCCCCCTCGGCCGGAGCGGCCAGCCGGGTGAGGAAGAGGTCCGCGTCCACCGTCACCCCGTCCAGGCGGTAACCGGACGGCCCGTGAACCACCAGCGACGGCGCGCCCAGGGCGCGGCGGAGCTGGGAGACGCGGGCCTGGAGGGTGCCGGCCGGGTCGCGCGGCGGCCGATCGCCCCACAGGTCGTCGATCAGGCGGTCCACCGGCACCGGGCCGCCGCCCCGCGCCACCAGGGCCGCCAGCAGCAGGCGCACCTTGCGGTCGGGCACCCTCAGCGGCGCGTCGCCGCCCGAGCACACCTCCAGCGGCCCCAGCACCCCGATCCTCGTCACGTCATGGTCAACCCGTGGCGGACCGTAAGGATTTCCGAAGCGGCCCGTCCCAGGGTGAATCCATGAGCGATGTGACAGTGATCGGCCTCGGGCCGATGGGATCGACGATGGCCCGGACGTTCCTGGCGGCGGGCCACGACGTGACGGTGTGGAACCGCACCGCGAGCAAGGCGGACCCGCTGGTGGCCGAGGGCGCCAGGCGCGCGGCCGAGCCGGTGACGGGCGAGCTGCTGGTGATCAGCCAGATCAGCTACCAGGCGATGTTCGACAGCCTCGGCGAGGCGAGGCTGGACGGTAGGACAGTGGTCAACCTGAGCTCCGGCACCCCCGCCGAGCTCCGGCAGGCGGCGCGGTGGGTGGAGGAGCGGGGCGGCACGCTCATCACCGCCGGCATCATGGTGCCGCCGCCGGGGATCGGGCAGCCGGGCGCGTACACGTTCTACAGCGGCCCCAAGGAGGCGCTCGACCGGCACGCGGGCACGCTGGAGGCGCTGTCGGCGGTGACGTACGTGGGCGAGGACCCCGGGCTGGCGATGATGTTCTACCAGGCCCAGCTGTTCGTCTTCTGGTCGTCGCTGACGAGCTTCATGTACGCCGCCACGCTGCTGGGGACGGCGGGGGTGCGGCCGGACGCGCTGGTGCCGTTCGTCCGGGAGCTCCACGCCGGCCTGGCCTCCGACGGCCCGATGGGCTACATCAAGATCCTCGGCGAGGAGCTGGGCTCGGGCGTCTACCCGGGCGACGACAACAGCCTGCACATGCAGGCGGTCGGCATGGGCCACGTGGTGGAGACACTGCGCGACGCCGGGCTGGAGACCACGGTGCCGGAGGCCCTGCACCGGCTGTTCGCGCGAGCCGACGCCGAGGGGCGCGGCGACGAGGGCATCGGCACCGTGGTCGAGTCGATCAGGAAACCCTAGTGGTTCGCCAGGAAGGCGAGCAGGTCCTGCCGGGTGATGAGCCCGGCGGGCTTGCCGTCCTCCAGCACCACGGCGGCGTCGGCCTTCTCCAGCGCCTCCACGGCCCGCGAGACCGGCTCGCCGCTGCCGATCATGGGCAGCGGTGACGACATGTGGTCGCCGATCGGGTCCTCCGAGGAGAGCTTGCCGCGGTAGAGCGCCTCCAGCAGGTCGCGCTCCACGATCGAGCCCACCACCTCGGCGGCCATGACCGGCGGCTCCTCCTTCATGACGGGGAGCTGGGAGACCGAGTACTCGCGCATGATGGAGATCGCCGTGCCGACGGACTCGTGCGGGTGGGCGTGCACGAACTCGGGCAGCCCTTCGCCCTTGCGGGCCAGCACGTCACGCACCAGCTCCTCCTCGGAGGAGGTGGTGAGGAAGCCGTAGTCGGCCATCCAGTCGTCGTTGAAGATCTTGGACAGGTAGCCGCGGCCGCCGTCGGGCAGCAGCACCACGACCACGTCGTCGGGCCCCGCCGCGGCCGCCACCTGGAGCGCCGCCACCACGGCCATCCCGCACGAGCCGCCGACGAGCAGCCCTTCCTCGCGGGCCAGCCTGCGGGTCATGTTGAAGGAGTCCTTGTCGGACACCGCGATGATCTGGTCGCAGATGCCGGTGTCGTAGGTGTCGGGCCAGATGTCCTCGCCGACGCCCTCCACCAGGTAGGGGCGGCCGGAGCCGCCGGAGTAGACGGACCCCTCGGGGTCGGCCCCGATGATCTTCACCCGGCCGCCGGAGACCTCCTTGAGGTAGCGGCCGGTGCCGCTGATCGTGCCGCCCGTGCCGACGCCGGCCACGAAGTGGGTGATCCGCCCCTCGGTCTGCTCCCACAGCTCCGGGCCGGTGGAGTGGTAGTGGGACTCGGGGTTGTCGACGTTGGAGTACTGATCAGGCTTCCAGGCGTTCGGGACCTCGCGGGCCAGCCGGTCGGACACCGAGTAGTAGGACTCGGGGTGGTCGGGCGCGACCGCGGTCGGGCAGACCACGACCTCCGCCCCGTACGCCCGCAGCACCGCGATCTTGTCCTGCGCCACCTTGTCGGGCACCACGAACAGGCAGCGGTAGCCCCTCTGCTGGGCGACGATGGCCAGGCCCACGCCGGTGTTGCCGGACGTCGGCTCGACGATGACGCCGCCGGGCCTGAGCCTGCCGGCGGCCTCGGCCGCCTCGACCATGCGGACCGCGATGCGGTCCTTCACAGAACCGCCAGGGTTGAAGTACTCGACCTTGGCGAGGACCTGGGCGGGCAGCCCTGTCGAGACCTTGTGCAGGCGGACGAGCGGCGTGTTGCCAATGAGCTCGACCAGGGAATCATGTACGCGCACCGAGGTGTTCACCTTCTTTGCCGAAGCTTGATCAGCCGATCCGTGGCCGGGAACCCGTGAGGGTGGCGGGCACTCGGCTACTTTCAACCCAAACGCTACCGCCGAGGTCGGATGGGGGGACAACGCAGTGGTGTGGGCAGCGGGCGCGGCGCGGGCCGCGCGCAGGATAGCCGCGGCGGCGGCGCTCGGCGGCGGAGGGCTCACCGCGCTCGGAGCCACCGCCTACGGGCTGCTGATCGCCGAGGGACTGCTGGCCCGCCGCACGATCGGCACCCCGCACGGCATGGACGGGCCGCCGTCCGACGGCGTCTACGGCGACTATCCCGGCCCGCCGATCAGGATGGCCATGCTGGGTGACTCCACCTCGGTCGGGCTGGGCATGACCGACCCGGGCAAGACCCCCGGCGTGCTGATCGCCTACGGGCTCGCCGCCGTGGCCGAGCGGCCGGTGGAGCTGCGGGTCGTGGGCAAGTCCGGCGCTCCGTCCGCGGAGCTGGGCGAGCAGGTGGACGCGGCGCTGCCGATGGTGCCGGACGTGGCCGTGATCTTCGTGGGCGCCAACGACGTCATCACCAGGACGCCGCCCGCCACCGCCGTGCGCCACCTGGTCAAGGCGGTGCGCCGGCTGCGCGAGGCGGGCGCGGAGGTGGTCGTGGGGACCTGTCCCGACCTGGGCACGGTCCGGCCGATCGCGCAGCCGCTGCGCTGGGTGGCGCGCCGCTGGAGCCGCCAGATCGCCGCCGCGCAGACGGTCGCGGTGGTCGAGGCGGGCGGCCGTACGGTGGCGTTCGCCGGTCTGCTGGGCCAGGAATTCCACGCAAACCCGGGCGAAATGTTCGGACCGGATCGTTTCCATCCATCTGCCCGAGGTTACGCACAGTCCGCTTACGCGGTGCTACCTTCTGTATGCGCCGCGCTGGGGCTGTGGCCCGAACCACGACCCGAGCCCGGCGAAGGACTGCAACCGATCTACCTTGCGGCGGCGACGGCCGCGGAGGAGCCCGGCACCCAGGTGTCAGCCACTCAGGTCGACGGGCGGTCAACCGGCGCCCACGGCAGGTGGGCGGTGTTGTTCCGCCGTCGTCGGCTCGGGGGGCAGCTCAACGACGCCTAGATCCGGTCACCCTCCGAGCCGGAGCCGTCACTCGCCGTCCCTTTGGAGGGATTTGCCCGTGCTCCGGCCCTTCACCCTCGCCCTCGCCGGAACCCTGACCCTGGCCGCCTGTTCCGGCAGCGACGCCGCCACCAGCGACTACCCGACCTGGCACAACTCCGGCGTCCACGCGGTCAGCCGGATGTCCGCGGCCGGCGGGGTGGTCACCACCACCTCCATGAAGCCCGACGGCACCCTTGAGACCGTCGCGCTCCGCCTGTCCGACGGCACGAAGCTCTGGGCCCACCCCGCCACGATGGCGGGCCGCCTGCCCGGCATGGGCGTCTCCGCCCCCGCCGTGGTCGAGACGGCGGACGGCTCGGCGGTCGTCGCCGCGCTCGACCCGGCCAAGAAGGGCCGCTGGAACGCCGCGGTCATCGCCCGCGACGCCCGCACCGGCGGCCAGAAGTGGACCAGGCCGGTCCACTCGACGTTCGGCCCGCAGCGCTGCGGCCCCTACCTGTGCCTGTCCGAGCACACCGCCCTCTCCTCGGCCCGCGTGGTCGTCCTCGACCCGGCCACCGGCGCGCAGCTCTGGAAGCTGCCCGGCCTCGCCGAGGTCGAGTGGTCCGACTCCCAGCAGGTCGTGATGCTCCGGCTGGCCAAAAGCCCGACGCTGGAGTCGTACGAGCTCAAGACCGGCAAACTGCGCTGGCAGCAGCCGATCGAGCAGGCGCTGGGGCCGGGCATCGACCTGTCGGGCGGCTGGGCGTTCGGCGCCACCGGCGACGACCTGATCGGCTACGTCGCCCCCTACACCAACCCGGAGACGAAGCGGACCTCGGCGTTCGGCCTGTTCTCCATCAAGATCACCGACGGCTCGGTCAACTGGATGCGGCCCTCGGTGGTGCGCGTCTACCCCAGCGGCAGCCCCGGCCACGCCCCCGTGGTGCGGCCGGTCGACCAGCGCGGCGGCTACGGCGGGTTCGCCCGGCTCGACGCCGGCAACGGGCGCGTGATCGGCCAGATCACCGCGGCCGACGTGCCGGGCTCGGGATGGTGGCTGGCGTTCCCCGGCCGCATGGACAGGCTCGGCTTCCTCAAGCACGACCAGGAGGGCGCCGCCTTCGACCTGGTCAGCGGCAAGCCGGTGGCCGTCGAGGAGCAGCGCGGGTGGTCCTTCTGCGTGACCGACCCCAAGCCGCTGCCGCTGCGCGGGCAGGCGCCGGGCTTCTACTCGGTCGCCGCGGTGTGCGAGTACGACCTGGCGACGGGCAAGCGCGTCCAGGCCGCGTCCGCCCCGCCCTCCTGGTTCACCGGAAGCCAGGACGGCTGGCGCCTCTGGCGCGACGAGAAGGGCGGCGTCCACGCCGTCCACGACGGCACCGCGTCCATTCCGGGGATGTACGGCTGACCTTCCCGAAGAAAGGCCGGGTTCCAGGGGATCGGCCCGGCACACCCCGCTCGCCGCGACGCCTTCCGGGCGTCCGGCGGGCGGCTCACGGGAGGGGTCCGGCGAGCTGCCGTCCTCGCCGGCCCCCTCCCGTCCGAGGGCCTTCTCGCGAACGGCGGGGGGCGGGTCCTGGCGTCGGACGAGTATTGGAATATAGTTCTAATACTGTGCCGACAAAGGAGGGGCCATGCCCGAGGCTGTCATCGTCGCTACCGCCCGCTCGCCCATCGGGCGGGCCTTCAAGGGGTCGCTCAAGGAGATGCGCCCCGATGATCTGACCGTCCAGATGATCCAGGCGGCCCTGGCCAAGGTGCCCCAGCTGGACCCGCACTCCATCGACGACATCATGCTCGGCTGCGGCCTGCCGGGCGGCGAGCAGGGCTACAACATGGGCCGCGTGGTCGCGGTGATGCTGGGCCTGGACGACGTGCCCGGCACCACCATCACCCGCTACTGCTCCTCGTCGCTGCAGACCACCCGGATGGCGTTCCACGCGATCAAGGCCGGTGAGGGCGACGTGTTCGTCTCCGCCGGCGTCGAGGCCGTCTCCCGGTTCGCCAAGGGCAACTCCGACTCGCTGCCCGACACCATGAACCCGGTCTTCGGCGAGGCCGGGGCCAGGACCAAGTCCTACGCCGAGGGCGGCAGGACCTGGCACGACCCGCGCGAGGACGACCAGGTGCCCGACGTCTACATCGCCATGGGCCAGACGGCCGAGAACGTCGCCCAGCTCAAGGGCGTCAGCCGCCAGGAGCAGGACGAGTTCGGCGTCCGGTCGCAGAACCTCGCCGAGAAGGCGCTCGCCGACGGGTTCTGGCAGAAGGACATCACGCCGGTGACACTGCCCGACGGCACCGTGGTCAGCAAGGACGACGGCCCGCGCGCCGGGACCACCTACGAGAAGGTCTCGACCCTGCAGCCGGTCTTCCGGCCCGACGGCACGGTGACGGCGGGCAACTGCTGCGCGCTGAACGACGGCGCGGCCGCGGTGGTCGTGATGAGCGACACGAAGGCGGCGGAGCTCGGCATCACCCCGCTGGCCAGGATCGTCTCGACCGGCGTCTCCGGCCTGTCGCCGGAGATCATGGGCCTGGGCCCGGTCGAGGCGAGCCGGCAGGCCCTCGCCCGCGCCGGCATGGCGATCGAGGACGTCGACCTGGTCGAGATCAACGAGGCGTTCGCCGCCCAGGTCATCCCGTCCTACCGCGAGCTGGGCATCGACCTCGACCGGCTGAACGTGAACGGCGGCGCGATCGCGGTCGGGCACCCGTTCGGCATGACGGGCGCCCGCATCACCTCGACGCTGATCAACAGCCTCCAGCACCACGACAAGACGATCGGTCTGGAGACCATGTGCGTGGGCGGCGGCCAGGGCATGGCGCTGCTCCTGGAGCGCCTGAGCTGAGATCGGGCCCCGCCGGCGGGCGGGCCGGGCTCAGCCGTGGAAGTCCGGCCCGGCCCGCCGCGGCGTGATGCGCAGCACCACCCGCCGGTCGCGGACCATGGCCGCGCGGTAGTCGTCCCAGTCGGGATGCTCGCCGGAGATGTCCCGGTAGTAGGACACCAGGTGGTCCATGGCCTCCGGCAGGGAGATGATCTCGGCCGTGCCCTCGACCTGGATCCACTCGCCGAAGAACGCGTCGGTGAAGACGCACAGGGCGACGTCCGGGTCGCGGCGCGCGTTGCGCACCTTGACCGCCGTCTCCCGCGAGCTGATGATGGCGCGGCCCTCGGCGTCGACGCCGACGGTGACCGGCGACATCTGCGGCCGCCCGTCGGCATGCCGGGTCAGCAGGACGGCTCGGTGGTTGCGGGTGAGGAAGTCCCGCGCTCTGTCCAGATCCATAGGGAGATCATCCTACGGCCGGCGTCGTGGAGGAGGTCGCCGTGCCGCCGTCATCCCCGGGTCATGGCTGCGCCCGTGCCGCGGCACGGGCGCAGGTCAGGCGGTGGGGCTCTAGATGAAGCCCATGCGGTTACGGCGGAACCGCTCGTGCTCGTGAACGATCGCGGCGGCGTAGCCGTGTGTGAGCCCGTGCTCGTCGGCAAGCCAGTTGGCCCGCTCGGCGCACCTCAGGAAGGCCGGGCCGTTGTCGATGGCTTGGAACCACTCTGGGAGTTCGCGTCCCGTGATGGCCGGGACTCTTGCGATCAGCTTCGTCTGCGTCTCCGGTGAGTGGTTCAAGGACATGGGCACCTCCACGGATTAAGGTCCTTTGCTTGACACTGCAACACCACTTGCCGAATGGCAAGACCCCAGCGTGCGATCCTTTTGTCACGGCAGGTAGATTTCCGGTCGCACAAAGAGAGGGCCCCGCCGAAACGGCGAGGCCCTCACATGCCGGCGGCGTCAGTCGCTACTGGTGAAGTAGCTGATGAGCCGGAGCATCTCGATGTAGATCCAGACCAGGCTCAGGGTGAGACCGAAGGCGCACTGCCAGGCGAACTTCTCCGGGGCGCCCTGCTTGACGCCCTGCTCGACCGAGTCGAAGTCGAGGAGCAGGAAGAAGCAGCCCAGCAGGATCATGGCCACGCTGAAGACGATGGCCAGCAGTCCGCCGTCGCGCAGGCCCAGGCCGCCCTCGACGAAGAAGCCGGCGATCAGGTTGACCAGGACCAGGCCGAGGGCCGCGACCGCCGCGGCGACCACGTACTTGACCAGCTTGGGGGTGACGCGGATGATCCGCAGCGTGTAGACGGCGAGTGTGCCGGCGAAGGCCATGGCCGTGGCGAGCACCGCCTGGACCACGATGCCGTTGATCTGCGCGTCGAACACGCTGCTCACGGCGCCGAGGAAAACGCCCTGGAAGGCGGCGTAGCTCAGGATGAGCAGCGGGTTGGTGCTCATCGTGAACGAGGCGATCAGGCCGAGGACCAGGGCCACGATGGCGGAGCCGATGGCCACGGCCTCGGGCACGTCGAGGTACCAGGACGCGGCCGCCGCCACGACCAGCGTGCCCAGCGTCATGAAGCCGCGGACCACCACGTCGTCGATGGTCATCGCGCGGTAGGCGGGCTGCGCCGGCGGCGCGTACGACGGGGAGTCGTACATGTTCTGCAACTGCTGCGGAGTCGGGGTCTGGCTGCCCCAGCCCGCCGACTGCGACCTACTGAATACGGGGTTCTTGCTCTGCATCGCTGCCTCCTGCGCCGAGCCTATGGGACCGGGCGGCACCTAGGTCAACCAGCGCTCACATCTATGTAGCTTCGAGACTTCAGCACGGGGAACAACGTACGTCCCCCCGCGGAAGTTCCCGCCGATGTAAAGCCGAAATTCGGCGTATTTCCCGTGGTAGAGAGCAGGTGCCCCCGGCGGGATTCGAACCCGCACCGCAACCCTTTTAAGGGGTTTGCCTCTGCCATTGGGCTACGGGGGCGCCGCAATCATACGAAACGGACCATGCATCCGGTGGGCACAACTTCGCATCACCCGCCACAACTGTGAAGTCTGCGGTGAAGTGATAGTGCTCCGGACACTCTGTCCAGGAAGAGTATGCCGTCCAGATGGTCCAGTTGGTGCTGAATACACCGTGCTTCGAATGCGTCAGCTTCGATGGTGACTGGCTCTCCGCTTCCTGGCAAACGCCCACGTACGGTGATATGCGTTGCACGCCGCACATCGGCGACGAGGTCCGCGACCGAGGCGCAGCCCTCCCGCCCGCCGGCCCAGCGGGCGGCCTCCGCGAGGCGGGGATTGACGACGACGAGCTCTCCTGCCCAGGACCGTGCTCGGGGGTGGCGGCGGGCGTCGAAGGCGATCAGGCGCCAGCTCAGGCCGATCTGCGGCGCCGCCAGCCCGATCATGGCGGGCTCGCGGCGGAGGGTGGCGAGCAGGTCGGCCGCGGCGGTCACGACCGCAGGGGCGGTGGGGTCGACCTGCTCGGCCGGCGACGACAGGATCGGATGGGGCGCGGGCAGCACCGGCCGGGGCGTCCCCCGCACGACGTGACCCGGCGCGAGGCCCGGCACGTGATCCGGCACGTGATCCGGCACATGATCCGGCACGTGATCCGGCACGGGGCCCGTGGGGCCGGGCTCCGTCACCGCGGAGCCGTCACAGCAGGTCAGGCTCGACCGGGCGGAAGGTGATCTCGGAGTCTAACCCGGCCCCGACGGCGGCCAGCCGGCGCATCAGGTCGGCCACGTCCGCCTTCTCCGGGATCTCGACGTCGGCGATGAGCACGTACAGGCGGCCGGAGAGCCGGGTGCTCATCCCGGTGATGTTGCCGCCGTCGGCGGCGAGCACGCCGCTGATGCCGGAGATGATCCCCGGACGGTCGGGGCCGTGCACGGTGAGCACGTACCCGAGGCCGTTCTCCCTGCGGCGGAAGTCCCGGCGCGCCGCGACGGCCGCGGCGGTCACCACCAGGTCCGGCGCGGTCAGGTGCTTGGCCAGCTCGTCGGCGCTCAGGTCGCCCCTGACCAGCAGCATCATGGCGATGTGCCCGCCGAGCAGCGTCATCGTGGAATCCTGGATGTTGGCCCCGCAGCCGGCCAGCGACCCGGTGACCGCGGCGATCACTCCCGGCCGGTCCACGCCCAGCACGGTCACCGCTGACAGCCCCACCCGCTATCCCCTCCCCATCGACTTCGGGCGCCGGAACGCCCCGGCGCTCGCCGGGGCGCTTGCCGATCCGGGATCAGCGGTTCTGGTCGCGGCTCAGTGACGCATCGTCGCCACCGCGGCCCTGAAGCCCTCCCTCGGGTGTTCCATCTCACCCAGGGAGATGGTCTCCCGCTTGAAGAAGAGAGCCAGGGTCCAGTCGACGACGACGCGGACCTTGCGGTTCAGCGTCGGCACCCGCGACAGATGGTAAGTGCGGTGCATGAACCACGCAGGGAATCCGCGAAGCTTGATGCCGTAGACGTTGGCCACACCTTGGTGCAGGCCGAGACCGGCGACCGATCCGACATACTTGTGGCGGTATTCGACCGGCTCCTGGCCGCGCAGGTAACGGATGATGTTGTCGCCGAGCACCCTGGCCTGCCGGACCGCGTGCTGGGCGTTGGGGGCGCAGAACTCGCCCGGGTTCGTCAGGTCGGGCACCGCCGCCGCGTCCCCCGCGGCGAAGGCGCCGGGAGAGTCCACGACGGCGAGGGTGGCGTCGGCCCTGACCCGGCCGCGCTCGTCGAGCGGCAGGTCGCTGGCGTTGACGATCGGGCTGGGCTTGACGCCCGCGGTCCACACGAGGGTCTCGGCGTCGAACGCGGTGCCGTCCGACAGCACCACGTGGCCGCCCTCGCAGGACTCCAGCCGGGTCTCCAGCCGGACGTCGATGCCGCGCTCGCGCAGCTGCTCCAGCGTCCACTTGCCCATCTCGGGCCCGACCTCGGGCAGCACCCGGTCGGACGCCTCGACGAGCACCCAGCGCACGTCGGACGGCTTGAGGTTGCGGTAGTAGCGGGTGGAGTCCTTGGCCATGTCCTCCAGCTCGGCCAGGGCCTCCACGCCGGCGAAGCCCGCGCCCACGACCACGAAGGTCAGCGCCCTGCGCCGCACCTCGGGGTCGTCGGTCGACTCGGCCACGTCGAGCAGGTGGAGCACCCGGTTGCGCAGCGCGATGGCCTCGCCCACGGTCTTGAAGCCGATGCCGATGTCGGTGAGCCCGGGGATCGGGAGCGTACGGGAGATGGAGCCGGCGGCCATGACCACCACGTCGTAGCCGATCTCCCGCGGCTGGCCCTCGGGCGGCTGGAAGGTGACGCTGCGGGCCGCGTGGTCGACCTTGGTGACGCGGCCGTTGAGTATCCGCACCTTGGGCAGCACCCGCCGGAGCGGGGCCACCATGTGCCGGGGCGAGAGGTTGCCCGCCGCGGCCTCAGGCAGGAACGGCTGGTAGGTCATGTAGGACTGGGGGTCGATGATCGTGATGCTGACGGAGCCGTCGCGCAGCTCCCGGCGCAGCCCGCGCTGCAGGCGCAGCGCCGTGTAGAGGCCGACGTATCCACCGCCGACGATCAGAATGTGCTGGTTCACCTGGGGGCCCCATCCCTCGTGGATGCTTGTGAAAGCTTTCACAAGCTTACGTCCATGGTCCCCCGTGGCGCCAATCCCCGCGTGATGGGATGCGTCACACCGCCAGCTCGCCCGCCCTCAGGAAGACCGCGTCGAGCATCTCGGCGGTGACCCTGCCGGTGAACGTGTTCTGCTGGCTCGGGTGGTAGCAGCCGAGCAGCGTGACGGGCGCTCCCCCGTACGAGACCGTCAGCTCGACGCCGTGGCCGAACGGCGGCCGGCTGCGCGGCAGGGCGTAGCCGGCCTCCTTGAGCGCGGGCCACATCGCCTGCCAGGCGTAGCCGCCGAGCGCGACCACGACGCGGACGTCCGCCGCCACCAGCGTCAGCTCGCGGACCAGCCAGGGATAGCAGGCGGCCTTCTCCTCGGGCAGCGGCTTGTTCGCCGGAGGCGCGCAGCGCACCGACGCCACCATCCTGGCCCCGAGCAGCTCCTGCCCGTCGCCGGCGTGCGTGCTGGTCGCCAGCGAGGCCAGGCCGGTGCGGTGGAGCGAGGCGAACAGCCAGTCGCCGCTGCGGTCGCCGGTGAAGATCCGGCCGGTCCGGTTGCCGCCGTGGGCCGCGGGCGCCAGGCCGACGACGAGCACGCGGGGGTGCTCGTCGCCCCAGCCGGGGACGGGCCGCCCCCAGTAGGTCTCCTCCGCGAACGCCCGCCGCTTGACCTGGGCCACCTCTTCGCGCCAGGCCACCAGGCGCGGGCAGGCCCGGCAGACCGACTGCCTGGCCGTGAGCTCCGCCGGTGTGCCGCTGGAGGCCGCGAGGTCGCGCACGCCGGCCGGATCGCGGGCGACCGGGGTGTCGGCGTCCGCCGGGTCGCCGGGCCACCCGGTGCCGGGAGGTACGAAGCTCATGACATCGATGGTGCCCGACCGGGCGGACCGCTCAGAACAGGAGAACCGGGCGGCGTCACGAGGACGCCGCCCGGTTCGGGATCAGCCGGCCGGACACCGCCCGGCCTCACCTCAGCCGGTCGGCCACGCCGCCCGGCTCACCTCGGCCGGTCAGGCGGGCTGCTCGGCCTTCTCGCTCTGCGCGGGCGCCGGAGCCGGGCAGGTCGCGTTGAACTGCGTCTTGCCCGAGGAGGTGGCGCCGGGGCTGACGACGACGAGCTCGATCGAGCCCGCGGTCACCGAGCCGCCGTGGGTGCCGCCGACCGCCCAGGTCACGTCGAGGTTGCCGTCGACCTTGCGCTGCAGCGTGTCGCTGTCACGCTTGCCGTTGACCACCCAGTAGTACTGGACGGTGGCCGGGCCGGTGCTCCTGAGCGTCGCCGTGAAGTCGACGCCCGGGCCCCGCTTGTCCGCGCATATCTCGTTGCGCTGGCCCGTCACCGCGACGGACGAGACGGAGATCGTCGGCTTCGGGGCCTGGCAGGCGGCGTAGGACTGCGAGACGGAGTCGCTGTCCTTGGAGCCGAAGACCACCAGGCGGACCTTGCCGCCGTTCTTCGCCGCACCCGAGAGCGCGCTCTCGGAGAGGTTCACCGTCTTGGAGCCGCCGCGGTGGAAGGTGGTGGAACCGGAGTCGACGACCTCGCCGTTCACCGACCACACCCAGCGGACGCGGTCGGCGCCGCTGGCGCTCACGGTGGCGTGCGCGCTCAGCTTGCAGCCGTCGTGGTTGGTCGCCGTCACCAGGTTCGAGGCGTCGACCTTGACCCGGGGAGAGGGCGCGGGGGTGTACGACTTGCAGTGGACCGAGTAGTGGGCGCGGTTGGAGACCGTGCGGTCCGGGCCGAGCACCTCGAGGACCGCCGAGCCGCGGTGGCTGTGGCGGGGCGAGAAGCCCACGCCGACCTTGCGCGAGTCGTACACCTTGATCTTGCCGTAGTCGGCCGTCCTGCCGTTGACCACCCAGCGGTAGCGGACCCAGGCCGGCCGGTCCACGGAGATCCTGCCGACGAAGTCGATCTTCGAGCCGGGGGTGCAGTAGCCCACGTACTCGGACGGGCTGGCCCAGGCCCGGGCCCGGACCCGCACGTCCTTGTCGGTGCGGACGCCCTTGAGCTCCACGCAGTCGACCGAGAAGTAGCCCTTCTTGGAGACGACCTTGCGCGGGCTGAGGACCTCGAGCCTCTGCCAGCCCTTGACGTCACCCTTGAAGGTGGCCTTCTCGGAGAGCTTGATCGACTTGGTGCCGTTGCCCGACACCTTGACGGTGCTGACCTTGCTCCTGGAACCGTCGCCGTGGAGCCAGCGGTAGGCGAGAGTGGTCTTGCCCTTGAGCTTGACCTTGACCGTGGCCGAGAACGTGATGTTCGCCGGGCACGAACCCTGGTAGTCGCGGTCGGACGCCTTCGGCGTCGAGACCGACACCTTCGGCTTGACCCGCGGCTTGGCGGCGGTGGCCGCCTGCGCGGGACCGGCCGCCAGGCCTGCGACCAGACCGGCCAGCACGGCGGTGGACGCGAGGGCGGCCACCTTCCGCACTAAGACAGAGGACTTCATAGGAGAGTGACTCCATTCCGTGAGAGAAAGAACGCGCACGGGAACGGTTGCCACGCCGACACTCATCTCTGTCCGACCAGATGGCAAAGCCCCCGTTACTGCAAAGATCACTTAAGCACAAGAGTGAATGCGCATTCAATACGTCATGGTCGGAGAAATGTGTTGATTCCGCGACTTATTCGGCTATGGACCAGGCGATTCCGTCCAAAATGTCGTGTTCGCTCACGACGACCTGTGAGAATCCGAACCGCTGGACGATCCGGTCCAGAATGAGGGCGCCCGCCCCGATGACGTCCACCCGGCCCGGGTGCATCACCGGCAGCGCCGCCCGCTCCTCATGGGTCATCGCCAGCAGCCGCCGGGTCACCTCGTGCACCTGCTCACCGGGGACGCGCGCGTGGTGGATCCGTTCGGGCAGGTAGGCGGGCAGGCCGAGCGCGACCCCCGCCACCGTCGTCACCGAACCGGCCAGCCCCACCAGCGTGTGCGCCTCGCGTACCGGCACCTTGTCCTCGACGCGGTCGAGCGCGGCCTCGATGTCGGCCACCATCGCCCCCAGCGCCCCCGCCGACGGCGGGTCGCCGTCGCTCAGGTGACGCTCGGTCAGCCGGACGCAGCCGATGTCGACCGAGAGCGCCGCCTCCGCGTGCTCCGACCCCACCACGAACTCCGTGGAGCCCCCGCCGATGTCGACCACCAGGTAGGGCGGCAGCGGCCCCTGGGGGACCTCGGTCTCCGGAGACAGCCGCACCAGCCCTCTGGTGGCGCCGGTGAACGACAGCTCGGCCTCCTCCGACCCCGAGACCACCTCCGGCTCCACGCCGAAGATCTCCCGGACCCCGTCGGTGAACTCCTGCCGGTTGGCCGCGTCGCGGGTGGCGCTGGTGGCCACCACGCGGGTGGCGGTCGCGCCGTGGCGGTCGATCAGCTCGCGATAGCCGCGCATCGCCGCGAACGTGCGCTCCAGCGCCTCCGGCGCCAGCCGCCCGGTGCGGTCGACGCCCTGACCCAGCCGTACGATCTCCATCCGCCGCTCGACGTCGGCCAGCTCGCTCTCGCCGACGTCGGCTACGAGCAGTCGTACAGAGTTGGTGCCGCAGTCGACGGCGGCTACACGCATGGTCCGTCACTCCACCAGTCGGGGAGGGCCTCCAGCGCCTCCCTGCCGAACGGGTTGCTTCCCGGGGCCGCGAGCTCGTGCGCCACGAGCGCGTGCAGGCACTTGACCCGCAGCGGCATGCCGCCCGCGCTCTGCGTGCCGGGCGGCAGCGGCTCCAGCCCCTCCTCCTCGGCGACCTCGTCGCGCCTGGCCACGTAGGAGTCGTGGGCGGCCTGGTAGGCGGCCGCCAGCTCCGGGTCGCCGGCCAGCCTGCCCTGCATCTCGCGCATCAGCCCGGAGCTCTCCAGCGTGCCGATCGCCGACGCGGCTCGCGGGCAGGTCAGGTAGTAGAGCGTGGGGAACGGGGCGCCGCCGGCCAGCCGCGGCGCGGTCTCCACCACGTCGGGGTTGCCGCACGGGCAGCGGTGCGCCACCCGGCGCAACGCGCGGGGCGGCCGGCCGAGCTGTTTCCCGACGGCCTCGACGTCCTTACTGTCCAACGCTTTCCTTCTTCTCGGTGACCTGCCCGCTGTCCTTGCCGGGGTCCTTGCCGGGGTCCTTGCCGGGGTCCTGCCCGGGGTCCTGCTCGGTGACCTGGCCGGAGGTCTCGTCGGCGGCCCGCTCCGTCGCGCGCCGGCCGGTGCCGCTGTCGGCCGCCTGGACCGACTCCCACAACGTCTGGTACCACGGCGGCTGCTGCGCGGGCCGCGCGGCCGCCGCCTCCCCCTCGCCCGGGTCCTGGTCCATCACCACGAAGCACCGCTCGCCCTCGCCGCAGTAGTGGAGCCGCTCCTTGGCCGTGCGCTTGACCCAGTTGGGGTCGCTGACCTGGCGGCTCTCGGCCAGCAGCCGCTGCCGCTCGGCCTCCACCCTGGCCTTCTCCTCGCGCAGCTCGGCGATGTCGCGGCGCTGCGCGACGTAGGTGCGGACGGGGTAGGCCAGGCTCATCGCGATCGCGCAGACCACCACCGCGAGGATCGCGGCCCGCCCCGTCAGCTGCGGTCTCTTCGCCACGCCAGAAACCCCCCTTCGCGTACGAACCGCCCGCGGCGGCGACGTTCCGCCGCGGGCTACCCGAAACTAGCGCCGGAAACGCGGGAACGCCGCGCGACCCGCGTAACGGGCGGCGTCGTCGAGGAGCTCCTCGATGCGCAGCAGCTGGTTGTACTTCGCCACCCGGTCGGAGCGGGCCGGGGCGCCGGTCTTGATCTGGCCGCAGTTGGTCGCCACCGCCAGGTCGGCGATCGTGGTGTCCTCGGTCTCGCCGGAGCGGTGGCTCATCATGCACCGGTAGCCGCTGCGGTGGGCCAGGTCGACCGCGTCGAGCGTCTCGGTGAGCGTGCCGATCTGGTTGACCTTGACCAGCAGGGCGTTGCCGGTGCCCTCCCCGATGCCGCGGGCCAGCCGCTCGGGGTTGGTCACGAACAGGTCGTCGCCGACGAGCTGCACCCGGTCGCCGAGCGCGGCGGTGATGGCCTTCCAGCCCTCCCAGTCCTCCTCGTCGAGCGGGTCCTCGATGGACACCAGCGGGTAGTTGTCGACCAGGTCGGTGTAGAAGGCGACCAGCTCCTGGGCCGACAGGCCCTTGCCGTCGATCGTGTAGACGCCGTCCTTGTGGAACTCGGTGGCCGCCACGTCGAGCGCCAGCGCCACGTCGTCGCCGGGGGTGTAGCCCGCCCGCTCGATGGCCACCAGGATCAGGTCGAGCGCGTCGCGGTTGGACGGCAGGTTGGGCGCGAACCCGCCCTCGTCGCCGAGGCCGGTCGCGTAGCCCTTCTCCTTCAGCACCTTCTTCAGCGCGTGGTAGACCTCGGTGCCCATGCGCACCGCCTCGCCGAACGTCTCCGCGCCGATCGGCGCGATCATGAACTCCTGGATGTCGACGTTGGTGTCGGCGTGCGCGCCGCCGTTGAGGATGTTCATCATCGGCACCGGCAGCAGGTGGGCGTTGGGGCCGCCGAGGTAGCGGAAGAGCGGCAGGTCGGCGCTGTCGGCGGCGGCCTTGGCCACGGCCAGCGAGACGCCGAGGATCGCGTTGGCGCCCAGCTTGGCCTTGTTCGGCGTACGGTCCAGATCGATCATGATCTGGTCGACGATGCGCTGGTCCTCGGCCTCGACGCCGTGGATCTCGTCGAAGATCTCGTCGGTCACGGCCAGCACGGCCTTGCGCACGCCCTTGCCGCCGTAGCGCTCGTCGCCGTCACGCAGCTCGACGGCCTCGAACTGGCCGGTGGACGCGCCGCTGGGCACCGCCGCCCGGCCGGTGCTGCCGTCGTCGAGCACCACGTCCACCTCGACCGTGGGGTTGCCCCGGGAGTCGAGGATCTCGCGAGCGTAAACGACCTCGATGGTAGCCACGGGATGCGCTCCTGAATCGATAGGCAATATGCGTTCGGCATTTAATGCGTTCAGAGCCTATCGGTTGAGGGCATCACGACCGGCGCGACTCCCAGGCCCGCACCCGATCGCGGTAGGCCCGCGCCGCCGCCCGCAGCTCCGCCTCCGGGTCCACGCCCGCCGCTCGCGCCCGCCTCACCAGGTCGAACAGCTCCCGTGCGACCCCCTGGCCGACCGCGGCGGCCAGGCTGTCCGGGACGCCGGAACGCTCGGCGCGGCGCAGCAGCTGCGCGGCCAGCGACAGCGCCGGCTGCCCCATCGGCACCCCGTCGAACAGCGACTCATCGCCCCGGGAGGCCCGCTCCGCGGCCTTGATCGCCTCCCAGTTGTCGTTCACCTCGTCGGCGCTCTCCGCCCTGACCGAGCCGAACACGTGCGGGTGGCGGCGCACCAGCTTGTCCACGATGCCGGCGGCCACGTCGTCCATGTCGAAGCCCTCGGCCACCCGCGCGTGGAAGACCACCTGGAGCAGCAGGTCGCCGAGCTCCTCGCGGAGCGCGGCGTGGTCGCCCTCCTCGATCGTCTCCAGCACCTCGTACGCCTCTTCGAGCAGGTACGGGACGAGCGACTCGTGGGTCTGCTTGCGGTCCCACGGGCATTCGGCGCGCAGCCGGTCCATCACCCGTACGAGATCGAGCACCCGCGCGCCCGGCAGGTCGTACGAGCCGGGCACCACCTCGATCAGCGGCGGGTCCTCCAGCGCCAGCGCGGCGTGACCGAGCCCGCGCATGAACTCCTCGTCGCCGTCGCCGGCGAGCCACACCACGGTCTCCCCCGCCGCCGCGCGCCCGGCCAGCGCGCGCGGGTCCGGGGTCACGATCTCGACCTCCACCCCCGCGTCGGCGAGGTACGGCAGCTGCGGATGGTCCGGCGAGCCCGTCAGCACCGGGCCGGACCGGAGGGCCTGCCAGGCCTGGTGGCTGAGCAGGCCCGGCGGGACGCGCGGCGAGGTGGTGACGACGACGAGCGGCATGTCAGCCCTGCTGCTCCTGCTCGGCCTGGACCGGCTTGCCGAAGCGGCCCGGGTCGACGAAGCCCCGATCCGGCTGGAAGGTGCCGTAGCGGGGGCTGAACACGGTCTTGACCGCGTTGTACTCCTGCTGCCACTTCATCGCGGCCTGCTGGTTCTCCCGGCCGCCGAACTTGTCGATGACCTTGGTGGCGCCCACCTCGGCCCTGACGTAGTCGCGGGCGTCGGCCGGCGAGACCCCCTTGGAGAGCAGGTTCATCTGGGGGTCCTGGTACTGGCCCGGGTCCTTGAGCGCGGTGTCGATCTCCGCCTCGCTGACGGTGACGCCGTGCTTGGCGGCGACCTGCTCGTAGCGCAGCTGGTTGGTCATCCGGAACAGGACGAACTGCGTGATGGGCACGCCCAGCTGCTCCGACTCGATGTTCGCCCTCTTGAGTGCGGCCTCGAACTCCCGCACGTTCTCGGCCAGCTCACGGGAGGAGATGCGCTGATCACCGACGACGGCCGCCGCGCCGGCCTCGACGGGGGTAGAGCAGGCGGTCAGCCCGAGGAAGCTCACCCCGGCTGCCGCGGCGGCCACAGCCACTCGTATCGACTTCACGTGCGTGTCCCTTTCCGACAAAAACCGCAGTCAGCTTACCGGCGCCGGCTCGAGGAACATCGCCTCGACCAGATCGCCGCACCATTTGAGCAGATCCAGGTCACGCAACGGCTGCCCGCCCAGCGGCTTCGTCTTGGGCACCGGCACCAGCAGCGTCTCCGCGGCCTGCTTGTAGACCGACTTCTTGTAGAGCCGGTCCAGCCGCACCTGCTGCGACTCGCGCAGCCGCGCCGGACCGAACTTGATGTACTGCCCCTGCAGAGTGACGTCCGTCAGCCCCGCCTTGCGCGCCCTGATCCGGAACGCGGCCACCTCCAGGAGGTTCTCCACCTCGACCGGCGGCTTGCCGTAGCGGTCGGTCAGCTCGTCGCGCACCTCGCCGATGTGGATGGGCTCGGCGATGGCCGCGATCCGCTTGTAGGCCTCCAGCCGCAGCCGCTCGGAGGTGACGTAGTCGTGCGGGATGTGCGCGTTGATCGGGAGCTCCACCTTGACGTCCGCCTGCTCGGGCCGCGCCTCCACGCCTTCGAGCTTGGCCTTCTGCTCCTGCACCGCCTCGGCCATCAGCCGGACGTACAGGTCGAAGCCCACGCCCGCGATGAAGCCCGACTGCTCGGCCCCCAGCACGTTGCCGGCGCCGCGGATCTCCAGGTCCTTCATCGCCACGTACATGCCCGCGCCCATCTCGGTGTGCTGGGCGATCGTGGCCAGCCTCTCGTGCGCGGTCTCGGTCAGCGGCTTCTCCGGCGGGTAGAGGAAGTAGGCGTAGCCGCGCTCCCGGCCCCGGCCCACCCGGCCGCGCAGCTGGTGGAGCTGCGACAGGCCGTAGGTGTCGGCCCGGTCCACGATCAGCGTGTTGGCGTTGGGCACGTCCAGCCCGGACTCCACGATCGTGGTGGACACGAGCACGTCGTACTCGCGTTCCCAGAACCCGACCATGATCTTCTCCAGCTGGTGCTCGTTCATCTGCCCGTGCGCCACCGCGATCCGCGCCTCGGGCACCAGCTCGCGCAGCCGCGCGGCCACCCGGTTGATCGACGCCACCCGGTTGTGCACGAAGAACACCTGGCCGTCGCGCATCAGCTCGCGCCGGACCGCCGCCCCGATCTGCTTCTCCTCGTACGGGCCGACGAACGTGAGGATCGGGTGACGCTCCTCCGGCGGGGTCAGGATCGTCGACATCTCGCGGATGCCGGTCAGGCCCATCTCCAGCGTGCGCGGGATCGGCGTCGCCGACATGGCGAGCACGTCCACCTGCGTGCGCAGGTGCTTCATGGCCTCCTTGTGCTCGACGCCGAACCGCTGCTCCTCGTCGATGATGATCAGCCCGAGGTCCTTGAACCTGACCTCCGGGCTGAGCAGCCGGTGGGTGCCGATCACCACGTCGACCGCGCCGGTGCGCAGCCCGTCCAGCGTGCCCTTGACCTCGGCGTCGCTCTGGAACCGGGAGATCGGCTTGACCGTGACGGGAAAGCTGGAGAACCGCTCGGCGAACGTCGACATGTGCTGCTGCACCAGCAGCGTCGTCGGCACCAGCACCGCCACCTGCTTGCCGTCCTGCACCGCCTTGAACGCCGCCCGCACCGCGATCTCGGTCTTGCCGTAGCCGACGTCGCCGCAGATCAGCCGGTCCATCGGGACGCCGCGCTCCATGTCGCGCTTGACCTCGTCGATCGCCTCCAGCTGGTCGGCGGTCTCCGCGTACGGGAACGCGTCCTCCATCTCGCGCTGCCACGGCGAGTCCGGCGCGAACGGGTGGCCGGGCGAGGCCATGCGGGCCGAGTAGAGCCGGATCAGCTCGCCGGCGATCTCCTTGACCGCCTTCTTCGCCCGTGACTTCGCCTTGGCCCAGTCGGCGCCGCCCATCCGGTTGAGTGTGGGCGACTCGCCGCCAACATAACGGGTGACCTCGTCGAGCTGGTCGGTCGGCACGTACAGCCGGTCGCCCTTGGCGTACTCGATCACCAGGTACTCGCGCGTGGCGCCCTGGACCGTGCGGCGCACCATCTCGACGTAGCGGCCCACGCCGTGCTGCTCGTGCACCACGTGGTCGCCCACCTTGAGCTGGAGCGGGTCGACCATGTTGCGGCGGCGCGACGGCAGGCGGCGCATGTCCTTCGTGGACGCCTTCTGGCCCACCAGGTCGAGGTGGGTGAGCACGGCCAGGCCCGGCGTGACGAACCCGTGCTCCAGCAGCCCGGTGGTGACGTGCACGACCTTCGGCTCCGGCGCCTTGTCCACGTACCGCTGCAGGCGGGCCGGCACGTCGACGCCCTTGAGCAGCTCCACCATGCGCTCGGCCGACCCGAGACCCTCGCTGATGAGCACGACCGCCTTGTCGTCGGCCAGCCAGCCCTTGATGTCGTCCAGCGCCCTGCGGGTGTCGCCGCGGTAGGCCTCGGAGTCGTGCGCGGCCAGCTCCACCCCGGAGCCGAACGGCGCCATCGTCCACCACGGCTGCCCGAGCACCTCGGCGTGCCCGCGGATCTCCTCCAGCGTCCGGAACGCCGCCGCGCCCAGGTCGATCGGCGCCTCGCCGCCCGCCGCCGCGTTGATCCAGGACGCCTCCAGGAACTCCTGCGAGGTGCGCACGAGCTCCTCGGCCCGGCTCCTGATCCGCTCCGGGTCGCAGACGAACACCGCCGACCTGACCGGCAGATGGTCGATCAGCAGGTCCATCTCGCCGGCGAGGGCGGGCGCGAACGCCTCCATGCCCTCCACCGGCGTGCCCTCCGCGAGCTGGTCGAGCACCTCGGCCAGCGCCGGATGCCGCTCCGCCAGCTCCCTCGCCCGCTGCCGCACCTCGGCGGTCAGCAGCAGCTCCCGGCACGGCGGCGCGAACAGCCCGTCCTCGGCCGCCTCCAGCGAACGCTGGTCGGCCACCTTGAACCAGCGGATCTCCTCGACCGTGTCGCCCCAGAACTCCAGCCGCAGCGGGTGCTCCTCCGTCGGCGGGAACACGTCCAGCAGCCCGCCGCGCACCGCGACCTCGCCGCGCCGCTCCACCATGTCGACCCGGTGGTAGCCGTTCTCCACCAGCCGGGCCACCACCTCGTCCAGGTCGGCGTCGTCGCCCGCGCGCAGCCGGATCGGCTCCAGGTCGCCCAGCCCCTTGACGACCGGCTGCAGCAGCGCCCTGATGGGCGCCACGACCACGCCGAGCGGCCCGGCCGCGCTGTCGCCCTTCACCGGGTGCGCGAGCCGGCGCAGCACCGCCAGCCGCTGCCCCACCGTGTCGGAACGCGGCGACAGCCGCTCGTGCGGCAGCGTCTCCCAGGCGGGGAAGACCGCCACGGCCCCGGGGTCGACGAGACCGCCCAGCGCCGCCGCCAGGTCCTCCGCCTCCCGTCCCGTCGCGGTGACGGCCAGCACCGTCCGCTGGTCGTGCCCGGCCAGCGCGGCCACGCCGAACGGCCGCAGCGCGGCGGGCGCCACCAGTGACACGTCACCGCCCCGCTCCAGGGCGGCGGTCAGCTCAGGGTCGGCGGCGACAAGGTCAAGCAGTCCGGAAAGACTCATCAGTTAGCCCCACGATGGCAACACGACTACCCCCGGCCATGCGGAGCGCGGGGGTGATGGACTCCAGCCTACTTGCCGCCCGCCGCCCGCTCACGCCCCCGGGCCCCGCCTCAGGCGTCAACGGGCGGGACCGAGGCGGGCGTAGGCCGACGGCGGCATGCCCATCACGGCGGTGAAGTCGCGGGTCAGGTGGGCCTGGTCGGCGTAGCCCAGCTCGGCGGCCAGGGTGGCGAGGTCGAGACCGCGGTAGACGCGCTCCGCCGCCTCGTGCAGCCGGAACCGGCGGATCACCCATTTGGGGCCGATGCCGACGTAGTCCCTGAACAGGCGCTGCAGCGAGCGCACCGACCGCCCCGAGCGGGTGGCGAGCCGGTCGACCCGGGTCAGGGTGACGTCGTTCTCCGCCATCAGGACCAGGGCCGCGGCCTCGTCCGCGAGCGGGTCCCGCACGGGCCCCAGATCCAGCAGGAAGCTCTCCACCAGCGCGATGGCCGCCGCCGTCTCGGGTTCGGCCAGGACGCGGTCCACGAATGCCGAGCCCGCCGTCCCGTACAGCTCGCCGATCTCCGCGAAGCGGCCGGTCAGCTGGTGGACGGGGCCGCCGAGGAAGGTGCGGAAGCCGCCGGGAGAGAAGCGGGCCCCGAGGGCGCGGCCACCGCCCCGCATCGTGTACGAGAACCCGCCGTCGATCACTCCGGCGATCCGGTGGAAGTCGTGGGTGATCGTCATGTTCACCGTCGGGTGCGAGACGATGCGCTGCTCGTACGGCTCGGCGAGGTCCCACGTGACGACCCAGAAGTGATCCAGGTACGGGGCCAGGGCGGTGGACGGCGGGTGCCGGGCGAAGTCGAAGGCGGCCAGGCCGGCGTACGGGTCGACCCACCCGCGCAGTCGCGTTTCTCCAAGCCTTCCGTGGGCGGGCTCCGGCATCATCGCTGCCATGGACGACATGATGCCGCTGATGACGCGCGCCACCGAACAGACCGCCGGCCTGGTGCGCGCGGTGCCGCAGGAGCAGCTCGGGCTGCCGACCCCGTGCGCCGAGTTCGACGTCAGGGCCCTGATCAGCCACCTGGAGTGGGTGGCGGCGATGTTCGAGGCGCTGGCCCGCCACGAGACGCCCGCCGATCAGGGGCCGTACACGGGCGACTTCCCCGAGCGGGCGCGGCGCACGCTCGCCGCGTGGTCGCGGCCGGGGGCGTGGGAGGGGGTGAGCGAGGGCATGGGCCTGCCGATGACCGCGCTGGCCCACATGTTCCTCGTCGACATGGTGACGCACGGCTGGGACCTGGCCATGGCCACCGGCCAGGCGTACGAGCCGGACCCCGAGGCGGTCGGGCGGGGGCTGCGCTTCACCGAGGAGATGGCGGAGATGGGCAGGAAGCGCGGCGTGTTCGGGCCGGCGGTGGAGGTCGGGGACGACGCCTCGCCGCTGGATCGCCTGCTCGGCCTCACCGGCCGCGATCCGGCCTGGACCCCCTGATCCGCTTCCCCTTCCACCGAAGGTGCGCCACTATCCGCGCTCGTGTGGTTACTGTGGGTCGCATGTCAGACGTGCGGGCGGTCGCCCGGGGTGGCGATCTATTCAGTCAGCGGATCCGCGAGCAGTGGGCCGGGCAGCTCGGCCGGCGGCTGGACGTGCTGGTCGCCGGGTGCGCCCACGGCGAGCCGCTGTCGCTGGAGCGGATCGAGACGCGGGTGTGCGGGGTGGACGAGGACCTGCCCGCGATCCGCCGGGTGGTGGAGGAGCGCGCCGACCTGGTGACGTGGTCGCTGGGCGACCTGCGGTCGGCGCCGCTGCCGCCTCGCTCGTACGACGTCATCCAGCTGCTGTTCCTGCTGGAGCGGATCCAGCACGCGGAGCTGGTGTTCGACCGGTTGCTGCAGGCGCTGCGGCCGGGCGGGCTGGTGCTGCTGCGGATGCGCGACCGCGAGTCCGCCTACGGGCTGCTCGACCGGTTGACGCCGTCGTGGGTGCGGCGGCCGCTGTGGCGGCACCTGGTGACCGAGGGCGCGCCGGGGCCGCTGCCGGCCGTCTACGGCCCGCTGGCCTCGGCCGACGGGATGCACGCGTTCTGCCTGGCCCGGGGCCTGATGGTCACCGACGAGGAGCGGGCGACGAGCGGGCCGGCGATGGGCCGGGTGGGCGCGGCGGCGGTGGCGGTGACGGCGCGGCTGACGGGAGGGCGCTACCCCGCCACGCACGACGAGATCACCATGGTGATCAGGAAGCCCCAGTACCACTTCGCCCGGCTCATCTAGCATCCCCCGCCCGTCGGCGGGTAGGGTTGCCTACCCTTGCAGTCGGGATAGTTGGGATCAACCGTGGAGTGGACGCCGGACCCGCGCGAGCTGGCCGACCTTGAGCTGCTGCTGTCGGGGGCGTTCCGGCCGCTGACCGGTTTTCTCGGCCATGAGGACGTGCACGCGGTGACCGAGCGCGGCACCCTCGCCGACGGCACCCCGTGGCCCGCGCCGGTGACGCTCCACCTGCCCGAAGGCGCCGGAAGCGAGGTGACGCTGCTCGACCCCGAGGGCGTCCCGCTCGCCACGCTGACGGTGACCGAGCACGGTCCCGGCGGTCTGGCCGCCGGCCCGGTCAAGGGGCTGGGCGCGCCGGAGCACGGCCCGTTCGCCCGCCTGCACCGCACTCCGGCCCAGGTACGCGACGAGCTGGGCGGGCGTCCCGCGCTGGCCGTCACGATGCGCGGCCCGCTCGACGACCTGGACGAGGTGGCGGCCACCGCCAAGGAGCTCGACGCGGTGATCCTGCTGATGCCTCTCTCGTACGGGGAGGACGGCCCAGGCGTGGTCAGGGCGGCGCTGCGGGCCAGGGACCGGCTGCCGGCGGGCACGCTCGTCGTCCCGGTGCCGCTGGCGCCGCGCGAGGAGCCCGAGATCGACCTGGAGCTGCGTGAGCACGTCGCGGCCGCCTACGGCGCGGCCGAGCACCTGGCGGGGCCCGAGCCGGTGCGCATCCCCGGGCCGCCGCACCGGCGCGGGCTGGTGGTGTTCTTCACCGGCCTGTCCGGGTCGGGCAAGTCGACGATCGCCCGCGGGCTCCGCGACGCGCTGCTGGAGCTGGGCAGCAGGACCGTCACCTACCTCGACGGCGACGTGGTGCGGCGGCTGCTGTCGAAGGGCCTGTCGTTCTCCAAGGAGGACCGCGACCTCAACATCCGCCGCATCGGGTTCGTCGCCGCGGAGGCGGCCCGCCACGGCGGCCTGTCCATCTGCGCGCCGATCGCCCCGTACGCGGCGACCCGCGCCGAGGTGCGGGAGATGGTGGAGTCGGTCGGCGCCGACTTCCTGCTGGTGCACGTGGCCACGCCGCTGGAGGAGTGCGAGCGGCGCGACCGCAAGGGCCTGTACGCCAAGGCGCGGGCCGGGCTGATCCCCGAGTTCACCGGCGTCTCCGACCCCTACGAGGAGCCGGACGACGCCGACCTGGTCCTCGACACCACGCACCTCTCCGTCGAGACCGCGGTCGATCAGGTCCTGGGCACGCTGCGCAGCGGAGGGTGGGTGCGTTGATCGACTTCCCCCTGGTTCTCGGGTCGTTCCTGGTGGCGATCGTGGTGGGACTCACCGGCATGGGCGGCGGCGCGCTCATGACGCCGATGATGATGCTGTTCTTCAACGTGCCGCCGCTGGCCGCGGTCTCCAGTGACCTGGTCGCCTCGGCGGTGATGAAGCCGGTGGGTGGTTTCGTCCACCTCCGCCACGGCACGGTCAACCTGCGGCTGGTCGGGTGGCTCTGCCTGGGGTCGGTGCCGACGGCGTTCTGCGGGGTGTTCGTGGCGCGGGCGTGGGCGGTGGGCGACGGGGTGAAGTACGCGCTCGGCGTGGCGCTGCTGCTGGCCGTCGCGGGGCTGGCCGCCAAGACGCTGATCGGCGACAGGGGCGGCACGGCGCACGCGAACGAGGTCCGCGTGCGCCCGATTCCGACCGTACTGGTCGGTATGGTAGGCGGGTTGATCGTGGGCGTGTCGTCCGTCGGCTCCGGCTCACTGATCATCGTGGCGCTCATCGCGCTCTACCCGGCGCTCAAGGCCAACCAGCTCGTCGGCACCGACCTCGTCCAGGCCGTGCCCCTGGTCGTCTCGGCCGCGATCGGCCACCTCCTGTTCGGCGACTTCCAGCTCGACCTGACCACCTCGCTGCTGATCGGCTCGATCCCCGGCGTCTATCTGGGCGCGCGGATCTCCTCCCGCGCGCCGGGCGGCCTGATCAGGGCGATGCTCGCGATCGTGCTGCTGGCCTCCGCGCTCAAGCTGCTGAACGTCGGCAACACCCTCACGCTGGTGGCGCTGGCCGTCGCCACCGCCGTGATCGCGATCGGCTGGCGGTGGCGCGTCAGGGCCGCGGCACGCGCGTCGAGCGGAAGTGCGGATCTCTCGCGAGCGCGGTGAACGCCTTGTCGGCGGCCTCGTCGGTGTCGAACCTGGTGTCGCCCCTGGGCGCGTACGGCGAGTCGAAGTAGACCAGCGCCTTGATCTGCGGGTAGCGGCGGATCTGGTGGCGCACCGACTCGAAGAACGCCCGCTTGAACGCCGGGTCGTCGGGCCGTTCGAACACTCCCCACTCGGCGACCATGACCGGCTTGCCGGGGAAGCGCCACTGCATCCACCGGTAGAAGCCGGGCCACTCGCCGAACTCCTCCCGCGTCTTGTTGACCAGCGTGCCGAAGTCGTGCACCCGGTGGTCGGCGTACGGGTCCATGGCCACCCAGTCGACCACGTCGTCACCGGGGTACAGCTCCTCGAACCAGGGCTGGACCGCCCAGTTGGGCGCGCCCATGTAGGTCATGACGGTGACCGCGTTCTTGACGCCCTTGTGCCGCAGCCTGAGCACGACGTGCCGGAACATCGCCGCGTAGTCCTTGGCCCGCATGCCCGAGCCGGCGCCGGGGTCGACGTCGTTCTCCGGCTCGTGGTGGATGGTGAGGAAGAACCGCTCGGGGAACGTCCGCCTGAGGTGGTCCGCCAGCCGGTCGATCCGGCCGTCGACGGCACCGCGGGCGATCTCGGCCCAGGTGCGGGTGAGCGACGGCTTCCAGTTGATCAGCAGCAGCCGGGGGCGCTCCGGGTCGCGGGCCAGCCGGATCTCCTTCTCCGTCGGGAACAGCTCCTTGCCCCGGTGGTAGACGTGCACGATGTCGGCGGGCGCGCCCATCCGCTTCTCGGCGCCGGCCACCGCCTTCTCCACGTCCAGGCCGGTGAAGATCTCCGGGGCGATGCCCCACCAGGCGCCGCATGACGGGATGAGCCCTCCGGTGACCTCGCACGCGGGCGAGGGGACGGGCAGCGGCCGGGCGCCGGCGGGCGCGGGCTCCTCCGGGTCCTCGGCGGCGCCCCGGTCCCCCGGGGAACAGGCGGCCAGCGTGACGGCCAGCGTCATCGCCATTCCGAAAAAAGCCGCTCTATACGGAAATGCCCGTCGCGCCAAAATCGTCGACCCCCTTGTTTTCGAGAACCCCCGCCCTCTGCAACCTGAACCTTGCCATGCCATTCCCCGAACTTCAGCCAGAGCGGAAGTCCTAGCAGCTCAAACCCCTGCCAGCCGCCCCGACAAATGCCGAAAAATCACTTAATAAAGGCACGATACCTGGCCCGTATCCGAGAAAATCTTGCGGATCGCACCTGGCCGATAACCGCCGCCCTTATAGTGGGCGCACACCATGGCGCGTGACGCAGAGTCGTCAGTAAGCGACTATCCGCACACACTTCAGGGGGACTCGCCTCATGAGCCAGCCGCCGGATCACCCGGCCCGCCGCTCCGGCGCCGAGCTCGGAGACCACCTCGCCCTGCTCCGCCGTCGCTGGCTGCTCCTGATGGGCTGCCTGCTCGCCGGCGGCGCCACGGGCCTGGGGCTCATGCGCCTCACCCCGCCCTCCTACACCGCCACCAGCCACGTCCTGGTCAGCCCGGTGGGCATCGGCGAGCCCGTCAACCAGGTGACCAGCCGGCAGCGCGAGCAGCTCAACCTCGACACCGAGGCGCAGATCGCCCAGTCGGCCGTCGTCGCCGCCAAGGCCGCCGAGCAGGTGGGCGGCGCCGAGCTGGAGCCCGCCGTGGTGTCCGTGCCGCCCAACTCGGCGGTCCTGACGATCTCGGTCACCGCCGCCGACCCCGGTGACGCCGCGCTGCAGTCGCGCGCCTACGCGCAGGCCTACCTGGCGCACCGCACCGAGAGCGCGACCGCGACGATCACGGCGCAGCTGCGGCTGGTGCTGGGCAAGCTCAGACAGGCGGGCGAGGCGCTGTCCGCGGTGATCGACGAGCAGCAGACGCTGACCAGGGGCAGCGCCGAGCACACCCGCGCGACGCACCGGCAGAACGTGCTCGCCCGCCAGGTCGCGAGCCTGACGCAGAAGTACGACACGCTCAAGACGCTCGCGGTGACCCCCGGCCAGATCATCAGCGCCGCCGCCCCGCCCCAGGAGCCGAGCGCCCCCAGTCTGCCCCTCCACCTGGGATCGGGGCTCATGGCCGGGCTGCTCGCCGGCGTGGCGGCCGCCCGGCTGCGCGACCGCCTCGACACCCGGCTGCGCACCCCCGCCGACGTCGAGCGGCTGACCCGGCTGCCCGTGCTGGCCGACGTGTCGCGGCCGCTCGACCACGGCACGCTGCACGAACTGTCCTCCGCCGTGCTCGCCTCGTGCCCCGGCAAGCGGCTGCTGGTCAAGTCCGTCCCGCCCGGGCTCGGCGGCGCGCAGGTGGCCGTGCCGCTGGCCGCCAACGTGCCGCTGACCGTGCTCGACGGCACCGACGTGGGCGATCTCGCCAGGGCGGACGCGGCGCTGGTGCTGATCGGCCTGGGCGGGGCGGAGGCCCCCGACGTGACGGCCGCCGTACGGCTGCTGAGCAGGCACAGCGTGCCGATCATCGGCGCGGTCACCACGACGGACCTGGCGCCGGCGCCCGTCCGGCCCCCGCGCGGGCAGCACGCCTCGCTCGGCAAGCTCGTGGCCAGCGGCGAGTTCGAGACGAGCATCACCACCGCCAGGACCACGCCCATGCGGCCGATGCGGCGCCCACGGGACCCGTCGACGTGAGAGGCCCGGCCTGGCCCGTCGCGGCGCTGCTGCTCGGTTACCCGCTCTGGTGGGCGCTGGGGTTCGGCGGGCTGTCGGTGGTCGTGCTCGCCGTGCCCATGGCGGTGATCCTCTGGCGCCGCCGGCCGGTCCGGGTGCCGCGCGGGTTCGGGCTGTGGGTGCTGCTGATCGCCTGCTACCTGCTGAGCGGTCTGATGCTGGGCGAGATGCCGCCCGGCACCTACGGCGAGCTGGCCGCGGGCCGGCTGGTCGGCTACGCGATGCGGCTCGCGCTGTACGTGTCGGCCCTGATCCTGCTGCTCTACGTGGGCAACCTCACCGAGCGGGAGCTGCCCCAGCTGCGGCTGGTGCGGATGCTCGGCGTGCTGTTCCTCACGGCGGTCGCGGGCGGGCTGCTCGGCGTGCTGGCGCCCGGCTTCTCCTTCACCTCCCCGCTGGAGCTGGTGCTGCCCGACTGGATCGCGGCACACCCGTTCGTGCAGAACCTCGTCCATCCGACCGCGGCGCAGACGCAGAAGGTCCTCGGCCACGCCCTGCCCCGGCCGGAGGCCCCGTTCGAATGGGCCAACGCCTGGGGCGGCAACCTGTCGGTGCTGCTCATCTGGTTCGTCGTCGGCTGGTGGGTGTACGGCTCGCGCCGCCGCAGGGTGCTGGCCGTGGCGGCGGTGGCGGTGGCGGCCGTGCCGATCGTGTACTCGCTCAACCGGGGCCTGTGGATCGCCCTCGGGCTGGCCGGCGTCTACCTCGTGTTCCGGGTGGGCGGCCGGACCAGGACGGCGCTCTGCGCGGGGGCGGCCGCCGCGGCGCTGGCGTTCGCGCTCAGCCCGCTCGCGCCCCTGGTGGCCCAGCGGCTCGACAGCCCGCACTCCAACGACATCCGCGCCTTCACCGTCGCGGCCACCGTCGAGGCCACCCGCCACTCCCCCCTCATCGGTTACGGCAACACCCGTCGCGCCCTGGGCAGCCACCGCTCGGTCACCACCGGCAAGACCGCCTGGTGCCCCGGGTGCGGTCATCCGCCGCTGGGCAGCGACGGGCAGCTCTGGCTGCTGCTGATCTCGCAGGGGGTCACCGGGGCGGTGCTCTACGCGGCGTTCTTCGCCGGGGCGATCCGCCGCCACTGGGCCGACCGCTCGCCGATCGGCCTGGCCGGGGTGCTGGTGATGTGCCTGGTGCTGTTCTACATGCTCATCTACGACGGCCTCGTCACGCCGCTGAGCCTCTACGCGATCTCGTTCGCGCTGCTGTGGAGGAACTCCTCATGAACGACGCCCGCGCCCGGCTGCGTTACCTCGCCGGCACGCTCGACCTGCTCTACCCCGGTTCGGGGGCGCCGCGCGCCTACACGCTGCTGCCGCACGCCCGACTGCCGCGCCGCCTGGCGCCGCGCCGCTGGTGGCATCCCGGCCGGCGGATCACGCTGGCCACGCGGGGGTCGATCGCCGAGCACCTGGGCGAGGTGTTCGGCGCCCCGGTCGAGGTCACGCTCCGGGTGCGGCCGGCGCGGCGGGCCAACCGCAAGCCGGTGCTGGAGGCGCGCAGCGGGGGCGAGCCGCTCGCGTACGTGAAGATCGGCGACACCGACCGGACGCGCGCGCTGGTCGCGCACGAGGCCGCCACGCTGGACCGGCTGGCCGGGCGGGCGCTGAAGACCGTCGTCGTGCCGTCGGTGCTCCACCACGGGAGCTGGCGCGGCCTCGGCGTGCTGGCGCTGTCGCCGCTGCCGGTCCGCAGGGGCCGGGTGCCGGCGGAGCTGCTGCTGCGCGCGGTCGAGGAGATCGCGGCCACCGGCGAGCCCGGGGGGCCCGGGGGGCACGCCTGGCACGGCGACCTGTCGCCGTGGAACCTCGCGCCCTCCGGTGACGGGCGGCTGCTCGTGTGGGACTGGGAGCGCTACGAGCTCGGCGTCCCGTACGGGTTCGACGCCCTGCACCACCTCTTCCAGCGGGCGCTGCGGCGGATGGACCCGGCCACGGCGGCGCGCTGCTGCCTGGCCCGGTCAGCGCGGACGCTGGCCCCGCTCGGCCTGTCGGCGGCGCAGGCCAGGCAGACGGCGCTGCACTACCTGATCACGCTGGCCGACCGGCACGCCGCCGACGGACACGAGCCGCTCGGCCCGCCGGACCGCTGGCTCAACCCCCTCGTCGACTATCAGGAGGCCTTGCTGTGAAGACCGCGAAGCAGGCGGCGCTGTCGGTGTCCAGGACCACCGGGCGGATGACCTCCGCCGTGCGGCTCCTGCCGTCGTTCCTCATCATGGGCGCGCAGCGGTGCGGCACCACCTCGCTCTACAGGGCGCTGGCCCAGCATCCGCTGCTGTACAAGCCGGTGTTGCGCAAGGGCGTGCACTACTTCGACACCGCGAGTTACGGGCACGGGCTGGCGTGGTACCGGGCGCACTTCCCGATGAGGATCGGCACGGCGCTGCTGATCCGCCGGTTCGGAGGGCTGCCGCAGGCGTTCGAGTCGTCGCCCTACTACCTGTTCCATCCGCTGGCCGCTGAGCGCATCGCCGCCGATCTGCCCGGGGTGAAGCTGATCGTGCTGGTGCGCGACCCGGTGGAGCGGGCCTGCTCGGCGCACGCCCACGAGCTGGCCCGCGGGTTCGAGACCGAGGAGTGCTTCGAGCGGGCGCTGGAGCTGGAGGAGGAGCGGGTGGCCGGGGCCGGGGAGCTGTTCCTGGCCGACCCGCACGCCGCCCACCACGGGCACCGCCACCTCGCCTACCTGGCCCGGGGGCGCTACGCCGACCAGCTCGAACGGCTGGAGCCGCTGTTCGGCCGGGATCGGATCATGGTCATCGACAGCCACCGGTTCTTCCACGACCCCGAGCCCGTCTACGACCGGCTGCTGCGCTTTCTGAGGGTGCCGCGGTTCGGCTATCCCGGCTTCTCCCGGCACAACTGGCGGCCACGGCCCAAGCAGCTGCCCGACTCGCTGCGGCTGCGGCTGATGGACCGGTTCGAGGAACACGACCGGAGGCTGGTCCGCTGGCTGGACGGTGAACCGTCGTGGCGGCGCTGAGACGGGTCGCGCGGAGCGGACTGGCGGGGGTCGCCGGGGCGGCGGCCGGGGCGCTGTCGCAGTTCCTCCTGGTCGTGGTGGTGACCCGGGTGTATCCGGTGGCGGTGGCGGGGGCGTTCTTCACCGCGGTCGCGCTGGCGCTGATGGTGGCCGGGGTGGCGAAACTGGACGCGGGGAACGGGCTGGTGTTCTTCATCGCCCGAGCCAAGACCTACGGTTATCGCGGTATTTCGGGATATGTCAGGGCGGCGCTGGTGCCCGTGTCGGTCCTCGCCACCGTCGCCGGCGTCCTGCTCTGGCCGGCGCTGGGCGGGCTCGCGCTCGTGCTGCCGGCCATGGCGGTGACCGACGTGCTGCTCGCCGCCTGCCGGGGCTTCGGCGCCATGCGCCCCACCGTGCTGCTGGACGGCCTGCTGCTGCCGCTCTCCCAGCTCGCCCTCGTCGCGGCCGTGGCCGTGGCCGGGCTCTCCGCCGCGTCACTCCCTCTCGCCTGGGCGCTGCCGTACCTGCCCGTCGCGGGACTGGCCGCGCTCGCGCTGCGCGGCCGGGCGCCGCGCACCCCGTACCTGCCGGGGACGGGGCGCGACCTGTGGCGGCACACCGCGCCCCGGTCGGCGGCGGGCGCGATCCAGGCGGTGTTCCAGCGGGTGGACATCGTGGTCGTGGCCGCGCTCGGCGGGCCGGCCCAGGCCGCCGTCTACACCGCAGCCACCCGGTTCAAGGTCGTCGGCCAGCTCGCCGGCCAGGGCCTGGCCCAGGCCGCGCAGCCCCGCCTGGTGCGCGCGCTGGCCGCCGGCGACCTGACCAGGGTCAAGGAGCTCTACCAGGTGACGACGATGTGGCTGGTGCTGGCGACCTGGCCGATCTGGGTCGGGTACGCGGCGCTCGCGCCGTGGCTGCTGCGCGTGTTCGGCCCCGGCTACGACTCCGCCGTGCCGGTGGCGCTGGTGCTCTCGGCCACGATGATGGCGGCGACGGCGTGCGGCATGGTGGACGTGGTGCTGACCGCGGCCGGCCACACCACCTCCAGCCTGCTCAACCTCGTCGCCGCCGTCGTCTGCACGCTCCTGCTGGACCTGGCGCTCATCCCGGGGCAGGGCGCGCTGGGCGCCGCCTTCGGCTGGTCGGGTGGCGTGCTGGTCAAGAACGCGCTGCCGCTCTGGCAGCTCCACCACCGCTACGGGCTGCGCCCGTTCGGCCGCCACAGCCTGGCCGCGCTCCGCCCGCGCACCTGGGCGGCGGCGTGACGGTCCGCCCTCCGGTGCTGGTCACCGGGCTGCCCAGGAGCGGGACGAGCTGGGCGGGCAAGATGCTGGCGGCCGGCGGCGAGCTGGTCTACGTGAACGAGCCGCTCAACCCGCAGCACCCTCCCGGCCGCTGCCCCGGCGTCCTGCGCGCCCGGGTCTCCCACCGCTTCCAGTACATCTGCGACGACAACTCCGCCGCCTGGCTGCCCGCCTTCCGCGACACGGTCGCGCTGCGCTACGGCTGGGCGGCCGAACTGCGCGTCAACCGGGCCCCGTACGACCTGGCGCGCATGGTCCGCTACGGCGCCGCGTTCACCCTGGGGCGGCTGGCGGGGCGGCGGGCGTTGCTGGACGACCCGTTCGCGGTGCTGTCGGCGGCCTGGTTCGCCGAGCGGCTCGGCTGCCGGGTGATCGCCCTGGTGCGTGACCCGGTGGCGTTCGTGGCGAGCTGGCAGCGGCTCGGCTGGACGATCTACTTCCACGAGCTGCTCGAACAGCCGCTGCTGGTCCGCGACCATCCCGAGGTGCTGCGCCTGCGCGCCCTGGTCGGCTCGCAGGACCGGGTGGCCAAGGCGGCGGCGCTGTGGCGGGTGACGCGCACGATCCTGTCGCGCCTGCCCGGCGTCCGGGTGGTGTCCTACGACGAGCTGGCCGCCGACCCGGTGCCGGGATTCCGCGATCTGTACGGGTACGCGGGCCTGCGCTGGAGCCGGGCCGCCGAGCACCGCGTCGTCCGGGCGTGCACCGGCGGCCCTCCCGGTGCCGGCGGCTTCGCCTGGTCGGGCCTGTCCCGTACGGCGTTCCGGCCCATGGACTCCCGCCTCGCGGTGTGCTCCGGCTCCCGTGGCCTCTCCGAGAAGGAGATCGCCCGGGTCAGGGAGCTGACCGCCGCCGACTCCTGACGGGGGCCCGGCCGCCCGCGGACCGGCGGCGGACCGCGCTCGCCGCGAGCAGCCGCACGGCGAAGGGCAGGTCGTCCACGAGATAGCGGCGGGCCAGCCGCCGGGGTTCGGTGACCAGCCGGTGGAGCCACTCCAGCCCGCCGCGGCGCATCCAGCCGGGCGCCCGCGACACCGTCCCGGCCGCGAACCCGATGGCCGCCCCGCACCCGAGGAACCACGCCCGGGGCAGATCCCGCCGCAGCTCGGCGATGAGCAGATCCTGGCGGGGGAACCCGAGCCCGGCGAACACCAGCGCCGGCCGCGCCGCCACGACCTTCCGCCGCACCCGTTCCCGCCCCGCCTCCGTCAGGTCGAACCCGTAGGGCGGCGCGTCCACCCCGCACACCTCCAGTCCGGGATGGCGTCCGGTCAGCTCGCGGGCCGCCGCCTCGGCCACGCCGGGCGGCCCGCCCAGCAGGTAGACGGGCCGGCCGCGCCGCGCCGCCATCCCGCTCAGCGACCAGATCAGGTCGGCCCCGGTCACCCGCCCCGGCAGCGGGGTCCCCTGGAGCCGCGCCGCCCACACCAGCGGCATCCCGTCGGCGACCACCACCTCGGCCCCGGCCACCAGCTCAGCGAGCCGGGGGTCCCGCGCGACGGCCCGGCAGATGTCCACGTTCGGCGTCACGATGCGCCCCCCGCGCCCGGCCGCCAGCTCCGCGGCCACCCACGCGACCACCTCGTCCTCCCCGACTGGATCGACGGCGACGCCCCCCACGACCACCCTCGGGCCGCGGGTCTCCGCGCGAGTGCGCGTACGGGGAAGAGGACGGGCGGTCAAATCCCGTGCCCCCGGTGGTGGAGGAGCGACAGGACCACGGAGGCGGGGAGCAGACCGGTGGCGACGGCCAGGGCCAGGGGGGCGCGCGGCTCGGCGGGGCGGGCGGCGATCGTGCGGGCGGCCCAGCGGGCGGCGGCGCGGCGGCGGCGCAGCGCGGCGTGGGCGAAGGCGAGCTGGCCGTAGACGCGGGCCGCGCCACGCGGGTCGTCGGCCAGCTCCGGGTGGCGGGTCAGCATCCACTCCAGCCCGGCGATCCGGTCGGCCCAGCGGCCGGCATAGTGGGAGCCGCCCCACCGGACCCGGACCAGCGGGCGGTCGGCGCAGGCGATGGGCCGGCGCTTGGCGGCGCGCAGGGCGAGGTCCCAGTCCTCGTTCTGCCCGCCGGGCGCGCTCTCGTCCACCCAGATCGCGCCGCGCCGGAACAGGAACGTCGAGGAGTGCACCATCACCATCCGCGACCGCACCAGGTCGGCCGCCGTCACCGTCGCGGTCCCGGCCGTACGGGGGACCACGCGCCCGCCGTACTCCACCTCGATGCCGCAGCTGGCGAACCACGCCCCCGCGTCCATCGCGGCCACCTGGGCGGCGAGCTTGCCCGGCAGCCACACGTCGTCGTCGTCGCAGAAGGCGACCAGGCCGGTCGCGCAGGCGGCGATGCCGGTGTTGCGCGCGCCCGGCAGGCCGGGGCTGAGCCGGTTGGGCAGGACGCGCACCGGCAGCCCGTCCACCTGGTCCGCCACCGCCAGGGCGTCCACCCCGTCGGCGACCACCACCACGTCGCGGACGTGCTCCTGGTCCAGCACCCCCCGCACGGCCTCCCGCAGCCACTCGGCCCGGTCCCCGCGGGTGGGGATCACCACCCCCACGGAGGTGTCCGAGGCGGTCACGCCGCGCTCCCGTACCCGTAGCGGGCTCGGAGCGGCCAGGTCAGGGCGGCGACCAGGCTCTGCTGGCGGCGGGGCAGCCCGAGCCGCCAGCCGTCGTCGCGGGAGAGCTCGATCGGCCCGACGCCGAACCGCATCGGGTTGCCCGAGGCGGTGTGCGCGCTGGTCAGGTGGGCGGTGGTGCCGCGCAGAAACGGCAGCCCGGACGGCGGCAGGCCCAGCTCGTCCGCCAGCGCCCCGAGCGTGTCGCCCGGCGCCGCGATCAGGTCCTCGTAGCGGACCCGGGTGACCTGTGCGCCCCGGCGGGCGAGCGCCTCCAGGGCGAGGTTCTGGGCCGTCCAGTGGACGGCGGTGCGCCCGGGGGGCCAGCGCGTCATCGGCCGCCCGTCCTCCGGACGCTCGACCGTCTTCGCCCACGAGTGGGCGACGGCGCGCGGCTCGCGCACGACCTGCACGACGTGCGGGTCCACCCCGCCGGCGAGCAGACAGTACGCGAGCGAGGCGTGCTTGCTGGAGTCGACCACCGAACCCGCCCCCGCGACGTCGGCCGCGGCCCGATAGAGCGTGCGGTAGACCTCGACGTACTCGGGCAGGTCGGCGTGGGCGCGCCCGAGCCTGCGGGTCCGGTCGACCCGGCGGCGCAGCGTCACCACGCGACCGGCCAGCGCCGGCGTCCACCCGCCGAAGGCCCGCTCCCCCACCTCCCGCCAGAACGGGCAGTCGGGGAACGCCCGCCCGCAGCCGCACGGCTCACCGGCGAGGACCCCCCGCTCCCACAGGTGGACCACCTCGCCGAGGGGCGCCACCCCGGGCAGCTCGCCGAGCAGCCGTTCGAGCAGGGTGGTGCCGCTGCGGCCGAGGCCGCCGAGAAAGATCACACGAGGGGTCACGGACGGCGCTCCACACGTCGCGGGACACGGAACGCCGAGACTCTAACACGGAGCGTAGTCAATCGATCGCGAAACGTAAAAGGATCTACCTGACGACTGACCGGTTTCCGCCCACCGAGCGCGTGGAGTCCGGGACGACCGGGTGATAGGGGACGGCCCCGGAAACCAGAGAACGGCCGTGCGCGGACGGATGCCGGAAGGCGGCTATCGGCGTCCTCCGCCGCGGGCGGACGCGCCCTGCCTCCACTCCTCCACAACCCGCTGGAGTGCCTCGCTCACGAGGGCGACGAGTTCGGCGGTGGCCTCGAAGCGGGCACCCGCGGGGGTCGCGGCACCGAGGATCTCGCTCCCCCGGCGCGACGCGGCCACCAGGGCCCCGTTCATCTGCACCGACGCGACGAGGGACTGGAGGTACATGTCGTCGTCGACGACATAGCGTTCGCGGCGCTCACCGGGGACCCGCTCACGCTGCACCATCCTCTGCTGTTCGAGGAAGGTGACGGCGTGCGAGATCGACGCTGGGCTGACGCGGAGCCGTTTGACCAGGTCGGCGGCAGTGAGGGCGCCGGAGTCGGTGACGTAGAGGCAGGCCATCACCCTGGCCGCCATCCGGGGCATACCCTGCTCGACCAGGAGATCGGTGAAGGACCGCGTGAAGTCCTTGACCACGCGCGGATCGCGCCCATGGCCGACGTCCGGGATCGGCGGCTCGGGAGAACGCTCCTGCTTGTGCCGGCGCGAACGACGTCGCGTGGCCTCGTCCGCCCGGTCGGCTCCGTAGCCGTCCGGCCCGCCGTTCCTGGCGACCTCCCGCATGATCGTCGAGGCGGGCCGCCCCAGGCGCCGCCCGATCTCCGCGTATCCGAGCCCTTCGGCCAGCCACGCGGCGATGTGCTGTCGATCCTGACCGGTCAGTCTGCTCCCGGGCATGGGGCTTGACTCCCTCCATCGGCCTGCACGCCAGGCGCCCTGACCCTGCACAGTATGCATTCGCCTGCACGTCATTGCAATTCGCGCCTCGATCCGACATTGCATTCAGCATCACACTCATTGCAAAATCGGTCCAATAACCGCGATATACAGGCAATACAGACCTTCCTCGTTCGTTGACGGATATATGAATGCAATGTAGTGTCGCAGTCGTTCAGGGATTCCCGAACATTGGTGAGCAGCGGTCCGCAGGGCTCACGGATGGATACGGCCAAGGAGGCTCATCATGGAAAACGGCAGCTTCTCCGCCGCAGGACTGCGCAGGCTGCGCGACGTGCTGACCGGACATGTCGAGTCCGGCAAGATCCCCGGGCTGGTCGCCCTGGTCAGCCGTGGCGATGAAACACACGTGGAAGCGTTGGGCACGATGCGGCATGACGGCGGCGCGCCGATGAGCCGGGACACGATCTTCCGCATGGCGTCCACGTCCAAGCCGGTCACGATCGCGGCGGCGATGGTGCTGCTGGACGAGTGCCGGCTGCGGCTGGACGACGTGGTGGACCCGTGGCTGCCCGAACTGGCGAACCGCCAGGTGCTCAAGCGGATCGACAGCCCGCTGGACGAGACCGTGCCGGCCCGTCGGCCGATCACCGTACGGGACGTGCTCACCTCCACGTTCGGCCTCGGCATGGACATGACGGCGCTGGGCACCCCGATCCTGAACGCGATCTTCGAGCGGGGCCTGACGCCGAACCTGCCGGTAGAGGTGCCCGAGCAGGACGAGTGGATGCGCCGCCTGGGCGAGCTGCCGCTGATGCACCAGCCCGGCGAGCACTGGCAGTACCAGATCAGCAGCGACCTCGTCGGCGTGCTCGTATCCCGGGTCACCGGTCAGTCGTTCGAGGACTTCCTGCGCGAGCGGATCTTCGAGCCCCTCGGCATGAAGGACACCGGCTTCCACGTGCCCGCCGACCAGCTCGACCGGTTGCCGGACCTGTACGCCCCCGACCCGGCCAGCGGCGAGTTCCTCATCTGGGACGAGGCCAAGGGCGGCCGGTGGAGCACGCCTCCGGCGTTCCAGGGCGGCGGCGGCGGGCTGGTCTCCACCGCCGACGACTATCACGCCTACTTCCGGATGCTGCTCAACGGCGGCACCCACCAGGGCAGGCGGATCCTGTCCCGGCCCGCCGTCGAGCTGATGACCACCAACCGGCTGTCGCCAGAGCAGAACGCCGCCCGCACCGCCCTGGCCGTCAACAACGTCCACATCTCCTTCGGCCAGGGCCAGCAGGGCGGCTGGGGCTACGGGATGGCGGTGCGCACCTACCGCGGCGACTACGCGCCCATCGGCCAGTACGGCTGGGACGGCGGAGCCGGCACCTCCGCCTACGCCGACCCGGCCAACCAGCTCACCGGCATCCTGCTCACCCAGGTCGGCTACTCGGTCCCGAACCCGGCACACCTGATGAACGACTTCTGGACCACCCTCTACCAGGCCATCGACGCCTGAACCGGTGGCGCTCCCGCAAGCCCTCTCAACCGAAAGCCCGGGCCCCTTCGGACGAAGGGGCCCGGGCTCGGAGCGCGGATCAGCGGGCGTCGATGATCATGCCGGCGCCCACCGTGCCGTTGGTGGACTCGTCGATCAGGATGAACCCGCCGGTGAGCCGGTTGCGCGCGTAGTCGTCGACGAACAGCGGCTGGGTGACCCGCAGCGTGACGCGGCCGATCTCGTTGAGCCCCAGCGCGGTGGCCTCCTCGTCGCGGTGGAGCGTGTTGACGTCCAGCCGGTACTGCAGGTCGCGGACCAGCGCGCGGGCCGTGCGGGTGGTGTGCTTGATGGCGAACTTCGAACGCGGCCCGAGCTTCGTCCCGTCTCCCATCCAGCAGATCATCGCCTCCAGGTCCTGGGCGGCCTGCGGCTGGTTGTTGGGCCGGGCGATCATGTCGCCGCGTGAGATGTCGAGGTCGTCCTCGAAGCGGAGCGTCACCGACATGGGCGGGAACGCCTCCTCCACCGGCCCGTCGAAGGTGTCGATGGCGGCGATCCTCGTGGTCAGCCCGGACGGCAGGTGGACGACCTCGTCGCCCGGCTTGAGCACCCCGCCCGCCACCTGGCCGGCGTAGCCGCGGTAGTCGTGGAAGGCGTGGTCGGTGGCCTTCTTCGGGCGGATCACGTACTGGACGGGGAAGCGCACGTCGACCAGGTTGCGGTCGGAGGCGATGTGCACGTTCTCCAGGTGGTGCAGCAGCGAGGAGCCCTGGTACCAGGGCGTGTTCTCGGAGCGGGACACCACGTTGTCGCCGTGCAGCGCCGAGATGGGGATGAACGTCAGGTCGCTCACGTTGAGCTTCGAGGCGAAGGCGGTGAACTCCTCGCGGATCTCGTCGAAGCGCTCCTCCGAGTAGTCGACCAGGTCCATCTTGTTGACCGCGAGGACGAGGTGCGGCACCCGCAGCAGCGAGGTGAGGAAGGCGTGGCGGCGCGACTGCTCCAGCACGCCCTTGCGGGCGTCGATCAGGACGATCGCCAGGTCGGCGGTGGAGGCGCCGGTCACCATGTTGCGGGTGTACTGGATGTGGCCGGGCGTGTCGGCGATGATGAACTTGCGGCGCGGCGTCGCGAAGTAGCGGTAGGCCACGTCGATGGTGATGCCCTGCTCCCGCTCGGCGCGCAGGCCGTCGGTGAGCAGCGACAGGTCGGTGTACTCGGTGCCGCGGTCGCGGGAGGTGCGCTCGACGGCCTCCAGCTGGTCTTCGAAGATCGCCTTGGAGTCGTACAGCAGCCGCCCGATCAGGGTGGACTTCCCGTCGTCGACGCTCCCGGCGGTAGCGAAGCGAAGAATGTCCATCAGAAGTAGCCCTCTCGCTTGCGGTCCTCCATCGCGGCCTCCGAGGCGCGGTCGTCGGCCCTGGTGGCCCCGCGCTCGGTGATCCGGGTGACCGCGATCTCCTCGATGATCTCCTCGACCGTGGCGGCCTTGGACTGGACGGCGCCCGTGCAGGTCATGTCGCCCACGGTGCGGTAGCGCACCACGGTCTCGAACAGCTGCTCGTCCTCGCCGCGCTGGACCACGTCGGTGTCGGGCAGCAGCATGCCGTCGCGTTCGAAGACCTTGCGCGTGTGGGCGAAGTAGATCGAGGGGATCTCGATGCCCTCGCGCCGGATGTAGTCCCAGACGTCGAGCTCGGTCCAGTTGGACAGCGGGAAGACCCGGATGTGCTCGCCCTTGCGGATCCTGGCGTTGTAGAGGTTCCACAGCTCGGGCCGCTGGTTCTTCGGGTCCCACTGGCCGAAGTCGTCGCGGAAGGAGAACACCCGCTCCTTGGCCCTGGCCTTCTCCTCGTCCCGCCGGGCCCCGCCGAAGACGGCGTCGAACTCGTGCTCCTCGATGGCGTCGAGCAGCGGGACGGTCTGGAGCCGGTTGCGGGAGGCCCGCCTGCCGGTCTCCTCCGTCACCCGCCCGGCGTCGATCGCGTCCTGCACGCTGGCCACCACGAGGCGGGCGCCGAGCTCGGCGACCCTCCGGTCGCGGAACTCGATCACCTCCTCGAAGTTGTGCCCGGTGTCGACGTGCATCAGCGGGAACGGGATGGGCGCCGGCCAGAACGCCTTCTCCGCGATGCGGAGCATGACGATCGAGTCCTTACCGCCGGAGAACAGCAGACAGGGTCGCTCGAATTCGGCCGCCACCTCACGCATGATGTGGATGGCCTCGGCCTCGAGTACGTCGAGCTGCGACGTCGTATAGTCGCGCTGGAGCATGAGGGTGTTCCTCCGGCGGTTCAGCGGTGCAGGTCCCGGATCCCGTCGAGCAGGGATCTTGCCAAGTCGGGTAGGGAAACCAGGATATCCGGTAGTGAGGGGTCGGCTTGGTTGTACGTGGGGGGCGCGCCGTCGATGCGGCTGGCGTGCGCCCCGGCGGCGAGCGCGACGGCCACCGGCGCGGCGGAGTCCCACTCGTACTGGCCGCCGGCGTGCACGTAGGCCTCGGCCTCCCCGGTGAGCACGGCGGAGATCTTCGCGCCCGCCGAGCCGATGGGCACCAGATCCGCGCCGACGAGCTCGGCGAGCCGCCGCACGAACTCCGGCGGGCGGGTGCGGCTCACCGCGATGCGGAAGCGGCCCTGGGGGACGGCGAGCAGCTTGGGCGGGTCGGCCGTGGTGAGCGTGCGCCCCTGGGCGGGCAGGGCCACCGCGCCGGCGGTCAGCCGACCGCCGCCCTCGCCGCCGCCCTCGCCGCCCTCCCCGTCGCGCTCCCAGAGCGCGACGTGGACGGCCCAGTCGGAGCGGCCCTCCTCGGAGAACTCGCGGGTGCCGTCGAGCGGGTCGACGATCCACACCCGGTCGGCGCGGAGTCTGCGCGGATCGAGCCGCTCCTCGCGGGTGGCCTCCTCGGACAGTACGCAGTCGTCCGGCCGGACCCGGGCCAGGGCCTCCATCAGGAACTCGTGGGAGGCGCGGTCGCCCTTGGCGCGCAGCGCGCCGGCGTCACCGAACCCCTCGCGCTCGCGGACCCCGAGGAGCAGAGCTCCCGCCTCGGTCGCCAGGTCGGCTGCGACGGCGTGGTCGTCGCGGTTCGTCATCAGTATGCTCCTTGCCCACGTGCGACGGCCGACCAAGTCTTCCACAGGATCTGCAGGTCCAGCATGAGCGACCAGTTCTCCACGTAACGAAGATCGAGCCGGACGGATTCCTCCCACGACAGATCGGACCGGCCGCTGACTTGCCAGAGCCCGGTGAGCCCCGGCCGGACGAGCAGCCGCCTGCGCACGTCGTCACCGTAGCGGGCGACCTCCTCGGGCAGCGGCGGGCGGGGCCCGACCAGCGACATGTGGCCGCACAGCACGTTGATGAGCTGGGGCAGCTCGTCGAGCGAGTAGCGGCGCAGGTAGCCGCCGAGCGGGGTCACCCGCGGGTCGTTGCGCAGCTTGAACAGCGGGCCGTCGCCGTCGCTCACCAGCGTGAGCTTCTGCCGCTCGGAGCCGCGCCGCATGGTGCGGAACTTCAGGATCGTGAAGAGGCCGCCGTCGCGCCCGACCCTCGTCTGACGGAACAGCGCGGGTCCCGGGCTGGTCGCGCGCACCGCGATCGCCAGCCCGGCCATCACGGGCGCGAGCAGCACCAGCAGCGAGGCGGCGACCATGCGGTCGAACACGTTCTTGACGAGCTGCCTGGCGCCGGCCATCTCGGGGTGCTCGACGTGCAGCAGCGGCAGCCCGGCGGCGGGCCTGATGGTGGTGCGCGGCCCGGCCACCTCCATCAGCGCGGGGGCGACCACCAGCTCGGTGTGGGTGGCCTCCAGCCGCCAGGCCAGCCGGCGCAGCGCCGTGCCGTCCATCTCGGGGCAGGCGAGCACGGCCACGGTGTCGGCCCCCACCTGGTCGACGACCAGCGGCACGTCGCTGAAGTGGCCGGCCACGGGCACCTCCGCCACGTCGTCGGGAGAGGCGCCGTCGGGCAGGCAGGCCGCCACGACGTCCAGCCCGTGGTAGCGCTCGAACCGGAACAGCCGCACCAGCTCGTCGATCGACGGCCCGTGGCCCACGGCCACCACCCGGCGCATGCACGCCCCGCGGGCCCTGCGCCGGTACAGCCGGCGGCGCAGCGCGTACCGGAACACCAGCGTCAGCAGCGTGACCAGCGGCAGCGCGAGCACCACGTAACCGCGGGCGACGTCGGCCTTGGTGAGGTACGAGCCGACGGCCAGGGCGGCGGTGAGCCCGACGCCGCACCGGACGACCGTGCGGAACTCCTCGGAGCCGACACCGATCATGCGCGGCTCGTACGCCCGGTTGATTGCCACCGAGCACACCCAGACTCCGGGCAGGACAGCGCTCAGCAGCAGGTACGGCAGCGCGTAGGCGGTGACGTCGCCGAACCGGAAGCAGAAGGCGGCGGTCGCGGCCAGGACGCCGGCGAGCAGGTCGGCGGCCAGTGCGCGCAGCTGGCAGGCGCGCACCCAGGGGGGCACGCGGGGGCCGGTCCGCCAGGCCGCGGGCGCGCCGGCTCCGGCGACGGTCAGCTGTCCCTCGCTGCGAGGTCCCTCTCGCACGAGCGCCTCCACGTGACCGACATCAACAGACAGTCACCAGAGCGTAGCGGCGGGTGCGCGCCGGCAGCCGGTGAACGTCCCTATGCGGCGTTCAGCGAGGAGGGCCGGAAATTTTGAGATCCGCCCGATGGAAGTCGTTCTGCGTGGCTTCGAGGCCGCGTTCCATCAGCGACTCGGCCACGTCGGCCGCCCGGTCGACGAGAAAGGGCAGGTCCTTGCGCTCGGCCGTGGCGAAGTCCTTCAGGACGTAGGCGGCGGGGTCCATGCGGCCGGGCGGGCGCCCGATGCCGAACCTGACCCGCAGGTAGTCGCGGGTGCCGAGGCTCTTGGTGATCGACCTGAGCCCGTTGTGTCCGTTGTCGCCCCCGCCCAGCTTGGCGCGGAGCGCGCCGTACGGGACGTCGAGCTCGTCGTGCACGACGATGATCCGGTCAGGCCCGATCTTGTAGAAGTCGGTGAGCGCCTTGACCGGCCCGCCGGACAGGTTCATGAAGGTCAGCGGCTTGGCCAGGACGGCGGCCCGCGTCTCCAGCACCTCGGCGCGGCTCTTGTGCGCCTTGAACCGCGCGCCCGCCCGGGCGGCCAGCTCGTCGAGCACCATGAAGCCCGCGTTGTGCCTGTTGCCCGCGTAGCCGGGACCGGGGTTGCCGAGCCCGACGATCAGCCAGCGGTCCATGCGTTCCTCCAAGCGGGACGGGGCGGCCGGCGTCGCCGGCCGCCCCGTCGCCGGACGTCACTCGGCGGCGGTCTCGGCGCTCTCGCCCTCGGCGGCGGGGGCCTCGCCCTCGGCGGCGGCCTCCTCCTCCTCGGCGGAGGGCTCCTCGGTCGGCTTGGCGATCACCTGGATGACCACGGCCTCCGGGTCGGCGGCCAGGGTGGTGCCCTTCGGCAGGGCGACCTCGCCGGCCGTGATGGAGGAACCGACCTCCAGGCCCTCGACGTCGACCTCGACGCCGGTCGGGATGTGGGTGGCCTCGGCCTCGACCGACAGCGTGGTCAGCTGCTGGTCGAGCAGGCCCTCGGAGTTGACCTCGCCGGCCGTGGTGACCGGGATCTCGACCGTGACCTTCTCGCCGCGCTTGACCAGGAGCAGGTCGACGTGCTCGACGAAGCCCTTGATCGGGTCGCGCTGGACGCCCTTGGGCAGCGCCAGCTCGTCCACGCCGTCGCCCTGCAGGCGGATCAGCACGTTGGGGGTGCGCAGCGCGAGGAGGACCTCGTGGCCGGGCAGCGTGAGGTGCTTGGGGTCGATGCCGTGGCCGTAGAGGACGGCGGGCACCTTGGCGTCGCGACGGATCTTGCGAGCGGCGCCCTTGCCGAACGTGGTGCGCGGCTCGGCGGCGATGCGGACTTCGGACATGACATCTCCTAGGGATGCAGAGATCGGATTACTGCGCTCCCCCTCACCCGCCCTAGCGGAAGGCGTTACGAGCGCAACTTGCTCAGTCTAGCAGCGTTATTCCGCCGGACTTCGCTCGGAAGATCTTGACGGGGGTCCTCGCTGAGCTGCGGATCAGCGTGTGCCGAGCCTCGCCCGTCAGGTGTCGCCCTCGAACAGGCTCGTGACCGAGCCGTCGGTGAAGATCTCCGTGATGGCGCGGGCGATGAGCGGCGCGATCGACAGCACGGTCAGCTTGTCGAACAGCTTCTCCTGCGGCAGCGGGAGCGTGTTGGTGACGATGACCTCGGAGATGCGGGAGTTCTTCAGCCGGTCGACCGCGGGGTCGGAGAAGACCGCGTGGGTCGCCGCGACGATCACGTTGGTGGCGCCCTGGTCGTAGAGGGCGTCGGCGGCCTTGCAGATGGTGCCGGCGGTGTCGATCATGTCGTCGATCAGCACGCAGGTGCGGCCGCGCACCTTGCCGACGACCTCGTTGACCTTCACCGAGTTGGCCACGTCGAGGTCGCGGCGCTTGTGGATGAAGGCCAGCGGGGTGCCGAGCGTGTCGGCCCACCGCTCCGAGAGCCGCACCCGGCCGGTGTCGGGCGAGACCACGGTGGTGTTGGCCAGGTCGAGCCGGTTCTTCAGGTGGCTCTCCAGCACCGGCATGGCGAAGAGGTGGTCGACCGGGCCGTCGAAGAAGCCCTGGATCTGCGAGGTGTGCAGGTCGATCGACATCAGCCGGTCGGCGCCCGCGGTCTTGAACAGGTCGGTCATCAGCCGGGCGGTGATGGGCTCACGTCCCCGGCCCTTCTTGTCCTGCCTGGCGTAGCCGAAGAACGGCATGACCACGGTGATGCGCTTGGCGGAGGCCCGCTTGAGCGCGTCGACCATGATGAGCTGCTCCATGATCCACTGGTTGATCGGCTCGGTGTGAGCCTGGATCACGAACGCGTCGCAGCCTCGTACGGATTCGAGGTAGCGGGCGTAGATCTCACCGTTGGCGAAGTCGGTCAGTTTGGTGGGGGTGAGGGAGACGCCGACGTGCTCGGCGATCTCCTCGGCCAGCGCCGGGTGTGCCCGGCCGGAGAAGAGCATGAGGTTCTTCTCGCCGGGTTGTTTGATGCTGGTCATGAGCCATTCTCCCGCTGTTGCCTCTCGGCCAGCGCCCGCTCGGCGGCGGCGGCCGATTTCGTGCCCGCGCGCCTGCGCAAGACCCATTTCTCGATGTTGCGCTGTCGCGCTCTCGCCACCCCGATCGCGCCGGGGGGCACATCGCCGTCGATGACGGAGCCGGCCGCCGTGTAGGCGCCGTCCCCGATCGTCACCGGGGCGATGAGCATGGTGTCGCAGCCCACGAAGGCGCCGTCGCCGACGGTGGTGCGGTTCTTCTCGACGCCGTCGTAGTTGACGAAGACCACGGCGGCGCCGATGTTGGCGCCGGCGCCGATGTCGGCGTCGCCGGCGTAGGTCAGGTGGGGCACCTTGGAGCCCTCGCCGACCGTGGTGTTCTTCATCTCGACGAAGGTGCCGGCCTTGGCCCCCCGGCCGAGCACGGTGCCGGGACGCAGGTAGCAGTAGGGGCCGACGCTGGCCTCCGCGCCGATCTCGGCCTGGTCGGCGACGGTGTTGCGGACGACGGCGCCGGGGCCGACCCGGGTGTCGGTCAGCGTGGTCGCGGGGCCGACCTCGGCGCCGGTCTCGATGACGGTGCGGCCGTGGAGCTGGGTGCCGGGGTGGACGACGGCGTCGGCCTCGATCACGACGTCCACGTCGACCCAGGTCGTGGCGGGGTCGACGACGGTGACGCCGGCGCGCATGTGGCGCTCCAGCAGCCGCCGGTTGAGCACCTGGCGGGCGAAGGCGAGCTGGACGCGGTCGTTGACGCCCTCGACCTCGTTGTGGTCGGCGGCGACGTGGGCGCCGACGCGGTGACCGTCGGCGCGCAGGATGGACAGCACGTCGGTGAGGTACTCCTCGCCCTGCGCGTTGTCGGTGGAGACGCGCTTGACGGCGTCGGCCAGCAGGTCGCCGTCGAAGGCGTAGATGCCGGAGTTCATCTCCTTGATCGCGCGCTGCTCGGGGCTGGCGTCCTTCTCCTCGACGATCTCCATGACGGCGCCGCCGGCGTCGCGCACGATGCGGCCGTAACCGGTGGGGTCGGGGACCTCGGCGGTGAGCACGGTGACCGCGTTGCCGTCGGACTCGTGCCGCCGCAGCAGCTCGGCCATGGTCTCGGTGCGCAGCAGCGGGACGTCCCCGTACGTGACCAGGACCGTGCCGGAGATCGCGCCGACCTCCTCCAGGACGGTGCGGACCGCGTGGCCGGTGCCGCGCTGCTCGCGCTGGACGACGGCGCGGGCGTCGGGGCTGGTCCTGGCCAGGTGGGCGCCCACGCGCTCCAGCGCGTGGCCGATGACGACGACGAGCCGCTCGGGCCCGAGGTCGCGGGCCGCGGCGAGCATGTGGTCGACCAGGGCCCGGCCGCACAGCTCGTGCAGGACCTTGGGGGTCTGGCTCTTCATCCGGGTGCCCTCGCCCGCGGCGAGGACGACGACTGCTGCCGGGCGCGGCACACTCACGGACTCAGGCTCCCTGTGGATCGGCTGATCTGGGGCGAAGCGTGGCTACCGCACGGCCGTCCCCCCGACACCGTGAGAATACCTGCCCGCTGTGAGCGGACCCTATCGGGGATCGGCGGTACAGCTCCCGGAAGAGGACTCGAACCCCTACAAAGTGGACCAAAACCACTTGTCCTGCCAATTAGACGATCCGGGATCGATCAGACGGCAACGCGCCTGACATCCCTACGATACCGACCCCGCGGCCGAACGCGCTCCCCGAATAGCGTCCGCGTGCGTGGGCAGAGACTCACCCGGCGGCATCCGTGCGCCTTGTCCCCTTCCTAACTTACGATTGCGTAGGTTACGGTGGCGTAGCCGAGGACATTCGTCCCAGAAAATCATGAGAGGTAGCCCATGACCGTTCTCGCCGAGCGATCAACCCCAGGACCAAAACCCGAATTCGAACCCGAGCCCCGCACCAAAGCCGAACTCGTGAGCTTCGGGCTCGTCGTCGGGCTCCCCCTCGTCGCGATCGCGGCCGCGGTGCCCTTCGCCTGGGGCTGGGGCCTCGGCTGGACCGACATCGTCATCGCGGCCGTCTTCTACGTGGTCTCTGGGCTCGGCGTGACCGTCGGCCTGCACCGCTACTTCACGCACGGCTCCTTCAAGGCCAAGCGGCCGCTGAAGATCGCCCTCGGCGTCGCCGGCAGCCTCTCGCTGGAGATGTCCGTGCTCGACTGGGTGGCCACCCACCGCAAGCACCACAAGTTCTCCGACAAGGAGGGCGACCCGCACTCCCCCTGGCGCTTCGGCCCCGGCTTCAGGTCGATGTCCAAGGGCCTGCTCTTCGCCCACATGGGCTGGCTGTTCGACGCCGAGCGCACCAACCGCGAGAAGTACGCCCCGGACCTGTGCAAGGACCCGGACGTGATGAAGCTGCACAAGTGGTTCCCCGCGCTGGCCCTCACCTCGATCCTGCTGCCCGCGGTCATCGGCGGCCTGGTCACCTGGTCCTGGCAGGGCGCGCTGACCGCCTTCTTCTGGGGCTCGCTGGTCCGCATCGGCCTGCTGCACCACGTCACCTGGTCGATCAACTCCATCTGCCACGTGTTCGGCGACGAGGCCTTCGAGGTCCGCGACAAGTCGCGCAACGTCTGGTGGCTGGCCATCCCGTCCTTCGGCGAGTCCTGGCACAACCTGCACCACTCCGACCCGACCTGCGCCAGGCACGGCGTGCTGAAGGGCCAGATCGACATCAGCGCCGGCGTCATCCGGCTGTTCGAGAAGCTGGGCTGGGTGCACGACGTCCGCTGGCCGTCGCCCGAGAGGCTGGCGGCGAAGCGGATTGCCTGATAATTCGGCTGCGGTGGCCGACGGTTCGTCTGCCACCGCCATTATGGAACCTGTGACCGAATCCCGATCGCGCAGGCGCATGACCGGCAGAGAGCGCAGAGAGCAACTGATCTCGATCAGCCGAACGCTGTTCGCCGAGAAGGGGTTCGACGGGACCTCCATCGAGGAGATCGCCGCGACGGCCCGGGTGTCCAAGCCGGTGGTCTACGAGCACTTCGGCGGCAAGGAGGGCGTCTACGCCGTGGTCGTCGACCGGGAGATGCAGAAGCTCCTGGGGATGATCACCGAAGCGCTCGCCGCCAGCCACGCCCTGGTGAAGCTGGAGCGCGCCGCCCTGGCGCTGCTGCGCTACATCGAGGAGAGCAGCGAGGGCTTCCGCATCCTGGTCCGCGACTCCCACGCGGCCTCCGGCACCGGCACGTTCGCCAGCCTCATCAGTGAGATCGCCAGCCAGGTCGAGGACGTCCTGGCCGACGAGTTCGCCGGGCGCGACTACGACCCGAAGCTGGCGCCGATGTACGCGCAGATGCTCGTCGGCATGGTGGCGCTGACCGGCCAGTGGTGGCTGGACGCGCGCAAGCCGGCCCGCGAGGAGGTCGCCGCCCACCTGGTCAACCTGGCGTGGAACGGCCTGACCGGGCTCGACCCGCAGCCCTCCCTCTCGCTCGCCACGCGCCAGCAGGCGCAGGTCATCAGGTCGCGGCCCGGCGAGTGGGTCAACGACAAGGAGCTGCGCGAGCTGGAGAAGGCGCGCGAGAAGGAGCTCAAGGAGGCCGAGAAGGCCCGCCAGCGCGAGCTGAAGGAGGCGGAGAAGGCCAGGCTGCGCGAGCTGAAGGAGCGCGAGCGGCAGCTCAAGGAAGCCGAGAAGGAACGCGAGAGGCTGCTGAAGGAGGCCGAGAAGGCCCGCGAGCGCGAGGAGCGGCTGCGCCAGCGCGAGGCCCGGCTGGCCGAGCGCGCGGCCCGGCTGGAGCAGGGCGAGCCCTCGGAATAAGTCCTGGTGGGACACCTGACGTTCCGTTCGACGTCGGCGGGCATATTCCAGGTATGTCCGTCGAGCCGGTCCACTCCGACAACGACCTGCCGCTCCCGCAGGAGCGGTTCCTCAACCGCGAGGAGAGCTGGCGCGGGTCCGCTTCCTGGCCATCTTCGGCAGCAACCTGGACGAGTTCTTCCGCGTACGGGTCGCGGGCCTGAAACGGCGCATGGCCACCGGCCTGCTGCTGCGCACCAAGAGCGGGCTCAAGCCGAGCGAGGAGCTGGCCAGGATCGCCACCGTGGCGGACGGCCTGGCCAAGCGGCACGTCGCGGTCTTCCACGAGCGGATCCGCCCGCTGCTCGCCGCCGAGGGCATCGAGATCGTCCGCTGGGACGAGCTGGGCCGCGAGGAGCGCACGGGGCTGCGCAGGTTCTTCAAGGAGCGGATCAGGCCGGTGCTGACGCCGCTGGCCGTGGATCCCGCGCACCCGTTCCCGTACATCTCCGGACTGAGCCTCAACCTGGCCGTCGTGGTGCGCAACCCGGTCACCGACCACACCGTGTTCGCCCGGGTCAAGGTGCCCTCGCAGCTGCCGCGGCTGGTGGAGGCGTCCGCGAACCGGTTCGTCCCGCTTGAGGACGTCATCGCGGCCCACCTGTCCCAGCTGTTCAAGGGGATGGAGATCGTCCAGCACCACGTGTTCCGGGTGACCAGGAACGAGGACCTGGAGGTCGACGAGGACGTCACCGAGAACCTCATGCAGGCGCTGGAGAAGGAGCTGCGCCGCCGCCGGTTCGGGCCGCCGGTGCGGCTGGAGGTCGAGGACACGATCTCCCCCGAGGTGCTCGACCTGCTGGTGGAGGAGCTGGAGCTGGCTCCGCACGAGATCTACCGGATCCCCGGCCCGCTCGACATGACCGGGCTGCACGCGATCGCCGACCTGGACCGCGGCGAGCTCTCCTACCGCCCGTTCGTGCCGGCCGAGGTGATCAACGCCGCCGACGACGTCTTCTCGGTGCTGCGCGAGTGCGACGTGCTGCTGCACCACCCGTACGACTCGTTCGCCACGAGCGTGCAGCGCTTCGTCGAGGCGGCCTCCGCGGACCCGCGGGTGCTGGCGATCAAGCAGACCCTCTACCGCACCAGCGGCGAGTCGCCGATCGTGGACGCCCTCATCGACGCGGCGGAGGCCGGCAAGCAGGTCGTGGTGGTCGTGGAGATCAAGGCCAGGTTCGACGAGCACGCGAACATCTCCTGGGCGCGCAAGCTGGAACGGGCCGGCTGTCACGTGGTCTACGGCGTGGTGGGGCTCAAGACCCACTGCAAGCTGGCGCTGGTCGTGCGCCAGGACGCCTCCGGCGAACTGCGCCGCTACTGTCACATCGGCACCGGCAACTACAACCCCAAGACGGCCAGGCTGTACGAGGACTTCGGCCTGCTCACCGCGGACCCGCTGGTCGGCGAGGACGTCACCGACCTGTTCTTCCACCTGACCGGCTACTCCCACCACTCCGCCTACCGCAGGCTGCTGGTGGCCCCGCACTCGTTGCGAGCCGGGCTGCTGGCCAGGATCGAGCGCGAGGTCGCCCACCAGCGGGCGGGGCGTCCGGCGCGGATCAGGATCAAGACGAACTCGCTGGTGGACGAGCCGATCATCGACGCGCTCTACCGGGCCTCGCGCGCCGGGGTGCCGATCGACCTGTGGGTGCGCGGCGTGTGCACACTGCGCCCCGGCGTCCCCGGCCTGTCGGAGACGATCCGGGTGCGTTCGGTGCTGGGCAGGTTCCTGGAGCACTCCCGGGTGTACGAGTTCGGCCTGGGCCGGCGGTCGGAGGTGTGGATCGGCAGTGCCGACCTGATGCGCCGCAACCTGGACCGCCGGGTGGAGGCCCTGGTCAAGGTGACCTCGCAGCAGCACAGGACGTACCTCGTCGAGCTGATGGACCGGGCGATGGCCGACACCACGAGCACCTGGTGGCTCGACGGCGACGGCACCTGGGTCCGCCACCCGGGCGAGGACCTGCAGAGCCACCTGATCGCCGCGCGCCGCTGGAGGAGCGTTGACGACTGACCAGGTCCTGGCCGCCGGAGCGGTGATCTGGCGCGGCGCGGAGCACGACCCGGAGGTGGCGCTCGTCCACCGCCCCCGCTACGCCGACTGGACCTTCCCCAAGGGGAAGCTGAACCCCGGCGAGCACGTGATCGCCGCCGCGCTGCGCGAGGTGCGCGAGGAGACCGGCCTCGACGTGGTGCTCGGCCGCGCCCTGCCGCCGACCCGCTACGTGGACCGGTCGCGGCCCAAGCGGGTGGACTACTGGGTGGGCCGGGTGGCCGGCGAGCACCCCTTCGTCGCCGGTGACGAGGTCGACGCGCTGCGCTGGGTCTCACTCGGCCGGGCCCGCGAGCTGCTGACCTACGAGCGGGACGTCGGCCTGCTGCGCGCGCTGACGGCCGCCCCGCTCGCCACCGTCCCCCTGGTGCTGGTCCGGCACGGCTCCGCCGGGTCGCGTCAGGACTGGCGGGGCGCCGACTCGCTGCGCCCGCTCGACGCCGAAGGGCGGGCCCAGGCCGCCGCGCTGGCCACCGTGCTGCCCGCGTACCGGCCCGCCGTCCTGCTGAGCTCGCCCAGTCTCAGGTGTGTCCAGACGCTGGCCCCGTACGGCGCCGACGTGCGGCTGGAGCCGCTGCTCAGCGAGGAGGAGCAGGACCCGCGAGAGACCCCCGCCCTGGTCGCCGCGCTGGTGGGGCCGGCGGCGGTGTGCAGTCACGGCGAGGTGCTGCCCGCGCTCATCGCCGGGCTCAGCGGCGAGGAGGTCCGGCTGCGCAAGGGCGCGCTCGCCGTGCTGCACCGGGTGGGCGGGCGGGTGGCCGGCGTCGAGACGTACGGGCTATAGCGCCTTCCCGGCCCGCGCCGCGGCCTCCGACCAGACCCGCGGGAAGTCCTCGTGCGCGCGGTCGGCGGCGGCCCGCTCAAGGCCGGCCAGGACGCCGTAGGTGAAGGTGTCCTCGCCCGCCTCGCGCGCGGCGCCGGCCTCCCTGGCGAGCGTCTCCTGGGCCACCACCCCGTCCTGACGCGCGCCGAGCGCCTCCTGCACGGCCTCGGCCGACTCCGCCAGCTCGGTCATGCGCGCGCCCAGCGTGTCGCGCAGCGCTTCGGCGGTGTAGCGGGCGCGCTTGGCCGCCTTGCGCACGTCGTGCATGGCGGTCGCGCGCCGCTCCGGGTCGTCGACGGCCCGCGCGGCGTCGTACGCCTTCACGACGCGGTCCCAGGTCGCGGCGGCGAGGCGGCCGAGCCGCGCCCCGGCCGGGTCGGCCGCCGCCTTGCCCAGCTCCGGCCGGGACACCAGCGCGTCGAGGGCGTCGAGCAGCGCGTAGTAGCGGTCGCCGCCGAGCGCGTTCCTGATCGCGTCGTAGCCGCGCTGCTCGCGTCTGAGCAGGTCGTCGCCGAGCCTGTCGTGGACGGGGCCGACGACCAGCCCGGCGGGCAGCCCGGCCAGCTCGCGGGCGAGCCTGGCCCTGATCACCTCCAGGTCGCGGACCTCGCCCAGGACGCCGCCGAGCCGGCGCAGCTCTTCCTGGATCCCGGCGGTGTCCTTGACCACGGACCTGAACGCCTTGAGCGCGCTGCGCAGCCTGCGGGAGGCGACGCGCATCTGATGGACCGCGTCCTCCTCCTCGCGGCGGACCCGCGGGTCCTGGGAGAGCAGGGCCGCCACCTGGCCCGCCAGGTAGGCCAGGACGGCGTGGCCGGCGGTGCCGGGCTCGACGTCGGCGCGCGGGATCGGCGGCGGGGCGAGAAGCTTGGCGAGCTTGCTGGTGGCCGGCGACGGCGCGGCGCCCGCCTTCCTGAGCCGCTTACCGGTCTTGGCCAGCAGCTTCTCGTCGCCCTCCCGGAGCTCCGCCTCGACCTCGCGCCAGCGCGTGACCGTCGGCTCCGCGCCGAACACCGTGCCCTTGACCCGGTCGTCGGCGATCTCCACGAGCTCGCGGTCGCCGTCCTTGAGCAGGGTGACGCTCCTGCGGGTGTCGAGCTCGGCCACCACGCCCAGCTCGGCGCCCCGGGTGTAGGCGCGGACCAGCTCGGCCAGCTCGGCGGGCACGGTCTTGGTGCTCCGGGTCAGCGGGACCGCGATCTCCTGCTTCACCCCCTTGGCCTTGGGCAGCTTGAGGTGCCAGCCGGGGTCCGCGCCGCCGCGCCTGCGTCTCAGCGTGACGCCGCGCCTGGCCAGCCGCAGATCAGGGGTGTCGTAGTAGAGGGCGACGAGCTGGAAGCTCTTCGGGCCGGCGACCTCGGCCAGGCCGCTCAGGTCGGGCAGCCGGAAGTCGGCGGGAACGTCGAACTTGTCCTCGATCTCGATGCCCACGACACCTCGCAATGGTCGGATCCCGGACGATAATCCCACTTTACGACGGCCCGTCACATGGCCTGGAGCAGCTCGATCCTGTTCCCGACCGGGTCCTTCACGTACACCCGGCGGAATCCGGGGAGCAGGTCGTCCGGCTCGGCGTCCGGGAGCAGGGCCACGAGCGCGTCCAGGTCGTCGACCAGGAACGCCGGGTGCGCCTTGCGCGGCGGGCGGAAACCCTCCTCGATGCCGAGGTGGATCTCCAGTCCGGGGCCGCGGAACCAGACGCCGCCCCGCTGGGCCAGCTCCGGCGGCTTGGGGACCTCGCGCAGGCCGAGCACCCCGGCGTAGAACGCGCGCAGCTCGGGCTCGGCGCCGGGGGGCGCGGCGAGCTGGACGTGGTGCAGGCCGGTGATCACCGCTGCGCCACCGCGAAGACGCGGCGGAACGGGAACGGCGTCCCGTACGGACCGGACGGGTAGGCCCGCGCCAGCCGTCCGGCCAGCTCGGCCGTGAACCGCTCGCGCTCGCCCTCGTCCAGCCGGTCGAGCACGGGCCGCAGCGCGGTGCCGCGGACCCAGCCGAGCACCGGGTCCTCGCCTCGCAGCACGTGCACGTACGTGGTCTCCCAGGCGTCCACCCGGCAGCCGAGGCCGCTCAGCAGGTCCAGGTACTCGATCGGGTCGCCGGCGGGCCTGCCCCGGTCGTGGTCGCCGAGCCGGTCGGCCCAGGCGGGGGACGCGCACAGCTCGCGGATGGCCCGGTGGCTCGGGGCGTCGTGGTTGCCGGGCACCTGGAAGGCGAGCCAGCCTCCGGGGCTCAGCGCCTCCACCCACCGCTCGATGACGGCCCGGTGTCCCGGCACCCACTGCAGCACGGCGTTGGAGACGAGCACGTCGACCGGCCTGTCAGGATGCCAGGTGGTCACGTCGGCGACGGTGAACGTGACCTCGCCGCCCCGCTCCCGCGCCTTGGCGACCATGGCGGGCGAGGAGTCGAACCCCAGCACCTCCGCCTCGGGCCAGCGCCTGGCCAGCGCGGCGGTCAGCTCGCCGCTGCCGCATCCGGCATCGACCACGTACGCGGGGCGCTCGGCCCGTACTCTGGCCAGGAGTTCGAAGAACGGCCGCGATCGCTCGTCCCCGTACCGGGCGTAGGCGTCGGGGTCCCACATATCTCTTGACATAAAGATAATTGATATCGAGCTATTTATCTCGATGTCAAGACAGTACACTCAGGGCCATGACGGAAGCGCAGGACGAGGTCGACCGGCTCGTCGCGGCGTGGCGGGCGGAACGACCCGATCTGGACGTCGAGCCGCTGCAGGTGCTCTCGCGGATCTCCCGCCTGGCCAAGCACCTCGACCGGGCCCGGCGGGCGGCGTTCACCGAGCACGGGCTGGAGCCCTGGGAGTTCGACGTGCTGACCGCCCTGCGGCGGACCGGCCGGCCGTACGAGCTGAGCCCCGGCGCGCTGCTCCGCGCCACCCTGGTCACCTCCGGCACCATGACCAACCGCATCGACCGCCTCGCCCAGGCGGGCCTGGTGCGGCGCCGCCCCGACCCCGAGGACCGGCGCGGCGTCCTGGTCTCCCTGACGGACACCGGGCTGGCCCGCGTCGACGCCGCCTTCACCGACCTGATCAGGCGCGAGCACACGCTGCTCAGCAGTCTGGACGCCGACCAGCAGCGCGCCCTGGCGGGGCTGCTGCGCACGATGCTGGCGCCCTTCGACAGCTGACTTGCCTTCACACTGATGTGAGGGTTTCACCATGGCCGCATGCCCGCGCAGACCTCCACCACCGTGCCCGGCGCGCGGCCCGCGCCCGCGATGCCGTGGCCCGCGCTGCTCGCCCTGTCCGCCGCCGCCTTCACCGCCGTCACCACCGAACTGCTGCCCGCCGGACTGCTGCCCGCGATGAGCGCGGACCTGGGCGTGTCCGGGGCCAGGGTCGGCTTCCTCGTCACCGGGTTCGCGGTGACCGGCTTCCTCACCGCGATCCCCGTCACCGCCGCCGTGCGCGGCCTGCCCCGGCGACCCCTGCTGGTGGCCGTCCTGTGCGGGTTCGCCCTGCTCAATCTGGTCACCGCGGTGTCCTCGGCCTACCCGCTGACCTTCGCCGCCCGGCTGCTGGCCGGGGTGATGGGCGGCACGCTCTGGGCCATGCTCGTCGGGTACGCCGCCCGGATGGTCGCCCCCGAGCGGCGCGGCCGGGCCATCGCCGTCGTCTCGGCCGGCATCACCCTCGCCCTCTGCGCGGGGCTCCCCGCGGGCGCCGCCGTGGCCGCCGCGATCGGCTGGCGGGCCGCCTTCGCGGCGCTCGCCGTGCTCGCCGGGCTCCTCGCCCTCTGCGTACGGTGGCAGGCCCCCGCCCTGGCCCCCGAGCCACCCGCGTCACGGACCCCGCTGCGCCGCGTCGCCACCCTGCCCGGCGCCCGCACCGCCCTGGCCGTCACCGTGGTCGTCATCCTGGCCCACCATGCCGTCTACACCTATCTCGCCCCGCTCGCCGGGCCCGCCTGGACGGGCGTGACGCTGCTGGTCTTCGGGCTGGCCACGGTCGCCGGCGTGTGGGCCACCGGCGTCGTCATCGACCGCCATCCGCGCCGCGCCCTGCTGACCGCGCTGGCCATGACCGCCGTCACGATGGCGGTGCTCGGGCTCACCGGACACCCCGCCGCCCTGCTGGGAGGCGCCGTCCTGTGGGGGGTGGCCTTCGGCGGCATCCCCACCCTCCTGCAGACCGCCCTGATCAACGCCACCGGCGCGGCCAACGCCGACGTCGCCACCTCCATGCAGACCACCGTCTACAACCTGGGGATCGCGGCGGGCTCCTTCGCCGGCGGGCTCGTCCTGGACGCCTCGGGCGCCGCGGCCCTGCCGTGGACCGCACTCCCGCTCCTGGCCGCCGCCCTCCTCACCGTCACCCTCGCCCACCGCCACGCCTTTCCCCGCTGACGCCCGCCTCAGTGCTCGGGGTGCAGGGACGAGCCGATGTAGAGGGCCGCGAGCATCGTGAACAGGTACGCCTGCAAGAACTGGATGAAGATCTCGAAAGCGGTCATCACGATCGTCATGGCCACACCGAGCACCCCCAGGGTGAGACCGGGCAGGGTAGGCCGTTCGATCATGAACCAGAAGCCGACGGCGCTGAAGAACGCCAGCAGCGTGTGACCGGCGAACATGTTCGCGAACAGCCGCACGGCATGCGTGAACGGCGCGGTCACGAAGAAGTAGACCAGTTCGAGCGGCGCGTACAGGGTGATCGCCAGAGGCTTGGGCAGCCCCGGCGGGAACATCATGCCCTTGAGGTAGCGGGAGAACCCGTGCCGGGTGAAGGCCACGTACAGCTTGATCAGGTAGACGACGGCGGCCAGCACCCACGGAAACGACGCGTACGCGGTGACCGGGAACTGCAGCACGGGGACGACCGCCGTGAGGTTCCAGACCAGCGTCAGCAGGAAGAGGCTGAACAGCAGCGGCATCCAGCGGTCGGTGTCCTTGCCCAGGTACGGCCGGGCGATCTGGTCGCGCACGAACAGGTAGGCGTACTCCCCCACGTTCTGCACCCCGCGCGGCACCAGCTTCGGCCGTGAGAACGCCGCCCAGGCGAACGCGCACACGACCACCACGCCGACGACCGCGAGCAGCACCGGCTTGGTCAGCCAGTACGGCGCCCCCTGCCAGAGGGGCGGGAAGTCGAACAGGTCCTCGGGCGTCGGGGCCCGGAAGTCAGGGGATGCCACGCACACTCCTTCGACACGGGAACCGGGTACGGTGTACTCAGTTGTACGGTCGAGGGTAACCAGCTCGGTACGCTGTACGCAATATGGAGAACGTGTGGATGCGGTCCGACCAGCCCGCTCGCGGGCCGCGGCCCGCCTTCAGCCGGTCCCAGCTCACCGAGGCGGCCGTCCGGGTCGCCGACGCCGAAGGGCTCGACGCCATCTCGATGCGCCGCCTCGCCACCGAGATCGGCTCCGGCACGATGTCGCTCTACCGGTACGTGTCCGGCAAGGACGAGGTGATCGACCTGATGGTCGACGCCGTCGCGATGGAGTTCCTCCCGCCGGACGTCCCCAGCGGCGACTGGCGGGCCGACCTGCGCGCCCTGGCCGTACGGACCCGCCAGGCGACGCACCGGCACCCGTGGATGGCCCGGGTGACCGCCACCCGGCAGTCCGCCGGCCCCAACGGCGTGCGGGCCTTGGACAGGTCACTGGCCATGGTCGACGGGCTGGGCCTGAGCGTCGACGCCATGCTCACGGTGGTCGGGGCGGTGATCGCGTACGTCAACGGGTACGTGGCGGCGGAGCTGGGCGAGCTGGAGGCCAGGCGGCGGACCGGCCTGGACGTCCAGCAGTGGATGGCCCGCCAGGCCCCCTACATCACGACGCTGGTCGAGAGCGGCGACTACCCGCTCTTCGCCCGGGTGGTCAGCGAGAGCGGGCGCGAACTCATGGACCCGGACGAGCGCTTCGGCTACGGGCTGGACCGCCTGCTCGACGGCATCGCCGCCACCCTCCCCCCGGCCAGGTGATCACGGCACTAGCCGTGGATCATCGACATCAGCAGGTCGTGGGTCCCGGCGTCGGCGGCCGCCACGAGCCCGCGGCCCCCCTGCCCGATCGGTTCGCCGTCGATCCCGGTGACGACGCAGCCGGCGGCTCGGCACACGGCGATACCGGCCGCGAAGTGCACGCTCCCGGCCAGGTCACTGCCATCGGTGACGTACGCGGCGCGCTTGCCGGCCGCGACCCAGGCCAACGCCAGCGACGTGGACACGACCCGCGGCCGGAACCGCTCGGCGAATCTCGGGTGCGCCAGCAGGTCCACGGCGCGGAATCCGGGCGCGTGCGGGAACGGCGGATCGAGGTTGACGTCCACCAGGTGACTGGCGGGCGTGGGCGCCAGCCGTGTGTCCACCTCTCGGTGCCGTAGCCAGGCGGTCTCACCGTCGGTGAGGTAGAGCGCGTCGCTGAACGGGTCGGCCACCGCCGCCGCCCCGTCGCGCAGCGCCACGTTGACAGCCACCAGCATGGCGCCGACGGCGTAGTTCAGCGTGCCGCACAAGGGATCCACCAGCCACTGGCGCGCAGCGGCGACCGTGCCCTGCTGCCCGCCTTCCTCGCCGAGCACCGCGTCATCGGGCCGAGCAGCCCGGATGACGCCGACGATCGCCTGCTCGGCCGCCACATCCGCGGCGGTGGCGAAGTCCCCGTCGCCCTTGTCGATCCGGGAGAGCTCCCGGCCGTACATGTCGCGCACCACGTCCGCGCCGGCGCGCGCCGCCGCTGCCGCGATCCCGGCATCGTCCAGAGTCGCGTACGAGTCGATCATGGCCTGCACACTATCGGGCCGACCCCGGCGAGACCATGCGGCCGGCCCTAGTCACCGAGGCGGTCGGCGAGCTCCAGCCATGCGGTCTCGACGGTCTCCTTCTGGGCCAGGAGGTCGCGGAGCCGCGCGTCGAGGCCGCCGAGCTTCTCGTAGTCGCCGGCCGCGCCCGCCATCTCGGCGTGCAGCCCCGCCTCCTGATCGGCCAGCTTGTCGAGCTGCCGCTCCAGGCGGTTGAGCTCCTTGCGCAGCTCCCGCTCCTCCTTGGCCGACAAGCCCTGCGGGGCGGCGGGCGCGGACGGCGCCGGCCGGTCGGCGGGACGCTCGGCGACGCGCGCCGTCAGGGCGGTGCCGGCGGCGCGGCGCTCCAGGTATTCGTCCACGCCGCCCGGCAGGAGCGCCAGCTTGCCGTCGCCCAGCAGGGCCACGCACCGGTCGGTCACCCGCTCCAGGAAGTAGCGGTCGTGGGAGACCAGGATCAGCGTGCCGGGCCAGCCGTCGAGCAGGTCTTCGAGCTCGTTCAGCGTCTCGATGTCGAGGTCGTTGGTGGGCTCGTCGAGCAGCAGCACGTTGGGGTCGTCCATGAGCAGCCTGAGCAGCTGCAGCCGCCGCCGCTCGCCGCCCGACAGGTCGCCGATCACCTTCCACTGCGCCTCGCCCTTGAAGCCGAGGCGCTCCAGCAGCTGGGAGGCGGTCCACTCCCTCTTGCCGACCTGGACGTACTTGCGAATCTCCTCGACCGTCTCCAGCACGCGCCGGGACGGGTCGAGCTCGGCCAGCTCCTGCGACAGGTGGGCCAGGCGGACCGTCCGGCCCTCGACGACCCGGCCGGAGTCGGGGGCGACGGTGCCGGCGAGCAGGCGGAGCACCGACGACTTGCCGGAGCCGTTGACGCCGATGAGCCCGACCCGGTCTCCGGGGCCGAACTGCCACGTGCAGTGGTCGAGCACCTTCGGACCGGCGCCGGGGCCGCCCGCGTGGAGGGTGACGTCCTCCAGGTCGTAGACGGTCTTGCCGAGCCTGGCGGCGGCGAACTTCAGCAGCTCGACGGTCTCGCGCGCCGGCGGCTCGTCGGCGATCAGCGCCTGCGCCGCCTCCACCCGGAACTTGGGCTTGGAGGTGCGGGCGGGCGGGCCGCGGCGCAGCCAGGCGATCTCCTTGCGCATGAGGTTCTGGCGGCGTTCCTCGGCGGCCTGGGCGATGCGCGCCCGCTCGGCCTTGGCCAGCACGTAGGCGGCGTAACCGCCCTCGTAGCGCTCGACGCGGCCGTCGACGACCTCCCACGTGCGGGTGGAGACGGCGTCGAGGAACCAGCGGTCGTGGGTCACCACGGCCAGCGCGCTCTTGCGGCCGGACAGATGACCGGCCAGCCAGGCGATGGCCTCGATGTCGAGGTGGTTCGTCGGCTCGTCGAGCATGATCAGGTCGTGGTCGCCGATGAGCAGCCGGGCGAGCGCGGTGCGCCTGCGCTCGCCGCCGGACAGGTCGCCCGCCTTGGCGTCGAGGTCGAGGTCGCCGATCAGGTTGCCGAGGATCTCACGGACGCGCTGGTCGCCGGCCCATTCGTGCTCGGCCATGTCGCCGAGGACGAGGGCGCGCACGGTCAGGCCGGGGTCGAGCAGATCCTGCTGGGAGAGGAAGCCGACGCGCAGGCCGCGGGTGTGGGTGACGCGGCCGCTGTCGGGGGTGACGTCGCCCGCGATCACGCCGAGCAGGGTGGTCTTGCCGCCGCCGTTGCGGCCCACCACGCCGATGCGCTCGCCGTCCTCGATGCCGAGGGAGACGTCGGAGAGCAGCGGCTTGGGCCCGTAGGCATGGGAGACCGACTCGAGGTTGACCAGATTCATCGCATTCCCAGGGTATCGGCTCGGAACGAGCGTGACGCCCGGCGCGAACGAAGCCCCGGCTCCGACCAGAACGCCGGACCGCACATGGGACCGGGGCAGATGAGCGTGCCGCCAGGCGCGTTCGACGCATACGGACATGACGCCGGACCTGTTCGGCTCAGACGAGCGTGGCGCCGGGTGCGGGGCCTTCGGCGACGACGGCGGCGCGGGTGCCGGGCGTCGTGGTGAGCACCCCGGCCAGCTCGGCGGCGTGCGCCGGGTCCCCGGCCAGGAAGGCGCAGGTCGCGCCGGAGCCGGAGACGATCGCGCCGAGGGCTCCCGCGTCGCGACCGGCGCGGAGGGTGCCGGCCAGCGGCGGATGGAGGGCGAGCGCGGCCGGCTCCAGGTCATTGACGAGGCGGCGGCCCAGCTCGGCGGCGTCGCCGTCGCGCAGCGCCGCCAGGAGCGCCGGATCGGCTCGCGGCTCGGGGACGGGCGAGCCCTCCCGCAGGCGGTCGCACTCCTTGTAGACGTGGGCGGTGCTGAGCCCGGCGTCGGCGATCGCGAACACCCAGTGGAAGGGGCCGCCGACGGGCAGCGGGGAGAGCCTCTCACCGCGACCCGTGCCGAGCGCGGTGCCGCCCATGAGGGAGAACGGGACGTCGCTGCCCAGCTCGGCGCCGATCTCCATCAGCTCCTCGCGGGACAGCCCGAGCCCCCACAGCTCATCGCACGCCACCAGGGCCGCCGCCGCGTCGGCGCTGCCGCCCGCCATGCCGCCCGCCACCGGGATCGTCTTGTGGATGACCAGCTCGGCGCCCTGGTCGCAGCCCGCCCGCGCGGCCAGCGCGCGAGCCGCCCTGACCGCCAGGTTGCCGTCGTGCAGCGGCACCTCGGCGGCCCACCCGCCGGTCACCGAGACCGTGATCGAGCGGGACTCCCTGGCCACCACCTCATCGAAGATCGACACGGCGTGGAAGACGTTGACGAGGTCATGGAAGCCGTCGGCTCTGAGCGGGCCGACGGACAGCTGCACGTTCACCTTCGCGGGCACCCGTACGGTCACCGAGCTCATCGATCTTCTGCCACTTCCGTCACTGCGGGGGTCGAGGACACTCCATCGTATCGGCCCCGCTCCCGCCGGTTCCCGCACGACGGCGAGGGCCGCGTCCGATGAAACGTCCGGCCTGACGTCCTGGTTCGTCCGGCGGTGCCTGGGCTGGAGAAGATCGACGAGAACGGGGACGGCGACGTCGACTGGCGGCTGTGCTACTGACGGCGGTCGACGCGCGGGACGTACCCGGTGGAGAGCGGACCGCCCTCTCCACCGGGACGCACCCCGGCGTCACCCCGGGCGGACCGCGCCGCGGTAGACCGAGCGGAAGTAGGGCGAGCGGAGAAACCGCGCGACCTTGACCACGTCGCCCGTCTTGGGCGCGTGGACCATGAGGCCGGCCCGCAGGTAGAGGCCGACGTGAGTGGGGTCACCGGCGCCGCCGCCGAAGAAGACCAGGTCGCCCGTACGGAGGCCGGACAGGGGGACGCGGCGGCCCTGCCGGAACTGGGTGCCGGTGTAGTGGCCGAGCCGGACCCCCGCCCGCCCCCACGCGTAGAGGGTCAGGCCGCTGCAGTCGAAGCCGACAGTGCCGGCTCCCCTGCCGACGCCCCGGGTGGGACCCGAGCGAGAGCCGCCGCCCCAGGAGAACGGGGTGCCGATCCGCGCCAGAGCGGCGGCCGCCGCGATCCCGCCCCTGGTGCGGCGTCTCGATCTGGAGGCACCACTCGGCTCGGCGGCAGGAGCGGCCTCGACGCCGCCCACGTCAGGACGACTCCCCGGCACCGGCAGCCGGCCCGCCTCGAGCCGGCCGGTCACCTCGGCGGCCTCGGGCGGCTCGGCCTCCCTGAGGAGCCGGCACAGGAATGTGGGGTCGAAGAAACCGCTGCCTGGTGTGGGACAGGGAACGGCGGCATGCGCGGGGACGGGCACGGAGACGAGCCCACCGGCGAGCGCGAGCCCCATCAGGCGAATCCGTGACTTCATGGTCGGCCTCCTCGTGATCGGGGAGGCCAGGATCATCCGCACGGCATGCCCGCCAACGCGCCGAACCGGGTTCTGGGGAAAACGAAGGTTATCCACAGCCAGCGGGCATGACCGCCCACACAACCCGCTCCCCCGCGCTGGTCAGTTCCGTCCCCCAACATCCGTGAACGAGGGAGTCCACCACCCATAGGCCCCTCCCGGACTGCTCGTGAAGCTCTGGAGTGCGCGGCATGGGGATGGTGGGAGCGCCGCCCGGATCGGTGACCGCCAGACGCCAGTAGCGTCGTGCGCCCTTCACGGTGAGTTCCAGACTCAGCCGCACCCACAGGGCGGCGGGGACATGGACGACGGCATTGGTCACCAGCTCGGAGGCGATCAGGGTCAGATCGTCCAGAGCAGGATGCGCCGGCCCCATCCACTCCTGGAGTTCCTCCCGGGCCAGCCTGGGGAGCCGGTCCAGCGAGGGGATCTCCCTCCGCGTCCAGACCTTGACGCCCGAGTACGGCAGCTCTTGCACGGTCACTCGCATGGTCACCTCGGAATCTCGGGCGTACACCTTTCGCTCGGAGCTGTACGCACCCGGCTGCGTCCACGTCCCGGGGACGGCTTGAATCGCCTCCCAGCATGGAATCCATTCCTGTGGCGCGCCGCCCTGATCGGCCGTACCGTTCCTTACAGTGAGTAGGCAACTCCGATAAGTGACCATCCCTTGCGAAAGGACGCGATATGGCGCAAGACAGAGAGGCGTGGAAGGAGTTCGCCAGGTTGCAGCGCCAATACCGGATGGAACAAGGGCTGAGCCAGGAGCGCCTCGCGGACAAGGTGGCCTACAGCGAGAGCGCGGTGGGGCACGTCGAACGTCTCATGCGCAAGCCGACCGAGCACTACACCCGCGAGATAGAGAAGGCACTGGGGCTCGACGGACAGCTCATGCGACTGGTGCCGGCGATACACGGCAACATGATGGGGCCGAAATGGTTCCGGGAATGGCCCAAGGTCGAAGCTCTGGCGCACACCATCCGGATTTGGGAGCCGCTGCTTATCCCTGGCCTGCTCCAGACGGAGAGCTACGCCAGACAGGTGTTCCTCGGAGAACCAGGGGCCGTCGAGGAGGAAGCCGAGAAGGCCATCCGCTTCCGCTTGCACAGGCAGGCTGTCTTCGCGCACCCCCGCCCTCCCCTGTACTCGGCCTTGATCGACGAGAGCGTCCTTCATCGCCCCGTAGGCGGGAGTGAGGTGATGCGAGAGCAGTTGGGCAGGATTCTCGATGTGCTCCATCCTCCGTACATCACGGTAAGGATCGTGCCTCTCTCAGCGGGGCTCACGATTGGCTGCCTCGGCGCCTTCGAAGTGGCCACGCTCCAGGAAGGAGGACCCGATCACGCCTATCTGGAGAGCGCGGAGGAGGGAAGGGTGACGAATCGCGTGACAACAGTACAAACGCTTATGGTGCGGTGGGAAGCCCTCTCCAGCATGGCGAACCCCGTGGACAAGAGCCGGGAAACGATTCGCGAGGTGATGTTGAGTTATGGCTGACGCAGATGGTCTGGCCGTGGGTGTGTGGACCAAGGCCAAGGCATCCGGAGGGAACGGCGGAAGCTGTGTCGAGGTGATGCGGCGACCCGATGACAGCGTCCTCCTCCGGGACACCAAGGACCAGGGCAAGGGACCCGTCCTGGCCTTCAGGCCGGACGAATGGCGGGCTTTCCTGGACGGGGTGTCCAAGGGCGAGTTCAACCTCCCCTGAGTGACTCCCCTGCAACACCGATCAGGGCTTGTGTTCGGCGATGCGGGCGAAGGCGTGGATGTCCAGTTGCTCGCCCCGTACCGAAGGGTCCACCCCCGCCGCCCGCAACGCCCCTTCCGCCGCCGCCGGGCTGCCCGCCCAGCCCGCCAGGGCGGCGCGGAGGGTCTTGCGGCGCTGCGCGAAGGCGGCGTCCACCACCGCGAAGACCTCCTCGCGCGGGGCGGTCGTCGGCGGCGGGTCGCGGCGCACCAGGGAGACCAGGCCGGAGTCGACGTTCGGCGCGGGCCAGAAGACCGAGCGCCCGACCGGCCCGGCCCTGCGGACGTCGGCGTACCAGGCGGCCTTGACCGACGGGATCCCGTACACCTTGGAGCCCGGCGCGGCGGCGAGCCGGTCGGCCACCTCTGCCTGCACCATGACGAGGCCCTTGCGCAGCGACGGCAGCGCCTCCAGCAGGTGGAGCACCACCGGAACCGCCACGTTGTAGGGCAGGTTGGCCACCAGCGCGGTGGGGGCGCGGCCGGTGAGGTCGTCGGGCGTGACCTTCATGGCGTCGGCGTGGATCACCGTGAGCCTGTCCGAGAGGCCCCGTTCGGCCACCGTCAGCGGCAGCTGGGCCGCCAGCACCGGGTCGATCTCGACGGCCACCACGTGGCGCGCCTCCGGCAGCAGCGCGAGCGTGAGGGAGCCGAGGCCGGGGCCCACTTCGATGACCACGTCGTCGGAGGTCACCTCGGCCACGCGGACGATGCGGCGGACGGTGCCGGCGTCGATCACGAAGTTCTGGCCTAGCTTTTTCGTGGGGCGCAGATCTAGCTTGTTCGCCAAAATACGTATTTCTGCTGGGCCCAGAAGCCTCATCATCCTATAAGTGTCGCGCATCGAGGACCCTGCGATGGCGCGTGGGGGCGGGTGAGGGGAGTATGAGTGGAACAGGAAGGGACGTCTCTCATGGAGCCAACGGGCGCCGCCCCGCTTCGCCCGACGGACTTACGGGAGATCGGACCGTACCGGCTGCTCGGACGGCTGGGCGAGGGCGGCATGGGGACCGTCTTCCTCGCCCGCGCGCCGACGGGGCGGTTCGTCGCCGTCAAGGTGGTGCGGGCCGAGTTCGCCAACCAGGAGGGCTTCGCGGCCCGCTTCCACGCCGAGGTGGACAACGCCCGGCGGGTGGCCTCCTTCTGTACGGCGCAGGTGCTCGACAACGGCAACACCGGTGACGGCCGGCCCTACATGGTCACCGAGTACATCGCCGGCACGCCGCTGTCCGACCAGATCTCCAGCTTCGGCGCGCTCGACCCGGGGCCGCTGCACGGCGTGGCGCTGGGGGTGGCGGCGGCCCTCGCGGCCATCCACGTGGCCGGGCTGGTCCACCGCGACCTCAAGCCGGCCAACGTCATCCTCTCGCTGTCGGGGCCGCGGGTGATCGACTTCGGCATCGCCAGGGCGCTCGACAGGGAGACGGGGTTCACCATGTCCGGGGAGCTGCTGGGCAGCCCCGGGTGGTGGGCTCCCGAGCAGGTACGCGGTCAGACGGTCTCTCCCGCGGCCGACGTCTTCGCCTGGGGGTGCCTGGTGGCCTACGCGGGCAACGGGCGTCACCCGTTCGGCCGGGGCGACCCGATCACGCTCGCCACCCGGGTGCTGCACAGCCGGCCCGACCTGGGCGCGCTGCCGGCGCCGCTGGACGAGCTGGCGCGGCGGGCGACGGCGATGGAGCCGGAGCAGCGGCCCACGGCCCAGGAACTGCTCATCGCGCTGGTCGGCGGGAGCGCGCCCGCCCCGGCCGCGTCGGCGAACCCGCCGACCCTGGTGGCGACCGACCTGATGGCGGAGTGGGAGCCGCCCAGGAACGTCCTCGACGAACCGGACATCACGGCGACCTTCACCACACCGCCGCCCAGTGACACGATGGTGGACCGGGACCCTTCGGGGAAGGGGCGCGCGGGGTCGATCCCGCCCCGCCGCCGGGAGGGTCCCCCCTCGCACGAGTCCCCCGCGCCGTCCCGGGACGACCCCTCGCCGGGCGGCTCCTTACCGGGCGGCCCAGCGCCCGATCGACCGTCCGACCCCGGCACGTCGCCGGACGCCCCTCCCCGGCCCGAACCGGCGAGCAGACCCGGACCAGGCGTCCCGGCCGGACAAGGCTTCGCAGCCGGACCCGGCGTCCCGGCCGGACCAGGCGTCGGGGCCGGACCAGGCGTCGGGGCCGGGCCCGCGCGCGGCCACGAGCAGGACCGCGCCGCCGAACCGAGGTCGGTGACGGAGCCGACCAGGCGGGAGGACCCGGCCGCGCGGGACGAGCCGACCCGCCGGCAGCCCCCCGCTTTCCTCCAGGAACGACCCACACCGACCATCCCGCCCCCGGACAACCCGCCGACCGACCCGGCCTACCAGCGTCCGCGGGGCACCCGGTGGCTGATCGCCGCCGCCGCCGCGCTCGTGGCGATCACCGTCACCGGGGCCGTGCTCATCGTGACCTCGGGCCGCGACTCCGCGCCCCGCACCGCCGCGACCGGTTCCCCCGCCGCCGCCACCGCCGATCCGGCGCGGCCGAACGGCGTCGGCCGGCGGTTCACGCTCGGGCCGGCGTTCGACGACCCGATGCTGATCGTGCCGGAGGCGCCGCGGTGCGGGCTGCGGGAGTACGAGGGCAGGACGCAGGCCGAGGGCCAGCTGTGCCTGGTCCGCTGGGTGCTGGTGAACCCCGGCGGCCGGCCCAAGGAGATCGGCGACGCCGCGGTGAGCCTGCGCGACGACCGGGGCAGCCGGCACGACGCGCTCACCGGCGAGCCGGACGTCGCGGCCATCGCGCCGGGCGACCGGCTCGACGGGGTGTTCGTCTTCGACCTGCCGCCGTACCGCGAGCCGGTGGCGCTGCTGGCGACGATGAAGAACGGCGAGCGGATCGAGGTCGCCCTGTGAAGATCCGGGCGATCCTGTCGGCGCTGGTGCTGGCCGCGACCGCGCTGATAGCCCCGCACGCCGCGGCCGCCGCCTGCGCCGGGCCGCGCGACTTCGACGGCGACGGCGTGGACGACGTGGCCGCGGGCGATCCGTTCGCGGCGGGCGGGAAGGGCGCCGTGCACGTGATCTCCGGCGACAAGGCGATCCCGGTGACCGTGCAGGGGCTGGCGGAGGGTGACGCGTTCGGCTGGTCGGTGCGGCTGGCGAAGGTGGACGCCGACGCGTGCGCCGACCTGGTCGTGGGCGCGCCGTACACGGACGTGGACGGCGCCGCCGACGCGGGGGCCGCGTACGTGATCTACGGGGGCGGCGTGGCGAGGCAGGAACGGCTGGTGGCCGAGCAGCCGCAGCGGGGCGCCCGGCTGGGCTGGGCGGTGGCGGCGCGCGGCGACCTCGTGGTCATCGGCGCGCCGTACGAGGACGACGGCGACCTGACGGACGCCGGGGCGATCCACGTGCGCAAGGGCGACAGCGGCGGGCTGCGGCGGGTCACGCAGAGCACGGTGGAGGTGCGGGGCAACAGCGAGGTCGGCGACCAGTTCGGCCACTCCCTGGCTGTGGGGCCGGGGAACGGCGTCGTGGTCGGCGTGCCGTACGAGAACGACGACGGCCAGGGCCGGCAGGTGGATTCCGGCAAGGTCGACTCGGGTTCGGTGGTGGTCATCCAGGACGTGCTGGCCACGGAGATCGTCAGCACGAAGCTGGACTCGCCCACGGACAAGGCGGGCGACAAGTACGGGTACGCGGTGGCCTGGGTGGACGGCGCCGGGCCGGCGGTGGGCGTGCCGGGAGCCGGGTACGTGCAGCTGTACGACGCGAAGCCGGCCCCGACGGCCCGGGTGCGGCAGGAGGGCCCGGGGGCGTTCGGGTTCTCGCTGGCCGCCTCGGACGACGGCAGGCTGGCCATCGGCGCCCCGTACGGCGGCGGCGTCCGCGTGGTCAGGGCCGAGGACGGCAAGGACGAGCGGCGGTTCCCGCCCGCTGACGGGCTGTTCGGCTGGTCGGTGGCGTTCGGCGGCAACAAGCTGTTCGCGGGCCTGCCGGACGCGGCCCCGGGCGGGACGGTCACGGTCACGGCGCGCAACTCCGACAGGCTGCGCCCGGTGCGGCCGTCCCAGGGGACCGACTTCGGCGCCTCGCTCGGCTGACCGGACCTAGGTCAGCCGAACAGGTGGGCGCCGCAGCTCGGCCACTGGCCTTCCCACCGGCCGGCGAACCGCTGGTAGAGGAGTTGTGCCCGGTACGTCTGCTCCTCCGCCGGCCAGGCGTTCGGCAGCCCGGCGCCGCCGACGAGCTGCCACATCGGCAGGCTGAACTGGTACAGGCCGTAGTAGGGCCCGCCGGGGTTGTAGGCGGCGGGGTCGCCGCCGGACAGGCACCGGGCCAGCGCGTCCCAGTCGAGCCCCATGACCGCCTGCTGGACCGGGAGGGTGCGGGGCGGCAGCACGGTGATGACCGCGCCGTCCTCCGGGAAGGTCCGCGGCGGCGGGCTGACCTGCCGGCCCGGCCCGACGTCCACGCCGGCGCTCCTGAGCACCTGCCTGACGGTCCTGCCGGTGGTGCTCACCTCGCGGCGGGACCCTTCGGCGACGATGACGACCCTGCGCCGGGTGTAGAAGGTCAGCTCCATGCCCGACAGCGGCACCGGCTCGTACCGGGGCGTGGACAGGCTGCCGTCCACAGTGGCCAGGTCCAGCTCGGCCAGCGCGTCGTGCACGGTGGTGGCGGTGACCACGCGGCGGCTGGTGTGGCCGTCGACGGTCAGGGTGAGGGGCCGGGCGCGGCGGACCTCGATGCGCACGCCGTCGGCCAGCGGCGCCTGCTCGCCGGGCCGTACGAGGTCGCCGGCGTCCAGGGGGACGCCCTGGTCGGCGAGGAGTTCGCGGACGGACGCGGCGAAGCTGCGCACCTCCTGCCGCTCGCCGTCGACGATCAGCACCACGTCCTTCGCCAGGCCGCCGAGGACCGCGATGGCGCCCGTGGCCAGAGCGCCGGCCAGGCACGCCAGCGGGGTCCACGGCGAGCGCCACGGGATGCGGGGGCGCGGGGCACGTCTCTTTCCACGCACGGGTGACCTCCGGCACGTCTCCTGAGGCGCCCGACAGTAACGACGGCGGCCGGGCCGCCGTCGTCCACTTCACCGGGACCTGGTCACCACTCGCCGAAAACCGTGACTCCGTTGGCGTTGATGACCGTGCACAGCTCGTCCGGATGGACGCCCTTGACCTCCGCGAGGCAGCGCAGGGTGATCGGGATGAGGTAGGGGGCGTTGGGCTTGCCGCGGTGCGGCACCGGCGGGAGGTAGGGGGCGTCGGTCTCGACGAGCATCAGCTCGGCGGGCGCCACGCGGGCGGCCTCGCGCAGCGCGCTGTTCTTCTTGTACGTGACCGGCCCAGAAAATGACATGAAATATCCGGCGTCGGTGCATTTCTTGGCCATCTCGGCGTCGCCGGAGAAACTGTGGAACACCACCACCGGCGGCGCCCCCTCGGCCGCCAGCACCCTGAGCACGTCGTCGTGCGCCTCGCGGTCGTGGATGACCAGGGCCTTGCCCGTACGCTTGGCGATCTCGATGTGCGCGCGGAAGCTCGCGTGCTGGTCGTCCCTGGACGCCCAGTCGCGGAAGTAGTCGAGCCCGGTCTCGCCGACCGCGCGCACCTCCGGCCGCCCGGCCAGCTCCTCGATCTCGGCCAGCGTCTCGGGGGTCGCGGCGTGCGACTCGTTCGGGTGGACCGCCACACCGGCGTAGACGTCGGCGTGGGCGGCGGCCACCTCGGCGTTCCACCGCGAGGACGGCAGGTCGTAGCCGATCGTCACCAGCCGGGTGACGCCCACCGCGCGGGCGTCGTCGAGGATGCCGCTCACACTGGCCGAGGCCGCCTGCGCGGCCAGGGCCACCGGGTCGCCCGAGGACGCCTGCCGGTCGCCCACCATGATGTCGAGATGGCAGTGGCTGTCGAAGACCGGCGAGGCGAGCGGCTCGGGCGGTGCGGGGAGCTTGGTCACGGGATCAGCCTTCCAGCCGGGCCAGTTCCTCGTCGACGACCTTCGGGTCGAGCTTCTTGAACAGTGGCACGGGGGGCGCCAGCGGGGTGCCGGGCTTGATCGGCCGGTGCTCCCAGCGGGCCGCGCCGTGGTAGTCGCCGGTGATCACCGGGTAGGCGGCGCCGCCGTCCTCGTCGACCTCGCGGATCTCCGGCATGCCGGACCAGACGCCCTCGCCGCCGAGCATCGCGTAGACCTTGTCGGACGAGCCGGGCAGGAACGGCGTCAGCATCGTCTTGGCGTCGTCGACCACCTGGAGCGCGACGTGCAGGATGGACTTCTGCCGCTCCGCGTCGCCCTTGAGCTTCCACGGCTCCTGCTCGGCGAGGTAGCGGTTGGCGTCGCGTACCACGTCGAACGCCTCGGTGATGGCGTTCTTGAACCGGGAGCGGCCCAGCTCGGCGCCGACCGGGCCGAACGCGTTGCGCGAGCGCTCCAGCAGCGCCCGGTCGGCGTCGGTCAGGTCGCCGGCCTCCGGGATCGCGCCGAAGTTCTTCGCCGCCATGGAGATCGACCGGTTGACCAGGTTGCCCCAGGCGGCGACCAGCTCGCCGTTGTTGCGGTTGACGAACTCCTGCCAGGTGAAGTCGGTGTCCTGGTTCTCGGGGCCGGCGACGGCGATGTAGTAGCGCAGCGCGTCGGCGTCGTAGCGGGCCAGGAAGTCGCGCACGTAGATGACGACCTGCCGGGAGGAGGAGAACTTCCGGCCCTCCATGGTCAGGAACTCGCTGGAGACCACCTCGGAGGGCACGTCGAGGGCGCCGAGCGAGCCCGGCCTGCCGCCCCTGTCGCCCTGGCCGTTGTAGCCGAACAGCATCGCCGGCCAGATCTCGGCGTGGAAGACGATGTTGTCCTTGCCCATGAAGTAGTAGCCGCGGGCGTCGGGATTCTGCCACCACTGGCGCCAGGCGTCGGGGTCGCCGGAGCGCCTGGCCCACTCGATGGACGCCGACAGGTAGCCGACCACCGCGTCGAACCACACGTACAGCCGCTTGTTGGCCTGGTCGCTCCAGCCGTCGAGCGGGATCGGCACGCCCCAGTCGAGGTCGCGGCTGATGGCCCGCGGCTGCAGGTCGCCCAGCAGGTTGAGAGCGAACTTGAGCACGTTGGGCCGCCACTCGCCCTGCTTGGAGCGCAGGTAGGTGCCGAGCACCTCGGCGAAGGCGGGCAGGTCGAGCATGAAGTGCTCGGTCTCCACGAAGACCGGCGTCTCGCCGTTGATGCGGCTCACCGGGTTGATCAGCTGGATCGGGTCGAGCTGGTTGCCGCAGTTGTCGCACTGGTCGCCGCGCGCCCCGTCGTAGCCGCACAGCGGGCAGGTGCCCTCGATGTAGCGGTCGGGGAGGGTGCGGCCGGTCGACGGGGAGATGGCGCCCATCGTGGTCTTGGGGAAGATGTAACCGTTGTCGTGGAGACCCTTGAAGATCTCCTGCGTGACGGCGTAGTGGTTGCGCGTGGTCGTACGGGTGAACAGGTCGTAGGAGAGCCCCAGCCCGGTCAGGTCTTCGGCGATCACCCGGTTGTAGCGGTCGGCCAGCTCCCTGGCCGTGACGCCTTCCTTGTCGGCCTGCACCTGGATGGGAGTGCCGTGCTCGTCGGTGCCGGAGACCATCAGCACCTTGTTGCCCGCCATCCGCTGGTAGCGGCTGAAGATGTCGGAAGGCACGCCGAACCCGGAGACGTGCCCGATGTGGCGGGGGCCGTTAGCGTACGGCCACGCGACGGCGGTCAGAATGTGCTGGGACATAGGTCCAAGCCTACGGGCCGCCGCCGCACGTCTCGAACCGTTAGTGGGTGGGCGCGGACGTCTGCTCGCGCGTGAGGGCCTCGGCGGCCTCCTCCGCGGCGCGGGCCGCCACGTCCACCGGGGTCTCGCGGGTGCGGCGGATGCCCAGGATGCTGACGAACAGCGACGCGAAGATCGTCTGGAAGCTCATGACGAGCGCGGTGGCCGCCGGGACCACGATGCGCAGCGACTCGCGCGGGTCCAGCGCGCCCCAGCTGCGCACCTGCCAGTGGACCAGCGACATGACCAGGCCGACGAGCCCGGCCAGCGCGAGCAGGCCGCCCACGACCAGGCCGCGCTCCAGCGTGACCATGCCGATCAGCTTGCGCACCCGGCGCGACTCGGGCAGGAACCCCTCCTCGGCCGCGTACACCTTGGTGAACAGCGCGAACAGCGCCGACTGGAAGCCGATCACCACCGCGGCCGACGCGCCGACGAGGGTGTCGACGTCGAACGCCAGCTTCCCGATCTGCACCGGCCCGAACGTCAGCGCGGTCCCGGCCACCAGACCGATCATCATCAGCGCGATGCCCGGATAGAAGAACAACCACTTGGGGCTGTAGAGGAGCAGGAAGCGCAGGTGTCGCCAGCCGTCGCGCCAGGAGCGCAGGTGGGGCGGGCGGGAGCGGCCGTCGGGCGAGAGCGTGGTGGGCACCTCGCGCACGTCGTAGCCGGCCAGCGTGGAGCGCACGACCATCTCGCTGGCGAACTCCATGCCACCGGTCTGGAGCCCCAGGTTGAGGATGGAGTCGCGGCGGAAGCCGCGCAGCCCGCAGTGGAAGTCGGCGATCTTGGACGGGAAGAACAGCCGCCCGACGAACGAGAGCACCGGGTTGCCGAGGTAACGGTGGAGCGGGGGCATGGCGCCCGGGGCGATGCCGCCCTTGAACCGGTTGCCCATCACCAGGTCGGCGCCGTCGCGCAGCTGCTCCACGAACGGCATCAGGGAGCCGAAGTCGTAGGAGTCGTCGGCGTCGCCCATGATCACGTACTTGCCGCGTGCGGCCCGGATGCCGCCCATCAGCGCGTTGCCGTAACCCTTCTCGTCGACGTGGACCACCCGGGCCCCGGCGTCGCGGGCGAGCTGTTGTGAACCGTCGGTGCTGCCGTTGTCGGCGATCAGCACCTCACCCTCGATGCCGTGCTCCTCCATGCAGGCCAGGGCCTTGCGCACACAGACTTCCACGGTCTCGGCCTCGTTGAGGCAGGGCATGACCACCGTCAGTTCCACGTCTCAACCCTTCAGTTAAGGCACTCACAGGCACACCATCATGCCGTGTGCCCGGCAATGGTCGCGGCATGTCAGTCAAACGACTGGCATTCTTTAGAGCATGGTGAGCGTCGCGGAGGGCACGGCTGTGGACCACTCCGCCCCAGGTCGGATGGCGCGCGTGCTGGCTCTGCCGCGCCGTCATCGCGTGTTCGCCGCGGCTTTCGCCGCCGGTGCGGTGCTGCGGGTCATCACCATGCTCGGCTACGGCCCCGCGATGTGGTTCAACGACTCCTACGAGTACGTGTCGGTGGCGCTGCACCCGCGGCCCCACCCGATCAGGCCCGACGGGTACGGGTTCTGGCTGTGGCTGCTCAAGCCTTTCCACAGCTTCGCCCTGGTGACCTTTACCCAGCACCTGATGGGGCTGGCCACGGCGGTGCTGATCTACGCGCTGCTGCGCCGGAAGTTCGCTCTGCCCAAGTGGGGGGCGACACTGGCCGCCGCGCCGGTGCTGTTCGACGCGTACCAGATCCAGCTCGAACAGCTCATCATGTCCGACACGCAGTTCACGCTGCTCGTCGTGGGCGTGATCACGCTGGTGCTGTGGCACCGGCGGATGTCGTGGCGGGTGGGCGCCGTGGTCGGCCTGCTGCTGGCCCTGACCTGGCTGACCCGTTCGATCGGGCTGCCGATCCTCGCGCTCGTGCTGATCTACCTGCTCATCAGGCGCACCGGGTGGAAGACGATCGTGGCCGTCCTGACCACCTGCGCCGTCCCGGTGGCCGCGTACATGGGCTGGTTCGCCGCGGCTCACGGCAAGTTCGCGATGACCAACAGCGACGGGCTCATCCTCTACATGCGCACCGCGATCTTCGCCGACTGCGAGAAGATGAGCATCGACCCCTACAAGGAGGTCGAGCTGGTCCTGCTCTGCATCAACGACCCGGTCGGCGAGCGCAAGGACTACGCGCAGTGGTACCTCTGGGGTCAGGGCAGCGGCGACGGCGAGGGCACCGGCGAGGTGCTCCACCGCTGGGGCACCGGCAAGAAGTTCACCGACATCACCAACGAGGCGGCGAGCGCGTTCGCGACGCGGGCCATCACCTCCCAGCCGGGCGACTACCTGCGGGTGGTGGCCCGCGACTTCCTGCGCAGCTTCCACTGGGCCCGGCCGCGCTTCCCCGACGCGGCGACCTACAACATGTACGAGTTCAAGCCGTACTACGAGCTCGACAGCACCGGGAACCCCAAGCGGCTGCCCAACTGGCCGTCCTACCAGGGCCGCACCGACACCGACGCGTTCGCCTACGAGCAGGGGCCGCCGGAGACGCGCATCGTCTCCCCCTGGGCGGAGATCATGAGCGGCTACCAGAAGGTGTTCTACCTGCGGGGCATCATGCTGGGCGGCATCATGCTGATCGGCCTGTACGGGATCGCGGTGCGCTGGCGCACGCTCGGCGGGCCGGTGATCCTGCCCTGGCTGGGCGCGTTCGGGCTGCTGCTGGCGCCGGCCGCGACGGCCGAGTTCGACTACCGCTACGTGCTGCCCGCCGTGCCGCTGGCCTGCATCGCCGCGGCCATCACGCTGCGCCGCGGCCTCACTTGGGAGCGGAGGTCACCCACGAGCCCATCAGCATCCGAGCCCACCACTCCGACTGCGTCACCGTCTCCGCCGACAGCACCGGGTGAAGCCACCAAAAGTTGATCAGGACGACCAGCGCGAACGCGCCCACGGCGGCCGCCCCGGCGGCCCGGCGCGGAGGAGGCGCGGCGGCCTTGCCGAGCAGCAGCCCGGCCATGAGGGTGGCGGCCAGCGCCATGAACGGCACCAGGGGGACCATGTAGAACAGGTACATGGTCCGGTTCTGCGTGATCGCGTAGTAGAACCAGGGCAGCCAGCCGGCCGCGTACGCCAGCAGCACCGCCCCGGCCCGCCAGTCGCGGCCGGAGAAGTACCAGACGAGGCAGCCCAGCAGGGCGAGCGCGGACCCGTACCACAGGGCGGGGGTGCCGACCCCGATCACGGCCTGCGAGCAGGCGTCGGCCCCGCACGCGGAGGACGGCAGGCCGGTCGGGTAGTGGAACGACACGGGCCTGAAGAGCACGGGCCAGGTCCACGGCTCCGACATGTACGGGTGGTAGTCGTCCAGCCCGCTGTGGTAGCCGAGCACCTGGACGTGGTACTTCAGCCACGACCGGACCGAGTCGACGACGAAGAAGATCGGCCCTGACGAGGTGGCCTGGTCCCAGCCCCGCCCCCAGCCGGCGTCGGTGACGAACCAGCCGGTCCACGACAGCACGTACGGGACCGCGGGCAGGGCGGTGAACGCGACCGCGGCCGGCGGCAGGTCGTGCGCGATGGCCCCCCGGTACGGCTCGCGCAGCCCGATCGCGCGCCTGGCCCCCAGGTCCCACGCGAAGCTCAGGACCGCGAACGCGATCAGGAAGAAGACGCCTGACCACTTGACCGCGCACGCCGCGCCGAGGCAGACGCCGGCGGCGATCCGCCACGGCCGCGCCCCGAGCCACGGCCCCTGGGGGGACAGCGGTGAGGTCTCGTACCAGTCGACCAGCCGCTCGCGGGCCCGGTCGCGGTCGACGACCAGGCAGGCGAAGGCGGCCAGCACCCAGAACATGAGGAAGATGTCGAGCAGGGCGGTGCGCGACAGCACGAAGTGCAGCCCGTCCAGCGCCAGCAGCAGCCCGGCGAAGCAGCCCAGCAGCGTCGAACGGGTCATCCGCCGCGCCACCCGGGCGAGGACCAGGATGGACAGCGTGCCGACCACGGCCGCCGCGAACCGCCAGCCGAACGGGGTCATCCCGAACAGCCACTCGCCCGCGCCGATCATCCACTTGCCCAGCGGCGGGTGCGCCACGTAGGAGGCGCACTGGTCGTAGTCGGCGCACTGGCGGAAGATGTCGAGGTTGCCGGCGACGAGGCGCCGGTCGGCGACGGGGTCGTCGGAGTCGCCCAGCGTGGCCCTCTCGGCCCCGTAGAGGAGCAGCGCGTACGCGTCCTTGGCGTAGTACGTCTCGTCGAACACCACCGCGTGCGGCCGGCCGAGGTCGGTGAAGCGGAGGATGCCGCCGAAGACCGCGACGATGATCGGCCCCAGCCACCCCCACAGCGCGCTCTCCCGCATCGGCGGGACCAGGCTGTGGCGCGAAACCCCCCAGTTCGTCACGATGGGCACACTATGGGGTCGCCGAACGCCTGTGAACCGCGTCGTACAGCTCGCGCTTGGGCACGCCCGCCGCCCTGGCGACGTCGGCGACGGCCGTCTTGCGCTGCTCGCCCGCCGCGACCCGCCGGTCCACCTCGGTCACCAGCGCGGGCAGGTCGGCCTCGGCCGGCGCGGCGGTGTGCCCGGCGACCACCACGGTGATCTCGCCCTTGACGCCCGCCTCCGCCCAGTCGGCCAGCTCGCCCAGCCCACCGCGGCGCACCTCCTCGTACGTCTTGGTCAGCTCGCGGCAGACGGCGGCCGGGCGGTCGGCCCCGAACGCGTCCGCCATCGCCGCCAGCGACCCGGCCAGCCGGTGCGGCGCCTCGAAGAACACCATCGTGCGCTCCTCGCGGGCCAGCGCCTCCAGGCGGCGGGCCCGGTCGCCGGCCTTGCGCGGCGGGAAGCCCTCGAAGCAGAACCGGTCGCTGGGCAGCCCGGAGACGGCCAGCGCGGTCGTCACGGCGCTCGGGCCGGGCAGCGCGGTGACCGTGACGCCCGCCTCGACGGCCAGGCGGGTCAGCCGGTAGCCGGGGTCGGAGACGCCCGGCATGCCCGCGTCGGTGATCACCACCACCGTGCGGCCCTCCCTGAGGGTCTCCAGCAGCTCCTGGGCGCGGGCGGCCTCGTTGGCGTCGTAGTAGGACACCACCCGGCCGCCGATCTCCACGCCCAGCTCGCCGGCCAGCCTGCGCAGCCTCCTGGTGTCCTCGGCGGCCACCACGTCGGCGCCCGCCAGCGCCTCGCGCAGCCGCGGCGACACGTCGCCCGCCTGTCCTATCGGCGCGCCCGCCAGCACCAACCTGCCCTCACCAGTCATCCGGCCATTGTGGCAGTCCGGGTCAGGTCCGATTGAGCCGTGTTTCTTGGTGGACACCCGCCCGAGCCCCGTACGATGGCCGAATGGCGGTGACCGATTTCCCGTACCAGACCTCCGGCGATCCGGGGTCTGGCGAGAGCAGTCCCCGCGCGCTGTCCGTGCGTGACCGGGTGGTCCCGCCGATGCGCGGCAGCGTGCTGTGGGGCTGGATCGGCCCCCTGCTCGTCACGGTCTTCGGGGGCGTCCTCCGCTTCGTCGGCCTGGGGCATCCGCACGCGGTGGTCTTCGACGAGACCTACTACGCCAAGGACGCCTTCTCGCTGATCACCTGGGGCGTCGAGCGCACCACGGTCAAGGACGCCGACAAGGCGATCCTGGCCGGCGACACGGACGTCTTCCAGAAGTGCGCCGACGGCGCCCTCGACCAGTGCGCCTCCTACGTGGTCCACCCGCCGCTGGGCAAGTGGATGATCGGCGCGGGCGAGTGGCTGTTCGGGATGACCCCGTTCGGCTGGCGGTTCGCGGCGGCGGTGGTCGGCACGCTGTCGATCCTCATGCTCGCCCGGGTGGCGCGGCGGATGACCCGTTCGACGCTGCTGGGCTGCTTCGCCGGGCTGCTGCTGGCGCTGGACGGGCTGCACTTCGTGCTGTCGCGCACCGCCCTGCTCGACATCTTCCTCATGTTCTGGGTGCTGGCCGCCTTCGCCTGCCTGGTCGTCGACCGCGACCGGGCCCGCGAGCGGCTGGTCGACTGGTACGAGACCTCACCGCTGTCCCCCCAGGGGCCCCGGTTGGGGGCGCGGCCGTGGCGGATCGCCGCCGGGGTGTGCCTGGGCCTGGCGATGTCGGTCAAGTGGTCGGGGCTGTTCTTCGCGGTCGCCTTCGCCGCCATGTCGGTGATGTGGGACTTCGGGGCGCGCCGCGCCGTCGGGCTGCGCGACCCCTACCGCGGCGCGCTGACCAAGGACGTGCCCAACGCGCTGGCCGGGCTGGCCGCCGCGCCGTTCGCGGCCTACATGGTCACCTGGGCCGGCTGGTTCGCCAACGCGACCGGCTACGGCCGCAACTGGGACCAGGCCGTCTCGTCAGGGCCGATCTTCTTCGTCATCGACTCGGCCCGCTCCTGGGTGAAGTACCAGTGGCAGGTGTTCACCTTCCACGAGGGCCTGGAGACGTCCCACCCCTACATGTCCGAGCCGTGGACGTGGCCGCTGCTGCTGCGCCCGGTGGCCTTCCACTACGAGGGCGACAGGACCGGCTGCGGGGCCACCACCTGCTCGGAGGCGGTGCTGGGGGTCGGCACGCCGCTCATCTGGTTCGGCGGGCTGGCCGCGCTGGTGGCGCTGGTGGCGTGGTACTTCGCCACCCGCGACTGGCGGGCCGGGGCGGTGCTGCTGGCCTACGCGATGGGCTGGCTGCCCTGGTTCTACTTCGCGATCGCGAGCAACCGGACGATGTTCCTGTTCTACGCGATCCCGATGGTGCCCTTCATGATCCTGGCGATCACGCTCTGTGCCGGATGGATCATAGGCCCGGCCGCGGTGGGCCCCGATGGCAGGCCCACGTCCCGGCGGATGTACGGGGCGCTGGCGGTCGGCGCGTTCGCGTTGTTCACGCTGATCAACTTCTGGTGGCTGCATCCTGTACTGTCGGCCGAGCTGATCCCCTACATGGAGTGGAAGGGAAGAATGCTCTTCAGCGAACGATGGATCTAGTCCGGTCACCGTCCATTACATAGTGATTTCGTAGGGTAGTCGCTGTGCTAGACCCAATACGCACGGGATTCGGTCATCGTCAGGGCTGGGGTCCATACGGCAAACTTCGAGGCATGAGTGCACCGGACGTCGCCGCGCTGCTGGCGGAGTTGGAGCGGTCCGAGCCGGACCTCGCCGACGAGGCCAGGACCGCGGTCGAGTGGCTGACCGGCGGCGAGCCGCTGGAGACGGTGACGCAGCTCGATGTCTGCGAGTTCCTCTGGTACACCCTGCCGCTCAAGGTGGGGGGTGACCACGAGCGGCTGGCCCGTTCGCTGGGGCGGCTGCTGAAGCTCGGCGGTCTCGAGCGCTACGCGGCGCTGTGCGTCTCACCGACCACGGCCCGGATTCTGCGCACGTACGCGCGAGAGGGCGAGGACGCCGGCACCCGCGCCTACCACCACGCGCTGGAGGAGACGGGCGTGCTCCCTCCGGACGTGCCCGAGCTGCAGTGGAGCATGATCATGGGGCCGGAGGAGCTGGGCGCCCACGTGGCCTGCTCCGCGGCGCTGGAGCTGGCCATCCTGGCCGGCGAGAACGTCGACCGGGTGGCGCTGACCCGCCGCTGGCTCACCGAGCCCCGGGCCGACCTGGGCGGCGACAGCTGGCTGCACCGGGTCCAGGGTGAGCGGCTGAACCGCTGGGTGCTGGGCCGCGGCCCGGCCAGGCGGAAGCTGGCCCAGCCGTTCGAGGTGCGGCTGCACGCCCCGGTCACCCCGCAACCGCTCCCGGCGCTCCACCGGCTGCTGTCGGTCGCCGCCGCCGAGGGCACGCTGCCCTTCCGGCTGGCGCCGTCGCCCGAGGCGCTGCGGCTGCGCGAGCTGGCCGAGCACGAGCTGGGCGCGCTGAGCCGCGACGGCTCCCGGCTGACCGTGACCGGGTTCGGGCGCAAGCTGCTCGCCTCCCCCGAGCTGATGTGGGACGCGGTGACCAGGCTGCTGCTGGCCCGGGGCGACGAGTTCGAGCTGTCGGTGCGGGAGGCGGCGCTCATGCTGCTGGCCGACGGCGTGCTGATGTCCCCCGCCCAGCTCCGCGAGAAGGTCGCGGAGGTGGTCGGCGGCGAGGGCTGGCACGCCGCCTCGGGGCCCGAGGACGTGGCGGCCGCGCTGGTGCGCCTGATCGACCAGCTGGCGGCGCTCGACCTGGCCTTCGCCGACCCGCTGGCGGTGCGGCTGACGTGGGCGGGCCAGTTCGCCGCCCTGGCGGCGCTGCGCGCGCACGCGCTGCGGCCGAGGAAGTACGTCAACGCCGCCTGATCGATCACCGGCTTCCCGCGGGGGTCCGGCGGCGTGTTGACTGAGGGCATGGCGACGATCCTGGTCCTGGGCGGCACCGGCAAGACGGGGCGGCGGGTCGCCGCCGCCCTGCGCGCCCGGGGCGCCCGCGTGCGCGCGGCCTCCCGCCGCGGCGAGACGCCCTTCGACTGGCACGACCACGACACGTGGGAGCCGGCCCTGTCGGGCGTCTCGGCCGCCTACCTGGTGGACTCCCAGGGTCCTGAGGCGGCGGAGCTGCTGGCCGCGTTCGCCGGGGCGGCGGTCGCCCTCGGGGTGCGGCGGCTGGTGCTGCTGTCGTCCCGCGACTGGCCCAAGCTGGGCGACGACCGCCTGCTGGCCTCGGAGCGGGCGGTCAAGGCGTCCGGCGGCGCGTGGACCGTCCTGCGCCCGACCTGGTTCGCCCAGAACTTCAGCGAGGACCCGATGCTCAGCGAGCCGGTCGAGGCCGGCCGGGTCGAGCTGTCCGCAGGCCACGGGCTGGAGCCGTTCGTGCACGCCGACGACATCGCCGACGTGGCGGCCGAGGTGCTGCTGCGCGACGGCCACGCCGGGCGCACGTACGAGCTGTCGGGGCCGAGGCTGCTGTCGTTCGGCGACGCGGTCGCCGAGATCGCCGCCGCGACCGGCCGGAAGATCGCTTATGTGCCGGTCCCGCCGGAGGAGTACGCGGCCCGGCTCTCCGCCCGCGGCTACGCGGCCGACGAGATCGCGCTGGTGAACCGGCTGTTCGCGTCGATCGCCGCGGGCGTCAACGCCCACCTGTCCGACGGCGTCCGGCAGGTCCTGGGCCGCGGCCCGCGCGACTTCGCCGAGTACGTCAGAGCCACGTGGTGACGGGCCTCACCGCAGCGTCAGCCGTACGAGCGAGTCCCGCAGCAGCGTGGGCCGCGACGAGATGAACCGGTGCAGGGTCCGCGAGCCGAACGCCACCCGCTGGGCGCTGCGCCGCCGTTCGGCGTCGTAGGCCCGCAGCGCCCGCGGCAGGTCGGGCTCGCCCGCCACGTGCCGGGCGAGCGCCTCGGCGTCCAGGATGGCCGTGCACGCGCCCTGCCCCAGGTTGGGCGTCATGGCGTGGGCCGCGTCTCCCACCAGGGCGACCCGGCCGGCGACGAACGAGGGCAGCGCCGGATACAGGTGGCGCATCTCGTAGCGGATCCAGGTCGCCGGGTCGGTCTCGGCGAGGAGGCGCGGGATCGGGTCGTGCCAGTCCCGGAACGCCGCGCGCAGCTCGTCGGCGGTGTCGGCGCGCGGGGCGGTCGCGTACCAGTTGGTGCGGCCGGGCTCGATCGGGGTCATGCCGAACATGCGGCCCTCGCCCCACGTCTCGCCGTACGCGCCGGTATCGAAGCCGGCGATGCCGATCCAGACGACGGAGCCGACGCGCCGGGGACCGCTGCGCCGGCCCAGGACGGCCTGCCGCACGGCGCTGCCGATGCCGTCGGCGCCGACGACGAGGTCGTGGCCGTCGAGCAGCTCGCGCACGCCGGTGACGGCCGTGCCGAACCGCAGCGGCACGTCGCCGAGGGCGCCGAGCAGCGCGTCCAGCAGGTACGGACGGGAGATGAGCAGCTCGGGCCGGCCGGCCCTGCGCTCGATGCGCTCCAGCGGGAGGCGGCCCAGAGGCTCGCCGTCCGGTCTGCGGATCCGGGCGTCCCGGTACGGCACGGCGCGGGCCCGCATCGCCTCGCCGACGCCCAGGCGGTCGAGCGCGGCCTGGGCCGTGGGGTGGATGCCGAAGGCCGTCCCGTACCTCTCCAGCTCGGCCCGCCGCTCCAGCACCGACGCGCGCCAGCCGGCCCTGCGGAGCCCGATCGCGGCGGCGAGCCCGCCGACGCCGGCTCCCACGATCACCGCTGTCTTCGTCATGACCACTCCTTCACCACATCTGTGGTACCACGTTTGCGGTAATACTACTCCGGGACGTGGTAGCGTGCGCGGGTGAATCCGGAGCGACGGGACCGCCTGCGCGACGCGGCCATCGAGGTGCTCGCCGCCGCCGGCGGGCGCGGGCTGACGCACCGCGCGGTCGACGCCGAGGCCGGCGTGCCGGCGGGCACGGCGAAGAACTACTACCCGACCAGGGAGGCGCTGCTGGCGGGGGCGGCCGAGCGGTGCCTGGAGCGCTACCACGAGGCGCGGCGGGCCGCCGCCGCTCCCCCCGGCGACCGCGAAGGGCTGGTGGCGCTGCTGCGATCGCTCCTCGCGGACGTCGCTGGCCCCGGCCGCGCCCGCCTGCTCGCCTACCTGGAGCTGCAGGCCGAGGCCGCGCGGCGGCCGTGGCTGTCCACCGTGCTCGACCCGATCGCGGCCGCCGACTTCGCCGCGTTCGAGGCGGCGCAGCGGGCGGCCGGGCTGCCGGTCACGCCGGCACGGGCCGCCGCCGTCACGCTGGCCATGCACGCGGCCATCCCCCACCTGCTGGCGGGCGGCCCGGCCACGCTGGCGGCGGCCGGGCTGGACGATCTCGACGCGTTCGTCCGCGGTGTCCTGGAGTCGGCCTATCCGGCGGGCTGAGCGTCGCGGTGCTGCTCTGCTCGCCGTCCGCCCCGGCGAGCACGTGCTGGAGGTCGGTTACGACCCCGGCGGGCTGGAGACCGCCCTGCGCGAGTCGTTCGGCGAGGTCACCCGTCACGAGCTGCCCACCCTGACGGTGTCCCGGGCCGTTCGGGCCGCCGCCCGGCTCACGGCGGCGGAGTGCCGCCGCGCGCCCGGCTCCCGCGCGGCAGCCACCGCACGACCAGCCACAGCAGCGCCGCCGCGACGCCCACCAGCAGGTACTCGATGGCGGGCACGCGCGCCACCTCCGTCACCTCGCCGAGGCCGCGCACCGCGTACACGGCCAGCACCGCGCCCGCGTAGCAGGCGGCCAGGACCCACCGGGTGGCCGCGCCGAGGCCGAGCCCGTGCATCTGGGTGAGGACGAACACGCCCAGGAAGCCGAAAAGGAACATCGGCCACGCCCCGTCCGGGCCGGTGTTCATGAAGGCCACCAGCGTGCCGTGCGCGGCCACCAGGAGCTCCAGGGTGAGGGTCCACCAGCGGTTCGTGTGCGCGCGGGTGAGGAAGAGGCTGCCCTGCAGCAGGATCAGGAACATGTAGAAGAACCCGACCAGGTGGCCGCTGGTCGTCTCCATCGGGTGGTACCAGAACGTGTACACGGCGGCCCAGCTGAACAGGTAGCCGTGGTAGCGCCGGGCGAAGGAGGTGACCTCCGCCGAGATCGGCGCCGGTCTGCCCGCGAACAGGCCGCGCCGGCGGTTCTCCATGAGCAGCACGACGATCAGCAGGAGCACCACGGAGGCCTGCGAGCTGAAGATGGACACGTCCTGCGCCAGCCCGTCGTAGAACACCTGGGTCTGCGCCTGGTGCAGCAGGACGAAGTCGAAGTTGACCGCCAGGGCCACGACGTTGACCCGGTGCAGGCCGCCGGTGTAGCGGCGGACCCGGGTCTGCGCGTAGTAGATCAGCCCCCAGAGCGTGACCTGGTGGGCGGCGTAGCAGAGCCAGGCCGACAGCCGTGTCCACACGGTCGGCTCGGGCAGCTTCCAGTAGTACCAGGACGCCCCCTGGTCGGGGAGCGGCTCCAGGCCCGTCAGCCGCTGCCCGGCCAGCCAGACGAGCCCGGTGAGCACCGCGCTTGCGCCGACGCCCCAGGCCAGTGCGGTGTTCGCGCGCATGGTCCGTGTCCCGGCAGCCACGTTGCCAACGCCTCCAGAATCAGGGGGAACGCGTCATGCGGGGACGCGATCTCCGGCACGCTCCACCGTACGCGCCCCGAGGGCGGCCCACAGCGCGACCGCGATGTAGAGGATCTGCTCGGGCACCCGCAGCCACAGCGGGCTGACGTCCTGACCGGCCAGCGCGGCGTACACGTTGGCGGGCAGGAGCAGCACGAACAGCACCGCCAGCGACAGCCCGGCGGCCCGGCGGGTGCCGGCCAGGACCAGCCCGGCCGCGCCGAGGAGCTCCAGGACGCCGGTCGCGTACACCATCAGGGCCGGGAACGGCACGAACGGCGGCACCATCGCCACCAGGTCGGCGTGGTTCGTGGTGAAGGCACTGCCTTCGGGGGCGAAGTGGGCGCTCGCCGTGACCACGAGGAACAGCGCGAGCCCGTGCGCCGCGCTGACCTGCCAGGTCGCGAACCGCCGCACCCCGAACGCGCCCAGCAGCCGGAACGCGAGCGTGGCGATGATCAGAACGAGTGACATGCGGACTCCTTTAGATAGTGGCGCTATCCAGCAAGTGGATAGTGCCACTATCTTCATTGGATCGTCAACCGAGGTGCACAATCGAGCATCGCTCGTAACCCTCGAAAGGCATCCGCGATGAAGGGCACCTTGGCCGTCCTGGCGTGACGTCAGACCTTCGCGAGGAAGTCCAGGGTCCGCTCCAGGAGGAGCCCGGCCGCCCGCTCGTCGTAGGAGGGCAGGCTCCGGTCGGTGAACAGGTGCTCCTCGCCCGGGTAGAGGAACAGCTCCGCGTCCTGAGCCGACTCCACGAGCGCGCGGGCCGCCTCCAGGTCGCCCTCGCCCGCGAAGAACGGGTCGCCCTCCATGCCGTGGACCTGCACCGGCACGTCCTGCGGCCAGGACTCGCCGAACTCGGTGACCGGCACGCAGGCGTGGTAGAGCAGCGCTCCCCTGGCCCCGGCCCGGGTCTGGGCCAGCTGCTGCGCCGGGAACGCGCCGAGCGAGAACCCGGCGTAGACCAGCTCGCCCGGCAGCCACGCGGCGAACGACCGCGCCCGCTCGACGATCGCGTCGAACCCGGCCTCACGCGCGTAGCCCAGGCCGTCGTCGAGCGAGGCGAAGACCCGCCCCTCGTACAGGTCGGGCACGTGGACGGTGTGGCCCGCCCGCCTCAGCTCCTCCGCGAACTCCCGCACCCCGGACGTCAGCCCGTGAGCGTGGTGGAACAGCAGCACCTCAGCCATGTCTCCCCTTTCGCCGCCCCCAGCATGCCCTGCGGCACGGACAGTTCCGGGAGTCAGCGGGGGCCGCGGAAGGTCCGCCGGTAGGTGTCGGGGGCCACGCCGACGGCCCGGGTGAAGTGCCGGCGCAGCGTCGCCGCCGTGCCCATCCCGGTACGGGCCGCGATCTGCTCCATGCCGGCGTCGGTGGTCTCCAGCAGTTCCTGGGCCCGGTGCACCCGCTGGGCGTGCAGCCAGTGCAACGGGGTCATGCCCAGCGCGCGGTTGAAGTGGCGGGTGAGGTTGCGGGGGCTCATCCCGGCGTGGCTTGCCAGGTCGGCCACGGTCAGCGGCTCGTGCAGCCGGGCCAGCGCCCACTGGAGGACGTCGGCGAGCCCGTACCGCCCCGCGTCGTCCGGCACCGGCGCCGTCACGTACTGCGCCTGCCCGCCGGCCCGGTGCGGGGGCACGACGAGGCGGCGGGCCAGCGCGTTGGCCACCGCCGCGCCGCGGTCCTTCCTGACGACGTGCAGGCACAGGTCGAGCCCGGCCCCCTTGCCCGCCGAGGTCAGGACGGACCCCTCGTCGATGTAGAGGACGTCGGGGTCGACCCGGACGCGGGGGTACCGGGTGGCGAGCAGTTCGGCGTGCATCCAGTGGGTGGTCGCCCGCCGCCCGTCCAGGAGCCCGGCCGCGGCGAGCACGAACGCGCCGGTGCAGAGCGCCACGATCCTGGCCCCGCGCCCGTGGGCGGCGCGCACGGCCTCCACCACGTCGCCCGGCGGCCCCGTCTCCACGTCGCAGGCGGCCACCACCACCGTGTCGGCGTCCGCGACCGCGTCCAGCCCGTACGGCGTGTCGACCCGCAGCCAGTCGCCCACCCGGCCCTGGCCGGGCCCGCACACGCGGAACTCGTACCACGGGTCGGGCGGGTCGGCCAGCTCGGACCGGTCGACCCCGAACACCTCGCAGGCCGCGGCGGCCTCGAAGAGCATGGCCCCCTCGTACAGGGCGAGCGCCACGGTATGCATGTCCGGAAGTGTACGCATACCGCCCTTACGGACGCCCGCCCCGATCTCCGGGGACGCGGTTCAGTCGGTGCCGAACTCCATCGCGGCGCGGTCGAGCAGCTCGTCGTCCGCGACGTCGCCGCGCGAGGCGATGGCCTCGGCGCCGCCCTCCGGCATGTCACCGATCAGCTCGGTCGCAGGCGCCGGGGTCGCGATGAGCGCGGAGTGGGAGGTGCCGACCATGCCGAGGCTCGCGTACTGCTCCAGCCTGGTGCGCGAGTCGGCGATGTCGAGGTTGCGCATGGTGAGCTGGCCGATCCGGTCGACCGGGCCGAACGCCGAGTCCTCCGTGCGCTCCATGGACAGCTTGTCCGGGTGGTAGCTGAAGGCCGGGCCGGAGGTGTCCAGGATCGAGTAGTCCTCGCCGCGCCGCAGGCGCAGCGTGACCTCGCCGCTGACCGCGGTGCCGACCCAGCGCTGCAGCGACTCGCGCAGCATCAGCGACTGGGGGTCGAGCCAGCGGCCCTCGTACATCAGCCGGCCGAGCCGCCGGCCCTCGGTGTGGTAGTACGCCAGCGTGTCCTCGTTGTGAATCGCGTTGACCAGCCGCTCGTACGCCGCGTGCAGCAACGCCATGCCGGGCGCCTCGTAGATGCCACGGCTCTTGGCCTCGATGATCCGGTTCTCGATCTGGTCGGACATGCCCAGGCCGTGCCGGCCGCCGATGGCGTTGGCCTCCATCACCAGGTCGACCGCGGTGGCGAACTCCTTGCCGTTGATCGTCACCGGGCGGCCCTGCTCGAAGGCGATGGTCACGTCCTCGGCCGGGATCTCGACCTCGGGGTCCCAGAACCGCACGCCCATGATCGGGTCGACGGTCTCGATGCCGGTGTCGAGGTGCTCCAGCGTCTTGGCCTCGTGGGTGGCGCCCCAGATGTTGGCGTCGGTCGAGTACGCCTTCTCGGTGCTGTCGCGGTAGGGCAGGTCGTGGGCGAGCAGCCACTCCGACATCTCCTTGCGGCCGCCCAGCTCGGACACGAAGGCGGCGTCGAGCCAGGGCTTGTAGACCCGCAGGTGCGGGTTGGCCAGCAGCCCGTAGCGGTAGAACCGCTCGATGTCGTTGCCCTTGAACGTCGACCCGTCGCCCCAGATCTGCACCTCGTCCTGGAGCATCGCCCGCACCAGGAGGGTCCCGGTCACGGCGCGGCCGAGCGGCGTGGTGTTGAAGTAGGCCCGCCCGCCGGAGCGGATGTGGAACGCGCCGCACGCGAGCGCGGCCAGCCCTTCCTCCACCAGCACCGCGCGGCAGTCGACCACCCGGGCGACCTCGGCACCGTACGCCAGCGCACGCCCGGGCACCGAGGCGATGTCGGGCTCGTCGTACTGGCCGATGTCGGCCGTGTAGGCGCAGGGGACCGCGCCCTTGTCACGCATCCACGCGACCGCGACGGAGGTGTCGAGACCACCCGAGAAGGCGATGCCGACCCGCTCGCCGATGGGCAGAGAGGTGAGAACCTTGGACATAAGAGAAGAGTATGCATTGAGACGCATGGTCATGCAAAGTCAGCCTCCCAAGTGACCCTTCATCCCGTGATTCAGGACGTTTAGAGGGCCTCCCAGTGGAGTGAGCCGGAGACCGCCTCGGGTTTCCAGTAGCCGACCGAGCCGCCGCCTTCCAGCGCGTCCGCGGTGGCCTTCAGCAGGGCGTGATACGAGCGGATCCGGGTCCCGGCCGGCTGGAAGCGCATGTCGCCCTCGTGATCGGTGGTGCCGACGTCACGCCGCGCCGAGTCGACCACCAGGTGGTTGCCGCTCCCGTCGGCGGCGAAGGGGATCATCCGCCCGTCCCACCAGTCGCCCCGCGGGTCCCCGGGGAGGTCCATGTCGTCGACCTCGCAGAGCATCCGCCAGGTGTCGCGGATCGCCCTGGTGTCATACGCCCAGTGGCCCAGCAGGGCCAGCCCGCCGTTGTGACGCAGCAGCGAGGCCTTCAGGTCGTCGGGGAAGCGCAGGCCCATCTGCGCCTCCGCCACCGCGATGGTCCCGGCCTTGGCGGGCCCGCCCAGCCTGCGGTGGCTCCTGGGCGCGTTGGCCTTCAGCCAGGCCTCGATCCGCCGCCATTGCCGGTTCACGGCCCTGGTCACCTTCGGGTCGGGCCTGCGCACGCGCGGGGCGGCGTTTCCCGGCCGGCAGTCGGCGTCGGGAGGCGGCGTGTGAACCTCGTCCGGCGCCGGGACGGGACCCTCCGTCTCGACCCCGCACCTGACATCGGGACCACCGCACGAGACGTCCGTGGTCATCGTCCGCGCGACCCCGTCGTCCCCGGGGAAGACCGCGGACTCCAGCAGGTGCGTACCACCCGCCAGCACGACGAGCACGAGCGCGGCGACGCCCCAGCGGATCACCAGGCGGCGGGTGGCCCGGTCGAGCGGCGGCCTCGACTCCCGGGGCTCCAGGAACCGCGAGACCGCGGGACGGTCGAGCACGGAGGGCCGGTGCGCGTACCGCCGGAGGTCCTCGGCGGTGGGAGTGCCCAGGATCGGCGCGGGCGGCCACGCCGCCACGACCGGCTCCTCCTCGGGAGGAGCCGGCACGCCGGACGGCTCAGCGCGGCGGGACCGTGCGAGCAGCGCGATCCCCACCGCCGCCACGACGGCAGCGAGAAGCGCGAGCCACACCCCACGAGACGTCATTAATCGCCGCACGCCCGGCAGAGTATCCGGAATCAGCCCGTACGGTGATCGAACTGCAGACCTCACCCGGCCCACGCACGACCGATCGGCTCAGCGGCCCGCGGCGCGCAGCAGCCGGAGCTGCCCGATCTCCGCGACGTTCTTCATCAGCTCCGCGTTCACCCACCCGACCAGGTGGGCGACCGTGTACCCGCTGTCCTCCGGCCAGGGGAAGGACGCGGCGGCGTCCAGGTCCGCCTCGGTGAACCGGTCCAGGGCGGACACCCACTCCTGGCGAAGCCCGCGAAGCCACGCGACGGCCACGTCCCCGTCCCCCGGCCAGGAGATCTCCTCCCGCTCCCGGGGCGTTCGCCCCTGAACGTGGTCCAGGGCGACGCTCCACCACCAGCCGAGGTGCCAGCTCACCCAGGCGATCGTGGGCACGGGCACCGGCTCGGGCTCGGTCTCCGCCCAGTCGGGCACCCAGACCCCGTCCTCGGTCCGGCGCACCGTCCAGCAGGTGGACGCGGGCTCCCACAGAAAGTCCTCGGGCCGCAGCCGCTCCAGGTGGTAGTCGAACAAGGACCAGGCCAGGTCGAACTGCCAGCGCAGCAGGTCGTCGCGGGTTACGGACATCACTCGTCTCCTCGTGTCAAGAAAACCATAACGCTCTCCAAAATTATAGTGCCTTCCATTTTTGCATTAGACTCCGCCTATGGAAGGACTGCGGGAACGCAAGAAGCGGCAGACCCGGCAGCGCATCTCCGACACGGCCGTCGGTCTCTTCGTGGAGCGCGGGTTCGAACAGGTGACGATAGCCGAGGTCGCGGCGGCGGCCGAGGTGTCGGTCAACACGGTCTACAACTACTTCGACGCCAAGGAGGACCTGGTCCTGCCGCCGGAAGAGGCCTCATCACAACGGCTGGCCGAGATCGTCCGGCGGCGCCGGCCGGGCGAGTCGGCCGCGGGCGCCGTGCTCGCGCGCCTGCGCGAAGAGGTCCGCAACAGGGAACGCCAGGTCGGCCTCTCCCCCGGGTTCGGCCGCGTGCTGGAGATGATGCGCGCCGCGCCCACGCTGACCGCCCGCCTGGAGGACCTCGGCCGCCAGATGACGGACGCCCTGGCGACCGTGCTGGCCGAGGAGACCGGCGCCCACCGGGACGACCCACTCCCGCGCGTGGTCGCCTGGCACCTCGGCTGCCTGCACGCGCTGGTCATGACCGAGATCGGCAGGCGGACGTCGGCGGGCGAGCGCCCCGACGCGATCGCCGACGCCGTGCTGACCCTGCTGGACGTCGTGGAGAGCCTGCTGGGCGACCGGGTCCTGCGCTATGCCGTACGCGAGGAAACGCCATGTGGAGAGTGACGATCAGAGGCAAGTTCCGGGGCCTGGACGACGCCGCGCGGGCCGTCGTGCTGGCGGCGGGTGGCACCGCCTACACCGACGCCGGCACGTTCACCCACGACGCGACCGTCTCGGTCTTCACCTTCCGCTGCCAGGTGCCCGCCGGACCGGACGACGAGGACGACGCAGCCCTGCGGGCGCTGGCCGCGCTGGAGGCGTACGGGTGCCCGTACGAGGTGCTGAAGATCGCCGTCACGGACCTGCGCACCATCCGCGTCCGCCATAAAGGCCGCACCGGCTCCGCGGCGGAGCAGGCGGACACCGCGACGACGCCCGTCCGGGACCCGGACTCCTGCCCTTCACGCGCTTCGGGTCGGGTCCGCCAGTCGGGGCACGTCGGGGAAGGAGCCGTCGCCGAACAGGATCCGGGCCGCCGCGGCACGGCCGGCGCGGCCCCGCAGCGCCGCCACCGCCGTCTCGGCCACGGCCGGTGAGCGGATACCGGCGAACGCCCGGCGCAGCAGCAGCCGCCCCCGGAACCGGCTCCGCAGCGCGCCCCCGTCGTACCGGTTCAGCACGCTCTCGTCGCCCGTGCGCAGATAGCCGGCGGTCACCGCCGCGGCCAGTTCGGACAGGCGCAGGCACGGGTCCAGCCCGCCGGCCGTCAGCGGGGAGACCGCGCCCGCCGCGTCCCCGACGAGCAGCCCGGCGGGACACGCGAGCCGCCGCAGCACGCCGCCGACCGGGATCGGCCCGCCCCTGCGCTCGACCGGACCGGCCGGGGCCGGGCGGCCGGGCGCGTCCGCGGCGAAGGCGTCCAGCAGGCGGCGCACGCCGGGCAGCGTCGCCCCCGGATGGCCGGCGACGCCGACGTGCGCGTGCCGGCCGTCGTCGACGACCCACCCCAGGTACCCGGGCGCGATCCGGGGGTCCAGCACGCAGTGGAACATCGGGACGTCCGGCCCCGGCGCGATCGGGTGGGCGAGCTCCGCCCCGACCAGGAACCGCCGGTTGACGTCGAGGCCGAGGTCGCGGGCCACCCGGGAGCGCGCGCCGTCAGCGCCGACGACGAACCTGGCCGCCACCGGCTCCGCCCCCGCGAACCGCACCAGGCTCACCGGAACGCCGCCGTACCGGCCCGGTCCCGCCGACACGCCCGCGTACCGTACGCCCAGGAGAACCCGCGCCCCGGCCGACTCCGCGGCCTCGCGCGCGTGCCCGTAGACCGCCGCCATGTCGGCCACCCGGTACTCGTCCCGGTCGCTGGTGAGCCGGATAGGGGACCGCCGCGACGGCGGATACAGCAGCACGTCGCGGATGCCGGGCCCGAGCAGCTCGTCCGGCAGGTCGAAGTCGTCGAGGGTGCGCCGTACGAAGATCCCCGTCGTGCGGATGCCGGCCGTCAGCGACCTGCGGCGGTCGACCACGATCACGTCCAGGCCCCGCAGCGCGAGCAGGCGGGCGGTGTGCAGGCCGGCCAGGCCCGCGCCCACGACGAGCACGTCCACTGTCTGCATGCTCCGCGACGTTAGGCGCGATCCTCCGCCTGTTCGACGGTTTGCACGCTAACCGCCGCATACATCTACACCGCCGCCACATTCCCCCGACCGGCGTCAGCGCGGCAGCGACCGGTCGTCCCCGTCGAGGGGCACCTTCTCGCCCCCGTACGCGGCGGACAGCCGGGCCCGCACCGCGCCCGTGGTGAGCACCGGGACGGGTTCCTTGCCGCGCAGGTGCGCCTCGGCGTCCTCCGACAGCGGCGTGTGCCGCTCGGTGAACGCGCCGCCGGGCAGGCGGACGATCACTCCGCTGGGCACCCCGTGCCCGACGAGCCGCGCGTCGGCGCGCTGCAGTCCGAGGCAGATCCGGTAGGTGACGGCGTAGGCGAGCACCGGCCCGGCGATCACCAGGACGCGTCCGGCGACGGTGATGGCGTTCAGGCTGACGTGGAAGGTGGCCGCGAGCTCGTCGTTGGCGCCCAGCAGCCACAGCACGCCGTAGAAGACGACGGCGGTCATGCCGATCGAGGTGCGGTGCGGGTGGTTGCGGGGACGCTCCAGGACGTGGTGCTCGCGGTTGTCCCCGGTGATCCACCGTTCGGCGAACGGGTAGAGCAGCATCCCGGTCAGGACGAGGCCCAGCGGCACCAGCGCGGGGACGACCACGCTCAACGGCACCGTGCCCGCGTGGGCGCCGCCGAAGAGGTTGACCTCCCACGCGGGCATCAGCCGCAGCGCCCCTTCCAGGAATCCCAGGTAGAAGTCGGGCTGCGAGCCGGCCGAGATGTCCGCCGGACTGTAGGGGCCGTACAACCACACAGGGTTGATCTGCGCGAAGGTCCCCAGACCGGCCACCACCGCCAGGGTGAACAGGAAGAACGCGGCGGTCTTCGCCATGAACGCCGGATACAGCGGAGCGCCCACCACGTTCGTGCGGGTGCGGCCCTTCCCCGGCATCTGCGTGTGCTTCTGCACCCACATGAGCACCAGATGCACGGATATCAGCGCCAGCAGCACCCCCGGGATCAGCAGGATGTGCAGCGCGTAGAACCGGGAGACGACGTCCTCCCCCGGGTACTCCCCGCCGAACAGCAGGAACGTCAGGTACGTGCCGGCCAGCGGCACCGACATGAGCACGCCCTCGGTCACGCGCAGACCGGCGCCCGACAGCAGGTCGTCCGGCAGCGAGTAGCCCGTCAGTCCCTCCAGCAGCGCCAGCGCGAACAGGGTGACCCCGATGACCCAGGTGAGCTCGCGCGGCTTGCGATAGGCGCCGGTGAAGAACACCCGCAGCATGTGGGCCATCATGCCCGCGATGAACATCAGGGCCGACCAGTGGTGGATCTGCCTGATGAGCAGCCCGCCGCGCACCTCGAAGCTGATCTCCAGCGTGGAGGCGTACGCCTGCGACATCCGCACGCCCCGCAACGGCGCGTACGAGCCGTCGTAGATCACGTGCTCCATCGACGGCTGGAACCAGAACGTCAGGAACGTGCCGGTGAGCAGCAGGATGACGAACGAGTAGAGCGCGATCTCACCCAGCAGGAACGACCAGTGATCGGGGAAGATCTTGCGCAGGTTGCGGTTCACGAACCGAGCCGCTCCGAGCCGTTCGTCGAACCACGAGGATGTCCGGGCGATGGCGCCGGTTCGCATGCTTCGCTCCCTGTCTGTCCGCTTCATCAGCAAGACGGGCAGAAGCGGGAGATTGTGACATCAGACGGGAATGTCACAGGTACGGGAGCGCGGGCGTCCTAGAGAGAGACCCCCGTACGTACGAGCACGCGAGGTGATCCATGGCCACGTCCTCACACCTCGGGCCCGGCTCCTGGCGGATCGTCCTGGAGGCGACCCAGGCGAGGCTGACGACGAGCGGGCGCGGCGGCGTCCGGCTCCGGTACGCGCCCCGCGTCGGCGGCTCCTTCTACCTGCGGCCCGACACGACCCTGGCGGGCTTCGCGCTACGCCTCCCGCTGCCTGCCGAGCTGCTCTGGGAGTCGGCGGACCTGGACCGCGACGGCCATGCGTGGCTGCGGCTCGGAGACCGGGAAGTGCGCTCGCCGGTCACGGTCGTGTGCGCCGCGATCCCCGGCGCGCGCCCGTACGTGAAGATCGTGCTGGAGACGGTGTTCCGGTCGTCCAGCCTGGGCCTGCCCGGAGTGTCCTGGCCGCGGCCGGTCACGCTCCGGCTGTTCACCGAGATCCGCCCGGCCGGCTCCGGCTGACCTCCATGGTCATGACCGAACCCGCCTGCCTGGCCGCCAACCGTCCCGCGACATCTACGGGATGCCGATGCTCAACCTGTTCTGTCTCGGGATCGCCGCGTTCATCGCGTGGGGCCGCTTCGGCCCCAGGCCCTTCACCGCCTGACCCGACCGGGGGGTGAGCGTGAGCGAGGCCGAGGACGCGGTCCAGGAGACCTGGGTACGGTACGCGTCCACGCCGGCCGAGCGAGATGAGCTACTTGACCACCCGTCCTGTCGTCCGCTGTCCATCCAGAGGCACGGCGAAGCAGTACACGGTCCGGTGACGGGGCCGGCCCTCCCGCAGCGGCGCCAGTGCCCACAGGCCGACCTGTTCCGGCTTCATGACGCGCATCCTGGGGAGGCAGCCGTTCTCCGCCAGCCGCCGCATGTCCGCGTCCGGATAGGGCCCGTCGGGGAGGTACGTGGTGGCGTACCCCGCCGAGTGCGGCACGTCGCAGGGACGACGGTCGTCACGAACGTCTCGGGCAGGGGCTCGACGCAGTCGGCGGGCCTGAGTTCGGTGGCATGGAACTGTTCCCCGCCGGGGACGGAGCTCTGCCGCAGCGGCGCCGGCGTAGCGGCCTGGGCCGACCCGGACGACGCCACCGGCTCCGGACCCGCCGTGCAACCGGCGACCCCGATGGCCAGGCACACGACCGTCAGCGCTGTGCGGATCATGCTGGGAGGCTGGCAACCCAGATCACACCGGTATCACGAACACCATCCCACGCCGGAGACGGGGGTAACGTCCCGGCCATGACCGAGGCCGCATACCTTGCCGCCACCCGTCTGGCCTACGACACCGTCGCCGCAGACTACGCCGCGCACTTCCGTGACGAGCTCGACGCCAAGCCGCTCGACCGCGCCATGCTGGCGGCGTTCGCCGAGTACGCGCGGGGGCCGGAGGCCGGTGAGGTGGCCGACCTCGGCTGCGGCCCCGGCCGCGTCACCGCCCACCTGCGGTCGCTCGGGGTGAACGCGTTCGGCGTCGACCTGTCGCCGGAGATGGTCGCCGTCGCCCGGCGGAGCCATCCCGGCCTGCGGTTCGAGGTGGGCTCGATGACCGCGCTGGACCTGGCGGACGAGTCCGTCGGCGGCGCGGTCGCGTGGTACTCGACCGTCCACACCCCGCCGGAGCTGCTGCCGGTGGTGTTCGCCGAGATCCATCGGGTGCTGGCTCCGGGAGGCCGGCTGCTGATCGCGTTCAAGGCCGGCGACGCGCACCGCCACGCCGACCGGGGGTACGGCCACAAGCTGTCCCTCGACATCTACTGGATGCCACCCGAGCGCGTCGCCGGGCTCCTGGGCGCGGCGGGGCTCGTCCTGGAGGCTCGGCTGATCCGCGAACCCGACGACAGCGAGAGGCCGCGCTCCGGGCAGCAGGCCTTTCTGCTCGCCCGCAAGCCTCCCCATGTCACCAGCGAGGAAGCCGTCTCGTCTAGAGAGTGAAGGCACATCCTCGAAGGAGCGCAAGACATGGACCTCGCGTTGTGGACAGCCGCCGGACTCCTGGCGGCGGTGGCGTTGGCCGGCGGCATCACCAAGACGTTCGTGCCCAGGGAGAAACTGGCCGCGGCCCCCGGCGGGGGATGGACGGGAGACGCCAGTGCCGGCTTCGTCAAGAGCCTCGGGGTGCTGGAGCTCCTCGCCGCGGTGGGCCTGATCCTGCCGGCCGTGCTCGGCATCGCGCCGGTACTGGTGCCGGTGACCGCGGTCTGCTGGGTGTTGCTGATGATCGGTGCGATGATCACTCATGGCCGGCGGGGGGAGTACGCGCTGTCGATGCTGAACGTGGTCTATCTCGGCATCGCCGCGTTCATCGCGTGGGGCCGCTTCGGTCCGGAGTCCTTCACCGGCTGACCGGGAGGTCGACGGCATGAGCAGAGCCGAGGAGTTCCAGCGGTTGCGCCCGCTGCTGTTCTCGATCGCCTACCGGATCCTCGGCAGCGTGAGCGAGGCCGAGGACGCGGTGCAGGAGACCTGGGTACGGTACGCGTCCACACCGGCCGCGCCCAGGTCGGCCAGGGCCTTCCTGTCGGCGGCGGTGACCCGGATCTCGATCGACGTGCTGCGTTCGGCCCGGGTCCGGCGGGAGGAGTACACCGGCACGTGGCTCCCCGAACCGCTGCTGCACGACCCGTACGAGGACCCGGAGCGGTCTGCGGAACTGGCCGACTCGGTGTCGATGGCGGCCCTGCTGCTGCTGGAGCGGCTGTCCCCGCTCGAACGGGCGGTCTTCGTGCTGCGGGAGGTGTTCGACTTCGGCTTCCCCGAGATCGCCTCGGCCGTGGGCCGCTCGGAGGCGGCGTGCCGCCAGCTCGTGGTGCGGGCGCGCCGCCACATGGCCGCCGGCCGGCCCCGCTTCCAGGCGGACCGCGCGGAGCGGGAGGAGCTGGCCTCGCGCTTCCTCGACGCCCTCCGCGAGGGCGACGTCGCCGCCCTGCGCAACCTGCTGGCCGCCGACGTGTCCCTGGTCGGCGACAGCGGCGGGCGGGCCCCGCGACTGGCCGGATCCGTCACCGGCGCCGCGAGGGTGGCCCGGCTGCTCGCCGCTGCCTTCCCCCGGATGGCCCGGATCGGCGTGACGGGCGAACCCCGCGAGGTCAACGGCCAGCCGGGCGCGATCTTCCGCGACCCGGACGGCAAGGTACTTCAGGCCCTCGCGCTCGACGTGCTCGACGGGCAGATCCAGACGATCCGCGCGGTCATCAACCCGGACAAGCTCGGGCATGTGGGGCCGGTGGCGGACGCCTGGGCGATCGACCGCGCCGTACGCCGGCACATCCGCCCCGCGACCCCGCGCCGCGACTCCTGAGGGGTCCTCCGCTTCAGGACGCGGGCGCGAGCTCGCCTCCTATACCCGTCTCGTTGCCGTCGGGGTCACGAAAGACCCATTTGCCGACGTCGCCGTGCTGCTCCCTGTCCACCGGCCGCAGCCCGCGCCCCGCGATCCGGTCCACCTCGGCCTCCGGATCGTCCACCCAGATCAGGCACACGCCGCCTCCGGCGCGGGCGGAGTCCTCGACGACGTACACGTACCGGTCCTCCGCCAGCTGCCACACCGCCTCGGCCTCGTGGGGCCGGAACGACGGTCCCGTGCCGAGGAGCCTGGTGTACCACTCCACGGCGCTCCCGCAGTCGCGGACCGGGATGCCCGCGAAGATGCCCACTGCCACTGTCGGATCTCCTTTCCGCCCGGGTCGCCTCATGAAGCGCTCGGTCCAGGCGAAGCGCATATGTCAATGATGCGCCTATTGATGATCACATACATATTTCTCGATCGAACTCGGCGATGAGCAATGAGTTACCGGAAACCTGTACAAATACGGGCGTATCTCCGCATTTCATCCACCCTGCCGCCGAATGATTACACCGATTCGAGAAATATGCGAGTGGCGCAGAGGCAGATGGCCACTCGCACCCTTGATTTCTCCGTATCATGCCTCACGTGTCCCCGCAGCATGCCTCGATCAAGCTGTCACCTCTCCGGCAGTCGCTGAGTATCGGCTGGGCCCTTATTCCCTTATTGACTTTCGGCCTGGGAACGATCTTCGTCATCGGATCTGCCGCCGCCCGGCTGGAGCGGCAGAAACTCTGGTTCGCGACGAGCGGCTATTTCCTGTACTTCGTGTTCGTCATGATCCTCGCCCCCGGGGCAAACCCCCCTCCGGAGGACCAGCCACGTGACACGATTGCCATGGCGCTCTACTTCGTGGGCATGTGGGCCGGCGGGACGGTGCATGCGTTCTTCCTCCGCAAGGAAGTCTTTCTTCCCAAGCCGAGGAGCGCGGAGAAGAACGATCACGGCACTTCGCTCAGAAGCCCGACGGACAGATCGCCTGTCCAGACTTTTGCGCCCACGGCCGGAAGAACTCCCTGGTACAAGGACGCGGTGAAGATCAGCCTTTATGCCTTGCTCACCTCGGTGCTCATCGGGGTGATGACCTTCGGGAGAGATCTCCTCGACTTCACGCTCCTGAGCCCGAAAGCACCCGTCACGGACGACACGGTCCTGGACTCTTCTCCTGAGCCCAGCCCCAGCCTGCCGGTCCACTACCGGGGCGGCCTCAGGGTCGGCCGGGAACCCAAGGACCTGGACCGTGATCCGCCGGAGCGTGCGGGCTGGAGCCCTCAGAACGACATCGCCCGATGGTCTCACCCGGTTGTGCACATGAACAGAGGCGCCCTCATCGCTCCCTGGCTGAGAGACGGCACGCCCCGGTTCGGGGACTGCCGGGAGCCGGCTCGCGCCGAAGGGGTGGGGAGGATCACCTTGGAGCACGGAGGGCGCTACTGCATCAAGACGACCGAGGGCAAGTCCGCCTACTTCTCCGTGACGGAGGTGTCCCGGGAAGGGTTCGCGGGCGACCTGATCGTCTGGGACGAACCCACCTGACCCCGGACGGGTCCGGACGTCACGGTCATCGCACGGCACCCGCGTGCAGGGCTTCCCGCGTCCACCGGTGCCGGGGTTCGGTGTGCAGTCGCCAGTAGTGCTCGGCGATGTCCTCCGGGTCGAAGTCGGTGCCGGCCGCCACCGGGCCGGCCACGGTGACGCTCGCCACGTGGACCCCTGCCGGGCCGTACTCCTGGTCGAGCAGCGTCACCAGGGTACGGACGCCGGCCTTGCCCAGGGAGAGGCTCACGTACTGCGGCTTGGGCTCGGGCATGCCGCCGGTGATGAGGATGGTTCCATGGCCGCGCGCCGCCATGGCGGGTGCGACGTGGGCCGCGGCGTTGAGCGCCCCGACCACGTTCACCGCCCAGGCCTCCATGTGGCCGCGTACCGACAGTTCTCCCGGCGCGTCCGCCTGGATGATCGCTGCGTTGTACACGAGGACGTCCGGCACGCCGTACTCGTGGGCGGCCGCGTCGAGGGCGGCGTTCAGGCCGGCCTGGTCGGCGCTGTCCGCCTTCAGCGTGACGACCGGGACTCCGCTGGGAGCGACCGCCTCGGCCGCGGCACGCAGCGTCCGGTCGCTTCGGGCGATCAGCGCGACCGGCAGCCCTTCCGCGGCGAACCTGCGGGCCACCGCCTGCCCGATTCCCGGACCCGCCCCGATGATCACAGCACCCGACATCCCCGTACTCCTCGCCTCCGGATCAGTGACATTCGGGACGGTAAAGCATCACATCTATGTGAAGGTCAAGAGTACGGATCGGAACCGCCGTCAGATCAGCAGGAGAGTCTTGCCCAGGGCGCTTCGCGACTCGATCGCGGCGTGCGCGTCCGCGGCTCGCTCCAGGGGGAAGGACTGCCCGATGATCGGCAGGATCCGGCCCTCCGCCGCCTCCGCCATCACCCGCTCGGCCCAGCCTCGGATCTTCGGCCCGAAGCCGAAGAGCTGTTCGATCCCGATCACCTCGACGCCGCGCCTGCGCGCCTGGGCGGGATCGAGCTCCGTAACCTGGCCGCTGGAGGCGCCGTGGACGGAGAACCGGCCGCCGGCCGCCGTCACCTCGAACGCGGCCCGGCCGATCGCGCCGCCGACCCCGTCGAACACCACGTCAGGCCCCGCACCACCGGTCACCTCACGTACCCGCTCCGCCCAGTCCGGGTCCGAGTAGTCGACCACGGCCTCGGCGCCCAGCTCACGGACCAGGTCCAGCTTGCGCGCACCGCGGGCCGCCCCCACGACCCTGGCGCCCGCCGCCCTGGCCAACTGCACCAGCAACGTGCCGACCCCTCCGGCCGCCGCCTCGACCAGCACCCACTCCCCGGCCCGGATCCCGGCTCCTTCGACCAGCCCCAGCGCGGTGCTGCCGTCGGTGTGCAGGGCGACGGCCTCGCGCAGCCCCAGCCCGTCCGGCACCGGGATCAGATTCTCCACCCCGGCCACCGCACGCTCGGCGAAGCCGCCGCTCTGCCCCAGGTCGGCGACAACACGCCGTCCGGACCAGCCCGGATCCACCCCCTCACCGACCGGGCCCACCTGGCCGGCGACCGTACCGCCCGGCACGTACGGCAGGGCGGGCCTGCTGTGCCACTCGTCGACGCCACGCCGGATCTGCGTCTCGACGAAGGTCATCCCCGCGACGGACACGTCGACCACTACCTGTCCCGGTCCGGCGACCGGGTCCGGCGCCTCGCCCGGAACCAGGACCTCGGGCCCTCCGAAACGCGTCACCCGCACCACTCGCACGTCAACCGCTCCCCTGCTTGTCCGGTATCGACGTGGAGCACTCTTCACCCTCAACCGAAGTTGAGGTCAACCCGGTGGAAGGCCTCCCCGTGAGGAACCGTGGAGGATCCGGCCGTTCTGGTCGGGGATCTGGCCGAGCTTGTCGACCTCCTGGGCCAGCCCCGACAGCACGGCCCGCAGCTGCACCCGGGTGACGTCGGCGAAGGTGCGCAGGTAGGCGATCTGCCGCTCCAGCTCCTCGGCCTCGGCGCCGTGCACGCCGCCGTGCGACCGGTAGGCGCCGACCGCCCGTTCGGCGGCCTCCTCCGCCTGCCGCTGCGCCTCCGTCAGGATCACCTCGTACTGCTGGCGGGCCTCCCCCACGATCCGCCGCGCGTAGTTCTCCGCCTCCGCGATCTGGACGTCGGCGGTCTGCTGCGCGCGGGAGAGCATGTTGATCGCGTCGACGCTCAGGCCCTGCTGGGGGACGGCGTGCTCGGTGCTGATGCCGTGCTCCTTGTACCACTGCTTCATCCGGTCGATGTACGCCCGCAGGTCCGCCTTCTCCTTGTCCCCGGCCGCCATGTCGTCCGCGACCCGGTACAGGAACGAGCGCACCTCGTCCTCGCTGTAGCCGCGGCGCCCGAGCGTGGTGCGGGAGAACTGCTGCTTGCGTACCCGATCCGGGGTGATGGGCTGGCGTTCGTGCGCCGGGCGGTCTCCCCGCGGCATCTCTGCCGTCATGACTCCCCACCTTTGTCGGTCGTGAACTCGTCGAAGTGGATCTGTTCGGAGGGCACGCCGGCGTCCAGCAGTCGTCCGACGGTGCCCTGAGCCATCTCCTCGGAGCCGCAGACGAAGACCTGCTGTCCACGCCAGGCCTGCAGCGCGACGTCCACGGCGTTGCCGCGGGTGCCGCGGTAGTAGGGGTCGTTGGAGACGGCCGGGACCACGGTCAGCCAGGGGTGCTCCGCGGCCATCTTGGACAGCGCCTCGACGTCGTACAGCTCCCGGGACGTCCGGGCCCCGACGACGAGGTCGACCTTCCGCGACGGGCCCTCGTAGACCACCTGTTCCACCAGCGCCTTCAGCGGCGCGAGGCCGGTGCCGCCCGCGATGAGCAGCAGGTCGCCAGGGGTGTCGGAGGAGAGCTTCAGCCGCTCGCCCACCGGCGCTCCCACGCGCAGGACGTCGCCGCGTCGCGCGCCCATGACCAGAGCGGCGCTCAGCACGCCACCGTCGACCATGCGCACGTGCAGGTCCACGGTGTTGTCCTGGCGCGGCGCGTTGGCGAAGGAGTAGAAGCGCCAGACGCGTGAGCGCATGGGGTGCGAGATCGACGCCGACTGACCGGGGCGGTAGGGGTAGTGGTAGTTCAGCCGGGCCCGGATGACCGCGATGCCGAGGGCGCGGGGCTCGTGGCTGATGATCTCGCCCTCCCACCAGGGTGGGACGGTCTTGGACGCGTCGGCTGCCGCCTCCGACATCACCTGGGCCACCAGTCCGTACGCCTTCGTCCAGTCCTCGGCGAGTGCGGGCGTCCACCGCTCGTTCAAGAAGTGCTCCAGGGTCGCGAGCAGCGCCCTGCCGACGGCCGGGTAGTGCTCCGTCACCACGGCGAACTTGCGGTGGTCCCTGCCGAGCTGCTGGAGGAACGGGACCAGCTCCTCCACCTGGTCGACGTTGCTGACGATGTGCCCGAGCGCGCCGACGAGCCGGTCGCGCTGGTGTGCCATCGACACCGGGAACAGGTCCCTTGTCTCGGGGTTCATCAGGAACAGGGCCGAGTAGAAGAACAGCGGCACCTGGTCGCCCGACCGGGCGACGAGGCGCCAGCTGTCCTTGAGCGCTTGCGCGTCCACTCAGTCGGCCGTCTCTGCGGGCTCGGCCACGATGGACGACTCCACCTCGTTCAGGGTCAGCACGACGTGCCGCAGGACCTCGTCGCTCACCCCGGCCCCCCGCAGCACGGAGACCAGGATCTCGCCGACCTTCGCGTAGTGCTCGGCGGTGATGTCCAGGCCGCGGTGCGCCTCTGCCAGGTCGCGGCCCTCGTACGGGTCGGGGCCGCCGAGTACGGAGCACAGCAGCACCACCATGTGCCGCTTCAGCCTCGGCAGGTCGATGCCGGCGAAGTACGGCTTGAGGTCGGCGTCGTCGAGGACCCGCACGTAGAACAGGTCGACGACGTCACGGACAGCCGGCGCGCCGCCGACCTGGTCATAGTAGGACAGCGAGGTTGTCACAGAGCCTCCAAAAGGACTATGCGTCGCAGGACCGGCTGACAGTGCTCGGGATTCCGTGCGGCCACGACGCGGGGCATGGTGAAGGGACGCGCCCTGGCGCCCGCGAGATGAGGTGGGGTGATGGTCGTGGATCTCCTGCCGTCACCCTTCCTCAAGGCCGGAGCACCAGGACGGATGCCGTGGCACGGGGGCGCGGTGGGGCACCGCCTCAGATGCCTGGCTTACCCAAGCACGCCTCCTATGCCACATGAGCACACTTTAGGCCATTTTTGACCCATGCGCCTCGCCATTGGTCAACTCCTTTGTCCGACCACGGCCCGGCCTCGACGTCGAAACGGGCACGGTCAGCCGCTCCACGATGAGCCAGTTCAGCGTGAGGTAGAGAAGGAGCACCGAGGTCGAGTCGCCGGGCAGGCCCGAGGCGGCGTGGTGGCCGATGCTGGCGTCGAGGTCCTCGCGGATGCGCCGGGTCAGCACGGCGCCGGACGAACCTCTCCCGCCGCCCGACCGCCGCCCCTCGCCGCGCCGGGTACTGAACGCACCGGCACGGCCTCGATGCGCCCAGCCGACCGCCGTCCGCTCATCACCCGGACCCGCACCATCCACGCACCGATCGCCTGCACGGCGACACCGTCCCGGCCGCCCTATGTGCGGATCATCAGGATCGCCTGCCCGGCCTGGCCAACGCCGCTCCACGAACCCGGACTCCGCCGATCAACAGCACGACCGCGCTGCCGAAACCGACCATCGGAAGGAGACGCCACACCATCCACGGGACGTTTCCCTCCCACCCTCCGCAGGTGAGCAACAGGAAATACGAGAACGCCATGAACGCCCAGTGAAGCGCAACCACCGCCACGACCAGGGCCGCCACCAGCCCGACCACTGTCCCGAGCCACCGCTTCGACGAGGCGGCGACCACACCAGACAGCAGAACGCTCACCATAGGCAGAGCGTTCAGAGCCAGATACCGTCCGTACGTCGACTCCACGTGCTGCCGGAGATCGAGCCACGTTTCTTCCAGGTCGTACCACAACTCCGCCAGGCCCAAAGGAAGAGGCCCATAGCCCGCACAACCCACCGCTCCATCGCCCGCGAAGAGCGCCGGCAGCCATAGGGCTAAGAAGCTCAGCAGACTGGCCACGAACGCGGCCAGCCACCATCGAAGATGGCGCCACCGGGACATGGCCCGCCTCCCTCGCAACGATGATCGGGAGCAGCCATTGTTCCAGCAGACTCCTGTGCCCGGCCACTGCACGCGTTGCAGACGGGGATCTCACGGGTGGTCCGCTCCTGATGAGCCGCGTACGCCGTCAGGCGCTCTGGAGGCCGACACCGTCGTGGACCTAAGGCATCACGCCTCCCGGATGCTGACAGCGGCGCGGCGGTGACGGGGGACCTCGATCTCGTCGAGCAGCGCCACCGCGAGCGACGCCGGTCTCGTCCGTGACGTCGCCCGCCACCACGCGTACGTCGGTCAGATCGCCGTGGCTTGCGGGGTCACGCACCACGGCGGTGACCCGGTGCCCACGCCGGTGCGCCTCGGCGACGATCTGCCTACCGGCTCTGCCGCCCGCCCCGAAGACCACGATGTTCATCGTGCATCCGGAGGCCGTGCCGGCGGCCAGTGCCGCGAGCTCCGGCGCTCCGGGCAGCACCATGCCGAGCACCAGGGCCGTCGCGGTGTTGTGCAGAATGAAGAAGGCGTGCAGATTGCCCCGCGTGGTCGCCGGTTCCCAGCCCGCGCTGGCCGCGTACAGGCCGATCGGCGGGCCGCCGACCCCGCCGACCACGTTGAGCGGCGCGCTGGCGGCGCCGACGGCCACGGCTCCCTCGGGACGGCGCAGCCGTCTCCAGCGCACCCCCGTCGGCCAGGACGCACACAGCGATGACCACGCAGGCGCCCGCGGCCAGGCGCCGGCCAGCGGGTGTCCACCCCCCGCGCAGCGCCAGCGCGGCCAGTGGGGTGCACACCAGCGCGGGCACCAGCAGCCGGGCCACCTCGCCCGTCCGGGCGTGGCGGCCGTCGCGCAGCAGCGGCACGACGGAGGAGAGCACGGCGAGCGCCAGCAGGTGCTCGCCGGTGAGGAGATCCGGGGTCAAGGCCCTGCCGGCCGGTCGAGGGCGTAACGGCGCTGGAACCACACAGCCGTCGCCATCAGCACGGCGGGCACCACGGTGAAGCCCGCGAGCAGCGCGGCCATGGCCGCACCCAGCAGCAGTCCCCAGCGGAGCATGCCGCCCCGGTGCCCGCTGCGGCGCGCCTGCCGGTCGGACAGCGAGCCGAGTCACGGCTTTCGCGCGTGGCGCGCGACGACGCCGGCGGCCAGCTCGGCCCCGTCGAACGCGCCGGAACGGACGCGGCCGGCCAGGGTACGGGCGATGATCCGGTCGGTGACCGAGGGCAGGTGCCGCGCCAGGAACAGCTCGACGGCGCCACGACGGGTGGTCGCCAGGTCGCGCCGCGCGCGGCCCAGCGCGGCGCGCAGCACCGTGTCGACCACGCCCTCCAGCGGCTCGTAACTGCTCATGCCCTCCAGGGACAGGCCCGCGGCGGCGGTCGAGTCATGGATGGGACTGCGTACCGCCGACGGGTAGACGCAGGTGACGGTGACGTGGGTGCCGATCTCCAGCCGCAGCGCGTCGGCGTATGCGACGAGCGCTCGTTTGGAGGCGCCGTACGCGGCCGCGAGGGGGAGCTGCATGACGGCCATCCGCGAGGAGAGCATGACGACCCGGCCGCGGGACTGGACGAGGGCGTCCACGCAGGCGGCGGTGACGCGCCAGGCGCCGAGCAGGTTGATGTCGAGCTGGCGGCGTACCTCGGCGCCGGGCGGCAGCTCGGCCGGGGCCGGCCCGCCGACGCCGGCGTTGTTGATCAGCAGGTCGAGGCCGCCGAGTTCCGCGATGGCGGCGGCCACGGCCTCGGGCACGCCGGCGTCGTCGGTGATGTCGCAGGCCAGGACCTGGACCGGGTCATCGGCGCGCGGGGCCAGGTCCAGGCCGATGACGTGGGCGCCGAGCCCGGCCAGGCGGACGCTGATCGCCCGGCCGAACGTGCCGGACGCGCCGGTGACGATGACGCGCAGGCCGCGGGCGTCACGGCGGTGGCCGGGCAGGTGGCCGGAGGAGGTTCGGGACGTGCTCACGCGGTGGTCTCCTCACGGCGGGCAGGGGTGAACGGGCGGGCTCCCCGCAGCAGCCGGATGCGGCCGGCCTTCATCTCGCGGGGCAGGGCGGCGACATAGCGGTCGAAGTCGATCCGCATGATGGGACGCCTGTCACCCCATCGCTCGGTGGCGGCGCGCAGGGCGCGGGCGACGGCGCGCCGCTGCTCCAGGGGCGTGGGCAGGGCGTAGCGGCCGGACAGGTGGGCGGCGACCAGTTTGGCCTGGGCCTCGACGACGGGCAGGGCGGCGCCTGTGGACTGCATGAGCCCCACGAAGGCCAGGCTCGGGTCCTGCAAATGGAAGACCCGCTGGTACAGCGGCAGCCGCTCCGCGTCGTCGCCCACCCAGCGGGAGGTCAGGAAGGGGATGGTCACGCGGTAGCCGGTGGCCCAGACGATCACGTCGACGGGGTCGGACGTGCCGCCGGTGAAGACGACGCGGTCGCCGTCGAGACGGTCGATGCCGGGCCGTGCGGTCACCTCGCCGTGAGTGAGGCGGTGCAGGATGGTGTCGCTGATCGTGGGATGGTTCTGGAAGAGGCCGCCGGAGGGGGCCGGCAGGCCGTAGCTCTGCGGGGTGCCGACGGCCAGCCGGAGGAGGGTCTCGGCGATGCGCTGGCGCACCCGCCACGGCAGCGCCGACATGGCGGCGCCCGTGGCATCCGCGGGCCGGCCGAACAGGTACTTCGGCACGACGTGCACGCCATGGCGAGCCGAGAGCAGGACCGGGCCGCGGGCGACGTTCGAGGCGTCGACGGCGATGTCCATGGCGGAGTTGCCCATGCCCACCACCAGCACCCGGCGGTCCCGGAAGATCTCGGGGGTGCGGTAGTCGTGGGCGTGCAGCTGAGTGCCGTCGAACGTGCCGGGGTAGCCGGGCTCGGGCATCCGGGGATCCCAGTTGTGGCCGTTGGCGACCACGACCGCGTCGTAACGGCCGGCCTCTCCGGAATCGGTCGTCACGACCCAGGGGAGTGCTGTGCCCTCGCGCTCCACGCGCCTCACCGTACTGCCGAATCGCAGGTGCGGGGTGAGGCCGAAGGTCTTCGCGTAGTCGGCGAGGTAACCGGCCACGTGGTCGGCCGACGGGTAGTCCGGCCACTCGGCGGGCATCGGGAAGTCGGCGAACTCGGTGCGGCCCTTGCTGGTGTTGAGGTGCAGCGAGGCATAAGCGGGTGACAGGCCGCTGCTGTTGTCGCGGACCCACAGCCCGCCGGGCCGGTCGCCCTTCTCGTACGTGACGACGTCGAGGCCGACGTCGAGCAGGGCCTTGGTGGCGGCGAGCCCGGCCGCTCCGGCGCCGATCACGGCAACCCGGCACGAGGGGGTCATGGGTGAGGTTCTCCTGGAAAACTCGGCTACGTCAGAGGGCGTGGCGAGCGAGGGCTACGACTCGCCGTGACGGTGGAACCGCCGCGTCATTCTCGCGGAGGGCTTTGTGGTGGTCTCCAAGGCTACGGCTGGATCGGCGGGCGGACCATGGTGCTCCTCACGTTTTTGCCGCCTTCGGTTGTGGCGGATCACAATTTCAAGGGAGGATCGCGGGGTGGACTCCGGTGACGACTGGACCCCCGTGGTCGACCTCATCGAACGGGTCGTCGGCGACGCCGACCTGATGTCGTCGGTCGTGGCCGGCGTGCGCACGATGGTGCGAGAGGTCGCCGCCCTGCCGTCGGCCGACATCGCCGGGCACACCCGCGCGCTGCTCGTCGCGGCGACCCGGGCGCTGGCGGCCAGGCGCGGTCCGACGGAGGCGGAGCTGTCGTTCGTGGAGGAGCTCGCCGTGACGCGGGCCCGGCAGGGCGTGCCCGTCGAGGCGGTGCTGGGGGCCATCCACGTGGCCGAGCGAGCTATCTGGGCGCGGGCCCGCGAGGTGGCGGGCGCGGCCGGGGTCGGCGCCGAACGCCTGCTGGACGCGCGGGAGCTGTACGACGACTGGGCGGAGGTCGTACGGGCCAGGCTGATCGCCGCTCACCATGCCACGAAGGCCGGGCAGGGCCCGCGAACGCGGGACCGGGAGGCCGCCATCCTGCGGCGACTGCTCGACGGGGGTTCGGCCGGCGCACTGGCCGCCGCCGAGGCGGGACTGCCCGTCGCGGGCGGGCTGTGGGTGCTGGCCGCCCGTCCGGGCGAGGCCGCCACGGGGCTGGAGCGTTCACTGCGCGATCAACTGCCGGTCCTGTGCGCGGTCGTGGACGGGCTGCTGGTGGGAGTGCTCGGCCGGGAGCCGTCGAGTCGCGTCGCCAGGGCCGGGGTGGTGGCAGGGCTCGCGGGCCCCGCCGAGCCCGAGGAACTCGCCGCCGTACGGCGTCTCGCGGTCGCCGCGCTGACCGCGGGCGAGTCGACGGGCCGGACCGGAGTCATCCACGTCGCCCGCGTACCGGCGCTCGCCGCGGTGGTCGACCGGGCCGACCTGGCCGCGGTGCTGCTCGACCACCACCGGCCGGCGTGGACGGCGCTCGGCGCGCGGGCCGAGCCTGTGGCCCGTGCGGTGTGCGCCTGGTTGGAGGCCGATAGGGACGTGGACTTGGCGGCCGAGAGGCTGTTCGTGCACCCCAACACCGTGCGCAACCGGCTGCAGCGCTTCGCCGAGGTCACCGGGATCGACCCGTCCGCCACGTTCGGCGGGGTGGACGCCTGGTGGCTGTGCCGCGCCTGGCTGGCCCAGGCCTGACTCTCGCGGGTGGAGCGGTTCATTGCCGCCCACCGGGAGACCGGCGGTTCCACCTGCTTGGCTCCATCCACGCGACCTGGAACCAGGCCGACCTTCACCCCCGGCGCTACAGCATGCCCAGCAAGGTGGGGGCGGCGTTCATGGCGCCGTGGACCACGAGGACGGGCCACATCAGGCGGTATCGGCTCCACAGATAGCCGAGGAACAGCCCCTGCACTCCCTGGTTGACGAAGGCCGAGGAGAGGTCTGTCGGAAGGTGTCCCGTGCCTTGGATGCCGACATGCCAGGCGGCCCAGAGCAGAGAAGTCAGCACGATGGCGGGCCAGCGGCCGATGAGGTGCTCCCATCGGGTCTGCAGCCAGCGCCGGTAGAAGACCTCTTCGAGCAGGCTGTTGACGCTGAACACCACGACGATGGTGAGCACCAGCGTGACGAGATCGACTCTTGCCGCGTAGTCGCTGGACGGCACGGCCAGCGGACCCGTGTAGGTGAGAACGAGCCAGGCGGCCACCGGCGCGATGGGGCCGTAGTGACGCCAGGCCGCGGGCCGCTCATGGAGGTGGCCGCGATCCGTGGAGCCGCGCCGTGCCCACCAGAACAGCAGTGCGGGTACGGCGAGCAACAGGATGAGTTTCAACACCGTGTGGGCAGGTTCGCCGCCGCCTGACAGCCATAACCCCGCGGCGAAGAGTACGGCTGAGACCAAGAGGAGGATGGCGTGGAGGTGAAGAAGGCGGCCGCGTGCCTGTGGGACGTCAGGGGTGGTCGCCCTCGGCGGCAGCAGCCGTATGAGGACCAGTCCGGTGAGGGCCGGGATCCAGCGGTGCCACATGGGCACGGTGTCGGTGTGGTCGGCCGAGTAGCGGATGCCGGTGCTGTCGTTCAGTGCCAGCCATAGTGCCGCTCCGGCGATCAGGGCCAGGCCGGCCGCCAGGACGCCGAGGCCCAGCCTGGGGTGATGCAGGGATGCTTTATTTAGCACACTTGTACTTTAAAGGAAACCGTACAGATGTGCTGTAATAGACGGCATGCCGAAGATCGTGGACCACGAGCAGCGGCGCGAGGAACTCACCCGGATCGTGTGGGGCATCATCAGCCGGGACGGGATCGAAGGCGCCACGGTCCGCAAGGTCGCCGAGGCGGCAGGCGTCTCGGTCGGCGGGTTGCGCCACTATTTCGACAACCAGCGCGGCCTGCTCAGCTTCGCGGCGCAGGCGGTCGCCAGAAGCGTCACCAAGCGCATCACCGGCCACCTCGATGCGGACCTGCCCGGCATGCGGCGCGCCCAGCTCATCCTCGAAGAGCTTCTTCCCCTCGATGACGACCGCCGCGTCGAAGCGGACGTATGGCTGGCGTGTCTGGTGCGCTCCCAGGTGGACGAGTCACTGGCGGAGATGCGCGACGCGAGCTGGTCGGGGGAACGCCACATCTGCCGCCTGGCGATCGCCTCTTGCCATGGCCTGCCGCTGCCCGATCGGATGGGACAGGAGTTCGCCGACACCGGGCTGGAAGGTCAGGCCATGCGCCTCCACCTGTTCGTGGACGGCCTGACGCTCCAGACGGCGACCTTCCCCCGCAACTTCACGCCCCGAGCCATCCGCCGGATCGTGCACGACGAACTGCGCCTCATCGAGGCGCAGCCCCCGTCCCAACCAGGCTGACAGCGCATCCATGAGCTTGTGACAAGATCGCAGAATGCTGCGACTCACCGATTTCATCATCGACTGCCCGGACACGATGAAGCTGGCGGCCTTCTACTCCGAGGTGACCGGCCGCCCGGTCAAGGAAGGCAGCCACGAGGACTGGGCCGGCATCAAGTTCGGCGAGGTCGAGCTGGCCTTCATCCGGGTGGATGACTACCGCGCTCCGCAGTGGCCCGACAGCGAGCACCCCAAGCAGTTCCACCTCGACTTCGAGGTGGACGATATCGAGTACGAGCAGCACCGCGTCCTCGACCTCGGCGCGACGCTGCAGCAGGACTTCATCGGCCCGAACGGCTACGGCTGGCGGGTCTACACCGACCCGATCGGCCACCCGTTCTGCCTGTGCCGCAACAAGGGCGTCATCTGGACCGACCAGGGCCTCATCTGACCCGACACGGCCCCCTTCGTCCGGTCCCAGACTCACCATCGATCACCGTTACGTCGTGGCCGGTTCCGGAACGACACCCCACATGAACGCGGAGCTCTTCAGCAGCTGCTCCGTCACCCTGATCCCGGTCAGGTGCTCGACGAGCAGGAAGGCCGGCCCTTCGTAGAGCCGGGGACCCGATGGGTACAGCCTGTCGATCTCCGCCATCGTGTCGACCAGTTCGGCCGGGATCTCCGTCAGATATCCCTCATCGCCACCCCAGGCGCATCGGATCTCGCCGTCCTCACACCAGTAGAAGTAGTCCAGGTACTTGATGGCGAGTGCGGCTTGAGAGACGAGGCGAGTACCCCCGGAGAGCCTGGTGATCACGTCTTCGCGGGTGCCGAGCCAATCGGGGTCGAAAACGAACGTCCAATCACCGATGGAGGCGACGCCGAGAGGCCCAGAGTGCGAGTAGTAATCCGGGTCGTCAGGGAAGGGGCCCGGCGTGAAGTCCTCCCATCGGCCGCCGAGGCGGGCGATCACCTGTTCAGGTGCGGCACGGATGTAGATGAAGCTGTACAACTCCTCGGCGTATTCGCCGCAGAGCCAGGAGATATCGGGGGGCTGCATGGTCATGTCGTCATGCTGCCAGCCGGAACCGACAGACCCCGGACGTCACCAGACGATGGGCTGGGCACGATGCGGCGTGACGCACCTCCGCCAACGTGAACTCCGAACTCCAGTGAGCCACCCCCTCTCGTGTGATCAAGGACGCGCCAGCCTGACAGCGAGGAAGCACGGCTCCTGGTGCAGCCCGTGGGCGGCCTCGTTTGATTCCCGCGGCTCAGGGACCGGCGGTGGCTCGATCAGTTGTTCCAGGACGGACCCGGCCGTCAGCAGCCGGGTCCGTCGAGACCAGCCGGGGCCCGAGAAGTGTTGTCCTCACCTCCCTTGGCCAACCCGAATCTGTCGGCCTCCCACGCCATCCTTGATCACGCCCGCATCCCGTACGTGCCCTTCAAGGAGCGCCATGGCCGTCAGTGACGAGTACTTCCTGCTGCACGATGCAGCCGAGAACGGCTCGCCCGAGGCGGTCACCGAACTGGCCCGGCACTTCCCCGATATCGACTTCCTTGACGATGACGACGAGGAGTACCCCGGCCGTACCGCGCTCTGGACAGCTGTCTTCGCCAATCGTCCCGACAACGCGCGCGCTGGTGGCAGCCGGGGCAGACCCATGGCGGCGAATGATGAACGGTTGGTCCCCCGGACGGCTCAGCCTGGCCGGCCCCACCCCCGCTCTGTTCAGCATCCCGCCCGGAGCGGCCGGTCTGGCTCCAGCCGAGACCGCCGCCGTGACCGAAGCCAGACGTCTGATAGCCGCACTGGGAGATCTCGGCTATTTCGGGCTGAGCATGACCTGCGTGGCCGACCGCACCGCGGCTGAGGTGGCACGGCGGCTGGAGGCTGTACCAGCCGACGACGAGGATGTGGCAGCGATCACCGATGATCTCGGGCCGCACCTCGACAGGCAGATCGTCGTCGGCGTCACGGAGGTGCCTGGCGGATGCGTCGTCAGCCAACCATGGGGATACCTACCCCACACACAAGAAGTCCTCAGGCGCTTGTCACAGGCACCCTCTGCTACGGCATGTACGACAACCCCAAGGGTGGCCATCACGGGACGGTCTTCCGGGACGGCGTCATGGAGGAAGGAGACACCCACCCGGTGGTGGCGGCGTATACCCGGACGACCCCACCGAGGAAATCCTCGCCGCCTATCTCTACCACCACCACGCCGCGGCCTACTGCTGTGCCCGTACAAGCTTGCGCCTTACCGACGCCAGAGGGATCACCGGTCCACCCGACATGTGGCTGAGACTCCCCGAACGGGACTGGTGGAACTGATCAAGCGGCATGGCAAAGACGCGGCCCCGTGATCTAGGCGATTCCCGCCAAAAAATTTGATTACATTGGTAATAGCCATACGAATAGGGCCACAATCAGAGCGAAAAGCAACAGCAGAGCTCGCGCGGCGAGGCAGGAGTGGCTGTGATGGATCAGGATGCCCGTGACCTGATGGTACGTCTGCTTCGTGGGATTCCATCTGCGAGCGAGAGCGGTGTCCCGGCCGAGCGTCTGTGCCGTGACGCAGGGGTGGAAAAAACCGTGGCAGTCGTCCTCGGCCCAGCATTCGCAGGCTTCCTGCGGGCCTTCGGCGCAATCACCGAAGACAATGGTCTTGTCAAGGCGGTCAGTCCCGCGTCGTTTTTCTTCCTGCGCAGCCTCGCCGAGTACTTAGACGCCGGACACCCGATTTTCTTCAACTGGTCCAGGCCCCGGACCACAGAGGCTCCGTACTCCGGTCAGGAGGTGCTGGCCGGCCCACAATTCCTTTACCTCATGGAGCAGCGGCGAACGGCGGTCAATGCCGCTGCCGCACCGCTGCGCAGCGTACGAGCCGCGCAGGTGGTGATCAAAACCGTCGTCGGTGGCCGTGACGTCCGATACCTCGTGCACTATGACCCCGTCGCCAACCAGTATCAGCTCCCGGGAGGTCGCCGACGGCACGACGACCTCACCATCCAAGACGTGGCAATCCGTGAGCTGGACGAGGAGATCCCAAAGTTCGATTTTACGGCGGGCATGGACCAGCTCGTGGAGCTCGGCGTGGCGCAGGTCACGCAGGTGTCCCGGAGCACGGGGGTGAACACGCTGTACGAGATCACGATCTTCCAGCTCGTGACCATCCGGAACTCCGTCCCCCTGGCCCCCGGCGCCCGCTGGGTGAGCGAAAAAGCCCTGCTCTCGCCCCAAGCGAAGGTGGACGGTGTCACCTTCAACATGACCGCCCTGCGCATGGTGGCCCGGTCTCTCCCTGGCGGGCTGAGCCAGCTACCGTCCGGTTTCCAGGAAGCTCGGCCGAGACGGCTGTTGCGCATCGTGCGAAACAGACCCTGGGAAGCCGCCGGGGTCATCCTCGGCATTCTCGGCATCGTGGTCTCCGTCATCGAGTACCTCTTCACCTAAGGCGGTGAGAACGTGGCGCCGGAACCTGACGAGAAGCGCATGCCCGACTCGGCCCGGAGGCGATTCAACCGCTGGTGCCGGGCCGCCGGATACGACATCCACCGCCAGCTGAAGCTGAACGGAGGACGCAGCGGCGCAGAGGTGTACGTCGTCCATCGGTCGGACCCGGAGGGATCGTCGCGACAGCTCGTTCTCAAATTCTCCGCTGAAGGTTCAGAGGAGATCCGGCGCATCCGACACGCCGTGGTACTCTCCCCCGCCTCATTCGTCAGCCGCCATCTGGTGGGAGTGGGTCGAGATTTCGTTCGGCTCACCGGTGGCTGGTGGGCGATATTCAATCTCGTCGCGGGTGACGACCTCGACAACTCCCGGACCCTCGCCGTGCTCCTCGGAGAGCCGAATGCGGCCGAGATCTGCGGCAGAGTCGTCGCCTCCATCCTGGGTGACTGGAACGAGCGTGTAGAGATCCGGGAGGAGACCGTGAGCGACCACTTGCGCGGGATTCTCGGCAGGAAACTGTTGCCGAACAGCGAGTTGCACCGATGGGTCCGCGAGAACGGCCGGCTTTCGGCCGCCGTCGAACCGGTCACGGAGGGTCGGGGCGAGCCCTCCGATCCCTTGGAGCTCCTTACCAGTGGTCATCGGGAACCCATACTGAGCGGAAACGCACATGGTGATCTTAACGTGCGTAATGTCCTAGTTCCGGGAACTCCAGCGGAGGCGGAGCGCTACCAGCTCATCGACTACGGAGACTTCTCGCCGGACGCCCCACTTGCCCGGGATCCAATGCACCTGCTGTTGTCGCTCGCTGCCGAGTGGCTGAGCGGAGGAATGAGCGATTCCACAGACTATTGGGCACTGATTCCCGTGATCGTCACCCCGGGAATCGCCCGAATCCCCCCTCACCTGGAAGCACACCGGAAGATCAGCGCCGCCGTCCACGACGCGGGACGGACATGGGCGAGGACTCACGGCTGGGAAAGCGCATGGGCGACACAGAGCCTGCTCTCCCTGGTCGCCTGCGGACTGCTGTTCGCGGGACGGAACCTCGACCACCTCGCCCGGATCGGCCTGCCGAACCCGCGAAACTGGTTCTTCGAGGTGGCCTCCATGGCCACCCGTGAACTCCGAGGGCACTGCCCCCGCGCATTTGAGCGGACCGCTCCGCCTGCTTCAGCGTTCACCCGTGATGGCCGCGGTACGGACCGCTCCCCCGACAGGGCCCGCCTGGAGGCTCGGGTCACCGCACGGCTGAGGGACCTGCTTCCTCCCAGTCAGCAGCGGATGGGGAATCTCGGAACACTCGCCAGACTCATGAGCTGGGTCCTTCATGAGGACGAGGAGCTCTACGCAGCCGTTCCTTGTCGTTACCGCAGTTCTCAACAGGGAGCGGCGCTGTTCATCGCCAGCGACAGGTCGCTACACATCGCCGAAATGGAAGGGTACGACGTCGCCGTTTCCACCGTCATCGAGTACCGCTCCATCACCGATCTCGGGATCACTTCCGGGCGACGCCTCTATCTGTTTCCAGGGCGCACCATCGAAATTCACGCAGGTTTGGACGTCTATCGTGTGAAGGACATAATACCTTGGCAGGGGGAGGCTATGCTGGCGACCATAAGGGAATCCCATGATAACTATAAGTTGCGAAACGGTGGTCAGGATTGAACCCACCTCCGTCTCAACCATGCTTCCCAGCACACCTACATCCGTCCGGCGGTAGGTGTTCACCCAATTCCGAGCGTGGTCTCATGGATGCCGAGTTCCTTGGCCACATGCGCCACCGGCCGCGGGCCGTCCAGCACCATGCGGACGGCTTCGTCCTTGAACTCCTGGCTGAATCGTCGGTTACGCCCCGCCACAGCTTTCCCTTCCGGTTCTCCCTCAACCTTAGCTTGTTCTTTATCCACCAGACCGTTGCGCTCGTCTGGACTAACGAACAACGCCTTTGGGTGGTCGACCTGCTCAACTCCCCGTTGCGAGGTCTTGTGGTTCAACTCGTTTGAGCGACGCGCTCATCCACACGAGCCCACCCCGCGACCGATTCAACCCCGGGTGGTCCAGTCGACGCGTAGTCACCCGAAACAACACCCAAGCGGTACGATGCGAACACCGAACCGGGCAGCTGGCCGTACCAGCAGCACCAGCGGGCAGGACTTCTCCGTCAGGGGGCGTGGCCGTACCGCGCCCACCAGCGGTTTTCCACGTACCTCACGTTGATGGAGAACCCGTCATGACCTCTGCCGTCCCTCGCGCCTTCCACTGCGAGCACACCCGCGCCAAGAGCAGGGTGCACGCTCTCGTCGAGCGCTCCGGCCAGCCCGCGACCCTGCATGCCGTACTGACCTGCACCGACCCCGCCGTCGCTCAGCACGCCGCCTACCTTCTCTCCTCGGTGCTGGAGAACGGCTTGGGCCCCGCCGCCCGCGCTGAGTCGGAGCGGATCGCAGCGGCTCTGCCCGACGCGCCCGCCGCCTCCTTCCGACGCACGCTGGCCGACGTCGTGAACGGGACCTGGGCCGACACCCCCGAGCTCGCCGCCACGTGGGAGTCCCTGCGGCGGGGCCGCGGCGACTCGGCCGGCCTCGGTGGCGACCTTGAGAGCCGCACGCCGGGCGACGCCCGCCTCGACGCCTTCCCAGGGCCGGTCGTACGCACGATCAGCCTGCTGGAGGTGCACGTCCACGACCCGGCTCGCCTTCTCGCGGCGGCCACCGCGACGGGCTGGAGGCCGTTCGACGCCGAGGACCTCGACGAGGACGACAGACAGGACGTCGTCGGGGCCGTCATGCACTTCGTCAACGGCCCGGAGTTCCTGCCCGGCGCCGACCAGCTGATGGACGTCGTGCAGGCGCGGCTGCTGCGCGTCGACAGGGGTGATGAGGTGAGCGACTGGAGCACCGCGCCCGTGACGGCGAGGTTCGACACGGGAACGAGGTCCGACCCCGGCGGCCGGGCCGACTGATCGCTACCTCACAGGCACGTCGGCGCGGCCGAGCACGAGATCGCCTCGGCTGCGCCGGGTTGTTCACACGCCTAACTTGTTCTTCATCGTCCGGATTGTTGGAGTGCTGCGAGGGTGCGGCCGCGTTTGACGGTCTTGCCGACGTCGTAGCGGGGCGCGGGCCGGCGGTTGGGGATGCCGGGTGGGCGCCCTGGGCCGGGTCTGGAGGGTTTGGGTGCGCTGGCCGGTTGGGCGAGGAGCGGACGCAGGTTCCGAAACCCGCGCCGGACCCGGGCGGGAGTGAGCTGGCCCCGCGCGGCTGCTTTCTCCCACGGGTGACGCAGGTCCTCGGTCAGCGGGCGAGCCAGGCGCAGCTGGGTGTGAACGATGAGCAGCAGCCAGGTCCAGCGGTCGGCGGCTTGGGCGGCGCGGAGCTTGGGCCGGGTCCAGCCGAGGGTCTGTTTCCAGAAGCGGTAGGTGTGCTCCAGGTCGAATCTGCGCAGGAACGCCTGCCAGCAGCGGTCCACGTCCGCGCTGGTGGCGCCGGTTTTGGAGGACCAGAGCCAGACTGGTGGGGCGTCCCGGTCGCCGGGCAGGTGCTCGACCTTCAGCCGGATCAAGGTGCCCTCGATGAGGGGCAACTCGCCTTCGTGATCGAGCCAGGCCGCGCGATGCGTCAGCCGGGGATGCAGCCGGTCCCAGGCTCTGGTCTCGGCCTTGCCGTAGTGAGTGGTGTCCGTCGCGGTGGTCACCGCCGGTTCGGGCCAGGTGGCGGGATCAGCCAGGGCGAACTCGCCGCCGTGCTTGGGCGGTCGGCCGCCCTTGGGGTCATAGCGTCGTGGTGGTGCGGGCAGGCGCAGCACCCGGTCGGAACGGATGCGCCCGAGCAGTTCGACGGGCAGGTCACGCAGCACGTAGGCCAGGCGGGTGATGTCGTAGCCGGCGTCGGCCACGATGAGCACGTCCGGATCTCCGCTGAGCCACTGGCCGGAGGCGATCAGCCGCTCGATGACGCCGCGCAGTTGGGCGGCGGTGACGGCGGTGGCGTCGTCGGCCGGCCCCAGTCGCACCACGTCCAGCGGCGCCGTCCATGACGTGCGGCCCATCTCCAGCGCCGCGACGAAGGAGTACGGCCAGCCCGGGATGAACGGCGAGGCGCTCTTGGCCCGGCCGTACACGTGGCAGAACAGCCGCTCGGCCGAGCAGGGCGCGTCCGAGCGCAGCCACGGTGACACATCAACCGCCAGCACGATCCGCCCGTCCGGCCAGCGCGGTAACGGCAACTTGGCCAGCACCTCGCGTAGCTGTTGCACGTCGATCCGGCCGTGGTTGAGCCCGCCGTACAAGGCGCCGTGCCCGCGCCGGTACTCCGGCGACAAGGTCAGATTCACCGGCGAGTGCACCGGTCCCGGCGCGCACAACAGCGCGTCGGCCAGCTCGAACAGCGCGTCGGCCAGCTCGAACAGCGCATCGGCCCGCCTGGTCAGGCAGGCGTAGACGTCGTTCCGGAACCGGGACAGCACTCTGGAGGACTCGACATCGGAGACATCGTTCAGCAGACTCACCCTCACGGCCTTGTAGTGATCAGTAGCGACTCGACACCGCACATGATCACTCAAGGCCGTCTCACTGTCCGCGAAACGATCAACCCGGCACTCAGCAGAACAATCCGGAGGATAAAGAACAAGCTTAGTGCGTGTTTGAGAAGATCATTCATGTTCGGCGTGGCGGCGTGACGACGAGCACTGACACTGCCAAGGTGGCCCGATGCCCCCGGATCGCTACCCCTCGGACCTGACCGATGCGCAGTGGGAGCTGATCGAGCCGTTATTGCCTGAGCCGAACACCGGCGGACGTCCGGAGAAGCACCCACGCAGAGAGATCGTCAACGCCATCCTGTACGTGGTCCGCTCGGGCTGCCCGTGGCGCTACCTGCCCACCGATCTGCCGCCCTGGCAGACCGTGTACTGGTACTTCCAGCAGTGGGAACAGGCCGGCGTCACCGAGGCGTTGCTGACCGAGCTGCGCGTCAAGGTCCGCCGCCAGGCCGACCGCGCCGATGAGCCGACCGCATCGCCTTGGCGCAGATGTGGGCAAGAAACCCATCGTCCCGGCTTTTTAAATTCATGATAGTCTATTGTATGAGGGTGTTGATGAGCGGCAGATTGCACTAGCTTTAAAATATGTCAAGGAGCAAGCCGAGCAGAATGATTTTCAGTATTTAGTTTTGCTCAACAGCGATAACTTGCCAGCTGAGGATCTTAGCCGGTTCGGGTTTAATTGGCGTCCTTACATTCGGCGGGTTTTACACGACAGGGATCCGGCGGCGACATTGTTGGGATTCCGTTTCTAGATCTACAGGCTTGATGTTCGCTATCGTTACGGTAATACCGACATATCCATCTCGTCTGCCCTTGATCTCCACCGCAGAGCGGTAGCAGGGCCACCTTTGAAGTTCATCCCGTCTGCCGTCGACCCACCGCGGAGCGACAGCGGGCCGGCGACGGAGGTGCAAGCCCGGCTTGATGTGTCCCTGCGCCTGGGTGCCTTCCACAGTCATTGGACGCCCAACGGTCACGGCCGGGCTTGCGGCGGAGGAGGCGGTCTGCTGAGCTTGCCTGGGTCGACGGCAGACGGGATGGGCCCCACGCCAGCCACCCCACCACCGGCACGGCCGAGTGACGCCATCTCGGAGCCGGAGCGCCCCCGCCGGAGGCACGTAGTAAGGCCAGCACCGTGATTGCCTTCGCGTGCGCTGACCAGCTCGACCCCGTGTGCAGAACCGTGCGCCCCCAAAAGCGGCCCTGTCCTCGTCCGCGCCAGCCGACCGGCGTTCTGCGGGTCGGGCATGGAGCCCCAGTGGAGTGCCCGGCCCGCGTCGCGTCGGCGGCGCGTGCGGCCCGGTCAGGGCCGCTTTAATGCCGACGCCTGGACACCCTGTGAGCTACGACACAGCTTCGTCTCGCTGCTCTCCGACGACGGCGGCCTATCCATAGACGAGATCGCAAAACTGTGCGGACACGCCAGCACAACAGTGACCGAGACCGTCTACCGTCACCAGATCCGGCCCGTGATCCAAACCGGCGCGCTGACCATGGATCGCATCTTCGACGACCTCACGGACGCCTAGCCGCGCGTTAGCATGTCACTCAGTTTGTCACTCAGAAGATCAAAAGGCCACTCCCGATCACCGGAAGTGGCCTTTGACCTGGGTGGAGATGAGGGGATTCGAACCCCTGACCCCTTCGATGCGAACGAAGTGCGCTACCGGACTGCGCTACATCCCCAAGACCTCGACCAGATTAGCAAACTCCCGGCAGTCCTCGCGCCACAGTATTCAGTCCCCCACCGCTCGCCGAGGCGGTTCGGCGTACTGGTCGAAGAGGACGTCCCCCTGCGCCCCGGTGAACTCGATGACCTCCGCCTCTCTGGCCGCCAGTTCCTCGGCGCGCCGGCGGGCGCGGATGCGGCGGGCGCGCTGGCGGGCCTGGAGGGCGCGCTGGCGGCGTTCGCGGTCGACCTTGACGGCGATGCGCAGGAACACGAGGTAGAGCAGCATGACGGCGCCTGACGGGGCGACGCCCCACCAGGGCATCATCCGTACCGCGGCTGTGATCACCGAGGCCAGCACCAGCAGGACCGTGAAGAACAGCAACCGCCGGCGGCGCGCTACGATGATCGCCCGGCGCCGGACGCGGAACTGGCGCGGGTCGACGCGTTCGATCTCCACCGGCTCCTCGTCGGGCGCGGTGGTGAGGTCCGGGATCTGGTGTTCGCCGGTGTAGTGCTCTTCGAGTTCGGCCAGTTCCGCCAGGTTGGACTTGTCCCGGCGCAGCCACATGGGCACTAGCACGCAGAGCCACATGACGACGATGGCGAGGTAGAGGAGGGCGCCGCTCATGGGCACCTCCGGGCAGCACGAAAGCGCCTGTCGGCGTCGGGCGCTCTCATTGTGCTCACGTCACGCACCGTAAGACCGCGTGTCACTGATTGACGAGCATTCGATGCGGTGTGTCGCGAGATCGTCAAACCTCTTCCACGGAGGACCGTGCGCGACGCCACTGCACGAGCAGGCCGCCAGGGACGTCTTCTGCGGTCAGCGCGTAGCAGATGTGGTCGCGCCAGGCTCCGTCGATGTGGAGTTGGCGACGTCGAATGCCTTCTTCCCGGAACCCGAGTTTCTCAACCACTCTACGGCTGGCGTGGTTCTCGGGGCGGATGTTCGCCTCGATCCGGTGCAGGCCGGTGGTGAAGAAGCAGTGGTCGACGGCCATGGCGAGGGCGGTCGGGGTGATGCCGCGGCCGGCGAGCGCGCCGTCGATCCAGTAGCCGACCTGGGCGGAGCGGGCCGAGCCCCAGACGATGGCGCCGACGGTGAGCTGTCCGGCGAAGCGGCCACGGTAGGTGATCACCCAGGGCAGGGCGACGCCCTGCCGGGCCTCGCGGCGCAGGGTGCCGACCATGGCGAGGTACGGGCCGAGCCCGGTGCGGAAGAGAGGCGTCTCGGGGTTGCTCGGTTCCCAGGGGCGCAGCCAGTCGGCGTTGCGCACCCGGGTGTCGCGCCAGACGCGTACGTCGCTCAGCCGGAGCGGCCTGAGGCACACCGGGCCCTCGGTCAGCGTCGCAGGCCAGCCGCGTAGTCGATCCACAGGCTCATCATCCCCCTAACGGGCGCGCTGCCGCCACGGGGTCGGCTGCTGCGGATGGCACGAGTGGGTCAGCGGGGGTGGTCGCCGCCGCGGATCTGGTCGACGGCGTGCTTGAGCACGGGCGCGAGCACGGCGATGCCGTCGCGGACGCCTCCGCGGGAGCCGGGCAGGTTGACGATCAGGGTGTGTCCGGCCTGGCCGGCGAGGCCGCGGGAGAGGATGGCGGTGGGCACCTGGTCGCGGTTGGCGGCGCGGATGGTCTCGGCGATGCCGGGGATCTCGCGGGTGATCACGCGGGCGGTCATCTCCGGGGTGAGGTCGGTGGGGGTGAGACCGGTGCCGCCGGTCGTCACGATCACGTCGTACTCCTGGGCGACGCCGTCGCGCAGGGCTGCCTCGACGGGCTCGCCGTCGGGGACGACGACGGGACCCTCGACGGTGCAGCCGGCCTCGGTGAGGAGGGAGACCAGCAGGGGGCCCGAGGTGTCGGCGTAGACCCCGGCGGAGGCCCGGTTCGACACCGTCACCACCAGCGCCCTGATCACGGCCGCCTCCACTCGCCGGTCTTGCCGCCGGTCTTCTCCTCGACCCGGAGGTCGGTGATCACCGCGGCCGGGTCGGCCGCCTTGACCATGTCGAACAGCGCCAGCGCGGCCGTCGAGACCGCCGTGAGCGCCTCCATCTCCACGCCGGTGCGGTCGGCGGTCTTGACCCGGGCGGTGATCGTCACCCCCCAGTCGGCCACGTCCAGCGTCACCTTGACCCCGTGGAGGGCGATGGGGTGGCAGAGCGGGATGAGGTCGGGCGTCCGTTTGGCGCCCATGATGCCGGCGATGCGGGCCACGCCGAGCGCGTCGCCCTTGGGCACCTCGCCGGACCGCAGCAGCGCGACCACTTCGGGGGACAGCAGCACCCGGCCGGTGGCCGTCGCGGTGCGGGCGCTGACGTCCTTGGCGGACACGTCCACCATGCGCGCGGCGCCGCTCTCGTCGATGTGCGTCAGCTCGCTCACAGCCTGATCACCTCCACCTGCTCGCCCGTGGGCACCTCGGTCACGTCCTCCGGCACCACGATGAGCGCGTTCGCGGCGGCCAGGGCGGCGAGCTGGTGTGATCCCTGGCCGTGCACGGGCGCGACGGAGCCGTCGGAGCCGAGCATCCCACGCAGGTACGACCGTTTGCCCGCCGGGGAGCGCAGCGGCGCCGTGGTGCGCGCGGTGACGGTCGCGGGCGGCCCGGCGGTCAGCCCGCGCATCTGGTCGAGCGCCGGCCGGACGAAGAGCGTGAACGAGACGAACGACGAGACGGGGTTGCCGGGCAGCGCGAAGATCGGCACCTGGTCATCGCCGACGGTGCCGAATCCCTGGGGCATGCCCGGCTGCATGGCGACCTTCTCGAACCGTACGGTGCCGAGCGGGCCGAGGGCTTCCTTGACCGGCTCGTACGCGCCCATGGACACGCCGCCGCTGGTGACGACCACGTCGGCGCGCAGGAGCTGGGCGTCGAGGCGTTCCAGGAACACGGCCGGGTCGTCGCCCACGGTGGGGGCGCGGAAGCCGTCGGCGCCGGCGGAACGGGCGGCGGCGGTCAGCGTGAAGCTGTTGGAGTCCCAGATCTGGCCGTGGCCGAGCGGCTGGCCCGGCTCGACCAGCTCGGCGCCGGTGGCCAGCACCGCGACGCGCGGCCGCGGCCGGGCCAGGACGCGGCGGCGGCCGACGCCGGCGATGATGCCGAGCTGGGCGGGGCCGATGACGGTGCCGGGTTTGAGCACGGCCGCGCCGGCCCTGACGTCCTCGCCGGCCCGGCGGATGGCGTTGCCCTCGGCGGCGGTGCGGTCGATGCGGACCGAGACGGTGCCGCCGTCGGTCCACTCGACGGGCACGACGGTGTCGGCGCCCGCGGGCAGCGGGCCGCCGGTCATGATGCGGACGGCGTGGCCGGGGCCGACGGCACGCAGCTCGTCGGCCCCGGCGGCCACGTCGTCGATCACGGGCAGCGTGACCGGGACGTCCGCGATGTCGATCGCCCGTACGGCATAGCCGTCCATGGCGGAGTTGTCGAACGGCGGCAGCGGGACCGGGGAGGTGATCTCCTCGGCGAGCGTGGCGCCGAGCGCCTGTTCGAGCTCCAGCTCCAGCGGTGCAAGGGGGCGCACCGTGGCGAGGATGTCGGCCAGGTGTGCGTCAACCGACTTCATCGAGGAACTCTCGCAACCAGGGCAGGAAGTCGGGCGCCAGGTCGGGCCGGTCCGCCGCGAACCTCACGACGGTGCGCAGGTAGTCGAGCTTGTCGCCGGTGTCGTAGCGGCGGCCGCGGAACAGCACGCCGTGGACCGGCCCGCCCGTGTCGGTCTCGCGGCCGGCGAGGGTGCGCAGCGCGTCGGTGAGCTGGATCTCGTCGCCGCGGCCGGGCGGGGTGTTCTCCAGCACGGTGAACACCTCGGGGTCGAGCACATAGCGTCCGATGATCGCCCAGTTGGAGGGGGCCTCCTCCACCGGGGGCTTCTCCACGAGGTCGACGACCTTGACGACGTCGTCCTCGCCGGTCGCCTCGATGGTCGCCACCCCGTACAGCGAGACCTGCTCCCTGGGCACCTCCATCAGCGCGATGACGCTGCCGCCGAACGTCTTGCGCACCTCGATCATGCGCTGCAGCAGCGGGTCGCGCCGGTCGATGAGGTCGTCGCCGAGCAGGCAGGCGAACGGGTGGTCGCCGACGTGCTGCTTGGCGCAGAGGACCGCGTGGCCGAGCCCCTTGGGCTCGCCCTGGCGCACGTAGTGAAGGGTCGCCAGTGAGGCGGGCTCGCGGACCTGGGACAACCGATGTTCGTCGCCCTTGGCCTCCAGCACGTCCTCCAGCTCGTACGCACGATCGAAATGGTCCTCGATCGACCGTTTGTTCTTGCCGGTGACCATCAGCACGTCGAGCAGGCCAGCGGAGGCCGCCTCCTCGACGACATACTGGATGGCGGGCTTGTCGACGATGGGCAACATCTCCTTGGGTGTCGCCTTGGTCGCCGGAAGGAACCGGGTGCCCAGACCCGCGGCGGGCACCACGGCTTTCGTCACAGGGTCGAAGTCAGCCATGCCCATGACCCTAGTGGAGGTACCTGTGGACAAGCTGCACCTGCGTCGTGAGCTGCTCGCGGCGCGCGACTCGCTCACCCCCGAGCAGCTCCGCTCGAACGCCGCCCGGATCCGCGAGACCCTGCTCGACCAGCCGTGGGTGCAGATGGCCGGGCTGGTGGCCTGCTACTGGTCGGTCGGCTCCGAACCGGACACGCACGGGCTGGTGTTCGCGCTGTGGAAGCACGGCACGACCGTGATGCTGCCGGTCCTGCGCGAGGACGACGACCTCGACTGGGCGGTGTACGACGGACCGGATACTCTGGCGCCGGGCCGGTTCGGCCTGATGGAGCCGGTCGACACGCGGCGCGGGGTCGACGCGATCCGCACGGCCGCGCTCGTCATCACGCCCGCGCTGGCGGTGGACCGGCGCACCGGGGTGCGGCTGGGCCGCGGCGGCGGCTCGTTCGACCGGGCGCTGGCCCGGGTCGGGCCCAACGTGCCCGTCGTCGCGCCGCTGCACGACGGCGAACTGCGGGACGACGTGCCCGCCGAGCCGCATGACCGCCCGGTCGGCTTTGCGATCACCCCTTCGGGTCTCATTAAACTTAGCTAGACATATGTGACTAGAGGGGTGCGAATGACGCTTGATGACTTGCTCCTCGTAGGCGCCGTCATCGTCATCGCAGCCATCGTCTCGGTACGCATCGCGCACCGCAGCGGCCTGCCCAGCCTGCTGGTCTTCCTCGGGTTCGGGCTGGTCCTGGGCGAGGCGGGGTTCGGCATCCCGTTCTCCGACCCGAACCTCGCCAAGGACATCGGCTTCCTCGCGCTCGCCGTGATCCTCGCCGAAGGCGGCCTGACCACCAACTGGAGTCACGTCCGCCGGTCCGTGCCGCTCGCGCTGATCCTCGCCACGGTCGGGGTCGCGGTGAGCATCCTGGCCGTGGCCATCCCGGTCAAGCTCCTGCTCGGCGTCGACACGATCACCGCCCTCATCCTCGGGGCGGTGCTCGCGCCGACGGACGCGGCCGCGGTCTTCTCGGTCCTGCGCCGGCTTCCCCTGCCGCCCAGGCTGGCGGGGATCCTGGAGGCGGAGTCGGGGTTCAACGACGCCCCGACGGTGCTCGCGGTCGTGCTGCTCAGCGGCGCCGCCCAGCACATGCCCAGCCTCGGCTCGTTCCTCCTGGAAACCGGGAGCGAGCTCGCCATCGGCGCGGCCGTGGGCCTGGCGATCGGCCCCGCGGGCGCGTACGCCCTGCGCCGCATCGCGCTGCCAGTCTCGGGCCTGTACCCCATCGCGGTGCTCGCGCTCACCCTGCTCTCGTACGCGGGCGGCGCCCTGTTGCACGGCTCCGGCTTCCTCGCGATCTACTTGACCGCGCTGATCCTGGGCAACTCCAAGCTGCCGCACCGGGCCACCACCAGGGGGTTCGCGGAGGGCACCGCGTGGCTGGCGCAGATCGGGCTGTTCGTGATGCTGGGCCTGCTGGCCAGCCCGAAGGAGATGCCCTCGGCGATCGTGCCGGGACTCATCGCCGGGACGATCATGGTGGTGCTGGCGCGGCCGCTGTCGGTGCTGGTCAGCGCGCTGCTCGGACGGCTGTTCGGGCAGGACTGGGTGACCTGGCGGGAACAGGTCTTCCTCTCGTGGGCCGGGCTGCGCGGCGCCATCCCGATCGTGCTGGCCACCATCCCCTGGGCCGCCGGGGTGGAGGGCTCCAAGACCATCTTCAACGAAGTGTTCGTGATCGTCATCGTGTTCACCCTGCTCCAGGGGCCGACCCTGCCGTGGGCCGCCCGCGTGCTCAAGGTGAGCGCCCCCGGCGAGGCCCACGAACTCGACGTGGAAGCGGCCCCCCTCGAAGAACTGAACGCCGACCTGCTCCAGGTCACCGTGCCGCCCGGGTCGCAGCTGCACGGCGTGGAGATCTTCGAGCTGCGGCTGCCGCGCGACGCCCAGGTCACCCTGGTCGTGCGCGAGGGCCGATCGTTCGTCCCCACCGAGACCACCCGGATCAGAGCCGACGACCAGCTCCTCCTCGTCACCACCGCCGCCACCCGTGAGCAGGTCGAACACCGGTTACGCGCCGTCAGCCGCCGCGGCAAGCTGGCCGGATGGTACGGGGAGCGGGGTTTGGAATAGGCGTTTGGCGGCATCGGTTACCATTAGCAGTCGCAAGACTCGAGTGCCAAAGCTTGTAAGGAGGAGCGCGTGCCGACCTACCAGTACGCCTGCAACGACTGCGGTGAGCAGCTCGAGGTCGTTCAGAAGTTCAGTGACGACGCGTTGACCGTGTGCCCCGCGTGTGAGGGCAACCTGCGCAAGGTGTTCTCGGCGGTCGGGATCGTGTTCAAGGGGTCGGGCTTCTACAAGACCGACAACCGCTCGTCGTCGAGCTCGTCCTCGTCGTCCTCGTCCTCTTCCTCGAAGTCCGACAGCTCGTCGTCGGCGTCCGAGTCGAAGTCGGCCGGCAAGCCCGCCGAGTCGGCCCCCGCCCCCGCCGCCGCGTCCAACTAGCGCACCAGCCGCACGCCCGGGTGGTCGACCGCGACGACCGAACCTCCGCCCCGGCCACCCTCATCGCGTGAAGCCGGCGTGCGCCTTGCGACGGTGAGCACCATCGCGACCGCCCTGCCGCCGCCCCGGGCGACTACCGCGGCCGGTCAGCCATCGCCCCGAGCAACTCCGGCGCGACCCGATCGAGCAACTGTTCCAGCTGCGGATGCGGCCCCCAGTCGGCGATCAGCCGGCTCAACGCCTCACGGGAGATCCGCAGCAGCCGCAGCGCGGCCTCCTGCCCCCGCTCGGTGAGCCGCAGCATCTCACCGTCCGGCGAACGCTCCAAAAACCCGTCGTCGACGAGCCGGTCCGCGTACGGTCTGCCCCGCTCCCTGGTGACCCGCGCCCGCTCCGCCAGCCCGGCTGCCGAGACCCAGCCCTTGCCACCCAGCCGGGCGATGATCCACACCCCTCCCGGCCGCATGCCCTCCAGCCCCGCCAGATCGCCCAGCTTGGCGTAGTAGCCCCTGCGCAGGTCGGCGTCGGCCAGCCGGACCAGCCCCCGCTCCACCTCCTCCAGCGACGACCGCTCCGCGGACGTCGCGCCCAGCCCTTCACCCAGGTCGGTCGCCTTCGTCGTCTCCCTGAGCCGGTACTCGGGGATGAACCAGGAGAACAGGAACGCCACCAGCATGATCGGCGCCGCCACCCGGAACACCAGCGCGATCGAGTCGGCGTACACCTGGAGGAACTCGGCCGCGACGCCGGGCGGCAACCGCTGGATCGTGGTGGGGTCCTGCTGCACCCCGGCGGGATCGAACCCGGGCGGCAGCGGCGTCCTGGCGAGCACCTCGCGCACGTCCTGGGCGAGCCGCCCGGTGAAGACGGCCCCGAGCACCGCCACCCCGAACGAGCCGCCGATCGACCGGAAGAACGTGGCCCCCGACGTGGCCACCCCGAGGTCCTTGAACGCGACCGCGTTCTGCACCACGATCACCAGCACCTGCATGACCATGCCGATGCCCACGCCGAAGACCAGCAGGTAGAGCCCCAGCCTGAGCATGCTGCTCGTCTGGCCGAGCGTGGACAGGAGGAACATGCCGACGGTCGCGATCCCCGTGCCCGTGATCGGCAGGAAGCGGTATTTGCCGGTCTTCGAGATGATCCGCCCGCTCACGATCGACAGCGTCAGCGTGCCGGCCATCATCGGCAGCAGGTAGACCCCCGACAGCGTGGCGCTCACCCCGTGCACCACCTGCAGGTAGAGAGGCAGGTACGTGAGCGCGCCGAACAGCGTGAACCCGACCACGAACCCCACGGCCGACGTCATCGCGAACGCCCGGTTGCGGAACAGCTCCAGGGGCAGCACCGGCTCGCGCGCCCGGCGCTCGGCCACGACCCAGCCCGCCAGCAGCGCGACCGCCGCCACCGCGAGCCCGACGATCACCGGACTGGCCCATGGGTAGATGGTGCCGCCCCAGCTGGCCATCAGCACCAGGCACGAGGTGGCGCCGCCGAGCAGCACCACGCCCGCGTAGTCGACGGTGTGGCGGGTGCGGGAGCGGTCGGAGGGCAGCACCGAGGTGATCACCAGCAGCGCGATGACGCCAAGCGGCAGGTTGACGTAGAAGACCCAGTGCCACGACAGCTGGTCCACGAACAGGCCGCCCAGCAGCGGCCCGATGATGCTCGCCACGGCGAAGACGCCGCCGAAGTAGCCCTGGTATCTCCCCCGGTCGCGGGCCGAGACGACGTCGCCCACGACGGCCTGGGCCAGCACCATCAACCCGCCGCCGCCGAGCCCCTGCAGGGCGCGGAAGGCGATCAGCTCACCCATGCTCCCGCTGAGCCCGCACAGCGCCGAGCCGGTCAGGAAGATGACGATGGCGCTGATGAACAGCCGCTTGCGGCCGTACTGGTCGCCCAGCTTGCCCCACAGCGGCGTGGACACCGTCGAGGCGAGGATGTAGGCCGTCACCACCCAGGACAGGTGGTCCAGCCCGCCCAGGTCGCCGACGATCGTGGGCAGCGCCGTGGACACGATGGTCTGGTCGAGCGCGGCCAGCAGCATGCCGAGCATGAGCGCGATGATGATCAGCCCGACGTCCCGTTGCCGCATGCGTCGATCGTACGCTCCGTGCCGCATCGATTACGCTCGGCGTCCGGTCTTCATCCACAGCCCGAGGCCATCCCCGGGCCCTCGTCCACAGAACCCGTTCCACCCCCGCTCCCCCCTCCACCCGCCCGCTACTCTCGGCGCCATGGTCATTCGCGCAGACATCGGCGTCCTCGGCGGCTCCGGCTTCTACTCCCTGCTCGACGAGGCGGAGGAGGTGGAGGTCTCCACCCCCTACGGCCCGCCCAGCGACGTCGTCACGGTGGGCCGGATCGGCTCGCGTCCGGTGGCCTTCATCCCCCGCCACGGCCGAGACCACCGGTTCCCTCCTCACCGCATCCCCTACCGCGCCAACCTGTGGGCGCTGCGCTCCCTCGGCGTCCGTCAGGTGCTCGCCCCCAGCGCGGTCGGCTCGCTGAAGCCCGAGCTCGGCCCCGGCGCGATCGTGGTCCCCGACCAGCTCGTCGACCGCACCTCCGGCCGCGTCCAGACCTATTACGACGACAGCGGCGCGGTCCACGTCTCCTTCTCCGACCCCTACTGCCCCTCGGGCCGCGAGGTCGCGGTGGCCGCGGCCCGCGCCGGCGAGTGGCCGGCCACCGACGGCGGCACCCTCGTGGTCATCGAGGGCCCCCGCTTCTCCACCCGGGCCGAGTCCCAGTGGTTCCAGCGCAACGGCTGGACCATCGTCGGCATGACCGGCTTCCCCGAGGCGGTGCTCGCCCGCGAGCTGGCTCTCTGCTACACCTCGCTGTCCCTGGTGACCGACCTCGACGCCGGCGTGGAGTCCGGCGACGGCGTCACCCACGAAGAGGTGCTCGCGTTCTTCGCCCGCAACGTCGCCCGCATGCGGACCCTCGTCGCCGACACCGTCCAGTCCCTGCCGGAGGAGCGCACGTGCTCCTGCGGGTCGGCGCTCGACGGCATCACCCTCCCCTTCGAGCTCCCATGATCCGCGCCTGGCTGCGGCGGTGGGAGCGGCGCCGCCGCCTCATCGCCGCCGTCCTGGCCGCGCTCGGCGTCCTGTGCGGCTATCTCGCGCTGCGCCCGCCCGCGGGCCCCGCCGTGCTGGTCGCCGCCCGCGACCTGTCCCCCGGCGTGCTCCGCCCCGGCGACCTGCGTCCCGCGTCCATACCCGACCCGCCCGACGGCGCTCTCCGCACGGGCGCCACCGGCCGGGTCCTGGCCGCGCCCATGCGCCGCGGCGAGCCGCTCACCGACGCCCGCCTCCTCGACCAGCTGCGCCTGCCTCCCGGCATGGTCGCCACTCCCGTACGCGTCTCCGACCCCGACACGGTGACCCTGATCTCCCCTGGCTCCCGCATCGGCGTCCTCGCCGCCGGCGACGCCCAGGCCGCCTCCCTCGTGGCCGACGACGTGACCGTGCTGACCATCCCGGCGGCCGAGGACGACCACGGCGCCCTCGTCGTGCTGGCCACCACCCTGACCCAGGCGGAGGCCCTGGCAGGCGCCCAGGCCTCGGGCCACCTGTCCATCACCATCAAACCCGCCTAGACCACCGAGTCGATCTTGGGATCGTACTCCCAGTGCCACGGCTCGAACGGGCTCCTGTAGGCCCAGTCCGGGTGGTACCACCCGTACTTCTTCCCGTACTTCTCCAGCCAGTTGAACTCCGCCGACCTGAACCTCTCCACCCCGCCGCACAGGTCGACGGCCAGCCCCAGCCCGTGGTTGCTCTTGCCCGGGACGGCCGCGAACCCCGGCCGCCGATAGTAGATCGACTGCTGCTCCGCCAGGCTCCGGTACGCGTCGGTCACGCAGATGGGCCTGCCGAACTGCCTGCGGTAGGCCTCGTTCAAGCTGACGAACGCGATGGCCGCGTCCGCGCGCAGGCTGAAGCCCTTCTGCTGCAGCGGGCAGAGCATGGTCCTCGGGATCAGCCCGTTCGGATAGTCGTTGGCCGTCGCGGCCCGCAGCGGGTTGCACCCGAGCGCCGCCTTCTCCACCTTGTCGATCTTGATACCGAGCTTCACCAGCGCCTGGGTCAGCGACTTGACCACCTTGTCGGACTTCTTCCTCAGCAGATCGATCTCGGCCGCCATCTGCGCCTCAGCCAGCAGGTTCCCCGCCCGCATCTCCTGCGCCTCGGCGGCCAGCCGCTGGGTGTGCAGGGTCAGCGTGCTCGTCTCCTCCACGGCATGCTGGCGGATGGTGACCATGTGGTTGACCATGGCCAGCGCCCGCAGAGTGTCGCTGTCGGAGTCGCCCGCCATGAACGACGCCGCCCCGTCGGCGCCCACCGGCTGCTGGTAGAGCATCTCGGCGAGCCGCGACACCGGCTGCCGCACCTGCGCGAGCTGCCGCTCGGCCACCTCAAGGGCGCGCAGCTTCTCCTTGAGCTCCTTCTCGGCGGCCGCGAACTCGGCGCGGCGCTTCTCCAGCGCCCTGGTCGCGTCCTCGAGCTCCTGAGCGGAACGCTGCGCTTCCTTGCGCAGCTCGGTGAGGTTCTTGGGATCCCCGGTTTCCGCGACGGCGCCGGAGGTGGCCTGGGCGACCGCCCGCTCCGCCGGCTGCCCGACCTGTTCGGCGGCCTGAGCCTGCCCGGCCACCGGCACGCTCGCCAGGGAGGCCATCGTCATGACAACCGCGATCAGACCTGCTGACCGAGGGGCTGGCACGTTCGACTCCTCCGCTTTGCAAACTCGTGACGCGGGTCCGGCACGCACGTTACTACAGCCCTCCGAGTGCCCGGACCGAACTCTGGAGAGCCGTTATGACACGAACGACGCTTTTGCCCCTCCTAGACGACCACTGCCCTTGTCTGTCAGTACGCGGCCGACGGCCCCACGGTTCTGTGCCAGGCGAGATTCGGGCAACAATGATCCAGTACGCCGACGTACCACTCGGCAGAGCAGCGGCGGAACCACGAGCGGAGCCCCTGACACGGCCCCCGCGAGCCTCCGAAGCCCGGGACCGCCGGGTCGGCGAGACTTCAAGACAACAGCCCCGGCCACACCATCGACGCCGAGACCGCAGGCGCTCAAGGACGCTCAGGAATCCTCGCGTCCAGCCCCGACCGCCCGCACCAGTCAGTCACGAGGCACGAAATTCGCCGCGACCTTCCGCTCGTGCTCCTGGCACTTCTCCCACAGCCACGTGTCCTTCCACTCCGCCGGACACCCCTCCACGTCCGGCGACGGCTCACCCCGCACCGGCTCCCCCACCTCGTCATCCCGCGTCCGAGCCCGACGCTGAACCCGAGGCTGAACCTGAGGCCGAACCCTACGCTGAGCCCGAGGCTGAACCCGAGGCGCCACCACAGCCGTCACCACCGGCGCCACCGCGACGACCGGAGCGGCGACCACCCGCGGCGGCACCCGCGCCGCGAACGCCCGCACCGGACGAGCCGGCACAGGCACCACCACAGGCCCGAACCCGGCCGGCCTCTCCCCCGCCTCCACCTCCCGCCGCTCGCCCGCCTGCTCGTACCGCCCCACGTCCCCCGCCAGCAACCCCCCAGCGAAGATCGCCGGCGCCAGCAGCGCCGCGAACAGCACCACCGGCCGCCGCCGCGCCTGCCTCCGTCGCCTCGCATCCACACCAGGGACGGTATCCACGCCGCCCATCAGCCACAGTGATCGCTTGCCAGGCCTTTACCGCAGCTCACACCACCCATAACCCGCGCTCCCGCAAGTCAGGGGGCCAGGTGGCACACGGAGCGCCGGACTTTCGCTAGGCTTGGTCTGTCCGCCTCCGTAGCTCAGGGGATAGAGCACCGCTCTCCTAAAGCGGGTGCCGCAGGTTCGAATCCTGCCGGGGGCACTCACCTAGATCGGCATTCCAGGCCCCTGACCTGCGGTTTCACAGCCGCAGGTCTTTTGTTTTGTATCCTTCGTAGGCAGCAGTCGGTGCCCGCGTGCAGCCGTAAGGCCATGATCAGGGGATATACGCGGGATGATCTTAAGAGCGTTTCCCCAGGTCAAACGATGATTCCGGAGCCCGGACGTCCGGCAACCCACTACGCCCGGCCCGGTCACCGCACCAATACGGCCGCTGATCGTGCCCAATACGTGCGTAAACACCGACTGCAGGCACGATCACCTGCCAGCGCGCTGGCCACCCCGGTGACAACGGTGCTGACTGGCAGCCATCTGCCTGCATTCAGTTCGGAGCAAGAACCGCTATGTCACCGGCTCCAGATTGAACGCCGGCTACTGGCTCAGATCGACGAAAGGGAGCAGCGGACCGAGCTCGTAGATGGCGGGCGTTGATATGCGCCGACTCACCTGGTTCAGCGAGAGCAGAGGCGACGCTGAGTAGACAGGACCAGCGGTGGTCAGCAGGGCCATGGGCCCAGTGGCCAGCCGCAACGGGCCTGCAACCGTAGCCGACCGTGACGTCCTACAGGATGCTCCATGCCACGCCGAGCATGGCCCGGTCACGCTGCTGTCGCCGTTCCTCCGCATATAGGACGACACAGACCTCATCGTGTTGTACGACGGCGCCGCAGAAGGCGGCGAACTGCTCGTACGGCTGCGGGCGAAAGTTCCCACTGGACAACCGACGTACGCACTCACGCGCGGCACACCGCAATACCGGCACGGTGCACGTCCTCCCTTTGACGCTGAGCGCTCGAGCAAGTACGCGAAATCGGCCTGAGCCCGCCGCTTGGCCTCGCATACGCATTGGAAGCGAGCCCCGACACTCCTGGATCTTGCTTCTGCGCACCCGCAGTGCGCAGTTGGACGCTGGGCCATGCACTCCTAGGCTCATCCTGCACAGAGCACGTTCTTATGGCGGAGAGGAGGCCATCACCCATGTCATATCCGCCGATGGATAAGGACAAACTGCTCACACGAGCCCAGATCGCCGAGCTAGCGGGTGTCAGCAGGTCGATCATCACTATTTGGGAGAAGCAGGAGGCCGATTATCCCTCGCCTCGGCGTTTGGGCGGGCAAGAGTACTTCCGACGGCCGGAAGTCTTGCGCTGGCTGGACCGGAGGGTGGTCCCGCCCGAGCTGCTCACGGCCGATGAGCCTGCCGGTATAACTTACGGAAACCGAGCCCGAAAGAAGGAAGAAGCAGGGAAGCCCCTGGCCGCGACGGCGAAACGCCGTCACAGCGCCAGTTCTCCCTACCGCGTCCCAACCGGCGCAGTCGACGAACCCCGTCCCGAGAACCAGCAGATCGTGAACGAGTTGCTGGGTATCTTCGTCGATCGGATCCGTGGCGCGGCCAGCGTACTCGACTATCTAAACCTACTGGCCTGTCTCCACTATCTCCGCAGTACTGCTGCCGACCGGTTCGAGATTCTTGCTGCCCGGGCTCGCACCCTCACTAGCCTCGACGAAACTGCCCAACTGCTCCGAGACATCGGCCGCGAAACCGACGAGGACATACGCAGCACCAGAGGGCACGCGAGCATGCAGGAGGCGCTGCAGCGCCTCGAACCACGAACTGCCCGTGATCTGCGTCATGTTGTGGACGCCATGAGCCGCCTCGACGAGGACGTGTTCGGGCTATTCCTAGACGAGTACGAGCGCCAGGCCACATTGGGCAGCGGTGAGTTCTTCACTCCTCGTGCAGTGGTCCGAGTGATGACGCGGCTGGCGTGCTCCGAGTTCGGTCCTGGAAAGCCAGAGTCCGTCTACGACCCGTACGCCCGCGACGGCGGGTTCCTCATCGAGGCGAGCGCCGCCTGCGCTTTGGACGAGGAGGGCCTGCCACGGGAGGAAGCGGTGCGGACCTACGGTGAGACCCGGCGTGCCGACACCTGGCGACTGGCAACAATGAATCTTCTTCTCCACGGTGTCTCACCGACTCTCGACCTCAAACGCACAGCCCCTTGGGACAACAGTCCTGGGCATGCTCCGCCGGGACCCTTCGACATCGTGCTCACCAACCCACCCTTCAACATGAGCGACCCCGGCCGCGGAGAGCGCAGCAACGGGCAGTGGGCGTACGGGGCTCCGCCCCTCGACAACGACAACTTTGCCTGGGTCCAACACTGTCTCGCATCGCTACGCGAGGGGGGTCTGGCCGGCATCATCATGCCCAATAAGGCGGGGAACTCAGGTCACAAGGCCGAGCGGACCGTCCGCCGGAATCTAGTGGAATCCGGAGTCGTCGACTGTGTCATTGCCCTGCCAGCCCAACTGTTCACCGGCACCGCAGTACCTGTCTCCGTCTGGTTTCTGCGCCACCCCGACACTCCTTGCGACAAAACGCTATTTCTCGACGCGCGGCACATGGGGGAAAAGAGCGGCTCACGCCGGGTTCTCAATGCCGTAGACGCCGAGAGTATTTTCTCCGCCTACCGTGCTCACAGGAATCCACGAGAGGCCGTACCCTCCCTCGGAGCGACGGCTGCGGAGCAGCAGGTGTCCGGTGCCCTTGTAGACAGGGACGAACTGCGGCGGAGCGACTACTCGCTCAACCCGCTTGACTATGTCGAGCGCCAGCGGGGCAAGGACAACGACCGTGAGCACGAGCTTAAGGCTGCCTGGAGAAGCCTTGACCATGCCGAGCAACGCCTCCGGCATACCCAGGATGCCGCCACTTGGCTGTCGTCCGTCAGGATCCTTGAATCGTTGCCTCGAAGGACCCGGCCGGCTTCCGTGTTCGCCCTCGACTCGTTGTGCGAAATTCAGGCCGGACCCTCCTATTCAAAGCTGGGTAAGGCCCACCGCAGTGCAGGCGGATTGGTGCCAGTCGTGTTCCCTCGGCATCTGAGGGATCGACATATCAGCGACGAGAAGGACGAGCTCGTATCGGAGGAGACAGCTCACCGGTTGGAGAACTTCAAGCTTCGAGAAAAGGACATCGTATGTGTCCGCTCGGGTGCGATCGTCCCACCGGCTCTGGTGCAGGAGCACCAGGTCGGCTGGCTGATGAGTCCAAATGTCATCCGACTCCGGGTACTCAAGGAGCAGGAGTGCCGGGTGCTTCCAGAATACCTATTCCACTATCTGTGTCTGGACGAGTCCGTCGCTTGGATGCAAGACCGAGCCGCGGCCACCGCAGCGCCATCGCTCCGGACCGGGTCCCTCGGGTCTCTAGGGATCCCGCTGCCCGAACCCACCGAGCAGCTGGAAATCGTGACCATGCTGAACGGCTTGGACGAACTGGATCGCGCACACAACACCGTGGCCGCCTCTCTGCGGCACAGCCGTATCGCACTAGCTGGCGTGCTCCTGAACCCGGCCGAGCCCGCCCCCGACATCCAATCTCGCGTCCGATTCGAGAAGAAGGCCTCCCTGTGAACACCCCCCAACAACCGCCCGCTTCAACGCCCCCACCAACATCTGCCTCCGAGCCAGCGAACAGTACCTGGATTCCCTGGCTGCTGGTCATGGTGCTATTTTCCACCCTCGTCGCGACGTGCGTTGGCTTCCTCAAAGCTCTCGACGGCAGCCCGGCCACCGCTACCATCCTCTCCGCAGGTGCCGCTTTCGGAGGGGCTGCGCTGCTCTGCCTGGCAGTTGTACCCGTTGTACAGCAACTTCGGCGACGCTGGTAGGAAGGGATAACCTCAGGGCTCCTTTTCATGGCGCCCAAGACACCTGCTACGCCGAGCGAACTGCGATATTTTGCCCAGCCGTGCGAGGCTGGGAAACGACGTCTGCGATCACCTTAAAACTCAGTCACCAATCCGTACCGAGACCCTGAACAGGTGACGAGGGCTTGTACGTGCGTTGCTTCCGTCTGCAATGGCAAGCGTTTCCGGGTTGGAGCTAGCAACCCACATACCAAGAAGCACGTCACAAAAGTAGTGCCCGAGCTTGATAGCAACATGCCGAATATCGCTGTATCGAACGGTGAAAGATCCCGCGTTCGGCTTGCCCCGGCCATGACGCAACGCTAGTATCATCTTCGCAGGAACGACATATACGACGCCACTTTGTGCAATTAGCCAATACACGGCGGTCGCACTGCAGCGCAGCAGCTCTTCGAGCTGACCAATAGCGATGGCCCAGGAGTCTGAACCTGGGCCAGGCTTACGCAACGGCTTCGACTTCTTTATCTGAACCAGGTCACCATAGGTGATCGTGGCGTGTGCGGGCACTTGAATTGAGACAACCACACCGATATCGGCACCAATCTTCTTCTCCTCATTCTTTCGCACTATCCGCCGTTCGACCTCGATCTTCGGGCTGGAACCTACCACCCCAGCCAGAATAAGCGCGGCTTTCATCCCATCTATATTGTCGGATAGTCGCGCCAGCAGGCTCGGTGTGAGATATTCCTCTTCAGCAGCGCCATCTGCTGCAACAATATCAGCGAACTCTTGGACGGCCCGATCCGCCGCCCCGCGGATCAGACTTTCAACATTTGCATCCCCTAGCCAAGTGGACGACGGCGCCTCAAGAGGGCGGGGAAACAAGTTCCGACGCTCGTCTAGCAGCTTCGCCGCAGCGTTTAGCAGCCAGTCTTGGCTTATGACAGGTTCGCGCCCAGTTGCTAGCGTCTGGATCCCTCGCGCCCTTAAACTTATCCTACCAAACGACAATGCCTCGATGTCTCTAAGATCGTCATCAATTCTCGAATAGCGTTCCCTAAGCCACAACGTTAACGCGACATCGAGGTCATTAAGGGAGGGCCCTACAGTCAAAATCCAGGGAATAGAACGAGCCCAACTATCCGGGTGTGCAGCCACCTCCCGCTCGAGCGCACAGAGCCGTTCGTTTCGCTCGACTTTATAGCCATGCGACAGGGAAGCTATCATCGCCAAGATATGCCAAAGCACTGCGATCTGAGAGGCCTGTGGGGCTAGGGTAGCTTTTATGCTGAGGTCAGAATCCTCCATGCTTGATGACTTCCAGCTTGCAAGTCCTAGGTCGCGCCTCGTGTACTCAGCGTCTATCAATCCTTGAGCAATACCAAACACCGTAGGCAAGCTATCTGCGGCTAGCTGACCAAGCAGCCGATCGAGCGACAGCACCTGACGCACTACATCAGGCATCCATTGCTGGGTGAGCACATTTTCGGACCACGCGTGCAGGAGTGCAATCTCAAATTGCCGTGGGCTGGCGCGGAGAAAAGCCTTCAAGGCATCGGCCGTGGCATTGTCTTCGCCAGCGGGATCCAGCCTATCGAGGGATCGGTAGCCAATCTCCGACAGTAGCCGTACAATATCTTTTCGATCAGCCATATCTTTCACAGACTCAACAGTTTGAATGTCATCAAACCTTCATGGCGCAGATACGATACCAACTGTACCTCTTGAGGCCCTTACCTGGCTCGGAATAGACGCTCTCTACCGCATAGTGTCGACACGTCCGGACGCGACGCCGTTCAAATCAGCCATCCCCTTCGCTACTCGACCGCCACGCAGAGGGCCAGCAGCAACAGCGCCACCGCGATGCTGACGGCCTTCACCGTTGTGCTGGTATGTGCGCCCGGCGCCTTGACCTTGGCGGAGTCGAAGTCCTCACCGTCGCCAGCGAACGTCTCGTGCACCGGCGCAACCTCGGCTTTGAGACGCCCAGAGCGACACGACCAAAACGGTGCAGGACCCGCATCTGAAGAGCGGGAGCGTCTTACGGTCTGCCAGCTACAAATATGGCCCTGACCAGCTCGAACACCTGTCGTGCGGCGAGCCGCCAAGAGGCCCACGCCGGAGAGCTCAATACGTGTCGAGCAACACCCACATATCACCACATCCATAGACAAATCAAACTCGTAGTTGCTGGAGCTCTCCTAAAGCGGGTGCCGCAGGTTCGAATCCTGCCGGGGGCACTCACCTAGATCGGCATTTCAGGCTGCTGACCTGCGGTTTCACAGCCGCAGGTCTTTTGTTTCGCCACCTTCGATAGGCAGCGGACAGTGCCCGCACGCAGCCATACGACCATGATCAGGGGACATACGGGGGATGATCTTGGAGGCATTCCCCCAGGTCAACCTCTGATTCCGGGTCATCCACGCAGCGACAACCCACTACGACCGCCTCCGCCCGCGGGCGACGCAGCCGTCGATCGTGCCAAATACGTGCATACAACCGGGAACGGCAACCGGTCATCGCCATTGAGGGCGTCGTCACTCTCCTGGGCTATGCCCTGGCCGCGGACCATCGCGATCGGGCAGCCACCACGCCAGATCCTTCCCGCTGGAGGGCCGGCACTCAGCCAACCGGGCGATGCCGCCGGCAGGGCGGGCTCGTACACCACTCCCGTGGAGGCAACCGATCCCCGTGCGAGGGGTGTTCCGACAGGCAGGACTCTGAGGTCTCTCAGGTGCAGGTCGGTCCCGCGCCCATAGGTGCCACGCTGCCTGACGGCTATCGCAGGTCAGCCCTGACTACACACCCGCATGCCCGTGCTCAGATGCTTCCTGATGAGGACATAGAGACAGAAGCGTTCCCACGTTCCCAACGAGACACCAGTACGCTTGGGCTCAAGCCTTCTTGGTCATCAGAGCGTTCCCCGGGAGATCCGGCCGGACGCCCGGTGACGGCCAGCCTGGCATCCGCCCCTCTCTCGAGGTGGATCCCTCCATGGCCGAGCAAAGATGATAAGGGAGGCCCAGTGTCCGACGGGCACTCGCACAACCCCCCGGAGCCATCCGAGGGCGCCGATCACGAGGTCCAGCCGGCGCCGCGCAAGCGGCGGGTGGATCGGTGGACCGTCATTCAGGCGGTTACCGGTCTGCTGCTCCTGGCCTGTGCCGTGTGGGAGGCTGTGAAAGGGTAGCGACCCCAACTGGCGACTCGATTGAGCCGCCAGCCGGGGCCGCCGGAGAGCGGGAGAGGTCCGCGTAGCTCCAGGTCTGCCAGGGCCTGAAGCGGGTCTCTCCCGTTTCTTTCTTCGTCGAACGTAACGATCTGCTAGTGACCCGTCACGTGACGAAACCACTGTGAGATTACCGAGGTGTTAGCCCACAGGTGACGCACACCACGGATCCTCACCCAAAGCGCTCGTGGCAATCGCTATTCAAACCATGATTTGCCTGTATTACCTACGCCAGCATGGCACGGAAGGGTAGCGCCAAGGCAATCAACCGCACAACGCGACGTCATCTAATGCGTAGTCTATCACACTTCGTCCGTTTTTTACACTTTGCTACTGTTTTAGCTTTCCCCAACATCAGAACAGATGATGAAGTCTTGATTCTAACTTGCTTTCGCCCACTGTTTAGATCCATGCGGAGTTAGCGATTCGGCCAAATCAAGCGATACCTCGATAGCTAGCACAGAAGCCCATTCAAACGCCACGATCGGCCTAAATTGCGATAAGCCAGACGCGACACTGCTGAAAATGCGTCTAAATTGCCTTAACTCATGGATACGGCAAGGCTTTAGGGACACTCTGAACGGAGACAAAGTACCCTCCGCACGACACCGCCAGCGTAGGGATGGCAGCTCCCAGTACACGCTGCCACAAAACCCATGCTTGACCTATATTGCCATGCGCGTGAGTTTCGTGGACACGAACTCACGCGCATGCTTGGGCAAAAACTTGCCGCCGGGGGGGTGCATCGATGATCGGGGCAGCCGCTTCCTCGATCGGGCCACGAGCTGCGAAAACGGGGCCTCTGCAGGCCGCCTCATGTTGCTTAGCCGCCCGTGAGGAGTCAGGAGTCGCCTCGCGCTGCGCGCCGCCGCTGCAACGCGGGGCAGCCTGGCTGGGGCGATCTTCCATACCGATCACGGGAGCGCAGTACACCTCGGCCGAGTTCGCCAGAGTCTGCGCCGAGCTCGGCGTGCGCCAGTCCATGGGAGCCGTCGAGTCCAGCGCCGACAACGCCGCGGCGGAGGCGTTCAACGCCACGTTGAAACGCGAGACGCTGCAGGGCGCCAAAGGCTGGTCCTCAGCGCGCGAGGCCCGCCTGGCCGTCTTCAAGTGGATCCCCGCCACAACACCCGCAGGAGACACTCCACCCTCGGCTACCTGAGCCCGATCGACTACGAGCAGCAGACCATCGATAAGGTGCTGCTCGCCGCATGACAACCGGTGTCCACACTGCGGGGCGAACCCCGCCCATGACCTCGCCTGGCAAGACGACTACCGGCGCTGGCGGCCCATGGTCGAACGCGCCGTGGCCTGGCTGGTCGCCCGAGGCAACCGCCGCCTGCGTTACCGCGGCACCGCTACCAACGACCGCTGGCTCCACCACTGCACTGCCGCCCTCAACCTCCGCCGCCTCGTCAACCTCGGACTCACCCACACCAGCGGCACCTGTATCCTCGCCGCGATACACCCATGACAAGAGGGTGACCCGCCCATGCCGACTCACCCACCAAGATCTTCAGGACATTCCTAGAGTTCGTCCGTTTGGCGAGACCTCCGATAGGCGTTCAGGTGCAATTCGCAGCTGGGACCAGCGTCGGCCGATGCTGTCAACCACGGAGTACTTGATGTCCTCGATGCAAGGGTCACTGGGCCCGCTGCCTCCCCATGTGCACCGGTCTCGGCTGGCCCGACCCGGAGGGAAGTCATTTGGGTCCCAGGGCTTGATGTCCTCGATGTCCATGAGATGCCCTTTGCGGCTTATGGCAAGCGACTGGAGCTAACGCTGGCGCTTAGCCCGACGGCGAACTCTTCCCCCGATACGTGCCAATGCACCCATCCTTCTCATGGAGTAGGAGATCTACATCAGCCTGGGCCGGCTAGAGATGAGACCTCTTTGTAGCCTTTACCGGCTCTGACCCCCGGAAGGATGTCGTCACCGAACCTCTGCCCCACACGCCGAACACGGCGTGCGCGCCTGGCACCAGCGAAGAGCCCGTCCAACCAATCCGTTTCAGTACCAACCTGGCGAGAGCCTGCGCGCCAGGGAAAGACCAACAAGCGGACCAACCTGCGGCACGCCGAAGAGCCGCATCGAGCGAGCCCCCCTAGACGCTCGAAGCACTACCCTCCATCCCATAACTGCCTTCTCACGATCAAACATGACCTAGCGAACTGTCCGCATAAATCCGCCTGGAGCGGAGCCGAATTGCACATCTACATTGTCTGCGTACGGTGACCGGGTTACCTTCGAGCCGTTGACCTGTATGTATTGCAGAATCGCGAGGTGCGCTGTGGCACGAGGTTCTGGCTCGTCGAAGCCATATCGGGATTGGGAAGCCGAACGCCGGAGACAGGAACGCGTTGCAGAGCAGGCGCGGCAGAAACGCGAACGAGAGCGCAAGGCCGAGGAGCAACGACGTCTCCAAGCAGAAGTATCTGCTCGAGACGCCGAAGCCGCCGAACGTACACACCAGGTCGAAGTGCATGTGGAGATGCTGGAGACACTGCTGCGTTCCTCGCTGGACCGCGACCCGCGCGTCCAGCTCCCCTCCCTGCGTCAGCGCGCGGACGTTCCGCCGCTGGACCTGGGTCCATACGCCGCGCCGCACCCCACCCCTGTGTGGGAGCCCCCGGCGCCCCCTAGGCGGTTGCAGCGTGCATTCGGTGGCGTCCAGCGGTACGAGAACGCCCTGCGCCAGGCCGAAGCGGACTTCGCGCGGGCACAAGCCGAACACCAACAGCGCGAAACGCAGCGGCAGCAGGAGGTGATTACTCGTAGGCGCGTTCACCAGCAGCGAGTGGAAGCGGCCGAGCGCGCCGCCGCTGAGAACAACGCTCGTGTTGACGCAATGCAGGTCGGGCTTCGCTCTGGGGAACGGCATGCGGTCAGTAACTACATCGAGCTTGTCCTGCAGGCCTCCCCGTACCCTGAAGACTTTCCCACCGAACGCAGAGCCGGCTACGTGCCCGAGTCCTCACTGCTCGCCGTCGAGTGGTACCTGCCTCCACCGGAGATCATCCCCGAGCACAAGCTCTACAAGCACGTCAGGAGCCGCAAGGCCGTCGAACCCGTCGCTCGGTCCGTCACGGAAACCCGGCAGCTCTATCAGCGCATGATCGCGCAGATAGCGCTCCGCACCCTGCGCGAGGTCTTCGACGCCGATCCCAACCAGCTGATCACCACGATCGTTTTCAACGGCCTGGTCCGCACCATCGATCCGGTCACGGGTCAGCAGATCGAGCCCCATCTCATCACCCTGCGTGCCACCAGGGAGCAGTTCTCGGCCTTGATTCTGAACGAGCCGCGCCTCAAGCCCGTCGAGTGCGTACGCCGGCACTTCCACGCTGATGTCTCTCCACACCCTGACGAGTTGGAGCCGGTCAAGCCTGTCATGCCGTTCAACATGGCCGACCCTCGCATCGTCGATCCCGTCGACATCATCTCCGATATCGACAAACGTCCGAACCTGCTGGACCTCACGCCGAAGGAGTTCGAGGCATTCATCCAGAACCTGTTCACCAAGATGGGCTTCGACACCAAGCTGTACCAGGCCAGCGGCGACGGCGGCGTCGATTGCGTCGCTTACGCCGCCCGCTCCGTGGCAAGCTCAAAGATCGTTGTCCAAGCGAAGCTATATACGAAGACCGTACAACCCACACATGTGCGCGACCTGTACGGAACCATGCAACACGAGGGCGCCACAAACGGGATCATGATCACAACGTCCGGCTACGGACCCGACAGTTACAAGTTCGCCAGCGGCAAACCCCTTGAACTGATCGACGGTGCCGGGCTGCTGGCCCTCTGCCACGAACACAACATTCCAGCTCGCATCCTGTCCCAGGGGAAGCAACCCTGACAATTGAGGGCATTCGCTATTTATCACCATAACCGGCTGGCGACCGGCAACGAGAGTCAGCTCACCGACCTGTCGTGCGTGACCGCCTCATTGATTAGCGCCTCAGACAGTGTTAATCGTGACGTCCGCCCGAGAGCTTTCGTCTACCCTGTCGTAAAAGCATGTCTTCGGAAAGGAACCGGAGTGGCGAAAACGTTCGAGAGCGGCGAAATTCCGCTGGCGGACCTACTCAACCAGGCGCACCAAGGAATACTGCAACTGCCCGATTTCCAGCGTGGGTGGGTTTGGGACGACGACCACATCGTGAGCCTGCTGGCTTCGGTCTCTCGCTCATTCCCAATCGGCGCCGTGATGACGCTGGAGACCGGAAACGCGGACGTGCGCTTCCAGCCTCGGCCACTCGAGGGAGTCCCAAGTTCTGCGGCCGCAGGAGAACCGAAGTACCTGTTGCTCGACGGGCAGCAGCGCACGACCTCGCTCTACCTCGCGCTCCGTTCGGCAGCGCCGGTCCCGACTCGGGATACCCGCAAGAAGGACATCGAGCGTTGGTACTTCGCGGACATCGATGCGTGCATTGACCCTGACGCCGACCGAAGTGATGCCATCCTGTCGCTGCCAGCAGATAAGCGACGAGTCGATACCCGCGGCAACGTCGTACTCGACGCCTCAGCGACCAGGGTGCAGGTACGGGCCGGCAAGGCGGGCCTCTTCCCGCTCGACATCGTGCTCAATCCAGCTGCTACCACCGATTGGCAGCTTGCCTACTTAATGGCGGGAGCGCCAGAGGAGCAGGTGAAGATCTGGAAGAGATTCCAGGAGGCGCTGATCCTCCCGTTCCTTCAATACAGCGTTCCGCGGATCGCGCTTGATCAGAAGACAACCAAGGAGGCCGTCTGCCAAGTCTTCGAGAAGGTGAACACCGGCGGCGTCGAACTGACGGTCTTCGAGCTGCTGACGGCAACGTACGCCGCGGAGAACTTCCGGTTGCGTGACGATTGGGAGAGGCGGCAGGCGGTCTGGGTGGACGAGCCGCTGCTCGCGGACCTGGACGCCACGACCTTCTTGCAGATCGTTACGCTGCTCTGGACTCGCAGTCGCTGGGAGGAGCGCACTCGCGACCGTGTTCGCAGTGACCGCGTCCCGGCGGTGTCGGCCAAGCGCCGCGACATGCTGTCGCTGCCGCTGAGCGAGTACTGGCGCTGGGCCGATGCCGTCACCCATGCCTTGCAGGGGGTAGTTCGGTTCCTGCAGCGTGAGCGCATCTTCCGCGCCCGAGATCTCCCGTACAGCACCCAACTCGTTCCCTTGACGGCGATTCTCACGTTGCTCGGTGAGGCCGCGTTCACACCGGAGCCGACCGCGAAGTTGCGTCAGTGGTACTGGTGTGGGGTATTCGGCGAGTTGTACGGCGGCACCACGGAAACACGCTTCGCCAACGACCTGCAGGACGTGCTCGCCTGGGTTCAGGACAACGGCGAGGAACCACGTACGGTACGCGAGTCGCAGTTCCAGGCTGAACGACTGCTCGGGTTGCGCACCCGCAACAGTGCCGCTTACAAGGGTCTCTACGCGCTCGTGATGAAGCGGGGCGGTCGCGACTTCCGTACCGGCGAGACGATCGACGCGAAGGCGTACGCCGCCGACTCGATCGACATCCGCCACATCTTCCCTCAGAAATGGTGCGCAGCGAACAGCATCGACAGCGCTTATGCCAACTGCATCGTCAACAAAACCGCCATCGACGGGCAGACCTGGGGATACATGGGCGCGAGCGCGCCGAGCAAATACCTGACCGCGATCGAGGCCGGCGTGCCGGTGAGTCCTCAGGACCTGGACGCCATCTGCAACAGCCATGACATCGACCCGGTCGCGCTCCGTCAGGACGACTTCGGCGCCGTCTTCGACGCACGCTTCGAGCGACTGATTCGTCAGATCGAGGATGCCACCGGCCGGCCGGTAAACCGAGGTGACGGCCAAGACAGCCCCTTCTCCGTACACCGCGGTGCCGCCGCGCTGGCACGCGGCATCGAATCGTTGATCAAGGCTGGGGAGAGCAAGGTCGTCGAGTTCAAGTCCACCGGCCGCAAGAACCTGGACACCGGTCAGAAGGATCAGGCGATGGAGTGGGCGATCATCAAGACGATCGCCGGTTTCATGAACGGTCACGGTGGGACGCTGCTCGTCGGCGTTCAAGACGATGGGTCTGTGCTAGGTCTGGAAGAGGATCTGACAGTCTTCTCCAAGAAGAACACCGACGGCTGGGAGCAGTGGCTGACCGGCCTGCTCATTCAGACGTTCGGAAAAGCCGCGACGGCCAACGTGACCGTCGCGTTCGGCATCATCGACGGACGTACGGTTGCCCGCATCAACGTCGCGCCTGCCTCAGCGCCGGTGTATACGACCCGGACGAAGACGGGGGCGAAGGGAGCGGTCTTCCTCGTTCGGCTCAACAACACGACGCATGAGCTCGATGGGCCAGAGGCCTCCAAGTATCAGCACGACCGGTGGTTCAAATAGTCGCGGCCGGAAGCATGCGTTCGGAGGCGTCGCCGTCCAGGCCGACGAGCGATCTACCCGCTCTATCTGTCGTTTGGATCAGGCGCCTCCGACGACGTGTTTCACCTTGCGGCTACTGCCAGCTAAGTGGACTGCGACAGCGCTACTTTCGCGAAAGCACCCGCGGCTGAAGAGCGGGACCGCCTTGCAAGGCTCCCGCCGGGAGTATCGCTTTCACCAGCGCAAACACCCGCCCAGCGATGGACAGCGGGGACGTCCTTGCTCAGGAGCCAATGCAGGCCGAGCAACCATCACATATAGCCCGTTAGCAGAGAAAACGGACACCGTTCAACTTGAGCTCTCCCACAGCGGGTGCCGCAGGTTAGAATCCTGTCCGGGCACTCACCTAGATCGCCATTTCAGGCACCTGACCTGCGGTTTCATAGCCGCAGGTCTTTTGTTTTGCACCCTTGATAGGCAGCCGCCGATGCCCGCATGCAGCCGTAAGACCATGATCAGGGGACATAAGCGGATGATTTTGAGCTTGCTTCCTCAGGTCAAAGCAGGATTGCGGGTCGCCCAAGCGTGCGGCAACCCACTCAGGCCATCCGGCTACCGGACAACGACAGCCGCTGATCGCGTTATATATGTGTGCAAATCCGACATTGTGGCGCGAAACCCACCTGCACCGTGAAGGGGCGGCGCCGGATGATGGGCGAGACGTGTTCGTCGCCGGCACGCGAGGCAGTCCGGACCTACCTCGTCGCCTGCCCACGCCGACCCGGACGCCGACCAGCGATCGATCACTCGGCGGGCTGCCTTGAACGGGATAAGGAATGATCACTGGCACGCACGGGACAACCGCTCACATCGGCTTCTTACGGTGGTTGCGGGCAGGTCTGGCGCTGAAGAGCGATTCGAGCTGGCCGTATTGGCTGTCAGCGATGCTCAGGAACGCCGCCACCATCTCAGGATCGAAGGACGCCCCCGATTCCTGGTTCATGACTTCAAGAGCCGCTTCGATGCTCCTCGCCGGCCGGTAAGCACGTCCAGTGGCGACGGCGTCGAACACGTCGGCCACGGCGATCACGCGAGCGCTCTCCGGGATCTCCCTGCCCGCCAACTCCCTGGGATAACCGCGGCCGTCGAACCGTTCGTGGTGGTGAAGAATGCCCTCCAGGGCAGCGTCGGAGAGGAGGAGCCGAGCGGATGGTTCCAGGAGGTCGTCGAAGAGTTCCACCAGTCCCGCGACAATGCTCACACCGCAGCTCGTGTGCGATTGGATCAGCGCGTATTCCTCCTGGGTGAGAGCTCCGTCTTTGTGGAGGACAGTACCGGGAACTGCGAGCTTGCCAATGTCGTGAAACAGTCCAGCCAGACGTACGGCGTCCAACGTCTCAGGCCGCATCCCCATTCGGTTGCCGATCATGGCGGCCAATCGGGAGATGCGTTCGCTGTGCTGGCGTGTGTGGGGGCTTTTGATGTCCAGCGCCGTCATCAGCATCTCGGCCACATCATCGGCGGTCACTTCTCCGTGGGGCCGCTCCGGTGACCGGACGGTGCCGAAGCGGTCGGCATCGGTCCGGGCCCGCCACAATGCGGGCGCGTCCTGTGGGCGTCCCTGTGCGATCAGCAGGCCAGCCATCCGGACGGTGGATGCTCTGTCGCCGGGGTCTGTGTCGGCCTGCCTGCGTGTAAGTTCCTGTTCTGCTCGGTTCTGTTCGTCGAGAAGGCCGGCCAGCGTCGTTCTTGCGGAGCCCTCGCCTGCATCGGCCCTGGCGCGCCACAGCGCCAGGGCGTCACCCGTTCGACCTTGTCCGACCAGAAGTGTGGACAGAAGCCCGGTCGCCTGCTCGTTACCAGAGCGAATGGCGTGCTGGTACAGAGCTTGAGCATCCTGGTACAGGAGGCGATGTTGTGCGGCGTGGCCGACGCGGGTCTGGTCACCGGGGTCGGTGAGATAGTCGACCAGCGCCTGCCAGCAGGTACGCGGCACCTCCGCCAGGTGTCGTTGCTGTCCGGCATGTTGCTGAAGGTAGTCGGCCACCTGGTAGCCGGTGATCTGTCCCATGGTGGTGGAGCCGGCTACCGGGGCGAGGGCGGCTGCGGCGCCGTTCAACGTTCCGGTGGCGTACGCGAGGGCGGTCTCGAACCAGTCGGGTGGGGCTGCAGCGCGCTGGCGAACGTCGCAATATCCGGGTGCCGCGGCGCGCAGCAGGTCGGCGCTGAGCGGGGACACGACGCCGAGGCGCGTGGTGTCGATGGCGGCGTTCAGCACCGCGGCGGCGTAGGGATCCGCGCCGCGCCATCGATTCACCAGTTGTGGAGCCGCAGCGATGATCTGGGTGAGCCCGTAATCCCCGGATCGCAGGGCCAAGGCGATCCGCTGGTCCCCGGAGGTCGCCACGGCTTCGGCGCGCTCGCGCTCTGCGAAGCTGAAGGAGCCCGGCAGGTGAACCACGTCGGCCAGATCAAGTAGCTGCCGTTCAGCGGCGTAGAGATCTGGCTGCCCTGGGCCCGGCATCGCGGTGTAGGCGGTATATCGCTCGGGCCAGATGGTCGCGATCAGCACCGCGCCTGACTGAAGCAGGGCGCGGACGGTGGCGGCGCTCAGGCCTGCCGAGCCGCCCAAGTACCGCTGCAGCTCGTCCAACCACACGACCAAGCGTGCGGTCACCTGCTCGGCAGCCTGGCGGACCTGCCCGGCGTCAGCGGGATGAAGTAGCCACCAGTGCGGTAACACCGCTCGAATCGCCTCGTATGCGCATCGGGACTTTCCCACCGACGACTCACCCACCAGCAGCACCATGCCGCCTCGGTCCGAAGCCTTCGCCAGCAGGTTCCGGACTCCACGTGGGGCAGTGTCGGTGTCGCGAAGAATGTAGGCGGGGAGGTTGCCAGTTGCGCCCGGAGCGTCGATCGCAGCATGCACACCCAGCAGACGCGGGTCGGCCTGAGTCATCCGGATCAGGCCGGCAGCACCAGGGGCATCGGCGGTCAGCGCGCGCTCCCGCGCGGCTTGCCACGCCCTCCACTGCTCGCGGGGAACCGCACAGGCACGCAGGAACACCTCCAGCGTCTCCCGGCTGGCCCTGCCCTTGTTGAGCAGATCCGACAATGTCGAGCTCGGTAGCCCTTCCTTCGGCCGGTCGCCGGGGTTGGCTGCTTTGTCGAGGTCGGCGTACGAGCGGCCTGCCCTTAAGGCACGTAGCGCGGATATCAGCTCGGAGAGGGTGTGCACCTGGCTGGGGTCTGGCATCTCAACGTGCATCAGTGATACTCCTCCCCTCCTGAATCCCCTCCAGTGGCAGAGTCCTTCGGCCACTGACTCGGACAGCACCGGACTGATTCCACCCCATCGTCGGTGCAGCCCCAGTGGCCGTCCAGCCTGCACACCCGGTTCGCCCTGCGTGGTAGTGCCTCCGCCGTGTTCCGTATCCGATGCCGGACCCCTCTTCCTGCTCTGACCATGAGAGCTACCAACGCATATTTCGGGAGAAACCGATGGAGTTTCTGGCTGACCTCATTCCACTGGCCGTCGCCGCCCTCAACCTGGCCAGCGTTCTCATCAATCGCAAAAGCGCCCGCCGCCACCGACATCCGGCACATGGAGAGGACAAAGGCGGCTGTCAATCCCTGGGATGCGCTTGGATGTGGCATCGGACAGCAGGCCGTCCAAAGCGATGAGCGGCTTCATGGCCCTCCGTCTCTCCCGGCGAATTCGTCCTGAGGGGCGAAAGCTCCTGATCAGCGATCGAGCCACACCCCAGGATCAGCAAGAATCGGCCGTCGGTGCACCTTCCATAATGAGTCCGCATGTCTCGCGGACGAACAGCGCCAAAGCGTGACATCGTCGGATTCGTGGCGGGCGAGACAGCCGGTTTAGAAGAAGCCCTCAGCCGCGTGGTGCGGCTGGCGGGCGACCACATCGGCGCGCTCGACTCCACAATGCGTCACATGGCGGCCCACGCCTGGGTCGGTGGTGGCGCGGTCCCCTTCACTCAAGCCGCCCACGACCAGCGCACTCGGCTCCAGAGGGCCTTCGAAACGGCCGCAGTGCAGATCGCCGAGCGCATCCGCGCCCTCGGCGGCCACGCGACCACGCCGCCGCTGACAACCTCGCTTCCCGTCGTCACATCCACGCGCGGCGGCTACGCGGAGATGAACGTGGAGGCGATGACCCGCATGGTGGCCGACCTGGAGCGCGCCGGGCACGAACTGCCCACCGCAGGAAGCCTGCTCTCCGCGGCGCTGGCCTCCGCATGTGTCAGCGCCGCACCCGCCCAACAGGTCGCGGGAGTAGGCGCCTGGGCCACCGGACAGGCCACCGACCTGCGCAGGCGGCTGACTGTACTTCAGCAGCGCCCTGACGGCGGCCTGGCCAACGCGGCCGTGCTCGGCTTCGGGCTCTTCGGCGGCTCCGCTCCCGACCCGAGCGGCCTCGGCACCATGCTCGCCACCGCCGCGAACGGCGACCCCTCGGCCTTGCAGAAGGCGGTGGAGGCGCAGAACACCGGCAAGGATCCGACTCTCGCCTCCCGCGTCAGCGCCTGGTGGCAGATGCTCGACCCTTCCGTCCGTCAGCGGCTTATCAACGCCACCCCGCATTTGATCGGCTCGCTGAACGGTGTACCCGCCGCCACCCGCGACAGCGCGAACCGCGCCCACCTGGGCTTACGCAAGAGCGCTGTCGCCGAGCGGTTGGCGGAGCTTCGCCTGCTGGAGGAGGGGATGAAGCGAGGCGCGCGGCAGTCCTATATCCGCATGGAGATCAATGCGTTAGAAGCGGAACAGCGACAGATTAGCGCGGTCGAGAAAAGCCTGGCGATGGGCGGAGTGAACGGCCGCCCGCCGGCGCTCCTGCTCCACTTCGAACTTGGCGGACTCGGCAAGGCGGCCATCTCCTTCGGCGACCCCGATAAGGCCGGCTCGGTGGTCACCTCCGTGCCGGGTACGGGCAGCAAATTAGAAGGGATCGGCGGTGACGCGGCCCGCGCCGCAACCCTGTGGGACCAGGCCAACGTCTCCTCCCCCCGTACGAAGACCGCTTCGATCATCTGGCTCGGCTACGAGGCACCACAACTCGACCCGGGAATCCTCTGGGCCGACACCTCCGTGGCATCGCCCAACCTCGCCCAGGCCGGGGCGGGCTCACTGGCCAGTTTCCTCGACGGTCTCCATGCCACGCACCAGCCGGCCGGCACACCGCGATTCACCGTGCTGGGCCATAGCTACGGCAGCGTGGTGACCGGTATGGCCGCACAGGCTCGGAAAGGGACGTTCGCCGATCAGCTCATTCTCGTCGGCAGTCCCGGGACGATGGCGGCCCGGGCGAGCGATCTCGGAGTCAAGCAGGTCTGGGTAGGCGAATCACCGCAGGACCCCATCGCAGACTTGGGCCATCTTCCAATCAGCGGCGGGCGGAACCCCATCTCGGGCATCTTGAACCCTTGGCTCCCGAATGGCGCGGGCCCTTTCGGCACCGACCCCAGCAACATCGCCTTTGGCGCCAATCGCTTCGTCGTCGATCCCTCGCCGGCCGGTTTCACCGGCTACGACATTGCGGCACACTCCGGCTACTGGGCACGACGCTCCGCCTCCCTCAGAAACATGGGATTCATCATCAACGGTCAGTACGATGACGTGGCAAAGCTGCCGATGCCGAAACAGGCACCGACTCCGACACCCCACCTGACACCGTCACCTCCGTCACGCCCTGCTCAGGACCCGATGTCCCCGCCGTCGCCCACCCCGCAGTCCTCACCCATGCCGACGGGAGACTAGATGTTTCGCACCGTCCGGTTGGTAACCGCAGCACTGATTCTCGTCGCCGGATGCGCGCCCGGTGGAGCCCCGGGAGGAACCATGGATCCATCGGCCGACAAGCCCACGATCACCAAGGCGCAGGCGCTCACCCGGATTGGGCAGCTCATCGACGAGACAGTCGCCGTCATCCATCCCAAGCCTCAACTGGACCTGTATCAGCCAAGTCTCAACGACGGTATCTGCCCCGACCGGCAGGACCCTGGCTCCGCAGATCGGATCGAGGTCAGTCGCGAGTATTACCTGCGGGGACTGCCCACCACCGAGGACGCGCTCAGGAAAGTGATCGCCGAGGTGAAGGTGTATTGGCAAAAGCAGGGGCATTACATCGCGGTCGAGCACGAGAACGGCCTGCAGCTCTACGGGCACTCCCGCCCCGACGACTTCCTCATCACCATCGGCCGGGAGGCCGACAACGTCCTCACCCTTGGCGCCACCTCCACCTGCCTCTGGCCCAATGGAACTCCCGAGGCCTCGCCGCCCCCCTGACACCAGCCGTGATCATGTGTCAGCATGTCACCTTGGTCAGCAGGGCTGATGCATGCCGATGTCCATCACACGCGGCACGCTCCGCTCCGCCCCTGCGCACTACGCCCTGTTCATCCTGAGCCTGGACTGGCCCACCATGAGCCCCGCCACGTGCTGGGTCAGCGACCATGCTGCTTTCGGACAACGATCGGCAACCGACCAGCTTCTGCCATTCATACGCTGTCCGCGCCCAGACATATCGTGATCCAATGACTTTATCTGACCTGGATCGCGAGATGGTTCTCCTGGCCATCGAGGAGTACGACCGGCTGGGCCGCGACACCTTCCTTGAGCGGTATGGCTACAGCGAAGCCCGTCACTACTTCATCCTCCACAACGGACGCCGCTATGACTCCAAGGCGATCGCCGGCGTGGCCCACCGAGGTGTCGATGGGCATGTGCTTCGCCCCTCAGAGTTCTCCGGAGGTGCTGCAACGGTTGGCAGAGTCCTCAGCCGTCTCGGATTTCTCCTCGACGCACGCCAAGACGCGTCACCTGCCGCCCGGCTACTGGAGAAAATCCAAAATCTCGACACCGCCGTCTCGAACGGCCGTCCCAAGCGTCACCAGCCCCTCACCCTCCTATGGGCACTCGGCCGAGCGGCCCGCCGAGCAGAGCGCCTTGTGCCCTGGGATGTCGCACGGGCCGACATCGGTGCCCTCATCAGGCAGTTCGGGTTACCGGGCGACCGGCCCAATCCTGAATATCCGGTGCTCAAGCTCACGCACTTCGGATTATGGACGATGCCTGACTACCCGGAACCGCCTCGCCCCAGCGGCAGCCCGCCCCTGGCATGGATGAGCCGGAACCAACCAATCTCCGGGCTTCGCGAGTGGGTGTACGACCTCGTGATGGAAGAATCGACGGTTCGGGCTCAAGCGAGTGCGTACCTCTTGGAGAAATACTTCCCGAACGAGGACCAGAACGCCCTGCTCATACGTGTCGGCCTGGCCGACATCGGCGAACAACCGCCCACATCACCCGGCGATCCTCGTACACCGGAGCGCCGCTCGACCACGGTCAGGCGCATCATCCGGGACAACGCACTCTCGCAGCTGATTAAGGCCCTGCACGACCACACCTGCCAGATATGCGGAGTCAGACTGCTCCTGCCTGACGGCCCATACGTCGAAGGGGCGCATATTCGGCCGCTCGGCAGCCCGCATGACGGCCCCGATGTGGCCGGCAACCTGCTATGCCTGTGCCCCAATGACCACGTGCTCTTCGATCAGGGCGCGATCGTCATCGAGGACGACCTCATGGTGATCAATCGACTCACAGGCGACCCGCGTGGCGTCCTACGAACTGCTCCTGGGCACGACGTCAATCAGAGATATGTGACATACCACCGTAACCTGTACTGAACCTCAGCCTGAGGGGACTACGAGTAAATGATCACGACCGGAACGGCCAGCGAACCCGCAAGAAGAAAGCCACCCCTGGATGGGCTACACCCCTCACTCTCAGCAACCCTGATCAAGTCCGTGACCTGTCGAAGGAGCACGAGACGGAGTCACACCCAATTCGGCATGTGGGGAAGCCCCGATCGGCGGCAGGGACAATGCCGTCCACGCCGAGAGTGCGCCGCGTGCGACGGCGGCACCAGCTTGGCCGGAGCCGCCGTCGCTCCGGTGCATCAATCGGTCAGCACACCGGCGATCTTCGAGTTGATGTGGTCCTGCTGGCCGTCCATGCATTTGGCGTACACCCTGAGCAGGACCTCCACGCTGTGACCGGCACGCTTCGCGACCTCGACAGCAGGTACGCCTGCGTTCAGCCACAGCGACACCGCCGCATGGCGAAGGTCGTATGGCCGAGCTGCCAGGGACGAGCTGATCTGCTCAGGCGTAAGGACGAGCTTTCGGGCCTCCTGCCAAACGTAGGAGTGCGCTGAGCTGGAGTAGGTGCCGCCCCTGCCCGTGTGGAAGATCCTTCCGTCCTTCGCCGTGCCATACTCGGCGATGTGCTCGCGGAGGATGGCGACCAGGACGGGCGGAATCGGGATCTCTCGTGTCTCCTTGTCTGCCCGATGCTTCAGGCTCCGGGATTCGTGGGTCTCGCCTGAGTTGGTCCAGCGTTTCGTGCCCTGGGGCCGCGCCTTCTCCAAGACGATCACGCCCCAGCCGGATTCGGGCAAGGTGCAGTTCCTCTGTCGCAGATCCGCAGCCTCTTCAGGACGCAGCGCGGCGTAGTAGATGCAGGCGAAGAGCGCCTTGAGGCGTGCGCCCCGGTTACGCCCGACTTTGGGGACGGCGTCGAGGAGTTGCCGGGCCTGGGCGGGGTTGACGACCGTACGCGGGTCGATGACCGTGACGGCTTTGGGTGCGGTCCATTTGATGGCGTCCAGCGGATTGCTGTCGAATATCTTCTGTTCCACGGCATGCTCAAGCAGGTGATGGAGGACGGCTCGCTTGCGGCGCACTGTGTTCGCCCCCGCCGGGGAGCCGGCGAAGGTGACCGAGATGGCCTCCAGGGCAGTGCGCAGGACGTGCGGCTCTCCTAGAGCTGGTAGAGGCAGGGAAGCACGTAGCAACCAGGTCAGGGTCGCGGTTTGGCCTGCGGTCAGTTCCAGCCGTCGGTTCTGTGGGAGAAGTGCGTGGTTCCTGAGCACCTCTCGTAGGGCCTCGGGTGTGGGACGGCGAGGCAGTTCTTTCACCAGGGCAGGGATCAGCGATAGCAGCGCGTATGCATCTGTTTCTCGCGTCCGAGCCGCCGAGGTGTTCCAGCGCCGGAGCACACAGGACTGGGCGAACTCCAAGAAGGAAGGCCCGATCGATTCGGCCTTCAGCATCGACACCGGTAGACCGGTGGCAACGTCGAACTCCTCCCCTACCTTGACCGCTTGCCGCATGTCGGACATGAAGGCGGTGGCCAGTCCTTTGCTCCGGAAGCTCTTGGACTTCTCCTTGCCTGCGATGCGCCACCGGACGACATAGGCGGGCGTGTCCCGGTCGGAGCGGTGCTGGATACTGCCGAGTTTCACGTCGTAGGTCGTTCTCATGCCGCTTCCCGCCTCGACTCGATCCAGGCGTTGAGATCGCTCCGCCAGACGCGGAGCTCAAGGTTGGGAAGTTGGATGCACACCGGCGCCTTGCCGAGCTGGCGCCAGCGGTAGAAGGTGCGGCGGGAGACTCCTCCCAGTTCCTTGAGGACCTGCGTGACCGTCAGCAGTTCGTCGTTTCTGCTCATCGGCCACCGCCCCTGGCGGAGGTAGCCGCCCCGCCAGTCTTCTGTGCGGGGCAGCCATCGTCTGCTGGGTCGTGGAGGCGATCGAGTGATGTGAGTACGGCATGTGACCAGGCAAGGTGGTGCAAGATGAATTCATCCTCTCCAGTGAGCTGGGGTGGATGGCCTCGGCCTGGCGAACGTCTTGGCGGATGTGTGGCCAGGCTGGGGCCTCTATTACGTATGTGCCGCGTTCTCGATGCCGTCAGCTTGTATCGGTTGCTGAACTGGCTTTGGTGACCGTAGCCAGCGGCATGCGATGGAGCCTCCCCTCGCGTACTGATCGACGTATCGAACGCTTTCCTGTGGCCCGACGGTTTGCTGTGGTGATCACAAGGAATAGCGGGTGTCTCACACTATTGGGCACGTGACATGAATTCGCGCCTCCAACGCGGACGTCAAGTCGGCCAGCTCGGCGCGTTCGTGGTCATTACGCCTCGCCGAACCGCGGTCGCCCTACTGCGCCGAATAACGTGCGGGGGAGGTTAGGTGGGCTCTATCGCCTCATACGGGAATTGCGAGCTTGAGCTCCTGGCGCGAAGGATTAGAAGGTCCTCGTGAGCTGCAGCGCAAATAGGCTGCCCTTTTTCCTGACTCTTCCACGCTTCCAGCATCTGGAAGAACGATGCCCGGTTCACCAGCCGACCCTCACGTACCCCACACAGCAAGGCAGCCAAACGGTGTGTGAGCACCAGGCCGGCTGCTTCTGCGGTCTCGATGACCTGACCGGGGAGGTCGACGAGTTGCCCGTTGACCCGGATCGGTCGGATAGTGATCGCGATGACTCCACCGGGTCTCAGTAGTTCCTTGCACCCGGCGAGGATCTGCCCGAAGCCCTCCATCAGTTGGGGCAGCCGTTGGTGGGCGAGATTGCCCTTGTCCGTGGAGTACCGGTGATTCGACTTCTTCACCGGTCCGCCGCCTTCCCGGCTCCCACAGCGGACGTGGCCGTGCGTCCTCGTCCCGTACGGCGGAGAGGTCAGCACCAGTTCCGCCATGCCCCGCAGGTCCCCCAACACCGTCGCGATGTTCCGTGCGTCACCGCACGCCACCCGGGCGAAGCCCGCAGCGCCCTGAGAACGCGCATGCTGGACGTTGGCCGCGGTGAGACCGGCGAAGTCCGCCTCATACTCCATCCCCGCGGCATGCCGCCCCAGGTGCACCGCCTCCACCAACGTGGTCCCGATGCCGCACATCGGATCCACCACCAGTTCCCCCGGCTCGGTGAATGCGGAGATGACCTGCGACGCGATCGACGGGAGCATCTTTCCCGGATGCCTGATCGACTCCGGGACGTACCGGCCACGCCGCTGAACCTTGGCCTGCAACTGTCCTGTGGTCAACACCGACGGCAGAAAGTTCTCGTTCATCGGGACCTTCCGTCGGCACGGGCGAATAGGCACACGTCCGCATGCACCGACACGACCGGCGGCAGTTCCATCGCCTGAACAAGGCGGAGCTGCGCCAGCTCCGCCGGGTCCGACTGCACGACGAGCATGTCTCCCTCGATCGGGACGCGGATCGCGATGACGTGCTGGATGTAAGGGAGGCCAGCCCTCTTTGCTCGCCGTATGATCGTCGGCGCCAGATCCACCAGTCTTCCCCGCTGGTGCCGCGCCGTCGTGATCACTGCCAAGTGGCCGCCCGGCGCGAGAACATGACGCGCAGCCTCCAGGAATCGTCCGAGTTGCGGCATCGAGAGCACCGGCTGTGGCGTCCTACATGGTGGGCAAGCCTGCGACGACCTGGCAGCCGGGCCTCCTTCCTCTAGACCGGTGGGAAGGGCCGCAACGAGCAACTCAACTCGCCCCTCAAGACCGAGCAGCGCCTCCCGTAGTTCGTGGGGTCCATGCGGGCGCAGCCTCACCGATAGCCGCTGATCTGCCGTGAGTTCCTGCCGCAGACGACCTGCGAGGTGCTGCGCGACCGGTAGCCGCGGAACACACCCGATTCCCAGGCGCCCCATCTCGGCCGCAGCGACCAGAACCGTCTCGCTCGTGGCGAAGACATCTGCGACGACGCCACCCGGACGAGTACAGGCCTCGATCAGATGCCGTGCCAGCTCCCGTCCTACAGCTTGGCGATGCCAGGTGCCTACCGCCGGCTCGGAAGCACGTGTGCTGTCTGTTGCGGTGGGCGTACCAGGCGGGGTATCGGAACACAACCACACTGACAACGGCACCAACCGCCTTTCGACTGTTCGAGAGCCGTTCGACGGCGGTCCTTGGTTCTTGCTCATCTGCAGTGACCCAGGACGGTCGCCTGTTCCCATGCATTGAAACACCGGCTAGCTGGCATTGATTGGAACCGCTAGCTGCCCCTTGAACGAGGTGTAGCCGAGGGCTCTGAGGCATTACGCTCACGTCAGTGGGGACGTAGATAGCACCAGCGAGTCAGCGCCACGGCGAACGTGGTCTCGCTTGGAAGCTGCGTCGGAGCCAGGCACGATGCACCTCGCGTCCCACCGAACGGCGAGGCCTCTCTCACCGATGGACGAGGCCGCGCTGAAGGCGTGAACTTCCTTTGCACGTCGGCGGCTCGATGTTTAGCGACTGCAATGGCCGGGGACGCATCGTTAAAAACACCTCCTAGCCGCTTTGGCTACCAGTTTTTTGAGGACCTGCACGAGGGCGGGGGCCCTGCGGGACCTCAAGAACTCCGGTGAACGAAGTGGCGGGAGCGGCTGTGATCGTCATCAACAACACCTGGCAGCGCGTAGCCCTGGCAGCGCTGCTCATCGCACCAGTCATCTTGATCGTCATCTTGATGACTCCGGCCCTACTTGTTCTACCGTTCTTCGCGACGGGTCGAGAGTTCATCCTGAAGCTGTTCGACAAGATGACGACCTGGGCACGCGTCGTGTTGCCAAAGGCAGAGGCGAAGTGATCAGTCAGCCATGGTTCGCTGCCACTTCAGCAGAACGCACGTCGCTAAGGGTCTAACTCCACTACCCGTGGCCGTGGACCTACATTTCCCCGTGCGGCTCTTAGGAATCATGCTGGACGCTTCGACTTGCGACGCCGACACTCCCCTAAACGAGTTGCACCGCATGCGTACTTTCCGCCGAATTGTACGGGCAGAGTTACAACTTACCTGCTTCAGGGACCTTCGCTCTCGGCTCGGTTGCCCTTCTGTGTGACCCTCTGCTTGTCTTGCAATCGCCTACGTATCACGCTGCCCGGCCACGTGCTTATCGCGTGAGGTTCGATGTTCTCGGCGGCCATGGCGAGCGCGTACCCGCGACGCAAGGAGTCGCCAGGCGGTGGCACAGTGTTGTACTGGCTGTAATCCGTAGCAGGCACGTCCCATACCAGGATCCGCCACTCGGTGTCGTACTCGTCCTCGAACAGGTAGTAGTCCACAGCGCCTGGAACAGAGGCCACTAGGTAATCCAGATAGGCGTTGAAGGTGGCGCGGCCGAAGCTGCGCGGAGTTCCTGAGACGTTGTCCACCACTCCACGTCCTGCCGCCACATCGTCGCCAGACGCCTCGTAGGAAACCCATGACCAGACTCTGTCTTGGGTCTCCCGCGTCTGGATCACGAAGGCGTATTGCTTCTCAGCTGGGGCCATGCTTCGAGTTTGGCCGCCGGCGGCCAATAAATCGCCAGCCACCGAAGGAATACCTATACGGGTAACGGCATCGTGGCGCTGGAGTAGCGTGCGCACGCCGACGTCGGCGCGCACCCGCCTGCACCCCCTCGTTACGCCGAATGTGACTGCTTGGCCAGAACTTTGACAACCTACGCAGCGAGACGGGCAGCGGCAGGTCAGTTATGGTCTGGCGGGCTTGGCGAAGATCTTGAACACGTATTTCAACTTTCTCGTCGCCCCTGGTCAGAGGCTCAATGGGAAACTCTGCGGCGGTTCATGGTGTCCACGCTTCTGCCCTTGGTGCTCGGAGTTCCTCCCACCCGGTGGTCGAGACCTGAATCGACCGACTCGGCCTGACCAACGGGGGACACCATGTCCATCGATCTACAAGGCAGCACAGCATCGAAGACCTTCCACCAGAACGCCCTGAAGGCGGCGGACAAAGCATTTCAACTCCTGATCACCGGTCCAAACCCACTCTCGGTGGATGCCCGCTCCATCGGGCACGGGGCTCCTCAACGTCCGATCGATCTGGGTGAGCTCAAGACGTTGCTGCTCTCGTCGAAAGCTGACGATGAACTGAAAGACACCGTCTGGGCGCATCTCGTACGACGCTCACGCGCCGGCGGTCCCGCCTGGGTGATCGGGTGTGTGGGGGTGGCGATGCCGGGGCTGAAGAACCTGGCCGCGCGGACCACGCAGGGCTGCCCCGCGCACGTGGTCGACGACATCGTCTCGGAGATGGTGACGTACTTCGTCGCCCAACTCCGTCGGATCGATCTCGATCCGCCGAACATCCTGCCTCGGCTGCTGCTGTGGGCGAAGAAGGGCGCGCTTCGGGTCCGAGCGCGGGAGCTGGCCTCCATCGAGATCTGCGCCGACCTACCCGAGCCCGTGGCGCTGGACACCGAGCCGTTCATGGTGCTCGCCGAGGCCGTCCGGTGCCGGATCATCACCTCGGATGAGGCGAAGCTGATCAACGCGACGCGCCTGGAGGGGCAGGCGTTGCGGGCGTACGCGGGGCGGCTCGGGGTGCCGGCGGATCGGCTGTACAAGCGGCGGCGGGCGGCCGAGGCGCGGCTGGCGCGGGCGATCGAGGAGGGTCAAGTCTCGGTCAGCTGTGACGGGCCGGCTTCCAATCTCGCCTGCTGAATCGGTGGTTCATCCATGTCAGCCGTGGTCACGGCTCGGGGCGGGGTTCTGGGGGGCGGTTGCCCGTTCCCATCGAGCCCATCGTCCCTCGTCCTTTGAAGGAGGACACCCATCCCGGCCCGTTCCGGGCTTGTGATCGCGGCTGGCGGCCCAGCTCAGGACCTCACGTCTCGGGGAGCCATGTCATGAAGTCGTTTCGGCCTTGTCCGTTGTTCGTTGTCCGGGTTCCAGCGGGTACGAGCTGGGTCCGGCGTGGTGTCGCTTCAGTGCTCTGGACGGCCGGTTGCATGGTGGCCGCGCTGACCGTGCCGGGGGTCGCCGAGGCGATGACCAGGCTGGCGTCCGCCTCGCTCGACCAGGTCATCACGAACCTGCGGAACGTGGTGATCGGGCTGCTGGTGGGCCTGGCCACGCTGTTCTTCACCATCGGCGGGGTGCGTTACATCCTGGCCGGAGGTGACCCCGGGGAGGTCGAGGCCGCCAAGAAGACGCTGCGGTACGGGGCGCTCGGGTTCGGGGTGGCGATGCTCGCTCCGGTCCTGGTGGAGCTTCTTCAGCGGATCGTGGGGGCCTGAGGTGGCGGCCCTGGCTCGCCTCCGAGTCTTCGGGCTGTTCGCTCTGCTGGCTGTCGGTGCGGCGGCGCTCGTCTCGGCGATGCTCAGCGGGCCGGCGGTTGCCGCGCCTGCGACGCCCGTACCGACTCCGACGCCTTCCGCAACGCCCAGCCCGGCGCCGTCGCCTTCAGCCGTGACGCCGCCGGCGTCGGACTGCGGCTTCATCGACGTGGCGTGCAAGACCCGGCAGGCGGTGGACGAATGGTTCACGCATCTTGTGGAATCGGCGACCAAGCCGGTGTTCGAGATGCTCGGATCGACCGTGCTGGCGACGCCGGAGCTGGACTCCCCCGAGATGGCGCGGGCCAAGCAGTTGTGGGAGCTGTCGCGGACGATCGCGAATACGTGCTTCGTGCTGCTGGTGACCGTCGCGGGCGTGATGCTCATGGTCGGGCAGGCGATGCCCGGCGGGGTCTCGGCGCGGGAGCTGCTGCCGAGGCTCGTGTGGGCGTTTCTGGCCGCGAACCTGAGCCTGATCGCGATCAAGTACGGGATCACTTTGGCCAACGGGCTGAGTCAGGCGTTCCTGGCCGACGGAGCTGATCGGATCGATCCGGAGTTGGTGTTCGACGCGATCAAGAAGGCGGTCCTCGCGGGGATCGTCCTCAAGGGCGTGTTCTTCGCGATCGTGGCGCTCGTGGTGGTCGTCCTGGCGGTCGGCGTGCTGTTCACCTACATCGTCCGGATCGCGCTCACCATGGTCCTGATCGTGGCGGCGCCCCTTGCGTTGATCCTGCACGCGCTGCCGGTCACCGAGGGGATCGCCCGGCTGTGGTGGCGGGCCTTCGCCGGGCTCCTGGCGATCCAGGCGTGCCAGTCGCTCGTGCTCGTCACAGCGCTGCAACTGCTGTTCTCCGCCAATCCGGCCGACGACGACTCCTTCTGGATTCCGAGCACGGCGGACATGACCGACCTGCTCATGGCCATATGTCTGCTGTTCGTCCTGCTCAAGATCCCTGGATGGGTCGCGCGGACCATCTGGCAGGCGGGCAAGCCTCGCGCCCTTTCACGGCTGGTGAAGTCCCTGGTCGTCTATCGCGGGCTGAACATGCTGCTCGGTAAGGGGGCCGGTGCCGCCCGCGCGGCGCATCGTCCCAAGCCGCCGAATCCGCCCACCCCGCCGAGCAGAGGCGGAGGCGGCGGGCCCAGTGGTCCTCCTGCTGGAGGTCCGGGCGGTGGTCCCGGTAGGCGGGGGCCGAACGCGGGCGGGCCGTGTTCGGGGGCGCCGCGTCACCCCCGTCGTCCGCCGGGGGCCGCCGCCAGCGGCCGTCCGGGCGATCGGAACGTGCGGGTTGATCGTTCGTCCCCTGATGAACGTCCTGAGCGCCCCCACAGGCCGGATAACGGCACGCGGAACCCCGTGCCCAAACACCCTCCGCAGCCGGCACCGCATCGCCGACCCATCATCCGCCGTAACCGGCCACCGAACAGTGCCGTGCCGTCCACACCACGGCCACCCCGTCGGCCGGCGCAGCGTCTGTCCCAGGTCACCTTGCGGCTTCAAACGCCTCGTCTACCCAGAAGGACGGTACGTCGTGCGCCACGCAAGTAAGGAACGGCTGGTCGCGAAGATCCCAGCCGATGTGGAGATGCCGGACAAGCTCTTCGCGAACCTGACAGTCCGGCAAGCCGCGATCCTGGCCGGCACCGGGGTGCTGGCGGCCTGGGTGTACCTCATGGCCGGCGACCGGTTGCCCGTCCCGGCCCTCGTCGCGACCCTCCTGCCGATGATCGCCTGCGGGTCCGCGTTGGCACTCGGCAGGCGGGACGGGCTCAGCCTCGACCGGCTCGTCCTCCACGCCTTCGCTTACCTGCGGCGGGATCGCAGGCTCGTCACGACCGAGGAAGGAGTCCTCCCGCCGCCGGCCTGGTGTCGCGTGCGGGGCCGCCTGCCGGGTGCGTTGCGGCTCCCTGTCCGGGCGATTCGCGAGGACGGTGTCATGGAGTTGGCCGAAGGCGGGAGCGTCGCCGTTGTTCGAGCCGGGACCGTGGCGTTCGGGCTGCGGACGGGCGAGGAGCAGGCGGCGCTGGTCGGGGTGTTCGCCGGGTGGCTGAACTCGTTGGACGCTCCCGTGCAGATCCTGCTGCAGGCGCGGCCGGTCGACCTGTCCGATCTCGCCGACGTGATCGAGGGGTCGGCAGGGCGTCTGGCTGATCCAGCGCTTGAGCAGGCGGCCCGCCGGCATGCCGAGTTCCTCAGCGAGCTGAGCGCCACCCGAGATCTGCTGACGCGGGATGTTCTCGTTGTCGTTCGTCACCAGGACGCCGAGCAACCGCCCGGATGGATGCGGAGGTCCCGGCGCTCGGCTCGGCGGGACAGCTCGGCGGCGATCGTGATGCGTCGCGCTGAGGAGACCGTGCGTTCTCTGCTCGGTCTCGGGGTTCACGCCTCCGTTGTGGGTGCCGAGGACGCTCGCGATCTGCTCGTACGGTCGCTGTCGCCTCGTCGCCCCGACCCGGTTGGGGTCGCCCGTCCTGATGAGCCGATCACGCTTGGAGAGGGGACTCGATGAGGTTCGCCCGCCCTGCCGGCGACAGCGAGGAGCTGGCCCGTACCGCCGCCGCCTTGCCCGGCCCGTCATCGTTGAGGATCAACGCCCGCTCGGTCGAGTTCCCGGACGGGGTGTGTGCGTCGTTCGCGATCGCGGGGTACCCGCGAGAGGTCGGCGCGGGCTGGCTCGAACCGCTGACCGGCTATCCGGGGCACCTCGATGTGTCGCTGCACATTGAGCCGGTGCCGCCGCTGATCGCCGCCCAGCGTCTTCGCCGTCAGCTCGCCCGGCTGGAGTCCGCCTCTGCGGGTGCCCGGATGCCGGACTTCGCGGCCGAGGCGGCTGCCGACGATGCCGCGGAGCTGGCCGCCTCCCTCGCCCGAGGGCACGGCCGCCTGTTCCGTGTCGGCCTTTATCTCACCGTTCACGCCGCGGATGCCGATGAACTGGAGGCGGAGGTTCAGCACGTCAAGGCGCTGGCGGCGTCGCTGCTGCTCGACGCGCAGCCGGCGACGTTCCGGGCGATGCAGGGGTGGATGGCCACGCTTCCACTCGCTACGGACACGCTGAAGACCCGCCGGACCTTCGACACCTCGGCGCTCGCGGCGGCGTTCCCGTTCGCCTCGCCGGATTTGCGGCCACGGCTTGGCGAGACGCCGGTGTTGCTCGGGCTGAACGTCTACTCCTCTGGCGTCGTGCTGTGGGACCGGTTCGCCCACCACAACTACAACTCCGTGACGATCGCCAGGTCGGGGGCGGGCAAGTCGTACTTCACCAAGCTGGAGGTGCTGCGGCTGCTGTTCCACCAGGTCGAGGTGTGTGTCGTCGATCCCGAGGACGAGTATCGCCGCCTGTCGGACGCCGTCGGAGGAACCGTTCTCGGTCTTGGCACGCCAGGCGTGTGCTTCAACCCGTTCGATTTGCCCGCCTCCGCGGAAGACGACGCGCTCGACCGGCGCGCGATGTTCTTCCAGACCCTGGTCACGACCATGCTCGGCGAACCGCTCACCGCCGCGACGAAGGCGGTACTGGACAAGGCGGTGATCGCCACGTACGCAGCCCAGGGCATCACCTCCGACCAGCGCACGTGGAAGCGTCCTGCGCCGCTGCTCGCCGATCTGGTGACGATGCTGGAAGCCGCTGACGGGTCGGAGGCGTCCGAGCTGGCCGGGCGGCTCGCCCCGTACGTGTCCGGCTCCTACCGGAGCCTGTTCGCCGGTCCGACCACGACTCGGCCGGACGGCCACCTGATCGTGTTCTCGCTGCGGGACCTGCCCGAGGAGACGCGGCCGGTCGGGATGCTCCTGGCGCTCGACGCGATCTGGCGGCGCGTGTCCAACCCCGCCGACCGGCGTCGTCGCCTGGTCGTGGTCGACGAGGCGTGGACGCTCATGCGCGAGAACGAGGGCGCGAGGTTCCTCTACCGGCTCGCCAAATCCGCCCGCAAGCACTGGGCCGGCCTTGCCGTCGTCACCCAGGACGCCGCCGATCTGCTCGGCTCCAACCTCGGCAAGGCGGTCGTCTCCAACGCCAGTACGCAGGTACTGCTGCGGCAGGCTCCGCAGGCCATCGACGAGATCGCCGAAGCCTTCGACCTCACCGAAGGGGAACGGCTCTTCCTGCTGTCGGCCGGCCAGGGTGAGGGCCTGGTCTGCGGCGGCGCAGGAGATCGTGCCGCTTTCGTCGCTGTCGCCAGTGCATCGGAGCATGCGCTCGCCACAACGGATCCGGCCGAATGATCCAGGGCCTTTCTGATCCAGCGCTCTGGGGAGCCGTGGTTGGGGGTGCCGTCGGTCTCAGCACCGCCGAAGCCGTCCTCTGGCGGTGGCGCAACGCGCGCTTCGCGCGTAACGCTCGGCTGGTCGAGATCGCGGTCCCGCCGCAGGTCGAGCCCGGTAGCGCGGCTGCCTGGTGGTCGCAGGTGATGGGGCTGACCGCGCCGCGCTGGAAGCGTCTTCTGTTCGGCCAGCCTCATCTGGCTTGGGAGTACGTGGCCGATGCCGCCGGCGTTCGGGTGCAGTTGTGGGTGCCGGGGCTCGTACCGCCTGGGCTGGTGGAGAAGGCGATCCGGTCGGCTTGGCCAGGCGCGTCTGTGACCACTCGCCCGGCCGGTCCGCCTATGCCGCGCGGTGCCACAGCTTCCCGAGGGCGGATGGTTCTGGCTCGGCCTGACCACTACCCACTCATGACTGCGCACCGCAATGATCCGCTGCGCGCGCTCCTCGGCGCGCTTTCGGGGTTGCGGCAAGGTGAGCATGCCGCCGTCCAGGTCCTGGTCCGCCCGGTGACGGGGCGGCGGCTGTCAGCCGCTCACCGCGCCGCTTCAGGGTTGCGGAACGGGAGGTCCAGCAGCTTCCGGGCTGATCTGTTCGATGTCGTCACTCCCGGCGGTCTGGGCCGCGACCGGCCCGGTGAGCTGTCGCGGTTGTTCCCCGAGCGTGCTGAGGAGATCCGGACCGTCCTCGCCAAGGCGAACCAGCCGCGCTTCGCCGTTCAGATCTCGTATGCCGTCACGAGTGATCGGCCTGACGCCCGCGACCGGCTCCGTGGGCGCGCCCACGAGATCGCCGCCACCTTCGCGCTCTACGCCTCCGGCCACCAGTACTTGCGCCGCCTGCGCGGCCTCGACTTCCCCGGTCGCATGTCGAACCGCCGCATGAACTCCGGCTACCTGCTGGCCGTCGACGAGCTGGCCGCGCTCGCCCACCTGCCCTACGACCAGGCCGCCCCGGGCATTGTCCGAGCCGGAGCCCGGCCCGTCCCGCCCGCGCCCGACGTCCCCGCGTTTGGCCAGGACGTCCGGGTCCTGGGTGACGCCGAGACCGGACACCCGCGCTCTGTGGGGGTCACCGTGGCATCGGCCCGCCAGCACCTGCATGTCCTTGGCCAGACCGGTGTCGGCAAGTCCACCTTCCTGGCCAACCTCATCCTCTCCGACGCCCACGCCGGCCGAGGTGTCCTCGTCATCGATCCCAAAGGTGACCTGATCGACGACGTACTCGACCGCCTGCCCGAACGCGCCATCAAACGGACGGTCCTTTTCGACCCCGCCGAACCCGGCAATCCGCCCTGCTTCAACGTCCTCGCCGGACCGGACCCGGCGTTCGCCGTCGACTCGATCGTCACGATCTTCCACCGCTGTTTCGCCTCGTCCTGGGGTCCGCGGCTGGACGACCTCATGCGCTCGGCCTGTCTCACCCTCGTACGGACCCAGCGCCACCGCGCGACCCTCGCCGACGTACCGAAGCTCCTTACGGACACGCCGTTCCGCGCCCGGATCGTCGGCAAGCTCGACGACGAGCTGCTGCGCGGCTTCTGGTCCGCGTACGACGAGCTGTCACCCGCCGCCCGTGCCTCAGTGATCAGCCCCGTTATGAACAAGCTCCGCGCCGTCCTCCTGCGCCCGTTCGTCCGCGACGCCCTGTCCGGCGGAGCCTCCACCTTCGACCTGGCCCGCACCCTGGACACAGGCGGCCTGGTCCTCGCCCGCCTGCCCAAGGGCGTCCTCGGCGAGGACGCCTCGCGCCTCTTCGGCTCGCTCCTGCTCGCCCACACCTGGCAGGCGATCACTCCCCGGGTCCGCCTGCCCGAGCACGAACGCCGGGATGCTGCCGCCTACATCGACGAGGCCCAGAACTTCCTCAACATGCCCATCTCCGTCAGCGACCTCCTGGCCGAGGCACGCGCGTACCGGTTCTCGCTCACGCTCGCCCACCAGCACCTGTCCCAGCTCCCCAGAGACCTTCGCGAAGCCGTCTCCGCCGACGCGCGTAACAAGGCCTACTTCACCGCCTCTCCGGAAGATGCCCACGACCTCGCCCGCCATGTCGGCCCCGTGCTCACGGCACACGACCTGTCCCACCTGGGCGCGTACCAAGCGGCCGGACGGATCATGACCGGCGCGGGAGGCCAATCACCGGCGTTCACCTTCCGCACCCGTCCCCTCCCCGATCCCATCCCTGGCCGTCAGGAAGCCGTCCGGGCCGCCTCCCGTGCGACGTTCGCCCGCCCCGAGACCGCCACCGCGACCAAGCCGAAGCTCCGCATCCCGACTGACCCACGCCGAACCCACGAGGAGGGCACTCCATGACCCGGCCGAACTCACCCCGCCGCCTGCTTCCTTCCCGGCACCCGCGCGTCCGCGCCGGCCAAGCCCTCGTCGCCGGCCTCGCCGAACGCCTCACGCCGCGAGACGCCGAGATCCTCGACGCCGTCTGGGAGCACCGCGTCCTCACCACGGACCAGCTCACCGCCATCTTCTTCCCCAGCGTCCACCGCGCCCGCCATCGCCTCCTGGACCTCTACGAACTACGCGCCCTGGACCGCTTCCGACCTTGGGCCCCTACCGGGAGCCGGCCCTGGCACTGGATCCTCGGCACCACCGGGGCCCACCACCTGGCCGCCCAGCGCGGCATCACTCCCGCCGAGCTCCGCTACCGCCCCGACTCGGCCGGCGCGATCGCCTTCTCGTCCCGGCTGATTCACCAGACAGGCGTGAACGAGTTCTTCGCCCAGCTGCACGCCACGGCCCGCCGCAGAGCTGACGGTTCCGAAGTCGCCGAATGGTGGCCCGAACGCCGGTGCACCGCCCTGTGGGGCGACCTCGCCCGGCCGGACGCCTTCGGCCGCTGGAGCGAGCCCTCCTCGACCGGCCAGCCGGACACGATCGACTTCTTCCTGGAATACGACACCGGCACCGAGCCGCTGTCCCGCGTCCTGGCCAAAGTCGATGGGTACGCCGCCCTGGCCGAAGCAACCGGCATCAGCACGCCCGTGCTCTTCTGGCTCCCGAGCCCCACCCGCGAAGCCAACTTCCGCAAGTTCCTGACGGCCCCCGACGTGCCCGTCGCCACGGCCGTCCACACACCCGCGACGGTCCCGGACGGTCCGGCCGGGCCCGTATGGCTACCAGCCGGATCAACCGGCCCCCGCCGCCGCCTGATCGCCCTACGGGGCGCGTGGGGCCCCACGGACGCTACCGGCCCCGACCACGTCCCCGCGTAATGCCGATCGTCACGGCCACGGCGATCGGGGCGCTCGCCCTGATCGCCGTCCTTCTCAGCGTCATCGCGACCGTGCTACCTGGTTACGACGCTCCGAGCGTTTCCTGCGGTACGTCCGCGCCCACCGACATCCCGTCCCACTACTTCGAGCTCTACCAGCAGGCCGCCGCCCGCCACGGCATCCCTTGGACCGTCCTGGCTGCGGTCGGCAAGGCCGAATCCGACCACGGCCGAGGCATCGGGCCTGGCGTCACCACCGGCACCAACTCCGCCGGAGCAGCAGGACCTATGCAGTTCATGCCGGCTACCTGGCCGTCCTTCGGTATGGACGACAACGCGGACGGTACCAAAGACATCTACGACCCCGCCGACGCCATCCCCGCCGCAGCCAGCTACCTTCGTCACAGCGGCGCACCGACCCGTCTCGACCAGGCCCTCTTGCGCTACAACCACGATCCCGCCTACGTCGCCAGGGTCCTGCGCATCGCCGACTCCTACGCCACAGCCTGCCCGCCCCTCCTCGTCAGCGGGTCAGAAAGCGGCTCAGCTGCGGTGGCGGCGGCGTCCCGTTGGCTCGGCACTCCCTACTCCTACGGAGGGGGCGGCCTCGATGGCCCCACCACAGGGATAGGACTGGGCGCGAAGGTGACGGGCTTCGACTGCTCTGGCCTCGTCCGTTACGCCTGGCACCAAGCCGGAATCGCCCTTCCTCGTACCGCCGAGGAACAGTGGCAGGCCATCCCCCATGTCCCGTCCGGCCGCCAGACGCCCGGCGATCTCGTGTTCTTCCAGGGCTCCGGCGGAGGCCCCGGCCGTCCCGGGCACGTCGGCATCGTCCTGGACGCTGGTCGCATGATCGAGGCCCCCCGCACCGGCCTACGCGTTCGCATCAGCAGCTACAGCGCACGCGCGGACATCATCGGTTACGGCCGTCCGATCAACTCGACGCGTACGTCCTAAGCTCTTCGGATGCTGCGATTACTGGTGACTTTGCTGGCGGTGACCGCACTCGCCAGAGGCGACCATCTCCTTCTTCAAAGCCTCACGTTCGACGACTACGCCACCCGCGCCGTCTGGACCTGGCGGCTTAGCGGCGCGGCCGAGATCTGGCGCAACGGCTTTGTCCCGATGGGCGGCCTGAGCCAGATGCAGCAGAACGTGAAGGAGCAGATTCTGCGTGATGAGGAGTACGGCTTCGCCGTGGCCGGCCCGCTCCCCGCCACTCCGAAGGAGGCGTGGATCCGCTGGGACGATGGCTCCACCATTCGGGTCCCCGTGATCAGTGCACGCCAGGCGCTGGTCGCGCTGTCCCCCTACGAAACCGAGGCCTCAGTCCAAGACGATCAGGCGTACAAGATGACCTCGGCGACGTTCACGACCATGCGTCTGCGAACCCTGCGCGGCATCGCCACCGTACCGGCGTGGCGGCTGTACTTCTCGAACCTGCCTGGCCCCATTGATCACCTCGCGGTCGACCAAACAACGCTTGGCACCATCGAGGGCGCCGTCGGTCGCGACCGGCCCTACGAAGTCACAGGCTTCCAGATGCTCGACGAACAGACGCTGCGTGTGAGCTACGACTACGGCGTCTGTCTCGGCCGGAGTACGCCGACCGTCCGCCTGCGGTCGAACGAGCGGGACGATGTCGTGGTCCTCGGAGTCGAGGTTCACCAGCACATTCCCAACGGCCTGTGCGCGGGGGTCGGAAAATCTGGCGAGGGCGTCGTACGGCTCGGGGAGCCGCTGGGCGATCGAGTGGTGCTGGATGCGAAAAGCCGAGGGCCCATCTGCCTCCATTGGTCGGCCCCCTGCCACGCCGGGCAATCTACAAGCGCGTCCTGACACCGACCGCCGCCGTCCGACACGACCCAACTTCCCAGCCCGCCGCCCGATCACTGATCCGGCTCGTGCCTGTGGCGCGATCGCCATTCGCCCGCCGTAGCGACGCTGCGGGACGACACACCTCCTGCAGGCGTGAGGCGGGGCGGGTCAGCCACAGCCGCCCCGCCCCCTCCTTCGCCGTATGTCAGATGTCGCCACCTCGTAGGCGACAGGTGCGCTCGTCGGCCGGGTCCAGGAGGATCGCGGGCAGCTTCTCCATTCCGAGGTCCAGGGCGCGGTGTATGCGGTGCCAGCCGTCGATCACCAGGCGGTTGCCGGGAGGCAGCGCGCACGGGAGCGGGACGACCAGGATGGGTTTGGTCAGGTCGACCGTCGCGGCGTGCTTGGGGTCGATGCGGATGAGGTCCTTGACGCCGGTCAACGTCCGGATAGCAGCCGGGCGTACTGGGTGGCGTCGGGCCAGGCGGGTGGCCAGGTCTACATCCCATGCCCACCCCAGGAGGGTGAACATCTCATCGGACATGGTTTCTCCTTTCATTCCAGGGACGTTGGGGCCCTGGCTAGGTGTTCTGGGGCTTGGCCGTGCGGAAGCGGTTGGGGCGCTCGCTGACGAGCTCGGCCTCGCCGTTACGGGCGAGGGTGTCCAGAGCGTTGGCGACCGCCCCGGAGGAACGGCCGAGCACCTTCGCGATCTCGTTCGCGGTGAACGTCAGGTCGGGGTACTTCGTCAGGTGAGCGACGACGTCCGGGCGCAGTGGCCGAGGTGCGCTACGGTCCCCATCCCGCGAGGAACCCCACCCGGTGGTGGTCTTGGGCTGGGTAGTGCGAGTGGCCTTTCGTACGTCTGCCGTACCGCTGTAGATGGCCTCCAGGCCGGTGCTGAACGCCGTGTCGTCATCAGACAGCAGGGCTGCGTATGTGGTGGTCACGGCGTTGAGCAGGTCGGTCAGGGCGCGGCGCGTGTCTTCGATCGTGCGAGCCTTGGCCAAGGTCGCGGCGGCCTGCTGGCGGCGGGCTTCCTCCTCCGCCTGGGCACGGGCCAGCTCGGCCTCGGCCGCCGCGCGGCGGTCGGCCTCCTGTTCGAGGATGCGCATGGCGTCTGTGAGAGACATGGTGGGCGCCGGGGCGTCCTCAGCGGTGGCGTCGGAGGCTTCCGGCGCCGTCGGGGGCTCGTTGCTCTCGTCTGCTGTTACGGCGGCGTCAGCGGTCGTGTCTGGAGGGACGTCGCCATCCTGATCACGCGCATCGTCGGCGAGGATCGGAGACCACGTGTCCGGCAGGGCGCGGCCTTCCTCGGAACGCCCGCCGGGGGTGCGGATGGCGCGGCCTGCCTCGGCGAACGCCGTCAGTGCCTTGGTCGCGGTCGGCCGCGAGACACCGGCCGCCTCGGCGATCATCGTGACGGATGCGGCCGGGGCGGCGGTCAGCGCCTCCCATACCTTGGCCGCCGTGCCTTCGGGGCGAAATTCGGCCGAGGCGTCGGCCTTCTCGGCCATCGTGTTCGTCGTCATTTCTTTTCTCCTTGACCTGGGATGCGGCCCCGGAATTATCCTGGGGCCAATTCGTTCGTACATGACGACTATTTCTCGACCCCGAATGCGAAGCAAGCCGATCCGGGCGTGCGCAGGTAAAAATAAATGACTCGCGACCGCCCGGCCAGGCAATAAATCGCCGCCGATTCTCATACCCCGATCGGTTAGGGCCTTGCAGCTCAACGGGCAACACAAAGAGCTGAACAGAAATCGTTGGACTTACGAGTTGTTGAGCGGAGCCATAGAGTATTCATCGATGGGATCAAAACGATCAGGGTTCGCTTCATGGCGAGTAGTCGACTCGTAAGGCGAGTCGGGCGAGCCACCGGTAGCCCGTGCGGCCCCATCCAGCTGCGCGCGCTCGCCGGCGCGGGAGTACCTGTCAAGGCGGCGGCCCGAACGGTAGGGCGATCGGCACACCGACCGGCGGCCCGAGCGACAGAGCGCAAAGTTCGCGCAACGAGGGCTTCCCGCCTCCGGAAGCCGGGCTCCTCACAGTGGGCTTGCCCGTACTCTGAGGGGGTGGGACCAACCGGATAGCAGCCGGTTGGTCCCACTTCTCGTGAAGGCCGGCGTGGCCTGGTGCATGCCAGGTCAGGTGGCCACGCCGCAGGGCGCCTCGCAGCCGCGTGCTGCGGCATGCACGCCACTGCGAGGCGTTCTTCGCCCCCGGATGCCTGTGCCCCTCACTGGCACCGGCAGTGAGGGGCACCAGAGCCACCGAAATTACTTACCTCGGCGACCCTTCCGGTTCAACCTGTAATAAACGCATGGGCGCACCCCCTTTCAATTATGCGTGCGCGTACGCACGGTTATATGAGGACCCACCTCAGCGCCTGTCGTCAAGCCATCAACAAGAGCCATTCCGACGGCTCAGCTGCTCACACGAAGCCAGTAACACCGCGATAGAGCTGCTCTGTTTGCGAGGACGGTTTTCTACCTCGGGCACGCAGCCGTTCGCGGAGTTCGTCATAGCAGTAGTGAATGGCTTGGAGCCTGCCGAGGCGGGCATAGACCTCCATTCGCCTGCGGTACAGATGTTCGGCGACGCCGTCGAGTTCGGTGGCGCGTTCGAGGTAAGCAATCTCGGCTTCGGGCTGCTCCTCCAGATCGGCGAGCTGGGCGAGGGCTTGGACGACGGCACGGTTGAGAGCGTCCGCCGCGTTCCGCGCCCAGCCATGCGGAACGTCGGGGAGGTAGGGGCCGGTGTAGAGGTCCGCGGCGGCGATCAGCGCTGCAACCTTCTCCGGGCCCTTGGCCCGCGCCGCGGTGGTGAGGAGGTCGCGGATCTGCCAGACGTCGCAGGTGTAGAGGTCGGGGTTGATCCGGTATCCGGTGCTGCCCATGAACTGGATGACGATCCGCCCGTAGTTACCGGGCATCCCGAGCGCCTCGCACATCTTGGCCCGCGTCGCCTTGAGCAGCCCGGCGAACCGGTCATGCGGAGCCTCGGCCTCCGGCCAGAGCTTGTCGCCGGCCGCGTTCTTGGTCAGCAGAGAGGAGCGGTGCTCGGCGAGCAGACCGAGGAGGGCCCAGGTGTCGGTTCCCCAACCGCCCGCCGTACGGTTTCGCCCCTCGATGACGCACTGGCCCACAAGGCGGATCACGCCACGCCGGTCAGCTACCGAGTTGCGCAGGACAGCTGTGGACCTGGTGGACGTAATGGCCGGTTCCGACGCGGGAGCTTCAGCGGGAGGAAGCACCGCCGGGGCACCATGTGGGCCTACGAGCGTAGGAACCGCCGCTGCCTCAGGGCGGACGTCGGCGGGTTGCTGCGCCGTACGGCTGCGCGAACCGAACGGGCCGAACATCACCAGGAGCCCGGCCAGGCTCCGCATTGCCCACGATCGTCTGGCGAGTGCCCTCGCCGTCGTTCTAACGAACTGCCGCCGCATGCTGCCTCCCTTGCCGCTCTTGAGCGTTCGCACTGATCAGATCGCGCACGGCATCGGATCAGAGAGCCTGAAACTCTCCACGGCGTCTACTGACCAGGGGCAGGACGTCCAGGATCATGGAAACGCCTCGCACAGCGGGGCTACGGGCCCCAGAACGCGGTGGTGAAAACCCACCATCGCGCGGAACCACTCACCCTCGACACGGCCCACAAAGGAGCATCACCGTAAGCATCGAAGCCACTACCCTCTGTCCGGGGGGTGTCAGTGGACGGGCAGAATCAGATCAACGCACAACGCCTGCTCGCGGGCGTTGTGCCGGACGAGATCTTCGCGTCGTACTCCAAGCTGCTCGCGGAGGACGGCTGTCCGGAGAGCGACGCCGCGTCCCTGCTGGGAAGCGCTGAGCAGGTGGCGGAGCTGACCGCCCGCGGGATGGCGCATCTGCGGCCGGACGGTCCACTGCTGCCGCCGCGTCTCATACCCGCGCCGCCCGAGCTCGCGCTGCAGGGCGTTCTGTCGGAACTCTCGCGCCGTCTCGTCAACGATCAGGAGCGGCTGCTGGCCGGGCACAAGCGGCTGAGCGACTTCCATCAGACGTCCGCGGCGTCGTCTTCGAGTTCTGGGATGGAAAGGCTCGTGCAGATCGTCACCGATCGGGACGAGATCAGCCGCCTGTCGTACGCGCTCATCAACGCCGCTCGGCACGACTGGCTCACTCTGGACAACTACGTCCTGGAGGCGCCCGTCGAGGACAGCACGGGGTACGCGCCGCTGCCGGTGTTCGAAGGCCAGGTGCAGTGCCGCGCCATCTACGAGATCCGCTGCGCGGAGCATCCGATCGGCGCGAAGACGATCGAGGCCGCGGTGGCCGCCGGTGAGCAGGCGCGGCTGCTGCCCCGCATCGGGATGAAGATGAAGCTCGCGGACGAGGCGGTCGCGCTCCTTCCGCTCACGCCCACGGGGATGGGCGGGGCGTTGCTCGTACGCTCGCCGGTCATCGTCGGCGCCCTGCGGGAGTATTTCGAGCTGCTGTGGGAGAAGGCGATCCCGTTCGGGAGCACGAAGGCCGCCGGGCCGCTCACGCCGGCACAGGCGCAGGTGCTGCAGCTGCTCACCCAAGGACTGTCCGACGAGGCGATCGCCCGCCGAATGGACATCAGCGTCAACACCATGCGCAGACACTGGACCGCCATCCGCGATGAGCTGGGTGTGGAGACCCGCTTCGCCGCAGGAGCCGCAGCGGTACGCCGCGGCTGGATCGACTGACTCGAGAGGCTGTCACATGCTCGGATACCTGGACTTCGTACCTCAGCAGCGATTCCAGCGCACCCTTGCGCTGTCTCCTGATGGCCGATTGGTCGCCTACTCCAGCCACGCCTCCGGCCACTACGACCTTTGGGTCGTCCCCGTAGCCGGCGGCGAACCGCGCCGGGTGACGGGTTTCGACAACCGGACGGTACGGCAGTTCGCCTGGACACCCTCCGGCAGCCAGCTCGTCTTCACCGCTGATGAAAACGGGGACGAGCAGTTCCGCATCTACATAGTCGCTCTGCAGGGCGGCGAACCGAGCGAGGTCAGCTCAGGGCCGGACTGCCAACGTATCTTGGCCGAGTCGCCCTTCGACCCCACCGGTCGTTTCCTGGCCTACACCGCCAACGACCGCGATCCCGCCGCCCAGGACCTCGTCGTCCATGACCTGACAACCGGCGAGCTCCGCCGCTTCACGCCGCCCGAAGGGGTCGCTTTCGAGGCCGTCAGCCTCTCCCCCGACAGCCGCTGGCTGCTGTCGACCGGTTTCCGTTCCAACACCGACATCGCTGTCTACCTCACCGATCTCGACGACCCGGACGCCAAGCCCGTCTGTGTGACGTCCGCCCTCGGCGAGGGTGTCTTCGAACCCGGTGCTTGGGCTCCGGACTCCAGCGGCTTCCACCTGCTCACCGACCACTGGAGCGAGTTCACCGCCGCCGCCTTCTACGACCTCGAAGCCAAGTCCCTGCACGCGATCGCCGCCCCGAACTGGGACGTCGAAACGCTCGACGTCGCCGCAGACGTACGCATCTGGTCCGTCAACGAGGGCGGCCGCTCTCGCCTGCACGCCGAACGCAACGGCTCCCCGCTTCCGCTTCCTGAGATCCCCCCTGGCGTCATCTCGGCGCTCTCTCTGGCACCGGACGCCTCCTTCGCGGTCCTCCTGATCGACTCGGCGGCGCGGCCGGCCGAACTCGCGGTCCTGGACCTGGCCCACCACGACTTCCGCTACCTCACCGACACGCGCCCCGCGGCCCTGCGTGTCATCAGGCCAATCGTCCCCGAGCTGATCACCTACCCGGCCCGCGACGGGCGCGACGTCCATGCCCTGCTCTACCGTCCGGACGGCCCAGGACCTCACCCGGTCCTGCTGTCCGTCCATGGTGGCCCGGAAGCCCAGGAACGCCCCATCTACGCCCGCTCGGGCCTCTACCAGCACCTTCTTCACCAGGGGATCGCCATCCTGGCTCCCAACGCCGCCGGCTCGACCGGGTACGGCACCGCCCACCAGAAGCTCATCTACCGCGACTGGGGCGGCATCGACCTCGACGACCTGGACCACGGCATCCGGTACCTGGAGAGCCTCGACTGGGCCGACACCAGCCGCCTAGCCGTCATGGGGGCGTCCTACGGCGGATTCGCCGCCCTGTCCTGCCTGGCCCGCCTGCCCTACTCATGGGCCGCGGGGGTCTCCATCTGCGGTCCCAGCAACCTCGTCACCCTCGCCAAGGCGTCGCCCCCCACCTGGAAGACCTTCGTCGCAACCGTCCTCGGAGATCCCGACACCTGCGCCGAACAGCTCCTTGAGCGCAGCCCTGTCACACACGCCGACGGCATCACCGCTCCCCTGTTCGTCATCCAGGGCGCCCACGACCCGCGCGTCCCCCAGGCCGAGTCCGACCAGATCGTCACCCGCCTGCGCGAACGCGGCGTCGAAGTCCGCTACGACATCTATCCCGACGAGGGCCACGGCTTCACCAACCGCGCCAACGAGCTCAAGGCGTACGAGGCCATCAGCGCTTTCCTCTATGCCCACCTCATCGCCATCGGTGCCGACAGTCCCGAAGCGCTCAGCGTGGGGTGACGCCCTAATGAGATAGGTGCCCGTCCGAGAACCGGACGGGCACCATCAATCACGCGATCCCGTTTTCAGACGCCACCGTCCGCACCGTCGTTGAGTCTCAACCTGCTGGCCGCGGGCAGGAGCAGGGACAGCGGGCCGAGGTGGTACTCAACCCGCATCTCGCGGACGTTCTCTTCGATGCCTTCAAGTACGCAGTCGAGGCTGAGGTTGAAGTCGCCGATCTCGTCGCTGCTCGCGTAGACGAAGGCCACGTCGCACATCAGCGCGAACAGCTGCGCGCGTACGTCACCGTCGTACCACGGGTAGAGCCTGTTCAGGACGGTCCCGAAGTCCATGGTGCTCAAAGTTCGCCCCTCTTCGTGTTGGATCTCTCGGTACGACGAGGTCGGCCTGATAGCAGCAGGCCGACCCCTCATCCCGCCCCGGCTCCCGTTCGCTCGACGTTCTTGGCTTCGAGGTCGAGGTGGACCCAGACCGTGTGCCCGGTTGCCGGGGTCCCGATCTGGGAGAGCTGCACGACGAGATCCCTGACGATCGCGAGCCCGAACCCGCCTACCGTCAGCTTCCCGTCAGTCGGTCGACGGTCGAACAGCGGTACGCCTGCTCCCCCGAGGTCGCACACCCCGAGGTAGGCCGGGCCGTTCTCCGGGAGGTGGACTTCTACCCCGAACCAGCCTCCGGCGAGGCCGGACCTGGTGTGCAGCAGGGCGTTCGTCGAGAGCTCGGAGACGATGAGTGCGGCATCATCCTCGCGGCCCGTTCCATCGAACAGCGCCTCGACCACGCGCCGCACGCGAGCCACCTGATCGTGTTCACCGGGGAACACAGCTCGCCAATCCATGCGGTCGGACGAGCGCATCCATTCCCATCGTTTCGTTGTGTACGGTATTTCGATCATTCGCGGCGTTCCTCCTGTCGTCGGTGGCCGTCGCACCCGGGCGGACACGACCGGCCCAATGAGCGCTCGACTTCATGTGAAGGGTCAAGTCATCCAGTACGTGCGGGGCTGCTCAGGAAGATCCATAGCGGTGTGGTGGCTCAGGACGTCACCCGCGGCGTACCCCTCTCCTGAGGCGAGCACCTCCAGTGACCGGACAGATGCTCATGCCGGGTGCTCCGAGAGCTTGTCGGGCCCTGGCCTCTGCCCCCGCGTGGTGTGGGTGCGCTGTGATCCCGAGTCGATGCGCGAGTACATCGAGTTCCGCAGGAGCGGCTCGTGATGCCTGGAAACTGTCAACTGGCAGACGTACGTCAGCGGCCTCAACACCGACACCAGCCCACCGACCGAGCACATCACCGTCGACAACCGCCTCAGCGTCGCGATCAGCCTCGCCGACAAGACGTGCGAGACCCTGAAACGGATCCTCACATGATGGGCGTCGTACTGTACGGGCCACCCGCCAGCGGCAAGAGCGCCACCACCGTCGCCCTCGGCGAAGTCGACCCGAGGTTCGCCCTGGTACGCAAGCTCAAGGTAGGGAACCGGCGCGGCACCGAGTATGAGTTCGTCAGCGCCGAGGAACTCACCCAGCTCCGGGCCGCCGGGCGGCTGTTGATCGAAACTCACCGCTACGGCAACAACTACGCCATCGACCGCCACCACATCGACCGGCTCACCGCAGCCGGGCAGGTGCCGATCGTCCACCTGGACAACATCGCCGACATCCGCCGCCTGATCCAGTCCGCGCCGTGGCTCGTCGTACTGCTCTGGACCCCCGCCAGGTCTGTGAGCAGCGCTCCCGCCAGCGTGGCGACAGCGACACCACCAATCGCCTCCAAGCATGGGACGAAACGCTGGCTGACCTGCACACCAACGACAGCGAGCTGTTCCACCGCCGCTTCACACCGATCTGGCCACCCCGCAAGAGATCGCCCAGCAGACTGCCGGCGTCTTCTTCAACCAGCGCGCGAGCACTCCGTAGTCACTGCGCCTCGCCGCTGAGGATCTGCCCCCACAGCTTATGTGCGGCGCGAGCGGGCATCCACGCGCTCTCCAGGATGCTCGCGGGGTCCCTGGTCGGGTGGCACCGGACGAACCACAGACCCCCGGACGTGCAGAACTCGAACATCGGGTACCTACACGAGCACGAATGGTCGCGGATCCGCAGCCGGTCAGCCCGAGGCAGGATCGGCGACCACTCCACTCGTACCGCCCCCACTCGGTCAGCCGGCACATGGGGGCCGTGATGCTTGAAGTGCGGGGGCGGGCCGACACTCACGACCTCACCGCCATCTGAGTCTGATCCCGAAGCAGCGACACGAAGACCTCCGCGTCGTCTGCACTGACGGTCTGCCACAGACCCTTGTCGATGTCGGCATCCCGGAGATGGACACCGCGCCGGGTCGCGTAGAAGACGCCCGCGTCGCTACAGAACAGCGACCAGGCCGGGAACGCCGCGCGAAGTATGTCGAGGTCATAGCCGCGTGCTGACATACAGTCACCGTACAGTCCTATGTATACCCACGTCTATCCACGTAGGCGAGCGTGGGGCGACCGGGCCGGTTTTCTACCGTTGACCCATGTTCGAGTTCGAGCCCGACCGGCCGAAGTGGCAGCAGGTGGCAGACGTCATTCGTCAGCGCATCCAGTCCGGCACCTATCCGCCCAAGTACCTGGTCTCCGAGCTCTCACTCGTCCAGGAATTCGGCATCGCTCGCGACACTGCCCGCAAAGCGGTACGCGCCCTCCGCGAAGAGGGCCTCCTCTACACCATCCCGCACATGGGCAGCTTCGTCAGCCCACCGTCTGACGCCGAACCTGCACACAGCTGAACGCCCCAACGCCCGAGCAGGCTGCATGACGTGAGCAGGCGGATCGCCAACAACGACCCGGACGCGCACGAGCTGAACAGCCTCGTGCCTTCTGTCAACAACGTGGCCCTCAATGAGGCTGGCGCCCCGGGACTGTAAAACTAACGGCGGATCTGATGATCAAGGAAGAGACGCTTGATGTCCGAGACCGCCGTGGAGTCGCTGTCCATGAACGAACTGCCTGTCGAGCCGGATCGCTCGCTGACGGACGAGCAGTTGATCTCGATGCTCGTGAACCGGGCCCGCAGCGACGGGCTGCAGCTGACCGGTGAGGGCGGCCTGCTGCAGCAGCTGACCAAGCGGGTGCTGGAGTCGGCCCTGGAAGGCGAGATCACCGATCATCTGGGCTATGGCAGGCACGACCCGGCCGGGAAGAACAGCGGCAACAGCCGCAACGGCACCCGTAGCAAGACCGTGGTGACCGATGTCGGCCCCGTAGAGGTGCGGGTGCCGCGTGATGTAGCGGGCACGTTCGAGCCCCAGCTCGTTCGCAAGCGGCAGCGCCGGCTGTCCGGCGTGGATGAGATGGTCCTGTCGCTTTCGGCCAAGGGGCTGACCCATGGGGAGATCTCCGCCCACCTGGCCGAGGTGTACGGGGCGAACGTGTCCAAGCAGACCATCTCCACCATCACCGACAAGGTCATGGACGGCATGGCCGAATGGCAGAACCGGCCGCTCGATCGCGTGTACCCGGTCCTGTTCGTGGACGCGATCAACGTCAAGATCCGGGACGGTCACGTCGCCAACCGGCCCATCTACCTGGTCATGGCCGTCACCGTCGAGGGGCACCGCGACATCCTGGGTATCTGGGCCGGCGACGGCGGTGAGGGCGCCAAGCACTGGCTGGCGGTGCTGACCGAGCTGAAGAACCGCGGCGTCGACGACGTGCTCATGCTGGTCTGCGACGGGCTCAAGGGCCTGCCGCAGGCGGTGGAGGCGGTCTGGCCCCGCACGATCGTGCAGACCTGCGTGATTCACCTGCTGCGCAACTCGTTCCGCTACGCATCCCGGCAGGACTGGGACAAGATCGCGCGTGCGCTCAAGCCCGTCTACACCGCCGCGACCGAGGAGGCGGCGCTGGAGCGGTTCTATGAGTTCTGCGAGACCTGGGGGCGCAAGTACCCGGCGATCGTGCGCCTGTGGGAGACCAGCTGGGCCGAGTTCGTGCCCTTCCTGGCCTTCGACGTCGAGATCCGCAAGGTGATCTGCTCCACCAACGCGATCGAGAGTGTCAACGCCCGCATCCGCAAGGCCGTGCGGGCCCGCGGCCACTTCCCGAACGAGAACGCCGCCCTGAAGTGCGTGTTCATGGCCCTGATGAGCCTCGATCCCACTGGGCAGGGCCGCAAGAGATGGACCATGCGCTGGAAAGCGCCCTTGAATGCCTTCCAGATCGCCTTCGAAGGCCGCCTCACCCCTGCCAACCTCTGACCACTTCAACAACCAAGATCAGCCGTTAAGTTGACACTCCCGGCGCCTCCTCCTGATCCGCCATACCGACAGCGGGCCGTGTCCCGGTCACGGGGGCGGAAGTTCTTCGATGGTCAGGTCGGAGAAGACCAGGGTGAGGTCGTGCACGTTGGTCTCGATCCGGACTTCATGGAAATCGATGCCGATGGCTGCGGCCCAACTGCGGGCGGTGGGTGAGTCGGTGATGAGCGTGGCGCCGGGATAAAGCTCCTGCCAGTTGACGCCCCAGACGTATCCGTCGAGCTCGACGCCGGTTTCGTAGGTGGTGAGCCGGTCATCGAGCGAGACCCGCCAGGTGTGGGCCGGCAGCGCGGTGGTGCAGGTGGCCTGCACGCAGTACCGGAACAGATAACGCCGCGTCGCCGGCGTGGTCCCGGTTCGGTGATCGGACATCGGCAGGATCACGAGCTGGTAGTCGCGCAGGTGATCCACGAAGCCATGCCGCAGCAGGGCCTGGTCGAAAAGATCGTCTAACGCCTGCTCCAGCTTGATCACGTCCATGGACGCAGTTCTACCCGCCCGAGGTGACCTTCCGTTGGTGCTGGGGCTTGCGGACTTTGAACCGGGCGATCGGCTTGGTGGTGGTGCGGGCGACCTCGGCGATGACCTGGCCGACATGCGTGGTGATGCGGAAGGTCCCGTCGGTGTCCTCGATGGTCACGGTCGTGGCGGCGTAGCCGATGCCCACACGGATGCGCTGGCCCGCGACCGAAAGCTGCCCGCGGCTGCTGACGCGCCGCTGCACGCGGACGGGTTCGGCGGCGAGGCGTGGTTCGGGCCCGGCGGGGCGGGCGTCCCGGAGGCGGGCCATCTCGGTGCTGGTGAGCGGGTTGGGCAGGGTGCGCAGCAGCGTGTGCCCATCGCTGAGGTGCAGCACGGCACCGTCGATGCGGACGGTCAACCGGCGCCCGGCGAACTGGTAGCCGACCGAGTGCTGCCGGCCGCCCAGGGCGACCAGGCCGCTGGCGTTGATGGTCCGGTCGACCAAGACCGCCTCACCGGCGCCGGGCCGGATCGGTGCGGGAGCGGGCCGGATGCGCCTGCCGCCCTCGACGATCAGCCGTTGCAGTTGCTGGTGGGTGAGCCGGGACGGGACCTTCTTGATCCTGACCCCGCCGGTCACCAGCTCGACGGTGCCGGTATCGGCCCGCAGCGTGAGGGTGAGGCCGGCGCGGTGGGTGCCCAGCCAGAACTGCTGCCCGCAAACGGCCAGGTTGCCCGAGGCGGGAACGACCCGGGTGAACTCCACGGCCAGCTCGACCGGGTCAACGTCGTCAGCCACCGGGTCGACCAGTAGCGGTGCCGGCGCCGGCTCAACCCGAGGTCGGGCTCGGACTCGGGCTGTGGTTCGGACGGGGCGCGCAGGGCCGGCGGCAGTCGTAGCGGCAAGGCGTCCTCGTGGCGGGGTTGGAACCGGTCGACGGGCCGGTCTATGTCCAGCGCCTGATGCGGCCGGTGGGTGTTGTAGTCGGCGACGAAGGCGTCCAGGACCTGCTGGGCGTGCTCGATGCTGGCGAACGGGCCGTGCTCGTCCAGTAGTTCCCGGCGCAGCGTCTGGTGGAAACGCTCGACCTTGCCGGTGGTGGTGGGTGAATGCGGACGGGCGAGCCGGTGCGTGATGCCGTTCTCACGACAGATCCGATCGAACAGCACCTCTCCGCCGCGGCCGAAGCGGGCTGTGAACTGCTTGCCGTTGTCGGTCAGCAGCTCATCGGGGATGCCGTAGCGGCCCAGCGCGTCGGCCAGGGCCAGGCAGACGGCCCGCCCGGTGGAGCGCGCCACCACGGTGGCGGCGACGCAGTAACGGGAATGGTCATCGACCCCGGTGACGATCTTGCACTCGGTGCCGTCGGCCAGCATGATCCCGCCGACGATGTCCATCTGCCATAACTGCATCGACTCCGAGCGCTGCCAGCGCGTGTAGTCCTCTCGTCGCCGGCCTCGGGGGTGACCTGCACCAGCCCGTGGCGCACCAGCACCCGGTGCACCGTCGCTTTCGACCGCACCGGCCCGGGGCAGCCGCGGCGGGTCAGTTCCCACACCAGCCGGCGGGCTCCCCAGCGGGGATGGTTACGCCGCAACTCGCAGATCAGTGCCTCCACCGCGGCCGGTGTCCGGGCCGGCGAGGAACGCGGGCGCGAGGAGCGGTCCGACAGCCCGGCCAGCCCCTGATCGCGGTATCGGCCCAGCCATCGATGAACGGCCTGACGGGAGACTCCGAATCGGCGGGCGACCTCGGTGACACTCGCCCCTGACAGCACCTGCAGCACGGCTTGATACCGCTGCTCGACCACGGACATATCCACCAGGGCCAATCCCGGCCTCCTGACGCACGACGCCGCAACGACGCACGCCAGACTGGCCGATAACGGCACCTGTCGCCCATGTCCTGGGACTCACGCGTCAAGCATGTCCCGGGACAGCACAATGTCAGGAAGATCACCCGATGAGACTTATCTCCACGTCTTCAAGGGCGGTCCGCTCCGCGGCCCGCCGCACGTCGGGCGGTCGCCGGCCGCCCTGCGGCTCTTCGGCCGGTCGCAGCCGACACCGCCCACGCGCTGATAGGCCAGCAGCGGACCATCACGAGAGTAGAAGAGACGCTCCGACCGTGATTTCCAGCTTCGAGGTGAGCGTCGCCGTGGAACTCGAATTCTGCGGAGTGACTGAGGATACCCTGATCACCGCGCGCATCATCGACCCAGGCAAGCTCAGTAGGCCACTCGCCGGGTCGATGATGTGCAAGGCGATCAGGGTAGCGATGTGTGCGGGACCGCACCAGGGCCTGGGAACTGCGCTGAAGCGGCGGATGTAACGATCTTCTTGATTTTCCAGGAGTGACTGTCTGATCTTGGATGTGCGGTTCATCATTGGGCCATGGCGCGTGGGTGGCGGACGGCGGGCGAGATAGCGGCAGGGCTCGCCCTGGTGGTGCTAGGAGTGCTGCTGTTCAAGACCGGCCTTAACCATGCCAACAAGGGGGCCTGCCTGATCGGTGTATTTGCGGCGCTGCTCGGCCTGGTTATTTCTGGGTACAGGGTAATGATCAGTCGCCGTGCTCTGCGGTCCGCCCCGCAGGCCGCAGGTGACAGAGTCCGGAACGCGGTCGATCGCCGCGCACACCATTTCCGGGAGCGTCTCCACTGGCGACACCGTGCCCTACAGTTCGGCCAAGAAGGGCAATACGGCAGGCAACACCCCATCGCCGATCCCATGCCCGCTGCCGAGCCGGCTCAGGTGACCACGACGGCGTTCTGGGTACGGTCGATCGCCGCGTCGACCATCTTCGGAGCTGCCGCAATAGAGCGGACTGCCAGCTATCGGACGAGCCTTCCACTCATGGACGTGCTCGAGACGTCCTCGTGGAGGACGATAACGATGACGCCTGCAATGACGTGCCACAACTAACGCGACCACCCAATTGAGTTCGAAGGACGCCCCATGCCCACTCAAGCCAAAGAGATATTTGAGGCGCAGAGCAAGAGCCTCCGTGAGTTGCTGTCGGACAATGGTCTCGGCCTGTACCTTCCGCCGTATCAGCGACCGTATGGCTGGGGTAGGGACAAAGTCGAGAAGCTGCTCGACGATACCCTCCACGGCCTGAAGAATCTCGGCGAGGCTTCCGACAGCTTCACATTCCTAGGCACCGTAATCACCATCCACGACGTCAATCACGTTACGGTGCAACCGATTCTGAAGCCCGAAGTGCCTTCCAAGGTTCTCACCGTGATCGACGGGCAGCAACGTCTGTCGAGCCTGCTCCTTCTGCTCGTGAGCCTTCACAATCTGATCCGTCAGCACTCGTGGAGGGTCTTCAAGGGCAAGACACCGGATTCCACGGATCCTGCCGGTGTCGCGCTCTACTCAGAAACCGTTAGCATCCTGCAGACCCTCAGCACTGCTTTTTATGAGCGAAAGAACTTCGGCGATGCGCCGATCTATCCCCGCTTGATCCGCGCCTTCACCGACCAGTGGTCCAAGGATGCAAAGCTCAAACTATATGAGTCTCCAATTGCGAACCTAATCTACGTCTACTCGGTGAAGGCAGACGCGGAGCCCCCAACCGTGAAGCCGACCGACTTCAGGCCGAAGGCGCGTTCCGGTGCGGGTGAGAGCGAGAGCGATCTAATCAAGCGGTTCAGCGAGATCCGTACCGCGCTAACCAAGCTCGCTCAGCGCAAACCGATTGAGGAGCTTGAGGGTTTGCCGCCGCTCTCGATCTTGGCCACTCAGATCGAGTTTCAGCGTGCGCTATTCAACCATGAACTCGACCCCGAGCTATGCAGGTGGCTATGCGAGCTGGAAGACGAGCCTGAGGCCGTCTTGATGCGTCTCGTGTTGTTCGCCGCCTATGCCCTGAACCGCATTGCGCTGACTGTGGTGCAGGGCAAGGACGAGGACTATGCCTTCACCATCTTCGAGTCGCTGAACACAACCGGTGAGCCCTTAACTGCCTTCGAGACATTCTTGCCGCGCGTTGTGATGGCAGAAAAAGTTCAGGACTACCGGGGCTCTAGCGCGCACGAGCGGATGAAGGCTGTCCAAAGCTACCTTGACCGATTTGACGTGGGAGAGAAGCTACAGAATGCGACACGTGAGCTGCTAGTAACGTTTGCCCTTGCGGAGACGGCCAAGAAGCTCTCAAAGCGGCTACCTGACCAACGCGTCTACATGAAGGACACCTTCGACCGCCATAGGGACTCCGACGAAGATCGCGCTGCGTACTTGCGTCACCTGAGCGACACAGCGACCTTCGTTGGCACGACGTGGGAGCCGGCGAAGGACGCTACCCGTCAACTCGTCGGACTCCCCACCTCCGCCATGACGGACACGGTCAAGCTCTGTCTAGCGTTCCTGAAAGACCTCAACCACACGATCGCCATTGCACCCCTGCTACGGTTCTACTCCGAGGCTGTTCATGCAGAAGAGGGTGAGGAGCGGGACAGACGAGTCGCGGAGTTTGAAACGGCAATCAAGGCAATCACCGCCTTCACAGTCCTCTGGCGAGCAACCCGACGTGGCACCGGGAACATCGACAGCCAGTATCGAGCCATCATGGCGGGTGACTCCTCGCTGACTGGCATGGGCCCTCTCGCGCGTCAGCGGGCGGTGCCGGACCAAAACGAGCCTGAGCCGATGGTGGACGCCGAAGCCCTGAAGAAGGAGCTCGCGGCGCGCTTGTCCAGTACCGACAAGAAGTACGGCGGCATCCCGAACCTTGCGTCGTTTCTGGCAGCGGCAACAGCGTTGCCTCTCTATACGATCAGCCGGCCACTGACACGCTTCCTTCTGCTGGCGGCTTACCACGACACCATCGAAGACCCTGACCGTCCCGGCTTGATAATGCAGGGGAAGGTGGGTGTGGCTCCGTGCTTCACGTCAGACGGCTGGTTCGATGAAACACACTTCACGATCGAGCACATCGCTCCGCAGCAAGAGACTGGTGGATGGCACAAGGGGTTCTATAGCGAAAAAGAGATCGTTCACAAGATCGGCAATTTAGTCCTTGCACCGGGGGCTGCTAACGCGTCACTAAGTTCGCGGCCGTGGACTGAGAAGAAGGTGCTGTATGCCGCACTTGGCGCTACGACAACCGGGGAGGCCGAGATCATCCTCAACGAGTCGGGCATGACGTTCGCGCAGTCCACCCAGGAACTGGCCCAGATGTCACGTTACCTGCCGCATCTGCGAGCGCTCGGGCAGCGCGATGCGGAATGGGATCCGGCTTTCATGGATCAGCGAGCCGCCGTTCTCCTTCGGCTCGCCTACACACGGCTGAAGGACTGGCTCGGCATCGCGTGGTCAGAGTCGACGACTGATCCAGTAGTCCACCATGTCGATGACGAGGTTGAACCCGACGATGGTGAGGACTCCGCGGAAAACACCGTCTGAGTCGGCTTGGATCACATAGCAATCCACAAATCGGTTCATTTGGCGAGCCGTCGACGTGATTGAAGGAGCTACACGGCCTCGGAGCGTGGAGTGTTGCTGGCAGTAGCCGTACAGCAACGCCGCCTTACACAATCACGCCCGAGGCCCGCAGCTATCGATCAGGCAGGGCGGCAGGCCATCGACGAGAGGTCTGCCTTTCCTACGGATCGGATGATCAGAGTTCAGGCCGTGACAACCACCGGTTAAGTTCGCGCTTTCCAGGGCAAGGGACATCGGCTGCGTCACTCTCCTTCATCGGGGCCTGCACTGGGGTGATCACGGCTCAGTTGACGGCAGCGCCCTCAGCTGCCAGTCACGGCAAACTGATAGCCGCCCAGCTATTTGCGGAGATCGGCATGACGGCTCTTCGAAGTTAAGCGGGGTTGAGGCATCCGCGGCTACGTCGGGTGGTGGCGCATCGGGTGCGTAGCCGTTGATTTTCGGGGTTGCGGAAGCCGTAGGCGTCGCGGGCGACGGTTTTGATGACGCGGTTGGTGCCTTCGGAGCCGGCGTTGGTGATGCCGGTCTGGATGAACGCGAGGATCTCGGGCCACCAGGTCTCGATCGTGGTGGCCAGGCGTTCGAGTTCGGCCAGGCCGGAGGCTGCGCATCGGTCGTAGAAGCGAAACAGCCGATTGCTGATCATGCTGCGGTCAGGGTGGGTGCGGGCCAGGGCGAGCAGGTCCAGCAAGTCTTCTGTGGCGTTCCAGGCGGCCAGGATCGGCCGGCCCAGTCGGGCGGGCAGGGCCTGCAGGTCATCAACCATCGGATCCAGCTGGCGGCCGTGCATCCGGGCCGCGGAGCGAGTGAGCCGGTTGCGCAGTTCCTACTCGCGGTTACCTTTGCGCCCGCGCCGTCCGCGGACCTGAACGGTGAGGCGGCGACGGACCTCGGTGAGGGCCTGGTTGGCCAGCTGGACGACGTGGAAGTGATCGACGACCAGTGTGGCCTGCGGTAACGCGACGCGGACGGCAGCTTTGAAGATGGTGCACATGTCGATGGCGACGAAGGCCACCTGCCGCCGCCAGGTGGCGTCACGCTGGCTGAGCCAGTCGGTAACGGCGGCGATGGTGCGGCCCTCGACCTGGCCGAGCAGGCCCTGGTCGCCGGACAGGTCCACGAATCCGGTGTGCCAGCGATCCACCGCCGTCGTCCAGGTGCCGGTGGCCTCCTCCAGCACCCAGCGAGGACGGCCTCGCCGGACCTCGTCGATGCCCAGCACCGTGACCGGTCCGGGCTGGGCGGGCAGCACCCGGCGTGCGTGCTCGGTGAAGGCGGCGGACACGATCGGCCAGGACACTCCGTGATCTCGAGCCGATTGGATCACCGTTCGCCCGCCGTCGCCCACGGCGGCACCACTGACCTGGCGTAATCGCACGGTGAGTCGAGACCGGGCGGGAATCTGCGGCACCTGCTCGGTGAACGTCCGACGCGGGCAGGACACCTGGTCACAGCACCAGCGACGCTTGCGCCAGCGCAACGCACACCGCCGGCCCGCCACGGGCAGGTCCCGCGGACGGGTGGTCACCCACTCCTTCACCCGGACCGCGGCGACCCCGCATTGGGGACAGCATCGGGCCCGTTCATCGGCGGTGGCCAGGTGCACCACCGGTCCGTCCTGCACCCCGCCACCTGCGGCGACGACCTTTGTGACGGTCACCCCGTCCAGGCCGAGCAGCAGCGTCGTATCGTTGACCATGCTCGTGGCTCTCTGACGTGATCTTCTTGCCTCGACAACAAGAAGAATCACCGAGAGCCACGAGCTCTCTCAAGCCTCCTGCACCAGGCGGAACCTCAGACCCCGATTAAGTTCGAAGAGCCGGCATGACCTGCACCTACTTCGCCAACTCCCCCACACTTTAGGCCTACGCCGGCGCCGCCCCGATACCTCCCAAGCGGGCGCAGCCGAGGCATCGTCCACCGCCGGTCAAGAGCCGGCGCCTGACCTCGGTCGGCTACATTTGGCCCTTCGTCGAGCCCACAACGGCTGCCGCAAAGAACGCGGCGACCGGCACTCCGCCGCGTTGCGGGAACCTATGCAACCGCTGCCTTGCCACCCACCAGGCCTACAGCAAACACCTCGCCTGACCAGTCTCCCTGGGCGCTCCACCGCCCCCAGGCCCCCGCGAGCCGCGGCAGCCATCGACGCCCAACTCCGCTGATCACAACTCGCCGTAAGCGTCGATGGTCACCGCGGACCGAGCGAGCTCGACGCCGCCGCCGATCGGATGCCTTGTAGCAGCTCAGGTCATGCACCAACCCGAGTCACAGCCTGCGTCGACAATTCCAGGCTCCCGGGGCGTCAGCTGAATAGCGCGGTCGAGCGAGACTCCGTAACGGGTCAGGTAGGCGGCATCCCGTCCCAACATTGCCCGCTTCTCGTTTAGCGTGGCCTCGAGTTTCTCGCACTTGGCAAAGAGTTCTGGCTCATGACGTCGCTGATGCCGCCACGCATCCACCGTTTTGAAGGGACAAAAGAAGCATGCGCTCTTTGGAGGCACAGGAAGCCCGGCGGCAGTGATGATCTGTACACAGTCATCGCGGCGGAGAGCGAGATCGAGAAGGGGATACTCGATTTGCTCATACGGGTCGCTTCGACGCTTGTTGGCTCGCTGAATCTCATCCAAAGAGATCCCAACACCGACAATCGCAGGACGGTTCGCTGTCGCGCCATGCTCTTTCAGCCACTTAGCTACTACCTTGATCTTGAAGTCTGTTGTACAAGATCGTCGGCCGGGCGCACCGTTGTCCATGCGGATGGGTATTGGGATTGATCGCAACCGCGGCCGATGGAGACGCCCCCAAAGGGTTTCGATGCTCCCATCTCGCCGTCGGCGCTGTATCTCATGTATGTCGATGCCGTGCTCTCTGGCGTACCCAGTGGCGATCTCGCGCACGTAAGCGAGCGTGGACGGATGCTCGCTATCGTCTCCGACGTTTGCGAACAGGAACGTCGGGAAGTCGATCTCGCGCTGTGCGGCAAGCACTAGCAACGCAGTCGACTGAACCCCTCCGCCGTACGAGATCACTCGGAGAGCCTCTCCCCGGGCTGTCTTCATACGGTGATTTCTTCGACGGCCGGATGGGGCTGCTTTTCCTGAACTGGCCATTCGACACCTCCCCTCTGACCATAAGTTTTTACGGTCATAGGGGTCAAGCATTTTCCGCCATCGAGCGGCTACGCTTCGCGTGATAGCGAGTGGATCTACGAGAGGAGACCTAGGTTACTGGTTCATACCGCTTGGCGAATCATGAGCAGATTAACCGTCTTGGTTTGGTCTATGCGAGTTGGATAGGTGAGGTCTGATTTCAACGGCATGGCCAGCGGCGAAGACGTTTTCAAGAAAGCTGGTGGCAGCTGGACGCTCCTCGCTGGTGAAGGTTCGTGCCGCGGGGACGGCTCCCGGCTGTCCTGGCTGAGGGCTAGCAAGCCGCCGGCGGCTCGGTTGCGCTCTCTCTCCGGCGCGGATTCGTGCGACAGCTGCTCGCGAGATGGAACGGTCTCGCCGCTCAGCGTCGGCAAGGATAGTCTCCAGGCTCCACAATGGCGAGCCCGACAGGATGAGGTCAGGATCAGGAAGAGTGCCACGGTTGCGCCACTGCCCGATAGCAGACGAGTTCTTGCCGAAGATCCAGGAGATTTCTTGGATTCCAATCAGAGAGGGCACATGGTCCGTGTCTTGCGTGACATAGCCACCCGGAATGCCCGCTTTATAGCCGTCAAGCCACTGCAGGTCCATCTCCCGGTAACCGGGTTTGGAGAGCGCGAGGACCGTAGGCAGCAGCCAGTAGGGACTACCAGAGATTACCCAGTCCGGTTCTCGGAGCAGAGATCGCTTGCGCCATTGCAGCGGAGCGTCACGGGCCACCCGAAAGAGGCGCGCGATCTCATGGTAGCCGAGCAGGTACGGAATGCGCTCGGCGCCCATGGCCACGTTCTCCCCACACCGTTGAGCCTCACGGCCCCATCCAGGCCGTGCAAAGGCCACATTAGCGCGCCTCTGCGAAGGCACACTGACACCAGTCGGCCGACACAGAACCGGGAGAATGCGTCCTGCAGGTACACCAGGCGGAGGACCGCAGCTGGTGTGGTATTCAACCCCTTCCCGGCCGCCTCTACCGCTTAGGGAAGGGATTGAAGCTCACAGCGCATCAGAGATGGCAGACGGCGCATCCAACCTGATCGTCGTCCTCATCGTGCGCGTCGGACAGTATCTCGAGAAGGGGACGGTTCGGCTTGATGCGTCGGGCAGCGCGTTCCATCGCGCCGCGATGCTTTGCCTCTATCTCTTGTCGCCGGGCAAGCAGTTCATCGAGTGACTCACCTTGAGACCAGGTGTACTTGCGCCCCTTCATGGCAGTCTGCTGGTAATTGACCTTCTCCTCGTAGGCGACGGCCTTCTCGAACAGCTCGGGGTGGCGGTCCTTGAGCCCGACCCATTCGTGCTTTCGCTGGAAGAAGCAGAAGTAGCAGCCCGAGCGGGTGCGCCATTCGTAGTAGGCCGGCAGGCCAATGCCCGCTTCGTCGAGGATGCGATCGACACCGGCCCGATCGATCCCATCTTCTCGGAAGGGAAAGACTGCGGTGATGTTGGGCTTGGTGCTGACGTAGCCGAGGCGGTTCTCATCTGCACGGATGGCTACGTAGGAGATGACCTCGTCATCGCCGACCCAGGCCTCTAGCGGCTTGATCTTGAGATTCTTGGTGCACCAGCGCATCTGAGGGCTTGGGAGGGTCCCCTGGTAGACCTCGAGCCAGTGATCGAAATCGCGGCTGGAGTTGAGCCGTTCGATCGGCTTGCCAAGCGCGGCTTCCAGCCGGTTGAGGTACTCGTAGGTTTCGGGAAGCTCAGCGCCGGTATCGCAGAAGAAATACTCCATCTCGGGGACCCGGTCGCGCATGTAGATCGCCAGGGCTGAGGAGTCCTTCCCTCCAGAGATTCCCAGCACATGCCGAGTCCCTCTGCCAGAGTCGTTGGCCTTGGTCACAGCTTCTCCTCCTCCTGGGGGTCATGGTCAGAGTCCGTCGCGGTGAGACGCTCCGCAAGAGCGGCAAGCAAGATACGCGCACCGCCAGGCCCTAGCTCTTGCTCAGCTTGCCTTATGACACCGACAACCAGAGTCTCGGCAGTGTTCCTGACCTTCTTGGGCACATGGATGAGCGTGCGAACTTCTGTCCCTTGAGGTGTGGTAAGTGTCAGCAGGTGGGTGTCGATCTGCTTAGGTTCGGGCGCGCGAGTCTGAGGTGCTGGTACCTCCTGCACCTGATAGAGGTGGCCGACACGGTCAAGGCGACGGGCCATCTCTCTGACACGCGGATAGAAGCTGTCGACGTCCTGGTCGGTCCAGTCGCCGAGCGCCTTGTTAGTGAGGCGAATGATGATCGGATCGAGCCAGTCCTCATTCGGCAGGCTGGTATTGAGGACACGGGAGACGAACCCTTGCAGATCAAGCTCGAGGCTGGCGTCGGCGAAGCCGCTGAGTGCCTCTGCTAGCTCTGACCGCAGTTGGGTGAGGTCCCCGGCGATACCGAAAGCCCGGCCTATCGCGGCTACGACGTCTCGCCGCAGTGCTGTGCTAGCTCCGGAGATAGCGTCCAGGGCGTTGGTCACCCGAGCGACGTACGAGTCGGCGGCCCGCTCGTCTTTAGTCGCGTTGGCAGGAATGGCGTTGAGTGCAAGTGCCTGTGGCAGGGCGGTGAAGACCAGTTGGTCGGGGTCGGTTGCCTCGGAGAGGACTTTTCGTACCTGCAGCGCCTCCGGAGTGAGGCGCTTGGTGTGGAGCGCGTAGGGAGTAAGCACCATGACGCGCTCGAGCATGGCCCGAGTCACTGCCAGCAGCGCCGAGTTGCGGGCGGTACGAGAACGGGGAGCATCAACGTTGAGAGCCGCCGCAAGGCGCTCAACAACCAGGCTGCGCTGCCCTTCTCCGATCGGTACGGCCTTGACCGTAAAACGGTAGGGCCCCGTATCAGCAAGCAGGCGCTCGATGATCTCCGGGTTGAGCCGCGGACAATAGTTGCCCTCTTCGAACAGCGCGACGTCGGAGCTGCGGAGAATCAGCGCAGCGACCATCAGGATCGGGACAACGCCGGACTTGACGCCGAAGGGCGGCGCCATCAGCTGCTCGTAGATGTCGACAATCGGGGTGGGCTGAGCAGCATCAGTGAGTGCCTGCTCTAGTCGCTCCCAGGTAGGGGTGACCTCTGGATGCTTCTTTGGATCCGGCCGGGAGACACCGTGGGTGGCGAGGGTCTGGGCCTGTATCGCCTGGCCTACCTCCTTGGCAGCACGATGCAGGCCCAGGTACTCCACGACGCCGTGGTACATGGCCCGTTCCTGCGAGTACTTGGTGGTGTCATATCCCAGCACCGCCAGCCCCGTGTTGGTCACCAAGTCGGACAGAAGCACACGCCGTGCACGCGCGCCGTTGCTGGTGAGTTCGTGACGGCCGGCCATCTCGTTGCGGATGTGCGGTGTCTGCGGGTACACCCGGTCGCAGGCAGCCGACACCAACGCACCGTAGCTTCGAGCCTCGATAGGCTCGCTCCGTTCGGAACGGGTGTCCTGCCCGCTCTGCCACAGGTACCAGGAGGACACTTCGCCCTGCGGGTTGAATGCCTCGTCTAGCTGGGTTCCCAGGTCTTGTGAAATCTCCGCGATGCGTTCTTCGATCTCGCGTCCCGCCACGAGATCGATGTCGTCCTGGTGTCGGAGGTCTTCGAGGGCTCTGAGGGTGATCCCTGCATCGAGGATGGCGGCAGGGTCTTTCGTGGTTCCGATGAGTACGGGCAGTGGGGAGTTGACCAGTGGCCGCGTACCGGGCTCTCCAAGATGGAAGATGATCATCCCGTCGGCCGCGTCGCTCACGACGCCAGGACCGTCGAGTTTGTCGGCCTGAAGACTGATGGCGGTGCGGAAGTACCGCAACATCCCCGTGCGCTGCATGTGCGCTCCAGCAACCACCTCCCTGGGCAAAACCGTTCCGAGATGCTCGCCCAGGTGGTCAACGACATGGCTGGGGGCAACGTGGCCAGCGATTTCCTTGACACGGGCATCGATGTCGATGTTGGTTCCCTGCCAGACCCTGTACTCATTGCTGTAGGTCCGGTGGGTGAGGAACCCAGTTTCGACGAGATGCTGCAGTCGCTGCTGCAGTATCTCGAATCGCTCAGGATCCGCGGCGTTGCTCGGATCGTTCATGGCGAACTGGATCATCGCCGGGGTTGCCCGCAGAACGCCGTCGACATCTATGAGGTTCAGGATGCCGATCGTCTTGAGGATGTCTCGGTCCTCGGGGGGAAGCCCGTGGGCCTCGTTGAGCCGGTTGTCGACCTCCAGCCAACGACTGGCGTTGGACGAGGCCAGGATGGTGGTACGACCGGAGGCGAAGAAATAGTCATACAGCTGGGGCAGCAGGATGGTGGAGGCCCGCTCCGATTCAGAGCTTGAGGCTTCATCGATGGTACGGCGGACCGTGTTGGGCTCGTCGTTGGTGAGAAACCCGACGAGGCTACGGTCGTGCTGACCGATTTGGAAGGCTAGGAGCGGCGCCGCCACGGCGGTAAGGGGATGCAAGGGGTAGAGGCCGGCGAGCATCTCCGGGGAGATGTGGACCACAGAATCGAGGCCGTGCTCGGTCCAGGCTTGGGCGGCCGCTTCCGCCTGCCTGCGGATGAGCTGCTGGCCAGCTTCAGCGACGGCGGACTGATCGAGGCGTCTTTGCAGGAGGTGAACGGCATCGCCGAGATTCGGCGTGAAGGTGATGTCTTCGAAGCGGCCTTGGACCTTGGCCCATTCCTTGGTCTGGATCAGGCTGGATCGCGCTGCATAGTCGCTGAAGGCCAAGTGCTGCAGGGTGAAGATGAACAGCGGAAGTCCTGACCGTCCCGCGCCCTTCTCGGCGAGCATCTGTAGCAGGAACACATCGTTCTCGGCGCTGCCAGAGTCGCCCGAGGCGGCAAGGTATTCCAGCGACTTGCCGAACTCATCGAGAATCAGCAGAACCGGGTGGCCGGTGTCACACAGCGCGGTAAGCGCGTCCAGAAGGTTCTCGGTCGTCGGAACTTCACGCTCTGCACAGGCGTGGAGGGCTTGTACCACGTCCTTCGGTGGCTGTTTCCTCCATCTGCGTTCCACGGCGGTGGCCAATGCTCGATACACGGTGACGGCCAGGGGTTCACGGCGCGCAGTCGCCACGGCACCCAGGAACCCCTTCTCGGCACGTTCGTCACGCGCCTGCTCCATGCGCGCAGCGAGTCCTGGGCTCGTAGCCTCCACGGCTTGCCGAGCCTCGTCCTGCCGCTCCGGGTCATGGCCCAAGAAGGCGTCGAGCAGGTTCGATAGTGTCGACTTTCCTGAACCGTAGGGGCCGGTGAAGGACCACGCACGTGTCCTCTTGAGGTCGGCGACCGCGTTCGCCACACGATCGAGAACGTCCAGCGCTCTTGCTCCCACGTAGGGGGAGTTCAAGTGGGGTTCGCGGACATCACGCTCAAGGTTGGTGGAACGTAGTTCGGAGCCAACCAGAGTGATACCTGCGGGAAGCTCAGCGACGATTCGGTCCTCGTGAGTGCCAGGGAGGGGATTGATGGTTGTAGTCACACCTGCTCCTCGATCAATTCCAGGGCTCCGGGCTGCTCAGATAGCTGCTCGCGTTTGCGGCCCTTGCCAGCGTGCTTCAGACCGGGGTAACGCTGTTTCCACTCGTCTGCAGTGGGAAATCCGTCCTGGCGGCGAACGTGGCCATAGTGACGATCGAGGATCTCCCAGGCCAGTTCCTGAGGATTAGCCGCAAAGGACAGGCTCCGCTGGCCTAGCGAGTCGGTGATCTGCATGTCATCTTGATCCGCGACCAACGGTTCGATGACCTTGATGAGCTCGGGTTCTCTCATGCGGAAGGCACGCCCGGGAGCGCCAGGCTCGTTGGCGAGTCGTGCAAGCGAGATGGAATTGCCTCCAGTGACATGGGATGCATAGTCGAGGCATGCGTAGAGCAGTACCGCTGCGGGGAGGTTGACCCGCGACCGGGTGGTGAATCGCCAGACCCGGCTCTTGCCCTTCCCCTGACCTTCCAGCAAGCCGAGTTCCCGGAACGGGCTCATTAGCTGGTCTTCGAAGCTGCCCTGCGATTGCGGGTTGGGCTCCAGGTCGAGGGCGTACATCTTTATGAGGCAGTCCACGTCTCTCTTGATCGACTCGGCGGCTGGCACAGCGTTCTCGGCATAACTCTCGTTCACGTGTCGGGTGATCAACGTGATCATCTCCGCCGTCGTGACCTTGGAGAAGGGGGCCAAGTGGAACATGACGTACCAGCTGGGCACCATGCACTTTGCCCCTTGTTCCCCGGGCTCACTGGACAACAGCCACCAATGCAGCAGCCACAGGCTCCCCGTGTCTTCCAAATAGGGGTCCGCCCCGTTCTTGCCAAGCAGCCACTCCGCTCTCCAGGTCGGGGAGGCGATGTAGGCTCGGTTTGAGGGATCGGGGTGTGGGTGTTCTCGGGTGAGTTTGAATGCTTGCGTCCAGAACCGAATGGCGTTGACCATGTTACGGCCGACGCCCAGCAGCACAGGCGCGTTCTCCCGGTGAAAAATGTCGCTGCCGCCCTCACCGTCCCGAACGATCTCGGTGTGGGCTTTGTAAAGCCAGCCATAGCGAGGAGCGAAGGTCTCGTGCCGCGCGAATCTCGGCTCTGTCGCTTCTGCCAGCCGGCTGTCGGACATGTGCTGGATCCTTTCGATGGGTAGTGGTGGGTATACGCTTCAAGACGACGATGCTGGCTCTGAAGTGGCCGCCATGGCCGTTCGAACCTCTCCAACAGCCCGGACTGTTGCTTCTACAGCCCGTTCGACGTCGTGCTCGGTGGTGGCGTATCCCAAGGAGAAACGCAGCGTGGAATCAGCGTCTGGTCGACTAAGCCCCATCGCCAGCAACACGTGGCTTGGGGTGGGGGCGCCCGAGGCGCAGGCGCTGCCATCCGAGGCAGCGATCTCCGGCATAGCGGCCAGAAGTGCATCCGCTGGCAGCCCAGGGAGGGTGACGCTAGTGACGCCAGGCAGCCGTGGAGAGCGAACGCCGTTGATATGGCAGTCGGGCAGACGAGAAGTCAATCCCTCCTCGAGCACGCCACGTAGAGCGGTGACACGAGTGGATTCATTTTGCAGGTGAATCCGTGCTGCTTCGGCGGCAGCGCCTAGTCCAGCGATACCGGGCACGTTCAGCGTTCCTGCGCGCCAGCCCCGCTCCTGACCACCTCCGATCAGAAGCGGACGATGAGGCACGGACGCTCCGCGGCGAACGAATAGTGCACCGACACCCTGCGGGCCGCCAAATTTGTGAGCCGACAACGACACCAGGTCGACATCAAGTTCGCTCAGATCTATCGGGAGCCGACCGACATACTGTGTGGCATCTGTGTGGACCAGCGCCCCTGCCTCGTGCGCCAGTTTGATGATGGGCTCCAGGTCGGTCAGGACGCCGGTCTCGTTGTTGGCCAGCATCGCCGAGACAACCGCCACCTTGCCCTGACGGCAAGCCGCTTCCAGAGGCGCCAGCTCGACCGCACCGTCTCGGTCCACGGGCAGCTCAACTAGCGTGCCGGGACCATCCACGGTGATGGCACGCGCCGCCTCAAGGATCGCCGGATGTTCAACGGCAGTGGTCACAAGGATCCCGCCGCTCGAGTAGCCTGCACGAAGTGCCAGGTTGTTCGCCTCGGTGGCTCCGGAGGTGAAGATGAGTTCGCCCGGCGCACAGTTGAGCAAGCGGGCGAGCTGCTGACGCGCTAGCTCGACACGCGAGGCCGCATCACGGCCGGCCGCATGGACGCTGGAGGCGTTACCGACGCTTCGCAGGGCGTCCAACATGGCTTCAAGTGCCTCATGACGCAGAGGCGCAGTGGCGTTGTAGTCGAGATACACCTCTTCCGCGCGATCAGGATCAATCGGCACGTGTCGCTCCATACGCCGCTGCGCCTCCCTCTAGCTACGCCTGGGGGATTCCAAGATGGGCCACGCTCGCCCCACCAGGAGTGCTCTGAGATCCTAGCTAACCCCTATGGCATCATGCGTTGCCTCACAGAAATGAAGCGAGATCGAAGCCCGAGTCGGCTTGCTCACGAGCACCGGATCCTCCTCAGGCTCGTTGCCGAAAGCAGCCTGAGGTCTCTGTAGCTCGTCTTACACCCTCGTAGGGAGCAACTCGAACGGCCGCCGGCGCACGTCACGCACCGACCACTACGACGCCTACTGATCCACCCATAGCGGGCGTTAGGCCCCCACCTCGCTATACCGCCGCGGCGACAGTCTACGATGAGCGAATCCGAATGATGTATCGGAGCCTGGTGTGGCGAGGCGGTGGATTGCGATCGCTGATGTCCACTTCGCTGCGACTGAACCGTGGCGATGAGGGCCGCGCTCGAGCGCGAGCAAGGCAACGGTCCTGCTGTGTGCAAGAACGGCACCGCCTATTGATCGCAGGGTGAGCCGCGATCGATGCCCTCCTCAAGGAGCTACGCGATGTCATCAGCCCATCGCTGTCGGGAGCCGACATCGCTCGAGACCATATGTGCTGGCCTCGCTTCTCAAGCCTCCCACGCGACAACGCACTGAACGGATAGCCAGACTAGTGAGACCAAGCTCGAGCGCTCCAGTACCAACCCATCTGCTGAGCGACCTCATTTCCGATAGCCTCAGCCCTACTGCTAACCCGCCATAGCCTAATTCCGGCTCAACGTTTCAACTCCAGACTTAGCAGGCAGCCAGCCAGCAGCGGCACAATCTATATCGGCCCAATATGGGGCGCAAACTTAAAATACTAGACCGCGATATTCGTGGGAGTTTTCCTCTACAACGAGGGAAAAGATATCTGCGGCGACATACAACTTCGGCATGGCCAGATTATCTTGCTCCCGGAGGACCTCTAAAAGCGCAGGCGCACCAACCTCTGCATATCGATTTGCTAGATCGATGACCTTTCTGACATCGGAGGCATCTTTAGAGTCATGACCAAACTCATAGACAGCCAGAACTGTCAGCAAGTCTCCTCGCCAATCTTCAAACATGCGAATATCGTTCTGATTCGGTCCCAGGTTCACGAATTGCTTACCAGTAGCCTTTTCGGCAGGCTTAAGGTCATGGTGCACTGCCCAGGCAATGGACATGAACCAGAAGTCGATCAAGCGGCTGAAGGCGGTTTGGTCTGGTGATCGATGAGACGAAACGGCCTGTTGCTTGATCCATGAGTTGACAGCTTCTCGTGTATCTGGCGGCAAGAGGAGTTTGTGCTGGCTGCCTGTGAATGTCAATCCGGTCATGCATTCCCCCTAGAGTGGCGAACTGTTTGGGCGAGACGTGAAGCGAGGGTCAGTCGCGTAGGAAACATGTTCGCAGATATGGCAGTATTCGTTGATACCGCACTCGCAAATAACGGTTTGCCGGCCGTTGATGCGACTAGGTGCAGCTCTTACCACGTCGACTCCGACATGGGATTGATTCGTAACAGTGTAAGTACGACCCGCGGCTTCGATCAGATCTTGGCGGATTTCATCGTCCATCAGATCGTGAGTATGTCCAAAGATGATGGGTTGTCCGACTCGCTGACCGTCGACAAGATAGCGCACCATTCGTCGTAGCACTCCGCCAGAGAATGCATGAAGCAGCGAATCAGCAACGAACGGTACACTGCTGGCGGTCGTTTCAGCGAGCGCAAGAACGAAAGAGACGGCCAGTGCCCTTCGAGAAGCTCCATTAGCAATGCCTAGCGGCTTATCCTGCTTGCCATCCTTGGCATAAAGCTCATAGTCATTCTGCGAACTGGCTATTCTGGCTCTGGTTCTGACGCCAACCTTGCTGAAGTGGCTGTCCTCCGTCGCACCAATCACATCCCGGAAGATACGGTTCATGGAGTTGGACAGCTCTTCCACTTGCTTAGACTCAATTGCATAGAGCGCTGAGCTCAAAAGAGTTTCCAAATCGGCACATACCTCGGCCCGATCGCGAAGGTCTTGCGATCGCCGTTGGCCAGCGAGCAAAGTGCGTATCTTTTCAGAAGCGCTTCGGAGGCTCGTGTTAATATCCTTGAGCTCTTTCTCCTTAGCAGCAATCCGTTCGCCTAGTTGGCGATGAATGCCACGAAGCTCCTGCACATGCCGGTCGCGTTCCTCGTATGCAGCTCCTTCAAGAGCATGGGCTGCGTCGCGTTGTTTTTCTTTTAGAACATCGAGCTCGCTGCGCACATTATTAATGTCCTGATCGAGATTACCGAGATTCTGCCTATAGTCCTCGACATCTTCTATCCAAGCGCCCCCAGACCTCCCTATCGCTTGGTTTCCCAACCGTTGCGCACAATTCAAGACATTGTCGAGGAACTGAGCACTCTGCTGATAGTTTTCTGAATCTGCGAGCCTCCTCTCCACAAATGCCTTACGCTCGGGATGTTCAGCAAACGAGACGCCGCATACGCATTTGCCATCATTCAGCAGGCGTGGGAGAAGAGTTATCTCGGATGGAGGAATCAGCCCTTGCCTTTTCATTGGCTGCAGACGCCGGAAAACGGCATGGATGACACGCAGCATAAGAAAAGAACTGAGGCGAGGGTCGCGATCGACACAGGCACTAAGAGAACTAATTAGGCTCGCACGCTGTTCCAATAGTGCGCTTAGGCGATCCTGAGCGTCGCTGACCTGTCGATTGATCTCAGTCGAGGCAGTTAGACGCGCTATATCTGCCTTGAGCTTGCCTTCATACTCATGTAGATCTTTATCCACAGTGGCGTATTGCAGCTGAAATGCCTCCAGCTCTTTCGTTGCGTGGTCCCTCTTATCCTCTAGCTCTCTAAGGTGCGCAGCCAGCTGCTCCTGCTGAGCGTTACCTGAATCTTGTCCCGCCTGCTGAATATGATAGTTGTGGCGACGACTAAGGCGTTCAACGGAACCACGAAGCGAATCTAGGCCAAGCAGATTATTAATGGACTGAGTCGTCATCGACCGCATGACAGAATCATCGTGAGCGCCCTCAGGGCCCCCGACAAACTGCACAGCCTTATCTGCATCAATGAAGAAGAAGTCGCGCAGCTCGGGCCGGAAGTATCGCCTCATTAGTAGTGCAAGGCTCTGGCTATCGGCCGAATCCCAGCTTCCGTCGCTGATGTTTCTAAAGTAGAGCTTAACCTCTTCCCTGTAGTACTTTACTCTTCCACCAGTGGAAGAGGTAGTCGCATGGCGAACCAGCTTATAGTTTGCTGCATTGCGATTGCTGCGAACCTCGAAAAGAAGCTCAACGGTGGTCTGAACAGGCTGATCGTCGGACCAGACAGGGCGAATAGGGTGTAGTACCTCTTTCATTTCAGGCAGGCCCTGCTCGCCATAGAGCACCCACAAGAATGCGCGCATCAATGTGGTCTTGCCACACTCATTTTCCCCTCGAATAACAGTAAGGGGGCGTGCCGGATCCGTTGAGAACTTGATGTGGGCTTCAGGGTACAGCGCAAAGTTCTGCACCGTTAAACTATGAAAGCGAATCATGAACTGCTCTAGCTCCGCTTCTCATTGATAGTCCGAGCTACTTTGCTTACTACCTCATCGTATTTCTTATCGATGGCCGTGCGCTTTTCAGCATGCTCGGCAGTCAGCTTGTAACACTCCACTGCAGCCTCGACGAGCACGTCCCGATAACCAGAGAACCGTTCATCTACACCCTGTGCAGCCTTCTGGATTTCCTCACGAATACGTTCGATGTTCGAAGTACCATCGCCACGCTCAGCCGAAGTACGCACCATGAACCTCCCGGATCTTAGCTAGGACTTCTTGGGCATTCCGGGCATACCGCCCAAATGACCTGACTCGATCGAGCTCGCGGCTTATTGTGTTCAAGACACTGTCTTCATATCGTATAGAAGCCGGTGGAGGCAAGGCAATCATGTCCTGGATAGTGGCATGCTCCTTCCCTGGTGCACGACGAAGGATGCGGCCCCGGCGCTGAATCCACTCACGTTCGACAGTCGAAGATGCTAGGAGGATCGCCTCCCTCGCTTGAGGGATATCAATTCCTTCGTCGAGAACCTTCTTGGCAAGTAGCACTTGGATGTCGCCGGACGAGAATGCTTGCAATATCCTTCTCAGCTTTGCCTTGTTTCTTGATTCCGCTTGAGTAACACGAGCATACGGAATAAGTCGTTCATCTAGAACTTTGGCGGCAGCTTCCATCTGAAGCGGATTTTTCGATGTGGTGTACACCAATAGATGACGTGGGCGATCATAGCTTCGCAGAATTTCTGCAAGGCGCTCGATCTTTGCTTCTGCATTTTCAGAAACCTCTCGACGCCTGATAAGCCAGCGACGAAGAGTTTCATCCCGCGGGTCAAACTTGCCAGCCGCTCCAACCCTTCGGGATATTTTTTCAGATAGCTCCTGAAATTTGGCGAACTCAGAGTCCGTCAGATGCGTTATTGTGAAGTTGTAATCATAAGGTGTTAGGCAGAAGCCGATAGCCTTATCGAGGCCGAACTCGTAAACCGTGGCACCAAAGTAGGAAATTAGTTCGCCAGTCCCGTCTTCATCATATTGGCGAACGGGAGTCGCGGAGAGGCCCAGGCGCATTTGCAGAAACTCCGGCGTTTTAGATAGAAATGAAGGAGTTCCAAGCGTGTGCACTTCGTCGGCAATCAACAGCACGGCAAGATTTGGAGCCATGCGCTGCGCATGCTTCAGTGTCTCCTGGAAAGAAGTCGATGTTAGGGCTTTATTGGTTACTACAAGGCACTCGGTAGCTTCAGAGCTAGGAGATCTCAGCCGGTGAAGCACATTGGCCAGTACGCTTTGGCCGTCTGGAGTTCCGGGGCTCGGATTGAGTGGGTTAAGACCGAACTTTACACACTCCTCGTTCCATTGAAGTGTCAGAGCGGTAGTAGGGGCTGAGACAACAATCAGGAACGGTCCAATATGTTCTTGTCGCGCTCTGTAAGCGGAAATTAGCGAGCTGATCGTTTTTCCGGCTCCTGTAGCCATCGCTAGGATGCCACGACGGCCGGCGGACTCCCATGCCTGAACAGCTTCGCCTTGATGTTTGTACGGCCCCACCTTCCATTCTAGATCGGAAGGAATCATGAAGCTTCGGCTTGAACGCACCAGCCTCCTGCTGCTAGAGAGTTTATCTTTTCGCTCGGCTGCCTCATATTCCAGAGTTGTTGGACGTTCGTTGGGGGCCAGTTTGATCAGCCGTTCTTTAAGGGCAATAGGCATCGGAACGGTGCGTTCAAGTATGGGGTCTCGTCCCTTTGCCCAATCTGCAATCATTATCTCGGCGCTTCGAACTCTCTCAGAGCTAATTTTTTCCCATGAGCAGTCCACATCCATGTGCTCCACCGCACGTTCGTGTGCCCGCCCTGTTGCGTTCGCCGATCCTCTTACGGCTACAGCCTCATGGCCGTCTGTGAAGAGCCACATCTTGGGATGGTAGTTAGCGTATGGGAGCGGGATTGCGACCGATATGTCCATACGCCTCGTTGCGACCATCCAAGCTAGGCACTCGACGGCATGGTTGGAAAGTGCCCCAGCGTTTGGATGGGCAGCCTTTATGATTTCTTGTTCGATTCGATCGGCGACTTTCGTAGGGTCGAAAACTGCTTCTTCGATAACCTCGTGTTCAACCGGGAACAGTGCTGGTGCTATCGTGAATTCGATTGGGCACACATCACTTCGCTGGAGATAGATGGCCAGCCCTGGTGCGAGACTACGGATCCATCCCGCTGTGAACCAGCCAAATGCGCCTTGCACTCGTGTTGCCTGGCGAAATGCTGGTATTAGGATATCCGTTGCAAGAGGGTCGTTAGGGAGTCGATAGAGGGCAGGGCGGAGCGTAGGCTCATCTCGGAGCACGTTGGCAGCTCCTCTTCAGCAAAAGCATGGCTGCTCCAGTGGGATGCATGGTGGTGCCGGGGATACTACAGCCAGTGGCTGCGACGCCAGTTGTAGTCTAGAGCGGTTTGGCCTCTTGCGGAGGATAGAGCTTGGCGAGATTAGATGACATATGGTGCTATTTGAGTATTTTATCCACCTTCGCGCAGCGAACGCCGATGCCTTTAGCGTGCAGCAGGCAGACTTCTTGCTGCATAGGCATGGTTCAGGAGCCAGCCGGCCCGTATCACCTGGATAGCGGGACGATCACGGTCTTCATGACTGGGCCGCCGGGGAGATGCGCGGGATGATCTTGCATGGGACACGCGCTGCGCAGGCTATTTGCCCAGCTCAAGCTATCCGAGGATGCGGATTAGCTCACGCTCTCCTAAAGCGAGTGCCGCTGGTTCGATCCTGCCAGGGCGCACTCATCTGGTAGCCCATCCCATAACCCCGGCCACACCCAGCCAAACATCAAGATCAACGCTTGCGCTTTTTCCGGCGCCCACGGCCCCCCGGTGGCCGGGTAGGGACCAGGCGGAGAGGGTGGCGGCCGGTCCTGCGGAGCGGCTCGGCCACCTGCTCGCGCAGCTCCCGCATCCCCACGACATCAGGGCGCCCCGACACCAGAACCGCCTCCACGAACTCGTAAGCGTCCCCACCCCCCATCCTCCTGAGCTGCTCGACCAGCCCTTCGGGCCCCGCGAGTTCCAGCACCGACAGGAAGTTCTCCGCCCCCCAGCAGCAGGTTCTCCCGCTCGCTCAACGCCTCAGCCGTCATCTCCCCGGCGTCGATGAGCTGTGTCCACACGGCGGGCCCGAGGACCGGGTCGTCCCGTAGGTCCTGCAGCAGCCGCCTCCCGGGAAGGGCGTCGGTCAGGACGCGCAGCATCGCCCCCGCCCGCGTACGGAATGGGCATTCCCGTACGGCCTGTACCAGCGTCTCGATGTCCTGCCCCGGCTGGGCCAGCCACCCGTGGAGCTCCGCGACGGCGTCCTCCGGTGGGTAGTGCTGGGCGAGCACTCCGAGCAGTTCGGCCGGCGGGGCGGTGGCGAGTTCGCCGACGAGGGGGGCGTCGCGGCCGTCGGCGAGGAGGCGGTCGCGGACGCCGCGCACGCCGAGCGCGGTGAGGCGGACCAGCGGGAGGTCGGGCTCGGCGAGGGCGGTGCGCAGGCGTTCGACCGCGTCGGAGGGCAAGGGCTGGTCGTCGTGGTCGAGGTCGCTCGCGTAGAGGGGGTCGGCGGGGCCGCGGCTGAGTTCCACGGCCCCGAGGTCAGACAGGATCTCGAACATGCGCCCCAGGTCCTGGGCGACCTCGCGGCGCCAGAGATCGAGCAGGCGCTTCTCCTGGTCGAGGACGAAGTATTCCTGGCAGGCCAGCCATACCGTCTCTTCGAGCCGGACGACCGGCATCTCGTCCATCCCGTACATGGAGTTGAGCACGTCCGGCAGGATCTCGTCGAAGACCTCGGCCAGGATGGGCTCGGGCCGCCACGTCGTGACGGGCACGGTGACCGCGCGTCCCAGTTCCGGCAGCGTCTCGAACGCGCGCCGCCACAGCGTCTCCGGGTCGCGGAGCAGGGGTGCGGCCTTGGCCACGCGGAGGAGCCGGCCCTTGCTGGTGCGGGTGAGGCGCAGCTTCTTGGCCCAGGCGAGCAGCAGGTTGAGCTGCGGCAGGTCGGCGGCGCTGCGGACGCGCAGCTGGTCCTCGCCGGTGCCGAGCAGGGCCGACACCTCGAGGGCGTCGGCGACGCGGAGGTTGCCGGCGTCGGTGAGGGCGCGGCCGTCCTTGCCCAGCCAGTCGGCCAGGGTGATGAGACGCTGGACGGTCCGGCTGCGCCGGGCGGCCTCCGTCAGCTCGGCCGCGGGGGGGCAGGGTGACGGGCGGCTGGGGGAAGGCGCGTTCCTCCTCGATGCCGCCGTACAGCAGGCGGTTCTGCATGATCTTGTCGAGGACCTGCTCGTCGTACGGGACGCGACCGGCGTCGAGCTCGCGTTTGAACCGCTCGAACGCCCCCGGGACGGTGAGGTCGAATCCCTGGTCGATGGCCGTGTGCGCCCAGAACGTCGCCACCCCGCGCAGCGTGGGATCGTCGAGCGCGGCCGCGTACTCGGCCCGCGTCCCGGCGACGATCTCCTCCGCCTCCTTGACCGTGGCCCCGCGCGGGTCGCGCAGGCCGGTGACGTCGAGATAGCGCAAGTACGTGAGCAGTACCTCGGGGGCGAGGTCGAGCTTCTCCCGCGGTGCCGTCACCTTGTACGGCACGTACCGCAGCAGGAAGAACCTGATGCACGGGCCGTCCCAGTACGCCAGCCGGCCGTCGCGGCTCTCGTGCCGCGCGTCGACGGCGGCGGACAGCAGCAGCTCGTCGACGGGATGTTCGTCCTCCTCCGCCCAGGCGGCGCACCGCCGGATCAGCAAATCCTTGGCGGCCTCGAACTCCTCGGCCTCTTCGGGCTCGAACCAGGTACGCACCCTCCCAAGCCTCCCATCTCCGCAGGCTCGTCGTCTCGCCTGTCAGGGGTTCTCGGCGGCCCAGGCGATGAGACGGCGTTCGACGCGGGTACCGGTCGAACCCGTCAGTGATGGGGCCGTGGCGTTCCGCAGCCGGAAACGCTCACTCCACCCGCTGATCGTTTCCGGTCACGGAAAGGGAGCCTGGAAGCGGGGCGGGTTCCGGCTCGCCCCGCGTCCGATCGTCAGCGGTGGATCCGGACGGAGCCCTTGTCGCTGGCCGGCGGGTCGGCGTGATCGAGGTCGTACGAGACTCCCTCGCGGTTGTCGTAGACGATCTCGCCGGCCGGGTGGGAGCCGTCGGACAGCCGCCAGACGACCAGCCGGAACCCGTCGGGTTCGTCGGTCAGGTAGGCGACGAAGCCGTGGTCGCCCGAGGCTCCCTTGACGGCCGCGCCGCCCTGGGGGGTGACGACCAGCCATTCCAGTGCTGTGGATTCGATCACGATGTCGGGCAGGTTCGCCTTGAGCCGCCCGTGGCCGGGAGCCGGGCCCTCGTCGTGCGGTCCGTACTGCGGGTTGAGCGCGAACCGGCCGCCCTCGAACGCGCCCGAGCCCGTCACGAAGCCGGCCTCCGGATCGTAGACGACCACCATGACCTCGGCGGTGTCCGTGGCGCCGTCGTCGTCGGCGACCTTCACCTTGATGGTGTACATGCCCGGCGCGGCGAAGGTGTGGGAGCGGTCGCACGATCCGTCTGCGGCGTACCGGTCGGTGCTGCCGTCGTCCCAGACGACCTCGCAGGTGTGGCTGTCGTTCGCACCCGTGTCGGTGAATCCGGCGGTGAGCGGCACCTCCGTACCGGCCCTGAACACCTGCCAGGGACGGGGCCCGGTAAGCGTGAGCACCGGGGCGGCGTTGGCGATCCTCACCAGGGCGGTATCGCGGACCGGCGGGTTGACCCCGTCGTCGGCCGTCAACTCGGCGGCGTAGACGCCGTCGTCGGTGCAGGTGATCGTGGTCCGGAGGGCCTGTGGCGCGGAGAACGAGCAGCTCGCGCCCGGGTCGGTCCTGTCGAGCGGCGTGTACGTCCACTGCGTGGTGACGCCGTCCTCGCGGTCGAAGGCGGAGCCGGCCAGCTCGACGGCCTGCCCTTCGTCGCCCGTGACATTGGGGCCCGCGTCCACGTCGGGCGGGAAGTTCGCCGGGTCGGTGCCGCCTCCGCCGCCTCCGCCGGGCGTGGACAGGTCAACGGTGATGTCGGCCCAGAGCGGGTCGTGGTCGGAGTGGAGCGCGTGCGTGACGTCGGCGTCCCGTACGTGGATGTCAGGCGAGACGAAGAGATAGTCGATCTTCTTGCGGGTGAAGAAGTTGCCGTGCGTGGACTCGCCCGACCGGCAGGGGATGACGACGATGGGCGTCTCGATGATGATCCGTTCCGTGATCAGGTTGCGGCACGGGCTGTCGACCTCTTTGAACTCGCCGTTCGCGCCGGAGCCGTAGCCGGAGTGGTAGAAGCTGTCCAGGGCGTCCTCACCCGGTTCGGCGTTGATGTCGCCGCCCAGGAACTTGGTGTAGCCGGCGTACTCGGTGTCGAGGATCTTCTTGGCCTGCGCCGCCTCGCCCTCCCGGGCGTCCGTGTCCTCATCGGAACCCCCGGGCGTGAGGTGGGCGCTGCAGATGACGAACTTCCTGGCCGCCGAGGCCACGCAGAGCATCTCCCGCTGCTCGAAGCCGGCGGGGCTGCCCAGGCTGTAGCCTTCGGGGCGGGTGTCGATCCCCAGGTCGTCGCGGTAGATGATCGCGTTCCCGAAGGGGCTCGGGTGCTTGCAGTTGGCCGGCGCGCCGCCTCCGGTGAGGATCGCATCGAACTGCACGCTGTACGCGGGGAGCTGGTCGTCCAGCCTCTGCAGCCAGTCCTCGCACCCTTCCTGGATGGTGATGAAGGCGGGGTTGCGATCCTGGATACTGCGCACCAGCGCGTCGGGCGCCTCGTCACCCTTGTGTCCGTGGTCGTCGTTGCCGCCCGCCATGTTGAACTGGCCGATCTGTATCTCCACGATCTCGGCTTGGGCGGGCATGGCGCCGAACGTGGCCGTGACCATCATGGCGGCCAGTGCCGTCACCAGAACGCCGCGTAACTCTCCGGGCATATCGCTTCCTCTCCTCGGTTTCGGGCTTATGACATCCCGGTTCCCCTCGGCTGGCAAGCCTTGTGTTTAAGTCCGCGACGGCTTTTCCGGTAATGCATGTACGGTCCATGCCTGCGAACTTCACAAGCCCCGGAATATGTTGACAATCCGTGTAAAATCACTCAACTGAAAGTCACGGGTGCGTTTGAGTTCTCCGATGGCGGTGGGCGATGATCAGGTCGGCGTGGGCGTCGAAGAACCGCGCCCTTCCGAGGAGTCCACGTAATACCGGTCGTCCTGAAGCTGCGGATTCGGGCGTCGCTTGCCCGCCGTGCCCTCCCGGCGTGGCCGCGACGCCCGGGTGTCGAAAGGAGATCGCCATGATGGAGAACCTGGGCGACACGAATGATGCTCATCGCACAATATTCCCGGACCGGCGACATTGACCATCTGCGAAAGCTCGCTGGGAGTATTGAGGTGACGGTTCACCTCCGTTCCCCATTGTCCGGACCGGTTCGAAGTCCTTTCGAAGACCTCGCCCCCGGGGCTCCGGCGTAGCGGAGTTCGGCGCCCGACCTGTCCGCACCCCGTTCTGTTCCATCGGCTGCGGCCGCGAGCGGTCAACCGTGCGTGCGGCGAACGCGCCGTCGCCACCTCGAAGATCTGGCAGCGTCTGGCCCGGCTGCGTCGAAGCCCCCGCCGTACGACCCGATCGTGCCGGTCGTCCTGATCCTGCGGCTACGGCGTTTCGGGCTGTCGTGGCCCAACTCTCTTTCCCAAGACATGTTGGGAAGCTACGATCCCAACATGTCTTGGGAAAACGGTGGCGATCTGGTGCCCCTGCGGGCCCTGGCCAACCCGCTCCGCATCCGCATCGTCTCGCTGCTCACCGGCGCGTCCATGTCGGCCACCGAGGTGGCGGAGGAGCTGGGCATCGCCCACGCCTCGGCCAGCTACCACCTGCGCCAGCTCGCCGAGGCGGGTTTCCTGGAACAGGTCGACGAGCAGCCGCCGCGAGGAGGCAGGGGCAGACCCCGCAGGCGCTACCGTTACGACCCCTCCAGCGGAGCCCGGCTGGACCGGGCCGAGGGGCGGCAGCTCCTGCACGAGGCGCTGAGCGTCGACCTGTCACGACGCCTCGCCCAGGCGCGGGCCACGCGCATGTCGATGGACGCCGAGATATGGCTGGACCGGTCCGTGTGGGAGGAGGTCGCAGGGCTGATCGACCAGGCGGTCGCGCTGGTCCATGACAAGGCGGGGCCGCCCCGGTCCGGCGACAGGATCAAGGTGAGCATGACCGCCCTGCTGCTGGAACTCGACGACGCGCGATGACCCGCCTGCTGCTGTGCACGGGGGCGTGCTTCCTGTCGCTGGGGCTGCTCGTCCCCGTCATCCCCAGGTACGTCACCGGCCCACTGGACCAGGGCCCCGGCCTGGTCGGCGTCTGTCTGGCGATGACCTCCGTGTCCGCCCTGCTCGCCCGGCCGGTCGCGGGCAGGCTGGCCGACCGCCGGGGTCGCAGGGCGACCGCCGGCGCCGGCGCCTTGCTGCTGGCCGCCGCCTCGTCGGCGGTGCTCCTGGCCGACTCGCTGCCGCTGTTCCTGGCCTGCCGGGCCGTCGCGGGGATCGGCGAGGCTCTGACGTACGTCGGCCTGGCCGCCGCGGCCAGCGACCACGGACGGCGCGGCGCGGCGATCACCCACTTCTCCGTCGCGGTCAACGCCGGTCTGCTCGCCGGACCGCCGCTCGCCGAGGCCGTTCGCGTCGCCGCCGGTCTGTGGGCCGTGTGGGCGTTGTCGGGAGCCGTGGCCGTCGCCGCCTTCGCCGTCTGCCTGTCCCTGACCGGCCCGGCGGGCGGCGAGCCGTCCCGGACGAGGAAGACCGGGCCGCTCGTCCACCGGGCGGGACTGGCTCCCGGGTTCGGCTACTGGGCGTCGGTGTGGGGATACACGGCCTTCAGCGCCTTCCTGCCGTTGCACGTCGCGGCGCTGGGCGGCGACGACAGCGGCGCCCACTTCCTGCTCTACGGCTGTGTGCTGCTCACGGTACGGCTGGCCGGTCATCGGCCGGCGGCCCGGATCGGCCCGCGCGCGATGGCGGCGGCCTCGCTCGTCCTCACGGCGGCGGGGCTGTCCATGCTGGTCGTCTGGCCGTCCGTCACCGGGGCGCTGGTCGCGGCGGCGGTGCTGGGCGCCGGGCAGGCGCTGGGCCTTCCGGCGTTCCTGACCATGGCGGTGACCGGCCTGCCCGCCGAGCAGCGCGGCTCGGCGCTGGCCACCACGACGGCGTTCTTCGACCTGGGGTTCCTGACCGCCGCGCTCGCGCTCGGCGCCATCGTCCAGTCCCTCGGCCTGGCGTACGGGTTCGCCGCCGCGGGCGCGGTGGCGGCGCTGGCGCCCCTGCTGTTCCTCCCCTTCAGCCGCACACCTCGTAAGGCATCCCCTCAAGGAGACCTCCATGACCATTCCCGCCACTGAGCTGGCCGGGTACGCCGACGTCGTCTTCGACATCGCCGTGCCGGTCGTCCGCGACGACCGGGTTCTGATCAACGCCGAGATCGAGCATGCTCCGCTCGCCCGCGCCCTGGCGGAGGCCGCGTACGCCCGAGGCGCTCGCTATGCCGACATCTGGTACTTCGACCCGTATGCCAGACGGTCCCGGGTCCAGCACGCGGACGCGGAGACGCTGGGCGAGGTTCCGTCCTGGCTGGACGCGCGGAACGAGGAGCTCGCCCGCCACTGCGGCGTCCTGGTCAACATCCGGGGCACCGCGACACCGGATCTCCTCGTCGGGCAGGATCCGATCCGGGCGGGTCTGGATCGGATGCCCCACCTCACGTCGAGGCAGCGGCTCCAGCTCGGCAGCCTGGTCCGCTGGACCATCGTCCCCTGTCCGACCGCGGAGTGGGCTCAGGCGATCTTCGGGGAGCCGGACGAGGCCCGGCTGTGGCAGCACCTGCGCCGCATCCTCCGGCTCGACCAGCCCGATCCGCGGGCCGCCTGGGAGCGACGCATCGCCGAGCTGCTCCACCGCGCGGAGGTGCTGAAGGACCTGCGTCTCGACGCCGTACGGTTCGAAGGTCCGGGGACCGACCTGACCATCGGCCTGCTGCCCGACGCCCACTGGACCGCGGCGCGCCTCGAATCGGTCGAGGGGCACGTCTTCCAGTGCAACCTCCCCACGGAGGAGGTGTTCACCACTCCCGACCACCGCCGGGTGGAGGGCACGGTTCGCTCGACGCGTCCGCTGGTCCTCAACGGCACCGTCATCCGCGACCTCGAACTGACCTTCACGGCGGGCGTGGTGACCGAGGTACGGGCGAGCAGCGGCGCGGACGTCGTCCGCACCCACCAGGCGACCGATGCCGGGGCCGCGCGGCTCGGTGAGCTGGCTCTCGTCGACGGTTCCTCACCGGTCGGGCAATCGGGGATCACCTACCTCGAAACTCTGCTGGACGAGAACGCCACCTGCCATCTCGCCTGGGGCGCCGGGCTGCCTCCCGGCGTGCCCGCACATCTGCGGGAGGCCGCCGGCCTGGACGCGGCCGGGGTCAACCGTTCCCGCGTGCACGTCGACTTCATGGTGGGCGGCCCCGATGTCACCGTCACCGGCATCGGCCACGACGGCGGCGCGGTCGAGCTCCTCCGCGACGACGAATGGCAGGTATGACCGGGCATCGAGACGCCCCGAGAGTGGCCGGGTCAGAGCTCCGGCGGGGGCCCGGTGACGCTCGTGTGGAGGATGAGCCCGTCTCCGTCCGCCGGCTGGAACCCGAGTTCACGGAGCTCGGGGGCGTCGATCGCGGTGACCACGCGCAGAGCGCCGGCTTCGGTCACCGCGCGGACCGCGAAGCGCGCCAGCGCCGTCCGCACGTCCGGCGGGACCCCGGGCTGGATGTGCACCAGTGCCAGCCGGGCGGTGGTGTGCGGCGGGTCGTCCCAGGACGCGACCGCGTGCCCGACGTGCGGTTCTCCGCGGGAGTTGTCGACGTAGGCCTCATGCCAGCAGGCCAGCCTGTCCTCGGCGAGCAGCCGCCGGGGAAGGCTCACGTCCATCCCCTCCTCGGCCAGGTGGGAACCCACCTCGGACGGAGGCAGCGGAACCGGCTCCTCCGGCGATTCGTACGTGAAGAAGGTGCCCTCCCTGAGGAGGCTCCCCCTCCGCTTCGGCCACGAGGAGCGGGGCATGCCGACGCGGGAGACCGACGTGATGTGGTACCCGGCGGGAAGGACGTCGACGGGATCACGGGAGGCCAGGACGATGGAGCCGTCCCGGATCGTCCGGCGGCCCCACATGACCAGCCCGGTCGCGAGGTTCTCCTCGAGGCCGGCCATGACGTCCGCGGCCCATGCGTGGGCCGAGGTCACCGACAGGCCGGTCCAAGGGCTGATGGGCTCCGCCGGATAGGCGACCTCGACGGCGTAGACGTTCGGATCACGGCACCAGCGGAACGTCAGGAGCATGGCGTCCGGCTCCGCGACGACGTCGAGGCCGGAGTACCCGTCCACCGTCGTGGCCGAGTGCAGCGCGCACGTCCTGAGCGCTTCGAGGATCTCCGCTCGCGACCACTTCACCGCCATCGGGCCAGGCTGGCACAGCCTTCCCGGCCGGATCAAGAGCTGCCGCTCCCGGCCCGCCGGATCGTGCCGGCTAGGTCGGCTGCCGTGAGGCGCTTCTGTCGTGGTCGTGGTCGTGGTCGGGGTCGTGGTCGGGGTCGTGGTCGGGGTCTGGGTCGGGGACGGGCTGCGGGTCACCGGGAGCGGCGGCACGGCGGCGCAGGCCGAAGGCGGTGATCAGGGCGCCGGCGGCCACGGCCGCGACGGGGACGAGGAGGGCGAGCCGCTGGGACTCCAGCACCGCTGCCGGCGTGCCGGCGTCGCCGAGCGCGGCGACGCTCACGGCGGTCACCGCGGACAGGCCGAGCGCGGTGCCGAACTGCATGGAGGTGTAGAGCAGCCCGCCGGCCAGGCCGTGCTCGGGCTCCGCGACCCCCTCGGTGGCGGCCATGGTCAGCGGGCCGTATGCCAGGGAGAACGCCAGGCCGAGCAGGAACATGGTCGGCAGCATGGCCGCGTACGTCCAGTCCATGCCCATCGGCAGGAAGAGCGCGTACCCGAGGACGGCGAGGACCATCCCGGCGAACAGCACGCGGGCGTTGCCGAACCGGTTGACCAGCCAGGGGGTGAGCGTCGGCGCGAGGATCACGTCCAGGCTGATCACCAGCATGGCCAGGCCGGTCTGCAGGCTGCTCCAGCCGCGCACCTCCTGGAGGTAGAGGGTGACCACGAACTGGAAGCCGGCGAACGCGGCCAGGAACAGCAGGGCGCCCAGGTTGGCGCGTACGAGCGAGGGTGAGCGCAGGATGCCGAGCCGGACCAGGGGGTGGCGCGCCCGCCGTTCGATCAGTACGAAGACGATCAGCAGGGCGAGGCCGGCGGCGAGCACGCCGAGCGTGAGGGCGAGGCCGTCGCCGGGCTGTTCCAGCCGGACCACGCCGTACACCAGCAGCAGCATCGCGCCGGTGATGCTGAACGCGCCGGCCAGGTCGAAGCCGCCGGGCGGGCGTTCGGGGACCGGGGTCTCCTTGAGCAGGAGCAGCGCCGCGACCAGGATCACCGCCGACAGGATGACCGGGGCGAAGAACACCCAGCGCCAGCCGATGGAGGCCAGCAGGCCGCCGGCGACCAGGCCGAGCACGTAGCCGCCCGAGGCGGTGCCGGCGTACACCCCGAGCGCCTTCGTGCGCTGCGGCCCTTCGGGGAAGTTGCCGGTGATCAGGGAGAGCCCCGCGGGCGTCATGAACGCGGCCGCGACCCCGGTCACGAAGCGGGCCGTCAGCAGGGTCCACCCGTCGTTCGCGAAGCCTCCCAGGCCGGAGAAGATCAGGAAGACGGTCAGCCAGAACAGGAACATCCGGCGGCGTCCCAGCAGGTCGGCGGCCCGGCCGCCGAGCAGCATGAAGCCGCCGTAGCCGAGCACGTAGGCGCTGACCACGCCGCTGAGCATGCCGGTGGACAGGCCGAGATCCGCCCGGATCGCCGGCAGCGCCACGTTCAGCATGGCCACGTCGATCCCTTCCAGGAAGATCGCGCCGGCGAGCACGAAGAGCACGCCCCAGGCGCGGGGGGACATCGAGGTGGGCACGGTGCGGTCCTTTCACAGACGACGGAACCGGCCGCGGTTCCTCGACTGCCTGCCGGTTCCTTCTTGTAACCGTGAGAATCGTCGAGCATCATGAAATGTCATGGAAGAGGGCACTTTTAAGTCACTCGGTCACTGCGGGGATACCGACGACGACTACGACATTCTTCAGTGGGACACGCGGGAGGACTGCGAGGTCCGGCAGATCCTCGACCGCGTGGCCGACAAGTGGTCACTGCTGGTCATCGCCCTGCTCGACCGGCGCAGCCTGCGCTTCACCGAGCTGCGCCGCCTGATCGACGGGGTCAGCCAGCGCATGCTCACCCGTACGCTGCGGCACCTGGAACGGGACGGGCTGGTGAGCAGGACCGTGCACCCGACCGTCCCGCCGCGCGTCGACTACGAGCTCACCTCGCTGGGCGCGACCCTGCACTCGACCATCCGCGAGCTGGTCATCTGGACCGAGACGCACCAGAACGAGATCGCCGCGGCCCGCACCGCCTACGACGCCCGCGTGCTCGCCGAGCAGCGGGCCGCCGAGGCGGAGGCCGCCGAACGGGCCGAGATCGCCCGCACCGCCCTGACCGGCACCCGCTGACCCCCGACGGGTACGTGCCGCCCGCGCGCAGGAACAGGCCCTTTCCGAGCGGCAGCCGGATCAGGTAGAGGGCAGGCGGGACTGCTGATCCGGGTTCCGGACGATGACCAGCTCGCGCATCTCCCCAGTCTGTCCCAAGTCGCGCGTACGCCTGCGGAAGGCGCGGAGCGTCGTCCCCGGCCGCGGTCCGGCGCGGGCTAGCGTCGGGTGGCATGAGGATCGACGGCGCGCGCGTCCTGATCACGGGGGCGTCCTCGGGCATAGGCGCGGCGACCGCGCGGGCGATGGCCGCCGCGGGTTCGCGGCTGGTGCTGGCGGGACGTGACGGGGAGCGGCTGCACGCGGTGGCGGCCGAGACCGGCGGGCGGGCCGTCGTCGGCGACGTCACGACGGACGCCTCCGGGCTCGCCCGGCGGGCCGCCCCCGTGGACGTCCTGGTCTGCAACGCGGGAGAGGGCTGGGCCGGGCCGTTCGCCCGGATGCCGGCGGGGCGGGTGGACGCGCTGGTGGCGGTCAACCTGACCGCGCCGATCGAGCTGGCGCGGCTCCTGCTGCCCGGCATGATCGAGCGGCGCCGGGGACACCTCGTCTTCGTCGCCTCGATCGCCGGCGCCGTCGGCGTGGGAGGCGAGGCGGTCTACTCGGCCGCCAAGGCGGGGCTGGTCGTCTTCGCCGAGGCGCTGCGGGACGAGCTGTCCGGGTCGCCCGGCATCGGGGTGTCGGTGGTGTTCCCGGGGGTGGTGGCCACGCCGTTCTTCGCCAGGCGCGGCGCCCCGTACGACCGGCGCTGGCCCGCGCCGATCCCTGCGGAGCGGGTGGCGCGCGGCATCGTGACGGCGGTCCGGCGCGGCAGGCCGGAGTGCTACGTGCCGGGCTGGCTGCGCCTGCCGGCGCGGCTGCGCGGCGCCGCGCCCGGCCTGTTCCACGGGCTCGCCCGGCGGATGGGCTGAGCCGGGGTCAGTGGTCTCGTACGGCGCGCAGCGACTGACGGAGTGAGCCGAGCGTGGCGAAGATCGCCGTGGGTTCGTAGCCGCAGTGGGCCATGCAGTTGGCGCACCGGTCGTCACGGCCGCGGCCGTAGGCGTCCCAGTCGGTCTCCTCGACCAGCTCCCGGTAGGTGCGGGCGTATCCGTCGGACATCAGGTAGCACGGCCGCTGCCAGCCGAACAGGGAGTACGACGGGATCGCCCACGCCGTGCACGGGAAGTCGACGCGGCCTTCGAGGAAGTCGAGGAAGAGGGGCGAGTGGTTGAACCGCCACCTGCGGCGGTTGCCTCCGGCGAACGCCTGGCGGAACAGGGCGCGGATCTCCGAGACGCCGAGGAAGTGGTCCTGGTCCGGCGCCTTCTCGTAGGCGTACGCGGGAGAGATCATCATCTGGTCCACGCCCAGGTCGTCGTTGAGGTAGTCGAGCACCTCGATGACGGTCCGCGGGCTGTCGGTGCTGAAGAAGGTGGTGTTCGTGGTGACGCGGAACCCGCGCCGCCGGCACTCGCGGACGGCGGCGACCGCCTCCTCGAACACCCCTTCCTTGCACACGGCCGCGTCGTGGCGCTCCTTCAGCCCGTCGATGTGCACTGTCCAGGCGAAGTACCGGGACGGCTCGAACTGGTCGATCTTCTTGGGGATGAGCAGCGCGTTGGTGCAGAGGTAGACGTACTTCTTGCGCGCGATGAGCTCCCGGACCAGTTCCCCGATCTGCGGGTGCATGAGCGGTTCCCCGCCGGCGATGGACACCATCGGGGCGCCGCACTCCTCGATCGCCGCGACCGCCTGCTCGACGGGCATCCGCCGGCGCAGCACGTCGGCCGGGTGCTGGATCTTGCCGCAGCCGCCGCAGGCGAGGTTGCAGGCGAACAGCGGTTCCAGCTCGACCAGCAGCGGGAACTTGGCGCGTCGCCGTACCTTGTTGCGCAGGATGTAGCCGGCGACACGCAGACTCTGGCGGACCGGGATCGTCATGGCTGTGCGTCCTCCGAGATGGGTTCCCCGGCGGTCCGGCGGATGCCGGAGGTCACCGGGCCGAGGCCGCGCAGCGCGTTCTCGGCGGTGTCGACGAGGGAGGGCGGGGTGGAGCCGGTGGCGGTGAGGGCGACGGTGCGGACCCCGCGGAGCCAGCCGAGCTCGATCCGCTCCGGCGCGTCGACGAGCCGGGCGGGCGGCGTGGCGGTCTCCAGCAGCCGCCGGGCCTCCGGGGAGCCGGCCGGCCCGAGCACGAGGACGAGGTCGGCCCCGCCGAGGCCGGGCGGGTCGCGCAGCACCGTGCGGGGCGCGATGGCCGCGGCCCAGCGGGCGAGGACCGGGCCGAGGCGGCGCAGCACGCGGCGGGCCGCCAGCGCGCCGCGCAGGGTGGCCGGGCTGAGCAGCGGGTCGGCGGGCGTGTCGACGATGACCCGGACGGCGGCCACCGGCCGGCCGGCGGCGGCGCGGGCCAGCGGCGCGGTCTCCATGTCGACGGCGTGCGCCCCCTGCTCGGCGAGGTCGCGCCGCAGTGCCCCGGTCACCACGTGATCGCAGGTCAGCAGCGAGCCGGTCCGGGCGCGCAGGCCCGCGCGGGTCAGTTCCCCCGCCAGCAGCGGCGCCGACGGGCAGGCGAACGTCTGATCGCCGTAGCGGACCTCCTCGGCCGCCAGGACGTCCCCGGCCCGCAGGCCGGGGACGAGCGATCCGGCGAAGCCCGTCACGGCCAGCGCGTCGAACGCCGGCAGGGCGGCCGCGACGCGCGCGGCCCGGCGCGGCCCGACCCCCGTCCGGCGGAACTGGACGCGCACCGGGCAGCGGGAGAGGCCGCGCCTGACGGCCCGCGCCTCCAGGGCCAGGGCGGTGCAGATCAGCAGGTCCGTCATGGCGCCTGCCCGCAGGCTCGCAGGTAGCGGCCGAGGGCGCTGACGGGGAAGACGAGCCGGTACAGGTGGTAGTTGATGAAGAAGTCGCCGGGGAACCCCGTCCCGGTGAAGTACGGTTCGTCCCAGGTGCCGTCGGGGCGCTGGTGCTCGACCAGCCAGCGCACGCCGCCGTCCACCGCGGGCGACAGCTCTCCGGCGGCGAGCAGGGCCAGCAGCGCCCACGCCGTCTGCGAGGGCGTGGAGGCGCCGCGCCCGATCCACGCCGGGTCGGTGTAGGAGCGCAGGTCCTCGCCCCAGCCGCCGTCCCGGTTCTGGTGGGACTCCAGCCAGGCGACCGCCCGGCGGACGCAGACCGCCTCGCGCCGCACCCCCGCCGCGACCAGGGCGGGGACCACGGCGCCGGTGCCGTAGACGTGGTTGGCCCCCCAGCGGCCGAACCAGGACCCGTCCGGCTCCTGCGCCTTGAGCAGCCAGAGCACGGCCCGCCGCAGCTCGGGCGAGCCGGGCAGCTCGTGCGCCAGCGCCTCGACGGCGTGCGCGGTCACGTCGGCCGACGGCGGGTCGATCACCGCCCCGAAGTCGCAGAACGGCAGCCTGGTGCAGAGCGTCCTGGTGTTGTCGGCGTCGAAGGCGGCGAACCCGCCGTCGCGTGAGGCCATCCCGGTCATCCAGCGCACGCCCCTGGCGATGGCGGCCCGGGCGTCCGGCCGGCCCGTCCGGCGCAGGGCGAGGACCACTTCGGCGGTGTCGTCGACGTCGGGGTAGAGGTCGTTGTCGAACTCGAACGCCCAGCCGCCCGGCGCCAGACCTGGCCGTCGCACCGCCCAGTCGCCCGGCCCCCTGACCTCCTCCTGCAGCAGCCAGTCCGCGGCCTCGGCGACGGCCGGGTGCTCGGCGGGGACGCCGGCGTCGAGCAGCGCGTTGACGGCGAGCGCGGTGTCCCACACCGGGGACTGGCAGGCTTCGAGTCTGCGGCCCCGCTCGTCCCTGACGGTGAACCGGTCGAGGCCGCGGATCCCCCGGCTCATGACCGGGTGGTCCAGGTCGTAGCCGGACAGGTGGAGCGCGATCAGCGAGTACACCCAGGGCGGCTGGATGCCTCCCCAGGAGCCGTCGGCCTCCTGCCGCGCCACGATCCACTCGGCGGCCCTTCTGAGCGCCGCCTCGCGCGGGCCTTTCACGGGCCGTCGTGCGTACCGGTTCAGCAGCCGGTCCAGGCCGTGGAAGAACCCCTCCCAGCCCGTCCGGGCCCGCCTCTGCGCGGGACGGCCGGTGCGCAGCTCGGCCAGGTCGAACGGGAGCGGGCGGACCGGCCGGTGCGCGCTGACGACCGTGAGCGGGACGATCGTCTGCCGGGCCCAGCAGGCCCAGTCGTAGACGTTCAGCGGGAACCACGACGGCAGGAACATCAGCTCCGGCGGCAGGACGGGCAGCCGGTCCCAGGGCCACTGCCCGAACAGGGCCAGCCAGATCCGGGTGAAGACCCGCGCCGACTCGATCCCGCCGGAGTCCCGTACGAAGGAGCGGGCGGCGCGCAGGTGGGCCGCCTCGGCGGGGTCGCCGGCCAGGCGCAGGGCGGCGTAGGCCTCGATCGTGGTGGACAGGTCGGGCGGGCCGCCGTGGAAGGTGGCCCAGGTGCCGTCGGCCCGCTGCTGGGACCGGATCCAGTGGGCCGCCTCGGCGGTGTCGTCCTTCGCCCGGATGCCGAGGAACTCCCGCAGCAGCAGGTCCTCGGCGTCCATGGTCACGTTGGTCTGCAGTTCGCCCTTCCACCAGCCCTGCGGCGATCGCAGCCCGATCAGGTGGTCGCGGGCGGCGTCGAGGGCCCGCCGCGCGCCGGACGGCGGGACGCCGGGCGCGGCTCGGAGCGTGTCGGCCGTTTTCATGATCAGTAGTCCCGGGTGGTGATGAAGCGGGCGATGTCCAGCAGCTGCTCCCGCACGTCCGTGGCGACGCGGGCGTCGGCGAGCCGGCGGCCGGCGCTGTCGAGCAGGTGCTTGGCCTGCGTCTCGGCCCAGGACCGGCCTCCGGCCTCCTCCACGAGCCGGGCCGCCGTGCGCAGGTCGTGGTCCGTCAGCGGTCCCGGCTGTGCCAGCAGCCGGGCCAGGCGTTCGCCCGCCGCGGTCCCGCTGGTGAGGGCCGCGACGACGGGCAGGCTCTTCTTGCGGGAGCGCAGGTCGGACCCGACGGGCTTGCCGGTCGTCTCCGGGCGGCCCCAGATGCCGAGCAGGTCGTCGGTCAGCTGGAAGGCGAGCCCCGTCTCGGCGCCGAACGCCGCCAGCCCGGCGACGAGCTCGGCGGGCCCGCCCGCGGCGGCCGCGCCGATCGAGCAGGCGCACGCGAACAGGTCGCCGGTCTTGTGCGCGGACATCTGCCGGCACTCGTCCAGGCTGACGTCCCGGCGGCGCTCGAACTCCAGGTCCAGGCCCTGGCCCCGGATGAGGCCGCGGGTGGCCGCGCTCAGCGAGCGGGCCGCGGCCGACCGGCCGGGGGCGTCGTGTTCCAGGAGCAGTTCGAAGGCCAGCGCCAGCAGGGCGTCTCCGGCCAGGATGGCGGCGGGCTCGCCGAAGACCCGCCACGCGGAGGGGCGGCGCCGGCGCGTCTCGTCGCCGTCCATGATGTCGTCGTGGACGAGCGAGAACGCGTGCACGAGCTCCACCGCGGCGGCGGCCGGCGCGCACTCCCCGACGTCGCCTCCCGCCGCCCGCGCCGAGAGCAGGACCAGCGCCGGCCGCAACGCCTTGCCCGGGGCGGCCGAGGGCAGGCCGGAGGCGTCGGTCCAGCCGAGGTGGTAGGCGCTCACCCGGGCCGTGAGCGGGTCCAGCCGGTCGACCGCCGCGCGCAGGACGGGCTCGACCAGCTCCCGCGCCTGCGCCACCACGGGCGGGAGGAGCGCGGTCATGACGCCGCTCCGCTGATCAGGTGCCGCCGGACCAGACCGGCCGCGTGCAGTCCGCTGCGCACCGCGCCCTCCATCGTGTCGGGCCAGCCCGTGTCCGTCCACGCGCCGGCGAGATACAGCCCCGGCCACCGGGTCCGCGCGCCGGGCCGGCGCGCGCCGCTGCCCGGCCCCTGGAAGAAGGTGGCCCGGCGTTCCCTGGTGACGAAGAAGTCGGTGACCCGCGCCCGCCGCGCGGCGGGGAAGAGGCGTTCGAGTGCGGGCACGAACTCGGCCCGGATCGCCGCTGTCGGCAGGTCGATCCACGGCTGCGCGGCCGACACCGAGACCGCGAGGTACTGTCCCCCGCTCAGCCCCGCCACGCCGGTCTTGTCGAAGACCCACTGGACCGGCGAGCCCACCGCCGCCGCGGCCGGCAGCCCGGTCACCCGGCGGTCGTAGACGACGTGCACGTTGACGATCGGGCTCGCGCCCAGGTCGTGCCAGCCGTCCCGGCCGGGCGCCGCCGCCACGGGCACGAGCCTGGCCGCCTGCTCGTGCGGCACGGCCACGATCACCGCGCTCGCGCGGGCCGGGACGCCGTCCACGACGACCGCCGGGCCTTCGGCGATCCCCGTGACCTTGGCCGACAGCCGCACCTCGCCGCCGTGCCGCTTGACGGCGTCGTGGGCGGCGGTGCCGTGCAGTTCGCCGAGCGGCGCGTCCGGGACGCCGATGTCGGCGGCGCCGGACCGGCCGAGCAGGGCGGTCCTGAACACCTTCACCGCGGGCCCGAGCGCCGCCTGGCCGGCGCCGGCGTTCAGCGCCGCCTTCGCGAACAGGTCCCAGAGCGCCTCGCGGGCGGGTCCGGTCTGGCCGTGCGCCGCCAGCCAGCTCTCCAGGGTGAGCCGGTCGAGCGCGGGGTCGGCTGGGTCCAGCCGGGCCAGCTCCAGCGCGGCCCGTACGGCGCGCAGCCGGTCCGGCGGGCTCAGGAGGGAGTACGTCGCCAGCGCGGGCAGCAGGTGCAGCGGGCCGGGCAGCGCGGTGCGGCGCAGCCGCCCGCGGCGGCCCCCGGGCGTGAGGACGTGGACGTCGAACCGGTCCTGCAGCCGGACCCGGTCCGCGACGCCCATCCGGTCGAGCAGGCCCAGGTAGGCGGTGCAGCAGCGGAGGAAGACGTGCTGGCCGTTGTCCACGGCCAGCCCGTCCCGGTCGAACGAGTGCGTGGCGCCGCCCAGTCTGGGGCGGGCCTCGTACAGCGTCACCGCGTGGCCCGCCTCACCCAGGGCGACGGCGGCGGCGATGCCGGCCAGCCCGCCGCCCACGATCGCGACCGGCGCCGCCGGTGGGCCGCTCATCGGCGTGCCCCGGCGACCGCGCGGGCCGCTATGGCCGTCTTGCGCCAGGTGGGCAGCGATGACCGGGCCGCCAGCGCGCTCGCCGGGTCGGCGGCGATCCGATCGAGCAGGGACCGGTAGATGCCGGCCATCGCCATCGTGCACGCCGCGCTGCGGCGGTCGAGCAGCCGCACCAGGCGGGTCCCTTCCTCGTACCAGTCGCGGGCGCGGGCCGCCTCGTGCCGGACGAGCGCGGCGAGCCGCTCCGGCGGGTCGGTGAAGTCGCCCCCGGCGTCGACGGCCAGGGTGCAGCCGAAGCGTTCGAGATCTTCGGCGGGCAGGTAGACGCGTCCGGCGAGCCGGTCCTCGCGCACGTCGCGCAGGATGTTCGTGAGCTGCAGGGCGACCCCCAGGGCGTCGGCCAGGGGCTCGGCCTCGCGGTGGTCCTCGGCGCCGAAGACGCCCAGGGACAACCGCCCGATGGACCCGGCGACGCACCGGCAGTAGCCGAGCAGTTCGTCGAAGCTCTGGTACATGGTGCCGCGCACGTCGGCCGCGCACCCGTCGATCAGTTCTTCGAAGGCCCGCAGCGGGATGGGATAGCGGCGGGCCGCGTCGTCCAGGGCGAGCAGGACGAGGTTCGTCTGGCCGGGGCCGATGCGGCGGAGATCTTCACGGATGTCCGACAGCTCGTCGAGCCGCCGCTCGGCGGGGCCGTCCGTGTCGCCGATGTCGTCGATCCTGCGGGCGAGCGCGTAGACCGCGCTGAGCGCCTGGCGCTTCGGCACGGGGAGCAGCCGGATGCCGTAGGAGAAGTTCCTCGCCCGGGTGCGGACGATCTGTTCGCAGAGCCGGTACGCGTGGGACGGGGTCATCCGGTTCCTCACCTCCAGGTGGCCAGGACGCGCAGCCAGGCGGCCAGCCGGTGGTCACGACGGGGGCGGACGGGGCGGCCCAGGACGTCATGGGCCGCCCGTTCGAGCGCGGTGACGGTGGCCAGCCCGCCGGCGACGTATCCGGCGACCGCCAGCCGGGCGTGCCCGGACAGGGAGGCGACGAGCGGGCGGCCCTCGCGCAGCATCTCCGCGGCCCGCGCGGTCTGCAGGGCCACGACGCGGCGCAGCCTCTCCGGGGTCGACGGCGCGGCCAGGTCGCTCTCGGCGCAGCCGAACCGCCGCAGGTCCTGCTCCGGCAGGTAGATCCGGCCGCGCGCGTGGTCCTCGCCGACGTCCTGGCAGTGTTCGAGGATCTGCAACGCCGAACAGATCTGGTCGGACCAGGTCAGCCGCGCCGGCTCGGCGGCGCCGAACACGCGCAGGACGATGTGCCCGACGGGGTTCGCCGAGAGCGCGCAGTAGTCGAGGAGGTCGTCGAACGTGCGGTAGCGGGTGACCGTCTGGTCACGCCGGTTGGCCTCCAGCAGGCGGCGGAAAGGCTCGGCCGGGATAGAGCATTCCCGCACCGTACGGGCGAGCGCGCGCACCACCGGCAGGCGCGGGACCGATCCGTCGTAGAGGCGGTCCAGGTCGGTCTCGACGTCGTCGAGCAGCCGCGACCGGTCGCCCGGCTCCGCCTCGTCGCCCAGGTCGTCGACGTGACGGGCGAACGCGTACACGGCCATCAGGTGGTTCCGGTAACCGGCCGGCAGCATTCTCAGAGCTACCGGAAAATTCTCCTGGCCGGCTTTCGACATGAATGCCTGAGTACCGGTCCCGTACGACGCCATTGCCGACGAATGCCCGCCGTGCGACGCCCAAAACAGGCTGCGGTCAGGTACGGGGCACTTATGGGATCACCAGGGCCTCCCTTTTGCCTCGCCGTTCTTTTCTTTCGTGTCGAACCAGGAAGAAGCGCTCTTTTTGTAAAGTATGTGAAATTACAGTTTTGCGGGTCCGAGTAGCGGAAAACGGTATTTATCCGCACTTATAGCGAGGAGATACGCCGTGTACGACCCGTCACGACATCCACAGCTCGCCGCTTCCGCTCCCCACCTCGTGCTCCCGCAGCGGTCCCACCAGCAGGCCCGCCTCACGGCAACGGCCGACCACCTCTGGCAGCGCGCCGAGCGCCGACCGCCAGCACCCGGCGGCGGAGGTGTGGTCGGAGTCGTGCAGCACCACGGTCGCACCGCCCTGCAGCCCAGGCAGCAGTCTCGCCATGACCGACTCCGGCGTGGCCGAAGCGGTCCAGTCCTTGCCCCACACGGTGCACAGCACCGGACGCAGCCGGTGCGCTCGGGCCGCGACCAGCGCCTCGGCGCTCAGCACCCCGTACGGGGGCCGGTACCAGACGGGCCGCTCCCCGGTGACCGACCCGACGAGCGCGGCCGCGCGGCCCATCTCCGCGGTGACCGCCCCCGGACGGGCGAGGAGGGCGTTGGTGTGCCGCCAGCCGTGCACCGCCAGCTCGTGCCCCTCGGCCGCGATCCGTCGCCCCACCTCGGGATGGCGTTCGAGCATCTCACCGAGGACGAAGAACGTGGCCCGGCAGTCGAGGCGGCCGAGCTCGTCCAGGAACCTCGGCGTGGAGCGCGGGTCGGGACCGTCGTCGAAGGTCAGCGCGACATGGTCGTCGCGGCCCGCCCCCGCCAGCCGGGGCAGCCGGCGTCGCACCGCGGCCAGCCAGGTGGCGCCCGGGCCCGCGTGGACGAGCGCCAGGCCCGCCAGCGCCGCCGCCACCGCGGCCCGACGGGTCATCCCGCCCTCCGGCCGGTCGGCCGATGAACGCCGAGGGCCGACGGCTGCTGATCATCAGCGCCGGCATGGGCGCCGGTCACGACGCCGTGGCCGCGGAACTGGCCCGCCGCCTCGCCCGCCTGGGCGCCGACGTGCAGGTGGTCGACGTGCTTCATCTGCTCCCCCTCCGCCTGGGCCGTCTGCTGCGCGGGTCGTACCACTGGATGATCAGACGCGCCCCCTGGCTGTACGAGGTCATCTACCGGGTCTTCTTCGTGGCCAAACGCGCCCCTACGGTCTCCCCGCTGACGGCTCTGGCCGGGAGCCGGCTGCTGCGGCTGGTCGCGCGCCGCCCGCCGGACGAGGTGATCTCGACCTTCCACGTCGCGGCCCAGGTGGCCGGGGCGCTGCGGCGGCGTGGCCGGCTGGCGGCGACGAGCACGGTGCTCGTGACCGACTTCGCCGTGCACCGGCTGTGGCTGCATCCGGGCAACGACCGGTACCTGTGCCCGAACCCGGCGACGGTGCCGCGCATCGCCGCGCTGACAGGCCGGCCCGTGTCGGCGCACGCCCCGGTGGTCCGGCCGGCGTTCCTCGGCCACGGCGGGCGGACGGGCGGGCGGACGGGCGCCGAGGTACGGGCCCGGATCGGCGCGGCGCCGGAGGATCGGCTGGTGCTGATCTCCTCCGGATCGTGGGGCGTGGGGGACATCGCGGAAACCGCGAGGATCGTCGCGCGTTCCGGGCGGTACGTGCCGGTCGTCCTGTGCGGGCGCAACGCCGGCCTGCGCCGCCGTCTCACCGGCGTCCCGGCGGGGCTGGTGCTCGGCTGGCAGGAGGACATGCCCGCGCTCATGGCGCAGGCCCACGCCCTGGTCGACAACGGTGCGGGGCTGACCTGCGAGGAGGCCTTCGCCGCGGGCCTGCCCGTCGTCTCCTACCGGCCCATCCCGGGACACGGCCGTGACGGGGCGCTGGCCATGGCCCGCGCGGAGGTGACCGTGCACGCGCCCGACGCCGCGGCGCTCGTGCGCGCGCTCGACCAGCTGGGGGACGTGCGCCGCCGCGAGCGCCTGGTCGGCCGGGCCTCGGCCCTCTTCCACGCCGAGCCCGCCGAGGCGGTGCTGCTGTCAGCGCCCCTACCGCGGTGACGTGAGCTCCTTGAGCAGGGGCGCCCTGGCGAGCATCACGCTGCCCAGGAAGATCGCGCCCATCCCGGCCACCTCGAGAACGATCCACGCCCCCGCGCGGACGTCCTCCCCGAACATCAGGGTGCCGTACAGGATGCTGGCGACCGGATCGCTGGTGGTCAGCGCCGGCTGCGCGACCACCAGCGGTCCGCTCTTGAACGTGATCTGCAGGAGGAACAGGCTGCACAGCCCCGCGACCACCATCGCGTACGGCTGCCACGAGGTCGCCAGGGACCCCGGGTCGCTCTCCAGGGTGGCGAGGGTCTCCTTCATGAGCGCGGCGGTGAAGGCGAACCCGAAGCCCGTCGCCACCCCGAACAGCGCGGGCCGGCCACGGCCGCCGAAGAGGCGCGCCACCGCGCAGAGCCCGAGGATCGTCCCGATCGTCGCGGTCGCCGCCAGGGCCCACACCTCCATGCTCGGCCGGTCGTGGCCGACGCCGGGCCGCGCGCTCAGCAGGAAGACCACCAGCCCGCCGGTCATCGTCGCGACCGCCAGCCACAGCCTCCGCCCCACGTGCCCGCCCAGCACGATCGGGATCAGGAGCAGGGTGAAGGGCAGCTCCGTGACCAGGACCGGCTGGACGAGCGCCAGCGGGCCCGTCGCCAGCGCCGAGGCCTGGAAGACGAAGCCGCCGATGAGCGCGGCGATCCCGGCCAGCCAGACCGGCCGCCGGATCAGCGTCAGGAGCTCCCCGAGCCCGAACCCCTCGTCCGTGGGCAGGGACCGCGCCGCCTGACGCTGGAGGTTGGAGGCCGCGGCGTTGCAGGCCGCGGCCAGCAGCGCCAGAACTACCGAGATCAACACCCCTCGCCTTCGATGCCGTACAGCCGTCCAGGGAGGGGGACACCCGGCTCTGACCGGGACTCTTACCACGTGCCACGCGGCGGAAACGGCGCTTTACGAACTCCGCGCCCCGGCCTGGGACTCCACGACCGCCGTCAGCGGGCCGGGACCCGGGGGCGGTTCCACCAGAGGGAGAGGCCCAGGGCGGCGGCGACGAGGACGGCCCCGCCGACGGCGAAGGCGGCCGCCGTGTCGACCTTCTGGCGGATGACGGTGAAGCTGCCCGGCAGGGAGTCGAGCGCGCTCTGGAGCTGGTCGGCGTTCTCGGCGCGGTGGTAGGAGCCGCCGGTGGTCTGGGCGATCCGCTTGAGCGCGGGCTCGTCGACGATGCGCGGGTTGCGGCCGCCCCGGTCGAACCCGCCCCGGCCGCCGCCCCAGCCGAAGCCGCGGCCGTCGAACTGGGAGCCGGCGCAGACCATCGGGGCCGGGTTCGTGGTGCCGAAGCCGATGGTGAAGACGCGGACGCGGCGCAGGGCGGCCTCCTGGGCGGCGGTCTGCGGGTCGACGCCCTGGGTGTTCGCGCCGTCGGTCAGCACGACGATCGCGGCCCCGGCGTGCCCCTCCCCTGCGCCGGGGTCCGCGCCGGTGGGGGCGACCGCCGGGTCGACCTCGGCGATCGCGTCGATCGAGGTGAGCATGGCCTGGCCGATCGCGGTGCCGCGGGCCACGCCGAGCCCGTCCAGCGCCTCGATCAGCGCGTCGGTGTCGTCGGTGGGGGGCACCAGCAGGCCGGCCGTTCCCGCGAAGGTGACCAGGCCGATGCGCGGCCCGCCGCGCTGCGACTCGATGAACTCGGCGGCGGCCTCCCTCGCGGCGGTCAGCCGGTTGGGCTCGACGTCCGTGGAGCACATGGAGCCGGAGGTGTCGAGCGCGAGCAGGATCGTCGCCGACGTCTGCGGCACCGGCACCGACGCCTGCGGCCGCGCGGCCCCGGCCGCCAGCAGCGCGAGCCCGGCCACGAGCAGCACCGGAGGGATCTTGCGTGTCCAGCGGGTGCGGCCGGGCAGGGCGTCGCGTACCAGCGCGAGAGAGGTGACGCGCACGGCGGCGCGCCGGCGGCGGCGCAGCGCCCACCAGCGGATGGCGAAGATCAGCGGGATGACCAGGACTGACAGCAGCGCCCACGGCCACGACAACGACATTCAGATCACCCGTCCAGACCGGAGCACGGTGAGCGCCGCTCCCCCGGTGAGCAGCGCGAGGGCCAGCCCGATCAACGCGCCGGCGAGGGGCAGCGGCTCGTCGGAGACGGTGAGCCGCAGGTCGATCGTGTCGGCGATCGAGTCGAGCCGCGCGGCGTCGGAGGCGGGGTGGTAGTCGCCGCCGGTGGTCCGCGCGATGAGGGTGAGGGTCTCCTCGTCGAGCGAGGTCTGCAGGTGGAAGCCGTCCACCCGCACCGCCGCCCCGGCCGTGGTGCCGACCCCGACCGTGTGGATGTGGACGCCCGCCCGCTGCGCGACCGCCGCGGCCTGTTCCACGTCCCCGCCCTGATTCTGGCCGTCGGTGAACATCACGATCGTCGCGGACGGCCAGTAGCCGATGTCGGGGGCCTCGCCGTCGCGGCCGAGCGCCACCTGCTTGCCGGTGATCGCCGACAGTGACCCGGTGATGGCCGTGCCGAGCGAGGTGCCGCCGGTGAGCTTCAGCCGGTCGATGGCCTTGAGCGCGACGGAATGGTCGGCGTCGGGCCGTGCCGTGGTGAGGGCGCCGCGCTCGAACGCGACGACCCCGATGTCGACGCTGTCGGGCTGCGCCTCGACGAACGCGCGGGCGGCCCGCTGCGCCGCCGCCAGCCGGGTGGGCGCGACGTCGTCGGCGCCCATGCTGTTGGAGACGTCGACCGCGAGGACGACGGTCCCCGCGGTGCGCGGGACCGGCACCATGGCCGCCGGTCCCGCGCCGGCGAACGCCAGCACGCCGACGCCGGCGATCGTCAGACCGGCTCCGAGGTACGTCCCGCGCCCGCCCCGCACGACGACCCCGGCCGCGGCGAGCGCGGCCGCCCGCCGGCGCGCCGAGACGACGACCGCCCAGGCGAGCGCCGCCGTGACGAGCAGTCCGACGGCCAGCAGCAGCGGGGAGGACAGCGTCATGAGTCCTCCCGCGCCGGCCTCGCGGACCCGGTCATGGCGTCCGGTTCCTGGTCCTGGCGACGACCTCGACGAGCGACTCGGCCAGGTCGCGGCCGGTGTCGACGCGGTGGACGGGCACCCCGGCGCGGCGCATGCCCGCCGCCAGCCGGGCGTCGCGGGCGTCGACGGCCTCGCGGAACCGTACCCGCAGCAGCGGGTCGGCGGAGTCGACGACGAGCTGCTCGCCGGTCTCGGCGTCCTCGACGACGATCAGCCCGGCCTCGGGCAGCACGTCGTCGGCGGTGTCCACGATCCGCAGCGCGGCCACCTCGTGCCGCCGGGCCAGCCGCTGGAGCGAGCGTTCCCAGTCGCCGTCGCCGATGAAGTCGGACAGCACGAGGACGAGGGCGCGGCGGCGGGCGAGCCGTCCGGCCGCGTCGAGCATCTCCGCCAGGTCGGTGGTGGCGCCGCCGCGCCCCGCGGCGGTGCGCTCCAGTTCGGCGGCGATCCGCAGCGCGTGCCGCCGGGAGGTGCCTGGCGGCACGACGCGCAGCATCCCGGTGTCGAAGAGCAGCGCGCCGACGCGGTTGCCGCCCCTGCCGAACAGCCGGGCCAGGACGAGCGCGAGCTCGGCCAGCACGTCGTGCTTGCCGCGCCCCGGCCGGCCTGCCGCCATCGACGCCGACCGGTCGAGCACCAGCCACACCGTCAGCTCGCGGTCCTCGGTGAACACCCGCAGGTGCGGCTCGTCCAGCCGCGCGGTCACGTTCCAGTCGATGTGCCGGGCGTCGTCGCCGTCCCCGTACGGGCGCAGCCCGGTGAAGTCGATCCCGGAGCCGCGGTACGCGGTGCGGTGGTCGCCCTGGAGCCGGCCGTCGAGCCTGCGGACGACCTTCCACTCCAGGCGGAGCAGGAGCTTCTCGGGGGCGGTGGCCATGGCTCAGCGGCTCTGCAGGACGACGTCGGGCGCCCGGACTGCCCCGAGCACCCTGGTGACGATCGTGTCGGCGTCGACCTCGTCCGCGAGCGCCTCGTACGACAGGACGAGGCGGTGGCGCAGCACGTCGAGCGCGAGCTCCGCCAGATCGTGCGGCAGCACGTAGTCCCGGCCGCGCAGGAACGCCAGCGCGCGGGCGCCGGTGACCAGGGCGATGGACGCCCGCGGGCTCGCCCCGTGCGTGACGTACCGTTCCAGCTCGCCGAGCCCGGCCGTCGCGGGGGACCGCGTGACGGCGACGAGCCGTACCGCGTAGTCGACGATCGCCGGATCGACGTACACCTGCCGGGCGCGGACCCGCATCGCCATCAGGTCGTCGGCCGTCACCATCGGCTGCGGCGGCTCGGGCGGGCGCAGCGCCCGGCTGACGATCGCCTGCTCCTCGGCCTGCGTCGGATAGTCGACGACCACCTTCATCATGAACCGGTCGACCTGGGCCTCGGGCAACGGGTAGGTGCCCTCCGACTCGATCGGGTTCTCGGTCGCCATGACCAGGAACGGCTCCGGCACCCGGAACGTCTCCCTGCCGATCGTCACCTGGTGCTCCTGCATCACCTCCAGCAGGGCGCTCTGCACCTTGGCGGGGGCGCGGTTGATCTCGTCGGCCAGCAGCAGGTTCGTGAAGACGGGGCCGAGCTCGGTGCGGAACTCGCCGGAGTGCTGGTGGTAGACCCGGGTGCCCACGAGGTCGGCGGGCACCAGGTCGGGGGTGAACTGGACGCGCTGGAAGCTCCCGGCGATCGCGGCGGCCAGCGACCGCACCGCGAGCGTCTTGGCCAGGCCCGGCACGCCCTCCACCAGCAGGTGCCCGTCGGCGACGAGCGCGACGGCCATCCGCTCCAGCAGCACGTCCTGGCCCACGATCGTGCGCTTGACCTCGAACAGCACGTGTTCGAGCGGATGCGCGGACTCCGGGGGCTTGGTCGAGGTCATCGTGTCCCTTCTCGTCAGATCTGGGGTCCGTCGCCGGGCGGGCCGTCGCCTTCGACGCCCAGGGCCGCCCCGATCGGCACCGCGAACGCGATGCCGGCGAACGCCTCGTCGCCTCCCGGGTCGGCGATCGAGACGACGATCCCGACGACCAGGCCGCGGGCGTCCAGGAGGGGACCGCCGGAGCTGCCCGGGTTGGCGGCGGCGTCGAACTGGATGAGTCCGCTCAGGCCCTTCTGGGTGGTCCGGTCCAGGCCGGACACGACGCCGGTCGAGACGCTGTGGGTGAGGCCGAGCGGGTTGCCGATGGCCACGACGGGCGCGCCGACGGTGACGCCGCCGCCGAGCGTCGCCGGGACGACGATCTCCGGCAGCTCCGCCGGCCTGAGCATCGCGATGTCGCGCCCGGGGTCGGCCGACGCGACGGCGGCCTTGGCCCTGGTGCCGTCGGCGTAGGTCAGGGTGACCTCGCCGGCGCCCTTGACGACGTGGTGGGCCGTCAGGATCGTGCCGTCCTCGGCCGCGATCACCCCGGTGCCGAGAGACCGCCCGGCCCGGATGACCACCACCGACGGCCCGGCCCGCTGGAAGACCTCGGCCGTGGTGAGCGTCGCGGTCGGGGTCGGGGTCGGGCTGGGCGCGGGCGCCGCCTCCTCGCCGCTCCCGCTGCCGGTCCCGAGCCAGTACGCCAGCACGGCGACGAGGACGAGCACGGCACCGCCGCCGGCGACGAGCCGGGTCCTCCCGGCCACGGCCGGCCGAGCCTCGGCCGCACCGTTGTCCTGCGGCACGCGCTCCATCGCCCCATATTCGTAAATCTCAGACAAAAGCGCCATAAACTCCGCCTGAGAACTCCATGAGAACCGCCATTGTCACCGACGCGATCGAACGAGCTCCCCCGCCGCGGTGCTTCTCGGCGTACGAGCGGTAGGGAGGCTCGGGGCGGCGAGGCGTGATTAGGATCGGGCCATGGCCCTGTCCGTCAGCGACGTCGACCGGTTCGAGGCCGCCAGGCCCCGGCTGGAGGCCATCGCCTACCGCTTGCTCGGCTCCGCCGGGGAGGCCGAGGACGCCGTGCAGGAGACGTTCCTGCGCTGGCAGGCCGCCGACGCCGAGCGCATCGAGGTGCTCGAAGCCTGGCTGACGAAGGTCCTCACCAACCTGTGCCTCAACCAGCTCGCCTCCGCGCGGGCGCGCCGCGAGACCTACGTGGGCCGCTGGCTGCCGGAGCCGCTGCTCGCCGGTGACCCGATGCTCGGCCCCGCCGACACCGCCGAGCAGCGCGAGTCGCTCTCGTACGCGGTGCTCACCCTGATGGAGCGGCTCACCCCCAACGAGCGGGCGGTGTACGTGCTGCGGGCGGCCTTCGACTACCCGCACCGCGAGATCGCCGCGATCCTCGGCCTCACCGAGGCCGCCAGCCAGCAGATCTTCCACCGCGCCAAGAAGCACGTCGCCGACGGCAGGACCCGCGCCGAGGTCGACGGGGCCGCGGCCCGGCGAATCGTCGAGGAGTTCCTGACGGCGGCCGGGAACGGCGAGACCGAGGCCCTCGTGCGCCTGCTCACCGAGGACGCCTTCGGGATCGGTGACGGCGGCGGGAAGATCCCGACCCGGGAGTTCGTGGGCGCCATCGCGGTCGCGACGTTCCTGCGGGGGCTGTTCAGTCCGGGCAAGGCCAAGCGCGACCTCGTCGGCGGCAGGCCGGGGATCCACCTGTCCACCGCCAACGGCGGCCCCGCCGTCGTCGCCGTCGTCGACGGCCGGGTCATCGGCGTCATGTGCCTGGAGGTCACCGCCGAGGGCATCGCCGCGTTCCGCAACCAGGTCAACCCGAGCAAGCTCGAACGCGCGACCGCGCGGTGGGCGGCCGGCGACCACGGGGAGCCGCTGTTCACCGCCTTCTGATCACGCTGTGAGGTGATTCACACCGCGTTCCTGTCAGCAAACGGCGGGCCGCCCGGTTCAAGGGGCAAACCCGTGGAAGGCAGGAGCCAGGAAATGCAGCACCGCATCATCGTCCTCGGAGCCGGGTACGCCGGAGCGATCGCGGCCGGCCGCCTCGCCAAGCGGCTGCGCCGCGAGGACGTCGCCATCACCTTGGTCAACGCCGAGCCCGACTTCGTGGAGCGCGTCCGCATGCACCAGCTGGCCGTCGGCCAGGACCTCAGGCCGCGGCCGTTCCGCGAGATGTTCGCGGGCACCGGCGTACGGCTGGAGCAGGGCCGGGTCACCGGCGTGGACGTCGTCCGCAGGACCGTCACCCTCGCCGACGCCGCCGAACTCGGCTACGACACGCTGGTCTACGCCCTCGGCAGCGGCTGGAGCACCCAGGGCGTGCCCGGGGTCGCCGAGCACGCCCACGAGATCGCCAGTCGTCCCGGAGCCCTCCGGCTGCGCGAGCGCCTGGCCGGCCTCGACGCGGGGCGGCGCGTGGTCGTCGTCGGCGGCGGCCTCACCGGGCTGGAGGCGGCGACCGAGATCGCCGAGGCCCGTCCCGACCTCGGCGTCGCCCTCGTCGCCCGCGACGGCCTCGGCGGCTGGCTCTCCCCCGGGGGCCGCGCCCACCTGCGGCGGGTCTTCGGCAGGCTCGGCATCACCGTGTACGAGCACGCCGAGGTGACCGGCGTGGAGCCCGACCGCGTCGTCACCGCGGCCGGTGACGGCATCCCGGCCGCGGTCACCGTGTGGACCACCGGCTTCGCCGTCCACCCGATCGCGCGGGCGACCGCGCTGGAGGTCAGCGAAACCGGCCGGATCGTGGTGGACCGGACCATGCGCTCGGTCTCGCACCCGGACGTGTACGCCGTCGGCGACGCCGCCCTGGCCATGGGCCCCGGCGGCAAGCCGCTGCGGATGTCGTGCGCCTCGGGAGGCCCGACCGCGTGGCAGGCCGCCGACGCGATCGCGGCGCGCCTGACCGGCGGGAAGCCGCCGAAGGTCCTGATCCGCTACTTCAACCAGTGCGTCTCGCTGGGCCGCAAGGAAGGCCTGATCCAGTTCGTGACGGCCGACGACCGCGCCGTGCGGCCGATCCTGACCGGCCGGGTCGCCGCCGTCTACAAGGAACTGGTCTGCAGGGGCGCCGCCTGGGCCGTCGCCAGACCGACCCTGGGCCTCCCGGCCCGCCGCCGCCCGCTGACACGGCGGCCCGCCACGACCGGCTCTCCCGTCGAGACGCCGGCCTAGCACGGGGACGGCGGGTGAGGACGGCGCGGCCGGTCAGGGGCCGCCGGGGACGACCAGGCCGGATTCGTAGGCGAGGACCACGAGCTGGGCGCGGTCGCGGGCGCGGAGCTTGGCCATGGCGCGGTTGACGTGGGTCTTCGCCGTCATCGGGCTGATCACCAGGCGGGCCGCGATCTCGTCGTTGGACAGGCCGCGGGCGACCAGGGCGACGGTCTCGCGTTCGCGGTTGGTCAGTTCGCTCAGCGCCGCGCCGGCGCCGGGGGGGAGCGGCTGGGTGACGTACCGGTGGATGAGCTGGCGGGTGATCGACGGGGCGAGCAGCGCGTCACCCCGTGCGGCCACCCGCACGGCGTGCAGGAAATCCTCGGGCACGATGTCCTTGACCAGGAAGCCGGCCGCGCCGGCCCGCAGCGCGTCGAAGACGTGCTCCTCCAGGCCGTAGTTGGTCAGGATGACGACGTGCACCCCGGCCAGGGCGGGGTCCGCGGCGATGCGCCGGGTCGCCTCGATGCCGTCGACGACCGGCATCTGGATGTCGACGAGGGCGATGTCCGGCAGGTGCTGCCTGGCCAGGGCGACGCCCGCCGCCCCGTCGCCGGCCTCGGCCACCACCTCGATGTCGTCCTCGAGGTCGAGCAGCGCGCGGAATCCGCTGCGGATGAGCGGCTGGTCGTCGACCAGCAGGACGCGGATCATGACGCCGGGTCCACGGGAAGCTCGGCCCGCACGGTGAAGCCGCCCTCGCCGCGCGGGCCCGCGCTCAGCCGGCCGCCGAGCGCGGTGACGCGCTCGCGCATGCCGAGCAGCCCGACGCCGGGCGCCGGCGCGGCGTCCGGGGTGGCCTGGCCGTCGTCGTCGACGCGGACCGCGAGGAGGTCAGGGCGGCAGTCGATCCGGACCGACGCGGTGGCGGAGGCGGCGTGCCGGGAGACGTTGGTGAGGGACTCCTGGACGATCCGGTAGGCGGTCCGGCTCACCGCGGCCGGCACGTCGTGGCGCTGTCCCTCGATCGTCAGCGTCGTGTCCAGGCCCATCGCCCGGGCCCGTTCCACCAGCTCGGGGACGTGGTCGAGGTCGCGCGGCGGGGTGGTGGCGTCGTCGCGCAGCGCCCGCAGGGTCGCGCGCAGCTCGCGGGCCGCCTCCCGGCCGGCTTCCTGGATCGCCAGCAGCGCCTCCGGCACCGGCTCGCCGCGTCTGCGGGCCACGTGGACGGCGACCTCGGCCTGCAGCTTGATGATGGAGATCTGGTGGGTGAGCGAGTCGTGCAGCTCCCGCGCGAGGTGCAGCCGCTCCTCGTCGGCGCGGCGGCGCGCGGTCTCCTCCCGGGTGCGCTCGGCCTCCTCGGCCCGCCGCTCGGCCTGCCGCAGCGCCTCGCCCGCCGCCCCGGCCGCGACCAGCCAGGCGATCTCCAGCACGCCGCGGGCCTGCGCGAACGCCTCGCCCGTGTCGTACGGGCCGGACATCAGCGCCGCGACGGGAAGCGCTACCAGCAGCGCCACGCTCGCCGCCACGGTGACGACGCGGTGCCCGGCCCGTACGGCGGCGTAGACGGCGAACAGGAAGGCGACGGCGGGCACGTCGAAACCGGCCGCCTGATAGCCGGCCGCGCACACCCCGGTGACGACCAGGACGGCGACGGGGGCCCGGCGGCGCGCGGCCAGCGCCAGCCCGCCGGCCGCGAGCAGGGCGCCGCCGAGCAGGCCGGCGGCCGTGGCCGGGCGCGTCCCGGACAGCCCCGTGACCAGCAGCGCCGCCGTCACGCTGACGGCGATCGCCCAGTCGGCGGCGACGGACCGGCTCACCCTCATGCGCGCACCTTAGCCCGATGTCCGCGCGGGCGACTCCTGCGCGCGGATGAGGGCGCCCCTACCGCGCCCGCGGTACCCGCGCGCGGACCACACCGCGGCGGCGGTACCCGGCTGCGGCGCGGGCGGCAGTGCGAAGTGCCCGCGTGGGCGGGACGACCGCGGCCGGGTCCGGCGGTCACCATCGGTGAACACGTCCCGTCGTCGGAGGAGAGACTCATGCCAGCCAGATTCACGCTCGTGGCGGGGGCCGCGCTGCTCACGGTCCTGGGACTCGCCGCACCGGCGGTCGCGCACGCCATGCTCCCGGAGCCGCCCGGCGCGTACGCGCTCGCCGCGCCGGTGATCCAGCACGCTGTGGACGCCGCGCCGCCCGGCGCGTACGCACTCGCCGCCCCGGCGGAGCCGACCGGGGCGTACGAGCTGACCCCCGGGCGGTTCTGGTCCCTGGTGGGGCTGGGGCTGGGGCTGGCCGGCGGGGTCTCCGGCGCGCTCGCCCTGGCCCGTTCGGCCCGCCGCGCCGGCGCCGGGAGAAAGGGAGCCGTGACGGCCCTGGCGACGGGGCTGGCGGGCGCCGCCGCCGGCGGTCTGGTCGTGGCCGCCGCCGAGGGCGGTCCCGGCACCGGCTACGGCATCGTGGGCGGTTACCTCTCCGTGGTGGTGGGGCTGGTCGCGACGGCACTCGGCGGGCTGGCACTCACCCGCGCCCGCCGCGTCCACCGCGCCGGCTGATCCACCGGCCGTGCAGCCTGCGGGCTCGCCCACACCCGGCCGTACGAGCCGGCTCGCCCACACCCGCCGCCCCGCGCCGGTCGTTCGGCCGGGCCGGTGAGCCGGGCGGGGTCGTCCGTATCATCGCGGCATGGTGCTGAACCGGAAGCCGCCGCTCAGCCGCCGGGCGGTGCTCCTGGCCGCCGGGGGGCTGCTGGCCGGCTGTTCCCGGGAGCGCGAGGCCGGCCGGGTCCATCTGCGGCTGGCCACCGGTCCGGCCGGGGCGGTGTACCGGCGCATCGGCGGCTCGGTGGCCGAGCACATAGCCGAGCAGGTCCCCGGCGTCACGGTGAGCACGGTGCCGAGCGGGGCGTCCACCGACAACATCCGGATGCTGACGGCCGGGGAGGTGCAGCTCGGGCTCACGAGCCTGGACGCGCTGATCCTGACCGACGGCAGCGCGCCCGAGGGTCTCTCGGCGGTGTGCCGGCTGTACGACAGTCATCTGCATCTGGTGGTCATGGCCGGGTCGCCGGTCGAGGAGTTCGGCGACCTGCGGGGCAGGCGCGTCTCCCTGGGGGCCCGCGACTCGGGCACGGAGTTCACCGCGCTGCGGATGCTGGAGCTGGCGAAGATGGACGTCGACGGCCGCTACCTGAGCCAGGCCGCGTCGGCGGCGGCGCTGCGCGACGGGGAGATCGACGCGATGTTCTCGCTGACCGGCGTCCCGACCCCGGCGATCACGGAGCTGGCGATGGCGCGCCCGGTCCGGCTGATCCCGCTGGACACGCAGGCGGGCGAGCTCTTCACCGCGTACCCGGGCCCCTACGCCCCGGCCACGATCCCGGCGACCGCCTACGCGGGCGTCCTGGCCACCCGCACCGTCGCGGTGCCGAACGTGCTCCTGGTCAGGGCCGACCTGCCCGCCGACCTCGTGTACGCCATCACCGACACGATCTTCACGCACACCGGGACGATCACCTCCGCCGGCCGGGACGACGCCGAGGCCGTGCCCGAGGCGTGGCACATCAACGTGCGCACCGGGATCTCGACGGCGTCGGTCCCGCTCCACCCGGGAGCGGCCGCCTGGTTCCGCGATCACAAGCGCTGAGGTCGTCAGCCCGGCGGGACCAGCGGCAGCGTGACCACCGCGGCGAACCCGTGGCCGGACCCGCTGGGACGCGGCAGGCCGTCCTCCAGCCGCAGTTCGCCTCCGGCCGCGCCGACCAGGTCGGCACAGATGGCCAGCCCCAGGCCGGTCCCGGTGACGTTCTGGTGCCGGGGCGCGCGCCAGAACCGGCGCAGCGCCTGGTCGCGCTCGGCCGCGTCGATGCCCTGGCCGTCGTCCCGCACGGCGATCACGACCGCGTCGCCGGCGTCCGTCACCCGGGCGGTCACCTCCACCAGCCGCGCGCCCGACAGCCGCAACGCGTTGCTGATCAGCTCGTCCAGGATGCTGCCCAGCCCGCCCGTCGGCTCCAGCAGCCGCAGTCCGGGCGGCACGTCCACCGCCAGCGTCTGTCCCGCGGTCGCCGTCAGCGCCCGCCATCGCTCCACCCGGGTCGCCAGCACCGCGTCCAGCTCCACCGGCGACGCGGTCCTGATGCTCTCCATCCGGGCGCTGGCCTGCAGCGAGTTCAGCAGCCGCTGCATCGCCTTCAGCTCGTCCACGGCGATGTCGTACACCTGCCGTCCGCTGTCGGCCGCGCGCAGGTGGGGCTCCAGGCTCTCCACGGCGAGCCGGAGGCTGGTGAGGGGGTTGCGTAACTGGTGCGAGGCGTCGGACACGAACGCCCGCTGCCGCTGCACGGCGTTCTCCACCGCGTCCATCATGGTGTTGAACGACTCGGCCAGCCGCCGCAGCTCCGCCGGACCCGCCTCGGCGTCGGCCCTGATGGTGAGGTCTCCCTGGGAGATGCGCGAGCTCGCCGCGTCGAGTTCGCGCACCGGCCGCAGCACCCACGCCGACACCGGCCAGGCGACGGCCACGAGGGCGACCAGGGGCAGCAGCCCGAGCCCGGCGAGCTGGACCCAGCGGACGAGGATGCGGTGGCGGGTCTTCGACAGGTCGGAGATCGTCACGACGGCGCCGACGACCTCGCTGTCGCGGCCCACCGGCTCGGCGACCACGAGCGCGGAGTCGTCCCACGGCGCCCACTCCCCCGAGGGCTCGGGCCTCGCGCCTGCCAGCGCCGCGGTCATGATCCGGGGCAGCGCGGGCTCGTCCCGCGCGGCCTCCTGGTAGGCGTCCGCCGGCCCGAGCAGCACCGTGCCCGAGGAGTCGATCACCGCGACCGGAATGCCGTAGAGGTCGTGGTAGCGCGCCAGCTCCCGCTGCAGCGCCTCGCTGCGGCCGCTCGACAGCGCGGTCTCGGCCAGGGAGGCGAACCGGCCGACGTCGTTGAGCCGGTCGACGTACGTCTCCTGCATCTCCCGTTCGGCCACGGTGACGCTGAGCGGCACCCCGAGCGCCGTGACGAGCAGGACCGCGAGGGGGACGAGGACGATCAGCAGTCGGCGGTGCACGGCACGTCAGCCGATCGGCTCCGGCCGGTCGGCCAGCAGGCGGTAGCCGACCCCGTGGACGGTGCGGATGACCGCGGCCGGCCCGATCTTCTGCCGCAACGCGGCGATGTGGGTGTCGAGGGTGCGGCTCGACGACTCCCAGGTGGCGCCCCAGATCTGGTCGAGGATGACGTCGCGGCTCACCACGTCCGGCGCCCGCCGGGCCAGCAGCAGGAGCAGCTCGTACTCCTTGCGGGTGAGGGTCACGGGCGTGTCGTCGACGGTGACCTCGCGGGTGCCCGCGCAGATCCGGATCGGGCCCGCGAGCACGGGCTCGTCGCGGAGGGTCAGCGCGCGGGCCACACGGGTGCGCCGCAGCACGGCGTCGATCCGGGCCAGCAGCTCGGGGATGCCGAACGGTTTGACGATGTAGTCGTCGGCCCCGGCGCGCAGGCCGCGGACCCGCTCGTGCTCCTCCGAACGGGCCGTCACGGCGATGACGGCGGTCTCCGGGCGGTCGCGCAGCTTGCGGATCACGTCGAGCCCGTCGCCGTCGGGCAGGCCGAGGTCGACCAGGACGACGTCGGACGGCGCCGCGCGCACGGCCTCGGCGGCGGTGGCCAGCCGGTGGACCTCGAAGCCCGCCTGCGCCAGCACGGTGACCAGCCCGCGGGCCACGCGGTCGTCATCTTCGATGATGGTGATCCGCATACCGGATTGTACGACCCGGCCTGACTTCTGTGTTGGCCCAGTTTCTTGGGATTTCTCTGACATCTGACGCATTCCTTGGGATTCCTCTGACACCATCCGCGCCTCCGCCGCCCCAAACTGAGGCCGCGCACTCGCCGCAGAACGCGAATGTGATGAACGAGGAGGCCCCCCACATGAGAACGTCCCCCAGATACCGGGCCGCCGCGCGGATGATCGCGGCCATCGGCGTCGTCTCGCTGGCGGCCGCCTGTGCCGGCGCCGGCACAGGCGGCACCGGCGGCACCGCCGGCGGCGAGACCGGAGGCTACCCCGGCCAGAACATCACGTTCGTCGTGCCGTTCAGCGCGGGCGGCCCGACGGACACCGTCACCCGCATGATCGCCGAGCCGATGGCGGCCAAGCTCGGCGGCAAGGTCGTCGTGCAGAACGTCGAGGGCGCGGGCGGCACGGTCGGCGCCGGCGAGGTCGCGCGGGCCGAGCCCGACGGCTACACCGTGCTCATGCACCACATCGGCATGTCGACGGCCCCCGCCCTCTACCAGAACCTCGGCTACCAGCCGCTGGAGAGCTTCGAGATGGTCGGCCTCGTCACCGAGGTGCCGATGACGATCATCGCCCGCAAGGACTTCGCCCCCGCCACGCTGCAGGACCTCGTGACCCACGTCAAGGCGAACGCCGACAAGGTCACGCTGGCCAACGCCGGCATCGGCGCCGCGTCCCACCTGTGCGGCCTGCTGTTCCAGACCGCCACGGGCGTCAAGGTGCAGGAGGTGCCGTACGAGGGCACCGGTCCCGCGCTGACGGACCTCGTCGGCGGCCAGGTCGACTTCATGTGCGACCAGACGACCAACACCAGCGGCCAGATCTCCGCGGGTGAGGTGAAGGCGTACGCGGTCACCACGCCGGAGCGGGTCAAGAGCCTGCCCGACCTGCCCACCACGGCCGAGGCCGGGCTGCCCGCGCTCGAGGTCAGCGTCTGGCACGGCCTCTACGTGCCGAAGGGCACGCCGCAGGACGTCGTGCAGAAGCTGTCCGAGGCGCTGAAGACGGCGCTGGCCGACCAGAAGGTCGTCGACCAGATGGCCAAGCTCGGCACCGCGCCGGTCCCGGCCGAGGACGCGACCCCGCAGGCGCACCGGACCAAGCTCGAAGAGCAGCTCGGCACCTGGGCGAAGGTCATCGCCGACGCCGGGATCAAGGCTTCCTGAGGTGGAGCGCCACCGTTCCTTCCCCGACGTCCTCGCCGGGGGAGTCTTCATCCTGCTCGGTGGCGCGTTCGTGGTGGGGTCGCTCGGCTACGAGCTGGGCACCCCGCTGCGGATGGGTCCTGGCGCCTTCCCGCTGCTGGTCGGCGCGCTCGTGACGGCTCTGGGCCTGGGGATCGTGGTCAAGGGTCTCGTCGCCGGCGAGCTGATCGAGTTCGGCAGGATCCCGTGGCGCGCGGTCGGCATGATCGTGGCCGCGCTGCTGTTCTTCGGGTTCTCCGTACGGGGTCTCGGGTTCGTCCCGACGTCGGCGGTGACCGCCCTGCTCACCACGCTGGCCGGCGAGCGGGTGCGGCCGCTGATGGCCCTGGCCGTGGCCGCCGGGCTGACCGTGGCCGCCACGCTCATCTTCGTCGTCGGACTTCAGCTGCGGATCCCGTTGTGGGGCCCATGGCTGGGTTTCTGACGCGGCATCCGGACTGAGACATGGAACTCCTCGACAACATCGCACTGGGCCTCTCCACCGCCCTCCTGATCACGAACGTCCTCTACTGCTTCCTGGGAGTGCTGCTCGGAACGGCCATCGGCGTGCTGCCCGGCATCGGGCCGACCGCGACGGTGGCGATGCTGCTGCCGATCACGTTCAGCTTCGAGCCGGTGACGGCGCTGATCATGCTGGCCGGCATCTACTACGGCGCCCAGTACGGCGGTTCCACGACCGCCATCCTGATCAACCTGCCCGGCGAGTCGTCGGCGGCGGTCACCGCGCTCGACGGCCACGCCATGGCCCGGCAGGGCAGGGCCGGCGCGGCGCTGGCCGCCGCCGCCATCGGGTCCTTCGTCGCGGGCACGCTGGCCACCGTCGCACTGGCCGTCGCGGCCCCGCCGCTGGCCAGGGTCGCGCTGCGGTTCGGCCCCGCCGAGTACTTCTCGCTGGTGCTGTTCGGCCTGATCGTGTCGATCGCGCTGGCGCGCGGCACGGCGCTCAAGGCCCTGGCGATGATCTTCCTCGGGGTCCTGCTCGGCACCGTCGGCCAGGACATCTACACCGGCACCCCCCGGTTCACCTTCGAACAGCGCGAACTGTACGGGGGCATCGACTTCGTGTCGGTCGCCGTCGGCATGTTCGGTGTGGCCGAGATCCTGCGCAACCTGGAGAACCAGCAGACCCGCACGGCCATCGTCAGCAAGGTCAAGAACCTCTGGCCGACGCGGGAGGACCGGCGCCGGATGGCCGGCCCGATCCTGCGGGGCACCGGTCTGGGCGCCGCGCTCGGCGTCCTGCCCGGCGGCGGCCACGTGCTGGCCTCGTTCACCTCGTACGCCGTCGAGAAGCGCATCTCCAAGCGGCAGCAGGAGTTCGGGCACGGCGCGATCGAGGGCGTCGCCGGCCCCGAGTCGGCCAACAACGCGGCCGCGCAGACCTCGTTCATCCCGCTGCTCACCCTGGGCCTGCCCGCCCACCCGGTGATGGCGCTGATGGTCGGCGCGTTCATCGTGCACGGCATCACCCCCGGCCCGAACGTCATCACCGAGGAGCCCGCGCTGTTCTGGGGGCTGATCGCGTCGATGTGGATCGGGAACGTGCTCCTGGTGCTGCTGAACCTGCCGTTGATCGGCATGTGGGTGCGCATGCTCCGCATCCCGTACCAGGTGCTGTTCCCGATGATCATCCTGTTCGCCTCGATCGGCACGTACTCTCTGGGGTTCAACGCCTACGACGTCTACGCGATCGTGCTCTTCGGGCTCCTGGGCTACATCCTGATCAAGTGCGGCTGCGAGCCGGCCCCGCTGCTGCTCGGCTTCGTCCTCGGCCCGCTGCTGGAGGAGAACCTGCGGCGGGCTCTGATCATCTCCCGCGGTGACGCGTCGGTCTTCTTCACCCGGCCGATCTCCGCGGCGCTCCTGGTCCTCACCGTGGCGGCCCTGGTGATCACGGTGCTGCCGGCCATCCGCAGGCGCCGCGAGATGGTGTTCACCGAGGACGAGTAGAGGCTCTCCGCGCGCCGGGGCGGACCCGGCGCGCGATCCCGGTCGCGATCAGGAGGGCCAGTCGAGGCGCTCGGCCAGGAGCGCCTGCTGGGCGGGGTTGGCGGTCAGCGCCAGCGCCCGCTCGTCGGCCCGGCGGGCCTCGTCGCGGCGGCCCAGAGCGCGCAGCAGCTCGGCCCGGGTGGCGTGGAACAAGGGGTAGCGCTCCAGCGCCAGTCCGTCCAGCTCGGCCAGCGCCGCCTCCGGCCCCCGGACGTGCCGCAGCGCCACGGCCCGGTGCAGCCGGGTCACCGGCGAGGGCGCCAGCCGCAGCAGCAGGTCGTACAGGACCAGGATCTGCGCCCAGTCGGTCGCCTCGAAGCTCCCGGCCTCCGCGTGGCAGGCCACGATCGCCGCCTGCACCTGGTACGGCCCCGGCCGGTGATGGGCGCGGGCGGCACGCATCAGCAGGGCGGTGGCCGCGGCGATCGCGGGACGGTCCCAGAGCGAGCGGTCCTGGTCGGCCAGCAACACCAGGCGCCCGGAGTGGTCGAACCGGGCCGCGGCGCGCGCCCGGTGCAGCCGGATCAGGGCCAGCAGCCCCGCCACCTCCGGCTCCTCGGGCATCAGGTTCGTCAACAGCGCGGCCAGCCACTCGGCGTCGTCCACCAGGTCACGCGCCTGGGTCCGCTCCGGCGTGCTCGACAGGTAGCCCTCGTTGAACAGCAGGTAGACGACGGCCAGCACGCCGTCCAGCCGCTCGCCCAGCTCGTCCCCCGCGGGCATCCGGTACGGGATCCCGGCCTCACCGATCTTCCGTTTGGCCCGGGTGATGCGCTGGGCCACGGTCGCCTCGGGCGCCACGAAGGCCGCGGCGATCTGGGCCGTGCTCAGCCCGCACACCACCCGCAGGGTCAGCGCGATCCGCGCCTCGGGGGACAGCGCCGGGTGGCAGCAGGTGAAGATCAGCCGTAGCCGGTCGTCCCGCGGTCCCGGCTCCGGCGGGCGCAGCCGGGACAGCTTGGCCCGGTGGTTCGACTCGCGGCGCAGCACGTCCAGGCCCCGCCGCCGGGCCACGGTGAACAGCCAGGCGTCCGGCCGGTCCGGGATCCCGTCGACCGGCCAGCGCCGCAGCGCGGTCTCGACCGCGTCCTGCACCAGGTCCTCGGCCGCGGCGAAGTCGCCGAGAAGCGGGACCAGGGACGCCGCCAGCCTGCCGGCGTGCTCGCGCACCACGCGCGCCAGCACGTCCCCGCTCGCTCCCCCGGGACCGCCGCTCACCGGACCGGGCGGATCTCCACGATCGGGCAGGCCGGCCAGTCGCGGGCCATCCTCAGCGCCTCGTCCAGGTCGTCCACCTCGACCTCGGCGAACCCGCTGACCACCTCCTTGCCCTCCACGAACGGCCCGTCGGTGACCACCGGGTCCCCCCGGTCCAGGCGCACCGTGGTGGCGGTGTGGACCGGGGCCAGATGCGCCTGATGAGTGATCTTGTCGGCGTGGTCGGCGAACCACTTCCCGACCGCCGCGTAGGCCGCCTCGCGTTCCAGCTCGCCCATGGCCTCCAGCTTCTGGGCGAACTCCGCGGTCTCGACGAACATCAGCACGTACTTCACGGCGTCCTCCTGGGTTCTGTTCCGGGGCGGGGCTCACCGCCCCCTTACCCATCTGACGATCGGCGCCGGCCCGGATACGACAGATCCGGCGCCGATCATCGGGACGTCGCCGTTGACGAGCGGCTACCCCCTCTCGTGCGCGAGAGGCCGTGAAGGAGTGAGCAACGCCGACAGCGCCCAGCGGCCCGGCCCGAGCGCGGCGATGAGCAGGAAGCCCCAGCAGAACAGCGCGGCCTTCTCCCCGCCGTTCTCGATCGGGAACAGCGCCTGCGGCTGGTGGACGACGAAGTAGGCGTAAGCCATCGTCCCCGAGCAGACGACGGCGGCGGCGCGGGTGGCCAGGCCGAGCATGACCAGGACGCCGCCGACCAGCTGGATGACGGCGGCCCACCAGTCGGGCCACTGCGCGAAGCCGGGCACCTCGCCGAGGGGGCCGCCCAGCACGTCGAAGAGCGTCGCCACGCCGTGACAGGCGAAGAGCAGCCCGATCACGATCCGGTACAGAGCCAGGAACAGCCCTTGATCCTTGACCAGCGATTCCACTGAGGTGTCCTTCCGACGGGGGGTGGCTGGTTCTCTTGCTCCGGGACGCTCATGGGAGCGCTCCCAAGAGCGTCTCCGCTGCCGCGCCGGAGCGTCAACACAGCGCCTCCCGAGGCGGAGCCCGCCGCCGCCCGGCGAACGCCTGGCATGCCCGGACACCTCGGCCCCGCCCGGGAGATACTTGAAATTTTCATCATCTCGCGGCTCGTGCGTGTCCCGAGCCGCTCCCTCGCACGCGCCGGACGCCCCTTCGTGCCGCGTACGGATACGCATTGTTCTAGGCGCAGATGCCGGAGTCGCCCTAAAGGACGATGAGCGACCACACTCGCGCGGCGGAGAGTAGCGGTGAAGGTGGGACCGTCCACCTAGCAGGTCGTCAGGCGGACCACGCCGCGAGGAGTTCCGCCGGGCCGTACGCGGCGTCGAGTCCCGCACAGTCGGTCCCGCTGCGCGAGGCGGCGACCACCGGGACGGGATCAGACGTGAGAGCGGCGCGGTGTCGGTGCAGCGCCGCGAGGTCGTGCCGGTCGAACGGGGAGTTCTCCAGCCACTTCACCGAGCCGACGAACAGCAGCTCCTTGGCGATCGGCGCACGGTCCGCTCCCACGATGTCGATCTCCACGTCGTTGCTACGGGTCCAGTAACCGCCGACGACGGGGGCGGCGGGCAGGTTCGCGTCGGGCAGCAGCCGTGCCAACGCCTCGCGCACCAGAGGTTCGACGGCCCTGCCGCGCCAGCTGGTCCAGTTCTCCCGGATACGCCGCAGCGTCAGGTCACCTCGGCCCCGCTCGATCTCCTCCATCGCCGGGCCCAGGAGCTTCAGCCAGAAGCGGAGGTAGGAATCCTTGACCCGGTAACGACGATCCTTCGAGGGCCGGGTGGAAACAGGAAGCTCTGCCGCGATGACCCGCTTGTTCGTGAGAAGCTCCAGCGCCCGATGGAGCGGAGCCGCCCCGATCCCTCCGGCGGCGCGGGCGATGTTGGTGAAGTTCCGCTCGCCGCTGCCGATCGCTGAGAGGACAGTGCGGGCCTGCACCTGCTGGGGGAACTCCGCAGCGAGCGAGCGCTCCGCCGACACCAGCAGGGCCGAGACCGGATCGCTGAGCGAGGCATGCAGGAACTCCCACATTCCCGCACCATGCGGCCACTCTGCGCAGATCAAGGGCAGCCCACCGGTGATCAATGCCGCGTCGAAGGCCGAGGCCGGCTCGAGGCCGAGCATCTCGCCCACCTCCGCCGGGTTGAGCGGGCCGAGCACCATCTCCCGTCCGCGCTGATGGAACGGACGTCCGTAGCTGTTCAGCGCTTCCATCATCGACAGGTCGGAGCCGATGAGAACCAGCAGAACCGGTTTCGTCTCCAGCGCTCGGTCCCAGGCTCGCTGAAGCATGCCTTCGAAGGCGCCATCCACGTCCATCAGATAGGGCACCTCGTCCAGGACCACCACACTCGCCCGGTCCTGTGGCAGTGCCGCCGCCAGTACGTCGAAGGCGGCATCCCAGCTCGCCGGACGGGCGGCGGACAGGAGATTCGCGAGCGGAAGGGTGGACGCCTGCGCGTCCCGGCCGAGTCTCTCCAGGTCCGCCTCTGGCGAGGCACCTGTCGCGGCGTAGAAGAGGAAGGGCGCACCAGACCTCTCGGCGAACCGCTCCACCAACCGTGACTTACCTACCCGGCGCCGGCCTCGTAGCATCAAGCACCGACCGGGCCGCTCCCCACCGATCCCGGCCGTCACCTTGCTCAACTCGCGATCCAGCGCCTCGAGCTCGCGCCGCCTCCCCACGAAGGCTGTCATCTCGCCCCCAGGCCGCCTACTAACAAGAAGGTTAGTAACATCAATGTTAGTAACATCAATCTTAGCAATATGCCAGGGCGGACGTGACCAGGACACCGGTGTGACCCGCGAAGGTGTCGGCCAGCGCGCCGAGAAGTCGCGTACGTCGGATGCGCCGACCGGCTTGCCGTAGCGCTTGCATTGGATGGCGTGGCGGCCATGGCCCGGAACGAGGGCACGCGCAGCCTCTCTGCCCGGATCATGCGCTGCCGGAGAATGAGTCCGCCGACGAGTAACACGACGAGCAGCCAGGTGAGGCACCCGGCTCAGCGCAACGTCGCCGTGAAACTGCGGCCGTAGGCGTGGCGGGTCGTCGCCTCGATCAGGGTCCCGCCCGGCACCCGCCGCACCCGTACCCCCTCGTCCGCCGCGTCGAGCCGCAGCCGCGGCCCGTGGAGCACCACGCCGACCCGGTCGCGCTTCATCGTCGGGTCCGACAGCGCGACCATCGTGCGGTCACCGGTCCGCAGCATCACCGAGGCGGGCCCGTCGACCAGCATCCGCCCGGCGCGCCGCGGCCCTTCCGCGAACACGTTGGCCGCCACGATCCCCAGCGTCTCGTGCTCGACCGCCTGGACGTGCCGGTTGTTGACCAGCACCTTCAGCGGCCCGCCCCGGTAGGCGCGCAGCCCGGCCTCGGCGGCGTTCGGCACCAGCGCGTACGCCAGCCCGGCCGCCCGCTCCCCCGCCGGATGGGTGACCGAGGCGGTGAAGACGTTCCTGGTCACGCTCGTGTCGGGGTTGCCGGTCCGTACGACCCTGCGGCTGCGGGTCACCGTCTCCACCCCGGCGGTGACCGGCTGCCGGGTGAGGAAGGCGTACCCGACGGCGGTGCCGCGGGTGGCGTTGGCGTAGCGCAGCCAGCGGGGCGCGTCCGTGTCGCCCGGCTGCCGGGCGCGCCCGTCCCAGCGCTCCCCGGTGACGGCGACTGCCTCACCCGGAGCGGCGACGCGGCTGTCCACCGTGGTCACCGCCGCCCGCCCGTCCTGCCCCGAGACCCCCGCCACGAGCACCACGATCTCGTCGTCCAGCATGAACCACGACTTGGTGGCCAGGGCGTTCCGGTACGCCACGAAGTCCTCCGGCAGCAGCCCTTCCCGCTTGGCGGCGTAGGCCACGTCGTCGGACTGGACGAACCCGGCCACCCCGTACGCGCCCAGCGTCGCCCCGCCGGAGAACGCGTTCCGCCCGCGCGGGAAGTACACGTACGTGTTCTGCGACTCCGACGAGGAGGTGAAGGTCAGCGGATGGCCGGGGTTCTCGTACCAGAACCGCCCGTACAGCTCGGGCACCGTGCGCCGCTCCTCCACGGGCGCGGTGACCCCCGCCAGCCGGTACGGCGACACGACGGTGAAGTAGTCGACCCCGAACGCCTCCCGCTGGTCCTCGCCCGCCAGGTAGAGGTAGGAGGCCCCGTCGCCCTGGAACCAGGGCATGAGGTTCTCCCCGTTCATGTACTCGTACTTGCTGATCCGCTCCGAGCTGCGGGCCAGCGCGAACGCGTACCCGGGCCGCCAGTGCACCGTCCGGTCCATGGCGTTGAAGGCGACGGACCGCGCGGGCGGGTTCAGGTCCGCTGCGGGGATGGAGGTGTCGGCGCGGATCTCCTCGTAGCGGGCGATGCTGACCGGGGAGACGAACACGCCGGTGTCGACGGCGGGCAGGTGCTTGACGTACTTGCGCAGCGCGAGGGCGCTGTCGCCGCCCACGTGGTCGGTCAGATCGGCGACGGCCTCCACGATCACCCCGACGTCGGCGTACCCGGTGGTGGTGCGGGAGACCGCGCGGCCCTTGACGATCTCCATCATCCAGCCCTCGAAGATGAGCGGGGCGAAGCCGTCGGTGATCCACCGGTAGACCACCTCCCCCAGCCCCGACCCGGTGGTCGCGCCGTCGAGCGTCTTGAGGGTCTGGACGACGCGGGTGAGCAGGATGCGCCCGTAGGAGCCGGTGTAGGCGACCGAATGGTGCTGGATGAACGAGCCGTCCTCGTAGTAGCCGTCGGTGACGCCGTGCTTGAGACGGTACGGGTCGATGGTGGCGAAGACGGTGGCCTGGTCGGCGATGGCCTTGGCGACGCGGGCGTCGTCGGCGGTGAGCGCGCCCTGGAGGATGCGGTTGGCGGTGATGTCGGCGAGGTTGGCGCCGGTGTGGAAGCGGGAGCCGAGGTCGACGTCGCCGTTCTCGCCGTTGCGCAGGTAGCCGTCCATGGTGGCGACGTACGTCGGGATCAGGTCGGGGTGTTCCAGGCGTAACCGGTCGGCGAGCAGCACGAGGGTGCGGCCGGCGTGGGTGGGGATGCCGATCTCCCAGGTGTGCCAGTTGCCGTAGTAGCCCGTCGTCTGGTCGCCGAAGTGGCGCTCGTGCAGCCACCGCAGGCCCTCGACGACCCGGCGCTGGACGGTGGCGTCGCCGTCCAGTTCGCCGCCGGGGGTGCGGGTGGCGAGCGCGATCTCGTACAGGTACTGGAAGGCCTGCCGGAGGGCGACGTCGTCGGCGCCCAGGGTCAGGCCGGCGAACAGCTCGCCGTCGCCCGCCCGGTCCATGGCGGTCAGGCGCTGCCTGGCGGTGGCCAGGATGGCGGCGAGCTTGGCGGCGACCTCGGGGCGGGTGTTGCTGTCGAGGGTGCCGGCGAGCATGGCCACGGTGTTGGCGATCAGCCGGGCGTGGTCGGCCCCCGAGGCGGCGGCGCGCGCGGGCGGTGCCGCGGCGAGCAGGCCCGCGGCGGGAATCAGGGAGAGAACCTGGCGACGGGACAGCTGCGGCACGGCGGGCTCCAGGCGATCGGGCGGCACCTCACATGATCCTCACTTGCCGTCCTGAAATCCACAGTCAGAGCCTGTCGCGCATGAGAAGGAATCTTTCATAAGTACACTTATCATAAGTGCACTTATGAGGGAGCCTTGATGACCTTGCTTCCCCGCCCTCCGGAAATGTTCGACCGAAGGCGCGAGTGGGCCGCTCTTACCTCCTTCGCGACCGACCAATCGCCTGGCGCCTCTCTCGGCGTGGTGTCAGGACGACGACGCCAGGGAAAGACCTTCCTGCTCCGCGCCCTGTGCCAGGCCGCCGGCGGCTTCTACCACGCGGCCGAAGAGGCCACCGACGGTGAGTCGCTCCACCGCATCGGGGCGTCGCTCTCCCAGCATCTCGGGACGCCGGCGTCCTTGGCCTTCCGGGAGTGGGGCGAGGTCGTCGACGCGCTCCTCGCGCTGGGACGGCACCAGGCCGTTCCCGTCGTCATCGACGAGTTTCCCTACCTCGCCAGAGCCAATCCCCGGCTGCCCTCCATCATCCAGAACGCCCTCGCCCCGCTCCGGGCCGAGAGAGACGAGAGCCGTACACGACTGCTGCTGTGCGGCTCCGCCATGTCATTCATGGGACGGCTGCTCAGCGGCAGCGCTCCGCTGCGCGGGCGAGCCGCGCTGGAGTTGGTCGTCCCGCCCCTCGACCATCGGCTCGCGGCCGAGTTCTGGGGAGCGACCGATGCGATCACCGCCGTCAAGGTGAACGCCATAGTCGGCGGCACCCCCGCCTACCGACGTGAGTTCGCCCGCGACGACGCGCCGGACGGACCGGACGACTTCGACGCCTGGGTGGTGCGTACCGTTCTGTCACCCACCAGCCCCCTCTTCCGCGAGGCCCGCTACCTCCTGGCCGACGAACCCGACCTGCGCGACACCGCGCTCTACCACTCCGTACTGGCCGCGATCGCGTCGGGGAACACCGGCCGCGGCGGCATCGCGTCGTTCATGGGCCGTAAGTCGGGCGACCTCGCGCACCCCCTGACCGTCCTGGAGGACTGCGGCCTGATCAGCCGCGAACCCGACGTCTTCAAGGACAACCGCTCCAGCTACCGCATCACCGAGCCCTTGATCACCTTCTACCACGCGGTGATGCGCCCCATCTGGTCCGACCTGGAACACACGCGCGACGCCTCCCGGCTGTGGCAGCGCTCGCAGAAGCGCTTCACCGCGAATGTGCTGGGCCCGCACTTCGAGCACCTGTGCCGCCTCTGGACCCGCCACTACGCTCCGGAAAGCCTGCTGGGCGACTTTCCGCACCGGGTCGGATCCGGCACCGTCAACGACCCCGCCGCCCGCACCGGTCACGAGCTCGACGTGGTCGTCCACGGCCTCGACGACGACCACCGGCAACCGCTGCTCGGCATCGGCGAGGTGAAATGGGGCGACATCATGGGCCTCGGCCACCTTGACCGCCTCACCCGCATCCGCGCCCTGCTCACCGCCCAGAACCGGCACGGCGCGGCCACGGCCCGCCTCCTGCTCTACAGCGCCGCGGGCTTCACGGCCGACCTTCGCGCCCGCGCGGCCGCCGACCCGAACATCGTCCTGGTGGGAGCCGAGGCCCTGTACGCACCGCCCGCCGAAGGCTGAGGCGCACGGGGCGACGATACTTGACGTCAACCGAACTTCAGGTTGCACCGTACGAGCATGAACAGCTTCGAGATCGGCGTCATCCTGCCCGGGGTCGGCGTGCAGCGCCGGGACGGCATCGACCTGCGGGAGGCGGCGCGGCACGTGGAGGACGCGGGCCTGGACGGGGTGTGGCACGGCGACCATCTCGCCGCCGGAGGTCCCACCCTGGACGCCCCGATCGCCCTGGCCACCGCCGCCGCGGCCACGGCCCGGGTCAGGATCGGCGCGAGCGTCCTCGTCCCGGCGATCCGCCCGGTCGTGTGGGCCGCCAAGCAGGTCGCGACCCTTCAGTACGTGTCCGGCGGGCGGCTGGTGCTCGGGGTCGGCTCGGGAGGCGGTCCGGGTCAGTGGGCCGCCGCCGGGGTGCCGTACGCGGAGCGCGGGCCCCGTACCGACACGGCGCTGGAGCTCCTCCCCCGCCTGGTAGCGGGCGAGCGGACCGAGCTGATGGACGCGCCGCCGGTGCCGATGCCGCCGGTCTGGGTGGGGAACGCGTCCATGGCGGCGATCCGGCGGGCCGCCCGGCTGGGGGACGGCTGGTTCCCGTCCCTGATCTCCCCGCGCGAGCTGGCCGAAGGCCGCGCGCGGCTCGCCGAGCTGGCCGCCGAGCACGGCAGGCCCGCCCCGGTCATCGCCATCGGGGCCACCGGCGCTCTGGGCACCGGAGTCCCTTCCCGCGAGGAGATCGCGTCAGGCATCAGCGGCGCCTACGGGCGTCCTGTGGGGGAGGTGATCGACATCCCGCTGACCGGCCGTCCGGAGGAGGCCGCCGAGAAGCTGGCCGCCTACCGCGAGGCGGGGGCGCGGCACGCGGTGGTCGGGATAGCGGGCGGGGATTGGCGGGCGCAGGTCGAGCTGCTGGCAGAGGTCCGCGAAATCTTGCACGACACGCATTGATGCGCGTTGTGTATGTTTGACCTGTCCCCTCTAGACAGGATGCGTACATGAGCGCCGACACCGCACAGACCGCGACGCCCGAAGAGTCGCCGAGTTCCAGCCCCACGGCGATGCGCCAGATCATCCCCGCGGAGATGCTGGAACGCGACCAGTGCCCGTTCGATCCCCCGCCCGGACTGCGGGCGCGGCGCGGCCAGGGGGCGGTGCAGCCACTGCCGCTGAACAACGGGGCGCAGGCGTGGCTGGTGACCGGCTTCGAGGAGGCGCGCACCGTACTGTCCGATCCGCGGTTCAGCGCCGACAAGATGCGCCACCGCGACGCCACGTCGATGCAGCCGCACGAGGTGGCCGAGCCCGTGAAGCCGGAGCCGCCCGCGGCCCGCGAGGACGGGTTCTTCGTCTTCATGGACCCGCCCGAGCACACCCGCCTGCGGCGGCTGCTGACGGGTCAGTTCACCGTGCGGCGGATGAAGGCGCTGGAGTCGCGGGTCACCGAGATCGCCGTGGAGCACATCGAGGCGATGAAGGCGGCCGGCGACGAGGCCGACCTGGTGCCGGCCTTCGCGCTACCGCTGCCGTCGCTGGTCATCTGCGAGCTGCTCGGCGTCGACTACGCCGACCGGGCCGAGTTCCAGGAGCACACCTCCGTCGCGCTCGACAGCAGCGCCGATCCCGAGCGGCGGGCGCTGTCCGGGGCCGAGCTGTACGGGTTCATGCAGCGCCTGGTCGCCCACAAGCGCACCCATCCGGCCGACGACCTGCTGTCCGGGCTCGTCCACGACGCCGACCCGCCGCTCACCGACGCCCAGCTCGTCGACGTCGCGCTCGTCCTGCTCGGCGCGGGCCACGAGACGACCGCCAACCAGCTGAGCCTGAGCACGTTCGCGCTGCTGGAGAACCCCGACCAGCTCGCCGCGCTGCGCGCCGACCCCTCCCTGATCGACAACGCGGTCGAGGAGCTGCTCCGCCACCTGTCGATCATCCAGCTCGGCGTCAACCGGGTCACGACCGAGCCCGTCACGCTGGGCGGCGTCGACATCCCGGCCGGCGCCACGGTCGTGATCGCCACCCCGGAGGTCAACCGCGACGCCCAGCACTGGCCCGACCCCGACCGGCTCGACGTGCGCCGCCCCCGCACCCCGCACCTGGCCTTCGGCCACGGCGTCCACCAGTGCCTCGGCCAGCAGCTCGCCCGCGTCGAGATGCAGATCGGCCTGCGCGAGCTGATCACCCGCCTGCCGGGCCTGCGCCTGGCCGTGCCGGCCGAGAAGATCCCGGTACGGAACGAGATGCTGATCTTCGGCGTCCACTCGCTGCCGGTGACCTGGTCATGACGACGCTGCTGGGACGGCGTGAGCGCAAGAAGCAGGCCACCCGCGCCGCTCTGAAGGAGGCCGCGCTGCGGCTGGCGATCCGCGACGGGGTCGAGAACGTCACCGTGGAGCAGATCGCCGACGAGGCCGACATCGCGCTACGCACCTTCTTCAACTACTTCTCCAGCAAGGAGGAGGCGGTGGTGGCCACCGTCTCGTCCGCCGCGGAGGCGCTCATCGCCGAGTTCCGGGCGCGGCCCCGTACGGAATCCGTTCTGCGGGCCTTCCGTGAGGCGGTGCTGGTCATCCTGAACGAGAGCGACGCCGCCAACCGCGACTACCTGGCGGTGGTCAGGCTGATCCACCGGACGCCGTCGCTCGTACCGCAGCAGCTCGCCGTGCTCGCCGCCCAGGAGAAGGCGCTGGCTTCAGCGATCGCCGAACGGGTCGATGTCCCTGAGGACTCCGCTTATCCGGCGGTGTGCGCGGCGGCGGTGCTGGCGGCGCTGCGGATCGTGGTGAACCAGTGGCTGGAGCCGGGGCGGGAGCCGTCCGCCGAGGTGCTGGGGCGTCAGGTCGACCTGGTCATCGCCGAACTCGCCGCGGGGCTGGACCGGCCGTAGAAGGCTTTCCGGCTGTGGACCAGCGCCTCCCGTACGGCTGGATTGTGGGTGTTCTTCCAGACCAGGGCGAGCATGGCGGGGTGTTCGGCGTCGTCGATGACGCGGGCGGTGAGACGGTCGCGGTGGTGGGCGGCCATCGACTCGCTGAGGATGCCGACGCCGAGCCCGCGGGCGGCCAGGTCGGCGATGGCGTCCCCGGCGCCGGCCTGGAAGGCGATGACCGGGTGGCGGTTCCGCGCTGCGCAGGCCCGGTCGAACACCTGGCGCAGGCCGGTGCCGGGGGGCATGCACACGATCGGGTGCTCGGCCAGCGCCTCCAGGGTCACCCGCTCCTGGTCCGCGAGGGGGTGGCCGGGCGGGACGGCCGCAACCAGGCGTTCGCTGACGATGGTCATGGTGTCCAGGCCGTCGTGCTCGGAGGTGGCGGTGCCGACGAGGGCCAGGTCGAGCGTGCCGGCTCGTACGTTCTGCGTTAGCTGGTCGGAGTTGTCCTCCAGCAGGGAGATCTCCACGTTCGGGTGGGCCTGGTGGAAGGCCGCGAGGGCGTCGAAGAGCGGGGTGACGGTGCAGCCGACGACCATGCCGACCGTGAGGCTCCCCCGGATCAGGCCGGTCACCTCGCCCGCCGCCCGCTTGACGGCCGCGGCGGCGGCGAGCGTGGCGCGGGCGTGTTCGAGCGCGGCCTTGCCTGCGACGGTGAGGGTGACCGTGCGGGACTGGCGGTCGAACAGGTCGGCGCCGAGCTCGCGTTCGAGCTGCCGGATCTGGGCGCTGACGCCGGACTGGCTGATGTGAACCCGCTCGGCGGCGCGGGTGAAGTTCCGCTCCTCGGCGACGGCGACGAAGTACTCCAGCTGCCGCAGTTCCATAACTGGCGATTCTAGTTCGGATGAGAACAAGCTGTTGGACTTCTGGTGGAAGGGGTGGGGACGCTGGAGGCATGACCGAACACGAGAAGGCCATGCGGCCTGAAGACATCACGCGGCTGTTCGTCGAGCGGTCCAACGCCGGGGACGCGGCCGGGGTTGCCGAGTTGTACGAGGAGGACGCGGTGCTGGCTTACCCGCCGGGAAGCCAGACGGTGGGGCGGGAGGCGATTCGCGCCCTGTGGGAGAAGGTGCTGGCCGCGCGGCCGCACTTCTCGCCCGAGGAGCCGCTGCCTACGTTGGTGTGCGGGGACATCGCTCTCACGTCGACTCCGCCCAAGGACGGTTCCGGGGCCCGGGCGCAGGTGGTCCGGCGTCAGGCGGACGGGAGCTGGCTGCGGGTGCTCGACCAGCCCGAATTCGTCCCGCCCGGACGCTGAACCCCGTCGCGCTGGGCACGATGAGTTCGCCGGCATCCGCAGGTCTACCTCCCGGCTGAGACCACCAACGGATCGGGAGCAAGGCATGGGCCTCATCCATATCGAGCTGTTCGCCACCCTCGACCTCGTCGGGCAGGCGCCCGGCGGCCCCGACGAGGACCCGGTGGGGTTCCCGTTCGGCGGCTGGCAGGCGCCCCTGATGGACGAGGCCTCAGGCGCGCAGGTCCTCGCCGCGTACGAGGGCACGGACGCCCTCCTGCTCGGCCGTCGGACCTATGACATCTTCGCCGCCTACTGGCCGCACCAGGAGGGCCAGATCGCCACGCTGTTCAACAGCGTCCCGAAGTACGTGGCCTCCCGCGGCACGCCCGGCCTCTCGTGGGCCGGGTCCACGCAGCTCGGCCGGGACCTGGCCGGCGCGGTGCGCGAGATCCGTGACCGGCACGAGCACGTGAAGGTCGTCGGGAGCCTGAACCTGGTGCAGACCCTCCTGCGCGAGAAGCTCTTCGACCGTCTCGACCTCTGGGTGCATCCCATCATGCTCGGCGTCGGCAAGAAGGTGTTCGACGGTGGCGCGGTGCCCACGAACGTCACACTCCTCGAACCGCCGGCAGCCGGCCCGAAGGGGACCGTGTACCTGCGCTACGGGCTGGCCGATGGCGTGCCCGGGACAGGGGACATGAGCGCCCCCGATCGCAGCTGAGACCGCCTCGCGCTCAGGACGGGCGGGGGGCGCGGCGGTCCTGGCGCTGGGCGAGCTCTTCGTCGTCCACCAGGGTGAGCATCGGCTTGCCGGGCTCGCACAGCATGGTGACGGTGAAGCGGAGCGGGAGGTCGTCGCGGTGGTTGCCGTCCTGGTAGTGGATGACGTCGCCGCCCGGCTCCCAGAACACCTCGCCGGCCCGTACCACCCGCTCGGGCTCGCCTTCCAGCTCGAACAGCATCTCGCCTTCCAGCACGTAACCGAACGCCGGGCCGGTGTGCCGGTGCGGCGGGGTGCCGGGGTCACCCGGCGGGAACTCGATGACCACGGTCATCACGTGCGCACCCTCCGGGATGAAGGGCGGCTCGACCTCCTGCAGTGTGGTGAGCGCCGTCTGCCAGGCGGCCTTGGCCTCGGACATGGGCCCTAACTCCAGTCTCGGTAGCGGATCTCGCCGAGGACGGCGCCGTCGTCCGGCACCAGCGACCGCTCGCGCAGCTCGGCCCCGAAGTAGTGAGCGTGCGGGTCGGTGACCACCTCACGCGGATCACCCCTGGAGGCGAGCGTCTCCCGGAAGAACTCGTCCATCCGGACCTGCTCGGGCCCCGCCACATCGACCCTGCCGTTCGTCGGCTCCCCCACCGCGACCCGGCCGACCGCCCGCGCTACGTCGTCGCCCGCGATGGGCTGGAAGAGCACCGGTGCCATCCGCACTTTGTCGTCGTCCGTCGCCTCGTCGGCGATGCTCGGTACGAACTCGAAGAACTGGGTGGCGCGTACGAGCGAGAACGGGATCGACGCCTCTTCGATCAGCTTCTCCTGGGCGGCCTTCGCCTGGAAGTACGGGCGCGCCGGCGGGCGGTCCGCGCCCACGATCGACAGGACGACGTGGTGGCCGACGCCGGCCTCCGCCTCGGCGGCGAGCAGGTTGCGGGTGGAGGTCTCGAAGAACTCCCGTACGGCGGACTCCTCGAAGGAGGAGGACTTAGACACGTCGACCACCACGGACGCGCCCTCCAGCGCCTCGGCCAGGCCTTCGCCGGTGACGGCGTTCACGCCTGTGCTCGGGGATGCCGCCACCGCCTCGTGGCCGCGTTCTTCAAGCTTGGCCACGAGCTTCGAGCCGATCAGACCGGTTCCGCCTACTACGACGATCTTCATTCCTGACCTTTCCCTGTGCCCTTGGCCTCGCGGCTGCCGGTTAGGACAGGACGGCTTCCTGGCCTGAGTTGCTTCTGGACCTCGTCTTTGAGCGTCCCTCGTGCTGTCTCTGCTGCCACGTACAGGGCGGCAAACTTTCAGCAACCGTCGCCGGGGTTCCTGGTTGTGGGGGTTCGTCGGCCTGCGTCACCGAGCGCGGCCGGTCACGATCCGCAGCCACAGCTCCTCGGCCGCACGGGCGGACGTCCAGGCGCTTTCCATCATGTCCCCGAGGCCCTTGGCGGGGAGGCGCCGGATGAACCACAGGCCGGCGGCTGTGCAGAGCTCGAACGCCGGGTAGGTGCAGGCACAGGTGTGGCCGCGGACTCGCAGCCGGTCCGCCCGGGGAAGGCTCTTCGCCCAGTCCACCCGTATGGCGTCGGCGCGGGGTCGGCGGGGCGCCTCCCGCACGTCGACTCCCACGGTGAAGCGGCCACGGCGTAGGCCCCGGAAAGACCCGCGCTGACTCGTCCCACCACAACGGGTGATCACTTCGCCTGCGACGCGCTTCGGAGTGTTACGGACGTCTCGACCACCTTCGATTCCTCCGCAGCGGAAAGGGGCATCGGAAGGATTTCGCAATCTCCCTGAGGCTCCGGTGTCCAGTCATAAACCTCGTGATAGGCAATGTCGATCTGAAGGACCTCGTTCGGGTCCAGCGGAGCGTGCCGTACAGGTTCGAGAATATCTGTAAGGACCGCGTGCCGACCTGGCGGTGACAGGATCCCGATCATCGGTATACCGTTGAGCGACCTCGCATAGCTGTGCCATTGCTGCGCGACTTCCGTCCGCCCTTCAAGGGCATAACCAGTGCCCACACGGTGGCAGATGTCCGAGGGAATGCGTCCATATAGCTTATCTGCGGGATTCAACATGAGCTGCAACGCCAGCCGCGGATCCAAAGACGCGGCCTTCTTCAGAAATACCGCTCCATCTGCCAGCAGCCCCCGAAGAGTCAGCAGAATGCCCAACTCGAAATTTGCGAGAGGCTGCCCCCGCTCCACCCAATCAAGCAGTTCCGTTCCTCGGCACCCGAACCAGCGCCTGAAGCGGATCTCATCGAGCGTGGAGCAGAGCCTTCCATCAGAGGCATGCCTCGGCACGTGACCGATGGGTTGGCCATGAGTGCTTGAGCCAACGAAGCCATCGACCGACTGCGGACCCTCCTCGTCGAGGACAGTCGGATACTCGTCGGTGTTGCCCAAATGAAGATCGTTTAGATGCTTCCATCGGGTGTGCCATGACTCAATACTGCCGATCTCAACGTCAGGGTTCACACCCGTCCCCGCCAGGGCGTGCCTGCATACATGGATGAGGCCAGCGACCGTCTTCCAACGAGGAAACTTGACACCTTGACCATTCAACAGTCGGGTGAGGGAAGCGACGCTCATCTCTCCAGGAGGCGGCCAGTCGTGGACCATGTCCCTGTATGACGGCTTACCAGCCTTCTGGTGGATTTTGCGGAGTTCTGTGCTCAGCCGACTGAGAGCAGCGCTGGGAGAAGGAGCATCCACCTGGCGATTCACCACCCGTAGTCCGTCGCCATCGACGAAGCACCAATTGTCTCGTACATCGCGAGTGTTCGAGCACATTCCATGCCCCACCTGCATCAGGAGCTGACAGCGTCTCACTCATTTCGCTCAGCACCGTTTCATGTCGTTCCAGGTCGATCCGTCGAGATCCACCTTGCCCCAAAAGGATCATCTCCGGGGCCTCCATGCGGCGACGCTGGTAGTAAATCCGCAGGAAGTACACCTACGGGCCATTTCGGGTGGCCCTTTTGGATCTTGGAGAGGTAGATATGTCGACCATGGTGATCATCAAAACGATCATCGCCATCGCCGTAGCTGTTGTGACGGGGGCAGCCGCGGTTGTCATCGCGCGGCGTTCAGGCAAGAACACACCGGCGGCCCTGCTCGTGGGACTCACCGTTGGAACCGCTGCGCTTGGCGGAGTAAGCCCAATCCTCTTCGGCTAGGGCCTGTTTGGAGTTCGGATCTTCACGCGGGGCGCAGGCTCCGAATCCACAAGATGGCCCCGCTAGATAAAGGCCGGCAAGGTAACTTTCGGGTGTTTTGCCGAACCGGAAGGCCACCCCGCGCCACTCCTTGATCCGATTGATGCACCGCTCCGCCGTGTTGCGCTGCATGTACAGACCCCCGATCATGGCTGACCGGACGCCCACCGCCAGAGCCCCGCTTCTTGCGGTGGGCCGCCTGATCGGCCTTCTCCGGGATGACGGCCTTGATACCGCGCCGACGCAGGTAGGCGCGGTTACCGCGGGACGAGTACAGTTTGTCTGCCGCCACCGCGCCCGGCCGGGTGCGCGGGCGCCCCACCGGCAGCCGGATCTTGATGCGCTCCAGCACCGGGCGAAACTGTGGACTGTGTCCGGCCTGCCCCGGAGTGAGTACGAAGGACAGCTGACGGCACCGCCGCTCGGCCGACAGATGCACCTTGCTGGTCAGGCCATCCCGTGAGCGGCACGATCGGCGGCCATCCTCCCCGGCTGGTTCCCGAGGTTGCCCTGCAGGTATTCGATGAAGCCGCCGCGCTCGGCCTTGGTGAACAGCGGCACGCCCTCGACGGCGGCTCCCATGGCGAGGTCCTTGACGCTGGAGTGCGTGGCGTTGTGGAGATAGACGGCCGCCTTGACGGCCTCCAGACGCCCGTCGACGGCTCCGATGTGGTTGGCGATCTGGTTGCGGTAGCCCCCAGCCTGCTGGCAGGGATGGCTCTGCGGGCGCAATCCGGGCACCTCGAACAGCAAGGACCGCCCCCAACTGGCGGTCGAGATCTTGCGTGATCTCAAGGGGGTCGACCTGTCGGCCACTCCGCTGGTCCGGCTGGAGGAGCGCACGTTCAACACCCGTCCTTCGGACGACATCGAGGCTGACGTGGTCGTCGTCCTGGGACCACCCCATGACCCCGCACACGCGCCATCATCGTGGAGATCCAGCAGGACAAGTCGAAGAGACCCCGTCAGCTCGCCCGCTATGCCGCCGCGCTGTGGCTGCTCCTGGGCTGTGACGTGACCGTTCTGGTCATCTGCCCCGACCAAGGCGTCGCCGACCACTATGCGAAGCCCATCGACTCCGGGCTGACCGGCTACCGCCTGCACGCCCAGGTGCTGGGTCCGGACGACATCCCGGTGATCACCGACCCTCACGAGGCCTCAGCCCACCCCGCGCTCTCGGCCATGGCGGTCATGGCTCACGGCCGTATCCGCAAGGTGATCGAGGCCTTCGCGATGGCGCTGGCCGAACTGCGCGATGAACACGCTCCGAAGTACTATGAATACGCTTACAGCATGGCCGCGCCCGACATCCGGCGTCTCCTGGAGGAGATCATGAAATCCACCGCCTGGCCGGTCTACAGCCCTTTCGCTCGCGAACACTACGGCCGTGGCCTCGAAGAGGGGCAAGCCCGAGGCAAGGCGGAAGAGGCCTCCCGTCTGGTGCTGCTCCTGCTGGAAACACGCGGTTTCGCACTGCCGGACGACATCCGGGCCCGCATCAATGCCTGCACCGACCTGGGCCGGCTCGAAACCTGGGCCACCCGCGCCATCTCCGCCCAGACCGTTGACGACCTGTTCGATGAGCTGTGAAGCCACCGCGGCTGATGGCCGCGACCTGAAGGTTCTCGACGGGGACTCCCGCCTACCGACGGGCCGTCCGGCTCACCAAGATGCGGCAAGGCATCGTACGGAAGAAGGTCTCGCCGAAGGATCAGCAGCTTGGTCAACCACGGGCGGGCGTGCGGAAGACCTGGCGGACGTGCCAGCCGATGTGGTCCGGCTTGACCGCGTCCAGGCCCGGCTGGGGTTCCCGGGCCGGGCGGCCGGCCAGGGAGAGGACCATGTCGCGGGACGCCTGCGACCGGCCCACGTACCTGGCCGAGACGGTGATGGTTCGGTCCTGCGTCAGCCCGAGGACGCCCTTGTCGAACAGCTTGTGGTGGATCGCGCACAGGCACAGCCCGTTGGCCAGGTCGTCCGGGCCGTCGAAGGCCCACCAGCGGACGTGCGCCGCGTCGAGGCCCACCGCCGTGCCGTCCAGCCAGCCGTCGTACGCGCAGAACGCGCAGCAGTACTCGTACGCCATCAGCACCTGATCGCGGAACCCGGGGCCGCGGCGCACGGGCGGCGGCTTCCTGAGCTCGCCGGTGGTCTCCGCCGTCTCCAGGTCCAGGCCGGCCAGCATGCAGAGGTCGGTGTGCAGGGACGGAGCGAAGTTGGCGTCGAGGAGGTAGCGGGCGATCCGTGCCAGCAGTCCGGGTTCCTCCGACAGGGCGCGGGCCAGGTCGGGGTGGAGGCGGCCGCTGGCCTGGCTGTCGCGCAACCTGCCCAGCTCGGGGCCGGGGCTGCCCGGGCCGTGCAGGGTCTCGACCAGCCAGAGACCGTCGCTGGTCAGGTGGTGGAACGGGTAGCCGGGGCTGGTGTCGCGGGGCGGGCCGTACTCCTTGAGGAGGGTCTTGAGCTCGGCCTCCGCGGCGCTGAACGGGATCGGCCGGTTGCCGTGGCGCTGGAACCGGCCCAGCGCGTACAAGAGGAGGAGCGGCTTGTGCGGCGCGCGTTCGCCGCCCCGCGTCCAGCGCCGGATCTCGGCGACCCGCTCGATCCAGTCCACGATCGTCAGTGTAGGGCGATCTTCCGGTCATCAGTGGGCTTGCTCGCCGGTCCGGTTCGCTGATCACAGTCGGCCTCAAGCGGATCGCAAGGCGCACGGCCTATCTCTAGGAGTGATGACGTCACGTGCCACCCCGGAGTTCCTCATGCGCCTGCTCGCCTTCCTCGCCGCCCTGGTCCTCCCCCTCACCCTGGCCTCCCCGGCCGCCGCCGACCGCACGTCCTGGAAGTGGGGAACCGTGTACTCCGCTGATGCCAAGGCCGGCGCCTGGGGCAGGGTGACGGTCGGCCAGTCCGGGTTCGTCGTCTCCGGCAACGTGCGGGACGTCCCCGGCAAGGCCTGTTCCTGGGTGATCATCCGCGCCCAGAGTGCGAAGAACGGCCGCTGGAAGACCCACGGCTTCTACTACTGCGAGCCCGGCGTCGGCACCTTCCGCAAGAGCTACGGGTACGTGCTGCAGATCAAGGTCCAGGTCTGCCGGGGCACCGCCCACAAGCCCACCGGCAAGTGCTCGAAGCAGCGGACCATCTTCACCCAGGGCAGCTGAGGCACAGGTAACGGGGCAGCCCCACGCACCTGATCACGTGGCTCGCAGCCTTTGTGTCACTCAAAGTAATTGACATGTCACAATGAGCGTCATGCCGTCCCCCCCGACATGACGCACTCATACAGCTCTTCAAAGACCGTCCCGAACTGGCAGTAGAGATCTTGCGCGACCTCATGGGAGTGGAGATGCCCACCACTCCACTGATCCGGGTGGAGGACAGCACGTTCAACACCCGCCCCTCGGGAGATCTCGAAGCTGACGTGGTCGTCGTTCTGGGACCACCCAACGAGCCCGCGCACGCCATCGTCGTGGAGATCCAGCACGACAAGTCCAAGGACCCGAAACAGCTCGCCCGCTATGCCGCCGCCCTGTGGCTGCTACTGCGCTGCGACGTCACCGTCCTGGTCGTCTGCCCCGACCGAGGGGTCGCCGCCCACTACGCTGCACCTGTCGATTCCGGGCTGATCGGCTACCGCCTGCACCCCCACGTGCTTGGACCGGACGACATCCCGGTCATCACCGACCCCCACGAAGCATCGGCTCAGCCCGCCCTGTCGGCCCTGGCGGTCATGGCCCACGGCCGTATCCGCAAGGTGATCGAGGCGTTCGCCATGGCGCTGGCAGAACTGCACGACGAACACGCTCCGAAGTACTATGAATACGCTTACAGCATGGCCGCGCCCGACATCCGGCGCCTCCTGGAGGAGATCATGAAATCCACCGCCTGGCCGGTCTACAGTCCCTTCGCGCGCGAACACTACGGCCGCGGCCTCGAAGACGGCCAAACCCAAGGAAAAGCGGAGGGCAGGGCTGAGGAAGCCGCTCGAGTGGTGCTGCTCCTGTTGGAAACCCGCGGCTTCGCCCTCCCGGACGACATCCGGGCCCGCATCACCGCCTGCACCGACCTGGACCGACTCGAAACCTGGGCCACCCGTGCGGTCACCGCCCAGACCCTCGACGACGTCCTCGCCGATTCAGAAGATCAGCGCCGCTGACACAGATGCCGTAAGACGGTCGCCCAGCCCATACACGGACATGACGTTCAGGCGGTACGCTCTGGCGTGCCCGAATCTTCGACCGCGAGGCCACCGTTACCGGCGCTCACCCGTGCCTTGATCGGCCCGCCGGGCAGGTGTTGCTCCCCCTCGTCGCCCTGACGGGGCTGATCACCCTCGACTACACGAGCATGCCGGGTGGCGGCTCCTTGGAGCTCCTGGTGCTGGGTCTCGCGCTGGCGATGAGCACGGTGATCGTCTTCTTGGCTCGTTTCGCGGTGGCCCTGGTGCGCTCGGACGGCCGTCCGGGGCTGCGCGCGCACTGGATCCGGTGGGTGGCCGCGCCGGTCATGGGGGTGACGGTGATCGGACTGGTATACGCCGATGTGCCGTTCACCGCCCGGTTCGCACTCTCGCAGCCGAGTCTGGAGAGCTTCGCACGGCAGGTGGCCGGCGGAGACGCTGAGCACGATGACCAATGGGTGGGGCTCTTTCCCGTGGAATCGGTCCAGCGGGTCGACGGCGGGGCGCGGTTTCTGGTGAGGGGCACCGGGTTCCTGGATCGCTACGGCTTCGCCTGGATTCCGGACGGTGTGCCGGAGGAGGAGCACCACATGGACTACACGCCTGTCGAAGGCCCCTGGTATGTGTGGGAGATGCGGTGGTGAGGGTTCCCGGCAAGCCCGGCCTCTGGGTCATCGTCGCCGTCGCGCAACTGCCCGTCGCCTACTACCTGCCGGGCCGCGTCTCCTGGCCGATGGTGCCGTTGATCGCTCTGGCCGCCATGATCGCCGCTGTGACCAGGGCTTACCAGGACGCGGCACAGTACCGTGCCGAGGAACCCGTCGTGGACGCGGATGACGGGCCGCGAGCGGTCTGACGCATTGATCGCAGCCGCCTTCAAGCGGGTCCGTCCAGGACTCTGCGAGCTGGCGTAGAGATCTTGCGCGACCTCAAGGGAGCCACTCCACTACATCCGGCGTCTCCTGGAGAAGATCATGAAATCCACTGCTTGGCCGGTCTACAGTCCCTTCGCGCGTGAACACTACGGCCGCGGCCTCGAAGAAGGCCAGACGATAGGGAAAGCCCAAGGTAAGGCCGAGGGCAGGGCGGAAGAAGCTGCCCGGTTGGTGGTGCTCCTGCTGGAAGCCCGGAGCTTCGCTGTCTCGGACGACATCCGGGCCCGCGTCACCTCCTGCACCGACCTAGGCCGGCTCGAATCATGGGCCACCCGCGCGGCGACCGCCCGGTCCCTCGACGACCTGTTCGGCGAATCGCAGGAGTAGTTCTTGGGCGGCCCGCTCACCTCTGGCGGATTCCGCCGGTTTCCGGCCAGTCCACGGCGGCCGATCTAGGACGGCGTCCTGCCCGTTGAGGGCCACAGCTGGAACAGGTAATCCTCGCCCGTGGCCGACACGCGCAGGTGGTAGGTGCCGGGGCCGCCGACGTCCAGCCAGTCGGCGTCGTCCTCCACCAGGGGGTTGACCTCCAGTTGCCCACTGTCGAGGTGGACGGTCGCCTGGGCGGTGCGTTCGGCCGGTCCGTGGGCGGGGGGTTCGCCGTCCCAAGCTTCGATGGTGAGCGTCGAGTCGTGCGGGTCGCCGTCGAGGGTGACGACGATGACGGAGTTCCGCCCGGTGAACAGCCACCGGGCGGGGTCGCCGAACTCCCTGACCGCGTCCTGAGGGCCGCCGTCGTCCAGCAGGTCGAAGCTGCGGTGGTCGACGTGGGTGGTGGTCCTCAGGACGGCGGTCAGGTGAGCCATGTCAGCGGTGGGCCTGGATGGACCCGTGGTCGATGGTCTGCGGTTGGGCCATGTCCAGGTCGTACCCCGCTCCGCGGACGTTGTCGTAGGTGAGTGTGGTGGTCGGGTAGTCGCCGGCCGACGTGGGCCAGACGACCAGGCGGAACCGGTCGGGGTTGGAGTCGTAGGCGTACAGGACGAACCCCTGGTCACCGCTGACGCCCTTGACCGCGATCTTGTCGTCCGGGGTGACGACCAGCCATTCCAGCGTCGACGAGGTCAGGTCCAGGGGCAGGCCCTTGACCTCGTACGACACCTTGCCATTGCGCGGCGCCGGTCCCTCGTCGTGCGGGTGGTACTTGGGGTTGAACTGGAAGTGGCCGCGCCCGGTCGCCGACGGGTCGCCGGTCAGCGCGCCCGCGGGAGACGTCAGGTGGCCGCCGGCGGTGGCGAAGCCGGCGTCCGGGTCGTAGACGATGATCAGGACGTCGGCCGTGTCGGAGCCGGTGTCGTCGTCGGTGACCTTCGTCTTGATCGTGTACATGCCGGGATGGGTGAAGGTGTGCGTGGCCCGGCAGGTGAGCTCGTCGCCCGCGTAGGTCGAGGACGTGCCGTCGTCCCAGTCGGTGACGCAGGTGTGGGTGTCGTTGGCGCCCGGCTCGGTGTAGGCGGCCACGTGTGTGACCTCGGTGCCCGCGCGGAAGACCTGCCAGGGTCTCGGCTCGTGCACGCCCGGCGTGTCCGGCGGGGTGGCCGGATCGTCGGCGGTCGACGCGCGTGCCACCGGCAGGGGTCCGAGCCCCGGCGCGACGTTGCCGAGCGTGAGCGTGGCGCTGTCGCTCGCCGGGCCGTTGACCGCGTCGCGGGCGGTCAGCGTGAGTGTGAACGTGCCGTCGTCGGTGCAGCTCACGGTCGTGGCGGCGGACGACGAACTGCTGAAGGAGCAGAAGGCTCCGGGGTCGACGCCGGGGCCTGGGGTGACGCTCCAGGTGAGGGTGAGGGGGTCGTTCTCCGGGTCGCTCGCGGAGCCGCGCAGGGTCACCGCCGCGCCTTCGTCGCCGCTGACGTCCGGTCCGGCGTTCGCGGTGGGCGCCAGGTTCGCCGGTGGTGTGCCGCCGCCGTCCTCCGGTTCGTCCTCTTCCGGGGGGATCGCTTCGCAGGAGTCCGAGCCCGCTGGGGGGTCGTCCTTGATGTGGACGAAGAACCCGTCCTGCTCGTAGAGGATGCGGTCGTCCCGATAGTACTTCTTCAGCGCCCGGCCGGCGCACTCGTTGTCGTCCTTGAAGGCGCCCATCACGGAGAAGTCCCAGTCGAACTTGGGCGCTTCGCAGCACGCGGCGCCCTCAGCCGTCGAGGCGAACGGGTACTCGTCGCACTGCTGGCCCTTGGACGTGTCGTAGATGTCCGTCGGCAGGGTGGCGCAGGTGCTGCGTACCACGTTGCGATTCTTCGTGTAACGCGGGTCGGGCGTCTTGCTCGCGTTGATCCGGTGCAGGGCCAGGTCGTCGTTCCGCTCGCCCGGATGGAACTTGCCCGGGATGAGCTTGGCCGCTTCCTTGCGCGGATAGGTCTGGAACGGCGCTCCGTCGCGCTCGCACCACGGCTCCGCCTGCGCGCACCGGATGTGCTTGGCCACCTCGTCGACCCGGTCGTCGTTCACCGAGTACTGGAGGTGGGGGATGACGTCGTCGAAGACGCAGGCCCCGCGACGCTTGAGGCCGAAGTTCGTGGCCGAGTCGCAGCGGATCGTCCGCTGGTCCGACTGTCCGTCCGCGAGCCGGAAGTTCCAGCTGTCGATGACGTATCCGTGGAAGAACCAGAGATGGCGGGAGACCTTGTCCGGCATCGAGCTGACGGACCCGTCGGAGGTGAGCTCGAAGGACGTCCACCGGCCGATCCAGTCCTTGATCTGCATGCCGGTGTGGGAGAAGTCCTCGCCGCAACCGCTCTCTCCGAAGCAGCCCACCCGCTGGTACAGCATGGACTCCGGACGGATGTAACCCTTGGTCGTCGGCCAGTAGTCGGCGTCGTCGCCGCGGAAGAAGACGGTGATGCCGCGCTTGCCGTCGTCACGCCCGTACGCGACGGCGGAGAACTCCATCGTCATGCTGGCCGTCAGCCGGGTGCCCGTCTGGCCGGTGGTGAACTTCTTGGCTTCGAGCTGGTACCGCTGGCACCACATGAACCTGTTGTAGACGCGGCCGAACCGGTTGTGCGCGCCCTCGCTGTTGAGGCAGTCGTCCACCTCGGTGCCGCCGGGCTCGCCCGGCGGGCGACGCGGGTCGGTGGCGGCCTTGGTGGCGAGAGGATCGAGCGAGGACGTCTGCCCGAGTTGGCGGGCGGTACGCCGGGCGGCCTCGCCCAGGTCGCCGGAGCGCTCCGCGAGCCTCGGCGCCGCCGCCTTGCCCGCCTCGTCGATGCCGGTGTACGAGACGACGCCGAAGTCGCGCGGCGCCTCCCGCGCCTGGGCGGCGCCGCCGAACACCGGAGTGCACAGAGCCGCGACCAGAATCGGGACGAGCAGCCGGAGCAGGGTTAATCGCCCCGTGCGCCATAACATGCGCATGATTTCTCCCCGTGAGCGAATGGTGACAGCATGATCTGTCACGTTGCCACGCGCATGATATGTCCGCTTCCACGGTCTGACAGGGCCCAATCACGCCGGCCGGCCGCAGCCGCTTCCAAGCGGATCGGAAGCAGCGAGGCCTATTCCTGGACGGGTCCACGTCCCCACGTCTCCCGGAGTCGCGCCCATGCGATCGCTGGTCTTCCTCGCCGCCCTGGTCCTGCCCTGACGATGGCCGCTCCCACCTCGGCCGATCCGACCTCGTGGAAGTGGCGGGCCGTGCACTCCGCCGACGGCATGGACCGGCGAGTGCTCGAAGCAACGGACCATCCTCACCCAGGGCGGCTGAGGCACTGACGCGCGTGGAGTACGGGTCGGCGGTAGGTAAACGACCAGCCCGCACAGGGATAACCCTCCGGCATGGTAGGGAATAACCTCATCTCCTTCAAGCACCTGGCCTTCGCTCCTCCCGCCCGGCGGGCCACGTGACGGAGGCGCCCGACTCCGGCAGCGGCGTCATCCGGAACGCGGATCATCGCGGCGGGCCGCATCGGCTGGTCACGCCTCACTTACCGTGCGTTGAGGAGTTCACGGGTCAGGACGTCGCCCCACCAGGTCTCGACGCGGTCGGGGGACCAGCCGCGTTCGCCGGTGAGCACGACGTAGACGTCGATGTTGCAGATGGCGGCGTAGACGTCGACGGCCGTCGCCACGTCCAGGCCGGTCCGCAGGACGCCGTCCGGCCAGGAGGAGAACGCCTGGACGCGGGTCTCGTCGGCGCGGCGGCGGCCGTCGCTGTAGAGGGTGGCCAGGTCCGGCTCCGTGCGGGCCGCTTCCCGTACGAGCATGATGATGTCGCCCGAGCGTTCGTAGAGCCGGCGGTCGAAGCCGGCCATGGCGGCGAGTTGCCGCGCCGGGTCCGCGGCGGGGTCCTCGAGTTGGGCCAGCAGGTGCGGCACGTCTCCGCTCAGGTCGGCGGCGTCGGCCAGGGCGCGGGCGAGGCCGGTCTTGTTGCCGTACGTGGAGTAGACGGTCGGCACGGAGACTCCGGCTTCGCGTGCCACGTCGCGCACCGTGGTCTGGGCCCATCCCCGGGTGAGGAAGAGGGTACGGGCGGCTCGGGCGATCTCGGCCCGGGTTTCCAGCGCCTGGGTGGTGCGGCGCAACGACTCGTAGCGGCGCCGCCCCTGCTCCTCACTCATGATCCTCCACTTCGCTTTACGGTGCTTATAATCAATACGCGTGGCGTCATAACACAGGTGCCACGACGGCCAAGCTAGCGGAGGAGCGTACGTGAGACTTGTGATCTTCGGGGCCAACGGCCGGACGGGCCGAATCGCCACCGCCCAGGCGCTCACCGAGGGGCATGCCGTCACCGCGGTGACCCGGCGTCCGGAGGAGTTCCCCCTGGAGGATCCCGGGCTGGCCGTGGTGAAGGCGGACGCGCGGGACGGCGCGGCCGTGGACCGGGTCGTGGCCGGGCACGACGCGGTGATCTCGACACTCGGAGTCCCGTACGGCTCGGCGGACACCACGATGGCCACCGAGGCCGTCGCGGCCATCGTCGGAGCCATGACCGCCCACGGGGTCCGGCGGCTGGTCATGGTCACCTCGACCGGGGTGCCGATGAAACCCCCGCCCGGTGAGACGCTCTTCTACCGCAAGGTGATCGCGCCGTGGCTGGTCAGGCTGGGGCGTCCGCTGTACGAGGACGCGGCGCGCGCGGAGGAGATCGTGGCGCGCAGCGACCTCGACTGGACCGTCGTCCGTCCCTCGGGACTGTTCGACCGCGCCGGCGTCACCGGCTACACCGTCGGTCCCCCGCAGATGGTCGGCCGGTTCACCTCTCGCCGCGACCTGGCGGACGCGCTCATCCGGGAGGCCGTCGAGGACCGCAACCCGCGGGCCGTCGTCGAGGTCATCACCACCGAAGGCACCCCGAACCTCTACCGCATGCTCGCGAAGGAGGCGCTGCACATCGGATGACCCCGCAAACGCGACAGGCACGAACCTCGCCGGCGAGGTTCGTGCCTGTTCGTCATCCCCGCGCCGGAGACGTCACACTCCCCCCATGGAAACGACGGTTCCGGACGCGGTGCCGCGTGGACGTTCTACACGTCCTTGCACCACATCCAGCCGTGGTCGGAGACCCAGCACTGGTACCAGCCGTCATTCGGGCGGGCCTGGGCGGCGCCGGCGACGAGGGACAGGGAGGCCGCGGCGATCACCGTCACGGCGGCGATGCGGCGGCCGGCGCGCGCGAAGGCGCCGGACTTCTTCTCGATGCTCATGGGAAGGATTCCACCGCACCCCACTTGTAACGATCTTGGATCCGACTGCAACGGCGATCAGATCCAGTAGATCATGAGCAGGGCGACGCAGAGGGCCAGCGCCATGAGGCCGAGCGTCCGCGGCCGTCGGGCGGCCTCCCACAGGGATGCCTTGACCAGGACGGCGATCATGGCCAGAGCCAGCACCAGGTGCAGCGCGTACCACCAGATCGTGCCCGCGACGTAGGCGCTGAGCACGTCGTCGGTGCTGGCGTAGCCGGCGATCCCGCCGGTCACGCACAGCGCCACCGCCGCGATCGCGTACCGGTGCCGTGCGAGCACGACCCAGACGCAGACCCCCAGAATGAGGACGAACAGCGACTTGTGGTGCAGCTGGCGCATGCTCAGGCCGCCGTCCACGTCGAAGCTGATCCGCAGAGTGGAGGCGTAGGCGTCGCTCATGGGGGTGCCCCGCAGCGGCTCGTAGGCGCCGTCGTAAACGGTGAGGCCGTCGCCGGGGGTGAAGTGGAAGGCGAGGAAGCCGCCGGTGATCAGGGCGAAGAGAAAACAGAAAAGCAGCGTCTCGCCCACTAATTGTCCTGCTCGATCCATTCGACATATCCCACCACAGGAAAGACGCTCGCATATGCGATTGAGAGGGCCGTGCATGGACCGGTTTCCCCGGCCCGGCCACGATGGAGCACATGCTGGTACTCCCTCTCATCGCCCTGGTGCTGCACGGCGCGCTCGCCGGCCTCTTCTACGCCTTCTCCATGTCCGTCATGCCGGCGCTCGACGCCGTCGAGCCCGCCCAGGCCGAGACGGTGATGCGCAGCGTCAACAGGAAGATCCTCAACCCCTGGCTCTTCGTCGCGTTCCTCGGGGCGCCGATCGCGGCGCTGGTCGCCGGGCTGTTCGCCGACGGCCCGGCCGCGATCTGGTTCTTCGCCGCCGCCGGGGTGAACTTCGTCGGCTCCTTCCTGGTCACCGTGGTGATCAACGTGCCGATGAACAATGCCGTCGACACGGGCACGATGCCGTGGAAGGACTACTCGCCGCGGTGGACCGCCTGGAACACGGTCCGGGCCGCGGTGTGCCTGGCGAGCCTCGCCCTGGTGGGCGTCGGCCTCGCTCAGCTGTAGCGCTGACGGGCCGCCCACAGCATGCCGCGTTCGATGATCGTGCGTACGGTGTCGTCCCGCAGCACGTCGAGGCTGTGGCCGGGGGTCGTGACGAAGATGCGGCCGGTCCCCCAGCGCCGGGTCCAGATGGCCGGTGAGGTGACCTCGCGGTGCCAGGGGTCCCACGGGCGGACCTTCTGCGTGGTCGTGGCCAGCACGTCGACGTAGTCGTCGGTCAGCACCCAGTACTGCTCGGTCACGAGGTCGAAGTCCGTCAGGCCCTCGGTGATGGGGTGGGCGCCCGCCTCGGGGAGCAGGTTCACGGTGTACGGGACGAAGTTGTGCGCCTCGGCGCTCTCGTGCGGCTCGGCGGGGTCCTTGCCGGGATGGCAGGCGAACTGCCCGCCGATCAGGTGGAGGTAGTCGGAGGAGTTGCGGAAGGAGTCGGCGATGCCGCCGTGCCAGCCCGCCATGCCGGTGCCCGCCTCGATCGCGGCGCGCAGGCCGGCCAGTTCGTCCGGCTCGATCGTGCCCATCGTGTAGCACTGCACGACCAGGTCGACGCCGGACATGAAGGCGGCGTCCGCGTACGGCGCCGGGGAGCCGGCCCGGTGCACCTCGAAGCCGTGCCGTTCGAGGAAGGGGATGAAGAGTTCGGTGGCGGCGACCGGGACATGCCCCTCCCAGCCGCCGCGCACCACCAGTGCCTTACGGATCGCCATGCTCGCGCCTATCGCTCGGGGGTCCGACGCCTCCGATCGTCGCAGCTGTGGCGGGCGTACTAGAAGATGCGGTACTTGCGGCCGCAGTTGTCGAACTTCCCGGCCCAGCAGGTGAAGGTGTAGACCTTCGTGATGCCCCGGCCGCTCCAGGCGCCGACGACCTTACCGTCCCACGCCTTGGTGAAGCGGTGCCGGTTGCCGTTCTTGTAGTACTCGAACCACACCCAGCCCTTCTTGCCGCCGCGCTTGTCCACCCCGTACCACTTCGTGAACACCTTGCCGTGGCGCTTCCAGGTCTTGCCGAACGTGTAGGCCTTGCGGTCACTGGAGAAGACCTTGCCCCAGTCTCCGCTGCTCGTCACGGTCGCCGTGGTCGCCGTGGTCGCCGTGGTCGTGGCCTGGGCCGCCGGGCTGAGCGCGACGCCCGTGACGGCCATCGAGCCGGCCAGGGCCGCGATCGCGAAGGTCTTGCGCATGAGGGTTCCTCCCCGTTTCGGTGCTGCCGGTTTCGTCCGGCAGCACGGACATTACGGAGACTTCCGGTGGCTATCTGTGGAGGAATCCACAGATACGACGTGATGGGCGCCACACGGGTGTCCCGGCCGGAGGCGGACTGCCGGCGGACCGGAACAGACAGCGCTTGACCGCCGCCGCCTTCGCGCTGAAGGACCGTTCGGGGCACGACTACGCGGCCGGGTACGACGAACGGCCGGTGGACAGCTGACGCGGAGCCATGTCACCATCGCTGACATGATCGTGAGAAAGGACCGCGCCACCCCGAGCCGGTGAGCGCACCCGCGCGGCGGGAAGCCGCGACCATCCGCGAAGAATGGCTGGGCCTGGCGTTGTCGACCCGGCCCTGCGACCGTCAGGCGGCCGAGGCCGCCATCCGCGAGCTCTACCTCCTGGCCGGGTTCGGCCCGCCACGCTTCCACTGGGCGTCCTCGCCCGTCACCGCCCTCGCCACGCTGCCGCCGGGCTTCCGGCCTCGCCCCGACGAGCATCCTGACCGGCTGCGGCACTGGCCGGTGGTCGAGAGCCTGTCCCGTCTGGCGGCCGAGCTGCGCGGACAGGTCGACGCCGCGGTCCGGGGCGTCCACCGGGAGCTCGACGTGCTGATCCGCGCCGGGGTGCACGACCCGCTCGCCTGGTCGGCGCTCCAGCTCGTCACGGTGCCGGAGGCGGCGCACGACCGCCCGTCGCGGCGCACGAGCTGGTACGAGAACGTCACGGCCGTCGCCTGGCAGGCGCGGCACGACGCGCTGCGCCGGCTGGGCGGCGTCGAGGCGCTGAGCCGGGCCGGGGAACGGCAGGCCCGGCTGTGGGCCGCCGTGGCCCGCTCGTGCGGCTGGTGGTGGCCGCGCCGGGACCTGTGCGTGCTCTCGGAACGCCCGTCCGAGCTGCGCACCGAGGTGTGCGGCGAGCGCGGCGAGGTGCGGATGCACCACGACGGCGGCCCGGCCGTGCGGTTTGCCGACGGCTGGGACGTGCACGCCTGGCACGGCACCCGGGTGCCGTCCTGGGTGAGCACCGGCCCTTCCGCCGAACGCATCGCACAGGAACGCAACGTCGAGGTCAGACGGTGCGCGATCGAGCGCCTCGGCTGGGACGCCTACATCGAGCAGGCAGGGCTCCGGCTGGTCGCCGCCGCCCCCGACCCCGGCAACCCCGGCTCCGAGCTGCGGCTGTACGACGTGCGCGCGGACACCAGGGTGCTGCTCGCCGTCAACGGATCCGTCGAGCGCGACGGGACCCGCCGCCGCTACGGGCTGACCGTGCCGTGGTACTTCGACGACCCGATCGCCGCCGCCGGCTGGACCTACGGGCTGTCCGCCGGCCAGTACGCGAGCCTTCTCCGCCGAACCTGAGGTGAATGCCATGAACGTGACTCTCGCCACCCTCGAAGCGCAGACCGGGCTGACCGCGCTCGACCATCTGGAGCGGTCGGTCCGCATCCCCGTCGTCGACGGCCTCCAGGCCCAGGGCGACCTGATCGTCATCCCGCTGGCCATGATCGCCGGGTCCGTCCGCCGCTCCCGCTCACCCGAGTGCTGGGAGTACGTGCCCCCGCATGGCGTCGACCTGCTGCGCGGCCAGGCCGGCGGCAACACGCACACCCTCGTCGCCGAACCGTTCACCTGCCGGTGGACCCCGTGGATGTCCGATTCCGAACGGCTGGCCATCGGCATGTTCGAGACCACCGCCCCGGCCTACCTGCTGCACCCGGAGCACGGGGCGACGGGCTGCGCGCCCGGCGCGTACGTGATCCGCCGCCAGCGCGAGCGGGAAGGGCACCGGGCGCGCCTGGTCGCCGACTGATCCGTCAGGGGCAGGGGGCGAACAGGGGACGGGTGCCGGTGGCGTAGGCCGACGGGTCGGTGAACCGGCACCCGTAGTCCGGATCGGCCACGACCGAGGGCGTGATCACGTCGTCGCCCGCGGGCCGGGGGCCGCCGCGCTGCCACCGCACGAGGTCGTCCCAGGCGGCGCCGGCCTCGGCGTCGCTGAACTCGCAGTGGCCCACGGCCCGGATCGCCCGCTGCACCAGGTGCTTCGTCCGGCCGTGCCGGGCCACGTCCTTGCGGTACTCCTGCTCCATCGAGAACGGCACGAAGTTGTCGCCCAGGTCGTGCAGCGACAGCACCGGCACGTCGATCCGGCCCGACACGCTCGGCACGGCGGTGAGCGCGCGGCTGAACCGGGTCGCCGGGTCCGCGGGCGGCACCCGCTGGACGGTCGCGTTGACGTTCACCGGCGAGGCGGGCGCGTAGCGGGTGCCGAGGTTCGTGGCCACCCGCCCCGGCTCCTGCGCCGTCGTGCCGCCCCCGTCCGGCCCGGCCAGCCCGAACAGGAAGTCCTTCCAGTACGCGAACGCGACGTCCGCGCCGGGCCGCTCGCCGCCGCTCCGGTTGATCACGATCTCCCGCAGCTGCCCGCCGAGCGCGTTGCCCGGCTCCTGCCCGGTCAGCCCGAGGCGCTCCTGGATCTTCGGCACGGCCGAGGTCGCGTAGTCGGCCGGGAACGGGTAGGCGGGCACGTCCGCCAGGTCCTGGGCGACCAGGTGGAAGTCGAGGAAGAAGTCGAACAGCTCGTGGTCGCCGAGCGCCCCGCACAGCGGCAGCGCGGCGTCGTAGAAGCCGGGGTACTCCTCCAGCGACCGGACCGTGACGTGCCCGCCCATCGACGCCCCGGAGATGAACGTGCGCTTCGGCCTGCCGACCAGCCGCGCGAAGTGGCCGGCCAGCGCGCGGGTGCTGAGCACCCCGGCCCGCACGTCGTAGTCGTTGGCGTAGTACGAGGAGGCCGCCCAGGCGTATCCCTGGTCGAGCAGCCGCTGCCGGAGGCCGTAGCCGGGCGGGTCGACCGAGAGCACCCGGGTGGCGCCGCGGAAGCCGTGTGCCCACATCGCGAGGCCGCCGTTCCAGCGCGGCGGCACCTCGATCTGGTACGCGGCGTGCCCGTGCACCCCTTGCAGGACCCGGGCCGGCTCGCCGCGCACGATCGCGGGGGCGAGAGGCGGGTTGTCGATGGTGTAGCCGGGCAGCGGCTGGTCGTCGGGCACCCCCGGCCGCGGATGCCCCGCCGCGGAACCACCGGCGTCCGCCGGGCCGGGCGGGCCGGTGCGGGCTTCCGCCGCGCCGGGCACGAGCAGCGCGGCCGCCAGGGCGAGGGCGGAGAGAACCAGGCTCGGACGGCGCATCAGCCGTCACCTCCGGGCGAGCTGATCGGGGGAGTGCGGGTGACTCGTTCATACTCCGCCGCGGCGGGCGGTGGAAGGGTCCCTCACCGGGCGGCACGGTTGGCGGCCCGGCGCCCGGGTAGCCACGAGCCCATGACCGTGCGGAACGACGTCATCTCTCTCGTCCAGGCCGACCATCGCCGGATCGAGGTCCTGTTCAAGCGGCTGCTGCTGAACCAGCAGGACCCCGGGCCCGCCATCAGCGCGCTGCACGCCCTGCTGACCGCGCACCTCCGCGCCGAGGAGGACGTGTTCTATCCGCTCCTGAACGCCCACCACGGCTTCGCCCAGCACAAGGAGGCCGAGGTCCACCTGGACGCGCTGCGGCGGGCCGACGCCGGGACGCCCGGGCTCACCGAGGCGCTGCACCAGCTCGTCGTGTCGGTGATGGCGCACTTCTGCGACGAGGAGACGACGATCCTCCCGATCCTGGCCCGCAGCATGACCGGGGAGGAGCTGGCCGAGCTGGGCGCGGCGTTCCGGGACGCCCGGCAGCGCGAGCTGGACGCGCTGCGAGGCCGCCCGGCCGAGGGCGAGCCCCGCCGGGCGACCGGCCGGTTCGGCACGGGCAAGACCGGGGTGCAGGAGGTGCTCACCACGCTGTGACCCCCGGCCCGGCGCGCACGAGCCGGGGGATGCCGGTCAGGACGAGCCGATGGGCACGAACCCGCTGCCCGCCCGGTAGTGGGGCGACTGGTGGCGGAAGTAGGTGTTGTAGACCTGGCAGTAGCGGCCGCCCCTGGCCAGCAGCGTCAGGTGGTCGCCCTCCTCGACGATGCGGCCGTGGTCGAGCACGATGATGCGGTCGACGTTCTCGATCGTGGACAGCCGGTGGGCGATGACGATGGAGGTGCGGTCGGCGAGCACCACGTCGAGGCCCTCCTGGATCTGGGCCTCGGTGAGCGGATCGACGCTGGCCGTGGCCTCGTCGAGCACCACGATCGCCGGGTCCTGGACGAGCAGGCGGGCCAGCGCGACGAGCTGGCGCTGGCCCATCGACAGGGCCCGGCCGTGCTCCCCGACGTCGGTGGCGAGGCCCTGGGGCAGGGCGTCGATCCAGTCGCCGCCGCCGACCGCCTCGGCCGCCGCGCGCACCTCGTCGTCGGTCGCGTCGGGCCTGGGGTAGCGGACGTTGTCGGCGACCGTGCCGCTGAACAGGAACGGCGCCTGCGGCACCGCGCCGATCTGCCGGCGGTAGTCGCCCAGGTCGAGGCCGCGGATGTCGCGGCCGTCGACGAGCAGGCGGCCTTCCTGGAACTCGTAGAAGCGGGTGATCAGCTTGCTCAGGGTGGACTTGCCGGCGCCGGTGTGGCCGACGAGAGCGACCGTCTCACCCGCCTCGATGCGCAGGTCGAAGTCGCGCAGCACCGGGTGGGCCGGGTCGTAGCCGAAGGTGACGCCCTGGAACTCGATGCGGCCGGCCAGCCTGCCGACCGGCTCCGCGCCGGTCTGCACCACCCGCGGCGGCGCGTCGATCAGCGCGAAGACCCGCTCCGACGCCGAAAGGCCCTGCTGGAACTGCGACCAGAACGCGGCGATCGACGTCAGCGGGAACCAGAACAGCGCCACGCCCTGGAGGAACAGGTACCAGTCACCGGCCGACAGCCGCCCGCCGAGCACGGCCGTGCCGCCGAACTGGACGAGCGCGACCGTGGCCAGCCCGGCGACCAGGAACAGCACGGGGAAGATGGCCGAGAAGACGAAGCCCTGGCGCAGCGTCACCTGGTAGCTCTGCCGGTTGATCGGCAGGAACTCGTCGTAGACCTGCCGCTCCTGGCGGAAGCTCTTGGCCACCGCGATGCCGCCCATGGTCTCCTGCAGGTTGGCGTTGACCCGGCTGAGCGAGCGCTGCGCCCTGCGGGTGGTGGCGCGGGCGAGCCGCCGGAACAGCAGGGCCAGGCCCATCACCACCGGCACCACGAGGAGCGTCAGCAGGGCCAGCTCGACGCTGCGCAGGAACAGCAGCACCGTGACGAACCCGACCATCAGCACCTGGCTGACCAGGTCCATGGTGAGCGTGGACACGGTGGCGAAGTCGTCGGTGTCGGACGTCACCCGGCTGACGATCCGGCCGGAAGGCGTCTCGTCGTAGAACGACAGGTCGCGCTGGAGAACCGCGTCGAAGGCGTCCTCGCGCAGGTGGAGCACGACGTCGCCGGTCACGCGGGCGCTGAACCACTGGCGGAAGAAGTTGAACACCCAGCCGAGGCCCCCGGCCAGCAGCAGCGCCCCGGAGAGCGGCCAGGCGACGTCGCCGATCGTGCCGTCCTGGACGGCGTCGACGCCCGAGCTGACCACGAGCGGCACCGCCGCCTGGCCCAGCGCCCCCAGCACGATCATGGCGGCGACCACCAGCATCGCCCCGAACTTGGGCCGGAAGTAGGACAGGATCCGGCGCAGCAGCTCGCGGTCGTTGTAGGTGCGGTCGTAGTCCTCGGCCTCCAGGCCGTCCATCAGGAAGCCCATCAGGAAGCCCTCCCCTGCTCGCCCGCCAGCACGGGCGCGTCGCCCTCGCCGGGCAGGGCCTCGTCGTAGTGGGCGAAGATCCGGCGGTAGAGAGGGCTGCGGCCGAGCAGCTCGTCGTGGCTGCCGAAGTCGACCAGCTCGCCGCGTTTGAGCAGCAGGACCTTGTCGGCCCATCTGATCTGGGACAGCCGGTGGGTGATCAGCAGGGTGGTGCGGCCGTCGAGCAGGCGGCCGATCGCCTGCTGGATCAGGTCTTCGGTGGCGGAGTCGACGGCGCTGGTGGAGTCGTCGAGCACGAGGATCGCCGGGTCGGTCAGCAGCGCCCGCGCGATGGCCAGCCGCTGGCGCTGGCCGCCGGAGAGGGTGACGCCGCGCTCGCCGATGACGGTGTCGTAGCCGTCGTCGAGCTCGCCGATGAACTCGGCCGCCTGCGCGTCCTCGGCGGCCCGCACCACGTCGTCGCGGCCGGCCCGCTGGCCCAGGCCGAAGCCGATGTTCTCGGCCACGGAGCGGGAGAACAGCACGATGTCCTGCTCGATCGCGGAGATCTGGGAGCGCAGCGAGTCGAGGTCCCAGGCGCGCACGTCGACGCCGTCGACGAGGACGCGGCCGGAGGTGACGTCGTAGATGCGCGGGACGAGCTTGGTGAGCGTGCTCTTGCCGGAGCCGGTCTCGCCGACGATGGCGACCGTCTCGCCCGGCCGCACGGTGAACGACACCCCGCGCAGCACCGGGTCGCCGCCTTCGTAGCCGAACGTCACGTCGTCGAAGACGATCTCACCGGTGATGGGCGCGGCGTGGCCCTCGGCCGGCTGCTCCAGCTCGGTCTCGGCGTTGGCGATGGTCAGGATCCGGCGGGCGGCCACGATGCCGAGCTGCACCAGCGAGAACGTGAAGATCGACATCTGGGTGGGGAAGCCGAGCATGCCCATCAGCCCCATGAAGGCCACCACGTCGCCGATCGTGATCTGGCCCGCAGACTGCAGCGCGAGCGCGTGCCACAGCGCCCCGGCCATCGCGGCCGCGAAGAGCAGGGTGGGCAGGTAGCGGGCCTGCACCAGGCCGTTGCGTACGAACGAGTCGCGGTAGAGGCGGGCACGGGCGCGGAAGCGGCGGCGCTCCTGCGCCTCCTGCGCGGTGACCTTGATGACCTCGATGCCGCGCACGGCCTCGTTGAGCCCGGCGTTGAGATCGCCGAACTGCTCGCGCATCCGGGTCGCCACCGGGTTGAGCTGGCGCATGTAGTGCCAGAGCGCGAGCACGAACAGGACCGCGAACACGCCGGGCACGAGCAGCAGCCGGGGGTCGATCATGGCGATGAAGAACAGCGGCACCAGGCCGGACAGCCCGGAGTCGACGATCAGGTCGACGCCCGGGGAGATCATGATGGACAGCTGCCGGATGTCGTTGGCGGCCCTGGCCATCAGGTCGCCGATCCGCTGGCGGTTGTGGAAGGTCTGGCTCTTGCCCAGCAGGCTCACGTAGAGCTCGTCGCGGGCGTCGCGCTCCAGCCGCTTGGCCAGCACCTCACCCGAAAGCCGCGCCGCCACGTCGAACAGGCCGCGGGCCAGCACCACGGCCAGCATGACCAGCGCGATCACGCCGAGCGCGGACCGGTCGCCCAGCACCGCGTCGAAGGCCGAGCCGACGAGCTGCGTGACCATGGCGTTGAGCACCACCATGACCAGCGACCCGCCGAGGAACCCCGTCAGGTGGAGCGGGTGGCTGCGCACATGGGACCAGAGCCAGCGCACCGGGCCCCGCCGGTCGTAGACCGGCCCGGAGACGGAGAACTCCGAACTGCTGCTCACGGAAACGGCCCCCTGACCGGTCGACGGCAGACATCGAACCTTTTGTGTATCAGTGACCACCGACACTTTCCGAACGCTTTTCTCCTGGGCGAGCCGTGCTCATACTCCGGAGAGGGACCAACAGAGAGGGGCATCCTGTGCTGTACGTCTTCGGCTTCGAGCGGATCGGTGTGGCCGTCAGCGACCTGTACTTCGTCGACCCGCAACCGAACAAGGGCCAGGAGGGGCCCGAGCACGGCGTCCGGCTCGAACTGCGGATGCTCGACCAGGGCGAGCCGCAGGGCACAGTCTACGCGGCCCGCCCCATCAGCCTGGGCCGGCCGATCTGGCGGGTGGACCTGCTGGAATCCGTCGACGGGCGGCCCGGCAGCTTCGACAGGACCCACCACCACCCGGTCTTCACCGACTGGAACCCCGGCCCCCGGGTGTTCGCCAGGGACCTGTCGGCCGACCCCCTCGGCTGGCTGGCCGAGCGGCTGTCGGACCTGGACGGCGTGCTCAAGCAGGCGAACGTGGACGAGACGTACCCGCAGGACGCGGTCGCGCTGCGCGAGCGCGCCCACGAGATCATCTCCTGCGTGGAGGGCGCGCTGGCCGACGTCCGCGCGGGCCGGCTCGGCACCGCCCCGCCCGAGGGCGGCGACAGCATCCGGGCGAGCTGGCTGTGACCCGCCCGCCGGGAGGCGGGCGGCGGGGGCCGGAGCGGATCAGCTTGGGTGCATCCAGTAGCGCAGCGTGGCGCTGCTGCTCTTGAGGACCCGCGGCTCGCCCGACTCGGCCGGCCAGATCTGCAGCAGGTAGTCGTCTACCGGCCCGTCCATCCCCCTGGCGTGGTAGCGGAGGCGGTACCACCCCGGCCCGGCGGGCAGGGGCGGGAGCTCGTAGGCCGGCCCGCCCCATTCGTGCAGCGCCACCCGGCCGCCCACCGAGCGGAACCCCACCTCCACGATGTCCTCGAACTCCTCCTCGGGCCCCGGGTCGCGGTCGGCCACCGCCACCGTGAACCCGACCGTCCCGGTGTCGGCCCCGGTGATCAGGAAGGCGGCGCCCTCCTCGACCCTGATGATGCCCACCGGATGGGCCGGGTGGTCCTCCGGCAGGCCGTGGGGCCCGGTGGCCTCGTCGTCGACCAGGTAGGCCTGCCGGTAGTGGACGTGGAGGTCCACATGAACGAAGTGCGCCGTCCCGATGGTTCCGCTCATGCCGCGGATCCTAGGCAGCCCCGCTGACACTCCGGTTTCAGTCCGCTGAACGGTTGGTACCGTTGATGGCCTTCATGAAACGGGACGGTTTCGAGCGGCGGTGTGGTCCGGCCCTCCCAGGGCAGAGGCAAAGACCATGAAAGGATTCTTCAAGGTTGTGCTGGCACGGTGGCTCGCCCGTACCCCGCTGGGGCTCGTCGCGCTCGGGATCGGCTGGTTCGTGGGGCGGCGGCGCAAGCAGCGGGAGCAGGAGCGGAGCGGCTTCAGGCGCGTAGCGCCCCGAGCAGGCCGCGCAGGCCGGGGTGCTGCCCGGCGGCCTCGTCGAGGGCGGTGGTGAGCACCTGCTCGTACGTGCCGCGGGCGGCTTCGAGCCGGTCGCGGCCGTCGTCCTTCAGCACGGCGTAGACGCCGCGCCTGTCGTCGGGGCACAGGTCGCGGTAGGCGAGTCCGGCGCTGTCCAGGCGGCCGACCAGGCGGGTGACGGAGCTCTGGTTGAGTCCGAGCCTGCCGGCGAGTTCCTGCATGCGCAGCTCGCCGTCGGGGGCGGCGGCGAGGTGGCCGAGGGCGCGGAACTCCGACAGCCCCAGGCCGTGCCCGCGCTGGAGTGCCTGGGTCAGGCGGCTCTCCACGTGGGCGTGCAGGGTGAGCAACTGGTCCCACAGGTGGGTGTCGTCGGTCATCGGCGCTCCTCGGGTTGACATCAGCTTACTTGTACATGCATGCGTGTGCTCCATGAGCGTTCGAGGGGTCTTCCCCCTCGCCACCCCTCAGGGACGCGAGGCCGGCTCCGGCTGCGGCAGGAGGGGGAGCATGACCTCGACCCGGGTGCCCTCACCGGGAGGGCCGCTGATCACGCAGATGCCGCCCAGCTCGGCCGCGCGCTCGCGCATCGAGCTCAGCCCGACACCGGATCGGCGGCCCTCCGGCAGGCCGCGGCCGTCGTCGGCGATGGTCACCCGCAGCACCTCGCTCTCCCGCTGCAGGTGGATGTGGGCCTTCCCGGCCCGCGCGTGCCGCCGCACGTTGGTCAGCGCCTCCTGGACGATGCGGTAGACGGCGACCTCCACGGCCGCGGGGAGCTCCGACAGCTCGCCCTCGACCGTGACCTCGACCGCGACCTCCGGTGACGCCTGGTCGGCCAGTTCGCGCACGGCCCGTGCCAGGCCCAGCTCGTCGAGGGCCGGCGGGCGCAGCCCGTACACCAGCTCGCGGATGTCGCCTGCGACGGCGTCCATCCCGGTGCGCAGCTCGCGCAGCAGCGCGTCGGCCGAGTCCGGGGCCTCCTTCAGCCGGCTGCGGGCGATGTTGATGAGCATGGCCATGCCGGCCAGGCTCTGCCCCAGCCCGTCGTGCAGGTCACGGCGCAGCCGCCGCCGTTCCTCCTCCCGGGTCGTCAGGATGCGTTCCCTGGACCGTTGCAGGTCAGCGGCCATGCGCACGGCGTGCGCGACGTCGGCGGCGTACGGGGCGAGGGTGGCGAGCACCCGCTCGTCGTGCGCCGCCGGGAAGCGGCGCGGGCCGGGGGCGCCCACGAGCAGCCGGCCGACCTGCTCGCCGTGCCAGACCAGCGGCACCTCGCGCGGCCGGTCGCCGATCCGGCCGTTCTCCACGTACCGGGGCTCTCCGTCGGCCACCTCCACGGCCACGCCCTCGACCGCCAGCCCGTCACGCAGCACGCCGACGACCGAGGTCAGCGCCTCGGCGGGGTCGCCGCGCCGGATCGCCTGGGTGAGCCGGCCGGCCAGCAGCGCGGGGTCGCCGACCTTCCCGTAGAGCATGCGGTCGACGGTCCGCTGCAGCATGCGCCGCAGCGGCTGGAAGAACGCCCCGGCGAACAGGGCCGACGCCAGGCCGGCGACCTGGTCGTAACCGGAGACGCCCAGGCTGGCCACGGCGCCGACGCCGAAGTAGACGGCGCTGACCATTCCGATCAGCCCTGCGGCGACGAAGGCGCGGCTGATGACGGTGTCGATCCCGTACAGCCGGTAGCGCATGACCGCGAAGGCCACCGCGATGGGGATGAGCGCGGACCACAGCACCGCGAGCCAGCGCAGGCCCGGCAGCACCTCCCCGGCGAGCAGGAAGACGATGTACCCGCCGAACGCGAACAGCGGCCAGGCGATCTGCCGCCTGCCCACCGGGTCGGCCCGCCGCAGCCGCAGTACCAGGGAGAGCGCGGAGAGCGCCAGCGAGAGGTAGATGCCGGTCCAGGCGGCCGTCGTGATGACGTCCTGGTACGGGGCCAGGGCCGGGATCTCCAGCGGGTTGGGGAGGACCTCGGGATAGAGGTAGCCGATCGCGGACGGGGTCGGGCGGGTGATGTTGCGCACCGTCTCGGCGCCGAGCGAGAGCGCGCTCAGCGCGAGCACCAGTCGCCAGCGCGGCGACGGCAGCCGCCCGTCGGGCGAGTACAGCGGCAGCAGCGCGGTCAGCGTGATCCCGCACACCGCCCAGAAGACGGCGGAGGTCTGGCGCAGGTGGCCGGCCAGCATCAGGTCGCCGTCGGCGGCGACCCTGAACAGGAGCGAGTTGAAGAAGTCGCTGAGTCCCGCCGCGAGCCCGCCGACGGACATCATCCAGGCCATGTTCAGCCGGGGCCGGTGCGCGATGAGGTACGCGCCGACGGCGGGGAAGGTGAACGCCACGGCCGACTGCGGAGTCAGGGTGGCCGGAGGCGTCCACTCCGGAGGAAGCCCCGCCCACTGCACGATCGCGGCCGTTTCGAGGAGCGGCGCGGCGACCGCCATGACGAGGGCCGCCACGCGCGGGCCCGTCCATGTGGCCTTCCCGGCGAACACCGTGACCCGGCCCTCCCGTCCCGCCTCCCGTTCCGGCCCCCGCCGGACACTGGACAGGATTATGACCCCTTTAAGGTGATGAATCGCCCTTTGTGGCCGTGCCGTTACCCCTGACCCCTGGCGGTGATCCCCGGTCATCCCGGATGCCAGACTCGGGATCATGCAGAAGACATCCCTGGACGCACTCGTACGCGAGCATCTCAGGCGCGCCGGCGACGCCTCGACGGGCCGCAGCGCCGAGACCCTGTACGGCGGTCACGAGCACGTGCTGCGGCAGACGCTCATCGCGCTCAAGGCGGGGCGGTCGCTCTCCGAGCACGAGAACCCCGGCGAGGCCACGCTGCTGGTCCTGCACGGACGGGTCCGGCTGCGCAGCGGCGATGACCACTGGGACGGCGTGGCGGGAGACCATCTGATCATCCCGCAGGCCCGTCACAGCCTGGAGGCGCTGGAGGACTCCGGCTGCCTGCTCACCGTCGCGACGACCCGCTGACGTCCGGACCCCTCAGCGCGGGGCGAACCGGACGAACGGCAGACTTCTCCCCACTTCCCGGTAGTCGGACCCGGAGCCGTCGACCAGGAAGCCCATGGCCTTCGACATCCGCTTGGCCAGGCCGGGGTTGCGCAGCGCGTACCCGGCCATGAGCTCGGCGCCCTCCTCCGGATCCATCGGCCGGGCGACCATCGGCACCGCCCGGTTGCCGACCTGCACCGTCACCTCCGGTGTCTTCAGCACGTTGCGGTACCAGTCGGAGCGGCGGCCGAACCCGGCGGCGGCGACGCGGGTGCCATCGGCCGCGTCATGGTTGACGATCTCCAGGACGACCCGGCGGGGCCGGCCGGACACCCGCCCGGTGTGGGTGACCAGCATGAACCGGCCGCCCATCAGCCACCCCAGCCGCAGACGGTAGAGGTGGATCGGCAGCCTGAACAGGGCCCGCCGGAGGCCGGACGGCCTCTCAGGGGTGGCGATGATCTCCATGGTGACTCCTCCTGCCGCATCCGGCCGAACGGCCGTCATCCCCAGCCTGCCGGACGGGTCAGACCGCCTCACGACCGGCCCTCGCCACCCTTGACAATTTTATTTGTCGGTGACAGACTCCTATTACTGATCAAGGAGGCGGACATGACCACAGTGACATCCCGCGACGGCACCGCCATCGCCTACACCCGCGTCGGCACCGGCCCCGCGCTGCTGCTGGTCGACGGCGCGATGTGCCACCGCGCCTCGGGCCCCAACACCGGGCTCGCCGAGGAGCTGGCCGGCGACTACACCGTCTACACCTACGACCGCCGCGGGCGCGGCGAGAGCGGCGACACCGCGCCGTTCGCCCCTGAGCGTGAGATCGAGGACATCGAGGCCCTCATCGAGATGATCGGCGGACCGGTCTTCCTGTACGGGATCTCGTCCGGCGCGGCGCTGGCCCTGGCCGCCGCCGCGAGCGGCCTGCCGGTCAGCAAGATCGCCGTGTTCGAGCCGCCGTTCGTGGTCGACGGCACCCGCCCGCCCATCCCCGCCGACTACGCCACCCGCATCGAGACCCTGCTCGCCCAGGGCAAGCCCGGCGCGGCGATCCGCTACTTCATGCGCCGGGGCGTCCACCTGCCCGCCCCCCTGGTCGCCATGATGTCCCTCATGCCCGGCTGGTCCGGCATGAAGGCGGTGGCCCTCACCCTGCCCTACGACCTGGCGTTCGTGACCGAGTTCGAGCACGGCGAGCCGCTCCCCGAGGGCCGGTGGGACGGCGTCAAGATGCCGGCCCTGGTCGTCGACGGAGGCAAGAGCCCCGCCTGGATCCGCAACGGCACCCGGGATCTGGCCAGGGTGCTGCCGAGCGCCGAGCACCGCACGCTCGAAGGGCAGACCCACATCGTCAAGCCCGCCGCCCTCGCGCCCGTCCTGAAGGGGTTCTTCCGATGATCTTCCGTACCACCGTCGAGCTGGAGCGCAAGACCGCCACCGGGTTCGAGGTGCCGCCAGAGGTGGTGGCCGAACTCGGCTCGGGCAGACGGCCGCCCGTCCGGGTCACCGTCAACGGATACGTCTACCGCAGCACGGTGGCGCCGATGGGCGGCCGCTACCTGGTGGCGCTCTCCGCCGAGAACCGCGCGGCCGCGGGCGTGGCCGCCGGCGACGAGATCGAGGTCGGCCTGGAGCTCGACACCGAGCCGCGCACGGTCACCGTGCCGGCCGACCTGGCCGAGGCGCTCGGCCGGGCTCCGGAGGCGCGGGCGTTCTTCGACGGCCTGTCCTACTCCCGGCAGCGGCGGGTCGTGCTGCTGGTCGAGGGCGCGAAGAAGGCCGAGACCAGACAGCGGCGCGTCGCCGCCGCGGTGGCCGACCTCGCCGCGGGCAAGGCCTGAGGCGGCTCCTCACTCTTGAGAGTGAGCCCGAGGATCGCCCGTGGCGGCGATCCGCCGGAAGGCCGGAAATCTCAGGATTGGTAGGCAACCCCGAATCGCTTCGAAGGAGCCGCCATGTCCGTCCGGCCTGACCCTGCCGTCCCGCCTCCCACCACCCTCGCGGCCTTCTCGTACGTGGCCGCGCCGACGCTCGCCCTGACCTACGGGGTGCTCAGGATCCTCGACGGGCTCGACGGCGACATGGGGCCCGGAGCGGCCTGGACCCTGGGGCACCTGGCGTTCATGGCGGCCCTGGTGCTGTTCGCGGTGATGTTGCGGGACATGCGGGAGCTGCTCGGGCGCGGCCGGGCGGCCACTGTCACCTACGCCGCCGGTCTCGCGGGGATCGCCTGCGCGTTCGCCCAGTTCGCGGTCGACGTGGTGGTGGGCTTCCTGGCCGCCGGTCACGAGGCCATGGGGCCGCTGTTCGACCGGGTACAGGCGGTGCCGGGGGTGCCGCTGCTGCTCTACCAGGCCGGGCCGATCCTGTTCTACGCCGCCCTGGTCGCCTTCGCGGTCCAGCTCGCCGCCCGCCGGCGGGTCCGGTTCTGGATGCCGCCGCTCGTCCTGGCCCAGGTCCTGCTCCCGCTGGTCTCGCTCGACCTCATCCCGGTGGGCTCCGCCCTCGCGGTGATCGCGTTCCTGCCGCTGGCCCTGCGGGCCAGGAACCGGCCCGTCCCGGCACATGTCTGATCGGTCCGTCGCCCGTACGGTGAGAGCACCGGAGCATTCACCGTACGGCGCTGGAGGATGGGGAGCCGTGCCCGAGCCGCCCCTTGTGACCGTCCTGCGGCGGCGCGCGCGAGCGCTGCCGCCGCTGCTGGTCGACGGCGCGCTCGCCCTGCTGATCACCGGCGCGCAGCTCTGGCCGCTGCTGACCACCCGGCAGGCGGACGGCCTGCCGTGGGACTGGTGGGGGTACGCGGTCGCGGTCACCGCCTCGGTGCCCCTGGTCTGGCGCCGCAGGGCACCGCTGACCACGCTGATGGTGTCGCTGGTCGTCAGCCTCTCGTACGACCTGGCCGACCACGTCGCCGAGCAGCCCGTCTGGTACGGCACCCTGGTCGGCTACTACACCGTGGCCGCCCTGTCGCCGCGCCGGACCAGGATGCTGCTGCTCGGCTGCACCGCGGCCGGGATGTTCTTCCTGCCGGGCTCGGCCGACACCGCGCTGCGCAGCAGCATGCTGCTGGTGGCCGCGTACGCGACGGGCAGGGCGGCGGCCGGCTCCCGCGCGCACGCGGCGGCGCTGGAGGAGCGGGCGGCCAGGCTGGAGAGGGAGCGCGAGCTGGAGGCCGAACGCGCCGCCGAACGCGAGCGCGCCAGGATCGCCCGCGACATGCACGACATCCTCGCCCATGCGGTCAGCCTCATGGTGGTGCAGGCCGAGGCGGGGCCGGTGGCCGTCAGAAAGGACCCGGCGCGGGCGGAGGCGGCGTTCGACGCGATCGCCGGGGCCGGGCGCGACGCGATGGAGCAGATCCGGCGCATGCTCGGCGTGCTCAAGGAGCAGAAGGCGCCGCGCGCGCCCCAGCCCACGATCGACGACCTCCCCGGGCTGGCCGCGCAGGTCTCGGCCGCGGGCCCGGAGGTGACGTTCGCGGTGACGGGCGAGCCCAGGCCGGTGCCGGCCGGCTGCGCGGTGGCCGCGTACCGGATCGTGCAGGAGGCTCTCACCAACATCGTCAAGCACGCCGGCGCCACCCACGCGGGCGTCCGGCTCACCTGGGAGGACGACAGCCTCATGATCGACGTCATGGACGACGGCCGCGGCGGCGGGCGCGCCCTGCCCTCGGGCGGCCACGGGCTCATCGGCATCAGGGAACGCGCCGCGGCCTGCGGCGGCACGGCCACCGCCGGCCCCCGCCAGGACGCGCCCGGCTTCCGCGTCTCCGCCCGGCTCCCGCTCTCATGACCGGCCCCGCGCGGGACCCGGCCGCCGCCGGGGCGGACGCCCCGATCCGGGTGGTGGTGGCCGACGACCAGGAGCTGGTGCGCAGCGGGTTCGCGATGATCCTGGACGCGCAGCCGGACATCGACGTCGTGGCCGAGGCGGGTGACGGGCTCGCGGCCGTGGCCGCCGTCCGGGAGCACCGGCCGGACGTGCTGCTGCTCGACATCCGCATGCCCGTGATGGACGGCATCGAGGCCGCCGGGATCGTGGGGGCGGAGACCGGGTGCCGGGTGCTCATGCTGACCACGTTCGACCTGGACGACTACGTGTACGACGCGCTGCGCGCCGGGGCCAGCGGGTTCCTGCTGAAGGACGTGCGCCGCGACGACCTGGTGAACGCGGTGCGGGTGGTGGCGGCCGGCGAGTCGCTGCTGGCCCCGTCGGTGACGACCCGGCTGATCCGCGCGTTCACGTCCCGGCCCGCCAAACGGGGCGCCGGCGCGGCGGTGGACGCGCTGACGGCCAGGGAGCGGGAGACGCTGCTGCTGATCGCCCGCGGCCTGTCGAACGCGGAGATCGCCGAGGCCATGGTGGTCAGCGAGCACACGGTGAAGACCCACGTCAGCAACCTGCTGGCCAAGCTCGGCCTGCGCGACCGCGTACAGGCCGTGATCGCCGCCTACGAGTCGGGGCTGACCACCCCCGGCGCGTGACGGGCGCCCACGACCCCTCGTCGCGACCCGTTCGGGGCGTAGTTCACCGTGCGATGGAAACGGGGCGTCGTCAAGTGGTCCAATGGGCCGACCACCGAACTGAGGAGGCCCGTTGAGAGACAACCTCGACCTCGCCGCGAACGCCCAGGAGCTGGCCGACGCCGCGCCCGCCGGCTCGGTCGACCGGGCGGCGGCGTCGTCCGTGGCGATCACCCTGGCGACGACCCGCGACATGGCGCAGGCCAGGGAGACGCTGGACGGGCTCGCGCCCGAGGAGGTCAGGGCGGCGGCGCTGGCGCTGTTCGACCGGCTGTCCACCGGCTGAGACCGAGGGCGGGGCCCCCGCCGGACTCGCCCAGGACGAGGGATCTTCTCACGAGGACGACCGATACGTCAGGCTGTGGGTGTCCGTCCAACTCGACATCGAGGAGACCTGTGGCCGATCCCGTCAGACTGGCGCCTCGGGGCAGCGACTTCGCCAGACTCGCTCACAAGATCACTGAGGCCGGTCTGCTCGACCGGCGTCCTGTCTACTACGCCGTCCGCGGCGCCCTCGTCGCGGCAGCCTACGTCGGCGGCTGGGCGCTGTTCGCGTGGGTGGGCGACTCGTGGCTGCAGCTGCTGGTCGCCGCCGTCCTCGCCGTGGTCTTCACCCAGGTCGGCTTCCTCGCGCACGACCTCGGCCACCGTCAGGTGTTCAGGTCCCGCCGGACCAGCGACATCGTCGGGCTGCTCGTCGGCAACCTGGGCATCGGCCTCGGCTGGGGCTGGTGGAACACCAAGCACAACAAGCACCACGCCAACCCCAACCACGAGGACCACGACCCGGACGTCTCCCCCGCGGTGATCGTCTGGTCGGAGGACCAGGTGGCCAACAGCCGCGGCCTGCCCCGGTTCATCGCCAAGCGGCAGGCGTTCTGGTTCTTCCCGCTGCTCACGCTGGAGGCCTGGCACCTGCACGTGGCCAGTGTCAAGGCGCTGCTCAAGCCGGGCTCGCGGCACCGCCGCACGGAGGCGGTGCTGCTGCTGACGCACTTCGCGCTGTACTTCGGCGCGGTCTTCGCCGTGCTGCCGTTCGGCAAGGCCGTGCTGTTCCTGATCGTCCACCAGGGGATCTTCGGCGTCTACCTGGGCTGCTCGTTCGCGCCCAACCACAAGGGCATGCCGGTCCTGACCGCCGCGGACAAGCTCGACTTCCTGCGCAAGCAGGTGCTCACCTCGCGCAACGTCAGGGGCGGCCTCGTCACCGACATCGCGCTCGGCCAGCTCAACTACCAGATCGAGCACCACCTGTTCCCGAACATGCCGGCGCCCAACCTGCGCAAGGCGCAGCCGATCGTGCGGCGGTACTGCGAGGAGATCGGCGTCAGCTACCTGGAGACCGGGCTGATCAGCTCGTACGGGCAGGCGCTGCGGCACCTGCACGAGGTCGGGGCGGCGCTTCGCTGACCCCGCGCGCTCATCCGCCGCCCAGCCGGCGACGCAGGCTCTCACGGCGCTCCTCCAGCTCGGAGATGAGCCCGGCCTGCTCGTCGGCCTGGTTGATCAGGGCGGCGATCTCCGTCTGGTCGGTCGCCCCCATCTCGCCGATCTGCTCGCGCTGCTCGCGGTTCTCCTGCTTCAGCCGCGCGATGTCCTCGTCGAGCTGCCGCAGTTCGTCTTCGATGCTCATCCCGGGGCTGTACCCGCCTTCGCTCGGCTTACGACCTCAGGTGTATGGCCCGTACGCTGCGCGGACGGGAGAATGGCGGCATGCGCAAGCTGCCCACGAGCACGATCGTGTCGCTCGCCGTCGTGACGGTGACGGTGCTGGCGGTCGCCGCCGCCTGGGTGATCCGCGCCGACCGGCATCCCGGGCCGATCGACGTGGTGCTGCCCGCCGTCGCGCTGGCCGGCATGCTCGTCCGGGAGCGCTACCCCGTCGTGGCGCTGGTCGTCGCGGTCGCCGCGACCATGACCTACTTCCCCTTGTCCTCGCTCGACGGGCCGATCATCTTCCTGCCGCTCGTGGTCCTCTACACCGCGGCCGAGCGCGGCCATCTCATCGCCGCCGCCGCCGTCGGCTCGCTCGCGCTGCTGGCCATGGGGCTGGGCGAGACCGGCACGGTGCGCCACGTGGACGACGACGCGATGATCATGATCGCGGGCTGGGTGGCGGCCGCGATCGCGGCGGGCAGCGTGACCCGCAACCGCCGCGCCTACCTCCAGGAGGCCGAGCGCCGGGTGCGCGAGGCCGAGCACGGCAAGGAGGAGGAGGCCAGACGGCGGGCGGGCGAGGAGCGGCTGCGCATCGCCAGGGAGCTGCACGACGTGCTCGGTCACAACATCTCCCTGATCAACGTGCAGGCGGCGGCGGCGCTCCACGGCCTGAAGAAGCGGCCCGACGACGCCGAGCGGGCGCTGCGCACGATCAAGGACACGAGCAAGGAGACGCTGCGCGAGCTGCGCACCACGCTGGGCGTGCTGCGCCAGGTCGACGAGGACGCGCCGACCGCGCCCGCCGACAGCCTGTCGCGGCTGGAATCGCTGGTCGAGGCGTCCGGGCTGACGGTCCGCACCGAGCTGTCCGGCCCGCTCGACCGGGTGCCCGTCGAGGTCGACCTGGCCGCGACCCGCATCATCCGCGAGGCGCTGACGAACGTCGCCCGCCATTCCGGCGGCGGCGAGGCCACCCTCGCCGTCTCCGCCCATGACGGACATATCATGATCAGGGTGGATGACGACGGCCCGGGAGCCACGTACACCGAGGGCAGCGGCTTCGGCCTGCGCGGCATGCGCGAGCGCGCCGCCGCGCTGGGCGGCAGCCTGGAGGCCGGCCCCCGCCCCGCGGGCGGCTTCCGCGTCCTCGCCTCTCTACCGCTGAACGCCTCCCTACCCCTGAACGCCTCCCTACCCCTGAACGCCTCCTTACCGTTGGACGGAGCCCGATGATCCGCGTGCTGCTGGCCGACGACCAGACCCTGGTACGGGCCGGGTTCCGGTCCATCCTCAGCGACGAGGACGACCTCGACGTGGTGGGCGAGGCGGGCGACGGCGCCGCGGCCGTGACCCTGGCCCGCGAGCTGCGGCCGGACGTGGTGCTCATGGACATCCGGATGCCCGGCCTCGACGGCCTGGAGGCCACCCGGCGGATCGCCGGCGACCCGCGGCTCGACGCGGTCAAGGTGATCATCCTGACCACGTTCGACCTCGACGACTACGTCTACGGCGCGCTGCGCGCCGGCGCGGGCGGGTTCCTGGTCAAGGACACCGAGCCGGCCGAGCTGATCCACGCCGTGCGCGTGGTGGCCAGGGGCGACGCGCTCATCGCGCCGTCCATCACCCGGCGGCTGATCTCCGAGTTCGCCGGCCGGGTCAAGCGGCCCGACCCCGCCCCTGAGCTCAACGCGCTCACCGAGCGGGAGCGCGAGGTGCTGACACTGGTCGCGGGCGGGCTGTCCAACGACGAGATCGCGGCCAGGCTGGTGCTCAGCCCCGCCACGGCCAAGACCCACGTCAGCCGGATCATGACCAAGCTGCGGGCGCGCGACCGCGCCCAGCTCGTCGTGACCGCCTACGAGGCCGGGGTCATCACGCCCGGCTGGCTCTCCGACGGTCAGCGCTGAGCGCCCTACCACCCGGGGAGTACATCCCGGTTTCGGATGACCCCCCGGTCGTACGAAGGGTGACCGCCGCCGGCTGACGCGCGGGCCGTGACCGTGAGCCGACCCTGGCCGCATGGACACCGTCGACCTCGCGCGCCTGCAGTTCGCCCTCACCGCGGGCGCGCACTTCCTCTTCGTCGCGCTGACACTCGGCCTGGTCACGCTGGTGGCCGTCATCCAGACCCGGGCCACGATCGGCCACAGCCCGGTCCATCTGGGCATGACCAGGTTCTGGGGCCAGCTCTACGTCATCAACTACGCGATGGGCATCGTCACCGGACTCGTCATGGAGTTCCAGCTCGGCATGGCGTGGAGCGGGCTGGCCGAGTTCGCGGGGAACGCGTTCGGCTCCGCGCTCGCCCTGGAGACGATGGTCGCCTTCTTCATCGAGTCGACGTTCCTCGGCCTGTGGATCTTCGGCTGGGACAAGCTGAACCGGTGGGCGCACCTGGCGCTGATCTGGATCGTCGCCCTCACCGCGTACGCCTCGGCATTCTGGATCATGGTGTCCAACGGCTTCCTGCAGAACCCGGTCGGCTACCGGCTCGACGGCCACGCGCTGCACGTCACCGACTTCGGCGCCATGATGGCCAACCCCTCGGCGACGGTGGCGCTCGGGCACGTCCTGGGCGCGGCGATGATGGCCGGCGGCTTCTTCATGGCCGGGGTGAGCGCCTACCATCTGCTCCGGCGTACCCCTGACCAGGCCTTCTTCCGTAAGTCGCTGCGGATCGGCGCCGGGGTGGCGCTGCCCGCCACGCTGGTCACGGCCACGTTCGGCGGAATCGGCTTCGAGACGCTGCAGCCGGGCAAGCTCGCCGCCTGGACGCGCGACGCCGACCTGGCCGCCGAGGTCCAGGCGGAGATGACGGCCCTGCACGGGCCGGGCGACTACCTGCCTCCCATCGAGTGGGTGCAGGGCGGGGCGCTGGTGATGCTGATCCTGTTCGCGCTCATGTTCTTCCTGTCAGGGCTGAACGCCCTGCTCATGCTCTTCCGGCCGGTGGTGCACGGCTTCCGGGCCTGGCACGTGCTGCTGGTCGCGGCGATCCCGCTGCCGTTCGGGGCGATGATCGCCGGGTGGGTCTTCCGCGAGGTCGGGCGGCAGCCGTGGGCGGTGTACGGGCTGCTGACGACGCGGGACGCGCTGTCGCCGGTGTCCGACGGGATGATGCGGTTCTCGCTGATCGCCTTCACCGCGGTCTTCGCCGTCCTGGTCGCGGTCAACTCCTGGCTGCTGGCCAGGACCGCGCGGCGCGGCCCCGCCGCCGTGGCCCTGGGCGCGCGGCCCGCCGAGAAGCCCGAACCCGTCCCCGTCTTCTGAGGAGTGACCATGGAGATCTTCATTCTGGCTTTCTTCGCGCTCGGCTATCTGGCGCTGGCCGGGGCCGACATCGGCGTCGGCATGGTCCTGCCGTACCTGGGCCGCACGCCGGACGAGCGGCGCGAGGTGATCGCCGCGATCGCGCCGTTCTTCCTGGGCAACGAGGTGTGGCTGGTGGTCACCGGGGGCGTGCTGGCCGGCTTCTTCCCGATGCTGGAGGCCGAGCTGCTGGCCGGCAACTACCCGCTGGTGGTGGTGCTGCTGCTGTCCTGGGTGACGCGGGACACGGGCCTGTGGCTGCGCGGCCGGCTGACGGACCGGCGCTGGCAGGGCTGGTGGGACGGCGCGATCACGGCCGGCAGCTGGGGGCTGGCGCTGAGCCTCGGCGGGCTGCTCGGCCACGTGCTGCTCGGCCTGACCGGGCCGGTGGCGCTGCTGCCCGTTGCGGCGGCGGCCGCGCTGTTCGGCGCGCACGGGCTGGCGTTCGCCGCCCTCCGGCTCCACGGCGAGCTGCGCCGGCGCGCGGCGGTGCTGTCGGGCGGCGCCGGCGAGGCGCGCACCTACGCGCTGACGGCCGCGGCGCTGATCACCGTGGGCGTGCTGGCCGGGCTCCGGCTCCCGCTGGAGCCCGGCACGTCGGGGGCGGCGCTGGCGCCGGCCGTCCTGGCCATGATGCCGCTGATGGTGGCGGCCCAGGCCTGGGTGTGGTGGACGTTCCGGCACCGCGTCACCGGCCCCTCCTACCTGTGATCGTTCAGAACACCGGGACGCCGTCGCGGGTGAGCCGCCAGTTCCGCACCGCGAACCCTGACGGGTCGATGGTGCCCTGGGCGGTGGCGTACTCGATCAGCGCCTGGCGGATCTCCACCTGAGCGTTGTAGAGCACCTCGGCGGAGGTGACGTGCGGGAACCCGCCGCCGCCCGACTGCCGGTAGTTGTTGACGGCCACCACGAACTCCTGGTCGCCGGCGACCGGCACGCCCCCGTACGACAGGTCGACGATGCGCCGGCCCATCGGCTGGGCGATGTCGATGTCGTAGGTGACGCCGGAGAGCTGGTCGTAGTTGTAGTCGGGGGTGCCGCCGGCGTTGGTTAGAGCGCCCACGTCCACCGGGGCTCCGGGGGCGAGCTGGTTGAAGTACTTGGCCGAGTACTCCAGGTACTCCTTGAGCTGGGCGCCGGTCATCTTGACGGCCAGCAGCGTGTTGTCGTACACGTACAGCCCTGCCACGTCCCGCACCCGGATGTCGCCCGCGGGGAAGACGGCGGTGCGGCTGAACGGCGCCGCGATCGACACGACGGGCAGCGTGTTGCCCGGCAGCGCCTGCTTGACCGTCTCCACCTGCACGTGCTGGATGTAGTCGAGGATCGGGGTGTCCTGGTACGGGGACTCGGCGGCGGAGAGCTGCTGGGCCGACCGGGCGACGACGGTGTTGACGTAGCCGACGGTGGCGTCGTGCTGCGGCTTCATCAGGCGGACGATCCGGGGGTCCTCGGCGACGGCGTTGGTGTTGAGCGTCGTCGCGGACCTGCCGGTGACCTTCCACTTCCCCCGGTGCTTGACGAGCTCGAAGTCGAGCACGCTGAGCCGCTGGCCCCACTTGCCGGGCTCGCTGAGCAGCACCTGCTCGCCGGTGACCTTGTTGGTGACGAACCGCTCCGGCACGTCGGTGTGCGCGTGCCCGAACAGCACCGCGTCGATGCCGGGCACCTGCTCGGCGACCAGGGCGGAGGCGTTCTCCACGGGCAGGTCGCCGCCGTAGGACGACATGCCGTTGTCGCCGGCGTGCGCGGTGACCACGACCACGTCGGCGCCCGCACCCCTGATCTCCGGCACCCACCTCTTCGCGGACTCGACCAGGTCGGTGAAACGCAGCCTGCCCTCGACGTGGGCCTTGTCCCAGATGGCGACGCCGGGGTTGGTCAGCCCGAGCACGCCGACCCGGATCGGCTTGTCGCCCTTGACCTTCATGGTCTTGATGACGTACGGCCGGTACGCGGGCCGTCCCGTCCTGGCGTCGACCGCGTTGGCCGCGAGCACCGGGGCCTTCATCTGCTTGATCCAGGTGGCCAGCAGCGGCAGCCCGTAGTTGAACTCGTGGTTGCCCAGGGTGACGGCGTCGTACCCGATGGCGTTCATGGCCCTGGCCATCGGGTGGGTCTCGCCGGTCGTGGTGATCGGCTCGATCTTGGCGTAGTAGTAGGCCAGCGGCGTGCCCTGGATGGTGTCACCCGAGTCGAACAGTAAGGTGCGCCCGGCCCCCCGCTGCGCGCGCACCTGGTTCACCAGGGTGGACACCTTGGCCAGGCCGACGTGGTTGCCGTCCCTGTCGGTGAAGGGCGCGTCCCGGTAGTAGTCCCAGTTGAGCGCGTTGCTGTGGATGTCGGAGGTGCCCATCACGGTGACGGTGACCGGCTTGCCCCCCGCGGCGTGCGCGGGGGGTGCGGCCAGGGAGGCGGCCACGAGCGCGGCCGCCATCCCTGCGGCGAGCTTTCTGGTGTCCATGTGACCGGACGCTAACCGCCCTCCGATCACCTGGCTAGAGGTTGGCCCCGCCGGTGGCGTCGAGGGTGCGGCCGGTCACGAAGCTCGCCCCTGGCGAGGCGGCGAAGGCGATGACCTCGGCGATCTCGTCCACGTGGCCGATCCGGTTGACCGCGTGCACGCTCTTGGCGTACGCCTCCCCTTCGGGGGTGCGCAGCCAGCCCGCGTTCACGTCGGTGTCGATGATGCCGGGGGCGACGTCGTTGACCGTGATCCCGCGCGGACCGACCTCCTTGGCCAGCGCGAGCGTGAACGTCCGCACCGCGCCCTTGGTCATGGAGTACGCGATCATCTGGGGGAAGGCGATGTGCGCCACGCCCGAGGTGACGTTGACGATGCGGCCGCCGTCGGGGATGAGCGGCAGCAGGAGCTTGGTGAGGAAGAACAGGCCGCGCACGTTCACGGCGAAGACCCGGTCGAACGCCTCCACCGTCTCCTGCTCCATGGGCACGGACGTGCCGATGCCCGCGTTGTTGACCAGCACGTCGAGCCGGTCGGCCGCCTGCCGGACCTGCCCGGCCAGCGACTCGACCTCCTCGGGCTCTCCCAGGTCGGCGCGGAGCGTGAACGCGCTGCCGCCGTCCGCCTCGATCAGCCGGACGACCTCCTCGGCCGCGGCCCCGTTCACCCCGTAGTGGACGCCGACGCGGAAGCCGTCGCGGGCCAGCCGCAGCGCCGTCGCGCGGCCGATCCCCCTGCTCGCGCCTGTCACCAGAGCGGTCTTCACTTGCCGAACCCCTTTCTTTAGTGGTCGCTACAGAAAAATAGCATAGCATTCACTATAGAATGGTCCGCATGGGGAGACGACGAGCCTTCGACCGCGAGGAAGCACTCGACCGGGCGCTGCGCACGTTCTGGCGCCACGGCTACGAGGTGACCTCGGTCGCCGAGCTGACAGCGGTGATGGACATCAGGCCACCCAGCCTGTACGCGGCCTTCGGCGACAAGCGGCGGCTGTTCGAGGAGGCGCTGCGGCGCTATCAGGAGACCTACGGCGCGTTCACCGCGCGGGCGCTCGCCGAGGAGCCGACGGCCAGGCAGGCCGTCGAGCGCATCCTGCGCGAGGCCGCCGGCGAGTACACCGACCCCGGCCACCCGCACGGCTGCATGATCATCTCGGCGGCGGTGAACTGCGGGCCGGAGTCCTCAGAGGTCGAGGAGCTGCTGCGGCTGGCGCGCGAGTCGGCCAAGGCGGCGATCAGGGAGCGCATCGAACGTGACGTGGCGGCCGGGCTGCTCCCGCCGTCCACCGACGCGACGGCGCTGGCCACCTACTACGCGGCGGTCATCCAGGGCATGTCCACCCAGGCGCGCGACGGCACGGGCCGCGACGAGCTGGAGCTCACCGCGGCCCTGGCGATGCGCGCCTGGCCCTGACGCCGCCCGTTCAGCCGGCCGTTCAGCCGGCCGCTCAGCCGGCCTTGGCCGACGCGTCCGCGGGAGAGGTCCCCTTGTCCGACGCCCGCATCCAGCGCGTGCCGTACGGGCCCAGCTCCATCCGCATCCGGCCGGAGTCCGGCACCTCGACCGTGCCGTCCACCAGCAGGTCGGTCAGCTGGCAGCCGCCGAGCCCGTCGAGGTCGAGCTCGGCCTCCACCGTCTCCCCACTCAGGTTGTGCACGGCCACGACCGTCGCGCCGTCGGTGCCGCTGCGGTGCGCGTGCACGGCCGGATGCCCGCCGTCCAGCACCTCGTACTCGCCCCAGGCCAGCTCGGGGCACTCGCGGTAGCGCTCGACGAGCAGCTGGATCCAGCGCAGCAGCGACCCGTTGTCGCGCTTCTGGTCGATCACGTTGACGTGCTCGGGCCCGAACTTCCCCTCCGGCATCGGGCGCACCGGCTCGGCCGAGCCGAAGCCGCCGTCGGGTGACCACTGCATGGGGGTGCGGACGGCCATGCGGCCCTCGACCTCCAGGTTCTCGCCCATGCCGATCTCCTCGCCGTAGTAGAGCACCGGCGTGCCCGGCAGCGAGAACATCAGGCTGTAGGCCAGCTTCATCCGGCGCAGGTCGCCGTCGAACATGGCCGGCAGCCGCCGGCGCAGCCCGCGGCCGTAGATCTGCATGTGCTCCTCCGGCCCGAACGCCCGGAACACCTCCTGACGCTCCTCGTCGGAGAGCTTGTCCAGCGTCAGCTCGTCGTGGTTGCGCAGGAACATCGCCCACTGGGCGTCCTTGGGCGCCTGCGGCCGCTCCCGCAGCGCCGCCGCGAGCGGGGCGGCCTCCTCGCGGGCCAGCGCCAGCCAGGTCTTCTGCATGGCCATGAAGTCGAAGCACATGGTGAGCTCGTCGCCCAGCCCGTCGCCGAAGTAGGCGAGCAGCTCCTTGTACGGCAGGTTGACCTCGCCCAGCAGCACCGAGTTGCCCCTGCGCCGGGTCAGGAAGGCCCGCATGCCCGCCAGGAACTCGTGCGGCTCGCCCAGCTCCGGCGAGATGTTCTCGATCAGGAACGGCACCGCGTCCACCCGGAACCCCGACAGCCCCAGCTCCATCCAGAACCCGAGGATGCGCGAAAGCTCGTCGCGCACGGCCGGGTTCCCCACGTTCAGATCCGGCTGATGCTTGTAGAAGCTGTGCAGGTAGTACTGGCCGGAGGGCTCGTCGTACTCCCAGACGCTGTCCTCCTGGTCGGGGAAGACCACCGACTCCGGCTCCGGCTCCGGCTCGTCCTTCCAGACGTACCAGTCGCGCATCGGCGAGTCCTTGCCCCGGCGCGCCTCCTGGAACCACGGGTGCCGGTCGGAGGTGTGGTTGAGCACCAGGTCCGCGATGACCCGGATGCCCCGGTCGTGCGCGGTGCGCATGAACTCCACGAAGTCGCCCAGCGTGCCCAGCCTCGGGTCCACCCCGTAGAAGTCGGTGACGTCGTAGCCGTCGTCCTGGTTGGCCGTGGGATAGAACGGCATCAGCCACAGGCAGGTGATCCCGAGGTCGGCCAGATAGTCGACCTCCTGGGAGAGGCCACGGAAGTCGCCGATCCCGTCTCCGTTGCCGTCCTTGAAGGTCTCCACGTCGAGGCAGTAGACGACGGCGTTCTTCCACCACAGGTCGCTCGTGTACGTCATACGCATGGGGCCGGGCTACCCCCAAATCGCGGCAAAGAACGGGCCAAACGAGCGTTCTAGAGGATGGTCCCGCCCATCACCTCGAAGCGGGCCAGCGCCTCGTCGAGCCTCGCGAGCGTGTCGGGATGCAGGGTGATGCCGGCGGCGTCGGCGTTCTCCGCGATGTGCGCCGGCGAGCGGCTGCCGGGAATCGCGACGACGTGCTCGTCCTGGTGCAGCAGCCAGGCCAGCGCGAGCTGGGCGGGCGTGAGCCCGAGCTGGTCGGCGAGCGCCCTGATCGGGGCGTAGCGATCGTTGTTGGCCGCCAGGTTCTCCGGCGCGAACCGGGGTGCGTGGCGCCGGAAGTCGCCCTCGCCGAGCTCGCCGACCGTCCCGGTCAGGAATCCCGCCCCCAGCGGACTCCACGCCACCACCCCCACGCCCAGCTCGCGCGCGGCCCGCAACAGGGCGGGGTCGACCGGCCGCCACAACGACCACTCGGTCTGCACCGCCGTCACCGGGTACGCCGCGTGTGCCCTGCGCAGCTGCTCCGCCGTCACGTTGGACACTCCCAGATGCCGGACGAGACCGTCCTTCACCAGCTCGCCCATCGCACCCACCGTCTCCTCGACGGGCACACCGGGGTCCACGTAGTGCAGGTAGTAGAGGTCGATGGCGTCCACGCCGAGGTTGCGCAGGCTCCGCTCGGCGTACGGGCGCACCAGCCGCGGCTCGGCGTTCACCCGCAGCTCCCGGAACGCCAGCCCGACCGGATGCGCCCTGGCCGGCTCGCCCTCGGGAACCGCCAGCCCGAACTTGGTGGCCACCACCACCTCGTCCCCGCGTCCCTCGATCACCCGCCCGACCAGGCGTTCGTTGTGTCCGTCAACGCCGTAGGCGTCGCTCGTGTCGACGTGGACGGCTCCCGCGTCCAGCGCCGCCCGCAGCGCCGAGGCGCCCCGCTCGTCGTCGATGTCGCCGTAGACACCCGGCGACAGCACCATGGCCCCGTACCCGATGGCCGGGAGATCCAGCCCGCCGATCGCACGCCTCTTCATGGATCCGATCGTGCCGCCGGCCCGCGGGATTGGTCCAAGACCCTTTGCTATAACCGTTGGTTATGGACGTCCATCTCAGGGACCTGCGCTACTTCGCGGCCATCGCCGAGGAGCTGAGCGTGACGCGCGCCGCCGAGCGCCTGTTCGTCTCGCAACCGGCGCTCTCCAAGCAGCTCCGGTCCCTGGAACGGCGGCTCGGCTGCGTCCTGTTCGACCGGGTCCCCGGCGGCGTCGCGCTGACCCGGCAGGGCGCGGCGCTGCTGCCCGTGGCCAGGGAGCTGCTGACCCGGTGGGACGCCGGCTACGAGACCGTGCGCGCCGCGGCATCCGCCGGCACCCTCGTCGTCGGCATGCAGACCGCCGTCGGCCGGGGTCTCCAGCGGGAGGCGCTGCGCCGCTTCCGTGCCGCCATGCCCGGCTGGGAGGTCTCGCTGCGCCTGGTCGGCTGGGACGACCCGAGCGCCGGCCTGTCGGACGCCGGCTCCGACGTCGCCTTCCTCTGGCTACCCGCCCCGCCCGGCCTCGCCACCCGGGTCCTGGTCACCGAACGCGTCCACGTCGTGCTCCCCGCCGACCACCGCCTCGCCGGACAGGACGAGATCCCCTTCGCCGCGTTGCGCGACGAGCCCTTCATCGCCCTGCCCCCCGCCGCCGGCCGGCTCCGGGACTTCTGGCTGGCCCTGCACGCGCGCGACACCGTCCCCGCGATCGGCTGCACGGCGAGCAGCCCCGAAGAGGTCTTCGAAGCGGTCGCGGGCGGCCTGGGAGTCGTCCTGGTCGCCGAAGGCAACGCGGAGCTCTATCAGCGCCCCGGTCTCGTCCACCGCCCGGTCCCGGATCTCCCGCCGTCCGAGCTGGCGATCGCCTGGCGCGACGGTGACACCAGGCCGTGGGTGGCCGCCTTCCTGGACGCGATGGCCGATCATGTTTGACCGATCTTCCATGAGGTAGACGCCCACGAGCGCCTTCCCGGAGCCACCGGTTAACGGCGTTCCTCAACCTCATAGGACAAATCACCACTAAGGTCTGACCGAACGGACACTCGGAGGGATGCCCATCATGAGCGACCACGCGATCACCTTCGACCTCATCGACACGGACAAGGACGGCCGCATCTCGGCCGAGGAGCTGGTCCGCCTGATGGAGGTCCTCGGCCAGCCGGTGACCATGGAGGCGGCCGAGGCGGGCGTGCGCCGCCTCGACCAGGACGGCGACGGCCTCATCGACCTGCACGAGTTCGGCGCCTTCCTGAAGCCGTAGCCTCGCCGCGGGCGAGATGGGCCGAGATCCCCAAACTCTCAAGCAACCGCCACATGCTGCTGGACGGGTCCTGATCGATGAGATCACAGCCGCGTTCGGCTCCGCCCCGATGCACGCATGTGCCGGACGCGCAACACCTGTCCAAACTACGCGCGTTGACGCAAGCCATAGCGATACGGGGCAGCAGGGTCCTCCGCCCGCGACGGCGTGATCCTCTTGTCCTTACCGCCGAAGCCGGCGAAAACCGGCCGCTGCGAGAGCAACCGGTGAACCTGACAGTGCGACCGGCCTCTCGGACCGCGGTGGGCCGTGCCGTCCCGGCGTTCAGCTCTGTGGCGACGAGCGAGAGACGCTGCTCGTGCCAGAACGAGAGGACGTTCGCCATACGGAAGCTCGGAACCTCGCGTGGGTGTGCCCGCGTGAGCCGATCCTGCGAAGACCTCGCCGTTCGCGCTTCCGGTGGAGGACTACGCGGTGCGGACGTAGACCTGGCCGAAGATCTCCGACAGCCGCTTCAGGTCCGCGGCCACGTCGACCTCCGGCGTGACCGGGTCGTACAGGGTGGCCAGGCGGGGGCGGATGGACGTGAGCTTCCCGAGCTGGTCCCAGGTGGGGTTGGCCGCCCACTTCTCCCCGGAGACGCGGCTGACCCGGCCCTGGGCGTCCTGCCAGCGGGTCCACAGCGTGACGGTCTCGGCGGCGTCGTCCTGGAGCGGGGCGGCGATGCGGTCGGTGATGGCCTGCGTGGCCTGCTCGGCGGTCAGGCGGGAGCCGCCGGCCGCGGCGAAGCCGGTGTCCTCGGCGGCGATCTGCGCGTAGGCGTCCCAGGCCCGGGCGCGGACCTGGATCCACTGGTTGCGCTGGGCCGTGGCGGGGTCGATGCGCCACGGGGCGTACCTGGCGAAGTGGCCGCCGTCGAGGGAGAGCTGGTCGACCAGGCCCTTGGCCAGCCAGGCGCCGATGCGGTCCGGGTCGAGCAGCGGCTGCTTCCCGGTGACGGCCCGCTTGCACTCCTCGTCGGCGCCGCAGCCGAAGACGGGCACCGCGGTCTGCACGGCGAGCTTCTTGCCGGGGGCGAGCTTGCGCAGCGCGGCGGAGGCGGACGTGATGAACGCGTCGAGCTCCTCGGCGGTGGCGAACTTCTGGTCGTAGCCGACGCCTGAGCTGAACCGGATGCCGGCCACGCCGGGCTGGGCGGCCAGGGCGGCGATCTTCTTCGCGGTCTCGGCGAGCCTGCCGGCCTGGTGGTCGTCGGCCAGCTCGGTGTCGATCCAGACGCGCATGCCGCTCGCCGCCGCGGTCTTGACGGCCTGGCCCGCGGGGGTCTCGGCGGCCTGCTTGGCGGACTGCTGGAACGCCTTGCCGGTGACCTCGTCGGGGTCGACGAAGCACGGCTCGGCGGTCGCGCACTCGGGCTGCCCGCCGTCCTCTCCGCCCTCGACGTCGGGGCTGCCCACGTCGTGCATCTCGCCGTCGCCCTCGGAGTCGGTGGCGCACTGGACGCCGCCCTCGGCGCAGTCGACGACGATCGGGTTCATCGGGCCGGAGTCGCGCATGTTCTGGCCGTCGTTGTCGAGCCAGAAGCGGGCGATCTCGGCGGCCTCCTCGGGCGTGGCCATCCAGCGGCAGACGACGTACGCGGGGGTGTCCGCCGCCATGAGGTCGTTGCAGCTGCGCGGGTCGTCCGCGGACCACGCCGGGACGCCGATGCCGAGCAGGGAGAGCGCGAGACCGATGACGAAGAGCTGCCGCAGTCGCATGGCACCGTACTTCCGGGGAGTGATCGGCTGGCACGTCGCACAATATCCGGATCAACGGTCGATCTCCACCGCCTGTGGCTGACCCTGTGAAAATAGGGACGACAAGGCCGGCTCGTACCGGCCAAACTTGAGCGTGCGTGAAATCCTCGGCGACCTGGGCCTGTTCCGGGACGGCAGATTCGCTCTGCTGTTCTCCGCCCGCACCCTCTCGATGCTGGGCACCGCGTTCGCCCCGGTGGCCCTCGCCTTCGGCGTCCTCGGCCTGCCCGGCGCGACCGCCACGACGCTGTCGGTGGTGCTGACCGCTGAGGCGCTGCCGATGGTGCTGTTCATGCTCTTCGCCGGCGTGCTGGCCGACCGGTTCCCGAGGCAGCGGGTGATGATGGCCGGCGAGTGGGCCAACGCCCTGGCCTTCTTCGCCCTGGCCGCGATGCTGCTGTCCGGCTGGACCCCGCTGTGGGCCCTGGCCTCGGCCGCGGCCTGCAGCGGCGTGGCCATCGCGGTGCTCTATCCCGCGCTGACCGGCATCATCCCGGAGGTGGTGCCGCCCGACCGGCTGCAGGCCGGCAACGCGCTGCTCGGCCTGGGCGCGAACGTCGCCCGCATGGCCGGCGCGGTGGCCGGCGGCGCCACCGTGGTGTTCGTCGGGGGCGGCTGGGCGCTGGTGGTGAGCGGCGTCCTGTTCGCCGTCGCGGGAGTGCTGATCTCCCTGGTCCGGCCCACCCCTCTGGTCGCCGCCGCTCCTCTGGGCGCCGCCGAGCAGAAGCGCAACTCGGTGCTGAAGGACCTGCGCGAGGGCTGGCGCGAGTTCAGCTCCCGGCAGTGGATCTGGGTCGTGGTCGCGCAGTTCTCGATCCTGGTGATGGCCGTGCAGGCCGGTCACGGGGTGCTCGGGCCGCTGCTGGCCAAGGAGAGCCTGGGCGGCCCGGCGGCGTGGTCGGCGTTCCTGGCGGGTGAGGCGATCGGCACGATCGCGGGCGTCATAGTGTCGATGCGGGTCCGGCCGCGCCGGCCCATCCTGGTCGGCACGCTGCTCTGCCTGCCGTCCGCGCTGCCGTACTTCCTGCTGGGGTCGGGCGCGCCGCTGTGGGCGACGGTGGCGGGCGCGTTCGTGCTGGGCGTCTGTTTCGACGTGTTCGGCGTGCTGTGGACGACGACCATGCAGCGGGAGATCCCGCCGGAGTCGCTGTCGCGGGTGAGCTCGTACGACGCGCTCGGCTCGCTGATGTTCGGCCCGGTCGGGCTCATGCTGGCGGGGCCGGCGGCGGCGCTGATGGGCGTGCACAACGCGCTGCTGGCGTGCGGCGGCCTGGTGGTGCTGTCCACCTGCGCGGCGCTGCTGTCGCCCGGCGTGCGCGGCCTGCGCGCCCCGGCCCGCCTCGAAACCGTCTCGACCTGAGCCCTACCCGGCCTGTCCGCTGGTCCGCAGCCCCCGGGACGGCGTCCGCTCGTGCGGCCCGAACCGCGGCTCCGGCCCGTACGCGCCGTCGAGGATGCCCGCCATGTACTCCGCCAGCGCCGGGGCGTGCTTGAACCCGTGACCGGAGTCGCCGCCGAGCAGCCACACGCCCGGCACGGTCTCGGTGATGATCCACTCGGCGTCGGGCGTGAGCGCGTACTGGCAGACCTGGCTGAACAGCACCGGCACGGACGCCAGCGACGGGAACCGCCGCACCAGGTAGGAGCGGGCGTTCGCAACGCCGGCCTCGTCCACGGTGCGCTCGCCGTGCTCGGGGTCGTACGCCGGCCCTTCGGCGTCGGAGGTGGCCTTCATGCCCACGCCGTCCACGTCGCCGTGGCCGTACGCGGCGGCGGCGTGGTCCACCCAGGCGGGCGTGCCGGGGGTGGACCAGGCGGCGGGCACCGCGAAGTGCAGCGTGTCCTGCTTGGTCACGGTCACCGGCACGTCGAACAGCTCGGGCAGCCAGGCGCCGCAGGCCCACACCACCCGGTCGGCGGCCAGCACTTCGCCGCCGACCTCGACGGCCGCGCCCTCGGCGGGGGTCGCGCGGCCCCTGACGAGCCGGGCGCCGGCCGCCTCGGCCAGCCGGGCGGTGACCTGGGTGGCCCGGCGCGCCCTGATGACGCCGGCGTGCGGCTCCCAGAGCAGGTGGCTGAGGCCGGCCGGGTTGAAGTCGGGGAAGAAGCGGGCGCCGTCGGCGGGGTCGAGCACCTCACACGGAATATCCAGATTTTTCAGGACCTGGGCGCTGGCGTGCTCCCAGCCGTCCTCTACCTGGGCGAACCAGAGCATCCCGGCCTCGGCGTACAGTTCCTCCCCGGCCCGCTCCCCGAGCCGCCGCCAGCCGTCCCGCGCGCGCCAGGCCAGGCGCGCGTACCAATCCTCGGTGCCGTGCGCGCAGCGCATCAGCCGGGTCTCTCCAGCGCTGGACTGCCGGACGTGCCCCGGCTGATGCTGCTCGACCAGCGTCACCCGCCACCCGGTTTCGGCCAGCCGCAAGGCCAGCGATGAACCCCAAATACCCGATCCGACCACGATGACCGATTTCATGGGACCACGGTGACCGGACACGACCGCCGAAGGCAAGAGGGTCAGATGACGATCAGTGTCACCACCACGCCCGCGCAGTTGCCCGCCAGGCAGATGCGCACCGGTACCCGCGACACCCCCGGGGTCGTGGGCACGCCGCCGACCTGACCGTCGGGACCGATGGTGACGCCTTCGGGCAGCGCGTCGTGATCCGTCACGGTGAACGCCGGCGGCACGCCCGCGGGCCCGCCCCTGATCGTGATGGATCCGTACAGCCGCTCGCCGACCCGGCCGGGGAAGGTGAGCACGGCGGGAGCCCACGGCACGTTGCGCAGGACGACGAACGTGACCTGCTGCGCGGAGCAGGTCCGGCCGCGGCAGACCTGGACGGGGGCCGAGAAGGTCCCGGCGCGCTCGGGCCTGCCGTACACCCGGCCGCTCGCGTCCACCCCGATGCCGGGCGCGAGCAGCGGCCCCGGGCGGATGCTCACGCCCTTCTCCACGGGAAGCAGCCGCTGCTCGACCTCGATGCCGACAGTCAGGTAGAAGGTGTCCTCGACCAGCGCGTCGTACGGGGTCGCCGCGGGCGTCGCCCTGGCCATGTAGATCGCCCTCGCGCCGACAGACGGGAGGGCGGGGAGGAAGGCGCACATAGCCAATCCGGCAACCAGGAGAATCCACGTTTGCCGCATTCTTACCCCCTGGTGCGTTCTGTTCCCCTACGTACCCCTTTCACCGCATACAGTCACCACAGCCACACGAAGCGCCCTGGATAATCGCCCTATGGCCGCTGAATCCGCTCAGACGCTCGAACGCGGGCTCCGCCTGCTCCGCCTGCTCTCCGACGGCCGGGGCGGCCGGACCCCGACCGAGCTGAGCACCGAGCTGTCGCTGAGCCGCCCGGTGGTCTACCGGCTGCTGACGACCCTGCTCAACGAGGGGTTCGTGCGCCGCGACGCCGAGGGCCGGGTCCACCTGGGGTTCGGGCTGCTCGCGCTGGCCCAGGCCGTGCAGCCGCTGCTGCGCGCGGCGGCGGTGCCCACGCTGCGCCGGCTGGCCGAGGAGGTGGGCGCGACCGCGCACCTCACGGTGGCCGAGGGCGACGACGCGCTGGCGGTGGCCGTGGTCGAGCCGTCGTGGACCAGCATGCACGTGGCCTACCGGGAGGGCGCGCGCCATCCGCTGGCGAAAGGCGCGGCCGGGCAGGCGATCCTGGCGGGCCGGACGGGCGGGTCCGCATATCTGGTGACCGAGGGGCAGTTGCAGGAGGGTGCCAGAGGGATGGCCGCGCCCGTCCTGGGGCTGCCGTGGCTGGAGGCCTCGGTCGGGGTGGTCACGTTCGGGCCCCTCGCGGAGTCGGCCGGACCCCGCGTGGTCGAGGCGGCCGCCGAGCTGGCCGCGGCCCTGGGTTGACATCCGTTCGCCGATGTCGGACGGTTGTCACATATAGAGGACACATACGTCCGATAAACGGACGGTCAAGGAGGGGCGGATGCCGTACTACCGCGCCGTGGGCGAGGTGCCCCGCAAGCGTCATGTGCAGTTCAGGCGGCCCGACGGCGGCCTGTACGCCGAGGAGTTGATGGGCGAGGAGGGGTTCTCCTCCGATTCCTCGCTGCTGTACCACCGCCACCTGCCGACCGCCATCGTCAAGGCCGAGGCCGTCACGCCCCTCGGCGACACGCGCCTGGAGCCCAACCTGCCGCTGTCGCCGCGCCACTTCCGCACCACGGAGCTCGCCGGCGCGGGCGACCTGGTGTCCGGGCGGATCCTGCTGGCCGGCAACGGCGACGTCCGGTTGTCGTACGCGACCAGCGACCAGCCCAGCGAGCTCTACCGCAACTCGATGGGCGACGAGTGCGTCTACGTCCAGGAGGGCACGGCCCGCTTCGAGTCGACGTACGGCGTGATCGAGGCCGGTCCCGGCGACTACGTGGTCATCCCCACCGGCACCATCCACCGCTGGGTGCCGCGCGGCCGGGTCAACGTGCTGGCCATCGAGGCGGCCGGGCACATCAGGCCGCCCAAGCGCTACCTGTCGCAGTACGGCCAGTTCCTGGAGCACGCCCCCTACTGCGAGCGCGACCTGCGGGCGCCCGCCGAGCCGCTGCTCGCCGAGGGCGAGGAGGTGCCGGTGCTGGTGCGCACCAGGGGCGGGCTGACCAGGCTGGTCTACCGCAACCACCCGTTCGACGTGGTCGGCTGGGACGGCTACCTCTACCCGTACGCGTTCAACATCGACGACTTCGAGCCGATCGTGAAGAAGACGCACGCCCCGCCGCCCGTCCACCAGACGTTCGAGGGTCCTGGCTTCGTGATCTGCTCGTTCTGCCCCAGGCCGCTGGACTTCCACCCCGAGTCCGTGCCGATCCCCTACAACCACCACAACGTCGACTCCGACGAGTTCATGTTCTACGTGGGCGGCGACTACTCGGCGCGCAGAGGATCGGGCATCGACGTGGGCTCGGTCTCGCTGCACCCGGCCGGGTTCACGCACGGGCCGCAGCCGGGCGCCGTCGAGGCGGTGATCGACGCCGTCGCCCGGGGCGTCACCACCACCAGCGAGATGGCGGTGATGGTCGACACCTTCCGCCCGCTGGACCTCGGGCAGGGCGCGCTGGCCTGCGAGGACCCCGGATACGCCTGGACCTGGTCACGATGACGCTCTACACCGCTCTGGTCGACGACGCGGGCCTGTTCCCGCCGACGTCGCTGCACATGTCCGACGCGCTGGACCGCCACCGCCGCGATCAGGAGCGGGGCAGCCCGGTGCTGACCCACCGCTTCCTCTGCCCGGCCGACCGGCTCGACCGGCTGCGCGCCGAACCGTTCACGCCGCGCCGGATCGGGGTGATCCTCGACACGCCGGAACCGCCGGGCCTCGGCGACCTGCCGGTGGACCTCGCCGAGGTCAAGCTGCCGCCCGAGCGGAGCGTCGAGGAGCTGGCCCGCGAGCTGCTCCCCCGGCTTCCGAAGGAGGTGCGGCTGTTCGTCGAGGTGCCGCCCACGAAGTTCGTCGCCGACGTGCCGGAGGGCGTGGGCCTGAAGGTCCGCTGCGGCGGCGCGCGGCCGGAGGAGTTCCCGCAGGCCGAGCAGCTCGGCTCGTTCATCCGGTTCTGCGTGGCCGGCGACATCCCGTTCAAGGCCACCGCCGGGCTGCACCACGCCGTGCGCCACTTCGACCCGGCGCTGGGCGTCGACCGGCACGGCTTCCTCAACCTGCTGCTGGCGGTGTGCGAGGCCGTGGAGGGCCGCGACCCGGTGCCCGCCCTGCGCGCCACCGACGTGGGCCAGCTCGTGCGCATGGCGCGGGCCGTTCCCGAGCAGACCGCGAAACGGGCCAGGCATCTCCTGGTCAGCTACGGCTCGTGCAACACGGCCACGCCGCTGGACGACCTGAAGACCCTGAACCTGATCGAGGAGGACATGTGAGCTGGGGTCTGGACAACCTGCCCTACGGGGTCTTCTCCCGGCAGGGGGAGGCGCCCCGGGTGGGCGTCCGTTACGGGGACCGGGTGCTGGACCTGGCCGCGGCGCTGCACGACGAGGTGTTCGCGGCCCCCTCGCTCAACCCCTTCATGGCGCGGGGCCGCACGGCCTGGCACGACACCCGCCGGCTGATCAGGAACAAGCTGTCCGGCGACCTCGCGGTGACCGAGCCGCACCTGATCCCGCTGGAGCAGGTGCGCCTGCACATGCCGTTCGAGGTGGCCGACTACGTCGACTTCTACTGCTCGCTGGAGCACGCGAGCAACGTCGGGCGGATCTTCCGCCCCGACTCCGAGCCGCTGAAGCCGAACTGGCGCCACCTGCCGGTCGGCTACCACGGCCGGTCCGGCACCGTCGTGCTGTCCGGCACGCCGGTCAGGCGTCCGCACGGGCAGCTGCGGGCCGGCGTGTACGGGCCGACGGCCAAGCTCGACATCGAGGCCGAGCTGGGGTTCGTCGTGGGCGTGCCGTCCGCGCTCGGCTCGCCGGCCGGTCCCTTCGAGGAGCACGTGTTCGGGGTGACGCTGGTCAACGACTGGAGCGCGCGCGACATCCAGGCGTTCGAGTACGTGCCGCTCGGGCCGTTCCTGGGCAAGTCGTTCGCCACCTCCATCTCGCCGTGGGTGACGCCGCTGGAGGCGCTGCCCAGGGTGCCGGGGCGGGCCCAGGACCCGGAGCCGCTCGACTACCTGCGCAGGAAGGACGACTGGGGGCTGGACATCACGCTGGAGGTGGAGCTCAACGGGGAGGTGGTGTCAAGGCCGCCGTACCGGAGCATGTACTGGACGCCGGACCAGATGCTCGCCCACCTCACCGTGAACGGCGCCTCGCTGCGCACCGGCGACCTGTTCGCCAGCGGCACGGTCTCCGGCGAGCTGCGCGAGGAGCGCGGCTCGCTGATCGAGCTCACCTGGAACGGCGCCGACCCGATCAAGCTGGGCGGCGGCGAGACCAGGGCATTCCTCCAGGACGGCGACACGGTGACGATCCGGGCGACCGCGGGGGACATCAGCCTCGGAGAGGTGACCGGAATAATCGGATAGGTGACTCCGCGTGCTTGTGTCGTGACTCCTCGCTAACCTAGGGCTTCCTTGAGGCTCCCCAGGAAAGCAGGAGTGACATGCTGCGGCGCGCCGCGACGGTCTGGCTGGCCGCCCTCCTCCTCCCCGCGGGCGGCTGCGGCGCCGTGACGGCGCGGGCCCCGGCCCCGCGCCCGCCCCTGGTGAGCGTCTCCCCGCCGCTCGGCGCCGACCAGGCCCGTCCCGACCAGGGCCTCGTGGTGCGCGCCCACGGCGGCCCGCTCCACCATGTGGTCGCCCACGCCGACGGCCTCCCGGTACGGGGCGACCTCGACGCGGCCCGCACCACCTGGCGCTCCCGGTGGGCTCTGCGGCCCGGCGCCGCGTACACGGTCACCGTGACGGCGGCGGGCCGCACCGTGGCCGTCGGCGGCTTCCGCACCCGCGCCGCCGAGCGAAGCTTCCAGGTGGCGGCCACGGCGCCGCTGCCCGGCGAGACCGTCGGCGTCGGCATGCCGGTCATCCTCGACTTCGACGTCCCGGTGCGGGACCGGGCGGCCGTGGAGCGCGCGCTGGAGGTCACGGCCGGCCGGCCGGTCGAGGGCGCATGGCGGTGGATCGGCGACACGAGGGTCGTCTACCGCACCCGACGGTTCTGGCCCCCCGGGCAGCGGGTCACGGTCACCGCCCACCTGGCCGGCGTCCGGCCCGCGCCCGGCGTCTACGGCACGACCGACAGAACGTTCGCGTTCTCCGTCGGCCGCGACCAGACCAGCCGGATCGACACCCGCACCCACCGCATGACGGTCCACCGCGACGGCCGGACCGTGCAGGACCTGGCGATCAGCGCGGGCATGGCCACCACCCGCGAATACACCACCACCAGCGGCGTCCACCTGACCATGGACAAGGGCCACCCGGTCCGCATGATCTCGCCCGGCCGCGAGAAGGGCGACCCCGGCTACTACGACGTCATGATCGACCACGCCGTCCGCATCTCCGACAGCGGCGAGTACGTCCACGCCAAGGACAACGTGTGGGCCCAGGGCCGCCGCAACGTCAGCCACGGCTGCGTCAACGCCCGCCCCGACCAGGCCGCCTGGTTCTACGCCCACTCCCTGCGCGGCGACCCGGTGGTGATCACGGGCACCGACCGCGACCTGGAATGGGATAACGGGTGGGGATTCTGGCAAATGCCTTGGGAGAAATGGCGCGAGGGAAGCGCGCTCCGTTCTCCGGCCGACACGCCTCTGCCGCAAGCGTGATTCCCGGCTTACGGTGGAAGGGGGAACGATGACGTCTACAGGCCCGTTATTACTCACAGGAGGGCCGGAGCATGGATGAATGGATCATCTGGGTAATCCTCGCAGTCGTTCTCGGTGTGGCGGAGATCTTCACGCTCACCGCGGCTCTGGGCCTGCTCGGCGTCGCCTCCCTCCTGACCGCCGGGGCCGCGGCGATCGGCCTGCCCGTCCCGCTGCAGTTGCTCGTCTTCGCCCTGACCTCCACGGCCGGCCTGGTCGTGATCCGGCCCCTCGTCCAGCGGCACAACATCCGCCAGCCCGCGCTGACCAGGTTCGGCGTCGACGCGCTCGTCGGCAAGCCCGCCTACGTGCTGTCAGAGGTGACGGGCCACGGCGGCCGCATCCGGCTGGCCGGCGAGGAATGGTCGGCGCGGGCCTACGACGAGACGCTGGTGATCCCGACCGGCGCCACCGTCGACGTCATCGAAATCGACGGCGCCACCGCCCTCGTATATCCCCGGGAGTGAGACATGGATCCACTGCTGCTGGTCGGTCTGTTCGTCATCTTGTTCGCGGTGTTCACCGTGCTGAAAGCGGTGCGCATCGTGCCGCAGGCCAGGGCGCGCAACGTCGAACGACTCGGCCGTTACCACCGGACGCTCAAACCCGGACTCAACTTCGTCATCCCGTACATCGACCGCGTCTACCCGATGATCGACCTGCGTGAGCAGGTCGTGTCGTTCCGCCCGCAGCCGGTCATCACCGAGGACAACCTCGTCGTCGAGATCGACACCGTGCTCTACTTCCAGGTCACCGACCCGCGCGCGGCGGCGTACGAGATCGCGAACTACATCCAGGCGGTCGAGCAGCTCACCGTGACCACGCTGCGCAACGTCGTCGGCTCGATGGACCTGGAGAAGACGCTCACCTCCCGCGACACCATCAACAGCCAGCTGCGCGGCGTCCTCGACGAGGCCACCGGCAAGTGGGGCATCCGGGTCAACCGGGTGGAGATCAAGGCGATCGACCCGCCGAAGACCATCAAGGACGCGATGGAGAAGCAGATGCGGGCCGAGCGCGACAAGCGCGCGGCGATCCTCACCGCCGAGGGTCAGCGCCAGTCGCAGATCCTCACCGCCGAGGGCGAGAAGCAGAGCCGCATCCTGCGCGCGGAGGGCGCCCGCTCGGCCGCCATCCTGGAGGCGGAGGGCCAGTCGCGCGCCATCGACCAGGTCTTCCAGGCGGTCCACCGCAACGACCCGGACCCGAAGCTGCTCGCCTACCAGTACCTCCAGGTGCTGCCGCAGCTCGCCCAGGGCGAGGGCAACACCTTCTGGGTGATCCCCAGCGAGGTCACCTCGGCGCTGCAGGGCGTCTCCAAGGCCTTCACCGAGGCGCTCCCGCCCTCCACGGCCACCCGCGAGAACGTTCCCGAGGCGTCGGAGATGGACGAGGAGATCGCCAAGGCCACGGAGGCTGCGGCCGAGGCGGTCGCCGACGCCCAGAGCGCCGAGCGGCCCAACGGCCCTCGCCAGCTCACCGAGGGCGCCCGGGAGCCGTCCCCGTTCCCCGACCTCGACAAGCAGCGCGACGAGGCCGAGCGCTGAGCTGATCCGGCGACCGCCCGCCGCGGCCCGCGGCGGGCGGTCGCGTGGTGACCTGCGGCGTGAAGCGGAGCTGTGGGGGCACTTAAGAACTCCTCGATGGACACGTCCGGCCGTGAGCGGGCACAGTGCGTTACGTTCGATGAGGGGGATGCGCGCCATGAAAGCACTGGTCAAGGAGAGGGCCGAGCCGGGCCTGTCACTGGTCGACGTGCCGGAGCCGGAGGTGGGGCCCGGCGAGGTGAAGATCAGGGTGCTGCGGACCGGCATCTGCGGCACCGACCTCCACATCCACAGATTCGATGAATGGGCCCGGCACACGCTGGAGCTTCCCCTCATCGTGGGACACGAGTTCTGCGGTCACGTGGTCGAGGTCGCTCCCGGCGTCGAGGACATCGCCGTCGGCGACCTGGTCAGCGGCGAGGGCCACCTCGTGTGCGGCAAGTGCCGCAACTGCATGGCGGGCCGCCGCCACCTGTGCCGCAGGACCGTCGGCCTGGGCGTGCACCGCGACGGCGCGTTCGCCGAGTACGTGACGCTGCCCGCGACGAACGTCTGGGTGCACCGGGTGCCCGTCCACCCCGACGTGGCCGCCATCTTCGACCCGTTCGGCAACGCCGTGCACACCGCGCTGTCGTTCCCGCTGGTCGGCGAGGACGTGCTGATCACCGGCGCCGGCCCGATCGGCCTGATGGCCGCGGCCGTCGCCACCCACGTCGGCGCCCGCAACGTGGCCATCACCGACATCAGCGACGAGCGCCTCGACCTGGCCGCCAAACTCGGCGTCTCGCTCGCGCTGAACGTCTCCCGCGCCTCCCTGGCCGACGGCATGCGCCAGCTCGGCATGAAGGAGGGCTTCGACGTGGGCCTGGAGATGTCCGGCAGCCCGGCGGCGCTGCGCGAGATGATCGCCGCCATGACCCACGGCGGGAAGATCGCCATGCTCGGCCTGCCCGCCGAGGAGTTCGCCGTCGACTGGTCGACCGTGGTGACCTCGATGCTGACCATCAAGGGCGTGTACGGCCGCGAGATGTTCGAGACCTGGTACAACATGTCGGTCCTGATCGAGAAGGGCCTCGACCTCTCCCCCGTGATCACCGACCGCTACCCCTGCCACGAGTTCGAGGCCGCCTTCGCGACGGCCGCGAGCGGCCGCACCGGCAAGGTCATTCTTGATTGGAGCGCTTGATGTTCACGAACGTACGCGACCAGCTGCGTGCGACGCTCGACGAGATCACCGAGGCCGGGCTGCTCAAGCCCGAGCGCGTCATCAGCACCCCGCAGAGCGCGCAGGTGAGCGTGGCGGGCCGGGAGGTGCTGAACTTCTGCGCCAACAACTACCTCGGCCTGGCCGACCACCCCGAGGTGGTCGAGGCCGCCAAGCGGGCGCTGGACCGGTGGGGGTTCGGCATGGCCTCGGTGCGTTTCATCTGCGGCACCCAGGAGGTGCACAAGGAGCTTGAGGCCCGGCTGTCGGACTTCCTCGGCATGGAGGACACCGTCCTCTACAGCTCGTGCTTCGACGCCAACGGCGGCGTGTTCGAGACCCTGCTCGACGCCCAGGACGCGGTCATCTCCGACGCGCTCAACCACGCGAGCATCATCGACGGCATCCGCCTGTCCAAGGCCCGCCGCTACCGCTACGCCAACCGCGACATGGGCGAGCTGGAGTCCCGGCTGAAGGAGGCGTCGGACGCCCGCAGGCGGCTGATCGTCACCGACGGCGTGTTCTCCATGGACGGCTACCTCGCGCCGCTGGCCGAGATCTGCGACCTGGCCGAACGGTACGACGCCATGGTCATGGTCGACGACTCCCACGCGGTCGGCTTCGTCGGCCCCACCGGGCGCGGCACCCCCGAGCTGCACGGCGTGACCGACCGGATCGACCTCGTCACCGGCACGCTCGGCAAGGCGCTCGGCGGCGCGTCGGGCGGCTACGTGTCGGGCCGAAAGGAGATCTGCGAGCTGCTGCGCCAGCGCTCCCGCCCGTACCTGTTCTCCAACTCGCTCGCCCCGGCCATCGCCGCCACCTCGCTGCGCATCCTCGACCTGCTGGAGACCACCAGCGAGGCACGCGAGCGGCTGCGGGCCAACACCGAGCGGTTCCGCGGCCGGATGACCGAGGCCGGGTTCGACATCCTGCCCGGCGACCACCCGATCGTCCCGGTGATGATCGGCGACGCCGCCGAGGCGGGGGCGATGGCCGAGCGCCTGCTGGACCTGGGCATCTACGTGATCGGCTTCTCGTACCCCGTCGTCCCGCACGGCCAGGCCCGCATCCGCGTGCAGCTCTCGGCGGCCCACTCCACCGCCGACGTCGACCGCGCGGTGGACGCCTTCATCAGCGCCCGCGGCTGAGGCGTATCCTCGCCGCGTGATAGACACGCGGCGGCTGCGCACACTCCAGGCGGTGGCCGACCACGGCACGGTCACCGCCGCGGCCGCCGCCCTGCACCTCACCCCGTCCGCCGTGTCGCAGCAGCTCGCCGCGCTGGAGCACGAGGTCGGCCACCGGCTGTTCGTCCGCGACGGCCGCGGCGTCCACCTCACCGCCGTCGGCAAGATCATGCTCGGCCACGCCGACGAGGTCCTGGCCCAGCTCGAACGGGCCCGCGCCGAGGTCGCCGACTACACCACGGGCGCGGCCGGCGAGGTGACCGCGGCCTGCTTCGCCACCGCGATCAGCGCCGTGCTCGCCCCCGCCATCACGGCCCTGCGGGTCTCCGCGCCGCGCCTCCAGGTGCGGGTACGCGACGCGGAGGGCGACCAGTCGCTGACCATGCTCCTCGACGGCGAGGCCGACGTGGCGATCGCGGTCGAGTACCGGGGCGCCCCCGACGACCGGCGCCTGTCCCGGGTGTCCCTGTACGCGGAGCCGTTCGACCTCGTCCTGCCCGAGGCGCACCCGCTGACCGGCCGGGACGCCCCCCTGGCCGCGCTCGGCGACCAGACCTGGATCGGCCCGTACCCCGGGAACCCGGTGCACGACGTGATCGCCTTCGCCTGCGAGCGGGCCGGGTTCACCCCCCGCTTCGCCCACTGCTCCGACGACTTCCGCGCCGTGGTCGCCCTGGTGGCCGCCGGCGCCGGCGTCGCCCTGGTGCCCCGGCTGGCCCTGCGCGACATGGCCCTGCGCGGTGTCGCGGTCCGTCACGTGCCGGGCCCGGAACGCCGCGTCTTCGCCGCCGTCCGCCGCGGCGCCGAGCACCATCCCCTGCTCCGGCCCCTGCTGGACACCCTCCGCGACCTCACCGCCTCGTTCACCCCGGACAGTGGTGACCCTGAACGGTGCTGACCCTGAACGATGCTGACCGCGGCCGTACCGGCGGTGGGGCATGATGGCGGCGTGGCGGGACCGTTGATCAGAACGCTCGGGGTGGCGCTGGCCGCCCTGGCCGTGCTGTCTCCTGCGGCCGCCGCGGCCGACGGCGAGGAGCGGCTGTTCACCTTCCGCGACCCGCGCATCACCGAGTCCAGCGGACTGGCCGTCTCGCCCACCCACGACGACGTCTACTACACCCACAACGACAGCTCCGCGCAGCCGGAGTTCTACGCGGTCGGGGCCGACGGCAGGACGAAGGCCGCCTTCCGGCTGCGGGGGGCCGAAGCGCGCGACTGGGAGGCCATGGCGGCGGTCAAGGACCCGGCGACCGGGCGCGGGGTGCTGTGGTTCGCCGACATCGGCGACAACCTCGACGGGGCGTGGCCCGACATCTCCATCTACAAGGTGATGGAGCCCCGCACGCTCGCCGACGCGACCCTGCCCGCCGTCCGCTACCGGTTCCGCTACGCCGACGGGGCCAGGAACGCCGAGGGGATCATGGTCGATCCCCGGACCGGGCGGCTGTACGTGGTGACCAAGGAGTTCGCGGGCGGGGTGTACGCGGCCCCGAAGAAACTGCGCACCGGCAGGACCAACACGCTGCGCAGGATCGGCAGCGCACCGATCATGGCCACCGACGCCGCGTACGCGCCAGACGGGTCGTCGTACGTGATCCGCACGTACTTCTCGGCGACCCTGTACGAGCGTTCCGGCAAGACGGTCGCCAAGGTGCCGATGCCCGAGCTGAAGCAGGCCGAGTCCATCGCCTACACCGGGGACGGCACGGCCCTGCTCACCGGGTCCGAGGGGGCGAGGAGCCCGGTCTACCGGGTGCCGCTGCCGGCGCGCGAGACGCCCACGCCGACGCCGTCCGAGCGGCCCGCTCCGGCGGACACCGGGGCGGCCGCCGAGTCGCCGGGCGGCGGGCTGACGGCCTTCGACGTGCTGGTCTGGCTGGGCGCGGCGACGCTGGCGATCGGCGCCATCGCGCTCCTGGCCCGCCTCACCCGCTGACCCCCGCCGGACCGGCTATGGGCGCATGCCGCTGGTGAACAGGTCGCCGCGCAGGGCCCGTTCGACGGCTTCGATGGAGCGGGCCAGGCGCACCAGCCTGGGCCCCTCCTCGCGGTAGGCGTCGAGGACCGCCTCGATCGCGTGCGGCGGCAGGTGGCCCTTGAGGTCGACCGCCGCCCCCCGGTAGCCCGCGCGGGCTGCCTCGACCGCGGCGTTGACGTGGTGGCGCGCCATCCGGGCCAGCGCGACCGGATGGCGGCGCAGCACCTCGTAGGCGCGGTAGTCGGGCGGGACCGCGTCGAGCAGCCAGGCGACGGCCGACCGCTCCCAGTCGGGCACGCTGGGCGGTCGCACCTCCGCGGGCCATTCGGGCGGGACGTACATGCCCACATCGTACTCATGTTCGATTCGGGGCGGGCTGCCGGGCCTGCCGGGCGCCGCGCCGAAGGCGCATCGTTTTGGATACATTCACCCCTCCTCTACGCGCCGCTGCCGGGAGTAGGCACACTGTCCTGGTGACGGAGAAGATCGGAGTCGTGGGAGCCGGGATCGTCGGCCTGGCGGTCGCGCGCGAACTGGCCGCCGTCAGAGGCGCCGAGGTGACCGTGCTGGACAAGGAGGACCGCGTCGGCGCGCACCAGACCGGCCACAACAGCGGCGTCGTGCACGCGGGCCTCTACTATCCGCCCGGCTCGCTCAAGGCCAGGCTCTGCCGCGAGGGCGTGAGCCTGCTGAAGGAGTACTGCTCCGAGCACGCGCTGCCGTACGAGGAGGTCGGCAAGCTGGTGGTGGCCGCCACCCGGTCGGAGCGGCCGCGGCTGGCGGCGCTGGCGGAGCGGGCCAGGGCCAACGGCGTGCCCGGCATCGCCGAGCTGGACGCGCTCGGGCTGCGTGAGGTGGAGCCGCACGCGGTGGGCGTGGCGGCGGTCCACTCGCCGCGCACCGCGATCACCGACTTCCCCGCGGTCGCGCGCCGGCTCGCCCTCGACGTGGCGGAGCTGGGCGGCTCGGTACGGCTGCGGCATCCGGTCAAGGGCGTCAGGGAGACGTCCAGGGGCGTGGAGGTGGCGGCGGGGACGCACAGGTTCGCCTTCGACCGGCTGGTGGTCTGCGCCGGGCTGGGCACGGACGCCGTCGCCCGGATGGCGGGGCGGCCGGGGACGGTCCGCGTGGTGCCGTTCCGCGGCGAGTACTACGCGCTGGCCGGGACGGCGGGAGACCTGGTGCGCGGGCTCGTCTATCCGGTCCCCGACCCGCGCTACCCGTTCCTGGGGGTGCACCTGACCCGGCACGTGAGCGGGGAGGTCCTGGTGGGGCCGAACGCGGTGCTCGCCGGCGCGTACGAGGGATACACATGGCGAAATTTCCGTAATTTTCATCAGATTATGGCCTGGCCGGGCACGCTCCGCCTGGCCCGCCGCCACTGGCGCACCGGCGTCAGGGAGGTCTACGGCTCGCTCGTCAAGGGCGCCTTCGTCGCGGCGGCCCGCCGGTACGTCCCCGAGCTCACCGCCGATGACCTGCGGCGCGCGCCGGGCGGCGTGCGGGCCCAGGCGGTGGCGCGGGACGGCTCGCTGGTGGACGACTTCGCGGTGGACGTGCACGGGAACGTCGTCCTGGTACGGAACGCGCCCTCCCCCGCGGCCACCTCCAGCCTGGCCATCGCCAAGCACATTGCCGGAATTGTCCCAGCACCCTCCCGATGAGTGCATCCTTGAAGGTGATGGACGCACGCCTGCTGATCGTCGAAGACGACCCGAACATCCTCGAACTGCTCGCCGCGAGCTTGAGGTTCGCGGGCTTCGAGGTGTCCACCGCCAAGAGCGGAGCCGACGCGGTCGCCGCGGTCCAGCGGCAACGCCCCGACCTCGTGGTGCTCGACGTCATGCTGCCCGACCTGGACGGCTTCGAGATCGTCCGGCGGATGCGCAGCGGCGGCGTGCCCACCCCCGTGGTGTTCCTGACGGCCAAGGACGAGACCGAGGACAAGATCCGCGGGCTGACCATCGGCGGCGACGACTACGTGACCAAGCCCTTCAGCCTGGAGGAGGTCGTGGCCAGGATCCACGCGGTGCTCCGCCGTACCTCCGGGGACGCGCAGCCGCCCCCGCCCCGGCTGACGTTCGCGGACATCGAGCTCGACGAGGAGAGCCACGAGGTGTGGCGCGGCGGCCACGCCGTCGCGCTGTCGCCGACCGAGTTCAAGCTGCTGCGCTACTTCATGACGAACGCCGGCCGGGTGCTGTCCAAGCCGCAGATCCTCGACCACGTGTGGGACTACGACTTCCGGGGCGAGGTCGGCATCGTCGAGTCCTACGTGTCGGTGCTCCGCCGCAAGATCGACAACCGTAGCCCGAGGCTCATCCACACCCTGCGCGGCGTCGGCTACGTCCTGCGAATGCCGCCGAGCGGATAATGGCCAGGCTGGACAGGCTGCCGCTCCGGGTCAAGCTCATAGCGTCGATGCTCGCGCTGCTCGGCATCGGCATGTCCTTCATCGGCGTGGTGAGCGTCTCGGTCCTGCACGGCTACCTGCTGGACCGCGTCGACAGCCAGGTCAGCCTGGTCTCCGTACGGGTGCACAAACGGCTCGTCAACGACGCCGAGCGGCGCGCGCGCGGCCGGGAGTCGGTGATCGAGAAGCCGCTGCTCCTCGAGTCCGACACGATCGTGCTGCTGAGGACCCCGTCCGGCGGGCTCACCACCACCCAGTGGGACCGCGACATCGACCAGAAGCCCCGGCCGCGGCTGGAGGACTCGCCGGGGCCCGGCGTCTACACCGCGCCCGCCGTGAGCGGGAAGGGCGAGTGGCGGGTCCAGGAGACCACCACCCCGCACGGCACGTTCGTGGTCGCCACGGACCTGACCGAGGTCAACGAGATCACCCGGCGGCTCGTCCTCATCGAACTGCTGGGCGGCGGCGGCATCGTGCTCATCCTGGCGGTGGTGGGCGTCGCCATCGTGCGGCGCAGCATGCTGCCGCTGGCCGAGATCGAGCGCACCGCCGGCACCATCGCCGCGGGCGAGCTGGGCCGCCGGGTGCCCGACGGCGACCCGCGTACCGAAGTCGGGCGGCTGGCCGCCGCGCTCAACGGCATGCTGGCGCAGATCGAGAGCGCGTTCGCGGCCCGCTCCGCGTCCGAGGAGGCCGCCAGGCGCTCCGAGGACCGGATGCGGCAGTTCGTCACCGACGCCTCCCACGAGCTGCGCACCCCGCTCACCTCGATCCGCGGCTTCGCCGAGTACGGGCGCCAGAACCCGGGCGCCGACCCGGCCGAGCTGATGCAGCGCGTGGAGAACGCGGCCGCCCGGATGAGCCTGCTCGTGGACGACCTGCTGCTGCTCGCCCAGATGGACCAGCACCGCCCGCTCAAGATGCGCCCGGTCGACATGCTGGCGCTGGCCGCCGACGCGGTGCAGGAGGCGCGCATCCTCGCCCCCGGCCGCCAGATCGACCTGGACGTCGTCGGCGGCGCCGCGCTCATCGTCTCGGGCGACGAGGTACGGCTGCGCCAGGTCGTCGGCAACCTGACCTCCAACGCGCTCATCCACACCGAGGAGGGCACGCCGATCACCGTGCGGGTCGGCGCCGGCGACGGCACGGTCTTCCTGGAGGTGGCCGACAAGGGGCCGGGGCTCAGCCCCGAGCAGGTGGACCGGGTCTTCGAACGCTTCTACCGGGCCGACTCGGCCAGGTCCAGGCGCCGCTCGGGCGAAGATCGGGGCAGCGGGCTCGGCCTGGCCATCGTGCAGGCGCTGGTGCAGGCGCACGGCGGCACGGTCGTGGCCAGGAGCGCGCCCGGCGAGGGCGCCACGTTCCGGGTGGAACTCCCACTGGCCTTGGATTGAGCCTTCAGGATTTCCTCAGGTCGCTCGGCCACCCTGGAAGGGTGAGCAAACCCGAGGCGCTGATCATGGTGGTGGACGACGAGCCCAGCATCAGGGACCTGCTCTCGGCGAGCCTGCGTTTCTCCGGGTTCGAGGTGGTCACCGCCGCCGACGGCAACGAGGCCGTCGAGGTCGCCAAGCGGGCCGGACCCGACCTCGTGGTGCTCGACGTCATGCTGCCGGACCTCGACGGGTTCGAGGTGGCCCAGCGCATCGACGCGCCGGTGCTGTTCCTGACCGCCCGCGACGCCACCGAAGACAAGATCGCCGGGCTGCGGGTGGGCGACGACTACGTGACCAAGCCGTTCAGCCTGGAGGAGGTGCAGGCGCGCATCCGCGCCGTGCTGCGCCGCACCCGCGGCGAGGGCGCGCCCACGAGCCGGCTCAAGGTGGCCGACCTGGAGCTGGACGAGGAGGCGCGCGAGGTGTGGCGGGCGGGCCGGCCGGTCCGGCTGTCGCCGACCGAGTTCAAGCTGCTGCACTACTTCATGGCCAACGCCGGCCGGGTGCTGTCGAAGGCGCAGATCCTCGACCACGTGTGGAACTACGACTTCGGCGGCGACGCCGGGGTGGTCGAGTCGTACGTGTCGTACCTGCGGCGCAAGGTCGACGACGTGGAACCCCGGCTCATTCACACGCTCCGCAGCGTCGGATACGTGTTAAGGGAGCCTCCCTCGGGCTAGCTTGACGGTATGGACCTGTTGAGCGCGCTCCAGCGACTGCGCGCCTCGCTCGATCGGGAGCTGTTCCCCCTGGCGATCGGCGAGGCGGCCGACGACCGGCGCGCACTCAAGGAGCTGACGGGCCAGCTCGACGACTACCTGCTGCCCCGGCTGCGCGCCATCGACGCCCCGCTGCTCGCCGTCGTCGGCGGCTCCACCGGCGCGGGCAAGTCCACGCTGGTCAACTCGCTGGTCGGGGAGGACGTCGCCGAGCCGGGCGTGCTGCGGCCGACCACGCTGGTGCCGACGCTGGTCGCCAACCCGGCCGACCGCGACTGGTACCTGGGCCAGAACGTGCTGCCCGGCCTGTCGCGCGCCACCGGCTCAGGGCCCGGCGCGCTGCGGGTCGTCGCCTCCGACGCGCTCGGCGCCGGGCTGGCGCTGCTCGACGCGCCCGACATCGACTCCGTGGTGACCGCCAACCGCGAGCTGGCCGCCCAGCTGCTGGCCGCCGCCGACCTGTGGCTGTTCGTCACCACCGCCGCCCGATACGCCGACGAGGTGCCGTGGAGCTTCCTGCGCACCGCCCGCGAGCGCAGCACCGCGCTCGCCGTCGTGCTCGACCGGGTGCCGGAGGAGGCCGCCGGGCCGGTCACCCGCGACCTGGAGCGCCTGCTGGAGGAGAACGGGCTGGCGGGCGCCCGCCTGTTCACCGTGCCCGAGGCGCCGCTGCCCTCCGAGAAGGCCCGGCTGCCCGCCGAGGCCGTCGCTCCCATCACCGCCTGGCTCTCCGGGCTCGCCGCCGACGCCGCCGAACGCTCCCGGGTCGTCCGGCAGACGCTGTCGGGCGCGCTCGACAGCCTCGCCACCCGCGTCCCCGCCCTGGCCGGGGCGGTCGAACGGCAGGAGGCGGGGTTCGGCGCGCTGCGCGACGTGGTGGCCGGCGCCTACGCGGGCGGGATGGCCGACTTCGACGAGGGCATGCGCGACGGGTCGCTGCTGCGCGGCGAGGTGCTGGCCCGCTGGCAGGACTTCATCGGCACCGGCGACTTCATGCGCTCGCTGGAGAGCCGCGTCGGGTGGCTGCGTGACCGGATCGTCGGCTTCTTCACCGGCCAGATGCCGGAGGCCCGGCTGCGGGACGCGCTGGAGAGCGGGGTCGAGGCGCTCATCAGGGGCTCCGCCGACGCCGCCGCCGAGCGGGCGCTCGAAGGCTGGTCCGCCGCGCCCGGCGGCGGCGGGCTGCTCGACCGGCTCGGCGCGATGGAGTCGGCCCGGCTCGGCCGCGCGGCGCCCGACCTGGGCAAGCGGGCCGAGGCCGCGGTGCGCGGCTGGCAGGAGTACGTGCTCGACCTCGTACGGCAGGAAGGCGCGGAGAGGCGGACCACGGCGCGGATGGCGTCGTTCGGGGTGAACGGGGCGGGGCTGCTGCTGATGCTGGCCGTGTTCGCCTCGACGGGCGGGCTGACCGGGATCGAGGTGGGGATCGCCGGCGGCACCACCGTGCTGTCGCAGAAGCTGCTGGAGGCCATCTTCGGCGACCAGGCGGTGCGCACCCTCACCGCCCGCGCCCGTGAGGACCTGCGGGAGCGGGTGCGCGTGCTGATGGACGAGGAGGCGGCCCGCTTCCTGTCGGTCCTGGAGCCGCTGGAGCCGCCGCGCGGCACGGCCGCCGCCCTGCTGGACGCGGCCCGCACGATCCGCGACCACCGGACGGACCTGCCGCCGAACCGCACCGCCGTCCTCCCCGTACCGGACACGTCCCCTCAGGCACCGACCGACCCCGGCGTGTCCCCGCAAGCCCCGACGGACCCGGGCATCCGGCCCGCGCCGGGCGTGTCACCGCAAGCGCCGACCGACCCGGACATCAGGCCCGTGCCGGGCTCCCGCGCGGGTGAGTCGCCGCCCGCCAGGCGAGTGCCCGAGGGAGGGGACGGGCGGTGAAGCTGCTGCGCCGCAAGGAGCGGCCCTCGCTGGACTCCAGGCTGACCGCGCTGCTGGAGGCGGCCGACCTGGCCGAGGGCCGGCTGCCCGGCGAGGCCGTGGCGGGCGCGCGGACGGTGGCCGAGCGGGCCGGGACCCGGCGCCGCCTGTCCGTCGAGCACACCGTGGCCGCGCTCGCCGGGGCGACCGGCAGCGGCAAGTCGTCGCTGTTCAACGCCCTGGCCGGGGAGGACCTGGCGTCCGTCGGCGTCACCCGGCCCACCACGTCGGCCGCCCAGGCGGCGCTGTGGGACGGCGAGGGCGCCGGGCCGCTGCTCGACTGGATCGACGTCCCGTACCGCCACTCCGCCTCCGCCGGCGACCACCTGAACGGCCTGGTCCTGCTCGACCTGCCCGACCACGACTCGATCCGGCTGTCCCACCGGCTGGAGGTGGACCGGCTGGTGGAGCTGGTCGATCTGCTGGTGTGGGTGCTGGATCCGCAGAAGTACGCCGACGCCGCCGTCCACGAACGCTACCTGCGCCCGCTGTCGGGACACCGCGACGTCATGGTGGTGGTCCTGAACCAGGTCGACCGCCTCCCACCCGACGCGGTGGACCGCTGTCTGAAGGACCTGCGCCGCCTCCTCGACGCCGACGGCCTCACCGGCGTGCCGATCCTCGGCGTGTCGGCCCGGACCGGCGCCGGCCTGGCGGACCTGCGCGCTCTGCTGGCCGGCCGGGTGGCCGACCGCGCGTCCTGGTCGGCCCGCCTGGCCGCCGACGTCACCGCCGCCGCCACCCATCTGGCCGCCGTCTCCGCGGCCCTTCCCCGCACCGCCGCGAACGGCGGCCCTTCCCCTGACGGGCCGCCCGCGAAGACGCTCGCCCTCACGGCCGAACCCGCCCGCGCGCCCGCGCTGCTCCACCACGACGAGCCCGCCCCCGGGCAGGTGTCGCTGCCGGAGGTCTCCGGCGAGACGGCGGAGCTGGAAGGGCCGCTCGTGGCCGCGCTGTCGCGGGCCGCCGGGGTGCCCGTCGTGGTGGAGGCCGTGGCCAAGGGACACCGGCACCGGGCCGTGGTCGCCACCGGCTGGCCCGTCACCCGCTGGGTGCGGCGGTTCCGGCCCGACCCGCTGCGCCGGCTGCGGATCGGGGTGGCCGCCCCCGGTAGGTCTCCCGACCGGGAGCTCATCGGCCACACCTCCGTGCCCGAGGCGTCCGCCATCCAGCGGGCGCAGGTCGACACCGCGATCAGGGACGTCGGCGAGTCCGCCGCCGCCGGGCTGCCCGGCGCGTGGGCGGCGGCGGTGCGGCAGGCGGCGCGCTCGCGTTCCACGGAGCTGGCCGACGCCGTGGACAAGGCCGTCGGCCGGACCTCGCTGGGCGCCACCCGCAGGCCCCGCTGGTGGCGGGTGGTCAACACGCTGCAGTGGCTGGTCTTCGCGGCCCTGCTGGCGGGCGCGCTCTGGCTGGGCGGGCTGTTCGCGCTGGACTACCTGCGCCTGCCCGAGCCGCCCCTGCCGACCGCGGGTGAGGCTCCCTGGCCGACCGTGCTGCTGCTCGGCGGCGCCCTCGCCGGAGTGCTCATCGCCCTGCTGTCCAGGGCGGCCGCCTGGCTGGGCGGCCGCCGCCGCGCCCGCAAGGCCTCCCGGGCGCTGCGCGAGTCCATCGGCCAGGTGAGCCACGAGTACGTGCTCCAGCCCGTCCAGGACGAACGAGACCGCTACACCCACTTCGCCGACGCCGTCACCCGGGCCGCCTCAGTCGGCCGCCGGCCGACGACCACGCCTTGACCCGGCTCGGGGAAACTCGGGCCCAGGCCCGTACCGGACAGCCGTCCCGCGCCTCTGCTCGGACGTCCGGGTCAGCAGCTCTCTCCCGACGAGGTCTCGGATGATGTCCCGAGCCTGTAGACGTCCACATCGAACAGGCGCTGAATGGTCCGGTTATTGACCTCGCCATAGTCCCGCACATGCTCGATGATCTTCCTGTCGATGTCATCCGTCGCGCGGCTGTGGTAGGCGACGGCGCTTCCCAGTCGAGCGATCACGTCCGCCCGGAGCCCGAAGGCTCCTCAATACCGGGACTCCAGTGCTCGGCGCCATGAGAATCAAGTGTCCTGGCGGTCCGGGCGGGCGTCGGTCATCGCGGTGACCAGCATGGGCGCAGCGGTCCCGAGAACACGGCGCCGACCCTATGGCCTGGAGCACACTCCAGGTACCTAGGGTGGAAAGCATGGACTACGTGCATCTCGGACGCAGCGGACTCGAAGTCAGCCCTCTCTGCCTGGGCACCATGAACTTCGGCCCGCACACCTCCGAAGAAGACTCGTTCGCCATCATGGACCGGGCACACGAGCTGGGCCTCAACTTCTTCGACACGGCCAACGTCTACGGCTGGAAGAAGGGCGAGGGCGTCACCGAGAACATCCTCGGCCGGTGGTTCGCGCAGGGAGGCGGCCGCCGCGAGAAGACGGTGATCGCGACCAAGCTCTACGGTGACATGGGCGACTGGCCCAACGAGCGGAGGCTGTCGGCGCTGAACATCCGCCGGGCCTGCGACGCCTCGCTCAAGCGCATGCAAACCGACTACATCGACATCTACCAGGCTCACCACATCGACCGGCACACGCCGTTCGACGAGTTCTGGGAGGCGATGGAGGTGCTGCGCCAGCAGGGCAAGATCCTGTACGTCGGATCGTCGAACTTCGCCGGCTGGCACATCGCCAAGGCGCAGGAGTCGGCGGCCCGGCGCGGCTTCTTCGGCCTGGTGAGCGAGCAGAGCCACTACAACCTGCTGACCAGGGCGGTGGAGCTGGAGGTGCTGCCCGCCTGCCAGGACTACGGCCTGGGCGTGATCCCGTGGAGTCCGCTGGCCGGCGGCCTGCTCGGCGGCGTGCTGCGCAAGATGGACAAGGGCCGCTCGGCCGCCGACCGCATGCTCAAGGAGCTGGACAGGCACCGCGACAAGATCGAGCGGTACGAGAAGTTCTGCGACGACCTGGGTGAGGACCCGGCGCACGTGGGGCTGGCCTGGCTGCTGAAGCAGCCGGCGGTGACCGCGCCGATCATCGGCCCGCGCACGCTGGAGCAGCTCGACGGCACCATGCGCACCCTGGAGATCGAGCTGGACGGCGAGGCGCTGGCCAAGCTGGACGAGATCTTCCCGGGCCACCGCACCGCGCCGGAGGACTACGCCTGGTAGCGGCGCGTCAGGTCACCAGCGCGCCGATGATGACGATGAGCATGAGGAGGCCGAGCACCAGGGGCAGCAGCCAGGAACGAGGACGGTCCACGCCTGGAGCCTAGCCGGGCACGGCGGGTGCGAGCGCCCACTCGTCCAGTGAGGCGTACCGCACCCGCGGCCCGGGCTCGCTCTCGACCAGCCGGATCGTCTCCGCCCGCCAGGCCGAGCCGGTGAACCCGGCCAGCGACTCGACGAGCGGGCGGAGGTCGGTCTCGGTCTTGGCCCTGGCGAGCGTCAGGTGGGCGTGGAAGCGTTTCTCGTCGGTGTGTCCGGCGCCGGCCCGGCGGCCGGCCGCCCTGACGGAGTCGGCCAGCCGGACGATCGAGTCGCCCGACAGGCCGGCCCAGAACACCCGCGCGCGCCGTACGGACGAGAACGCGCCGAAGCCGGTGAAGGCCAGGGCCGGCACGGGGTGGCGGGCGGCGGCGCGGGCCAGGCGGGCGCGCAGGTCGGGCAGCGCCCGTTCGGGCACCTCGCCGAAGAAGGCCAGCGTCACGTGCCAGGTGGCGCGTTCGGGCCAGCGCAGCCCCGGAACCTGCCCGACGTGCGGGGCGATCGCGCGCTCGAGCTCGTCGAGCACCTCGTCGGGCGGCACCAGGGCCGCGAAGAGCCTCATGACTCCAGTGTGTCGTGCCTCACGTGGTGACCGGCACGGCCCGGCGCCGCGCGACCCGCCCGGTGATGAGCCTGGTGACCAGGACGGCCATCGCGGTGCCCGCCAGCACGAACAGCCCGGCGAAGACGGCGCCGGCCCTGGGCCCGCCGATCTCGGACAGCCAGCCGACCAGGGTCGCCCCGATGGGCGAGCCGCCGACGAAGACCAGCATGTAGATGCCCATGACCCGGCCGCGCATCTCGGGCGAGGTGGCGAGCTGGACGGCGGCGTTCGCCGCGGTGTTGACGGTGATCAGCGCGATGCCCGCGGGCACCAGCAGCGCCAGGTAGGCCAGGTAGGACGGGGCGAGCCCGGCCGCGACCTGGAACACGCCGAACGCGATCGCCCCGGTGAACAGCACCTTGCGGGAGATCGTGGACCGGCGGGCGGCCAGCAGCGCCCCGGCGAGCGCGCCGACGGCGAACATGCTGGAGGCCAGCCCGAACGAGCTCGCCCCCGCCTGGAACTCCTCGCGGGCCATCAGCGCGATCGACATCGAGAACGCCTGCGAGAACATCGACACGAAGGCGATCAGCAGGATCGGCATCAGCAGCTTCTCGTGCCGCATCACGTACGCCAGCCCTTCGCGGAGCTGGCCCTTGGCCCGGGGCACCGGGTCCGACGGGTGCAGCTCGGAGGCGCGCATGAACACCAGGCTGGAGATCACCGCGGCGAAGGTGAGCGCGTTGATCAGGAAGAGCGGGCCGGTGCCGCCGAGCAGGTAGATGAGCATGCCGGCGACGGCCGGGCCGACGACGCGGGCCAGGTTGAAGCTGGAGCTGTTGAGCGCGATGGCGTTGGGCAGGTCGTCCCTGCCGACCATCTCGACGACGAACGCCTGCCGGGTCGGCACCTCGACGCAGGAGATCATGCCGAGGGTGAAGGCCATGACGTAGACGTGCCATTCCTGGGCGGCGCCGGTCATGGTGAGCACGCCGATCGCGAGGGCCAGCACGGCCATCATGGTCTGCGCGGCGATCAGCAGGGGCCGCTTCGGGTAGCGGTCGGCGAGCACGCCGCCGAACATGCCGAACAGCAGCATCGGCAGGAACTGCAGGGCGGTCGCGGTGCCGAGGGCGGCCGCGCTGCCGTGGGTCAGGTCGAGGATCAGCCAGTCCTGGGCGGTGCGCTGCAGCCAGGTGCCGACGTTGGAGACCGCGCCGCCGATGGCGAACATGCGGTAGTTGCGGATCTTGAGCGACCGGAACATCCCGGTCTCGGGTTCTTCGGGCTCTAGATCCTGCTGAGCTTCTCCAGAATCGGCGCCGCCTGACGGAGAATCGCCCGTTCTCCGGGCGACAGCTCCTTCAGCTGCCGGGTCAGCCACGCCTCCTTGCGCGCCCGCTCCTCCTTCAGCAGCTCCCTGGCGGCCTCGGTCACGGTCACGGTCACCTGGCGCCGGTCGCTCGGGTGCGGGCTGCGCGAGAGCAGGCCGCGCTCCTCGAGCGCGGCGATCACGCGGGTCATCGAGGGCGGTTGCACCTTTTCGAGCTCGGCCAGCTCGCTCGGTGATATTCCGTCGTGCCGTTCGACGGCGGCCAGGGTCGCGAACTGCGTGGGGGTCAGCGGGTGTGCCGCCGCCTGCCGGCGCAGCCGCCTGTTGAGCCTGGCCAGCGAAACGCGCAACGCCGATGCCAGACCGGCGTCGCTGCGCAGATCCATCTTGAGCTGGAGTCTTGTTAGCATGAGTCATTACCTTTGCTAACTATACCCGACCGCGGGATATTTCCGGGCCGCCGCTCTCGCGGACGGCGGCCCGTACCGGTTGTCAGAGCCCCAGCATGACCTTGATCGGGCCGAGCGCGAAGTACAGCACGAACAGCGCCGCGACCGCCCACATCAGCGGGTGGATCTCCCGCACCTTGCCGCGGACGACCTTGATGAGCACGTACGTGACGAACCCGGCGCCGATGCCGTTGGAGATCGAGTACGTGAACGGCATGAGCACGATGGTGAGGAACGCCGGGATGGCGATCTCGTAGTCGGTCCAGTCGATGTCGCGGATCGCGGTCATCATCAGGAAGCCGACCACCACCAGGGCGGGCGCCGCCGCCTCGTACGGCACGATCTGGACGAGCGGCGCGAAGAAGATCGCCACCAGGAACAGCAGGCCGGTCACCACGCTCGCCAGGCCGGTCCGCGCGCCCTCGCCGACGCCGGCGGCCGACTCGACGTAGGTGGTGTTGGACGAGACCGAGCCGGCGCCGCCGGCGACGGCGCCGAGCGAGTCGACGAGCAGGATCTCACGGGTGCGCGGCAGCGTGCCGTCCTCCCCCACCAGGTCCGCCTGGCGGCCGACGCCCACGATCGTGCCCATGGTGTCGAAGAAGTCGGTGATGAGCAGCGTGAACACGAACAGCACCGCGAGCAGCAGGCCGGCGGAGCTGAAGGCGCCGAACGGGTCGAACTCGGCGAACAGCACGAGCGGGTTGTTGAACCCGAAGACCTCGCTGGGCCAGGCGGGCACGTTGAGCTGCCAGCCGCCCGGGTTCTCCTGGGAGGAGGCGCCCGAGCCGGTGACCGCCTCGACGATGATCGCCAGGAGGGTCGTGCCGATGATGCCGATGAGGATGGCGCCCTTGACCTTGCGCGCGACCATGGCCGCGGTCGCGAGCACGCCCACGACGAACACGAAGATCGGCCAGGAGGAGAGGTTGCCCGCGATGCCCATCTCCAGCGGCGGCCCCGCGGCGACCCGGCGCACGAAGCCCGCGTCCACGAAGCCGATCAGCGCGATGAACAGGCCGATGCCCACGCTGATCGCCGTCTTGAGCTGGGAGGGGATGGCCCGGAACACCGCGACCCGAAGGCCGGTCAGCACCAGGATGCCGATCACGATGCCTTCCAGGAAGATCAGGCCCATGGCCTCTTCCCAGGTCATCAGCGGCGCGATGTTGAAGGTCACGAAGGCGTTCAGGCCGAGGCCGGCGGCCAGCGCGAACGGCACCCTGGCCACCACCCCCATCAAGATGGTCAGGATGCCCGCGACGAAGGCGGTGCCCGCGGCCACCAGCGCCACGTTGGGCGTGGTGCCGTCGCCGATCACCTCGCCCTGGATGTCCTTGCCGTTGGCGATGATGATCGGGTTCAGCACCACGATGTACGCCATGGTGAAGAACGTGGCCAGGCCACCGCGCACCTCGCGGGAGACGGTGGAGCCGCGTTCGGAGATGGAGAAGAAACGGTCTATAGCAGTACGGGAGTCACTCACGGCGAAACTGTGACAGTACGGACGTTACGCCAAAAGTGCTGGTAACCGTTTCGAGATGCGATTGAAGCTAGGCTGAATGGTGTGACGCAGCAGTGGCGCCCCGACCCCGAACCGATCAAGACCAACGACACCGCCACGGTCGCCGTGGGCACCGCCCTGTGGGCGATCGCGCTGGTGACCTTGCTGATCTTCCGCCCCGCCCCCGAGAACTCGTGGTGGATCTGGACCTGCCTCACCGGTGTGGGCTTCGGCCTCCTGGGCCTGTGGATCGTCCAGCGCCGGGGCGACGACCAGCAGTGACCGCCCGCTCCGCCACGACGGGGCAGAGCGGGCCGGGGACTCACGACAGGTCGGCCTCCGCCAGGAGGAGGGGCACCGCGGACGGGTCGCGCAGCATGGCGGCGACCGCCAGCCGGTCGTTCCACTGGCCGGTGGCCCAGGCCAGCCCGCGGGCCAGGCCGTCGAGGCCGGCGCAGTGGACGGCTCCCTCGTAGAAGCGCCACGCGCAGCCCACGCCGTCCACCAGCAGCTTCTCGTGCTCGACGTAGGTCTCCGGAGCCGTCGGCAGCAGGGAGCGCACCTGGGGCGGCACCTGCCGGGTCTCGCCGGACGACGTCACCTCGCCGGAGGCCACCTCACCGGCCAGCGGCAGGTCGAGCAGCTCCGACAGGGACTCGGCCAGGTCGTACGGGGCCAGCACCAGCGGCCGGTCGGTGACCAGTTGCAGCAGGTCGGGCGCCTCCACCACGACGACGTCCTCGGCGTCGGCCACCACGATGTCGCCGCCGAGGACGGCCCGCACCCGGGCGGGCGGGGCCACCCGGTCCGGCTCGACCGCCGCCAGCGCCATCCAGAGCGAGCGCAGCTGGGCCCGGTCGACCTCGATCGACTCGTCGGCCATGAGGTCGAGCAGTTCCTCGGGACCGCCATGGGAGTCGAGGAGGTCGGCGAGCGTGCCGCGCACGCCGAACATGGCCAGCGCCCCCTCGTCCAGTCCGCCGGGCGCGTCCGCGTACAGGCCCTGCAGCAGCGGATCGGCGCCGGGCAGCCGTAGCTCGCGCGGCCTGCGCCCGTCGAGCACCGGGTGGCCGGCCAGCCACCAGGCGGTGTAGGAGGGCACCTCGACGCCCTCGATCCGCAGCGGGTGGAGGGCGGCCCGCAGCGGCGGCCGGGTCAGCAGCCGCAGCGCCGCCGGCCAGTCGGCGACCAGCTCCAGGTCGCGCACCGCGACGAAGTCCGGCACCACCGGCGGCACGTCCAGCTCCGGCAGCAGGTCGAGCACGTGGTCGAGCCACTCCTCCTCGCCGTCGAGGTCGTGGTCGCACTCGTCACGGTCGAGCAGCACGTCGGAGTCGTGCACCACGGCGAACCCGTCGAGCACGCCCGCCGCCTCCAGCACCCGCGGCCCGTACGTCTCCTCCAGGTCGCGGGCGGCCACGCCGAGATGGGTGTCGGGCTCCAGCAGCCCGGCCAGCGCCCCGTCGGCCAGCATCAGCTCGCCCGCCGGGTAGAGCTCGCCGTCGGCTCCCGGCAGCGCCAGCTCGGCCAGCCACGGCGCCTCGCCCGGCGTCAGCCCCGCCGCCCGGACCAGGGACAGCACGGCGTGCGCCACCAGCGCCGGGTCGGGGCTGTCGAGCGACTGGGCGACGGCGGCCTTGGTGATCGGGTCGTCCAGGATGGTGCGCGGGGTGGCCTCGGCGGCGCCCAGCCGCAGCAGCGCGGGGTGGGCGGCCTCCGGATGCACGATGCGCAGCCCGAGAGGCGTCAGGTCGAGCCCGGCGCCGCCCTCGGTCAGGATCAGCGTGCCGCGCGGGCCGCGCACCAGCCGGCCGTCGGCCAGCGGCACCGGCAGCGCGCCGAGCGACTCGGGGTCGTCGGCCGGCAGCACCTCGTACAGCGCGTGCCACCACGCCGGGTCGAGCCCTTCCACCGCCTCCCCCGACAGCAGGTCGACCACCTCGGACAGTTCGACCCTGCGCACGCCCAGCGACGTCATCGCGGGATGGCGGGCGGGCCAGCCCGCGGGCAGCAGCCCGGGGACGAACCCCGCGACGGCGTCGAGCAGCGCGGCCGACCCGGCCACCACGGCGGCCTCGCGGCCCGCGACGACCCAGCCGTCCGCGCCCGGCTCCTGCGGCGGGTGTTCGACCCGCCACTCGGCGTCGGGCTCGTACACCTCGGCGTCGGCGAACGAGGGCGTCCGCACGGCGGGCGCGGGCGCCGACAGCGCGGGCAGCAGCGGCGTGCCGGGCAGGCGCTGGAGCACGGCGCGGCGGACACGCGCGTCCAGCTCCCCCTTGCCCATGTACGAGGGCACCAGGTCGAGCAGCTTGGGCGTGCGCGGCAGCTCCTCGACCAGCCGGACGTAGGCGTCGGCGGCCTTCTCGACCAGGAAGTCGGTCAGCGGCCCCTTGGCCACGTGGCGGCGGTCGGTGGCCATCGGGAACGAGGCGATGAGCAGCGCGGGCAGGTCGATCGGCTCGTCGCTGGGCGTCGGCGCGTGCACGACCGGCGGCACCGCGGCGGGCAGCGGCCCCGGCTCGCCGGTGCCGGTCAGCGGCACCGCCCAGCGGACCGACCAGAAGGGCCGCGCCCGCTCCTCGGTGGGCCGGTCGGCGAACAGCTCCGCCACCTGCTCGGTGGAGAACCGGCCCGACTCGGTGACGACGTGCCAGCCGTCGGCGGTGACCGTGCGGAGCTCGCCGTCGAGGTCGATCTCGATCGTGGACAGGGCGGGCATGCCCAGCGGCAGCGCCGGGCCCGTCTCCTCCAGCATGCGCCGGACCGCCAGGGCCGACGCCTCGTCCTTCAGCGGCAGCCGTACCAGGGTGTCGAACCCGTCGGGCACGTCGAGCGGGTCGGCCTCGAACGGCAGGCGCAGCAGCGGCACGTGCCCGGACCGGGCGGCCAGCTCGGCCGCGAGCCGCGGCACCGCGCCGGCCAGCTCGGCCGTCCGCGCCCGCGACCAGCACACCGAGGCGGAGCCGCGCGAGCCGATGGCCGGTTCGTCGCAGACCGACACGACGGCCGCGAACCCGACGCCGAACCGGCCCGCCGCGCCCGCCTCGTCCCGCTTGCCGGACACGCGCAGCGTGGCCAGGCTCTCCACGCCGGTCGCGTCGAGCGGCGCGCCGGTGTTGGCGGCCGTCAGCAGGGCGCCGCGCAGCGTCAGCCTGAGCATCCCCGGCACGCCGGCGCGCAGCGCCGCGTCGGCGGCGTTCTGCGCCAGCTCCACGATCAGCCGGTCGCGGTAGCCGCCGAGCGCGAAGTCCTCCTCGGCGTTGGCGTCCTCGCGGAACCGGGCGGGCGACGCCGTCCACGCCGCGAGCACGGCGGCTCGCATCCGGTCGGTGCCAAAGGTGTCGGTCATCGGTCACGATCCTGTGTTCGAACGGTACGGGGCCACCGTAGATTAGTGGGAACCCGCGCCCGGCCCCCGCTGTTCGGGCGGGCCGGGTCCGCGGGTCCGCGGTGGCGGGCCGCCGGCGTCAGGAGTGGCCGAGCTCCTCGGAGTCGCCCGCGCCGACCGACCCCGCCTCCTCCTCCATCAGGTCGAAGCCCAGGTCGTCGAGGATGGGCCCGGCCTGCTCGACCGGCGGCGGCAGCACCGCGGCCTCCGAGTGGGCGCCGCAGCCGTGGTCGGCGGCGACCACCTTGCCGTCGTCGGGCGCGTACTCGTTAGTGCAGACCCCGAACAGCTGCCGGAGCCCACCCGCGAGCAGCCAGTAGAAGCCGCAGGTGGAGCACTGCGCGGGAGCGGCGTGTGCGATCGGTGTGTGCGGCCCGTGCTCGCCGGAATGCCAGCGTCTGGCGGTCCGGTCCCTGCCGATGGCCGAGAGCACACGGGCCCGGCCCAGGCCGTACTCGAAAATCGTCTGCTGCTCGACCTCGTCGTCGCTCTCGGTGAACCCCGGCACCAGCCGGTCGTCGTCCTCCGGGGTCGGCAGCAGGTCGCCGACGCCCAGGTCGCCGGGGCGCAGGCGCTCGCTCCACGGCAGCCACTCGGGGGCGAGCAGCGCGCCGGAGCCCGGCAGCAGGACGGCCTCGCTGACCGTCACCTTCTTCGCCCGCGACGCCCGGGTGACGGTGACGGCCCACCGCCAGCCGCGATAGGCGCGGTCCTGGCAGGCGAAGTAGTGGGTGACGACCCGGTCGCCCTCGCTCTCGTAGCCCAGGTGCTCGCCGGGCTCCCCGGGACGCGCCAGCTCCTCGGCCGCGGCGCGCGCCAGGTCGACGGCGGCGGCGCAGGCCTGGTCGGGCGCGGCGGAGCGGGTCCTGGCACGGCTCATCGGCCTGCCTCCGCCGAAAGGTGCTGTTCGCTCACACTTCATTCTCACCCATAGCCGACCCTGCCGGGGCCGAGAAGCCCGCTTTCCCTCCTTCTCCGGCCGAGAAACCTCGCGCCTGTGGCCGTCTCCGGCCGAGATCTACCGGCCTGTTCCCGTACGCGGACCGCCCTCGGGCCCGCGCCGGCCGGAACCCGGGCGTCCGGGCCCGGTCCGGCGGGGGCCGGTGAGGGCTCCGGCAAGGGCGGCCACGGGAAGATCTACGGGAACGCGGCCGAAGAGACGGATGACCGCGATCGGTACACGAGCGGGAGTGGGGGTCGGCGTGACGATCGGGTAAGACTGGTAGGCGTGGAAGGTGGCTGGGAGCGAGCGCGCGACCTCTCCCGGCGCGTCGGGCGCGGCGTCGCCGGCGCGGGCCGGGCGACCGCGCGCGCCGGGAAGGCGACCGCGGGCGGCACCGTGCGGGCCGGGAAGGCGACCGCGGGGGCGGCGCGGTCGGTCGGCCGGGCCACCCGCCGGCTCACCCACGCCAACGGCGCCGACCGCACCGGACTCGGCCGGCTGATCGAGCTGACCGCCGGCAACAGCGCCGGCGACACGCTCGTCACGGTCGCGCTGGCCGGCACCGTCTTCTTCGGGGTGCCCGTCGGCGAGGCCCGCGGCCCGGTGGCGCTCTACCTGGTCATCACGATGCTGCCGTTCGCGCTGCTGGCGCCGTTCGTGGGGCCGATCCTGGACCGGTTCAGGTCGGGCCGGCGCTACGTGATGGCCGGCACGCTGTTCGGCCGCGGCCTGCTCTGCTTCGCGATGGCGGCGGCGGTCGGCCCGCAGGACCTGCTGACGCTGTTCGCGGGCGCGCTGGGCGTGCTGGTGCTGTCGAAGGCCTACAACGTGTCGCGTGCCGCGATCATGCCCAGCGTGCTGCCCGCCGACATCACGCTGGTGTCGGCGAACGCCAGGGTGGCGCTGTTCTCCCTGGTGACGGCGGGCGTGATGGTGCCGGTCGGGGCGGGGCTGACGCTCTGGCTGGGCAGCGCCACCATGCTGCGCGTGGTGATGGTGGTGTTCCTGGTCGCCGGGGTCTTCGCGGTCCGGCTGCCGCGCCACGTCGACTCGCCCGACCTGGAGGAGGAGACGCCCGAGGAGGGCAGGGCGCCGCGCTGGCGGACGCTGCTCCAGGTGGGCCCCGCGGTGGCCGAGGCCGTCTGGGCCAACGTCGCCATCCGGCTGTTCTCCGGCTTCCTGCTGTTCTTCCTGCTCTTCCTGGTACAGGACAAGGCGGTGCCGTGGCTGGCGCCGCCCGCGCCCGACCCGTTCTTCGACCTGACCAAGACCATCGGCGTGCTGGCCCTGGCCGCCGGGCTGGGCGGCCTGGTCGGCGCGGTGATCGCCAACTGGACGCGCAACCACGCGCCGGGGCTGATCGTCCTGCTCACGCTCGCCACGACGGCGGTCACCGCCGTCGTCACCGCCGTCCTCTTCGGGCTGTGGGCCGCGGTGGCCATCTCGGTCGTCACCGCGTTCGCCCAGGAGCTGGGCAAGCTCGCGCTGGACGCGATCGTGCAGCAGGAGATCGGCGAGGAGGTGCGCTCGTCGACGTTCGGCGTGGTCGAGGCGTTCCTCCAGCTCGCCTGGGTGTTCGGCGGCCTGATCGGGCTCGGCCTGTCGCTCACCGAGAGCAGCACGGCCGGGCTGGTCACGCTGGCCGCCGTGCTCACCGTCACGCTCGGCTGGCTCGTCGTACGGCGCCGCGCCCGCATCCGGACGGCCGGGGCGCGGGCCAGGCAGGCCGCCGCGCACGCCGCGGCGCACGCCGAGACGGCTCCGTACGCGCCGCCCGAGCCGGTCGACCGCACCAAGCCGCTGACCAACCCGCCCTGAGACCGGAGGCTCCCGGAAGGTCGGAGGCCGGGAGGCTAGACGTCGAGGTCGTCGGCGACGGCGCGCAGCACCACGGCGACCTTCTTGGCGTGCGCCGCGTCGGGGTGCTTGCCGCGCTGGTAGGACGTCGACAGCCCGTCGAGCAGCTTGATCAGGTCCTCGACGATCACCACCATCTCGTCCGGCTTCTTCCGCTTGGCCTTGGGCTTGGTCTTGGCCAGCGTCGGCGGCTGCTCCAGGATCCGCACGGAGAGCGCCTGCTGGCCGCGCCTGCCCTCGGCCACGCCGAACTCGACCTTCTGCCCGGGCTTGAGAGGCCCGGCGTCGGCCGGCAGCGCGGAGGAATGCACGAAGACCTCACCGCCGTCGTCGCGGGTGAGGAAGCCGAACCCCTTGTCGGCGTCGTACCACTTGACCTTGCCACTCGGCACAGGAGGACCTCGTTCAGAACGTCGTGGATTAGGTGAATGGATGTAGGTTATGCCCCGTAGCGCGACAGAGCGACCGGGTAATTGCCGGTGAATTACCCGAGTTCGTGACCCTGTTGCCAACCGGCGAACCAATCGGCGAATTCGGTCAGGTCGCCCAGCGCCACGTCCGCCCCGTGGTCACGCAGCTGCCCCACCGTGTAAGGGCCGGTGGCGACCGTGACGCTGACCGCGCGGCCGGCCCGCGCCGCTTCGATGTCGGCGACGTGATCGCCGACATATGCGGCGGCGCCGAAAGCGGTGAGCGCCGCGCCTTTGTCCGCGCCGAAAACGGACCCCACGACGTGGTCCACGTCGAACCCCAGTCTGCGCACGGTGCTCGTCGCGTCGCGCAGATTCTTGCCCGTCACCACGATGACCCGCCCGCCGCGGGACTTGACGCTCTCGACGGCCTCGTGCGCGCCGTCCATCGCGACGTGCACGGGCACCCCCACCTCGGGATAGATCTCCCGGTACAGGTCGGCCGCGGCCGCGACCTCCTCGGCGGGCAGCCAGTTGGCCAGCTCGGTCTCGAGCGGCGGGCCGAGCCTGGCGACGATCGCCCGGCTGTCCATGGGCACGCCGAGCCGGGCCGACAACTCGTCGTAGACGGCCGCGATGCCGATCCTGGTGTCGGCAAGGGTCATGTCGAGGTCGAATCCCACCGATGTCGCCACATCTGAAGGATGCCAAAGAACCTTCCGATACGCGTAACGGCCGATGTCGTGGGACCGTAGACCTCGGAAGGTCCTGCCCCGGCAGTCCAGGTCCGTCCGGACCGGCGGCTACCCTCCATGACCGGAGGTATCACGAACGACATGACGACATCGCCGAGCACGGAAGACTCCGGGACCCCGCCCGCGAGGGCCGCCGCGATCCACACCCGCGAGCGGATCATCGACGAGGCCCTGCGGCTGTTCGCCGAACGCGGTTACGCCGCCACGTCGGTGGCCGAGATCGAGGCCGCCTCCGGCCTCTCACCCGGCGCCGGCGGGCTCTACCGGCACTTCAAGTCCAAGTACGAGGTGCTGTCCGCGGCGATCAACGAGCACGCCGCCCGCACCAGCGGCCAGGTGGCCGGCAGCCTCGCCGAGCTGAACGCCATGGAGACCTCCGCGGACCTGGAGGAGAGGCTGTCGCACCTGTGCCGGGCGGGGCTGGCCAAGGTGCGCGAGGAGTCGGAGCTGACCCGGATCTTCTTCCGCGACCTGAGCCAGTTCCCCGAGCTGGTGGCGGTGGTCCGGCGGGGGCTGCTGCAGCCGATGTTCGACGCCATCGTGACGTGGTTCAGGGCCCAGCCCGAGTACCGCTCGGCGGACGTCGACTGGCAGGCCGTCTCGGCCGTGCTGGGCGGGGCCGTGGTGCAGTACCGGCTGTTCCAGGAGACCGTGGGCGAGTCGCTGGGCCACACCGAGAAGGAGCGGTTCGTGGCGGCCTGGGTGCGGCTGGCCGTCGGGCTGCTGCCGACGCCCGCCGCCGTTCACTCCTGATCGAGCAGCCGGTAGCCCAGCCAGGCCACGCCCGCCCCCGTACCGATCATGAACATGACCCCGCTCGCGTCGTAGAACTCGGCCACGAACCTCCGCAGTCCCGGCTCGCCGCCGACCCGGAGGCCGCCGACGACCAGGCCGCCGGCGCCGTAGCCGATCAGCGGCGCGGCCACGCCGATCAGCCGGTCGCGCGGCTTCCAGGCGTCGCCGAACATCACCAGCGCCGCGCCGGCGGCCCACGCGATCACCGGCACCTGGAAGATGGCCACGGGCGGCAGGCCGAACGGCACCAGGAGCCCGGCCACCACGAGGACCACCAGGGCGGCGACCTCGCGGGGGTGCTCCTTGACCACGGTCCTGGCGTCCCTGCTCTCGGTGACCATGGGGTCGGCCACCGACATGGCGGCCCTGCGCAGCCCCGCGAACGGCAGCTCGCGCCCCTGCCTGGCCGGCCGCGGGCCACGCGGCACGGCGCCCGCCGGCAGGTCGTCGCGGATCGAGGGGAACGCGACCGTGGCCCTCTCCCCGCCGCCGGCGGCCGGGTCCCGGGGCGCGGGTCCCGCCAGGCGCCGGGCCTCGCGTTCCACCAGGATCACCGGGTCGCCGAAGCGGGCGAGCAGCTTCGTCACGTCCCTGGCGCTCTGGCTGCCCCGGCGCTCCTCCTCGATCCTGGCCCGCAGCCGCCGGGCGAAGTCGAGTCGCTGCTCGGGCCTCAGCACGCCGTGGGCCGCGTCGGCGGCCTTGCTGACGTAGTTGAGGATCAGCAGGTCGGCTCGTTCTCTCACGCCTGGCAATGCTGCCTCAAACAGCAGGGACATACCATGGCAACGATGGAGTTCACGGAGTGGATCAGGGGGCGCACCGACGAGCAGCTGCGGGCGCTGGTGACGGCGCGTCCCGAGCTGATCACTCCGGTGCCGGCGCATCTGGAAGGCCTGGCCGCGCGGGCGAGCAGCCCGTCGGCGATCGCCCGGGTGCTCGACCGGCTCGACCGCTTCACGCTCGCCGTGGTCGAGACGCTGGCCGTGCGGGACGGCCCGGTCAGGAAGACGGCGCTGCGCGAGCTGATCGCGGCGGCGCTGGCGGCGGGCAGGCCGGAGCCCGCGCTGACGGCCGCGCTCGACCGGCTGCGCGAGCTGGCGCTGGTGTACGGTCCCGACAGCGCGCTCGACCTGGCCCCCGGCGTGCGCAAGGTGCTGGACGACCCGGCGGGGCTTGGCCCGCCCGCCGACGTGGCGTTCCGCCATCATCCGCCGGAGCGGCTCGACGAGATGGCCGACGACGTCGCCCCCGGCTCGACCGGCTCGGGCCGCGAGCGGCTGGCGGCGGCGCTGGCCGAGCCGGGCGGGCTGATCGAGGAGGTGTCCCCGGAGGCGCGGGCCGCGCTGGAGCAGCTCGCCTGGGGCCCGCCGACCGGCCGGGTGCCCAACGCCAGGCGCGAGGTGCGCATCGCCTCGGCCCGCTCGCCGATCGAGCAGTTGCTGGCCCGGGGCCTGCTGGCGGCGACGGGCGAGGAGAACGTGACGCTCCCCCGCGAGGTGGGCCTCCACCTGCGGGGCGGGCGGGTCCACCGCGACCTGGCGGCGCTGCCGCCCGCGCTGAAGGGCGTGGCGCGCGACCAGGAGCTGGCCGACCGCACGGCGGCCGGGCAGGCGTTCGCGTTCGTGCGGGCGGTCGAGGAGCTGTGCGAGCGGTGGAGCATCGAGCCGCCGGGCGTGCTGCGCACCGGGGGCCTGGGCGTGCGCGACATGAAGCGCACGGCCGGCGAGCTGGACCTGCCCGAGTGGGCCGCCGCGCTGGTGGTCGAGGTCGCGTACGCGGCGGGCCTGATCGCGTCGGGCGGCGGCGTCGACGGCGAGTGGCTGCCGACCGCCGGCTACGACCTGTGGCGGGTCCGGTCGACCGCCGACCGGTGGGTGGCGCTGGCCGCGGCCTGGCTGGCGATGGACCGGGTGCCGGGCCTGGTGGGCGAGCGTGACGACCGCGACAAGCCGCTCAACGCGCTCCACCCCGACCTGCGCCGCTCGTCGGCCGCCGGGGTGCGCGCGGCCACGCTGGGCGTGCTGGCGTCCGCGCCGGGGCTCGCCCCCTCCCACGACTCGGTGCTCGAACGGCTCGCGTGGGAGCAGCCGCGCCGCCGGGGGCCGCTGCGCGAGCAGCTGACCGAGTTCGCGCTGCGGGAGGCCGAGCAGCTGGGCCTCACCGGGCTGGGCGCGCTGTCCGGCCACGGCCGGGCACTGACGGCCGGCGAGGAGGCGGCGCCGGTGCTGGCCCCGCTGCTGCCCCAGCCGGTCGATCACGTGCTGCTGCAGGCCGACCTGACGGCGGTCGCGCCGGGGCCGCTGACCAGCGAGCTGAACCGCTGGATGACGCTGAGCGCCGACGTGGAGTCCAAGGGCGGCGCGACCGTCTACCGGTTCGGCGAGAGCTCGATCCGGCGCGCCCTGGACGCCGGTCAGGCGGCCGAGGAACTGCTGGCCATGCTGGAACGCCATTCGGCCACCCCGGTGCCGCAGGCGCTGTCGTACCTCGTCGCCGACGTGGCGCGGCGGCACGGCCGGATCCGCGTCGGCACCGCCACCGCCTACGTCCGCTGCGACGACCCGGCGCTGCTGGACCAGATCACCGCCGACCGGCGGTCGGCGGCGCTGCGCCTGCGCAGGCTGGCGCCGACGGTCATCGCCTCGCGCTCCTCGCGCGCGGTGCTGGTCGACTCGCTGCGCGCGATGGGGTACGCGCCGGTCCCCGAGTCGCTCGACGGGGACGTGATCATCTCCCAGCTCGACAGCAGGCGCACCGAGGGACCGGCCCCGGCCCGGCAGGTGGTCGCGGCCGGGGGGCCCGAGCCGGGCGTCGCGGCGGCGGCCGTGCGGGCGCTGCGCGCGGGCGACGCGGCCTACCTGTCCCGGCGCGAGCCGGTCGGCGCGCCCGACGGCCAGGTGCCGCGGACCCCGGCGACGGCCACGATCTCGATCCTTCAGGACGCGATCCGGCAGGGGGTGCGGGTGTGGATCGGCTACACCGACTCCCAGGGCAACGCCACCTCCCGCATCCTGGAGCCGGCCCGGATGGAGGGCGGCTACCTGACCGCCTACGACGAGACTCGGGCGGCCGTCCACCGCTTCGCCCTGCACCGCATCACGGGCGTGTCGGGCGTCTGACCCGGCCGCGGCCCGAGGCTTGACGGTGCGCCTGATCACGCAGCAAGTTAGGCAGTGTGACCGAGCAAACGCTGGGCAGGCTGGCCGAGCAGTCGTGGAGCAGGTTCGAGGACTACGACGCGATGTGCTACGAGGGGGTGTGGCACCGCAGCCACAGCCTCGCCGAGCGGGCCAGGCGCGCCTGCGGCGGCTTCGTCGAGGCCGGCATCCGGCCCGGCGACCGGGTGGTCGTGATGATGGCCACCTCCCCCGAGGTGCCGCTCGTCTGCCAGGCGCTGTGGGCGGCGGGCGCGGTGGTGACGCCGGTGGTGTTCCTGGTGGGCGCCGACGAGCTGCGGCACATCCTGCTCGACAGCGGCGCCTCCGCCGTGGTCACCTCGCCCGAGCTGGCCGGCACCGTACGGGCGACGGGGGTGGACGTGCCGGTGTACGTCGACACCGCCGAGCTGGAGCGGGCCGCCGAGCACGGCCCGGTGGCGCGGGACCCCGGCGACCTGGCCGCCCTGATGTACACCGGCGGCACCACCGGCAGGGCCAAGGGCGTCATGCTCAGCCACGCGGGCCTGTGGCAGGTCGCCAAGGCCGCCTACGAGCTCTCCCACCAGGAGGGGATCAACCGGGCGATCGTCCCGGTGCCGCTCTCGCACGCGTACGGGCTGATCGTCACCGTGGCCGGGATGCACGCCACCGAGCCGCCCCAGGCGGTGCTGATGCGATGGTTCGATCCCGGGCGGTTCCTGCGGCTCGCCGCCGAGCAGCGGGTCCAGTACGGCACGGTGGTGCCGGCCATGCTGCAGATGCTGCTGGCCGAGCCGCTGGAGTCGCATCCGCTGCCTGACCTGGCCTTCCTCACCTGCGGTGCGGCCCCGCTGGGGCGGGACGTGCTGGAGGAGTTCGAGCGGCGGATGCCGGGCGTGACGATCCTGGAGGGCTACGGGCTGACCGAGACCAGCGCCGTGACCACGTTCAACCCGCCGGGGCGGCGCAAGCCGGGCAGTGTGGGCCTGCCGCTGCCGGGCTACACGATCACCATCCGCGACTCCTCGGGCGAGCCGGTGGAGCAGGGCGACGTGGGCGAGATCTGCGTGTCCGGCGAGGCGCTGATGCTCGGTTACTGGGGCGAGCACCGGCCCGACCCCGAGGGCACCGCGCTGGTCGACGGCGAGCTGCGTACCGGCGACATCGGCTGCATGGACGACGACGGCTACCTGCACGTGGTCGACAGGAAGAAGGACCTGATCATCCGGGGCGGCTTCAACGTGTTCCCGCGCGACGTCGAGGACGCCCTGAACCGGCACCCCGAGGTGGTGATGTCGGGCGTGGTCGGCCGGCCGGACGAGCGGCTGGGCGAGGAGGTCGTCGCGTTCGTCCAGCTCGCGGCCGGCGCGGAGGTCACCGCCGAGGAGCTGATCACCTGGGCCAGGGAGCGCGTGGGCCGCGTCAAGTACCCCCGCGAGGTCACGTTCGTCGACTCGATCCCGGTCACCAGCGTGCTCAAGCTCGACCGCAAGGCGCTGCGGGCGCGGTTCGACGGTTAGCGGGATCGGCGACCGAGTCAGGATCTTGCCCGATCCGTGATATCTCTTGACCCGTCAGGAGGTGGCATGAGCGAGGACGATTACCCGTACCAGCGCTACGGCGCCCCCTACGGGGAGCAGCCGCCCCCATCCTACGGTTACGGCGGCTACCCGCCGCCCCGGCCGCACGCCCGCGGCGAGCCCAACGTCAGCGGCATAGTCGCGCTCGCGCTCAACCTCTTCAGCGTCGTCTCCTGCTGCAACGTCCTCGGCGTCGTCGGCGCCGCCCTGGCCGGCCTGTCCCTGCGCTCCGGCACGGCACCCGAGAAGGCCCGCACGCTCACCGTCGCGAGCTGGGTGGTGCTGGTGGCCGGCTTCCTGATGATGGCCGTCCTGTTCGTCTACCTGGGCGTCAACGGCCACTTCGACGACTGATTTCCCCGTCCGGGGGACTGTTTGGGCCGTCGCGCGTGTTGGATAGGCGTCAACCGTTTGAAGGGATGGCTGTGAACGACGGCCCGCTCATCGTCCAATCGGACAAGACGCTGCTGCTCGAGGTCGACCACGAGAGGGCCGACGCGTGCCGCAAGGCGATCGCGCCGTTCGCCGAGCTCGAGCGCGCGCCCGAACACGTGCACACCTACCGGGTCACCCCGCTGGCGCTGTGGAACGCCCGTGCCGCGGGCCACGACGCCGAGCAGGTCATCGACGCGCTGATCGGCTACAGCCGCTACCCGGTGCCGCACGCCCTGCTCGTCGACGTCGCCGAGACGATGGCCCGCTACGGCCGGCTCAGGCTGGAGAAGCACCCGGTCCACGGGCTGACGCTGACCTCCACCGACCGGGCCGTGCTCGAAGAGGTGCTGCGCGCCAGGAAGATCCAGCCGATGCTGGGCGAGCGCGTCGGCGACGACACCGTGGCCGTCCATCCGAGCGACCGCGGCAACATCAAGCAGGCGCTGCTCAAGCTGGGCTGGCCCGCGGAGGACCTGGCGGGCTACGTCGACGGCGAGCACCACCCGGTCGAGCTGGTCCAGGACGGCTGGACGCTCCGGCCCTACCAGCAGGAAGCCGCCGACGCCTTCTGGCACGGCGGTTCCGGGGTGATCGTGCTGCCCTGCGGCGCCGGCAAGACCATCGTGGGCGCGGCCGCGATGGCGCACGCCCGGGCGACGACGCTGATCCTGGTCACCAACACGGTCAGCGCCCACCAGTGGAAGCAGGAGCTGCTCAAGCGCACCTCGCTGACCGAGGACGAGATCGGCGAGTACTCCGGCTCCAGGAAGGAGATCCGGCCGGTCACGATCGCGACCTACCAGGTGATGACGACCCGGCGCAAGGGCGTCTACAGCCATCTGGAGCTGTTCGACGCGCGCGACTGGGGCCTGATCGTCTACGACGAGGTCCACCTGCTGCCGGCGCCGATCTTCCGGATGACGGCCGACCTTCAGGCCCGCCGGCGGGTGGGGCTGACGGCGACGCTGGTGCGCGAGGACGGCCGCGAGGGCGACGTGTTCTCGCTGATCGGCCCCAAGCGCTACGACGCGCCCTGGAAGGAGATGGAGAACCAGGGCTGGATCGCCCCGGCCGACTGCGTCGAGGTACGGGTGACGCTGACCGACGAGGAGCGGCTGGCGTACGCGATGGCCGAGCCGGAGGAGCGCTACCGGTTCTGCGCCACGACGCCGTCCAAGACCCGGGTCACCGAGGCGCTGGTCCGCCGCCATCTGGGCGAGCAAGTGCTGGTGATCGGCCAGTACATCGACCAGCTCGACGAGCTGGGCGAGCACCTGAACGCGCCGGTGATCAAGGGTGAGACCCGGGTCAAGGAGCGCGAACGGCTCTACCAGGCCTTCCGCGACAAGGAGATCCAGGTCCTGGTGGTGTCGAAGGTGGCCAACTTCTCCATCGACCTGCCCGAGGCGAGCGTGGCCATCCAGGTGTCGGGCACGTTCGGGTCCCGGCAGGAGGAGGCGCAGCGGCTGGGCCGGGTGCTGCGGCCCAAGGCCGACGGCGGCGGGGCCCGCTTCTACACCGTGGTCAGCCGTGACACGATCGACCAGGAGTTCGCGGCGCACCGGCAGCGGTTCCTGGCCGAGCAGGGATACGCGTATTCGATCATCGACGCCGACGACGTGCTGGGCGGGGTGTGAGCCCGGCCGCTCGCGGAGCGGCCAGGCCCCACGGTCTCACGTCCAAGAGACCCCGCGGGCAGTCGACAATCGAACCATCCCCCTCACTGCGTGCTCTCACCGTCGGTACCTAATCCGGCTGCGACATACCCGATGATCCGGCAATGCCACCTGGTATGCCCGTATTTTGTGGCATTTCGTTATATGTCAGCGGTTTGTGAGGATCGTTCACTTAGTCAGTACACCGCCGAGGAACAGCACGCCCTCCGCGGCGATCCACGCGACCCCGCTCATCACCATGAACCGGGTGAACGTCCGCTCGTCCTGCCGCGCCGCCGGCAGCACCCACGCCGCCGCCGTCAGGCAGGCGGCCACCGCCGCGAACAGGCCCGACACCGAGGAGAACGCGGCGAGCCGCCGCTCGCACGCCGGCGTCTCGCCGCCCGCGCAGAATGCCTCCAGCCCCCAGCCGGCGAACACCGACAGCGTCCAGAGAGCGGCCAGCAGAAAACTCGCGATGGTGGGAAGGATCGGCGAGAAGCCGAGTCGCACACGCGCCACGCCGACTTCCTACCCTCCCCCCGCGGCGGCTAAATGCTTTTGAGGGCATCGCGACGGGCGCACTAAACTGGCGGATTCGCTGCCTTGTCATCCACCTCCGACCGCCGGGAGGCGCTCGCCCATGCCCACCACCGACCGACTGGCCCCCGACATACCCTCCGGCGTCCTCGCCGCCGAGCAGGCCCACCTGGCCGACTCCAGGGCCGCGCTCGCGGCCATGCGCGCGCACGCGCAGTCGCTCTCGGCCGACGCGGCCGGCGACTGGGTCTCCCAGCAGATCCTCCAGTCCCTGCTCGACCAGCGCGTCGCCGCCCTGGCCGACCATCCCGACACGCCGCTGTTCTTCGGCCGGCTCGACCGCTCGGCCACCGACGACCTGCCCTCCACCATCCACGTCGGCCGTCGCCACGTGCACGACGGCGCCAGCCGCCCCCTGGTCATCGACTGGCGCGCCCCCGTGTCGCGCGCCTTCTACCAGGCCAGTCCCGCCGACCCGATGGGGGTCACGCTGCGCCGCCGGTTCGGCTACCACGGCGGCGTGCTCACCGCGTACGAGGACGAGCCGCTCGACCAGGGCGCCGAGATCGGCCCGTCCCGGATCCTCACCGAGGAGATCGAGCGCCCGCGCACCGGGCCGATGCGCGACATCGTGGCCACCATCCAGCCCGACCAGGACGAGATCGTCCGCTCCGAGCTCACCAGCACGGTCTGCGTGCAGGGCGCTCCGGGCACCGGGAAGACGGCGGTCGGCCTGCACCGGGCCGCCTACCTGCTGTTCACCCACCGCGAGCGGCTCGCCAGGGCCGGCGTGATGATCGTCGGGCCGAACCGGGCCTTCCTCTCGTACATCTCCTCCGTGCTGCCCGCTCTCGGCGAGGTCAAGGTCGACCAGACCACGGTGGCCGGCCTCCTCGGCGACCACGCCGCGCCGGAGGACCCGGCGACGGCCGCGGTCAAGGGCGACGCCCGGATGGCGGCCGTGCTGAAGCGGGCTCTCTGGCTCCACATCGTCAAGCCGGAGGAAGGGCTGGTCTACGCCAAGGGCGCCTACCGCCACCGGGTGGCCGACCACGAGGTGCGCGAGATCGTCGCCTCGCTGCGCGGCACCACCCGCTACGGTCCCGGCCGCGCCGCGCTCGCCCAGCGGCTCGCCCACCTGGTGCTGGTACGGATGGAACAGCGCGGTGAGTCGCCCGACGACCGGGTGCAGGACGCGGTCGCCCGGTCCCGGCCGGTCAAGCAGCTGGTCGACGCCGTGTGGCCGAAGCTGACGCCGGAGCAGGTGCTCCACCGGCTGCTGTCCGACGAGGAGTTCCTCGCCAGGGCCGCCCGGTCCGACCTGTCGCCCGAGGAGCGGGGACTGCTGCTCTGGCGCAAGCCGTACCGCAGCCGGCGGTCCGCCAGGTGGAGCGCCGCGGACGCGGCGCTCCTCGACGAGCTGGGCGACCTGATCGAGCGCACCCCCTCGCTCGGCCACCTCGTCGTCGACGAGGCGCAGGACCTGTCGGCGATGCAGCTGCGCGCGCTCGGCAGGCGCTGCCGCAACGGCTCCGCCACGGTGCTCGGCGACCTGGCCCAGGGCACCACCCCCTGGTCCACCACGTCGTGGCGCTCGGTCCTCACCCATCTCGGTCAGGACGGCGAGGTCACCGAGCTGACGCTGGGCTTCCGCGTCCCCCGCGAGGTCCTCGACTACGCCGCCCGCCTGCTGCCGTCCGTCGCCCCCGGCCTGGCCCCGCCCCGGTCGCTGCGCCCCGGCGCCGGGTCCCTGTCGATCCGGCCGTCCGGCGATCTCCGCGAGGCCGTCCGGGAGACGCTGGGCCGCGAGGGCTCCATCGGCGTCATCGTCCCCGACGCCGCGGTCCACGCGGTCTCCGAGTCGCTCTTGGGCGTCGCGCACGCCGTCCTCGACCCCGACTCCGTCCAGGAGCACCGCCTGCTCGTGGTGCCCGCGACGCTGGCCAAGGGCCTGGAGTACGACCACGTCATCGTGGTGGAGCCGGCCGACATCGTCGACGCCGAGCCGCGCGGCCTGGCCCGCCTCTACGTGGTGCTCACCCGCGCCGTCACCTCGCTCACGGTCCTCCACCACAAGCCCCTCCCGCCTCAGCTCGCCGGGTGACGGCGACACGTGGCGAGGCGGAGGATCACTTCTAGGATGACGGGAGGAGCTTTCACCCAAAGGAGGATGCCGTGCCAGCACCGCTGCCACACGAACACCTGCCGTCGGTCCCCTCGCTCACGGTCCACAGCGACGACATGACGGACGGGGAGAGGCTGAGTGACCTGCACGTCTTCAACGACTGGGGCATGACGGGCCAGAACCTCTCCCCCAGCCTCCGCTGGTCCGACGCCCCGGCGGAGACGCTCAGCTACGCGGTGACCTGCTTCGATCCCGACGCGCCCACGGGCAGCGGCTTCTGGCACTGGGTGCTGTTCGACATCCCGGCTTCGGTCACCGAGCTGCCCACGGGGGCCGGCACCGCGCCCGAGTTCAAGGGACTGCCGCAGGGCGCCAAGCACGCCCGCAACGACTACGGCACCAAGGACTACGGCGGTTCGGCCCCGCCTCCCGGCGACCCGCACCGCTACGTCTTCACCGTGCACGCGCTCGGTGTCGACACCCTCGGCGTCGACACCGACGCCAGCCCGGCCGTCGTGGGCTTCAACATCACCGCCAACACCCTGGCGCGCGGCCACATCATCCCCCATTTCGGGGTCTGACCACGCGAGCGCACCGCCTCCCCCGGGAGGCGGTGCCGCGTCTTGGTAGGTTCCGGCGTATGACAGATCCAGCGATCCGGACAGGTGGCCCGGCGGACGTCGAACCGGTCCTGCGGTTCTGGTCGCACGCCGCCGAGGGCACCGACCGCCGCGACTCGGCCGCCGCGGTGCTGGCACTGGTCGAACGCGACCCTGAGGCGCTGCTCCTGGCCGAACTGGACGGCGAGCTGGTGGGCACGCTGATCGCGGGCTGGGACGGGTGGCGGGCCCACCTCTACCGGCTGGCCGTCGATCCGGCCCACCGCCGCAAGGGCGTCGCCACGGCCCTGCTGTCGGCCGCCGAGAAGCGTTTCGTCGGGTTCGGCGCGTTCCGCGCCGACGCTATGGTGCTGCGCGACAACGCGCTCGCCCACCCCGCCTGGGCCGCCGCGGGCTACGCGCCCCAGCCGGAGTGGGACCGGTGGGTCAAGCCCTTTTCCGGGTGAGCCGTGTCCCCTCTTGGGTCCTGGGGATGAAGAACCCCGAAACGTTTTCTGATGACCGCCGTATATCAGAACGTTATCGGACATATACGGATAGTGGTGCGGTGCGGTAAACCTCTCCGTGAAGGAGCGGGCGGAAATGCGAAGCGGCCCGAACCGGAAACACCGGTGCGGGCCGACTCGCGAACCTCAGGTCGAGAACCCTCGATCAGAAGTCCATGTCACCGCCGCCGGGCATGCCCGCCGGAGCGGCCGCGGCCTTCTCGGGCTTCTCGGCGATGACGGCCTCGGTGGTCAGGAACAGCGCCGCGATGGAGGCGGCGTTCTGCAGCGCGGAGCGCGTCACCTTGGCCGGGTCGATGATGCCCGCCTCGAACATGTTGACGTACTCGCCGCTGGCCGCGTTGAGGCCCTCACCCGGGGTGAGGTTGCGGACGCGCTCGACCACGACGCCGCCCTCGAGGCCGGCGTTGACCGCGATCTGCTTGAGCGGCTCCTCCAGCGCCTTGCGCACGATGGCCGCACCAGTGGCCTCGTCGCCCGGCAGCTCCAGCTTGTCGAACGCCTTGGCGCCGGCCTGCAGCAGGGCCACGCCACCGCCGGGCACGATGCCCTCCTCGACGGCCGCCTTGGCGTTGCGCACGGCGTCCTCGATGCGGTGCTTGCGCTCCTTCAGCTCGACCTCGGTGGCTGCGCCGGCCTTGATGACGGCCACGCCGCCGGCCAGCTTGGCCAGCCGCTCCTGGAGCTTCTCGCGGTCGTAGTCGGAGTCGGTGCGGTCGATCTCGGCGCGGATCTCGTTGACCCGGCCGGCGATCGAGTCGGCGTCACCGGCGCCGTCGACGATCGTGGTCTCGTCCTTGGTCACCACGACCTTGCGGGCGCGGCCCAGCAGGTCGAGGGTGGCGTTCTCCAGCTTGAGACCGACCTCCTCGGCGATGACCTGGCCGCCGGTGAGGATGGCGATGTCGGCCAGCATGGCCTTGCGGCGGTCGCCGAAGCCGGGGGCCTTGACGGCCACCGAGCGGAACAGGCCGCGGATCTTGTTGACCACCAGCGTGGCCAGGGCCTCGCCCTCGATGTCCTCGGCGATGATGAGGAGCGGCTTGCCGGACTGCACGACCTTGTCGAGCAGCGGCAGCAGGTCCTTGTTGGCCGAGATCTTCGAGTTGACGATCAGGATGTACGGGTCCTCGAGCACGGCCTCCATGCGGTCGGAGTCCGTGACGAAGTACATCGACGTCATGCCCTTGTCGAAGCGCATGCCCTCGGTGAGCTCCAGCTCCAGGCCGAAGGTGTTGCTCTCCTCGACGGTGATGACGCCTTCCTTGCCGACCTTGTCCATCGCCTCGGCGATGAGCGAGCCGATCTCGGGGTCGGCGGCGGAGATGGAGGCGGTGGAGGCGATCTGCTCCTTGGTCTCCACGTCCTTGGCCAGCTTGGAGAGCTCCTCGCTGACGCGCTCCACAGCGGCCTCGATGCCCTTCTTCAGGGCCATCGGGTTGGCGCCGGCAGCGACGTTGCGCAGGCCCTCACGCACGAGCGCCTGGGCGAGCACGGTGGCGGTGGTGGTGCCGTCGCCGGCGACGTCGTCCGTCTTCTTGGCGACTTCCTTGACCAGCTCGGCGCCGATCTTCTCCCACGGGTCCTCGAGCTCGATCTCCTTGGCGATCGAGACACCGTCGTTGGTGATCGTGGGGGCGCCCCACTTCTTCTCCAGCACGACGTTGCGGCCCTTGGGGCCGAGCGTGACCTTCACCGCGTCGGCGAGCTGGTTCATCCCGCGCTCGAGACCGCGCCGGGCGTCCTCGTCAAACGCGATCATCTTGGCTGCCATTAGGCGAGACCTCCCAGATACAGGGTGTCCTGGTGAGACCGAGCCGACGCCCGCGACGGCATGTGGGCCCGCATCTCCGTTCGGCAGGCCCCATCGTCTCGATCCCCGTTGGCACTCGTCAACATAGAGTGCCAACGAACTGTTTAGCACTCTACCCTGCCGAGTGCAAGCCGACGCCTGCCTCCCCCAGGTCAACTCCTGGCCGTGAGGGGTCCGTACGGCGGGCCCCGGGCGGCCCGCCGTATCCCTGTTGGTGAGGTGGCAGATCACACGCACTGCGCTGGCGTGCGCGCTGCCGGTGCGTACCAGTTACACCTCAGACCGCTCTGACGGACTCCGCCTGCGGTCCCTTCTGGCCCTGCGTGATCTCGAACTCGACTCGTTGTCCCTGCTCGAGAGAGCGATAGCCGTCCATCAAGATTGCCGAGTAATGGACGAATACATCCTTACCACCGTCTACCGCGATGAAGCCGTAGCCCTTGTCCGCGTTGAACCACTTGACGGTGCCCTGCGCCACTTCTGACTCCTCTTACTGGGCCCAGAGATCTCGCCCATTCCTCCGCGAGACCCACAATCGCCAAGAGATATGGGGATATCTTCTGACGATCGCACTCGACCATACCTGTGGTACGGCGTTCGGCAACAGAGTCAATCCGTGAAAGACGTATTTCACCCATGGCTGAGTAGTTCAATGTTGAAATTCCCTGCAAAAGGGGAAGGCGCCCACATGGGGCGCCTTCCTGACCGATGCTCCGCCGAGCGAGCGGGGTCAGCCGCCCGCGACGGCCGGGATGATGGAGATCTGAGCGCCCTCCGGGGCCGGCGTGTCCAGACCCTGGGCGAATCGGACGTCCTCTTCTCCCACGTAGACGTTGACAAAACGCCGAATCTTGCCCGATTCGTCCAGAATACGGGCGCCGATCCCCGGATAGTCCGAGTCGAGCTTGGCCAGCACGTCACGGAGAGTCGCACCTTCCCCGCTCACTTCGGCGCTGCCCCCGGTGTACGTGCGCAGAATGGTGGGAATCCGCACAGAAACGCTCATAATGTACGTCGCCTTTCCTGATTGTCAGACAGTCGCGCGGAACGCGTCGAGAGAGGGCCGGATCACGGCCGTGGGCTGCGCGTCGGCGGCCACGGCGTCGAGCGTCTTGAGCCCGTCGCCGGTGTTGAGCACCACGGTCTCGGCCTCCGGGTCGAGCTGCCCGGTCTCGACGAGCTTCTTCAGCACGCCCACCGTGACGCCGCCCGCCGTCTCGGCGAAGACGCCCTCGGTCGAGGCCAGCAGCTTGATGGCCGCGACGATCTCGGCGTCCGTCACGTCCTCGACCGCCCCGCCGGTGCGCCGGGCGATGTCGAGCACGTACGGGCCGTCGGCGGGGTTGCCGATGGCCAGCGACTTGGCGATGGTGTCGGGCTTGACCGGCTGGACCACGTCGTGGCCCGCCTTGAAGGCGGCCGACACCGGCGAGCAGCCCTGCGCCTGCGCCCCGAAGACCTTGTAGGGCCGGTCCTCGACCAGCCCGAGCCGGATCAGCTCCTTGAACCCCTTGTCGATCTTCGTGAGCTGGGAGCCGGACGCGATCGGGATGACGATCTGCTCCGGCAGCCGCCAGCCGAGCTGCTCGGCGATCTCGTACGCGAGGGTCTTGGAGCCCTCGGCGTAGTAGGGCCGCAGGTTGACGTTGACGAACCCCCACTTGTCGCCCAGAGGATCGCCGATCAGCTCCGAGCAGAACCGGTTGACCTCGTCGTAGGTGCCCTCGATGCCGATGAGCCTGCCGCCGAAGACCCGGGCCATGGCGATCTTGGCCTGCTCCAGCCCGGCGGGGATGAACACGCACGCGTCCAGGCCCGCCCTGGCGGCGGCGGCCGTGACGGCCCCGGCCAGGTTTCCGGTCGAGGAGCAGGAGAGCGTGTGGAAGCCGAAATTGCGGGCCGCCTCGACGGCGATGGCCACCACCCGGTCCTTGAAGGAGTGGGTGGGGTTGCCCGAGTCGTCCTTCACGTACAGGGACCTGAGGCCGAGCTCCCTGCCCAGGTTGCCCGCCTTGACCAGCGGCGTCCAGCCGGGGTTCATGTTGGGCTTGGTCGCGACGTCGGCCGGCACCGGCAGCAGGGAACGGTAGCGCCAGATGCTGGCCGGGCCCGACTCGATGTCGGACCGCTTGACGTCGCCGAAGTCGTAGGCCGCCTCCAGCGGCCCGAAACACTCGACGCAGGCGAAGTTGGGGCCGAGCGGGTAGCGGGCGCCGCATTCGCGGCAGGAGAGAGCGGTTGCGGGACCAAAGTCGAGCGACATGAAGCGAGGCCTTCCCTCATCTTCGCCCGCGGCCACCCTGACCGCGGACCGGAATTGGCACCCTGTCCCGGTCGGCCTCGCCAGGTCGCGAGTCACAAGCCGGGAGGGTTGCCGGGGCTTCGCAGGGCCGGTCCCTCCACCCCTCTGGATGAGCAATGTTCAGTTGTTGCTGCTGACTCGGACTCTACCCAATCAACCGGGTGCTCCGGACAGCCGTCTCAGACTCCGAGACGAACGGTCTCACCGGTAGTCGTCGCCCAGCACCCCCTGCACGTACTTGCGGGCCTGGTGGATGCGCGACTTGGCGGTGCCGAGCGGGATGTTGAGCTGCTCGGCCACCTCGCTGTAGTCGAGCTGCACGATGTCGCGCAGCACCAGCGCCTGCGCCAGGTCCGGCTTGTCGGCCTCCAGCGCCTCCATCGCGTCGAGCAGGTCCAGCCGCGAGCCCGCGATCACGCTGACCCGCCGCACGTCGGGCTTCTGCGTCAGCAGCTCGTCGGAGCTCTGCTCCGCCGACCTGCGCTTGAGCGAGCGGTACGTGGTGCGGGCGCAGTTGGCGGTCACGATGTGGAGCCAGGTGCTGAACCTCGCCCGGCCCTCGAACCGCCCGATGTTGCGCGCCACCGCGAGCAGGGTGTCCTGCGCCGCCTCCTCCGCGTCCTGGTGGTAGGGCAGGATCCGGGCGCAGTGCCGCAGCACGTCGGGCTCGATCCGCCGCAGGAGCTCTCCGAGCGCGCGGTGGTCGCCGCGGGCGGCGGCACGGGCGAGTTCCTCGGTGTGCTCATCTAGCGCCATAGCTGGGATCCTATGATCGGAGGGAGGGGAAATGAACAGCGTCCTGCTCGCCTCGAACCGAGGCCCCGTGTCGTTCACCGTCTCCGACGACGGCGTCCTCACCATGAGACGCGGCGGCGGCGGCCTCGTCTCCGGCCTGTCCGGCGTGGGCAGGGAAGGCGACGTGCTGTGGGTGTGCGCGGCCCTGTCCGACGGCGACCGCAGCGCCGCCCGCCAGGCCCCCGGCGGCCGGCTCGACCACGCGGGCTACGAGACGGGCGCGCTGCGCATGCTCGACATCGCGCCGTCCACCTTCCACCGGGCCTACAACTCCGTGGCCAACTCCACGCTCTGGTTCGTCAACCACCTGCTCTACGACATCCCGAACGCGCCCCACTTCGGCACGAGGTTCCGGCGCGACTGGGAGTCCTACCGCGACTACAACGGGGCGTTCGCGCTCGCGCTCGCCGAGGAGGCAGGCCACGGCGCCCGCGTCCTGGTGCAGGACTACCACCTGACCCTGACCCCGGCCATGCTCCGCGCCGAGCGCCCCGACCTGCGCGTCGCCCACTTCAGCCACACCCCGTGGGCGCCGCCCGAATACTTCTCGCTGCTCCCCGACGACGTGGCGGGCGAGGTGCTGGAGGGCATCCTGGGCGCCGACCACGCCGGGTTCCTCACCCGGCGGTGGGCGGACGCGTTCATGGAGTGCTGCCGGACCGTGCTGGGCGCCGAGGCCGACCGGCAGGCCGGGACGATCTCGTACGCGGGCCGCACCACCCAGGTCGGCGTGCACGCGCTCGGCGTCGACGGTGAGGCCCTGTGGGCCCGCGCCTGCGAGCCCGACGTCGAGTCGCACATGGCGGCGATCAGGGAGCAGGTCGGCGACCGCAAGCTGATCGTCCGCATCGACCGCACCGAGCTGTCGAAGAACATCGTGCGCGGCCTGCTTTCCTACAAGGAGTTCCTGGACGCCCATCCGGAGTGGCACGGCCGCGTGGTGCACCTGGCCTTCGCCTATCCCAGCCGCCACGACCTGCCCGAATACCGCGAGTACACCGCGGCCGTGCAGCGCTGCGCGCAGGAGATCGAGGACGAGTACGCGACCGAGGACTGGGACCCGCTGATCCTCAACGTCAACGACGACTACCCGCGCTCGCTGGCCGCCTACCGGCTGGCCGACGTGCTGCTGGTCAACCCGATCCGCGACGGCATGAACCTGGTGGCCAAGGAGGGCCCGGTCCTGTCGCGGACGTGCGCGCTGGTGCTGTCGCGGGAGGCGGGCGCGTGCGCGGAGCTGGGCGCGCACGCGCTGGTGGTCAACCCCTACGACATCACCGGCACCGCGGACGCGCTGCACGCGGCGCTGGTGATGCCCGAGCCTGAGCGCGCCCACCGGCGCGCCCGGCTGGAGGAGGCGGCCACCGCCCTGCCGCCGCACCGGTGGCTGGCCGCTCAGCTCGACGCGCTCACCTGACCGGTCACCGCCAGTCGGCGTGCTTGAGCGCGTCGGCGAGGTTCTTGGTGCTCCACTCGTCGACGACGAGGATCTTCGACTTCGGCAGATACCACTCGCGGGTGGTGAACGACACACCCACCTTCTTGCCGGTGGTGGTGCGGCAGCGGGTGGTGAACTGGTGGTAGTGCGCCTTGTGCCCGGGACCGACCTGGCGCGTGCCCTTCTTGTGCGCGCCGATCCGCTCTCCGCGCACGAGCTTGCCGTTCTTGGGGCACGGCTGTACGTCCGAGGCGGGGTAGTAGCCGCCCTCTCGCGCGTCGTACGGGCCGAAGCCCTCGGCGCCCAGCTTGATCGCCTTGGGCCCGAGGATCCAGAAGCCCTGGCAGTCGGGAGTGAAGAAGCCGCCCCGAGGTTTGCGACAGGGTCCGGTGACGACGTTGATCCAGTCGCCGCGGATCCGGTGCACCTCCCATGCGATCGGGATGTAGAGGGTCAGGCCCGCGCGCAGCTTGAGCTCCTGAGCGGGGGCGGCGGCGGCCGGCGCGGTGGTGGACGCGGGAGAGGACGCGGCGGCGGCCGTGGGGGTCGCCAGGGCGGCGGCGACAGCCACGGCCACGGCGGCGACGTGCTTCTTACTCATGAGGCCGGACCCTACGGACCACCGATTGCAAGCTGATCACGAATGACTGAACGCCGAGGTCAGCTCATGTAGCAGCGCCACCACGCCCCCCGCGCAGATGGCCGGCCGCCCAGCTCGACGCGCTCTCCTGAACTCACGGCTGGGACTCGCCGGGAGGGGTCCGCGTCACTTCCAGTCGGCGTGCTTGAGCGCGGAGGCCAGCCCCGGGGTGTTCCACTGGTCCACTACGAGGATCTTGCTCTTCGGCAGGTACCACTCGCGCTGCGTGAAACGGGCCTTGGTCCTGCCGTTCGACAAGCTGGTGCAACGCGACTGCCAGACGTTGTAGGCGGCCTTGTGCCCCTTCCCGATCTGGCGCACGCCGCGCGTCACCTTCGGGCCGATGGACTCGCCCCACTTCGGGTTGAACGGGCATTGCAGCACGCCGCTCGAGGTGTAGAAGGGGTCCTTGCCGGTGTAGGGGCGGAATCCCTCGTCGCCGCGCTTGATGAGGGACGGGCCGAGGACGTAGAACGCGTCGCAGTTCAGCGTCCCCCAGCCCTTCGGCTTGCCGCACTTCCCGGTCACGACCTGCACCACGTCGGCGCCGAAGCGGTGGACCTTCCATTGGGTCGGGATATGGAGGGTCAGGCCCTTGCGCAGCTTCAGCTTCTGAGTGGGGGCGGACGCGGACTCGGAGGTGGACGCGGGAGAGGACGCGGCGGCGGCCGTGGGGGTCGCCAGGGCGGCGGCGACAGCCACGGCCACGGCGGCGACATGCTTCATGCTCATGAGGCCGAACGCTACGGACCACCGATTGCAAGCTGATCACGTATGACTGAACGCCGAGGTCAGCTCACGTAGCAGCGCCACCACGCCCTCGGGGCCGTCGACCACGATGTCGGCCCGGTCGGCCAGCTCCGTCACCTCCGCGGAGCCGCTGCACACGGTCACGCCGGGCAGTCCCGCCGAGCGCACCGCGTCGAAGGCGGCCAGATCGCCGAGGTCGTCACCGGCGAAGAGCACGGACCTGGCGGCCCGCTCGGCCAGGAAGGCGCTGAACGCGTGCCCCTTGTCCATGCCGGACGGCCGCAGTTCGAGCACCAGGCGGCCCGGCTCGACGACCAGGCCGTGCCTGGCCGCCAGCGCCGTCAGCGGCTCGCGGAGCGCGGCCAGCGCGCCCTCGGGGTCGGCGCTGCGGCGGGTGTGCACCGCCACGGCGCGGCCCTTGTCCTCGATCGCCGTGTCCGTCACGCCGAGCGAGTCGAGCAGCAGCGGCAGCTCCGCCTTGACCCGGGGCACCCCGGCCGGCGGCGGGGGCGCGCAGATCCGTCCGTCCTCCCACCGCTCGAAACCGTAGTGGCCGAGGATGACCAGGCCGGGCACCTCCTTGAGCGCGGGCCCCAGCTCCAGCACCTTGGCGGGCGGCCGCCCGGTCACGATCGCCACCGCGCGGACGTGCCGGCCCAGCTCGGCCAGCGTCCGCGGCGCCTCGGCGTGGACGAACGCGGCGTCGGGGTCGGGCACGATCGGCGACAGGGTGCCGTCGAAGTCGAGCCCGATCACGGCGCCGGCCGGATCCTTCAGTATCGCTTCCATTCCAGGGATGTCGTTCACGCCGCTGCCGTACCCAGCGGGTCAGGGGCGCATGCCCAGTCTCCGGGCGGAGCGCTCACGGCGGCGGCCGGCGCGCAGCCGGCGCAGCCGCTTGACCAGCATCGGGTCGTGCGCCAGCGCCTCGGGCCGGTCGATCAACTCGGCCAGCAACTGGTAGTAGCGGGTGGCGGAGAACCCGAAGGTCTCCTTGATGGCCTGCTCCTTCGCGCCCGCGTAGCGCCACCAGTGGCGCTCGAAGGCGAGGAGTTCGAGCTCGCGGTCGGTGAGAGGCCGATGGACGGGCTCCTGGACGGCGTCCTGCTCCGCCCCCTCATCGGCTCCCTGGTCGGCTCCCTGGCCGGCGTCCTGGTCGGCTCCCTGGTCAGCCCTCCGGTCAGCACTGTCACCGTTTGACGGTGCAGTGTCCATGGTGTCCTCCTCGGGAAGGGCGGCGCGACGATGGCTTCGCGCCGCACAGGCGGCCCGTGGCCATCGTAATGTGCCGAGTGCGGCTGTTCACGGCGGATTGAGAGACGTACAGTCACTAAGTGTGACCTCAGTCATCACACTTCTCACGGATTACGGGCTCGAGGATGGCTATGTCGCCGCCTGCCATGGAGTAATCGCGGGGATTGCCCCAGATGTCCGGGTGATTGATGTGTGCCACCTGGTCCCGTCGGGCGACGTGCGGCGCGGTGCGGCGATTCTGGCCCAGACGATCCCGTACCTTCCCGTGGGCGTGCACGTCGGGGCCGTCGACCCCGGCGCCGGCGGGCCCCGGCGGGCGGTCGCGGTGGAGGCCGGCGGCCGGGTGTTCATCGGGCCGGACAACGGGCTGCTGTCGTGGGCGGTGCGCGCCAGCGGCGGCGCGCGGGCGGCGTACGAGCTGAGCAACGCCGCGCACTTCCTGCACCCGGTGTCGCCCACGTTCCACGGCCGGGACGTGTTCGCGCCCGTGGCCGGGCGGCTGTGCACGGGCCTGCGGGCGGCCGAGCTGGGCCCGGAGGTGCCGGTCGAGAGGCTGGTCACGCTGCCGGAGCCCACCTCCGTGCTGCACGAGGGCGCGGTCGAGGGCGAGGTCGTCTCGGTGGACGGCTACGGCAACACGCAGCTGTCGATCTCGGTCGGCGACCTGGAGGCGCTGGGCCTGCGGACGGGTGACACGCTCGGCGTGTCGCTGGGCCGTCGGCGGCTGTCGATGCCCTACCGGGAGACCTACGCGGCGGTCCCGCCCGGGGAGCTGGTGGCGTTCGCGGACTCGGCGGGCCTGATCGCGTTCGCGGTGAACTCCGGCGACGCGGCGCAGCGTCTCGGGCTGCCTCCGGGGGCGCGGGTCCGGCTGTCACGCTCCGTATAAGACAAAAGCCACAAAGAACAATTACGTGGCGTATCGGACTGTTTACTGAACCGTCGGACCGAAACCCCGGCCGCGTGCCAGAATGCTGCGGCAGATCGGGCGCCCTTCACCCCCCGTTCGAGGTCGACGTGTTCCAGCTCCACATGTCCAGGCCGCCGGCGTCCCCGCCCCCGGCCGCACCCCGACGCTCCCGCGAGTCCGTGCCCCGGCTCGCCGCCGCCCCGCGCCCGGGTCCCGCCCGATGAGGTCGCCACGCCTCGCGGCCACGGCGCCGCTCCTGCCGCTCCTGCCGCTCCTGCCGCTCCTGCTCGGCCTGGCCGTGCCGCCCGCCGCGGCCGACCACGAGACGGGCGCCGCCGCGCGGGCCAAGCAGTGGCAGCTCCGCGCGTTACGACTGCACGACGCCTGGCGGCTCACCAGGGGCGAGGGCGTGCTGGTGGCGGTGCTCGACACCGGCGTCCGCGGCGACCACCCAGACCTGCGCGGCTCGGTGGTCCAGGGCCCCGACCTCACCGGGGCTGCCAGGACCGGCGGCCTGTGGGGCCACCACGGCACCGCCATGGCCAGCCTCATCGCCGGCCACGGCCACTCCGCCCATGCGGGCGCGAACCGGGGCGACGACGACGACCACGGAGTGCTCGGCGTCGCGCCCGCCGCCAAGGTGCTGTCGGTACGCGTCACGCTGGAGAACTCCGACCCCCTGCGCGCGGGCCGCCGCACCGGCGGCCACCACGCGGTCGCCAAGGGCATCCGCTACGCCGTGGACCGGGGCGCGCAGGTCATCAGCATGTCGCTCGGCGGCGGCAGCGGCTCCTGGAAGGGCTCGGCCGCCGAGGAGGCGGCGGTGCGGTACGCGATCACGCGCGGCGCGATCCTGGTCGCCTCCTCGGGCAACGACGGCGCCACCACCAACAGGAGGAACTTCCCCGCCGCCTACCCCGGCGTGATCGCCGTGGGCGCCGTCGACAGGCGGCTCCGGCCGGCCGGGTTCTCCAACCGCCGCCACCTGTCGGTCGTCGCCCCCGGCGTCGACATCGTCACCGCCACCGCCACCGGCCAGTACGTGGTCAGCGACGGCACCAGTTCGGCCGCCGCCATGGTCGCGGGCATCGCCGCGCTGATCAGATCCGCGTACCCGGAGCTGTCACCCCACCACGTGCGCCGGGCGATCGAGCGTGGCACCAGGAGACGCCCGCACGGCGGCTACGACGCCGCCTACGGGCACGGCGTCGCGAACGCCGCCCTGGCGCTGCGCGCGGCCGAACGCCTGGCAGGCCCGGCTCAGGCTCTCCCGCTCCCCGCGGAGCACTTCGGCGAGCCCGAGCCCGGCCCGCCGCCGGGTTCGCGGGCGCTGGTCATCGCGGCCCTGGTCGCCCTGGCCCTGGCCCTGTCGGTCCGCGTCCTGCTCCGCCCCCGGGCAGGCGATCGCCCCCGCGCCTGACGGCACGGGGGCGAAGCGCCGCCGATCAGCTCATGAGCTCGCGTGCACCACGTCATGCGTCTCGGCGAAATGACAGGCGCTCTCGTGGTCCGTGCCCGGACGGATCTCCAGCAGCGGCTCCTCCGTCGCGCAGATCTCCTGCGCCTTCCAGCACCGCGTACGGAACCGGCAACCGGACGGCGGGTTGGCCGGGGACGGCGGGTCGCCCTGGAGGATGATCCGCTCCCGGTTCTCGCGCCCCTCGGGGTCGGGGACCGGCACGGCCGACAGCAGCGCCTGGCTGTACGGGTGGGCGGGCCTGTCGTAGATCTCGGTGTCCTTGCCGAGTTCCACCATCTTGCCCAGGTACATCACCCCGACCCGGTCGGAGATGTGGCGGACCACCGACAGGTCGTGGGCGATGAAGATGTACGCCAGGTTGAACTCGTTCTGCAGCCGCTCCAGCAGGTTGATCACCTGGGCCTGGATCGACACGTCCAGCGCGGAGACCGGCTCGTCACAGACGATGATCTCCGGCTGCAGGGCCAGCCCGCGGGCGATGCCGATGCGCTGCCGCTGGCCGCCCGAGAACTGGTGGGGGTAGCGGTTGATGTGGTCGGGGTTGAGACCCACGACCTCCAGGAGCTCCTGCACCCTGCGGTTGCGGTCGCCCTTCGGCGCCACCTCGGTGTGGATGTCGAACGGCTCCCCGACGATGTCGCCGACGGTCATCCGCGGGTTCAGCGAGGTGTAGGGGTCCTGCATGACCATCTGGATGTTGCGCCGCATCCGCTTGAGCTCGCCGCCCCTGGCCCGGCCGATGTCACGCCCGTTGATCTTCACCGTGCCGGAGGTGGGCCGCTCCAGCGCCATCAGCACCTTGGCGAGCGTGGACTTGCCGCAGCCCGACTCGCCCACGATGCCGAGCGTCTCGCCCCTGGCGAGGTCGAAGGAGACGCCGTCGACGGCCTTGATGGCCCCGATCTGTTTCTTGAACACGATCCCCTGGTTGAGGGGGTAGTGCTTCACCAGATCGCGGACCTCGAGGATCGTCTCACCCTTGGTCGCCATCGAGGACCTCCCTCCAGTAGTGGCAGGCGCTGTTGCGCGTGCCGCTGATCTCGTAGAGCGGGGGGACGTCGGTCACGCAGTTGTCCTGCCGGTACGGGCAGCGCGGGTGGAAGACGCAGCCGGTCGGCATGGCCAGCAGGTTGGGCGGCAGGCCCTTGATGGCGTACAGCTCCTGGCCCTTGTGGTCGACCCGCGGGATCGACTCCAGCAACCCCTTGGTGTAGGGGTGGGCGGGGGCCTTGTAGATGTCGTGCACCGGGGCGTTCTCCACGATGCGTCCCGCGTACATGACCGCGATCTTGTCGGCGACGTCGGCGACCACGCCGAGGTCGTGCGTGATCAGGATCATGCCCATGTTGCTCTCGCGCTGCAGCTCCGCGAGCAGCTCCATGACCTGGGCCTGGACCGTCACGTCGAGCGCGGTGGTCGGCTCGTCCGCGATCAGCACCTCGGGGTCCAGCGCGATCGACATGGCGATCATGATGCGCTGGCGCATGCCCCCGGAGAACTGGTGCGGGTAGTCGTTGACGCGCTGCTTGGCGGCCGGGATGCGGACCCGGTCCATCAGCTCGACGGCCTTCTTCATGGAGTCGCGCTTGGACATGCCCCGGTGCACCCGGAACATCTCGCTGATCTGCCAGCCCACGGTGAACACCGGGTTCAGCGCGGAGAGCGCGTCCTGGAAGATCATCGCGATGCGCTGGCCGCGCACCTGCGTGCGCGCCTCTTCCGACAGCCTGAGCAGGTCGGTGCCGTGGAAGCGGACCTCCCCCTTGGGGATGCGCGCCGGCGGCATGTCGAGGATTCCCATGATCGCCTGCGCGGTCACGGACTTGCCGGAACCCGACTCGCCCAGGACCGCGAGGGTCTCGCCGGCGTCGAGCGAGTAGCTCACGCCGTTGACGGCCCTCACGACGCCTCCGCGCGTGGTGAACTCCACGTGCAGGTCGTCCACCGCCAGCAGGGGCTCGTTGCCCAGCCCTCCCTCGGCCGGCAACGCGTCCAGCGATGTCTTGCTCATGTTTCCCCCCTCCTACCTGAGCTTCGGGTCGAGCGCGTCGCGTACGGCGTCGCCCAGCATGATGAACGCGAGCACCGTGATGCTCAGGAACAGGGCGGGGAACACCAGCGGCAGCGGCGCCTCCAGGAACCGGTTCCGGGCGTCGGCGATCATCAGGCCCCACGAGATGTCCGGCGACTGCACGCCGACCCCGAGGAAGGACAGCGCCGCCTCGGCCGCGATGAACCCGCCCAGGTTGATGGTGGCGATGACGATCACCGGTGCGAGCGCGTTCGGCAGCAGGTGCCTGAACATGACGCGCGACTGGCTGGCCCCCAGCGCCCGCGCGGCCAGCACGAAGTCCTGGCTTCGCGCGGTGATGACGGCCGCCCGCATGATGCGGTAGGTCATCGGCCAGGCCAGCACCGACAGCGCGATCACCACGATCCAGATCCCCAGCCCCACGTCCCGGAACGTCGCCGTGATGAGCAGCGCGCCCAGGATGGAGGGGATGGCGAAGAAGACCTCGGTGACACGCGAGGTGATCGTGTCGGTGAGTCCGCCCCGGGCACCGGCGAGCAGGCCGAGCAGCCCGCCGACCAGTGCGGTGATCACCGTGGTGGCCACGCCGATGATGATCGAGTTCTTCGCGCCGTAGATGGTCTTGGCGTACACGTCGCAGCCCAGGTTGTCCCGGCCGAAGAGGTGGCCGGCGCTCGGTCCCTGCCGGGCGGTCGACAGTTCGCACGTCTTGGCGTCGAACGGGTCGATCGAGGTGAACAGCGACGGCCAGAACGACATGAGCAGCAGGATCGCGATCAAGATCAGCGAGAAGATGAACATCGGCCTGCGGCGCAGGTCGTACCAGGCGTCGCTCCAGAGGCTCGCCGGCTTCGACTCCTTCTTCTTCGCCTGCTCGACCGGCGGCGGCCCGCTGGGCGGCGCGTTCTCCGTCAGTGACTGGGTGTCGGGGAACGCCGGCCCGACCTGGCCCATCTGCGGTGTCTCACTCATAGCGGATCCTCGGGTCGAGCACGGCGTACAGCATGTCGACGATCAGGTTCGCCACGATGTACACCAACACCAGGATGGTCACGATACCTACGACGATGGGTTGCTCACGAAGGTAAACGCCCTGATACAACTGCAGACCGATGCCCGGCAGGTTGAAGATGGTCTCCGTGATGATCGCGCCGCCCATGAGCACACCGAGGTCCGCTCCGAGATAGGTGACCATCGGGATCAGCGCGTTGCGCAACCCGTGTCTGCCCACGACGCGCCGTCTCGACAGCCCCTTCGCGGTGGCGGTGCGGATGTAGTCCGAGCGCAGCGTCTCGACCAGGCTCGTCCTCGTCAACCGGGTGAGGTAGGCGATGGACGTACCGGCCAGCACGAAACCGGGCAACAGGTACGACTTCATCCCCTGGGTCGCTCCCGCGATGGGGAAGAACTCGATGCCCGTGGCCTGCTTGAGCCAGACGCCGAGCCACAGCTGCAGCACGAACCCGGTGACCAGGGTCGGCACCGAGATGAGCAGCAGGGTCGAGGCCAGGATCGCGGTGTCGGTGGCCCGGCCCCGGCGCAGCGCCGCCCACAGGCCCAGCACGAGACCGATGACGGCCTCCATGACCAGCGCGGTGAACGCGAGGTTCAGCGTGACCTGGAACTTGCCCGCGAGCAGCTGGGTCACGGGAACGCCGGCGAAGGTCGTGCCGAAGTCGCCCCGGAACAGGATGCCGCTGATGTAGTACCAGTACTGCAGCAGCAGCGGATCATTCAGGTGATACTGCTCACGGATGATGTTGACGATCGCCGGGTCCTGACGCTTCTCACCGGCGAGCGCCTCGATGGGGTCTCCGGGAAGCGCGAACACGATGGCGAAGATGAACAGGGTGGCGCCCAGCAGGACTGGTATCGCCTGGATCAGGCGCCTGATGATGTAACGGCCCATACAAGCCTCCCGTACATGCCAGAAGGCAGTCCCTGGGAACCTGGGGTAACGCCGGCCCAAGCGACTGCCTTCGTGGCGGGCTCACGAGGGGTGGGCGGCGTCCCGCCCACCCCCGTATTCAACGTCAGGCCTTCTCGACGTCAGCCCACTCAACCTGGTTGAGCAGGTTGATCTTGACGTTCTTGACGTTCGTCGAGTACCCCGAGTTGTTCCGGTAGAAGTAGACCGGGATGTACGGCAGGTCCTTGATGAGGACGTCGTCCGCCTGCTGGTAGAACTTCAGTCCCTCTTCGGGGGTCGGCGCCTGGTCGCCCTTGGCCACCAGCTCGTCGAACTCCTTGCTGGAGTAACCCGCGTAGTTGGAGCCGGTCTTGATGGCGCCGGTCGAGAAGATCGGCGACAGGTAGTTCTCGGCGGACGGGTAGTCGATCGCCCAGCCCATCCTGAACATGCCCTTGTACTTCTTGGCGTCCAGGTCGTCGAGGATGTTCGCGAACTTCTCGAACGGCGCGACCGTCACCTCGACGCCGAGGTTGGCGCGGAGGTTGTTGGCGACGGCCTCGATCCACTCCTTGTGGCCGCCGTCGGCGTTGTAGCCGAGCTCCAGCTTCGCCGGGCCCTTGGCCGCCGCGTACTGCTCCTTCGCCTTGCCCGGGTCGTAGGTGCAGGCCGCGCAGGCGCCCTGGCGGTAACCGTCGATGGCCGGGTTGATGAAGTCGTCGGCGGAGGAGCGGGTGCCGGAGAAGACCGTCTCGGCGATGGTCTTCCGGTCGATGGCCATGGAGATGGCCTCGCGGACCCGGACGTCCTTGTACTCGTCGTTGTACTGCAGCGGGAAGCCGATGTAGCCGATGCCGGCATCCGGCTGGTCCTGGTAGCGGTCACCCAGGGCCGCCTTCGCGCTGGCGATCGCCGAGGCGGGCAGCGAGTCGTGGATGTCCACGTTGTTCGCCTGCAGGTCGTTGTAGGCGGTCTCGGAGCTGTTGTAGAGCTTGAACTGGAGCTTCGTCCAGCCGTTGGGCTTCTTGGCCGGGTACTTGTCGTACACGGACAGGTCGACCGTCTGGTCGGTGCCCTTCTTGTACGGCTTGTCGAGCTTGAACAGGCCCTGGCCGATCGGCTTCTCGCCGTACTCGTTCGTCACCTTGCCGTCGGCGCCGAAGGCGGCCTTGGGCAGCGGGTAGAAAGCGGTGTAGCCGAGCATCGTCCTGAACTGCGAGAACGGCGCGGCGAGCTCGACGGTGAAGGTCGTGTCGTCGACGACCTTCAGGCCTTCCATCTCCTTGGTGGTGACTTCCTTGCCCTCACCGGGGTTGAGGGCTTCGTAGCCCTTGATCCGGCCGAAGAAGTAACCGGCGCCCTGCGCGTTGTCCTGGTTGGCCGCGTAGTTCCACGCGTCGACGTAGTTCTGGGCGACCAGCGGCTCACCGTTGTGCCAGGTGTAGCCCGACTTGAGCTTGACCGTCCAGGTGGTGTTGTCCTCGGTGGTGATCGACTCGGCAGCGGCCTCCACGACCTGCTTGTTCTCGTCGTAGTTCACCAGTGGCTCGAAGACGGCTGCGAGCAGCTCGGCGCCTTCAGACTCGGTGGTGTTCGAAGGGACCAGCAGGTTCTGCGGCTCGCCGAGTTCCATGCGAACCGGAGTGTCGCCGCCATCCGCCGCGGGGTCACCGGACGGGCTGGCGCCGCCGCCACACGCGGCAACCGCGAGAGCGAGCAGCGCGGTACCGGCGACGATCCGTGCGCCTCTAGTAACACGCATGGTGAAAGAAATCCTCCCTCTGCAAGTGGGCGTAAGCGCTGAGCTGCATTGATCGTGAGCAGCCTGACGGGGGGTTCCTTGTAATCCCCCGGGTTTGGCTGACCTGGTCAAACCAGCCGACGCCCTGCCAGTCGATCGCGACTATCCCCTACTACTTGCCACCAGCACGTCTCTGGCGCGTTGCAGTTCGGTCACACGTCCACCTATCAACCGACACACCCATACAGCGCTATGGGGGATGAAGTGCATAAACGAGTCAGACAGGCATAGGCAAGGACGCGAACCGTCGATGAAAAATACCTCCTACCAGACAGTGGTCGTGCCGTTGCCTCCATGATCGGCGCTGCTGAGCTACGGTTGAGCGAGTCTTGACGGCGCCTTGGAACCGGGCGCCCCGAGAGATCGTCCAACTGTCGGCCGCGGTCCATGCGGCAGGCACCCCGAACCACCCGGATCCAATAGAGTCCATGCCATGAGCCAGCCGGAATCCGCCGTAGCGGACGCCCAGGCGGGCGGCCGAAGCGGGCAGGAGCCGCTGGCCAAGCTCGCCGAGAGATACGGGCTTCGCCGTGCCATCGCACGGCCGAGGTTCACCGTCTATCTGCGCCAGCTCGTGGAGCGGCGACACTTCATCCTGACGTACGCGACCTCGCGCAACGTCTCGAAATACTCCAGCTCCGCGCTCGGTCAGCTGTGGCAGGTCCTGACCCCGCTGCTCAACGCCGCGATCTACTATGTGATGTTCGGCATAGTCCTCGGCGGCCGCGACGGCGTCGAGAACTACCCGGCCTTCCTGCTGACCGGCATCTTCGTCTTCACCTACACCCAGCGCAGCGTCACCGCGGGCGCCAAGTCGATCTCCGGCAACCTGTCGCTGATCCGGGCGCTCCACTTCCCGCGGGCCGCGCTGCCCCTGGCCTACACCATCCAGGAGCTCCAGCAGCTCGCCATCTCCATGGGCGTGCTGGTGCTGATCGTGTTCATCACCGGCGAGGTCCCGACGTGGTACTGGCTGATGATCCCGGTCGTGCTGGTGCTGCAGACCATGTTCAACGTCGGCACCGGGCTGGTGATGGCGCGCCTCGGGGCCTCCATGCGGGACCTCAACCAGTTGCTGCCGTTCATCACCCGCACCTGGCTCTACGCCTCCGGCGTCTTCTTCTCCATCCAGGACAAGGTGGTCGAGGCCGCGGGCATGCCGCAGTGGGTCGCGACCGCCATGTACCTCAACCCCGCGGCCTCCTACATCGAGTGGATGCGGGACATCTTCATCGCCAAGCACTCTCCCCCTCCAATGGTGTGGGCGGCTTGCGTATTCTGGGCGGTGTTCGCACTCTGCTTCGGCTTCTGGTACTTCTGGCGAGCCGAGGAGAGGTACGGGCGTGGCTGAACTGACCAAGGAGCTGGCAAAGGTGAAGGGCGAGGAGCCCGCCGTCCCAGGCAAGGACGTTCGGGCGCATCCCAACCCGGAGCCCGCGAAGGGCCCCTTGGATGTGCCCACGGGCACGCCGACGGTCATCGTCGACGATCTGCACATCGTCTACCGCGTCTACGGCGCGGCCTCGGAGTCCGAGAAGGGCAACGCGGTCAACGCCCTCATGCGCATCATCAAGCGCCAGGGCAGACCGCAGATGAAGGAGGTCCACGCCGTCAAAGGCGTCTCCTTCGTCGCCTACCACGGCGACGCCATCGGCGTCGTCGGGCGCAACGGCTCCGGCAAGTCCACGCTGCTGCGGGCCATCGCCGGCCTGCTGCCGCCCCACTCCGGCGCCGTCTACACCGACGGCCAGCCGTCCCTGCTGGGCGTCAACGCGGCCCTGATGCGCGAGCTGACAGGTGAGCGCAACATCATCCTCGGCTGCTACGCCATGGGCATGACCCCGGCGGAGGTCAAGGAGAAGTACCAGGAGATCGTCGACTTCTCCGGCATCGACGAGTTCGTCCAGCTGCCGATGTCCACCTACTCCTCCGGCATGGGCGCCCGCCTCCGCTTCGCCATCTCCTCGGCCAAGACCCACGACGTCCTGCTCATCGACGAGGCGCTCGCCACAGGCGACCGAGAGTTCCGCAAGAAGAGCGAGCAGCGCATCCGCCAGATCAGGGAGTCCGCCGGCACGGTCTTCCTCGTCGCCCACGACCTGAGGGTGATCGAGCAGACCTGCAACCGGGTGATCTGGCTCCACAAGGGCAAAATCAAGATGGACGGCGACCCGAAGGAAGTCCTCTCCGCCTACACGAAGGGCTGAGCGATCCGGCAGGCTCCGACGTCGGAAATCTTCAAGGTCGACCCCTCAAGGTCAACTTCTGAAGGTCAACTTCCTTTTTGTGAACCCCCTCGGGCCGGGCGCCGTGATGCGTGCCTGCGGCCCGCTGCGCTCGCCGTAGCCCTCGTGAGTTCACAAGCCACGCCCGACCTCACGGGTTGAGCCCCACACGCGACACACGCCCTCCAGCGCCCCACCAGACCCCTCCAACCCCACCCAGGGCCGTATCCGATGTCAGGCCGAACTTTCCTGCGCCGCCGGATCAGGGCCCTCTCCCGCGATGCCCCCGGCGGACTTTGGGCCCGCTCGGATAACGATTCCGAGACAACCGGAAACGCCCAACCCCCCGCCCCGAGCCTGGCGAACCGATACCGGCCGGCCGCACGCCGCATCGCGACACGCCGCAGCGGCCCGGCAGCGCACGCCCGGCCCGGAGGGTTGGATCTTGATCCGGGGTACGGCGGGAGCAGCGGGCCGCAGGCACGCATCACGGCGCCCGGCCCGAGGGGGTTCCCCAAAAGGAAGTTGACCTTGAAGGTGGTTGATCTCCGGGCGGGGAGACGCGCGGCGGAGGGGAAGAGCCTGACAGATGAGGCTCCCGTTCGCTAGGATTCGAACGTTGGTTCGAGCGTACGAACGGTGATGGAGTGGGGGGACGCGATGGGTGAGCTTTCGGCCGCTATCGACCACCTGGCCACCGAGGATGTGACCGAGATACCCACGATGCAGCTCGCCGAGCAGGTGCTGGAGCTGCACTGGCAGATGGCCAGGCTGCAGGCCCAGATCGCCCGCCGCACGGGCGTCCGCCTGCCTGGATAGGGCGCGGAACCCCGAAAGGGACCGCCGCCGGCCCTGGACTGGGGCGGCGGCGGGTGCCGGGGTCGGGGCGCCGCCACCCTGCAGACCTGGGCGGCGCCGGCGAACGCGGCGTGGGGCCGGGGAAGGAGTCCCGGGCGTGAGCGCCCGCGGGCTGCGGGGCTCGGGGATGCTTCGAGGGTGCGGAGCTCGGGTCCGCGGGCGGGTCAGTACTGGTGCCAGGGGTCCCGCACCGCGCTGGTCAGGGCGGCTGTGGTCCAGCCCAGGGAGGTGATGGTGTCGGTGTACGCGCTGGCGGCCTCGACGCCGTTGGTGGACACCACGGCGGCCGCATCTTCGACGAGCGGGGCGATCTCGTCAATGGAAGCGACCTGGGTGGTGCCGGGCAGCGTGTCCAGCGGCGGTGCCAGCTCGGTGGGCGCCAGGTGGCCGACGAGCGGCGCCAGCCGGCCGTCGGCGGACTGACGCGGGAGCGCGTACCGGGCGGCGCGCGAGACCGCCGCCACGCTGTCCGCCGCCGTGGTGGCGCCGCTGAGCGCCCGGGTGGCGGTGTCCACGGTCCGGGTGGCGGTGTCCACGGTCCGCGTGGTGGTGTCCACGGTCCGGGTGGTGGTGTCCATGGTCCGGGTGTCGCCGGTCATGGGCCGGGTGGCGGACAGCGGCGACATGGCGGTGCCGAGCGCGCCCTCGACCAGGTGGGAGACCGAGGTGAAGGTGCCGTGGAGCACCTCCGCGGGTGGCGGCTCGACCGGGCCGTTCCTCGGCGCGGTCCGGCGCGAGGAGGCGCGGCCGCTCAGCGGCTCGGAGTCGATCAGTCTGTCGGCCCCTGGCTGGAGCCGAGGTCCGGACGGGGCTCCGGCGGGCTGGGGGGCGGCGCTGTTGAGCAGGCCTCCCAGCAGGCCGTCGCCTGCTCCGTTGAGCAGGCCGCCGCCGGTCAGCCCGCCCAGCAGGCCGCCGAGCGGGTTGTCACCGCCGAGGTCGCGGGCGGCCGCCGAGGCCTGCGCCGGCACGGCGAGCGCCGCCGCCAGTCCGAATGCCGTCACGGCGACCGCCGTTTTCACTACACGTTTCATGTTTTGCCTTCCCGGCTCGTGATCGATCGCTTCTGAACGCATGGGAATTGCGAATCGATAACCCCCGAATGCCGTGGCGTACACGCTATGGGCACCGCACGAAGCGCGCCGTCCGCGGCTGAGCTACGGGTGCAGTTCTACCACCGCGCACGGTCTCGGGTGAGCCGGTAAAAGCCCGCGTGACAAGGGCTTTGTGGGTAAGTTACCGAGCCGGCAAAGGATCACGTACGGGAGACAAATCAGGAAATAAATAAAGCTGAAGCGGATATTCCCTGGACGCTTCCGGCGTCGCATGAGTACGCCGTCCCGGCCCGGGAGAGGATTTCGGGCACATGAAGGCCGCGGGCCGGGGGCGCAGATTTTCCGCTTGCGGTGGCCGCCCTTGATCGGCTCAGACCCGCGCCGGGGCCGCCTGGAACGGGAAGACGTCGGCGAAGGCCGGCCGCAGGTCCGTCAGCCAGACGGCCGACGGGTCGTAGTGCGCGAAGAACGGCCGTCCGACCAGGGCGGGGTCACGCGCCTGGATGAGGTGGAGCACGAACACCCACTGCCCGGCGATCTCGGTGACCCCGTCGACGCACACCTTGCCCGGCGTGGCCGACATGGACGGCCCGCGCACGGTCCTGCAGAGCCCGGAGACGCTCGCGTACGCGTCCCTGAAGATCTCGTAGGCCCGGCCGAGCGGGACCGCGAAGTAGTCCTGCGGGCCGGTGTCGCGCTCGACGAACATGTAGTACGGGATCATCCCCATCCGGTGCTGCCGCCGCCACATGGCCGACCACACGACCGGTTCGTCGTTGATGGACCTGATGAGCGGCGCCTGGGTGCGGATCGTCGCCCCGCTGCCGAGGATCCGCCGCACCGCGGACTCGACCAGCGGCGACTCCAGCTCGCGCGGGTGCGAGAAGTGGGCCATGAAGGCGAGGTTCTTCCCGGCCCGCACGACCTCCTCGAACAGGCCGAGCGTGGCGTCGGCGTCCGGGTCGCTGACGAACCGCTGCGGCCAGTAGGCCAGCGCCTTGGTGCCGATCCGGATGGACTCGAGCTGTTCCAGCTCCAGCAGCGGCTCCAGGTAGCGCCGGATCACCGGCTCGCCCATGATCATGGCGTCGCCCCCGGTGATGAGCACGCTGGTGACCTCGGGGTGCTGGCGCAGGTAGGCGACCAGCTGGCCGATGTCGTCGGAGGCGAACTTGAGGTCGGCGTCGCCGACGAACTGCGCCCATCTGAAGCAGTACGTGCAGTAGGCGTGACAGGTCTGCCCTTGCTTCGGGAAGAAGAGCACGGTCTCGGGATACTTGTGCTGCATCCCGGGCACCGGCTCCTCGCCGATGCGCGGCACGTTGAGCTCCTTCTGGCCGGCGGGGTGCGGGTTGAGCTGCGCCCTGACCTTGTTCGCCTCCGCCTGGATCTCCACGTTGGGCGCCTCGGCCTTGAGCAGGTCGGCCAGCCGGGCCACGTCGGCCTCGGGCAGCATGTCGGCCTGCGGGAAGACGAGACGGTACATGGGGTCGTCGGGCGCAGCCGACCAATCTATGAGCTCATCGACGACATAGGCGTTCGTCCGGAACGGCAGGACCGTGGCGACGGCCCGCACTTTCAGTCTCTCCCCGTCGTCGAGTCCCGCGCGCCGCAGAAGCTCGTCGAGGTGCTTGGACGTGTACGCCTTGAAGCGCCGGGTGCCTGCTTGGTTCAAGATCACTAGGCCTTTCCCATCCTTTTTTTGTTCGATCGGATGTAAACCTCACGCTCCTGTCGCGCGTCTATGGCCCTTATACCGAGAGTAGGCGGCCTGCGGCTATGGTTCGGGCCGGGCTCCTAGCTACTTAGGAGATTCACACTCGCGACATATCGCGTTTTGATCTAACCTGGGAACGTGACACACGACCCCGCCCTCCGCGCCTCCGACGCAGACCGCGACGAGGTCGCCGCGGTCCTCAACGAGGCCTACGCCGACGGCCGGCTCACGAGTCCCGAGCACGCCGACCGCCTGGAAGCCGCCTACCAGGCCCGCACCATGGGCGAGCTGGTCCCGCTCACCCGGGACCTGCCCGAGGTCCGGGCCGGCTCCGTGCCCGCGACGGCGACCCGGCAGACGGTCGACGCCGTCTTCAGCAAGGTCGTCAAACGCGGGCGCTGGATCGCCTCGCGCCACACGCATCTGGTCGCCAGGTTCGGCGCGCTCATCGTCGACCTGTCGGAGGCCGTGCTGCCCGGCCGCGAGATCACCGTGTCCGTCAGCGCGTACGCGGCCAAAATGATCATCCGGGTGCCACCGGACGCGCAGGTCATCGACGAGGTCGGCGCCCTGTTCGCCAAGCGCCGGGTTTCCGGCGGCGACTCCGGGGGAGGCGACGGCCCGGTCATCAGGGTGACCGGCAAGGTGATGTTCGGCAAGGTCGTGGTGGCCCGGACCGTCCACGACTGGAACCTCCACGGCGACGCCTAGTCCGGCCCGCCGGTTAGCCTGGTGGACGGCCTTGCGTACCATCCGGACGGCCACGCGAACCGCCGTACGAGGTGAAAAGTGCCAGACAGCAGGCCGATCGCGGTCGACGCCATGGGCGGCGACCACGCGCCCCACGCCATCGTGGCGGGCGCCGTGCACGCCGTGCGCGAGCGAGGACTGCAGGTCGTCCTGGTCGGCTCGCCGCGCGTGCTGTACGAGTCGCTCGCCGAGCACGACGCCGCCCGGGACATCCCCATCGTGCGCGCCGAGGAGGCGCTGGCGATGGACGAGGGCGCGCTGGCCAGCCTGCGCCGGCCCCGCTCCAGCATCGCGGTCGCCTGCCACCTGCTGCGCCGCGGCGACGTGTCGGCCGTGGTGTCCGCCGGCTCGACCGCCGGCATCGTGGCCACCGGCAAACTGCGGCTCAAGGCCCAGCCGGGCGTGCTGCGCCCGGCCATCGCGGTCGCGCTGCCCACGCGGCCGCGGCCCACGCTGCTCCTGGACGCGGGCGCCAACGCCGAGGTCAAGCCGGAGGTCCTGGTCCAGTTCGGCCACCTCGGCGCCGCGTACGCCGAGCTGGCCTTCGGGATCACCGAGCCCCGGGTGGGCCTGCTCACGATCGGCAGCGAGGCGGAGAAGGGCAACAAGCTCGTACGCCGCGCCCACGAGCTGCTCGGCGCCGCCCCGTCGCTCCGCTTCACCGGCAACGTCGAGGGCTACGACCTGCTGACGGGCCGGGCCGACGTGATCGTGACCGACGGTTTCACCGGCAACGTGGCGCTCAAGACCATGGAGGGCGCCGTCCGCTACGCCTTCGACGAGCTGAAGCGGTCCGTCGAGGAGAGCCGGGTGGCCAAGCTCGGCGCGTTCCTGCAACGCTCCCGGCTGCGTGAGCTGAGCGGCCGGCTCGACGCGGAGGCGTACGGCGGCGCGGTGCTGCTCGGGCTCAACGGCACCGTCGTCATCGCGCACGGCTCGACCAGGGCCCCAGGCGTCAGCGCCGCGTGCCGGCTCGCGGCCGACCTGTCGGCGGGCGGGCTGGTGGCGAGGATCGGCGAACGGATAACCGCGCACAGATCACGCTGAAAGCCCGTAGGGTGATGCGGATCCGCCCACCGGGGACAGAGGGCGCGATCGACGCGAGGGGACGGGCGGGGGCGGGGTGGACGGAGTCATGTCGCTGGACGGGCTCACGTCCGGCGAGGCGGCGCGGGCGCGACCGAACGTGGTGCCGCGGCGCTCCAGCCGCTCTCTCGGCGCCATCGTCAGGGCGAACGTCCTCACGCTGTTCAACCTCGTCATCGGCGTCCTGTGGGCGCTCATCCTGATCTTCGGCGAGTGGCAGGACGGCGCGTTCGGCCTGATCATGGTGGCCAACGTGCTGATCGGCGTCATCCAGGAGCTGCGGGCCAAGCGCGCACTGGACCGGCTGGCCGTGGTCGGCGAGAGCCCGGTGACGGTCCGGCGCGACGGCGCGGAGCGGCGCCTGCCTCCGCACCAGGTCGTGCTCGGCGACCTGGTCGTGCTCGGCCCCGGTGACGCGCTGCCGGTCGACGGTGAGGTCGTCGCCGCCGACGGGCTGGAGGTCGACGAGTCGCTGCTGACCGGCGAGTCCGACCCGGTGCGCAAGGAGCCGGGCGACCCGGTGCTGTCGGGCAGCTTCGCCGTGGCGGGTACGGGCCTGTTCCGGGCCACCGCAGTCGGCGTCGACGCCTACGCGGCCAGGCTGGCCGAGGAGGCGAGCCGGTTCCACCTCGCGCGCTCCGAGCTGCGCGACGGCGTGGCCCGGTTCATCCGCTACATCACCTGGCTGGTCATCCCGATCGGCGCCCTGCTCACCTACAGCCAGCTGAACAACTCCGCCGACTTCGCCACCGCCATCACCGGCGCGGTCGCCGGCATCGTCACCATGATCCCCGAGGGCCTGGTGCTGACCACCTCGATCGCCTTCGCCGTGGGCGTGGTCCGGCTCGCCCGTCACCGGTGCCTGGTGCAGGAGCTGCCCGCGGTCGAGGGCCTGGCCAGGGTGGACGTGCTCTGCCTGGACAAGACGGGCACCCTCACCGCCGGCGGGATGACGGTGGACCGGGTGCTGCCGCTGCGCGAGGGCCGCCCGGTGGGCGACGCGCTCGCCTCCCTGACCGCCGCCGACAGCCACCCCAACGCCACCGCCCGCGCGATCGCGGACCGCTTCCCCGCGCCGGGCTGGCGCCCCCTCGCCACGGTCCCGTTCTCGTCCGAGCGCAAGTGGAGCGGCGCCGACTTCGGCCCGCACGGGGTCTGGCTGCTCGGCGCCCCCGACGTGCTGCTCGACCCGTCCGCCCCGGAGTGCGCCCAGGCCGCCGAACTGTCCGCCACCGGCGCCCGCGTCCTGGCCTTATGCCGTACGGACCGGCTCCCGGACCCCGGCGCGCCCGTCAACGCCCGTGCGGACCGGCTCCCGGACGCCGACCTTCCCGCGGACGCCCGTACGGACCGGCTCCAGGACGCCGTCCTTCCCGCGGACGCTCGTACGGGCGCGCGGGCTGGATCGCCGGGGCTCGTCGGGGACGTCGAGCCGGTGGCGCTGGTCACGCTCGATCAGCGCGTCCGGCCGGACGCGCGCGAGACGCTGGCCTACTTCGCCCGCCAGGGCGTCGCCTTGAAGATCATCTCGGGCGACGACCCGCGCTCGGTGTCGGCGATCGCCGCCGGGCTGGGCGTGCCCGGCGCCGACCGCGCCGTCGACGCCCGCACGCTCCCGGAGGACGAGAAGGCGCTGGGCCTGGCGCTCGACGCCGCCACCGTCTTCGGCCGGGTCAGCCCGCGGCAGAAACGGCTCTTCGTCACCGCGCTGCGCGGGCGCGGCCACACCGTCGCGATGACCGGCGACGGCGTCAACGACGTGCTCGCGCTCAAGGAGGCCGACCTCGGCATCGCGATGGGCGCCGGCAGCCCCGCCACCAAGGCGGTCGCCCAGGTCGTGCTGCTCGACAACCGGTTCGCGGCGCTCCCGCACGTGGTGAACGAGGGCCGCAGGGTCCTGGCCAACATCGAGCGGGTGGCCGGGCTGTTCCTCACCAAGACGTTCTACGCGATCGTGCTGTCGCTGACGACCGGGGTCGCGGGGATGATGTTCCCGTTCACGCCCCGCCACTCGACCCTGGTGAACGCCGTCACCATCGGCCTGCCCGCCCTCTTCCTGGCGCTCGCGCCGACGCTGGAGCGCGCCCGGCCGGGGTTCGTGCCCCGGGTGCTCAGGCTCGCCGTCCCGGCCGGGGTGATCTCCGCCTGCGCGGTGCTGCTGGCGTTCGTGGCCGCGGACGGCGGCACCCTGGAGGAAAGCCGGACGGCGGCCGTGCTCGCGCTCTTCCTCACCACCTGGTGGGTGCTCGTGCTGGTCGCCAGGCCGCTCAACCGGTGGCGGGTGACGCTGGTCGCGGCCATGGCAGGGCTGTTCGCGCTGGCCCTGGCTACCCCGTACGTGCGGCGGCTCTTCGAGCTGACCCTCGGCGACCCCCGCGACGGGCTGATCGCCATCGGGATCGCCCTCGTGGCCTCCGCCGTCATCAGCGCCGTAGTCAAGGTCGCCGGTACGCTTAGGGCATGACCGACCCGCAGAAAGTGCTCGCCGAGCGCGTCCAGCAGGCGCTGGCGTCCGCGTTCGGCGCCGAGCACGCCGACGCAGATCCGCTGATCCGGCCCTCCCAGTTCGCCGACTTCCAGGCGAACGTCGCGATGAGCCTGGCCAAGCGGCTGCGACGAGCCCCGCGGGAGGTCGCCGAGGCGATCAGGGCCGAGCTGTCCGACTTCCCCGGCACCGTCGAGGTCAGCGGCCCGGGCTTCCTCAACATCACGCTCGACGACAGGTGGATCGAGTCCCAGGTGTCCCTGGTCTTCGAGGACCCGCGCTCCGGCGTCACCACGATGGCGCCCGCGCAGACCGTCGTCATCGACTACTCGGCGCCCAACGCCGCCAAGGAGATGCACGTCGGCCACCTCCGCACGACCATCGTCGGCGACTGCCTGGCCCGCGTGCACGAGCACCTCGGCAACCACGTCGTCAGGCAGAACCACCTGGGCGACTGGGGCACCCCGTTCGGCATGCTCATCGAGCACCTCCTCGACATCGGCGAGGAGGCCGCGGTCGCCCAGCTCGAAGCCGGCCAGGGGACTGAGTACTATCAGGCGGCCCGCGCCAAGTTCGACGGCGACGAGTCGTTCAAGCAGCGCTCGCGCGTACGGGTGACGACGCTCCAGTCCGGCGACCCGGAGACCATGCGGCTGTGGCACGTCTTCATGGACGCGACCGTGCGCTACTTCAACAAGGTCTACACGATGCTCGGCGTCACCCTGACCGACGCCGACCTCGCCGGCGAGAGCATGTACAACCCGATGCTGGAGAAGACCTGCCAGGACCTTGAGGCGGCCGGCGTCGCCACGATCAGCGAGGGCGCGCTCTGCGTGTTCCCGCCGGGCTTCACCGGCTCCGACGACAAGCCGCTGCCGCTCATCGTCAGGAAGAGCGACGGCGGCTACGGCTACGCCTCCACCGACATGGCGGCCATCCGCTACCGCGTCCACGACCTCAAGGCCGACCGCATCCTCTACGTGGTCGGCGCCGACCAGGCGCTCCACTTCCGCATGGTGTTCGCCGCGGCCAGACTCGCGGGCTGGCTGCCCGACACGGTCTCGGCCGAGCACGTGCAGATCGGCATGATGCTGGGCAAGGACGGCCGCCGGTTCAAGACCCGCTCGGGCGACTCCGTCAAGCTGATGGACCTGCTGCAGGAGGCGATCGACCGGGCGTCGGCCGCCATCGCCGAGCGCGGCTACGACCAGGCCACCCGCGAGGTGATCACCCACGCGGTGGGCATGGGCGCCGTGAAGTACGCCGACCTGTCGGTCAACCACGACAGCGAGTACGTCTTCGACTTCGACCGCATGCTGGGCTTCACCGGCAACACCGGCCCCTACATGCAGTACGCGACCGCGAGGATCCGGTCCATCTTCCGCAAGGCGGGCCGCTCCCCCGAGGAGACCACCGGTCCGATCGCGCTGGCCGAGCCGGCCGAACGCGCGCTCGGCCTCCACCTGCTCGGCTTCGGCGAGACGGTGGAGCAGGTCGCCACCCTGTCGGAGCCGCACCGGCTGTGCGCGTTCCTGTTCGAGACGGCCAGCCTGTTCAGCACCTTCTACGAGGAGTGCCCGGTCACCAAGGAGGGCGTCGACCCCGAGACCAGCGCCCGCCGGCTGGCGCTCTGCGCGCTGACGCTGCGGGTGCTGGAGACAGGGCTCGACCTTCTGGGCGTCCCCGTGCCCGAGCGCATGTAACAGGCCATTTGATCAAACTCCCCCGTTCCGTCATGGCGCGCCTCCACCTCGGAGGCGCGTCTCACGGGTTAGGCTTTACGCGGTCATGAACTGAGGCCGAAATGGGGGAGTTCTCTGCCTTGAGCATGGACCTGACTGCGAGCCCCCAGGCAGCGACCGAGCTACGGCGCTACGCCGAGGCGTTGCTGGCACATCTGGCCGCCGACGGGAGCGCGCCCCCCGCACCACCCGGCTTCACCGACATTCCCGGTCACTGGCTGCCGCCCGCCGTCCAGGCGCTGGTGGCCATCCTCGCCGGCGACGACCCGTTGGAGCCGCTGAGCAGAGCGGCCGGGCGCGACCAGCAGCAGACCGCGGTGTTCCTCTGCTTGGCGCTGGCCGTCGCCGGTCACGGCAGCCGCATCCACGCCTCCTGGCTCGGCACCGCCTTCGGCGACCTGTCGCTCGACCGGCCCGTCACCCACGGCCAGCGGGCGCTCTGGCTGGCCGCCGCCCGGGGCGCCTACGGCCCCGCCGGCAAGATCTTCGTGCTGCGCAAGCTCGACGCGCTCGCCGTGCAGGAGCACGCCGACCCGCGCCAGTGGGTGCAGGCGCTGCTGCCGGGCGAGCCGTCCGTGGTGGTGCCCGCCTCGCTCGTCGACTTCCCCGAGATGGCGGAGATCCCCGAGCTGGCCCGGCCCGCCCAGGCCGCCGCCCGGCTGGCCCGGCTGCGGGCCCGCTGCGAGGAGATCACCTCGGCCCGCCAGTCCGACCAGGGCTCCGCCGCCCCGCTCGCCAACTCCGGCGCCGCGCCCGCCACCACCTGGGCCGAGGACGAGCCGCTCGCGGTGCTGCGCGCCGTGATCGGGCTGAGCGGGCCGTCCGGCCCGCAGGCCTCGCTCGGCTCCCACCTGCTCGACGACCTGCGCCCCGGCGCCGACCCCCACCTGACGGCGATCGCCCTGCACGTCGCGGCGCCCATCCTGCGCGGCGTCGCCGAGGAGCTGGAGTACGACAGCAGGCTGGAGCCGCCGCCGATGGTCACCGTGTCGCTGCTCGGCCACCGCGTCGAGCTCCGCCCCGAAGGCCCTGACGAGGAGTCCATGGCCACCGCGGAGGCGGCCATCTCCGCCGCCGCCCTGACCCCGCCCCGCCCGCCGTGGACGGCGGGGCTGCTGGCCCTCGGCGGGCTCGTCTGTCTCGTGGCCTCCTTCCTGACCCACCCGCTCGTGGCCGCCGCGGGGGCGGCGCTGCTCGGGCTGGCCGGGTGGCTGCTCTGGCAGCGCCGCGAGCGCGTCAGATCCGACGCCGCGTACGTCACAGCACAGGTGAACGAGCTGAGAGAGCTGGCCGACGGCGCGGTGTGGGCACTGCACGCCTACGCCCGCGAGGCCGAAGGCCGCGCCAAGCAGGCCGCCGAGGACGCCGCCGACCTCACCCGCCTGATCCGCCGCGGCCCCCGCGCGGCCTGAAACCGCCCTCATAAACTGATCCACCACGGTCCCGGCTCGCACCGAAGGGTCCGTGGTGGATCAGATCGTGGTCATGCACGCGCCGCGCGGGCCCCGCCCTCCCGTGCCGGCACGTCGCCCGGCGCGGGCTAGGTGGTCTCGATCTCGACGTGGGCAGGCGCCAGCAGGAAGACGCGGTCGGCGATGCGCTCGATCCGCCCCTCACAGCCGTAGGCCAGACCGGCGGCGAAGTCGACCATCCGCGTCGCCTCCGGCATCGGCATGCCCGTCACATCCATGATCACCGTCTGGCCCTCACGGAAGTACTGGCCGATCAACGGTGCGTCGTTGTACTTGAGCGGCTGGACCATCACGATCCGCGACGACTCGATGGTGGAGCGCCACCGGCGCGCCGCCCTCTCCGTGGCGGGCATGTACTCCTCTTCGTACTGCCCGTCGTCGTCGTAAGCCTCGTCGTACTGATCATCTCCACCCAGGCCAAGGTAACCCGCAACCTTACGCACTGCCCCCATCGGCTTGTCCTTTCCTCAGGAACTCACCGCAATCGGCACGTCCCGACACATTGGACGGTAACCGACGATTCCGCGTTCGCCATGCGACACGCCCAGCACTAATTCCATTTTGTACGGCTAGCGTCCTGGTTTCATCCTGATATCAAGCCCCTATAGCATCGGTTGATGCGCCTGTTCATCGTAGACGCCTTCACCGACAGAGCTTTCCAGGGTAATCCCGCAGGCGTGTGCCTGCTGGAGGATCGGGTGCCCGACGCCTGGATGCAGGCGGTCGCGGCCGAGCTGAAGCTCTCGGAGACCGCCTTCCTCCTGGGAGATTCGCTGCGCTGGTTCACGCCGAAGGTGGAGGTCACCCTGTGCGGGCACGCCACCCTCGCCACGGCGCACGTCCTGTATTCGACGGGCGCGGCACAGGGCCCGGTGGAATTCGCCACGGCCGGCGGAACGCTCACGGTGAATCGCCACCCGGACGGGATGATCACGATGGATTTTCCGGCCAAGGAAGTGACCCCGACCACAGCGCCGGAAGGATTGGAAAAGGCGCTCGGAGTCACCCCCGTACACGTCTCGAAGGTGAACCTGGACCTGCTGGTCGAAGTCGATTCGGCGGCGACGGTGAGCACTCTGCGGCCCGACATCGACGCCCTGGCGGCGGTCGGGGCACGCGGCGTCATCGTCACCGCTCGGGGAACGGAGACGGACTTCGTCTCGCGGTTCTTCGCGCCGAACGTCGGTGTGCCGGAAGACCCGGTGACGGGCTCGGCGCACTGCGCTCTGTCGCCGTACTGGTCGGCGAAGCTCGGCCGCGCGGCGCTCGTCGGCGCGCAGCTGTCGGAGCGGGGCGGGCTGGTGCGCGTGACGCTCGCCGGTGACCGCGTGCATCTCGCGGGCCACGCCGTCACCATCGTCTCCGGCACCATGCAGATCCCCCCTCCCTCCTGACTCCCTGGCCTGCCCTTACCACAGTGGTTATCACAAGGCGGGCAATCACGATTGGATATCAGTGGGTGAAGCGCAGGCTCCTGGCAGTGTCGCGGAACCCGAGTCTGCTGTAAAGACGCGCCGGTACGGGATAGCCGTCGTCGCCTCGCGGGGCCACCACGGCCTGCTTGGCGCCGGCCGCCCGCGCCGCGCGCAGCGCCGCCAGGCACACCGCCCTGGCCAGTCCCTTGCCCCGATGCGCCGGCACGGTGCCGACCGGCTCGATCAGCGCCACCTGGCGGTCGTCGAGCCAGATCAGGCAGTAGGCGACCGTGCTGCCGTCGGGGGCGAGCGCGCACCAGTCCAGGTCTCGACGGTACGGCCAGGCCGCGCGTACGGCCGCGTAGCTCTCTTCGGTGACGCGCGACGGGTGGAAGGCCGCGCGGTGAGCCGCCACCCGGCCCGCCACGTCACGCACCGCTTGGAGCCGGAACCCGGCAGGCGGCACCGGCTCGGGCAGATCGTCCAGGTCCCGTACCATCCGCACGAAGAACGGCCCGTCCTTCACCCGCGCGTACCCGCGCTCCTCGAGCGCGTCGATCAGGTGTGGCTCCCCGCTGGACACCTCGACCTGGCGCTTCCCCGCCGGCACCAGCTCCTCGAACCAGCGCAGCACGTCGTGGGCCAGCCCGGCGTGATCCGGGTCGACGGCCAGGTTGAGAGAACCGGGCAGCTCGACCCAGCCCCAGGCCAGCGTCCGCCGGTCGGCCCGCCACAGCATCGTGGGCCACTCCGACTCCCGCCCCCTGTGCTGGAACCGTCCCCAGGCCAGATCCCCCGCGTGCCAGCGAGCCCGCGGCGTCCAGATCCGTCCGGTGAGCTCCTGCATGGCCCGCAGATCCCGGGGTCCGCCGTAACACGTCACGATCACCTTGTCATCCTCACCCAGCCGGGCCCGCCCCCGCACCTTCTATATGGGCCCCTCCGGGCGTCGCACGACTATCAGAGGCCCGAAGAGCCCTCGCCCTGGAGAAGAGGTGAGGGCCCACCGGGCGAAGGTCAGGACTCCTGGATCAGTTCCGCGGTCTCCGCCGTCACGTCGGACGCCAGGGCGAACGCCGCCTCGGCCTCCGGCAGGGAATGCGCCAGCTCCTGCGCCTTCCGCAGGCTCTCCTGCGAGTCCCACCGCCAGACGCCGACCCAGGCGCCGTCCTCGCCCCGCCCCAGCCTCGCCTCCTCCAGCCCCGGAACGGCGGCCCGCACCGTGGACGCGAGAGTGGCGTGCTTGGCCTTCACCTCCTCGGCGTCCTCCGGCTTGGCCTTGAATCGGGTGATGGCGATGACGGGCTTGTTCGTGTTCTCTACGCTCATGGGGTCCACCGTGCCCGCCCGCCCTCGCATCTCCCGCACAAACCCCGCACACCGATCTGTCACACGCCGGCCGCCGAGCCCTCCCCAGGCCCCGGAAACGCTCCAGAAATGCGGAAAGGCCCCGAGCGCAATGCTCGGGGCCTCCCCAAAAGATTGTCCGGCGGTGACCTACTCTCCCACACCCTCCCGAGTGCAGTACCATCGGCGCAGAGAAGCTTAACTTCCGGGTTCGGAATGTAACCGGGTGTTTCCTTCCCGCCATAACCGCCGTAACCCTCCGAAACACACAAACAGGAACACTGTTTGCAGTCTCAGAATTGCCTAGTGGACGCGAGCAAGAAAAACAAAGCTTTGTGGTCAAGTCCTCGGCCTATTAGTACCGGTCAGCTCCACACGTTACCGCGCTTCCACCTCCGGCCTATCAACCCGGTCATCTCCCGGGAGCCTTACCCCCTCACAGGGTGGGAGACCTCATCTCAAGGCAAGCTTCCCGCTTAGATGCTTTCAGCGGTTATCCCTCCCGAACGTAGCCAACCAGCCATGCACCTGGCGATACAACTGGCACACCAGAGGTTCGTCCGTCCCGGTCCTCTCGTACTAGGGACAGCCCTTTCAAGTCTCCTGCACTTTTAACTTAAATGGAACAAACATCTGACATTCTAAGCCAACTCACCTTGTCTACCCTTTGTGTGTGAGCCATGCTTCTCTTTTCTGGGACTGCCTATCTGTCTCATTTCAGAATGTGTGTGCCCGTCTGCCTGCCTGCCTGTGTGTGTGTGTGTGTAAACACTGTCAGTGGGAAGACCCTGACTTCTTCTCTGTGTCTCTCAGCTCTCTGAACTCTCTCTGTCTCTCCTCTCTCTGTGTGTGAAGAAGAGTGATGAAGCTCGTGGTGAGAATTGACCTCGTCAGCCCCACGACACACACACCGCGCCGCTGCGCTGCACACACGCACCCCCGCTGCCCCCCGCCTTTCGCCCACCCAGCCGCGCCCGGCACACACAGAGAGAGAGAGACACACACACACACACACACACACACACACACGCACACACACACACACACACACACACACACACACACACACACACACACACACACACACACACACACACACACACACACACACACACACACACGCGCACGCGCGCACGCACACACACACACACACACACACACACACACGGGGGGGGGGGGGGGGGCGCGGGGGGGGGGGGGGGGGGGGGGGGGGGGGGGGGGGGGGGGGGGGGGGGGGGGCGCGCGCGCGGCGGCGCGGCGGCGGCGGCGGCGCGGGCGGCGGCGGCGGGCGGGCGCGCGCGCGCGCGCGCGCGCACACACACGCACACGCGCGCGCACGCACGCGCGCGCGCGCGCGCGCGCGCGCGCGCGCGCGCGCGCGCGCGCGCGCGCGCGCGCGCGCGCGGCGGGGGGGCGGGGGGGGGGGGGGGGGGGGGGGGGGGGGGGGCGG